>CAWBKP010000014.1:0-454815 GCA_963789395.1 uncultured delta proteobacterium | reverse complement strand
ATCCGGAATGTGTCAATTCGTTTGACAGGCATGTCGGCTTTATCATAGGGTAATTCTTGATAAATGTTGGAATAGCGGCTTATGGAAGCAATGGAAGAAAAAAAATGTAGAGGTGTTTTTGCATGAAAGACTTCTGTGGATTACAGATTGAAAATTGTTACGGTTGCATGAGGGTCAGGAATGTGAATGACACCATCTGTATTAACCTGGCAATTAAATAGATGACCATTAGAAAACAGTTCTTTCGCCAGATATATAGTTTATAAGGCTTTAAATGACCACTCTCCGGCTAACGTTGATGTATTTAATTGCCGGGTTAATATCCATGAAGATGGCCGGACTCATGCAATATATGCAAGCTGTACGTAACAAAATGGCAATTGACTGATATGGACACACAAGCCATTATCCTCCTGTTATTTCAAAGAAAACAGGAAGGAGGCTATGACCTGATGGCAGAAAGCTTCCCAGATGGCAAATACGCCGATATTCCCGGTCTGTGCAAGGTTGCGACGCTGGCCGAGATCGAAGCCCAGGGCTGGAGCCTCAACCCCGGACGATACGTGGGTGTGGCCGCCCGAGAGGAAGACGATTTCGACTTCAAGGCGCGGCTGGAGGAGCAGAATGAGGAATTGGAAAGCCTCAACGCCGAGGCCCGGAACTGGAAGAGCGAATCGCGGAGAATGTGGTGAAATTGGGCTGGAGATGGAGTGATGGCGAACAAAAAGCGTGATCTGGTGAAGGAAAGAAACCTGTGCCGCCCGTGACATCGCCTCCGCTGGATGACCTCCGCCGGATGATCGAGGAGACCCGGCAAGGCGTCGCGCCACGGGGGTCAACTCCGCCCTTTCCATGCTATATTGGAGTGTGGGCAGGCGAATTAGAGAGGATATCCTTCAGGAGAAGCGCGCCGAATATGCCGGCAGGTTTTGCCGACACTGTCGGCAAAATCGCGGTCGAGTATGGTCGCGGGTGGAACGAAAACAAACTTTGCGTACATTGTCTGATTTGCCGAAGTTTTCCGGACGAAATATTTTGTCCACACTGTGTGCAAAATTGAGCTGGAGGCACTTTCGCATGCTCTCAATATGGACGATCCGCTAAAACGCGATTTTACGCCGAGATGTGCCGGGATCGAAGGATGGTCGACAGGAACGCTGGAGAAAAAGATCGGCTCCATGCTCTACGACGCACCGCCCTTCGAAGAAACCGGAAGAGCTGATCGAACAGGAGATCGACGGCTTGCGCGACGAAGATAAGCTTACGCCCGATTTGGTTTTCCGCGACCCCTATTTCCTCGATTTTCTCGGGCTCACCGGATACTTTTTCCGAAAAAGACCTGGAGGCGGCGATTCTGCGAGAGATGGAATCTTTCATCCTGGAGCTGGGCGTCGGTTTTCTTTCCTCGCCCGCCAGAAACGGATTACCCTGGACGGCGACGACTTCTATCATGGACCTGCTTTTCTTTCATCGACGTTTGCGCCGCCTGGTAGCGGTCGAACTGAAACTCGACAAATTCCGGCCCGAGCTCAAAGGACAGATGGAACTTTACCTCCGCTGGCTGGATAAATACGAGCGCCAGCGAGGGCGAAGACGCGCCCATTGGTATTATCCTCTGCGCCGGTAAGAAACAGGAACAGATCGAACTACTGGAACTGGGCAGTTCCGGCATCCATGTCGCCGAATACCTCACCGATTCACTGCCAAAAGAAGTGCTGCAAGAGAAACTCCACAAAGCTATCGCCATGGCCCGCAAACGGATGGAGAATCAGGGAGAAAGAGCGGATACGGAGAATGTGGCGAAGTTGATGGAGGGGGAGTGATGCGACCAAGATAAAATGGCCGACAAAACGCCCTCGGTGAATCTTTGCTCGAATTTACGGAATGGGGTGAACTACAATTAAAGAATGACCTTTGGCGTCGGTGTGAAAGTTGTTGGCGTATCTAACTATCCAGGACTAACACAAAGCCAAGGTTATAGATCCGATCTTGAGCAAATTAAATAAATTCCTTGAGGGTATTGTTACGGCTCGCAACATTCTTCGTAATGGTGACATTGTTTTTTCGTCCGATTTCAAACGGCAACCGAGAACTCATTGGTCGAAGCCTCTTTTATCGAGAATCCACCGGAAGG
Source organism: uncultured delta proteobacterium (assembly GCA_963789395.1). GTDB lineage: Bacteria > Desulfobacterota > Desulfobacteria > Desulfobacterales > Desulfatirhabdiaceae > RAAP-1. The sequence goes on along the minus strand of CAWBKP010000014.1, from coordinate 452,681 downwards.
GGTATGTCACTCATTCAGCATTTACGATCCGATTACCAGTTTCACTGCTGGGAATTGTTTTTCCCAAGTTCTCTATGCCTACAGCTTCAGAACGCAAGTGATTCGACATTCACTATCCGCTTTTGGTAGGCGGCACGAAGATATCAAACCTCAATCAGGACATTCTCAACACCTCGGAAGTTCCGTTCCCTCCCCTCCCCACGCAGCGGAAAATCGCGGCGATACTCTCGGCCTACGACGACCTGATCGAGAACAACTTGCGGCGGATCAAGATTCTGGAGGAGATGGCGCAGAACCTCTACCGCGAGTGGTTCGTCAAGTTCCGCTTTCCCGGCCACCAGCACGCCCGTTTCACCGATTCCCCCCTCGGCCGCATCCCGGAGGGGTGGGCGAAAGTGAAGGTTGGGGAAATTTTGAAGAAGGTTAAGCGAGGGGAGAAAACACAGAAAAAAGACTACGCGTTAGAAGGTTTGATCCCTGTAGTTGACCAAGGAAAAGAATATATTGGTGGATACACCGATAACACGGAATCTTGCTGATTTTTGAACTTACTTTCAGCACCCCCCAGAGGGCTTGCTCGGTCTATTTTTCCTTCCCTAAAAATAGTCTAAAAAGTAGCTTAACCAAGCGATATCTATAACTAATTAATATAACTAGACATTCTTTTACTAGTCTGATAAACTGCCCTCAACCGTTAACACATAGCGATGGAGAGCAACAATGTCAGAGCACATTCTTGAGGAGCCGATCTACACCGAAGCCAGGCACCTTCCTATTATTAAGCATTTTGCCAATCGGATCAACCTGGTGGATACTATCGACCGATTGGTCGGTAGCCAAATGGAAAGCTCACCAGGTCTAACAGTTTTAGCCATGGTACTTGATACACTTTCGGGCCGTAGTCCTCTCTACCGGCTCAAGGAGTTCTTTGATGAAAAGGATAGTGAGCTACTACTTGGCACAGAGGTTGATCCGACGTGTTTTTCCGATTACAACGTGGGCCGGGGGATGGATCAAATTTATGAGACCGGCACCCAGAAGATTTATGCTCAGATCATACAGAACGCCTTGGATGTCTTTGAGGTCCGAACCAATTGCTTTCACTTTGATACCACTTCCATCACTGTCTATGGTGATTATGATTGCCAAGATCCACCATTTGAACTCACTTATGGACACAGTAAGGACAAGCGGCCAGATTTGAAGCAGTTTGTGGTCTCCATGCTCTGCGTAGAACGTAACATCCCACTTTTGGGCGCCTGCCACAATGGCAACTCTTCAGATAAGACTCTCAACAACGAACTGCTCTCAAACATCGGAAAACACATGGCTCAACACGGCCTTGAGCCGGGTGCTTTTATCTACGTGGCAGATGCGGCCTATGTCACAGAAGACAATCTAAAAAAGTCCAGCCAGAGAAATCTCAAAATCCTCAGTCGTCTGCCGTCCAACTACAGCGAGTGTTCAAGAGTGATCCAGGAGGCTGTGGCAACAAACGAATGGATACGGATCGGCACTTTGGCAGAATCTATCGGTAGCGCCAAACGACCGCCTGCATACTACAAGGCCTTTGACACTCAGGTCCAGTTGTATGAAAACAACTACCGTGCCATTGTTCTGCACTCCAGTGTCCATGACAAACGGCGCCATAAGCGCATCGATCGGCTTCTTGCAGTCAAGCGCCAGCAACTGGAGAAACTCTGCAAGGATACGGCCGCAAAACCGTTCTTCTGCAGAGACGATGCTCAAGTGGCCACTTCAAAAATGCATGCCGTTGCCAAAAGCGGATATCACACCCTGCAGATACAGATCGAGGAAAAAGCCAAGTACGGACGCGGCCGCCCGGCTAATGGTCAACCCCGCGTACCGCAGGGTTACCAGTACATTCTCAGCTACAACATCGATGAGAACGATCAAGCGGTTAAGCCGCTACGCCTTGAAGCCGGTTGCTTTGTCCTTCTCACCAACCTGTCCACTGACCAAGAGATCAAGGAATGGCCAGCCGATAAGCTCCTGCAACTCTACAAAGAGCAAAACGGCATCGAGAAGAACTTCAGTTTTCTAAAAGATCCGGTGATCGTCAATAGCATCTTTCTGAAAAAGCCTGAGCGCATCGAAGTGTTGGGCTTGATTCTGTTGATCTCTCTTTTAATTTGGCGCCTGATGGAGCGCTGCATGCAACAGTATGTCGAGAAGAACAATAGTAGTCCAGGGATTACAGGTTGGAAAGATCGACCCACCCGCAAGCCCACAGCTTTTATGATGACTACAAAATTCTCGTCTGTATTGCTCGTTAAGCAGGGCAAGGAACGCAAACTGGCACGAGCACTGAAGCCTGTACACATCGAATACCTCAAGGCACTGGGCCTAACATCAAGAATATTTATAGTTCCTTAGCAAAGCAAAAAAATACTCCGCTTAGTGACGTGAAGGGTGCGGAATGTAAGTCACAACGGATAAACTGCTCGATTTTTTTAAACGGCTTGACAAGAAAGTCACTATCCGCATCAGCGCACATAAGCGGGGCGAGCCTTTTCAGGAGATCGGCTTCACCTCGTGATCAAAGCATTGAACGTCTATTTCAGCCATAGACAGGCTTTGAATTTGTGAAATAACACCTGAATAATAGTTCCAAAAGAGGCTGCACCGGAAACGGCGTGGCCTTTTTTTGTCCAGAATCCCCACAGATTTCCACCCATTTTTCGTAATGAATCTTTTTTCAGTTCAATAATACGCCCTAAAGGAAAGAAGGCTTTTCACTTTTTAAAATCGTATTATTTATTTACTGGAACAAGCAGAGATGCAACTGTCATATATCTCTTTACATCCTAACGATGAATAGGTTCTGAATTCGCCCCGGCCCCTTTGGATACACGCTATCTGTTCGGATTTACATTTTTCCTTACAACTATTTTCTTTGATGTGAGCGCAGCCGGATAAGATTACAACTGAAACTATCATCACTGATCTTAAAAAGTTCATCCGGAAGCCGTCCTTATCTTTTCTCTTTCGGATAGCCATGTCATCACCCCCGAAACAGAATACATATATAGCAGCAGGGAATCAAATAAAAAAGCCCCCATTCACCGGAACAGGGGCCTTGATTTTCGTACCTACAATCCGCACATGAGACCACATTGTCGGAAAGTATTTAAATGGGCTTATCAGTAGCACTTTTTTTCATCGAAAAAAGCCTGCGATCAATACGCCGCTGATAACGACAGCCCCGGCAATGCATAATTGAAAGGGCATTTGGTGATATTCTTATGCCATTGCCGTTGTTTGGTCGCGACAGCGCCCATCCCAGCACCACGAAAAGCGCAAGGTTGATTAATCCGTGAGTGACCCAGTGATGCAGCGTGGCAGTCTTCATCCATGCAAGAACGGTTTCCTCATGGGTTTCTTTTATTATGACAAGAAGTGCGCTGAATAAGCTGGTGATCCCTAAGGAGAGGCCAAAGGATCTTGTATATTTTCCAAGTTCAGTCTGTTCCATGGTTAGCCCCCTTTCATTTTAAACAGCAACCCGATTTTAACAGCCAGGCTGATGATGGCTCCGGAACCCTCCATTGATAAAGACGTGGGGATTATCAGGCCCGATACCCACAGAACGATTTTTCTGGCGGCTTTATTGGAACCGATGTTGTCAAAGGCGGCGATCGGAAGGTACGTGGCAAGCAAGAGAAGCATCAGAAAAACATGTTCTTTCACTTCCATGAAAAAATTATGCCCGAAAGCCCAGGGACCTGCTTTGATAATTTCCTTGTCCGCGGCATAATCCATTACGTATAGATACCCGCCAAGAAAATAGGTAAGCCAGATTAATCCCGCACAAATCAGGCTGACTTTTTTTATCCGCGCTTCAGACGCGCTGCCGGCGTTCAGCGTGTCCACAAAGACCCACAGTGCAGCGAGCGTTGCAAGTCCACCGGTGGCGGGATGGGCCAATAATAATAAGTTTTCCATTATTACCTCCCCCTCGATGATTGTTGGTTGCAGGTGATGAAGAAAGTGGTCGGCAGCGACAAAGAAACTGAGACATGAAAAGATGAATGAAAAAATACCGTGAAGATGAATTCTGGAGAAAGGAGCCCGTACAAGAGCGGTAAATATCATTCATGTCTGGGGGTTAGTTGCACCTGGTACATGATTGTTTAGCATAGCATTTGCATGAATTTCATAATGTCAAATCCTGTTCAACGCTTTGCTTTTAACAGTACGATCGAATATATATAAATCCGTACTTGATATAAATGCCGTGGTTTCGGATAATATCTGTATGCCTGAGCATAAAGCATCATGCAAACCGGGAAATAACAGCTTGTTCCGATAATTGATGAATTTGCAAAAGAACAAAATTCGGACGGAACGGAGAAACAGCATGGATAAGAATCAGAGCCAGTGGGGGGAGAGGGTTGCAGCGAAAATCATCCGGAATCTGGAAAAACGCAGAATGGCGGGAAGTTATGCGGCCACGGCCGCTCAGGCCAGGGACGAAATCCTTTCCATGATTCCGGAAGGCGCCATCGTGTATCGCGGTGGTTCAATGACAACCACAAACATGGGGCTGTGGGAAGCAATGGCCGGGATGCCCGGAATTGAAATCATCGATCCGTATCTGGCGGGAATCACCCCGGAAGAGGGACTGGAACTCAGGCGAAAGGGCATGACGGCCGATGTCATGATTGCCAGCTCCAATGCCATCACCCTGGATGGAAAGCTGGTCAATCTGGACGGCATGGGAAACCGGGTTGCGGCCATGGCGTTTGGACCCCGGAAGGTCATTCTGGTGATGGGAATCAACAAGATTGCAGCGGATCTGGAATCGGCCATGGCGCGTGTCAAGCATTATGCGGCGCCGGTGAATGCCGCCAGAATCGGTATCGATACCCCCTGTGTGGAAACCGGACTGTGCTCGGACTGCAAATCTCCCCAGCGTATCTGTAACATGTGGAGCATCATTGAAGGGCACATGATCAAGGACCGTATTCATGTCAAGCTTGTGGGCGATGATCTGGGATATTAGACCTGGAAACGTTCAAGGGGGGAAGATCATTTTAAAGCGCATATCGCTCTTGTGGTCGCGTGTCTGGTCGCTCTGGCCGTGCTGTTGCCCGTGAGCAGCAAGGATTCGGAAGCGGGCGCCGGAAAAAATGGAAAAGATCCAAGCCGGCTGGTCGTGACGCCGGATGGCAGTATCGATTCCAACGGGAGTCCCACGCTGGGCGATGTTTTCGAGTTCATTGACAAGAACCCGGACAAGGCCATGGAACTGCTTCAGGATTCCGGGCAGTGGCCGTATCTGACCGTTGCCGCCGGAATCATCGCAACCCATGACGCGGTCATGGCCGGCGGCGGACGCCCCATCCCGGCGCATCTTCGCAAAACGCTCCGGCGATGGTATCCGGACGAACTGCTGAACGCGGTGCGCTGGATTCGGATTCAGGAGCCCATACTGCGTTTTCTTCAGGACGCCAATATGAATTTCGGCGCCGACACCCTGGCCATTACCGTGATGAATGCCGTCATCTTCCGCAGCGATGATCTGGCCAACGACGGGGCGCTTTGGGCGCACGAACTCTACCATGTGCAGCAATACCGGGACTGGGGCGTCTTCGGTTTTGCTAAGAAATGGGTGGACAACCCGTCTGTAAACGGCCCTGTCGAGGCGCCTGCCTATGCCCGGCAGGCACAGGCCCGGCCGTTTTTTTCACCGCGATGATCGAACCCTGCACTGCGTGAAACGCAACCGGTAAGGCGCATTCTTTGGAAAGCAGGCGCCGTGAGGTATTCCCCTTGAGACTGCTTCAGGTGAAAATGCGCTTCTTTTTATGGGCCGTGCTGCCCTCAAGCTGCGGGTGCTGCGGATATCCGGCTTCATCCAGCAGATGGAGCAGCCGGCTGCGCAGCTGGGAAAACGTGATGTCGCAGTTGGCCTCCTTGATTGCCTGGATGGCAAAATACGTCATGGCACCGTGATACTTTCCGCCGATCAGCGCGTCATAGGAATATTCGCTGGAAGTGCAGCCGGAAAGCAGAACCTCCTTCATTTTCGACTGGGGGTATTTGGTCCTGGTGCGGACAATGGCCTGAAAGGGGTTGGCAAGAACGGATTTGCCGATCAGCGCGGGATTTAGAAAACGGACCCTGCGATCGTCCGGCGTCTTCAGACCCGGGATGTTTTCAGTGAGAGCCGCGCGGGTAACGGTGCCCGAGTGGCAGGAGTCGGAGATGACGCTGAGTGAAACCCCTTTGGGCAGGCCGTAAAAAATCCCGCGAAGTTCGTCGTCGATGATCAGGTTGATGTCGCAGTCAAAGGGGCACATGGCTTCGTCGTAGAGTGGCTCGTCGCCGTCCGTGTCGGCCAGGTACGTGCCGTGGGATGAATTGGTAAAGACCAGCACATCGCCGGATTTGGCGCCGGCCAGAAGCTTCTTGAGCCCGTCCAGGATCGCCGCTTTGGTTGCATTGGCGTCGAGCAGCAGGGTCACGCTGCCGGATGGAAAGGAATAGTTCTTGATAAGCAAATCGGCCCAGGCTTTTGCGTCGTTGACGCAGCCGTTCAGGTCGGACCCCTCGCCCGGATAATCGTTGATTCCCACACACAGTGCTTTTTTCGCCATGATACCCTCCTTTGTGAACAGGTTGCTGGATCATTGTCTTCACCGGCATGTTGTTGAAGCCGGAATGGATGGATCCTCCGACGGGATGGGCAGGCCGGGGCACTGACATGTGTAGTCGATACCCGGATCCACCCACTCGCGCCATTGCCTGCGGCTCATGTTGCGGGTGAGCTTTTTACAGAGCGCCTCGGGCAGGTCCCTGAAGACGGGCCACTGGCGCAGGGTGGTGTCCCCGCCGCCGGAGACGATGCGGCTGCCGTCGGGGTTGATGGCCACGCAAGACACCGCACTGTCATGTCCTTTCAGGGGCTGGCAGACGGGCTGGCCGCTGACTGCATCCCACAGGCGCACGGTGGTGTCCCCGCTGCCGGAAACGATGTAACTGCCGTCCGGGCCGAAGGCAACGCTCCACACCATATCCTCGTGTCCTTCCAGTGGCTTGCCGACCGGATTTCCCGTGACTGCATCCCACAGGCGCACGGTGGTGTCCCTGCTGCCCGAGACGATGCGGCTGCCGTCAGGGGAGAAGGCCGACGCTCATCACCCATCCCTGGTGCCCTTCCAGTGGCTTGCCGACCGGATCTCCCGGTGACTGCATCCCACAGGCGCACGGTGGTGTCCCCGCTGCCCGAGACGATGCGGCTGCCGGTATGGTTGAAAGCCACGCTTTTTACTTCATTCTGTATGTCCTTTCAACGGCTCGCCGATGGATTCACCGTTTTTCGTGTCCCACAGGCGCAGGGTGCTGTCCGCACCGCCGGAGACGAGACGGCTGCCGTCGGGGCTGAACGCCACGCTGTTCACCTGGCCTGTTGTGCCCGGTCAGCTGGTTAAATAAAGGCCTGCGGGTGCCTGTATCCCACAGGAGAATCGTGTTGTCCTTGCTGCCGGAGGCGATGCGCTTTCCGTCGGGGCTGAAGGCCACGCATTCAACCCTGTCCGTGTGCCCCCGCATCGGTTCGCCGACAGGCTGTCCGGTGGCGGTGTCCCACAATTGTAAGGTGCTGTCTCCGCTGCCCGAGACGATACAGCTGCCGTCAGGGTTGAACGCTACGCTGTTGACCCAGTCATCATGGCCCCGCATCGGGATGGCGTAGGTGAGTTCCCACAGGCGCAAGGTTTTGTCCCAGCTGCCGGAGGCGATGCGGTTTCCGTCGGGGCTGAAGGCCACGCAGGTCACACCGCTTTTGTGAGACGGCAGCGCCGGGCCGAGAGACAGACCGGTAAATGCGTCCCACAGGCGCAGGGTAGTGTCACTGCTGCCGGTAACGATCAGGCGGCTGTCTGAACTGAAGGCCACGCTGTTCACATCACCCTCGTGCCCTCTGAACGCGCGGCCAACGGGCTGCCCGGTGGTCGCATCCCAGAGGCGGATGGTCCTGTCAGGGTTTCGGTAGACGATGCGGGCTGCCGTCGGGGCTGACGGCTTCTTACACGGCACGGCCGCCTCGTATCCGGCAGGCGGGTTGCCCAAAAGCCGGCCCGCGGCCGGGTCCCACAGGTGCAGCGACCCGTCGTAATAACGGGAAACGACGAGATGACCATCGGGGCTGAAGGCCACCGCCATCACCGGGGAGTCGGCCACCATCAATTTGACAAGGCCCCGGCGCTTGAGCAGGGCGTCAATCAGATTCTCCTTGCAATATTTTTTTACATCAGGCATGAGTTGTTGCGCGGCCAGAAGCTGGAGAAAGGCCCGCGAATCGTCTTCGATGCGGGCGCCGGAGAGCATGGACTGGGCTTCGGCTATCAAGCGCAACCCGATGGCCTGACGACGGCTGATATCCAGGAATTCGGCTTGTTCTTTGGGCCGCCACTTGTTGCGTTTTTGCGCTTTCTGTCAGTGTGTACAAAAAAATTCCCATGCCACAGGCAACAATCAGTACCGTCACAAACAGGCTCGTAAGCCACACGAGTCTTTTGCGCATCCGGATCTCCCGTTCCCGTTCCTGCTCCGCCAGCTCGCGTCTCTTGCGCTCTTTTTGCGCTTCCCGTTCGGCTTCTTTCCGCAGTTGCAGTTCCTTCTGTTCGCGTGCCGCGGCCAGCCGTTCATCGCGCGATTTGCGCACAACCCCCACCAGCCGGTCATGGATCAGCTCGATGCGTGCGGTGTCCGCCTGCTGGGTCACCCGCAGCAGGCGGAACCTGCTGATCAGCGTATTCAGATCGTCCTGCTGAATCAGATTTTCGTCAAGAGCGCCCTTGAGAGCATAACAGCCCCGGTCATTGCCCTGAATCAGATGGTTCTCGATAAAACAGCGGAACATTTTCCGGCATGCCGCGAATCGCTTCCTGATAGAAGGCTTCCAGTATGTTCTGTGCCGAGTGAGCGACCAGGGTCGCGTCGATTTTTTTCGGCATCGGCGTGAATGCGTTTGAGATTGAGCTGATAGCAGCAGAGGCTGAGGAGGACGGGTTCAACGTCAACAGCCTTTTTGCTGTCACCTGCCGCCTCATTGGCGTTGGCGACAAAATCGACGATGCGGGCGGCCACGCCGTCCTCCAGGATCGCCGCTCCGGCCTGTCGGGTAGCCGCGATTGCCTGCTCGCGCGACATGGGCAGCAGGCGAAGCCGGTTCGTGAAGCAACGACGGGACCCTGTCCTTCCAGGTGTCGATTTCCGGCAGGAAATCTTCGCGGAAGGCCAGCAGGATGTGGTAGCGCTGAGAAAACATGTCTGTCTGGTCGTGCTGCACATGGTCGGCAGCAGCCAGTTCCGGTAGGAATGCGGTTCTCGATCAGATCGGCCAGATCGTCGAGAACCTTCTGGATATGGCCGCAGCTGCCGCGGCTGCGATAGAAGAGCTCCTCAAGCTGGTCAAATATCAGCACGGGTGTAAGCAAAAAATTGTCCGGGCTCCAAATCTCCAGATCCTTGCGGTGCAGGTATTGCCACAGGCCCTCTCCGGGTGCGGGAGACGGAAATTCCGCTTTCCCCCTGTTCATTTCCGCTTCAAGCCGCTGCAACACCTGCTCAAAAGGCGGACAAGTCCGCCTTTTCCGAGAAATCGACATGCAGGTAAACAGGCAGAAAATGCGCCTCCCTCAGTTTGGGAATCAACCCGGCCTGGAGCAGCGAGCTCTTGCCAAGGCCCGATTTGCCGTACAACACCGTAATCGGGGAGTGGCGGATATACTGCATCAGCGCTGCCACCTCCGTTTCCCGGCCGAAGAAGAACGCCATGGATGCCTCGTCGTATGCCGCCAAACCGGGCCAGGGGTTTTGGGCATCGATCCGGGGGGGGCGGCGGGACAGGCCAGGGGTGTTCTCCATAGCTCAGTTCTCCTTTCCCCGTCTGGCTTCACGCACGAGAGCTCTCAGCTTTTCCGTCGTTCGTGCATCGGGTACGCCATCAGGAGCGTGACCGAAATCAAGCTGTTTCCATTCCTGAACGATGTCATCAGCCGTGTAGCGCATGGGATCGAAGTCCGCATCGACAACCACCGGAATGATAAATTCGCATTTCATGTATTGCTTGCGTTCGTTGGCCTCCCGCCACTCCCCGAACACGAATGCCTCTTTGCGCGTATTGGCGGATACGGACAACAGGGGAATAAAGTAGCTGCAGGACCAGATACCATCGAGGATGCGCCGGCGAAAGACATTTCCGGGCTCGATGCTTTTGCGATCGAACCACACTTCGCTTTCTTTGACGCCGTGCGCAAGCAGTGCCTGATACAGTCTTTCTGCACGAGGCAGGTCGGTGCAGCGAGAATAGCTGATGAAAAACATCGCCCCGCGCGGCACGGCTTCCCCGGGCCGCGGCGGCAGAACGGGCTGATCGTCCTGCCAGTGCTGGTAAAGATCGGCGACAAAGGCCACCGGCGGAATCTGCGACAGAATTTCGGTGTCCCTGCAGAAGCAGCGCAGGAAGCAGGCCAGGCTTTCCCCGGGTTCAAGCTCGTCAATGATCAGGTATTTGCGGTTGGATATTTCCGACAGCCGGTTCTGGCTGGTTACGCGCAGAAAGAATCGGCTTAACCAGTCCGGGAAGTTGCACCCGATCAGGAGCAGGTTACGGTCCTGCAGTTCGTTCAGAAAGCCCTTGGGCACAAGTTTGCCACGGGTGATGACGTTGTGGGCGTATTCCAGAAGATCCTCGTCGTGGATTGCGTATACGGGCGCCGGTTCGGACTTGCCGAACAGATACAGGAGCTGCACTTGGCCGGAACGGCTCTGCCAGTCCGCCGGAAGGTCGCGGGCCTCACAGGCAGGCAGCTTGGGCGAATGCACGATTTCATTCACTTCGTAATACTGGCGCAGGCACCGGGCAAGCATGTCATCCGGTGTCAGCGTCACGAACAGACGAAAGTCTTTTATCTCGGCAAGCTGCTGGATCGGGACGGGAATATCCGCATCGCTGGCGGTCAGCTCCCCGATGACGCCGTCGATGTCGATATACAGGTCCTCAAGGTTGGTGCCGGTTTTCAGTCTCAGCCGCGAAACGGCATCGTTCAATTCATGGAAAAGAGCCAGGGGCGGATCCACAGGAAGGCTGTAATACGCCAGGAGCTTTTCGGCAATCTTCCGCTGCAGGGACGCCCCGTCTTTGTCGACCAGCAACCGGTTGCCGATCACGGGAACGACATATCCCTTGCTGATCTGGGTGAGCAATTTTTTCCAGGCGGCTGTGTTCATGCTGTCTCCTTCGGATCCGTTTTATGGGGAAAGGAACCCGCTATCGACCCTTGCCGCGGGCGATGTCCTTTCGGCAATGCGATTGTCGATGCCATCGATCAGGTGCTGCAGGGCTTTTCTGATGGGGTTTCCCGTGTCATTCGCCGGCAGCATGGCGATGAGAAACCGCAGCTGGCTGGTGGCCGAGTCTTGTTCCCGAACCGTGCCCAGGCGAACCATCAGGTCGCTGTAGCGGGCGGCAAGCCCGTTCCGGATCTCGGCCCGGGTGATACCTGCTTGCGGCCGGCCGTCCAGACACGCCCACAGGGCATCGATCCGTCCGGCCTCCACCGCTGCCAGGGCGTGGAAAACCGAGGGATTCTCGGCATAGCGATGCCGGCCGTCGGCAATGATGGCATCGAGCAGCGCGCGCAACCGGTCGCGGTGGTCATCAAAGGAGCGGGTCTGGCCACGGGTGGCATTCAGAAATGCGCCGTCCAGGGCATTGATCAAGGGATAGTAGTCCCTGTTGCCGTATCGGCGCAGGGACGCATCGGTCGCGTCCCAATAGGCCTGTTCCATGTGGAGCAGGGCTTGCTTGATTTCCTTGTTCTTTCCTTCGGAGCGCAGCACCCGGGCCCTGCGTTTCCAGTAGGACGCCATCAGCGACAGGCGCTCCACGGTGTGTCCCAGTTCCAGCAGGCGTTCGAGGCGATCCAAACCGGATTGCATAGAATCGTTGCCTTCTGCCCGGTGCTTTTTATCCGTTGATGTCAGCAGGTCTGCGCCGTGGCGAATCTCCAGATTTGCAAGCTGTTCCAATGCGTGCAGACTGAAGCCCGCGTCTTCCTGAACCAGTGCGGCGCGATAGTGACCGATGGCGCGGTGCGTCCTGCCCAGCTCCGCCCAGGCGGTTCCCAGCTTTTCGCGGATGATTGCCTGGCCGAAGTAGCGGGCCTGAACGCATGCTTCGATGGTTTCCAGCTCACTTTCGCGGCTTTTCCGCTCTGCCTGTGTCGCCCCTTTGAGCCGCGCAATGAGCATGTCGAGATCAAGCGAAAGGTGACTGATGTGGACATAGTCCGGCGCCCGCCATTCGGGCTGAATGGTTACAAACTGATAGCGCTCGTCCCCATAAGCCTGAAAAGCCCCCCAGGTATTGACGCCGGGCTGGCGGTCAAAGGTTTCCGCACGTGCCAGACGGACCGCTTCGCCGAAGCGCTCCCCCTTCAGCATGGCGGTGTAAAAGATACGGGCGAAGGTGCCGGCCGCCAGATCGTCCACTGCCCAGCCGGCGGCGATGACCGCCCGGCACCCCATTTCGATACATTCGGTGGCGAGATTTGCGGCCAGTTTTCCCCAGCGGGGCCGTGTATCCGGACCCATGCTGCCCAGATGACAGCAATTGATGAAAACAAACTCAGGCACGCGCCTGAGTTTGCGGATCTGGGCGGTGGTCAGATAGATGTTGTGTCCGATCACCATCCCGGTGTATCCGGCAGGGGGTTCGGACACGATACCGTGACCGGCCAGATGGATGCATCGGTAATGCCCGTCAAACAGGCACTCGAAAATGCGATGGGCGGTTTCCCGATATAAAGCGGTTACCGCATAGCCGGCCTTTCCGAATATATCGGCGATTTCCCTGGCTTCCTCACCGGCGCCGGGCAGGGGAACCAGGCCCGAATCGGTGTCTCCCACGATAAAGACCCGGTTGTTCTGGACCACGGGCACCCGCCTGCGGCCGTGGGGCGAGGCGAGCTGACGCACGATACCGATGCGGGCAGCCAGTGGCGGTTCCCCGGTATCGGCTGTTTCGCGCAAGAGTTCCCACGGGTAGGCGGCGGCCCGGGTATCCACGGCCAGCATCAGGCCGCCCAGATCCGATACCGTTTCTTTAAACGCATTGGGAACCATCAGCTCAAAAAGCGCACGCGACAGGCCGGGGTTATCCGCCGTAGTGCACGTGGCCGAACGGATCAGGCCGTCGACAGCCTGCCGCTGGTCGGGTTCCTCGCTGACTTCGTTGCGGGCGCGATCCGTGATCAGGGTGAATCGCATCGTGCCGTCGGCATCGGTGGTAATGTGCATCCGCTGCCATCGGCTTTGTCCGCCTCCGGTCGTCCGCCGTCCCGGGTAGCCCCCTTGGGTTGTTCGCAGAAGACCGTCGAAGGTTACCGCATCCGTAAACTGGGGATCCCGGACGAAATTCCGGAGGGCTTCCACGGCATTGATGGCGATATCCTGCTGTTCTTCAAATATGCTGATCCTGCCGATACGCAGCGCCATGCCGGCTTCAGCCAGCCGGCGGTTGGCACGGCACAGGGCATCCAGCAGGCACCGCGCGCCGACTTCGGTGCTTACCCCCGTGTATCCGGTGCCGATCAGCAGGGAAGACGCCCGGATTTCTCCTTCTGTCCGCCGGCCCTGCGCCATATCCTGGTCGCGGACACGGGCGTATTCCAGCAACCCGTGGGTCAGCGTTCGGGTAAGGGTGCCCGGCAACAGATCGCCTACCGGACCCAGTCCCACGACAATGGCGCCGCCTGGCTTTTGCCCCGGAGCGGGGTGAAAAAAAACCGCCGCTTCCTCGGGCTGTCCCGGGTAACACCCGAGCATGAAGGCGCGTGCCATGCGCCCGTCCAGATGGCGGTTTAGAAAAAGGGCGCTGCCGCGCAGGGAATCGTTGGCATAGGCGCCGACCATCACCGGCGATTCGGCTTGTGCAAGGCTCCCGTGGAACACCTCGATCACCGCCGGAAAAACCGTGACGCTCCGGAGCCGGCCGGGGCGCGCACCGCCCGTGGCGGCCGAAAGCACTTCTTCTTGGCTGGGATACAGGGTGTGTGCGGCCAGGGCGCGCGGGCGGAACAGCGGAGCCGCGGCCCCTCTGCTGACGGACGGCGCTTCGGGCAACCGGCGGGTGGCCCCTGTTTCGAGGATTTCCATATAAGCGCTGAACGCGGATGCCAGCCTGGGCAGATCCCCATGCGCCGCCCTTGCGTACCAGACCCGGACACCGGGCGGTATGCCCGTCTTCCATGGCACCCGGCCATCGCCCTCGCTGACCCAGCCGATTTCGATCCGGCCGCTTTCCAGCCGGATCGCAACCGGCGTTTCTCCGGAGCCGGCTACGTAACGCGTGGCTTCCGGATCCAGATCAGCCGCCATCAAGGCGGTGACGGCATCGCGGGCCGCCTGCAGCGGCCCGGCCCGGGGCGGCTGCCATCCCTTGCCTTTTCCGGCCTCCGGATCCCGGGAGAACCAGTCCTGCCAGGTCAAGGGATCGAAATAGTCCACACCGTCCGCAGCCTGTCCGCCGGTTCCGGGCCAGGGCAACAGCTCCAGAACCCCCGGAAAGTCGCGGACAATGCCTAAAAACGCCCGCATGTCGTGTTTCCAGTCAACCCATCGCTCAATCATCTGCACGAAGTCATCCCGGCCCAGCAGAACCGCGGCAATGGAATGGGACCCCTGGTTGGGCGTTCCCAGCTGCAGCAGGCGGCTTCCCGGAATGGCCTTGAATCTGCCCCACCGTTCCTTCATGGCGAGCCGGGCCACCAGGCCGCCCATGGAATGGGCGACAATGCGAAGGGGCTTGCCCCGGGATTCGGCGGCCTGCATGGCCTTGTCGAGTTCCCGGCCGAACCCGGCCGCAGCCTCCTGAATGGACAACCGCCAGTCATAGGCAAACGGGCGCACCTCATGGGTTTCAGCCAGATGCCGGGCAAGGGAAGCATAGGTAAGATCCAGCCAGCCATCCGGTGTGATGTTCGCTGCGCCGATGCCGATACGTGCCATGTCCCCGGCAATCAGACTGATGGGGTCAAACCAGATCCGGTTACTGCCGACCTGGATGTGGCTGCCCATGATGCCCGGAAGCAGGAAGGCGATGGGGGCGTCCGGCCTGGGAATGGTCTGGCGCCCGCCGCGGCTGATAAAGACCCGGGATGGACCGGGCAGCGGCGCAAAGGGCCGATCGTCTCCTTCCAGCGCGGCAAAGAGAGGCAGCGCGCTTTCATCGCGCCGGAAATAGCTGAGATGGTGCACCAGGGGTCCTGCCAGAAATTTTTCCCAGATGCCCTTTGCCTGGCCGCCCCCCCGCTCATTGACGGGGTGTTCACCACCAGATCGGTCCGGCCGCCGTAGAAGGCTTCGGACAGGCAATCTCCCAGCCAGGAGAGGATGCCGTCCCCCTGATAATCGCCGGCCAAAATGTGAAGCGGAGGTTCGACCTCGATACCCGGGGTGTTTAAAAGCGCCACCAGGGGGGAGTCGGGCATCATGGCCTCCAGTCCGGGAAGAATACGGGCATCGCAGCGCGCTTTGACAACGGCAAGCAGGAAATTCTGAAGCAGGTCCCAGCCCCTGGCCACCGGTATCAGGCCGGGTACGGCATTGCCGGCTGCATCCAGCCCCTTTCCCGGAAGATTCAGCATGACACTGGCCCAGCGGTCCAGGCGCCCCGAAACCAGGGTCGTGCCCCTCGCCGGGCAGGCCACGCGCACGAAACGCGCCACGCGAATGTTGCGCGCCTTCAGCTCCCGGTTCAGTTCCCGAAGCCGGTCGGCTTCGGCATCAAAGCCTTTTCGACCCGAATGCTCGGCGTGTTCCAGAAACCGGCGGATTTCTCCTTCGCTGAAAGGGTCTGCGTCGCTCTGGTTATCCCGGATGAATACGCTGCTCCGCGCCAGCAGCTCGCCCACCATGCCGCCCCGGCAATGGCTCACCAGGTGAAGGACCGCGCCATGGGGCAGGGTTTTGACCAGGTCAAGCGTATTGGCGATGGGGCTTTCGGTGAGGCTGCGGTGCTCGAAAGCATAGACCCGAGTGCCGTATGCGGTAACGATCCGCCGAAGGTAGTTGTCCTGCCAGAGATCTTTAAAACTGCCTTCTGCGGACGAAGCCGTGCCATGGATCAGGAGCAGCACCGGCTCGGCCGTGGCCGGAAAAGAATCGACCGGTGAAAGCGCCCATCGATCGGTGGCGCACCGGAACAGGCCGGTGCGATGTTCAAGCCGGCTGTCCTGGTAGCTGCCTGCTGCGGCAAGGGCCGTCATTCCCGCAGGGCCGGCCTTGAACACCTTGAGGGATTTGAGCATCCAGGCGCCCGGCCCTTGCCGGGACGGGCCGGCCGGCAGGTGAGCGCCGGACAGGCGAAGGGCCGGTCCCACGGCGATCTCCTCCGATGCGCCCTCCCCGCGACCGTTGGATTTTCCCAGATATCGCCCGGCATCCTCAGCCGCCACCAGCAGTCGCGTGCCGTCGGACAGCTCCAGCTCAAGGACGGTGTCGGGCGGCACATCCAGCGAGCGGGTCGCTTCGTCTTTTCCACGAAAGGCCGTGGACAACGTGAAGGAGTCGAATTCCCATCCGGCGACAACATTCGTAGAAACCTTGTCCGCTTCAATTTTCAGGGTGATCATGGCAGGGATCCTTTCTCCTGAAGGCCTTGCAGACGGAAGAACCCAGGCATAGGCTCTGGCGCGATCAGGAAAGAAGCCGTATTCATTTTTCAGAAGCACCGGCAGGGTTGCACCCGGATTTAAACATCAGGGCGTTCCCATCGCCATTTCGGCTTGTTGCGGGCCGGGTCGAAGGTGAAGGCAAGGGCACCGCGAGGGTGGAGAGAAAAAGCGCCCGTTTCTCCCGCAGATTCAAGCCGGTACTGTTGGCATCCGAACGCAGGGAGCCTGCTCCGGATCGGAATGAGAGAGGGCGTTACCGATGCACCGGAAAAGCGTTCCGACTCGGAAAGCGCCTGTTAATAATGAAAAATATGGGATAAGCCTAAAATTTCAACATCTGATGCTGTCATCGTTACCATTTCAGTCAGAAAATAGTCAATATTTTTTTAGCGTGGCGTCACCCTCGGACATGAAACCGATCCCTTTTCCGGCGGGCATACGAGAAAGCGGGGGATAAAAGGAGACATCATGCCGGGCGGGGATTCTTATTGACTCCCGACAGCGGTTCTCTTAATAGTAAGCAACAAGGGATTTTTCAGAAGCGGCGGCAGGCAGGGGCGGAAACGGAATCAACAGACAAAAAACGAACGGTGAAAGGGCATTTCATGAGCGGCATATCCTTTGGCGTTGAAGACAAAAACGTGCTGGTTACCGGCGGCAGCCGGGGAATCGGACTGGAAATTGCAAAACTGTTTCTGGAGCAGGGAGCCAGGGTGAGCATCTGCGGCAGAAAACAGGAAGGACTGGATGCTGCCGCTGCCATGCTGAATGCCGGCGGCCGGCTGCTGACGGTTCAGGCGCACGCAGCCAAACCCGAGGAGGTGGCCTTGCTGTTTGAGCGCACCCTGGATGTTTTTGGAAGAATCGATGTCCTGATCAACAATGTGGGCATGAATCTGATCACCACCGTGGTGGATGCGGATCCGGCCGTGTGGCGGAAAATCATCGAATCCAATCTGGATGCCGCGTTTTTATGCTCCCGCAAAGCCGGTCAGATCATGAGAGGTCAGAAAAGCGGTAAAATCGTCAGCATCTCGTCTCTTGCCGCAAGAAGGTCGGCCCCTGCCATGGGCGTCTACGGAATTGCCAAGGCCGGCATCGAAATGATGACGCGGGTGCTGGCCCAGGAGCTGGCGCCGGATGTTCAGGTCAATGCCGTTGCCCCCGGAATGGTGAAAACCCGGTTCAGCCAGATGTTCTGGTCGGATCCCGGCCTTCACGACCGGATTGTCGGGACCATTCCCCTGGGAAGGCTTGCCGAACCCCTGGATGTGGCCTGGCCCGTGCTTTTCTTATGTTCCGATGCCGCGCGGTACGTCACCGGACAGGTGCTGATGGTGGACGGCGGCGCAAGCGCCGTTTAAACCGTGAGGGCGTGAGGGCGTGAGAGCGTGAGAGCGTGAGGGCGGAGAGCGGAGAGCCATTTCACGCCCTGACGCGCTCACGCCCTCACGGTTTTTAACCGGTTTTTAAAAGGAGAAACAGATGGAGTCATTCAGCAGAGCGCATATGAGCAGGCTTGCGATTCGGGCCTTTAAAGTCGTTGCCGATGCCATGATCATACACGGCAATTACAAACCCTCCGGCACTGCCGGCCAGGCGCTTGAGACGGCGCTTCGGGACCTGAGTCCGGAAATCTACGGCACCATGAATGACCCGCGCAGCATCGAGATCAAGGGCCTGGAATACATTCTGGACCGCCTTCCCAGGGGGATTGAAGACTGCACCCGGATCGTTCTGACCGCACATGAAGCCTTCGAGCACACGTCCTTTGAAAAAATTCAGCCGAACAAACGCCGGCGCCTGTCCTACCGGGTCAGTGAAAATGAAATGTGCTTTGTCATTACCACCGGGCTCAGCGAGATATACGACGTGCTGACACACATCACATTTTTGAACATCGAGGCGGGGAAAATATTCCATCAGATGAAAGATCCCGATGGTGAATACACCAGCGGCTGGAAGGAGCTGGAGCGGATCGTTTCCCGGGAAGACACGCTTACCGACCAGCAGCTGGATCAGGCCATCTGGAACCTGAGCATTTTTCTGGGAAGAACCTATCAGGAAACCAAGGACAGCTATGCGTATCTGGATGAAAACCGCAAATCCTGCGCATGCAACAACAGCCTGTTTCAGATCATCTACCGCCTGGGAAAACGCGTTGAACGGGAACACGCATGCCGCGATGACGAACTGCTGATTTATTTCACCCCGGCCCTTCAGAGCATGATCGGCCATCATCTCTACGGGCCCCAGTGGGCGGAAAACATCAAGAACAAACTCTGTGAAATCGGGCTTGAGAACCGTCCCCTGCATATTATCAGCGCCAACATGCACAGCGCCATCAATCTATTGTATGGGTATGATGCGGTCTGCGGCGACTGCAGGGAAAAACCCGACGGCGATCTTTACCGGTTTCTGCAAACGTGCCGGGACAAAAGCGAACTGATCCGGGAACATGCGGCAGCTCACGGGTTTTATGACATGCCGGACACATCCGAAATGCTGATTCATGCCCAGATTATCGATATGGCAAAGCTGGAGCAGATCATGTTCCATCCCGAGCTTCACATGGACAGACAGAACCTGAAAGACAGCCGGCCGGTGCTTCTTGTCATCGATTATGCGTTCGGCACCCAGGCCTATGAGGTCATGGATGAGCTGTTGGCAAAATTTCACGAGAAGCCGGGCATTCAGGTCTGCTCCATATCCATCATGGGAAAGGCCGGCATTCTTCCGGGCGCAAAAGGCGATATCATGCTCCCGACAGCCCACGTGATGGAAGGAACCCCCCACAACTACCTGGTGCAGAACGACCTGGATAAAACCGATTTCGATGATTCCGTGGCTGTCTACGTCGGGCCCATCGTCACGGTTCTGGGCACATCCCTTCAGAACCGGGATGTTCTGGAAAAATTTCAGACCACCAGCTGGAAAGCGATCGGCCTTGAAATGGAGGGGGGGCATTATCAGCGGGCCATCAGCGCGGCCAATATCCGGGGTCATATTTCCCCCAACGTCAAGCTGCGCTATGCCTATTATGCCTCGGACAATCCCCTGATCAGCGGACAGACCCTGGCATCCGGCAGCATGGGAGACGAAGGGATCAAGCCGACCTACATGATTACCAAGGTGATTCTCGAGAAAATCGTCAATTCATCGCTCCCTCCGTCATGATGGCGCTCTGGCACGGCGCCTAGTCCCCTCTGCAGGTTCCGCCTGCGCTTAAGGCCGACCCGTCACTCAAATGGGAATCTGCAGCGCCTGTAAAACGCAGGGATGCGGGTGAACCGGGGGTCACTGGACGGTGTAACCGCGCCCGGTAAGGCATGCCTTGCGGGCACGGTTATATTCGTCCAGCCTTTTCTGATAATTCCGCTGTTGTTCCTGCCGGGCCTTATCCTGCTTGTTTTTTGGCGCTCAATCCCCCGACGATGCCCCCGCCCACTGCGCCGATGGCTGCCCCCTTTCCCGCGTTGCCCGACAGGGAGCCGATTGCAAGCCCTCCAACCGCACCGACCGCACCGCCTGTGACCACCCCTTTTCCGACACTTGACTGGGAACCCGACGACGGAGAAGATTTGGCTGTCTTGGGGTCGAAGCCGGTCTGCAGGTTGGCCCAGTTGCGGCATTCAAGCTGATCCGCCTCCATTGTCTCTTGGCTCTGGCCCTCGGCCGGATAGACGATAAGGTCTTTTGCTTGAACCACAGTCAGCCCCAACGTGACAGAAAAAACGGTTGAAAACAAAAAAAACAGTATTCTTTTCATTTCTATCCTCTTTTCTAATGAGGTGACGACATGCAGCCCGAATGGTTACTGTAATGTTGAATCTGACCAGCCAGTATCATCATTTTTATAAAAAAGGAACAGGATTCAGAACGTTCCAGGTTCATCGGGATGCTGCCAAGAGTTTCAGCAGGTTAAATTCCATTGTTTTTGTTATCGGAAACACACCGATTCTATCTGTCTGAAGCCCCTATTCGCTGTATTGCTTGATCAGCCATGATCCGTAAACAAAGAATGCAGCGGCATAGGCCAGCAGCACGCAGAGCGAGATCAGTCCGGCGGGGTCAAGCTGCGGTTTTCGTATCAGAATATTGGTGTGCGTCAGCGGCATCATGTAAATCACCGACTTGATCACCACCGGCATTTTGTCCACGGGGAAAAATGTCCCGCTGAAAAAAGCCATGGGCATGATGAAAAAATTGGTGTAGGTTGCCGTGTCTTCGTGGGATTTTGTGCGCATGCCGGTGATGACGCCAAGGCTTGCAAACAGAAAGCAGTTTAAAATCAGGGCGGTGATAAACACCATATTGATTGAAAACTCGCGTGATGACACAAACCCGACGATGATGATCAGAGAGGATGCAAACAGCCCTTTGACCATGCCGGCCATGACCTCGCCGATCATGATGGAGGAGGGGCTTATGGGCGACTGAACGAAAACCTGGAACGTTTTGAAATACAGCCTGTTGAGGTTCAGGGCGGAAGAGACCCAGGTATAGGAATTGTTCATGGAGCTCATTGCGACCAGGCCCGGAATCAGAAAGCTCAGGTATCCGGTATTGCCGCTGATCTGAACGCTTTTGCCCAGGCCGAATCCGAAGGCGATCAGGTAGATGACCGGCGAGATCATTGCGGAAAAAAGATAGCCGAGTTTTAACAGCTTTCGGCGGAAAAGCAGCATCTCGCGCAGAAATATGGGGTACCATCCAGGCTGTTTCATTCGATGCGCCCTCCGGTGAGTTTGATAAAGACATCTTCAAGATTGGATTTTCGAACGGTCACGCTGCTGTTTTTCAGTTTGGCGATTTCATGCGCCTCATCCCGGCTTCTGCAGATGTCCTGAACCAGCCTGCCTTCGGCATCAATAAATTCCACGATATATTCTCCGACGCTGCTTTTGAGATTGCCCGGGGTGTCCAGAGCGATCAGCCTTCCTTTGAAAAGAATGCAGACCCTGTCGCACAGGACTTCGGCCTCTTCGATGTAATGGGTGGTAATAATGACCGTCCTGCCGTCGATCCGCGTTTTTCGGATAACCTCCCACATCTGCCGCCTGATCTGGGGATCGAGGCCGATGGACGGCTCATCCAGAAAGAGAACGGAAGGCTCGGGCAACAGCGCCCTGGCGATGAGAAGCCTTCGCTTCATGCCGCCGGAAAAGCCCGTTACAACCGAATCTTTCCTGTCCCACAGTCCCACCATCTTTAGCGCCTCGCTTATCTTTCTTTCCCTTTCCGGAACACGATGGAGCATCCCGTAGATCAGCAGGTTCTCATGGGCCGTAAGCTCCCTGTCGAGATTGTTTTCCTGTGGCACCACGCCGATTTTCTTTTTGATCTCAAAGGCGTCTTTTTCCACATCCAGGCCGTCGATTCTGCAACTGCCGGCATCCGGCCTGCTGAGTGCCGTGAGCAGCTTGATGGTGGTTGTCTTGCCTGCGCCGTTCGGCCCCAGCAGCCCGAACACCTCGCCGCTCTTTATCGAAAGCGACAGATTGTCCAGCGCCCGTATTTTCCCGTAATTTTTCGTCAGTCCGGAAATCTCGATCATCGGTCTTCTTTCGGACGAAGTCTCTTTGTCCCGTTATGGCGGATAGCGTTCATATCAGTTCCGATCAGTACGTGTTTTTCATGTCATGATGCTCTTTAATAAAGAATATCACAGCCATGGCGTGTTGACGAATATTTTTTCATTTTTTGCAGTAATATATCGAATCTGCCAGGAGGGTTTTCAGCCTCACGTTGCCGGGTTTCCCCGCTCATTTTCCGTTAAGCCTCTTCTTTTTATCCGCAGGATTTTCCCGGAATCTCTCGATGCCGCCAATAAAAAAATACAAAAACGTAGTAATTAGATATAATACAACATAATTGTAATATAAATATGCAAGCATATAATGTAATATAGTTATAATATACAGTATGTTATTGATTGGCACTGAAGTTGCTTATAGGGAGCTGTCACGTTGCAATGTACAAAATTTCACACGAAACATAAGAGGAGACTCACATGAAAAGAAGAAATGGTCTGCAAACAGTGTTCATCATGATGTTGCTTGTATGTATCGGTTTTTGCTGCACCCCGTCATTTGCTGGCGCAGAAGAGACAGCCCCGGCTGTTCAGGCGCCGGACCCGGTGCCGGATCCATCGGGCACGAGCACCGGCGGTGTCGCCGATGTGATTGGCGCAACCACCGGCGCCCCGACAGCAGATGACATGAAAAATTTTGCGGCCAGCGAGCCCCTTGCCGTTAAGCTGGCGGATGTGATCGGTCATAACCGGATCGCCATCAATATGGTCTGGATGCTTATCTGCGGTTTTCTGGTCATGTTCATGCAGGCCGGGTTCGCCCTTGCGGAAACGGGCTTCACGCAGGCCAAGAATGCCGGCCATACCATGGCGATGAATTTCATGGTTTATGCCGTTGGCATGCTGGGATACTGGATCTGCGGATTCGCCATTCAAATGGGCGGCGTCGGAGGGGTTGCCTCTCTTGGCGGGGGAACGGTTCTGAACGGCGAATTTGCGATAAATCTTTTCGGAAAAGAGTTCGGGCTGTTCGGAACCAAAGGGTTTTTCCTTTCCGGCGTTACCTATGATGCCGTCGTCTTTTCAATCTTTCTTTTTCAGATGGTGTTCATGGATACCACGGCCACCATTCCGACCGGGTCCATGGCGGAGCGCTGGACCTTCAAATCCTTTGTGATTTACGGGTTCTTTATCGCCGGCATTGTCTACCCGCTGTATGCCAACTGGGTATGGGGCGGCGGCTGGCTGTCACAGCTGGGCAAGAATTTTGCCCTCGGACATGGTCATGTGGATTTTGCGGGGTCATCGGTCGTACACATGACCGGCGGCGTGGCGGCGCTTGCAGGCGCCATGGTTCTGGGCCCGCGGCTGGGCAAATTCCGGGCCGACGGCACGCCTAACGCCCTGCCGGGGCATCACATTCCCATGGCATTGACCGGATGTTTCATCCTTGCGTTCGGGTGGTTCGGGTTCAATGCGGGATCTTCGCTGGCCGGCGGCGATCTGAGAATCGGCGTTGTCGCGGTCAACACCATGCTGGCATCCGCAGCAGCGGCCTTTTCATCCATGGCCTATATGTGGGTCCGCTACGGCAAGCCGGACATTTCCATGATCGCCAACGGCTTTCTGGCCGGTCTTGGTCGCCATCACGGCGCCGTGTGCATTTGTCAATTCGGTTTCAGCGGTGATTATCGGCGCCATCGCCGGCATCATCCTCTGCATCAGCGTGTTCTTTGTGGAACGGGTCATGAAGGTTGATGATCCGGTCGGCGCGGTGTCGGTTCACGGGGTCAATGGCGCATGGGGCATTTTGGCGCTGGGGCTTTTTGCGGATGGAACCTACGGCGATAATCTTAACGGTGTGACCGGAACGGTCAAGGGACTGTTTTATGGCGACGCATCCCAGTTGATCGCCCAGCTTATCGGCATTGCGACCAATATCGTCTTTGTCTTTATCGTCATGTATGTCTTCTTTAAAATTCTTGACAAGATTGTTCCGCTGCGGGTTTCCGAGGAAATGGAACTGGCAGGGCTCGATCAAAGCGAAGTGGCGGTGACCGCATATCCGGATTTCAGCATCCGCAATAAAGCGCATCGATAATAACTGCTGGAAAGCATGTGTGAATCGACCGTGATCCGGTCTGGAGATGGGCCCGGATCACGGTCGTTGACCGGAAAAATATCGACAGATTTGTAAATGGATCAGGTGATGAAGAAAAGGGTGGCAAAGGGTTTTATTATTTATTGATCAGGAAAAAACAAAAGGGAGAAAAAAGAAAATGAAGAAAAATCGACGTATCTGGGCATGCATTGCGGCGGCGACAGTCATTTTTACCAGCCAGGCGGTCGTACTGGCAGATGAGGAGGCCAAGCCAGCGGCAGCAGAAGCTTCCAAACCAACGGCAGCATTGGATTTGGGTGTTTTGAGCCAGTACATCTGGAGAGGATTTGAGCAGAGCTATAACAGTGTTGTCATTCAGCCGTCCGTGACAGTGGGATATGAGGGGTTCAGTTTCAATGTCTGGGGGAATATGGATACGGACCTGCACACCAGTGGTTCAGATGAAACGTCAATCCAAATACACGGAAACGGACCTTACCCTTTCGTACGCCAAAACCCTGGGAATGTTTAAACTGTCCGGCGGTTATATCTACTATGCGCTGGCGCTTGCGACGTATGATTCACAGGAGGTGTATGCTTCCGTAGGCCTGGATACAATTTTGAGCCCCACCCTGACCGTCTACCGGGAAATTGCCCATTCGCCGGCCTGGTATTTTAATTTAGGCGTCTCGCATTCACAGCCGATCTACGAGAAAATCACCCTGGATCTGGCTGCATCGGCAGGGTATTATTATTCCGACACCGACAATATGGTTGAAGTGAATAATCCGAATGATAAATACAGGGAATTTAACAACGGACTGGTATCGGCCGGGCTGACCATACCCGTTGGCGAATATTTCGCCGTTAAACCCATGGTTGCCTATTCGTTTCCGCTTTGCCAGAAATGCCGCGGATTATATTGACTCGGTCAGTATCAGCGACAATTCCAGATTTTTTTACGGCGGCGTAACGTTGTCCATGGCATTTTAAACGTGTTTTGACGCGTCATGTGATTATTTGAGGCTGAGTCCCTCCTCGATCACAGGCAATGCAGGAGCGCAAAGAGGGAAAGATACGGTTTGTCTGATCTTCCCCTCTTTGTGTTTTAATATCCTGGACTTGCGAACCCGGTAATTCTCTTCAACCCACCATCCCGAATTAAATTCATTCCTGAACAACGCTTCCTGAATCCGTCTTCATCCTCTCCCGGAGCGATACCCGAAATTGCAGACATTTGCACTGCTTCGTATTATACAAATATGTAAATATTAAGATATTATAACACAATTATGTATAGTTTAATAATTTAACTTACAATTATTGACAATATTTATATATGTAATATCAATATGTTAATATATTTTTAGTATTTGGCACAATATTGCTTAGTTTATTTTCAAATGTTTTTGATGGTTAATGAACAACAACAAGGAGGAACTTACAAATGAGAAAAATCGCCATTTACGGAAAAGGCGGAATCGGCAAATCGACAACCACGCAGAACACCGTAGCGGGTCTGGCGGAAATGGGCAGAAAGGTCATGGTTGTGGGATGCGACCCCAAGGCCGACTCTACCCGGCTGCTTCTGGGCGGATTGGCCCAGAGAACGGTACTGGACACGTTACGGGAAGAAGGTGAAGATGTGGAGCTGGACGATGTCCGAAAAACAGGCTTCAGCGGCGTCTTGTGCACCGAATCCGGCGGACCGGAGCCGGGCGTCGGCTGTGCGGGCAGAGGAATCATCACCTCGATCAATCTTCTGGAACAGCTTGGGGCCTATGCGGAAAGCGAAAAACTGGATTATGCCTTTTATGACGTTCTGGGAGACGTGGTCTGCGGCGGGTTTGCCATGCCCATCCGCGAAGGCAAGGCCCAGGAGATATATATCGTGGTCTCCGGCGAAATGATGGCCATGTATGCCGCCAACAACATCAGCAAGGGTATCGTGAAATTTGCGGAAGCCGGCGGGGTTCGGCTGGGCGGGCTCATCTGCAACAGCCGCAAGGTGGACAATGAAAAAGATATGATCGAAGCTTTTGCAGACAAAGCTCGGAACCCAGATGATTCATTTTGTCCCCAGGGACAACATGGTACAGCGGGCGGAAATCAACCGGAAAACCGTCATCGAATATGATCCCGAGCATTCCCAGGCGGATGAATACCGCACGCTTGCCAAAAAAATTGAAAACAACCAGATGTTTGTCGTTCCCAAACCCCTGGAAATCGACCAGTTGGAAAAAATGCTGATTGAGCACGGCCTGGCGGCGTAAATAAGGGCTGAAGGAGAAATAGAACAGCGCTTCAGTCTGCCTTCAAGAACTTTCATACAAAAAGGAGTGGTTGAAATGTTAATGATTCGATCGATCGTCAGACCCGAAAAAGCGGACAATGTACTGGCTGCGCTGATGGAAGCAGGGTTTCCCGGTATTACAAAAATGTCCGTTGTGGGTCGCGGCAAACAGCGCGGCATCAAGATCGGTGAGATCACCTATGACGAAATCCCCAAGGAAATGATCCTGGCAATTGTAAAAAACCAGGACAAGGACTTTGTGATCAAAACGATTATGCAGGCGGCAAGAACCGGAGACAAGGGCGCTTACGGGGACGGAAAGATTTTTGTGATTCCGGTGGAGGAAGCCTACACCATCAGCTCGGGAATCAAGGAGACATCCGCCGGGGAAATGACCGAGGTGAAAATATGAAGGAGATTACCGCCATCATTCGCATGAACAAGATGAATGAAACCAAACGCGCGTTGTCGGAGGCGGGCATCTCGTCCGTCACCGCCAGAGACGCGCTGGGCAGAGGAAAAGGGATCGTGGACATGCAGCTGCTGAAAGGTGCGGAATTGGGCTATGAAGAGGCCATATCCCAGCTTGGACAAAGCGGGCGGCTGATTCCCAAGCGGATACTCCTGGTCGTTGTTCCGGACAAACTGGTGGAGAAAACCGTTAAAACCATTATCCGGGTCAACCGGACCGGAAAATCCGGAGACGGGAAAATTTATGTCGTGCCATGCCAGGATGCCATTCGCGTCCGGACCGGCGAATTCGGCGATGAAGTACTGGATGACGCGTGAAAGACGCCAGAGGAGAAAGAACAATGGAGACTACCGAAGATATCGTGGAAGAAGAAAGATTAGACCCTGAAAAAGTGAAACTGGAACTCATCGCCAAGTATCCGACCAAAGTGGCGCGAAAACGTGCCAAGCAGATCATCATCAACAAGGTCGGCGAAACCGGAGATGTTCCCGAAATCCAGTCGAATGTGCGAACCACTCCCGGCCTGATCGGACAGCGGGGATGCTGTTACGCGGGCTGCAAGGGCGTGGTGCTCGGGCCGACCCGTGATATCGTCAATATTACGCACGGCCCCATCGGCTGCGGGTATTACAGCTGGCTGACCCGCAGAAACCAGACCGATCCGGATGCATCTCCGGGATCATCAACGGACGGGCACAATTTCATGCCGTACTGTTTTTCAACGGACATGCAGGATGAGCAGATCATCTTCGGCGGTGAAAAAAAACTGAAGCAGGCCATTCAGGAAGCCTACGACATCTTCAAGCCCAAGGCCATCGGCGTATTCGCCACCTGTCCGGTGGGGCTGATCGGAGACGATGTGCACTCGGTCTGCAAGGAAATGAAGGAAAAGCTGGGCATCAATGTTTTTGGCTTCAGTTGCGAAGGCTATAAAGGGGTCAGCCAGTCCGCCGGGCACCATATCGCAAACAACGGCGTGTTTACGCATGTGGTGGGGACCGACGACACCGTCCGGGAAGGCGAATTCAAGATCAATCTGCTCGGCGAATACAATATCGGCGGAGACGCCTTTGAAATCGAGCGGATTTTTGAAAAATGCGGCATTACCCAGGTGGCGACGTTCAGCGGCAACTCCACCGTGGATGGCTTCGCCAATTCGCACACAGCGGATGTCAACCTGATCATGTGCCATCGGTCCATCAATTATGTCGCGGAAATGATGGAGAAAAAATATGGCATTCCCTGGATCAAGGTCAATTTCATCAGCGCCGAATCCACGGCCAAGTCCCTTCGGAAAATCGCCGCGTATTTTGACGACCCCAAACTCACCGAACGGGTCGAGGCGGTGATCGCCGAGGAAATGCCGGCGGTGGAAAAAGCCAGAAACGCCGTTTATCCCCGCACCAGAGGCAAACGGGTCATGCTGTTTGTGGGCGGGTCCCGGGCGCATCATTATCAGGATCTTTTTAAAGAACTGGGCATGGTCACCCTTTCCGCCGGATATGAATTCGGCCACAGGGACGATTATGAAGGCCGCAAGGTCCTGCCCGATATCCGGGTGGATGCGGACAGCCGGAATATTCAGGAACTGGAAGTCCATCCGGATCCGGAAAAATTCAAGCCGCGCAAAGGGCCGGAAGAAGTTGAAAGGCTGAAAACCCAGGGGGTGGTTTTCGGAGAATATGACGGCATGATGCCGGAGATGCCGAACAACACCCTGATTATCGATGACCCCAGCCAGTATGAGACGGACCAGCTCATTGAAATTTACAAGCCCGATTTGTTCTGTGCGGGGATCAAGGAAAAATACGCGATCCAGAAGCACGGAATTCCCATGAAACAGCTCCACAGTTATGATTACGGCGGACCCTATGCCGGGTTTGTCGGCGCCGTCAATTTCTACAAGGATATTGACCGGATGGTAAACAGCAAGATCTGGAGCTACATGAAGGCGCCCTGGCAGAAAAATCCGGAACTCATGGCAACATATGCGTGGGAATGAAGGAGACAAAAGTGGCAGTATCAGAACACAAGTTCGGAGTCATTTGCACCCAAATGCTATTCGCCTTTGAAAAAGGGGGTTCAGGGGGGAATTTTCAGCCCGCAGACAATGAAATCCTCAGTTCCCCTTTCAAGGGGTAGGACCGTGAAGACTTTTATATAAACGAATTGGAGATAGAGAATTATGCTGCTCAGACATACGCCAAAAGAAATTTCAGAACGCAGTGCATTAACGATCAATCCGGCCAAAACCTGTCAGCCCATTGGCGCCATGTATGCAGCACTGGGTATTCACGGGTGTCTTCCGCACAGCCACGGGTCTCAGGGCTGCTATGCCTATCATCGCAGCGCCCTGACCCGGCATTACAAAGAACCGGTCATGGCCGCCACCAGCGCATTTACAGAGGGCGCATCGGTTTTCGGGGGACAGGCCAACCTGCTTCAGGCCATCGACAATATTTTCTCCGTGTATCACCCGGATGTCATTGCCGTGCATACCACCTGTCTGTCGGAAACCATCGGGGATGATATTCCGCAGATCGTCAATAAAGCCAGGGCGGATGGTAAAATCCCCGGCGGCAAATATGTCATTCATGCCAATACGCCCAGTTATGTGGGATCGCATGTTACCGGATTCGCCACCATGACCCGGGCCATGGTGGATTACTTTGCCGAATCAAACGGACACAAAAACAAAACCATCAATTTGATTCCGGGATATTCGGAGCCGGCGGACATGGAAGAGATCCGGCGCATTGCGTCTCTCATGGGCGTTAAAACGATCATGTTCCCGGACACTTCAAACGTGTTGAACGGCCCGCTGACCGGAAAATTCCGCATGTATCCCGAAGGCGGGGTGACGATTCCCGAACTGAAACTGACCGGCTCCAGCATGGGGACCCTGGCCCTGGGCAAGCTGGCCTCGGGTCCGGCTGCCAGAGCTTTGGATGCCAAATGCAAGGTTCCCTGCCAGCTCCTCGATTTACCCATGGGCCTTGAGGGCACGGACACGTTTGTCGATAACCTCCGGCGCATTGCGGGCGTGAATGTGCCGGATGCGCTCACGCTGGAGCGGGGACAGCTCGTGGATGTGATCTCGGACATGCATCAGTATTTTTACGGAAAAAGAGTCGCTCTGGCCGGTGACCCGGATCAGCTTCTGGCCATTGCCAAATTCCTGGTCTCCATTGACATGATTCCGGTCTATATGGTGAGCGGAACGCCGGCAGGTAAAAAATTTGAAAAAGCACTTCGGGAAGTGGTCAAGGACGCGCCCTGTGAAGTCAAAATCAAAATCCCGGGGGACATGTTCCTGCTGCATCAATGGATCAAACAGGAACCCGTGGATCTGCTGATCGGGAACACGTACCTGAAATACGTTGCCAAGGATGAGGACATCCCGCTGGTGCGGTACGGCTTTCCCATTTTCGACCGGATCGGACACAGCTATTTTTCGACAATGGGCTATAAAGGCGGCATCCGCTTTCTGGAAAAAATACTGGATGCGCTCCTGGACCGGAAAGATCGGGATGCAACCGACATCAACATGGAACTGGTGATGTAATGACAAGCATACCCATACTCAAAGAGCGGGAAAACCACATCTGGGAAAAAGGGGATACGCCGTATCAGATGACCTGTGACAAGCACAGCCTGGCCGGCTCCATCAGCCAGAGGGCCTGCGTGTTCTGCGGGTCCCGTGTGGTGCTGTATCCGATTGCCGATGCGGTGCATCTGGTTCACGGACCCGTTGGCTGCGCAGCCTACACCTGGGATATCCGGGGCGCGCTGTCTTCGGGGCCCGAGCTGCATCGCCTCAGTTTTTCCACGGACTTACAGGAAAAAGACGTGATTTTCGGGGGTGAGAAAAAGCTTTACGCAGTGTTGATCCGGACTCATCGACCGGTATTCACCCAAGGCGGCCTTTGTCTATTCAACCTGCATCGTGGGGATCATCGGCGATGATGTGGCGGCGGTATGCCGGAAAGTGGCCGGAGAAAAAGGGATTCCCGTCCTTCCCGTAAATTCGGAAGGGTTCAAGGGAACCAAAAAAGACGGCTACAAAGCGGCCTGCGAAGCCCTGTTCAAACTGATCGGGCAGGGAAATACCGCGGACATCGGCAAGACCAGCATCAATATCCTGGGCGAATTCAACATCGGCGGAGAAGCCTGGATCATCCGGGACTATTATCAGCGGATGGGCGTTCAGGTGGTATCGGTGATGACCGGCGACGGCCGGGTGGCGGACGTTCAGCGGGCGCATGGTGCGTCCCTGAATGTGGTGCAATGCTCCGGCTCCATGACGTATCTGGCCAAAATGATGGAAGAGACCTACGACATTCCCTATATCCGGGTCTCGTATTTCGGCGTCGAGGATATGTCCAAGGCCCTGTACGATGTGGCCGAGCATTTCAGCGATCAGCCGGACATCCTCGGCCGGACGCAGGAGATGGTCAAGGAAGAGATCAGCCGGATTTATCCGCAGCTTCAGGAGTATAAAAAAGCGCTGACGGGCAAAAAAGCAGCCATTTACGTGGGCGGCGCATTCAAGGCATTTTCGCTCATTAAAGCCCTGCGGCTTCTGGGGATGGATGTGGTGCTTGCCGGCTCTCAGACCGGCAACCCGGAGGATTACGCCGAACTCAGGGAGCTATGCGATGACGGGGCGGTGATCGTGGATGACGCCAATCCCCTGGAGCTTTCCAAGTATATCATCGAAAAAGGCGCGGATCTGGTCATCGGCGGCGTCAAGGAGCGGCCGATCGCATACAAGATGGGGGTCGGCTTCTGCGATCACAATCATGAGCGCAAAATCCCGCTGGCCGGATATGTGGGAATGCTCAATTTCGCCAAGGAAGTGTATGAAAGCGTAACCAGTCCGGTATGGGGATTTGCCAGAGAGACCGAAAATCCGTCTTCGGGCGGCCCGGTCATCCTTCAGCGAAAGATCGAAAAAACCGATGCCGGCACCCAGAACGCCTGCAACGTGTGTACGCCGCTGGGGGCATCCCTTGCTTTCAAAGGAATCAAGGGTGCGGTTCCCCTGATTCATGGCTCTCAGGGATGCTCGACCTATATGCGCCGGTATCTGATCAGCCATTATAAAGAGCCGGTGGATATCGCCTGCTCCAATTTCGGAGAGCAGACCGCCATTTTCGGGGGCGGCGTGAACCTGAAAACAGCCATAGACAACCTGCAGAAGCAGTACCATCCGGAGCTGATCGGGGTTGCCACAACCTGTCTGTCGGAGACCATCGGCGATGATGTGCCGATGTTTCTCCGGCACTACCGGGAAGCGAACAAGGAAAAAGAGATTCCGGCCCTGGTGCAGGTGTCCACGCCAAGCTACAAGGGAACGCACGTTGACGGATTTCACGGTGCGGTGAAAGCTGCGGTGTCGGCGCTCGCAACGACGCGAACCGAAAAAAGCGATGCGGTCAATCTGTTTCCGGGAATGCTGTCTCCGGCCGACCTTCGCCTGCTGAAAGACATTATCCGGGATATGGGGCTGCCCTTTGTGATGCTCCCGGATTATTCCAGGACCCTGGACGGTGAGCCCTGGAAAGCATATCACAGGATTCCGGATGGCGGAACACCCGTTGGCGATATCCGGAAAATGGGAAATGCGAGGGCCAGCATCGAATTCGGCAGGATTCTGTCCAGGCAGCGCAGTGCCGGAAAGCACCTTCGGGATGAATTGGATATCCCCCTTTACAGCCCGGGTCTGCCCATCGGCATCCATGAGACGGACCGGTTGTTTACAGTGCTGGAAGATATCAGCGGAAACCCCGTGCCCGAAAAATACCGGGAAGAACGGGGGCGGCTCATGGACGCATACATCGATGGCCATAAATATGTTTCCGGCGCAAGAGCCGTGGTCTACGGCGACGAAGATCTGGTCGTGGGGCTGGCGTCATTTTTATCCGAGATCGGCATAATTCCGGTGCTGTGCGCATCCGGCGGGAGAAGCGGGTATTTGAAGGAAACAATTGCCGAGGTGATTGTCGGATTTGAAGGACAGGAAATTCATGTCTTTGACAATGTCGATTTTGTTGAAATCGCGGAAGAAGCCGACAAATTGAAGCCGGATTTTCTGATCGGAAGCAGCAAGGGCTATTCCGTGGCCCGGAAAATCCCGGTCCCCCTGGTGCGGGTCGGGTTTCCGATTCATGACCGGGTCGGCGGCGCCAGAATACTGCATATCGGCTATCAGGGCTGCCAGTCGCTTTTTGACACCATCGTCAATACCCTGCTGGACCACCGGCAGAAATCATCCGATATCGGATATGCCTATATGTGAAAGGTGTTGGCGTTGTTAACATGCATGAATGCGGGGTTCAACCTCTCCCCATCAATGGAAATGAAACCTTCCCCCTTTGAAAAAGGGGGATCGAGGGGGATTTTTCTACGGGCTGCATGAAATCCCCCCTGACCCCCCTTTCCAAGGGGGGGAAGACGTTTCATGGTAATTGTCTGATACCTGCAGTTTGTTAATTTGCCGGATCATTTCTTAGTTTACGAGTTTATCAAAGGGGCCCTAATATGAAAACCGACATGAACCTGACCCACCACCCCTGCTTCAATGACACGGTGCGGCACACTTTCGGAAGGGTGCATCTTCCGGTTGCGCCCCGGTGCAACATTCAGTGCAAATTCTGTAACCGCAAATTCGACTGTATCAACGAAAGCCGGCCCGGCGTCACTTCCGGTGTGCTGTCGCCGGCTCAGGCCATGGTCTATCTGGACTCGGTGTTTGAAAAAAAGAAAAACATCTCCGTGGTCGGCCTTGCCGGACCGGGTGATCCGTTTGCCAATCCGGAAGAAACCATGGAAACCCTCGGAAGGGTCCGAAAAAGCTACCCGGAGATGCTCCTGTGCGTGGCTACAAACGGACTGGGTATCGGCCCGTACATTGACGCGCTGGCGCAACTCCAGGTCAGTCACGTTACGGTTACGGTCAACGCCGTTGATCCGGCCGTAGCGGAAAAGATCTATTCCTGGGTCCGCTACGGCAAACGGGTGTTTCATCCCGCGGAAGGGGTGAAAGTGCTGATGCAGAAACAAATCGAAGCCATCACGCAGCTCAAGGAAAAAGGGATCCTGGTCAAGGTCAATTCGATCATCATCCCCGGCATCAATGATGCGCATATACCGGATGTTGCCAAAAAAATGGGGGAGATGAACGTGGATATTTTTAACTGCGTTCCCTATTTCCCGAATCAGGGCTCAACCTTTGAAAATATTCCGGAGCCGTCAAAAGAGGTGATCGCGCATATCCGGAAAGAGGCCGGAAAATACATTCCCCAGATGCACCACTGCACCCGCTGCCGCGCGGATGCCGTGGGGCTTCTGGGAGAAGACATGCCGCCGGAACTGCTGGCCAGCCTGAAAACCTGTGAAAGCATGCCCGAACCGCAACCCCTGCAGATAAACGCTTCCCGGTCTTTTGTGGCGGTGGCCAGCCGGGAAGGCGTATTGGTGAATCAGCATCTGGGAGAGGCGGATCAGCTGCTGATATACGGCCAAAAGAACGGAACCGTATCCCTGATAGCGTCGCGCCGGACGCCGGACGCCGGCGGCGGTCTGCACCGATGGGAAGAACTGGCCGATAGCATCAGCGACTGCAGTCTGCTTCTGGTCGGCGGTGTCGGGGCCAATCCCCGTCAGGTCCTCACCCGGAAAGGGGTTGAAGTCGTGGAAATAGAAGGTCTCATTCATGAAGCCGTGCAGACGGTTTTTGACGGCAAAAGCCTCCGGCATCTGATAAAACGCAAAAAAACGGCCTGCGGGGCGGAGTGCTCCGGAACCGGTGCAGGGTGTGGGGGATAATGCGTGCGTAAACAGAAAATCTGTTTTTAATTGTAAATCCGAAATCCGAATATCGAAATCCGAAACAATGACCAAAATCCTAATGACCAAAACGGCGTGGGTTCAACTGACAACTTGCGATGTTTTGATAGTCGAATGTGTTTCGAATTTCGGATTTTGATAGTCGAATTTCATCTATTGGGAGATCAAATGGACACGCCTGAACATCATATTTTTGTGTGCGCCAGCTTCAGAGCCGGCGGCGATTCGAAGGGAACCTGCAATAAAAAAGGTTCTCTCAATTATTTGCCTTATATTGAAAACGAAATTCTGGACAGGGGGCTGAATGCCGCCGTCACCAGCACGGGTTGCATGAAAGCCTGCGATTTTGGACCGGTGATGGTCATTTATCCCGAAGGACTGTGGTACGGCAATGTCACCAGCGAAGGGATGATCGATGAGATTCTGGATGGGCTGGAAGATGGCAAGCCTGTTACGGACTATCTCATTTCATGTCGAAAATGAAAAGCATGATGAATGCACATAATCTGAACTGGCAGACATGGCTGAAGAACGGGGATCAATACCTGAAAGCGCATGGACATGATCCGATATGGCTGATCGATACGACCCTCAGAGACGGTGAGCAGTCGCCGGGGGTTGCCTTCAGCCGGGAAACCAAGGAAACCATCGCGGGGATGCTGGCGGAAGCGGGAATCGATGAGCTGGAAGTCGGAACACCTGCCATGGGGGAAATCGAACAGGCAGACATCCGGGCCATCGCCCGCCTGAACTTTCCCTGCCGCCTGACCTGCTGGTGCCGGGCCAGACGCGAGGATATCGAAGATGCCGCCAAATGCGGCACGGGCGGCATTCACATCAGTTTTCCCGTGTCATCCATTCTCATGAACGCCATGAACAGGAATGAATCCTGGGTGCTTGCGCAACTCGAGGAACTACTTGTCTTTGCCCGCAACAGATTTCAATTTGTATCGGTTGGGGCTCAGGATGCAACCCGCGCCGAGTTGTCTTTTTTGAAGACATTTGCCGAGCACGCTTCCTTTTGGGGCGCTTACCGGATACGGATTGCGGATACCGTTGGCATTGCAACGCCTTTTACAATCGCAGCTGTTCTGGCGGAACTGATGGTCGCATCCGGCGAAATGGTGCTTGAGTTTCATGGTCACAACGATCTGGGGATGGCAACCGCCAATGCGATCTGTGCGGCCCAGGCGGGTGCGGAGGCTCTAAGCGTTACCGTAAACGGCCTGGGTGAGCGGGCGGGAAATGCGGCGCTGGAAGAAGTGGCACTGGCGCTTCTGCTTTCCGGAGAAAAAAAATGCCGTATCCGGTCCGCTGATTTAATGCCTTTGTGTACCTATGTATCCCAGGCGGCTCAGCGGCCCATTCCCGCCAACAAGCCGATCACCGGTTCCCTTGTCTTTACCCATGAGTCGGGAATCCACTGCAACGGCATGCTCAGGGACCCGCGAACGTATGAGCCGTTTTCAGGCAGCCTGCTGGGGCGAAGCAGTCAATTTGTGATCGGGAAAGCATTCCGGAAAGGCCCTGCTGCGGCATGGTCTGAATAAAACGGGGATTGAGGGGGATTGCGGAATCGCCGCTTGAAATCCCCCCTGGCCCCCCTTTTTCAAAGGGGGGGGGAACCCGCGGGGATGGAAAAACGGATCAGAGACCGGCGGCCTGAAGGATGTCGGGCACCACGGTTTCCTTGCCGATGGCCATGATGTGAACGCCGTGGGCAATGCCTTCCTCCTTGATTTTGCGGATCATCCGGCCGGCGATTTCAATGCCTTTCTGCAGGGCCCCGCCTTTGGGGGCGCCGGCCATTTCCGCAACCAGGCTGTCCGGCACATAAATGCCGGCCACGTGCTGGTTCATGTAGGTCGCCATGCGGCTGGACGTCAGCAGAACGATGCCTGCCAGAATTTTCACGTCGAATTTTCCGGCATAATCCATGAAACGCCTGAAGGCATCCAGATCATACACAGCCTGGGTCTGGAAGAATTCCGCGCCTGCCCGGACTTTCTTTTCAAACTTCATCAGTTGCGGCTCAATGGGGTCGGCCTCGGGGGTGACCACGGCGCCGGCGCAGAACTGCGGCGAGCCCTGCAACGGATTTCCCGCCAGATCCTTGCCGGACGCAAGGGCTTTAATTGCTTTTAGAATCTGGATCGATTCCAGGTCATGAACCGGTTTGGCTTCCTTGTGATCCCCCAGGGAGATGTGATCCCCGGTCAGGCACAGCACCGTATCGATTCCCAGGACGCTGGCGCTCAAAAGGTCCGATTGAAGGGCCATGCGGTTGCGGTCCCTTCCGGTCATCTGCAGAATGGGCACACCGCCCATTTCCTTGATGATGTGGCAGCCCACCAGAGAGGACAGGCGCATCACCGAACTCTGATTGTCCGTCATGTTGAGGCCGTGAACCTTGTCTTTCAGCAGTGCAATGTGCGCTTTCATCTCCGCGACATCGGTTCCCTTTGGCGGGCCGACTTCCGCAGTGACAATGAAATCCCCGGATCGAAGTGCGTCTTTGAACGAAACAGCCATCTCTTATTCTCCTTTGTAAACTTCGTGCACCTGCTTTGCCGGATGACACTGGACCAGGTGGTTGCGCGGCGGAAAATTCTTCCGGATATTATCGAGTTTGCCCATTTTGTCAAGGCGCCGATAGATCAGGGTCCAGGCGCAGTCTTTTTCCTTATCCACTTCGCACTTGCCGTGATCCGTGCCGCCGCAGGGGCCGTTTAAAATGCCCTTGGCGCAGACCGTCACCGGGCAGATGCCGCCGGTTTCCCCCAGAACGCAATCCCCGCAGGCCCGGCAGCGCTCTTCCCAGGTGCCGTCCTTCGGGGTCATGCCGATAAAGCGCGTGTTGACGCCCGGCAGAATCTGGAGCGGCTCGGACAGATCCGACAGAAGCTGGACACCGGCACCGCAGGCCATCGAGACCACGAGGTCATAATCCTGCAGCTTGTTCAGTACCAGCTCCATGTATTCGCGATTGCACTGGCGCTCCACCGTGTCCTCATCGATCTGAATGTCCTTGCCGTCTTTTTTGAAACTCATGCGAAGCTGAGAGGCCAGAAGCCCGACTTCTTTCTTGCCGCCCGCCATGCAGACGCTCACGCAGGTATCACAGCCAAGAATGAAGACTTTCCGGCAGCCTGCGAGCATGGTTTTGATTTCATCAAATGGTTTTCGTTCCGCTACGATCATTTCAACACCTCGTATGAATTATTGGGCTGAAGGCCAGCGGCAGAAGGGCGATACCCCTTTGCCGTCGGCTTATCCTCATCTATCGGCTGCCATTTCAAGCGCCGGATCGGACTTTTTCTGCACGCCGGTCAGCACCGTGAGCTGCACGGCCTTGACTCTGCGATACACTTCAGATGGCTTTCGCAATTTGCCATTGACAGAAAGAATATCCTTTTCAATGGAAATCCCGAAAAGCCGCTCATTCTCTTCCAGGTATGGACGAATCAGGTTCCAGTCCGCATCCGTGAATTCGGCAAACTCGCCGCCGTTCAGCTGATCCTCCAGAAGCCGGCGGTGGGGGTCGCGCGCAAAAATCGCACCGCCGGACGCCAGTGAAAAAAGGTTTGAGCCGGGATAGGGCGTGGGCAGTTCTTCCAGGCTGCCGTCATCTGAAAACGCCATGCCGTTTAGAATCACAAAACCGCCGCCGTTATAGGGATCTCCGGCCATGAAGGATTCCGCCAGATAGTCGAGGGCTGTCCCGTTGATCACCACCCGCGGACGTCCCACGGCATTGATGAGGGGACGTCCCGCGGCATTTCCCATCACATAGACCTCGCCGCCTTTGGCGCCGTACATGAAGGTCTGTCCCACATCGCCGAACACCGCCAGTTTCCCGTCTTTCATGATCTGACCGAGCTGATCCTGGGCATTGCCGTGGACATAGATTTCCATGCCGTCGATGCCGGAGGCCAGATAATCTCCGGAGCTTCCGTAGACATCGATGCGCACATCCTGGGTGTTCGGGCCGAAGCCGTTTCCGGTAAATCGCTGGCCACGGTAGCCGTAAACAATGAAGCGTTTCCAGCCCTTGAAATACGCCTCGCAGAGCAGACGTGCATCACAGTCGTCGCCTTCGGGTTCAAACTCCCGGGTATACACCACCAGAATTTCCTCGCCGGCCTGGGGCGCTCGCAATAAATCCCGGGTCTTGAAATCAATATACCGGTACCGGCTTGCCTGCGGCTGTTTGAAATCCGGGGTGGCGCCGAAAATTTCGCGCAGACTGCCGCGAATGATCCACAATACCCAGGCGCGTTTCTTGTCGCCCGTGGCAAACCTGCGGTCATTCAGAAGCGTCAGCACCTCGATCGCCGTCGCCTTGTCGGCATCGCTGCCGCCTGCGGCCCGGACAAGCTCTGCGCAGGCCCATCGGAAGGTATTGTAGTCCCAGGCCGGAATATTGCCTGCCAGATACGCAAACAGGTCTTCAATCCGTCCCTGGCTGGACAAAAGAGAAAGATTCTGGCGGATTTCCCCTTCCAGTGACGGCGCGGTAACCGCCGCGGTCGCATCGCAGCCTGTCTGGTTTTCAGTCACGGTCTGGACATTTCCGAATTTATCGGAACAACTCAGGCGCATGGCGCCGTTTTCCGGCTTGACGGTAAAGACAAAAGTTCCGCCATCCGTATGGCTGCCGCCGCGGGCGTTCCAGTATTTGTCGCATACCGGACAAAAGCGCGGATCTTCCTTGGCCAGGCTGTCGAGCGTGGCGTCAATGGCCTGTTTTTCCGAGCACACCAGCCCGATCTGGACCTCGCCGTCCTGGAGCGCGAACACCTGGGGCCGCAGCATGGCCGTATCGGTAATGCCGATCAACTGGAACAGTTTCTGATACGGGTCATTTCTGGCGATGATGAAAAACCAGGGGCCGTCCGGAGATCCGTGAATATGGGCCGCCTGAATGGCCCGGTAAATCTTTTGCTTGTCCGCCGGAAGCTGATCGAAATCGGCTTCCGTGGTGGGCGCCAGGGCTTCGATGATATATTCCAGCGGATATTCGTATACCCGGTTCAGCAGGTCCAGCATCAGAACCGAGGCTTCCGTATCCGTATGAAACAGCGGAAAGAAATTGCGCTGCTTCAGATATTCGCAGACCGAGTGGTAATTGGCAAAATCCCCGTTGTGAACCAGGGCTTCGTGCATGCCGCTGAACGGGTGGGCCCCGCCCGGATGCCAGACGCGGCCCTTGGTCGGATAGCGCTGATGGGCGATCCAGATGTGGGACTTGAATTCTTCCAGCTGGTAATAGCTGGCCACCAGCTCGGCATAGCCCACGATCTTCAGGATCATCATGTTCTTGCCGTGGGACATGACAAACGCTTTTTTATCACCCAGTGTGGAATAAAACCGGGTGTTGAGCTTGAAAGCGTTCTGACACATGAATTCGTCTTCCGCCCGTCCCGGCTTCAAGGTCTCGAAGTGGTTCTTTGCCGTGAAGTCCCGCAGCACGTCTTTTTTCACGCGGACGAAATAGCGCATCACATCCGGGGGCCGCACGTCCAGGCCCGGTATGTCGCGAAAGTCCGCTACGGTGGGTATTTTTTCAGATTTGGCGACATCCAGCCAGGGAAGGATGAACTGGTCTTCAACCGCCTTTGCGGCTGCCTTGTCCTGGGGGTCGATCAATGCGACCTGAAGCATGTAGTGGCTGTCCAGAATTTCCTGTGAAACCCCCAATGCTTCCGGCACAAAGCCTACCGCGGCGATGCCGCCGCCCTTGCCGTTGCCGCGGTTGTGCATCTGCCGGGAGGGCTCGAAAATGTGCTTGCCGCCTACGGGAATGGAACAGGCAAACCCCGTGACCCCGCAGCCCCCTTCTTCCTCTACCTTGACGCCGGAAAGCGGGGGATATTCCGCGAGCATCCGGCCCCGGGAAGCCAGTATCTTTTCAGCAGCTGAAAGCGCTTTGCTGGTTGTACTCATTAAACGTCTCCAATTCGATAAATAAAATCTAGTAAAGGGGTTATGCGAGAATGGATTTACGCCAATTCTTGTCACCGTTGCTGCGAGCCAATAACTGTAATCTGAGCGGATAACAGGATTGAGCGTACAGATGTAGCCGATGACGATGATGTTGAAGAAGCCATCAGTTGTAATCCAGATGGCGCAGGCAATCGGTTCTGCCGACCAGCTCGCGAATGCTGCGCATGCCGAGCTGCTGAAGGACGCCGACGATTTGTTTGCGCCAGGACGCATACAGGTTGTAAACCCGCTGGGCGCCCCAGTCCACGGTGATCAACTCGGCCAGTTCCGGATCGGTGGTGGCGATGCCCCGCGGGCAGCCGCGCCCGCTTTCGCAGGAGCTGCAGCGCGTGCATTCCAGCGCCACCATGCCGGCAGTTCCCTCCACCACGCCGTCCGCGCCCAGGGCGATGGCCTTTAAGATATCGTGGGCCGTTCGAATGCCGCCGCTGGCAATCAGTGTCACCTTGTCGCGCACGCCTTCTTCCACCAGAAACCGGTGTACCTTGGGAATGGCGTATTCAATGGGCATGGCAATGTTCTTTTTGGCGATGTCCGGCGCTGCGCCGGTGCCGCCGTAGCTGCCGTCCAGATGCACGATGTGGGCGCCGGCGTAGTAGCTGCCGATGGCCACCATGTCCACGTCCGCAGGGGTCGACACCTTGACCGACACCAGGGCTTTGGGATTCATGGCCTTGATCCAGTCCACATGCTTTTTGTGGTCTTCCACCGAATAAACGCTGTGAAACGGAAACGGGGAAAAAAGCGCGCTGCCCTTGACAGCCTCTCGCATTTTGGCCACTTTCTCGGTCACCTTGTCCCCCAGAAGATGACCTCCCAGGCCGGGTTTGGCACCCTGAGCGTACTTGAACTCGATGATGCGTACCCGCTGGATGGTCTCTTCCTTGACGCCGAAAAGCCCGGTGGCCACCTGGGTGATCATCTGACTGTCAAAGGGATAGAGAAACTCCGGGTACCCCCCTTCTCCGGTGCACCCGAACGTATCCCAGAGCATGGCGGCTCTGGCACGGGATATCATGGTGCTGTCGCTGACCGACCCGAACGACATGCCGCCCTGATACAGGGGGAGGGCGATGGTGATGCGGTGGCTGTTGTCTCCGCGTTTGTTCAGCTCGATGCTGGTGTCGATTTCATCGGCAGGGATGGCCTGAAGCGGTTTTTCGGGAAACCGGAACCGCAGCTTGTCAAACCCGCCACCGGAATTGCCGGTCCGGTATTCCAGATCCACATCGGGAAGCTCGCCGGTTTCGGCCTGATACCAGGTGCTCATGAGCAGGTCCGCTGTCCAGCGAAAATCGCCAAGCGCCTTTATCTGGGGGTTGATCGTCACCTTCAGGGCCTGATTGGGGCATTTCTCCACACAGAAGCAGTCCTGGCTTTTGCACAGATCCGGCCCGACGCAGAGATAATCCCTGGGCGTTGCCATGCGGGTGCCCGCCTTGAAATGCACGCCATGCGGACAGGCGACCACGCAACCGGAGCAGCTTTTGCACTGACTTCCGCGCTGAACCCTGTATTTACCGATGGTATGACGAAATCGTGAAGCTGTTTTTTTGATCGCTGCTTTCACGGTCTGAATACTCCTTTAAAAATAAGGTGTTGGGCTATGGGAAACGGGCAAAAAAGAAAACCTGTGGCCCATGGCCTATTGTCAATAACCTGCTATCTGTCAGCGGCGGGTCCGCCAAAAATGGCACCGAAAGTCTCTCTTTCCAGGTCTTCGAAGAACATGGCCCGGCCGGCTTCACCCCGCACCCGCCGCACATCCCGGATGCCCATGGCGCCCATCAGTTCGATGAGCTGACTCCACCAGCTGCACATGAGGTTCACCACGCGCCGGCTGCCGTATTCGGGATCGAGGTTCTGAAGTTCCACGGGACACGATTTTCCGGACACGCAGCGTTTGCAGACGCGGCACTCCAGGGCGATCAGAAGCGGCAGGTCTATGGCCGCACCATCCGCCCCGCAGATGATGGCTTTTGGCAGATGCTCAGCCAGGGCAATGCCGCCGCTGACGATCAAGGTGACCTGATCCCGTACGGTTTCATTCACCAGATGGGTATGAATGTCCCGCAGGGCGTCCTTGACAAAGCGCGGTGCGTCGCCTTCCACGAATTCATTTCCCCGGTAGTCGGCAAAAAGATGGATGACTTCCGCTCCGGCCCGGGCCAGATCCGCCGCGATGGTTCTGGCTTCGGAATTCATGGGCAGGCGAATGGAAACCACCCGTTCGGGATCGCGGTCTTTTAGCTGCTGGACGCGCTTCCAGATATCGGGGGCATAATACAACTCGACCATTTTCACGCCATCCACGATTTCCGCATCCGGGTCTGCATCCGCGGTCAGCAGGGGAATGAGCTGTGCCTTGAAAGGCGCTAAAAACGCGCCGTAGGTTTCGGGCGTCACGTACATCAGGCTGCCGATCTGGCGGGCAGCGGCAGCAAAGGACAGGATAATCCCCTTTCCCAGGTTGCCGAAAGGCAGGGTATTGAAGATCACGGGAAGGGGAACCTCGACCAGGGGAGACATTTCCAGGCGAACCCTGCCGTCTGCATCGAATTCCAGGTGATGCTGTTTTCTTCCCACATCGATGCCGGTGCTGATGTATTCGCGGCCGTGAATGCCGTCACGGGTGGGCCGGACGATTTCAGACA
Organism: uncultured delta proteobacterium; assembly: GCA_963789395.1. Classification (GTDB taxonomy): domain Bacteria; phylum Desulfobacterota; class Desulfobacteria; order Desulfobacterales; family Desulfatirhabdiaceae; genus RAAP-1. Next base: position 409,062 of record CAWBKP010000014.1, on the reverse strand, counting down.
TGTCCGTCCACATGGCGTCAAACCCCGGGCCGCTGAAAGGACCGCGATATCCTGCGCCGGACACCGGAATCTTGCCGGTCTCGGCCTGGAACCAGGTGTTGTGGATGATATCCGGTTTCCAGTAGGCATCGCCCATCCTTAAAAACTCCGGGTTGATCGTCTTGGAGAGTACGCCGCGGGGGCAATTCTGAATGCAGCTGAAACAGTTCTTGCACTGGTGATCGATGGAGTCTACCAGGCTTTTCGCATCGTAGGCGCGGTTCTTGTACACGTCATAGAGGCAGCGCTTTTTGACACAGGTCGTGCACTTGAGGCAGTCCTCTTCAAAATCGATGATTCCCGAGCGGCCCACGGGAATAAAGTGCGGCGCGGCAGGGGCTGGTTTGATATGATATTTTTTGGGCATCTGTCTACCTCCACGAACCGATTTGCCGGGCCTTTGCGACCGCTTCCCGAAGCGCGGCGGCAAAAGAGGATTCATCGCCGGGTGCGATATTGACCATGTGAATACGCTCTTCCCCCAGCCCGGCTTCAGCCAGCAACCGGTTGGCGTAACGCACCCGCATTCTGGCGCGCAGATTTCCTTCCAGAAACTGACACTGGCCTTCCGGGCAGCCCACGATCATCGTCAGGGTCGCCCCTGTTTCGATGCTCCGCAGCAGATAGAGCACATCCGTGCGTCCGGAACAGGGCAGCCGGGAAATCCGAAGCACTGCCTGATCTTCGGGAATGATTTTCTCGGCATCTTCTTCTGAAATCGCCGAGGAATTGGCGCAACAATAAATCACAATCTCAGGTTTCATCGCGACTCCTTACCGCTGAACAGAAAAGCAATAACACCCCGGATCCGGAATAAAGGGTGGATACCGGGTAAAATCGTCTTCGGATTGGATAAAAAAAACCGTGCAGCCGTCCTTGCGAAACAGGGCAAAGCAGCTCCGGTTACCACTATATGGATAATTTCGTCGGTGAATGGAATACGGCAGGATCGGCGTTGATCCAGGAACTGAACGGATCGGGGGGGTCGATAAGTCCGGAAGGAATTTTGCAGCGGTATTGAAAAAAACCTTTATCGGAACCGCCCTGATTACCCGGAAAACCCCGCAGCATCTCTTCGTTGAGACGTTGATTCAATTTCAGCAGAAGTCCACGTTGACTTCATTTTTGTAATATATTGAACAAGATTTTAAAAAGCAAGCAGTTTTTGAAAAGCATTCACAAAAAACAAGATTTCAAAAAAAATCTATTCCCGGCAGTCAACCAGCATTTCCGCGATGGTCATCTTTATTTTGACATTCAGCCCGGTTTCCTGCCGGAAAGCGTTTTCCAGATCGGCCAGTTCCCGGTACAGCGAGGTTCGGTCAAAAGGGACGTAGGGTTTATCACCGCATTGGATGACGAATTCGTGGCAGCCCGGGCCCAGGGCCCGGCCCGTTACAGGGTGGTTCAGTTCGTGGGGAATGCCGTGAAGTCTGCAGATCATGGGCCGGTGGGCATACAGACGGCACCGTCCCGCCTCGTTCAGCGGGCACATCACGCCGGGAGCGGGAGCGGAATGCAGGTTCCATCGGGAATTCACATCCTGTGCCCGGGAAAAAAACCGTTCCCGGTCGGTTGAACTCAGGGAATCCAGTCCGCGCTTCAAATAAAAATATTCTATCAGGGTGTGGTGATAAAATCGGGTTCGGCAGCAACTATCCGTGCATCCTGAACAGACAAAACCGTAGTTTCCGGCTGTTTCCGCATAGCGCGTATCCATTTTCCGGAATATCGCCGCCAGCCTGTCAAGATACGGCGTACACCGTTCCATGTTTTCCTGCCGGGGTTTCAATCCATGGGCCTCCATCAGATCAGTGGTGAGGGGAAAAAGATTTTTTCATACAGGCTCAGTGCGCACCGATCGGTCATGCTGGCGATAAAATCACAGATCGACTGTTCGTGGGACAGGTCGTTGTAATGAAACCAGGACATTTCCACGGCACTGAGTTCTTTTTTGAATATATCCGGCCGGTTCAGCAAACATTCATACAGTTCGGTCAATATCTTCTTTGCCTTGATAAATTCGTTGTGAACCCGGGGGGAGCGGTAAACATTATCATAGAGAAATGCCCGCAGCGTATTCATGGCGGCGCTGACCTCATCGCTCATTTTCAATATCAGGTCTCCATTTCGAACCTCACTGGAAAACACCAGATCCCGAATCATGGTGGTTGCCCGCTGGGAATGGGTTCGACCGATTATCCGTGAACAGGATTCCGGGAACCTGCTCGATGGAAATGACGCCGCTGCGGATGGCATCATCCAGATCGTGATTCAGGTACGCCATGATATCCGCGATCCGGACGACTCTCCCCTCAAACGTTGCGGCAAGCTCTGATGGATCATCGGGGATGATCTTTCCGAATCCCTTGGAATGTTTCAGAATCCCGTCTCGAACCTCATAGGTCAGGTTCAGCCCAAGACCTTTGTTTTCAAGCACTTCCACAACCCGGACGCTCTGCTTGTTGTGATAGAAATCCTTCGAATATATTTCCTGAAGGGTTTTTTCCCCGCTGTGCCCGAAAGGCGGGTGCCCCAGATCATGTCCCAGAGCAATGGCTTCGGTCAAATCTTCATTCAGGAGCATGGCGCGGGAAATGTTTCTGGCGATCTGGGCTACTTCAAGGGTGTGCGTCAGGCGGGTGCGGTAATAATCCCCCAGCGGCGCCAGAAACACCTGGGTTTTGTATTTCAGTCGCCGGAAGGCGTTGGAATAGACGATCCGGTCCCGATCCACCTGAAACGCCGTACGAATGGGGCAAGGGTCTTCAGGCCTTTCCCTGCCCCGGGATTCCGAACTCAAACAGCCAAAAGGGGATAAAAAACTCTTTTCCCTGTTTTCAAATTTTTCACGAATGGTCATGGAGTTTGCTCACGTTTACACAAAAATCTCAGTTTCAAAAAGCAGATGCATGGATGATGAATCATAATTTGAGCACGTTATAAAAGCAAGCAAAGATATGCAATCAAGCTTGCGGGATGGCAACGGCGGTCGGCTGAAAAATCAAGGCCTGTTCAAAATTACACACATATGCATTTATACACAGAAATATTACAATTTTGTATAATTATTGTGTCGGGCTATCATAATAACATTATCCAAAATTATCTGATATAATTCAATATAAATATCTGGCATGTATATTGCTAAGGTTGTAGCATCTGTAAATAGAACCGCACCATCAACTTATATTTATTATCAAAGGAGATCACCAATGAGACTGAAAGAAAAATTATCCGCAGTAATCCTGATGCTGACCCTGTTTCCGGCATCTTCGGCGTTTGCTGAAGAAGCCACGCTAAATTCGGGAGACACCGCATGGATGATCGTATCCACGGCGCTGGTCATGATGATGACTCCGGCGGGACTTGCGCTGTTCTACGGCGGCATGTCACGATATAAAAATTTGCTGAATACCTTTGCAATGACATTTATGTCATATTGTCTGGCCAGCGTGATCTGGGTGGTCATTGGATATACCCTTTCCTTCGGACCGGACATCGGTGGCATTATCGGCGGGCTGGATTATACATTTTTGAACAACATCACCGTAAAAAGCCTTTCCGGGACGATTCCGACTTATGTATTTGTGCTGTTTCAGATGACGTTTGCCGGAATCACCGTTGCGCTGGTATTGGGTTCCATTGTGGACCGGATGAAATTTTCCGCCTGGCTCCTGTTTACCACCTTGTGGATTGTCTTCGTTTACTGCCCGATTGCCCACTGGGTATGGGGCGGCGGATGGATGGCCAAGATGGGCGCCCTGGATTTTGCCGGAGGCAACGTGGTGCACATCAATGCGGGGGTGGCCGGACTGGTCCTTTCTCTTGTGGTTGGAAAGCGAATCGGATATGGTAAGGAAACCATGTTCCCCTCCAGTATTGCCCTGACGGGACTGGGAGCTGCGCTTCTGTGGTTTGGATGGTTTGGATTCAACGCCGGCAGCCAGCTGGCCGCGGACGGTCTGGCCGGATCCGCATTTCTGGTCACCAATACGTCGGCTGCAATGGGCGCCATTTCCTGGATGTTCACGGAATGGTATATCACCCGAAAGCCGACGGTTCTGGGAATTGCCTCCGGAATCGTTGCAGGTCTGGTTTCCATTACGCCTGCGGCCGGATTCGTGGATTTGTCCGCCGCGTTGATCATCGGGCTGGTAGCCGGTGCTTTGGGGTTTATCTGCGTGTCCAAATTAAAGCATAAAATGGGGTATGACGATTCCCTGGACGCGTTTGGCGTTCACGGCATGTGCGGTCTCTGGGGAGCCCTGGCAACCGGCGTTTTTGCCAACCCGGCGGTGAATCCAAACGGCGTCGGCCTGCTGTACGGCAACCCCAAGCAGCTGTTGATCCAGATCATTTCAATTGCCGCCACAGCGGCGTTTACAGCGGTCGGAACACTGATCGTTATTGCCGTCACCCGTCTGGCGACCCAGGGATTGCGGGTAGATAGAGATGATGAAATCGCCGGCCTGGACAATTCACAGCACGGGGAAAGGGCGTTTGAAATTGTGATTTCATAGGAGATGAATTTCATCGAAACCAATCCGTCAAGGATAACAATTTTGTAATACTGGTTTCATACCAACAACAGGAGGACGTAATGAAGAAGATCGAAGCAATCATCAAGCCATTCAAGCTGGACGATGTCAAAGAGGCGTTAAACGCGCTGGGAATTCAGGGAATGACCATTTCCGAGGTCAAGGGATACGGCCGCCAGAAAGGGCATAAGGAAATATACCGGGGCGCTGAGTACGTTGTTGACTTTATTCCGAAGATTAAAATTGAAATCATCGTGGCGTCAACGATGGTGGATCAGGTTATTGAAAAAATAAGAAATTCAGCCAATTCCGGAAAAATCGGTGATGGAAAAATATTCGTGATGCCCGTGGAGCAGGTTATTCGCGTCAGAACCGGAGAAAAGGGTATGGATGCCCTGTAACGCCGCATGCTCAAGCCCTGCAGTTGCCGTCAATTCCGGCGATTGCAGGGCTTTTTCCATTCCGCCGCGCTGTTCCCGCCGTTTTTTCGCCAAGAGATATTTTCGCTTTTCATTTCTTTTTTTTCATTATATTGAAGATCTGTCGGGTGCCGCCCGGCCCTTAACTGTTGCAGCCGCATCATCCTGATAACCGATGACGGGGAGCTGCGCACCCATCATTGCCTGCATCCGTTTCCCAGAGAGGAGGCATATCATGACGGTTTTTCAACGGCCTGTCCGGATCAGCGCCATTTTCCACATGGCTGCATGCTGTTGTTGTCTGCTCTGCATCACCTTTCCTGTTCTGGCAACCGGTTTGCCGCCGGTCGAGATGCCGCCGGAACTCTCGGCCTGGAAACCCTGGGTTCTTTACGGCATGGAGGAAAAATTCTGCCCGGCCCGCTATGACGATGCGGACAGGCCCGCGTGCAGGTGGTCTTCGCGGTTGAATGTGGCCATCGAAGAAAAAACAGGAAATTTTGAACAGCACTGGCTGGTGTTTCGCGATGTCTGGGCGGCGCTTCCCGGAAGCCGGGATATGTATCCGGACAGCGTCGATATCGATGGAAAACAGGCGCCCGTCCTGCTGCGGGATCAGGTTCCGTCTGTCCGGCTTTCCAAAGGCGAACACCGGGTGAGCGGGTCTTTTTCCTGGAAAGAACTGCCCGAGACCCTGATGATTCCTCCGGAATCCGCCATTGTAACCCTTACGGTAAAAGGCCAGCCGGTGGAACAGCCGGTAATCGACAGCTCCGGAAGGCTCTGGATTCAGAAAAGGGATGCCGGTCCGGTTCTGGAAAACCGTCTGGAAATACGGATTTTCAGACTCCTTAAAGATACCATTCCCATGACGACCATAAATCAGCTTCGTATGGATGTTTCCGGGCAGGCAAGAGAAATCCGCCTGACGGATGTGCTGTTGAAAGGCGCTGTTCCCCTTCGGCTGACATCCGTCCTGCCGGCAAGAATCGGTCCGCAGGGCGAGGTGATGATTCAGGCCAGGCCCGGAAACTGGCTCCTGGAAATTGAAACCCGGTTCGAACATCCCATGGACAGCATAGCGGCAGGCGCATGTGCGTACGGCGAGGAAATCTGGTCGTTTGAATCCCGGAATCAATTGCGGATGGTGGCTATTTCAGGGGCTCCGGCAATTGATCCGGGCCAGACCGATGTGCCGCCGGCATGGAAAGCGTTTCCCGCCTATCGGATCAACCCGGAGACCGTTCTCCGTTTCACCGTGCTGCGGCGGGGGGACAGTGACCCGGCGCCGGACCAGCTGCAGATATTTCGAACCTGGTGGCTGGATTTTGACGGCATGGGATTTACCCAGAAGGACAGGATTACGGGAGCTCTCAGCCGTCAGTGGTATCTGGCCATGAATCCGCCCGGCGTCCTGGGAAAGGTTGCGGTTGACGGCGTCGATCAGCTCATTACGGCTCATGGCAAGGAAGGCAAGGCCGGTGTCGAGCTTCGGCAAGGACAGTTATCGCTGGATGCGGATTCCCGGATCAATGCGCCGCTTCGCCGAATACCGGTTGCTGGCTGGGATCATGGGTTTCAAAACGCGTCCGGCGTGTTGAACCTTCCCCCCGGATGGCATCTTTTTGCCGCAGGCGGGGTGGATGTGACGCCGTCTTCCTGGGTGGAACGCTGGACACTTCTGGATTTTTTTCTGGTTCTGGTCACGGCAATGGCCGTGAGCCGACTCAAATCCGTTGTGTGGGGGGCACTGGCGCTTGTTTCCCTGACCCTGATCTACCATGAGCCCGGCGCACCCCGGACCGTCTGGTTGAGTCTTCTGGCCGCCACCGCACTGGTCCGGGTGCTTCCGGAGGGGCGGGTGAAGCAGGCTGCTGTCCTGTGGCGCGTCGGCAGTGTTGTCGTGCTTCTGACCCTTGCCATTCCGTTCATGATTCAGGAAATCCGCCAGGGGCTGTATCCGCAACTGGAACAAATCGCAGCTGTCCAGTCCCGGCAGCCTGCCGGACAGTCACTCAATGTTTTATCCACTGCAACGCAGCCGGAGCAGATGCGCGAGCAGCTCCTGCAAAAAGCCGATGCCAATCTGCCGGCAGGCTCCGGAAAAACCAGGGAAGCCGTCCGCACCAAGCAGCCGTCTTTCCAGATCACGGACCAGGACCCCCAGGCGCTGATTCAAACCGGTCCGGGTCTTCCCACATGGAAATGGCGAGCATTTACCCTGCGGTGGAACGGGCCTGTTGACACGGATCAAACCTTTCGCCTCTGGCTGATTTCGCCCGGAGCCAACCTGCTTCTTGCCGTTATCCGGATACTGCTGCTGGCTGTATTGACGGCAGGACTCTGCGATATGAGATCGTTTGGCGGTTACTGGCGAAACAGGATTGGCTCCCGGCAGTCAGCCCTGGTTGGATTGCTGCTGTTTCTTGGGGGAACAATGGGGGTGTCCGCTGACGTTCAGGCTGAAGTTTTGCCGGCTGCATATCCGCCCTCAGCGCTTCTTGAAGAACTTCAGCACCGGCTGATAAAAAAACCCGATTGTTTTCCGTTTTGCGCCGATATTCCCCGAATGGAAATTCAAGCGGATGCAACCGATCTGAGAATGCATGTGGATGTTCAGGCTGCCATTGAAACGGCTGTTCCCTTGCCGGCAGGTGCGGAAAACTGGACCCCGGACGCCGTTTTGTTGAATCAGCAGCCGTTGAAGGGACTCATGCGGGAAGCAACCGGCCAGTTATGGGCACTGGTTCCGCAAGGCATCCACCGCCTGGTGATCAGCGGGAAAATCGCCCGGATAAATGCCATTCAGATTACGCTGCCCATCAAACCCCGCCGGGTTACGGCCGGTGTCAATGGCTGGTCTGTTCAGGGTATTGATCCGGACGGCAGGGTGTCCGGCGGCATCCAGCTGCAACGGATTGAAAAGCAGGGCCCGTCCGGAACCCCGATCGGACCCAGCGCGCTGTCTCCGTTTTTTCATGTTGAGCGGGCGCTTTTTCTTGGCCTGAACTGGGAAGTTCAAACCCGTATCACCCGAATGACCCCTTCCGGTACCCCTGTCTCCCTTCAGATTCCGCTCCTGGCCGGAGAGTCGGTGACCACTGCCGGCATTCATGTGGAACCGGGAAAGGCCATGATCAATTTTGATCCGGATACGGGGGAAATAACCCTGGTTTCTCATCTGGATACTACGGAAACGCTGCGTCTGATCGCGCCGGAAGCCGTTCCCTGGACGGAAACCTGGATTCTGGCGGCGAGTTCCGTATGGCATTGCGATTTTTCCGGAATCCCCATGATTCATCAACAGGATTCTCAGGGAACATGGCGGCCCGAGTGGCGGCCCTGGCCGGGAGAGAGCATCGAAATCCGCATCACCCGGCCCAAGGCCGTTTCCGGTCCGATCGTCACGATGGACAGCGCCGCTATAAAGTGGACGCCCGGAGAACGCCAGGATCGTGCGGAGCTGACGCTCGGAGTCCGCACCAGCAGGGGCGGCCAGCATCAACTGGAATTGCCGCAGGAAGCCGACCTTCAGAAAGTCGGCATTCAGGGCCGGTCTCAGCCGATCCGCCAGGAAGGCCGGCATGTCGTGGTTCCACTGGTTCCCGGAGCCCAGAAAATTACGCTGGAATGGCTGCAGCCGACATCCGGTCAGTGGTGGTATCACCCGCCCCGTGTGTCGATCGGCGGGCCGGCTGTCAATGCATCTGTTTCCGTTCAGGTTCCGGAAAACCGCTGGATACTCTGGGTGTCCGGACCCCGGCTGGGTCCGGCCGTGCTTTTCTGGGGGTATCTTGTGATCGTCGTTCTGATTGCGATCGGCCTGGGGAAAACCGCGCTTGCCCCGTTAAAGACTTACCACTGGCTGCTCTTAACCATGGGCCTGACCCAGATTCATCCATTGATGGCGCTGATCATCGTGGGATGGCTGCTGGCCCTGGGTATGCGAAACACCACCCTGCCCGGCGGCGGCTGGATCACGTATAATTTCACCCAGTTTCTTCTGGCGGTCTGGACCGCGGCGGCGCTGTCCGGTCTGTACCTGGCGGTCGAAAACGGGCTGATGGGAATTCCCGATATGCAGATTGCCGGAAACAACTCCACCCCACGGGTGTTGAACTGGACCCAGGACAGAATCGCAGGCTTCATGCCGGATCCCCGGGTCATCAGTCTTCCGGAATGGGTGTTTCATGTGCTGATGCTGCTGTGGTCCCTGTGGCTGGCGTTCGCTCTCTTGACCTGGCTCAAATGGGGCTGGCAGTGCTTCAGCCGGGGAGGGGCATGGAAGAAAGTCGAGCTGAAGTGGAAGCGAAAAGCGGCTATCTGATATAAATTCGAGGCACCAAATTTGAAACAATGAACGGAGTTTGTAAATTCGAATATCGAAATCCGAAATTCGAAACAATGACCCAAATCATAATGACCCAAACAGTGCGGTTTCAACTGAAAATTCAGTTGTTTTGATATTCGGATTTTGCCTGAATGACTTTCCGTTCCGGTAATGTCACACTGTATGGACTTTTTTTACCTGAACAACTGCTGGATCATGTAATAGGCAAGAGGCATGAAGATGGCCGGCAGCATGTTGCCGACATTCATTTTTTTGATTTCAAGCAGGTTGAACCCAATGGCCATGATGAGAATTCCGCCGACCGCCGACATCTGGTCCACAACCAGCGGAACCAGGTATGGTTTCATCAGCACCGCAGACAGGGTGAGAATTCCCTGATAAACGCCCACCGATATCGCGGAGAACAGTACGCCGGCGCCAAGGCTGGATGCAAAGATAATGGCGGATATGCCGTCCAGGACGGATTTGGCGAATAAGGTCTGATGGTTGCCGGTCAGCCCGCTTTCCATGGAGCCCACAATGGCCATGGAACCGACGCAATAAATCAGGCTGGCGGTAACGAATCCCTTGGCGATGCCCCCTTCGGACTGTGCGCATTTTTTTTCCAGCCACCTGCCCAGCTGATTCAGCCGTGCTTCGATCCGGAGCCATTCTCCCACAAGGCTTCCAATGGCCAGGCTGAAAATGACTACCAGAATATCCTGGGTTTTCAGTGCGCCGGTCATGCCGATCAGAACAACGGCCAGACCGATGGCCTGAATCACGGTCTGCTGGTAGTGGAGCGGAATTCCGCCTCTGAAAGCAAGGCCGAGAAGGCTTCCTGCTGCAATGGCCAGGGTATTGACAAGGGTTCCAAACACAGTTGACACCTGTTATGAAAGAAAAATCATTCGTGTTTTGGTCATCGGTTCAGCCATTCCGGGGAAAGATTGCACCGCGGGGGGTTTTCGGATCGTCTTAAAGGGGGAGTATCGGTTCGTTTTTTATTCTCTTTTTCAGCCAGTATATAAAAGCTGCCAATACGGCAATGAATAAAACGCCAAGAGCAAATACTTTTTCATACGTTTCAATGTCGTTTCTGATCATGGCGCCGAATGTGTATCCCAGGGCACTGAAGGATATCGCCCAGATCATGGCCGCGATGACATTCAGAATTAAAAACTTCATTGCATTGATATTTAAAATGCCCAGTGCAAACGGTGTGATATTTCTGAATCCGTAAACAAACCGGTAAACAAAAATGATGATGTTTTCCCGTCTTACCGATCAGCGCGCTGATTCTGACCCATTTCTTCTTCAACTTGGGCCGTTTCTGGATAAACGAGATGCCCTGTATCCGGCCGATATAAAAATAGGTTTGATCGCCCAGAACGGTTCCGGCTACCGCCGACAGCGTAACCAGATAGATGTTCAGCATCCCCTTGCTCGCCAGATACGCGGCGATGATCAATATGGTTTCACCTTCCAGAAATGTGCCGATAAAAAGGGCTAAATATCCAAAATCTCTTAAATATGCTTCCATCCGTATCTCTTTTTCATTGCCTGATGCCGCCGGTGCGATGATGGACCAATCCTTTTATTATTATACAGGTCGGCCGGGAATTGCAAGAATGGATTCAAAAAAGAGGGGGACAAAGCCCCTGCAGAGAGGGGCTTTGGAAATGGAAGCGGATGTTACTGTGTTTTGCCTGAACAGAAAGTCTGTTCAGGCAAAACAGGAAAAAATTAAATGTCGTAGTACAGCGAAAATTCATGGGGATGCGGCCGAAGCTTGACCGGATTGACTTCGGCATCGGTTTTGTATTCGATCCACATATCGATGACATCCTTGGTGAATACATCGCCTTTCAGCAAAAATTCATGATCCGCCTTCAAGGCGGCCAGAGCCTCTTCCAGGGACCCCGGTGCGGAAGGCACATTGGCCATTTCTTCGGGCGGCAGATCGTAGATGTTCTTATCCAGCGGATCACCCGGATCCATTTTATTCTGAATGCCGTCAATCACCGCCATGCAGATTGCGGAAAACGCCAGGTATCCGTTGCAGGACGGATCCGGGGTGCGGAATTCGATGCGTTTGGCTTTTGGCGAGGAGGAGTACATGGGAATGCGGATTGCCGCGCTTCGGTTCCGGCTGGAATAGGCCAGATTGACGGGTGCTTCAAAGCCCGGAACCAGTCGTTTGTAGGAATTGGTCGTGGGATTGGAGAATGCGCACAGGGCCTTGCAGTGCTTCAGGATGCCGCCGATGGCGTACAGCGCCATCTGAGAAACCCCGGCATACTGATCGCCGGCAAACAGCGGTTTTCCGTCTTTCCAGATGCTGACGTGGGTGTGCATGCCGCTGCCGTTGTCGCCGAAGAGGGGTTTGGGCATGAAGGTCACCGTATGGCCGGCCCGGTTGGCCACATTCTTCAATACATATTTAAACCATACCAGCTGATCGGCCATCTCCAGAAGGGGCTTGAACCGCATGTCGATTTCGGCCTGACCTCCTGTCGCCACTTCGTGATGCTGGGCTTCGATATCGATTCCGAGTTCTTCGAGCACCAGAAGCATTTCCGTTCTCAGATCCTGAAATTTATCCATGGGGGGAACCGGGAAATAGGCTTCCTTGTACCGGGGTTTGTAGCCAAGATTGGGTCCTTCGTCTCTGCCGGTGTTCCAGGCGCCTTCAATGGAGTCGATTTCATAAAAAGCCCGGTTCTGCGCGGATTCAAATCGGATGTCGTCAAAAATGAAAAACTCGGCTTCCGGCCCGATATAAACGGTATCGCCGATGCCGGTGGATTTGAGATAATTCTCGACTTTCCGGGCAATGAAGCGGGGATCCCGGGTGTAGGATTCGAAGGTGATCGGATCTTTGATGTCGCAGATCAGCACCAGGGTCGGGACTTCGAAAAACGGGTCGATTTTAGCGGTGGCGGCATCGGGAATCACCAGCATGTCGCTGGCGTTGATGGGCTGCCATCCCCGTATGCTGGATCCGTCAAATCCGAATCCTTCTTCAAAACTGGATTCCTCCAGTTCCCTGAGGGGCACGGTGAAATGCTGCCAGACTCCGGGAAAATCCATAAACCGCAGATCCACGATTTTTACGCCTTTTTCCTTTGCCATTGCCAATACGTCACTTGGTTTCATGCGAATAAGCCTCCAATATAAATGTGTGATGATGATTAAACATTAACCTTAAATCGCGTCCTTTCCCCGTTCTCCGGTCCGCACGCGAATGACCTGTTCCACGGGAAGCACAAAGATTTTCCCATCGCCAAGTTTTCCGGTATTGGCCGATGCTCTGATCTTTTCCACCACCTTATCCACCATGGCGGATTCGACGATGACTTCAATTTTAATTTTGGGGATGAAATCGACCACATATTCGGCGCCGCGGTAGATTTCCTTGTGCCCTTTCTGACGGCCATATCCTTTGACTTCGGATATGGTCATCCCCTGAATCCCGATTTCATTCAGGGCTTCCTTGACATCGTCAAGTTTGAACGGCTTGATGATTGCCTCAATTTTTTTCATGCTGCATTCTCCTTATGTTGCGATCCCTGCAGAACATCCATGATGACCGCCTCAATTGCCGATACCTGGTCCGCGGAATCCACTTTCTGCCCGTCAAAATCCCTGACATAAAACACATCCACCACCTGATCCACCTTTGTGGCGATCTTGGCAACCCACACATCCAGTTTGCACCGGAACAGCGCGTCTGTAATGCCGAACAGCAGGCCCGGAAAATCCCTGGAGAAGACTTCGATAATGGTGAAAAAGCTGGAACTGCGATTGTCGATGACAACGCGGTGCGGTCTTTCCGTTTCCCGGAGCTTATCGCTCCGGTATGCTTCCATTTTCTCTTTCAGGGCCTGGGCCAGATCCAGATTCCCGGACAGTGCCGCCTGAAGGTGTTCCCCGGCGCGCTCCCATTTTTCCTCCTCAAACAAATGGTCCAGCGGGGGCTTGACATGAAAAATATCCAGGGCAATATTATTGCGCCAGGTAAATATCTGGGCATCCAGAATATCCAGGCCATTTAGGGTAAACACCCCTGCGATTCTGGAAAACAGGCCGGGACGGTCTTTGGCGCAGATGGTGACCATTCGGGTTCCCGCTTCAGGGGTTTCATCAATTTTCCAGACGAATTCGCCTTCTTTCAGCTGCCTGTAAAGCTGAATGTGAGAGACAATGTCCTGGGCCGATGAAGTAGAGCAGGTATCGCGGAGACATGACGTTAAACAGGGCATCCAGCTCTCTGGCGGCCTTCTGGGTTTTGGCGGAATATACGACCTGCTCTTTTTTCTTTTCGACGGATCAACGGCCTCGATGGCTGGCAAGTTCACCTTTTTCAAGAATATTCAAAACTTTAAGGAAAAAATCCCTCAGCAGCGCCGCTGTCCATTCGTTCCATGCTTTTGGCCCGGTGGAAATGGAATCCGCCACGGTCAGCAGATACAGCATTTTCAGCCGGGAAACGTCTTTGATTTTGCGGGCGCAGAAAACCGCGGTTTCCTCGTCATTGATATCCCGGCGCGTGGCAAGCTTGATGAGAAACAGATGTTTCTCGATTAAAAAGCAGACGGTTTCAATGTCCTTGCGCCGATATCCCTTCTGGGCCAGAAGCACGGCGGCAATGATCTGCTCCCCGTTTTGAATGGTCGTTTCCGGCCCCGCCCTTGCCGATATCATGCAACAGGCCTGCCCACAGCAGCCATTTGGGAGTGTCCAGCTCCTGATAGAGACGTCCGCAAAGCTGGCATTCACTGGGATCTTCCGCAAGCGCGAATTTTTTCAGGGTCTGCACCACATGCAGGGAATGCTTGTCCACCGGAAACAGATGGTAGTCATCATACTGAACCCGGTGAACAATTCCCTTGAATTCCGGAAGAATCCGGACGAGAAATCCCGAGGACAGCATTTCATCCAGGGCATTGACTCCGCCGGGAGGGGACATCAGGAGCTTTTCAAACAATTTGACGACCCGTTTCGAAGAGATGAAATGTCTCATCCGCCAGATACTGGAATTCCTTGACCAGCCGCTTGGCTTCTGCGGACAGCGGGAGTTGAAATCGGGCGGATTCCTCAAAAATCTGCATGAGCAGCAGCGGCGAGCCGGGAATGGTTTCGGAAGAAGCAAAATTAATGGCGCCTTTGCGGATTTCCAGATTCGGGTTCCGGGTTCGCTGGTTGGGTCCGGCGTTTTCGGTGTGAGCCGGTATCATGCGACAGTTCATAGAGAAACATCAGCAGCTGCTGATTTAAAAACTCCATTTCGCCTTGAATTTTCCCCAGCATGCTTTCTACCGGCGACTGTCCTTCTTTGAATGAAAATCCAGTATTTTGGCCAGTTTTGGCTGGTATTCCGTATAAAGCTGGTCGCATTTTCTGCCAGCCAGCCGATGGAGGTGATTTCTGACATGCCAGATAAAGGTCAGATGCCCGGGACAGCGACAGGAATTCATCGCTGGAAAAATATCCATAATATTCCAGATCCCGCCGGGTTCGAATATCGGATTTGATTTTGGCGATCCATCGGATGGTATGATAATCCCTGAGCCCCCCCGTCCTTCTTTCAGATTGGGTTCCAGCAGATAGGCCGAATCCCCGAAATGTTTGTGACGGAGGGCATTGGTCTGGATCAGCCAGGAAATCAGGTCGTCGGATTGTTTGTGAATGATGTTTTCCCGAAGATGGCTCATCAGCCGCGTGTACAATGGAGACATGCCGCAGACAAAGCGGGCATCGAGATGGGCCGTAAACGCTTCGATATCGGTTCTGGAGATCTCGGCGCATTCGGCAACCGAGCGGGTGGCATGTCCCACATCCAGACCCACATCCCATAGCGGGTAAACCATTTCCTGAATCAATGCTTCGGCCGTATCCGGTACGGAATTTTCAAACAGAAACAGCAGATCCACGTCCGAGTGGACGCATTGCTCTTTTCTGCCGTACCCGCCCAGAGCAATAATGGCATAAGGGTTTTTTTCGATGCGAAACCCCGGGCCGACCAGGCTGGTTTCGTAACAGGTTTGAAAATAATTGTCCATAATACCCGTATGCTCGATCATGAAATTCTGAGAATTTCCTTTTAAACCGGAGATCAGTCGTTCTCGTTTTTGTTTCAACATTACTGATACGCTATCGGGCATTGGCCAAAATCACCTGGAGATATTTTGAACAATCGGTTATTGTTTTGACAAAAAATATTAGCAAGTTGCGTGCCATTGCCAAAATATAAAATTATAAACATTAAAATTCAAATAGTTAAAAAACATTGGTGTTTTGAATGGGATTTTCTGAAAATACAATATTGTCGTATATCCAGCCATGGTGGTTACAAATATGTAATTTATCGGAAGCGCCGGATTTCAAAAAAATGCTTGACCTGCATCACGGGTAGGGCATAATCAATAGACACGGCGGCTTCAGAATATGAAGCCGCCGGCCATTGTTTTTTGTCCCTTAAAAAGTGAGAGCGGAATGGTTTCAAAAAACCTGTGCTGGTGACCGGCGCCACCGGTTATGTCGGCGGCCGCCTGATTCCCCTGATGCTGGAATCCGGCTACAGGGTCAGAGCATTTGCCAGATCCCTGGCAAAGCTCCGGTCGCGTCCCTGGTCCGCGCATCCCCTTATGGAACTGGTTCAAGGGGATATGCTGGATCTGGATTCGCTGAAGAAAGCGGCGTCCGGGTGCGGTGCGGCGTATTATCTGGTGCATTCCATGGTTGCCCAGAAGCGGCATTTTGCCGAAGCAGACCGGAAATCCGCACTCAATATGGTTGCAGCCGCATCCGAAGTCGGCCTGGAGCGCATCATCTATTTGAGCGGGCTTGGAGACAGCAAGAGCGTTGCCTTGAGCAAGCATCTGCAATCCCGGCACGAAGTGGGCGAGATTCTCCAATCCGGCACTGTTCCCTGCACCATCCTTCGCGCGGCCATGATTCTGGGATCAGGAAGCGCTTCGTTCGAGATTCTGCGGTATCTGGTGGAGCGTCTTCCGGTCATGATCACCCCCAGCTGGGTATTCACTCCCTGCCAGCCCATTGCCATTCGAAATGTCCTGAATTACCTGACCGGATGCCTCGATCATCCTGAAACCAGCGGGCAGGTTTATGACATCGGCGGGCCCGAAGTGCTGAACTACCGGCAGATCATGGATATTTATACCGAGGCGGCCGGGCTTCCCAAGCGCTGGGTGATTCCGGTTCCTTTTTTTACACCGAGCCTGAGCGCTTACTGGATCCACCTGGTCACGCCGGTGCCGTCGTCCATTGCCGTCCCCCTGGCCCAGGGACTCAGCACACCGGTGGTATGCGGTGAAAACCGGATCCGCACGATCGTTCCGCAGGAGCTTCTCTCCTGCCGGCAGAGCATCCAGCTGGCCCTGGAACGCCTGACTCAGGATCGGATGGATACCTGCTGGATGGATGCCGGGTCGCTGCTGCCTCCGGAGTGGGCCTATTGCGGGGATGCGGCGTATGCCGGCGGAACCGTCATGCAGTGCGGATTCAGGGTCGGCCTGAAGGCATCGATCGATCAGGTCTGGGCGCCGATAAGCCGGATCGGCGGAAAAAACGGATGGTATTATGCCTCGTTTTTATGGCAGGTTCGCGGTCTGATGGACCGGCTGTCCGGCGGCGTGGGGCTTCGCAGGGGAAGACGCAGCGCATCCCGGCTGTATACCGGCGATGCCCTTGATTTCTGGCGGGTTCTGGAAATTGATCCACCCCACCAATTGACGTTGCTGGCGGAAATGAAAACCCCTGGCGATGCGATTCTGGAGATTCAGCTGACCCCTCAGGCAAATGGCCTGACGCAGCTTCAGCTCCTTTCCCGGTTCATGCCCAGGGGATTGATGGGAATTCTTTACTGGTATCTGCTGCTTCCGTTTCACGAAATGATTTTCAGCGGCATGCTCCGGGCCATCGCCAAGGCCGTTGGCAGGCCGATCGTCTCGGGACCGGAACGCTTCACCCGGCGTATTTCCTGAATTTGCATGAAATGAACATGAAACCCCGGAAAAACCGCCCATGAGGGTATTAGGCCGATTCAATGATCTTCGAATCCGATTCAAACTGCTCATCATCTATTCGGCGGTGTTTGTTTTTTCCCTGGCGCTTGTCAGCCTCATCATCCACGCGTTTGTCCGAAAAACCCTTGAAAAAAACATTGAAAGCGAACTGAAGAACTCGACCACCACCATCCTCAACATGGTCAAGACAGCCGCGGATGTCTCCATTAAAAACCACTTGAGGGCTGTGGCGGAGAAAAACCGCGAGGTGACGGCCTATTTTTACGACCAGTACCTGCGGGGAATCCTTGATGAAGCCACGGCGAAATCCAGAGCCCAGGAAGTCCTGCTGAGCCAGACCATCGGAAAGACCGGGTACATCTACTGCGTCAACAGCGACGGGGTCATCGTGATTCACCCCAAGAAAGGATTGCTCGGTGAGGATTTGTCCAAGCATGCCTTTATCGTGGATCAAATGCATCGCAAAAACGGGTATCTGGAATATGACTGGAAAAACCCGGAAGAGCCGGAACGGCGGCCCAAAGCCCTGTATATGACATATTTTGAGCCCTGGGACTGGATCATTTCCGTGTCCTCCTACCGCAGCGAATTCAATGAACTGGTGAATGTCGATGATTTCGAGGACAGCATTCTTTCCCTGCGCTTTGGAAAAACCGGCTATTCATTCGTTATGGACACCCGGGGCACCCTGATCATTCATCCTGCGTTGAAGGGCAAGAATTTTCTGAATGTAACGGACGCCAACGGCCGTCGGTATTTTGAAGAAATCTGCCGGCGCAAGAACGGGAAAATCGTCTATGCCTGGGCCAACCCCGGCGAAAGCACCCCCCGGGAAAAGCTCGTGCTGTTCAATGATATTCCGGAATTTGGCTGGATCGTGGCATCATCCAGCTACCAGGAGGAATTCCAGGCGCCGCTGGCCACTGTTACGGATATTTTCATGATCGCCGTGATGCTGACCCTGGTGCTTTTTCCACCGATCACGTTTCTGATCAGCGCATCGATCACCACCCCCCTTCAGGAACTCATGCGGCATTTTGCCACCGGCGCCAGGGGCGATATTTCGGTTCGCATGAACCTGCACAGCCAGGACGAAGTCGGGCAATTGTCCCGCTACTTCAATTTATTCATGGATCGTCTTGAGGCCTACCGCACCGACCTGGAAAATGAAATCAGCGACCGGCAAAAGGCCGAGGCGACCATCCGGGAGAGCGAAGCCAAATACCGCGAGCTGGTCCAGAACGCCAACAGCATCATCCTGCGGATGGACACCTACGGCCGGATCACGTTTTTCAATGAATTCGCCCAGATTTTTTTCGGTTACAGCGAAGAAGAGGTGATCGGCAAAAACGTTGTGGGCATCATTGTACCGGATAACAAGTGGGGAACCGATGCGCCGGGCGCTATTCCGGATGTCATCGGCGGGCCCGAGGAAGGATACCGTTACCACGGCACGGAAAATATCCTCCGAAACGGCCAGTCGGTCTGGATATCCTGGACCCGGAAGGCCGTCCATCATTCCTCCGGACATGTCATGGAATATCTCTGTATCGGAAACGACATTACCGATGCGGTTCAGTCCCAGCGGGAAATGCATCGGCTTCGAAAATATCTTCAGGCCATCATCGATTCCATGCCGTCCATTCTGGTGGGAGTGGACCAGGACAATCGCATCGCTTTCTGGAATCAGGAAGCCGAACGGGCTCAGGGGGTTTCGCGCAAGCAGGCTATCGGGAAGCGGCCGGACGCGTTGTTTCCCCGGCTCTTGAATCAAATGCCCGTGGTGGGTCAGGCCATGGCGGAAAACGCCG
Source organism: uncultured delta proteobacterium (assembly GCA_963789395.1). GTDB lineage: Bacteria > Desulfobacterota > Desulfobacteria > Desulfobacterales > Desulfatirhabdiaceae > RAAP-1. The sequence continues at coordinate 389,871 of CAWBKP010000014.1, read as the reverse complement.
TAAAAAAACTCGAAAAAGTCCCGGACTGGGTGGACCAGGATCTGCGGTATTCCGATATCGTTATTTATCCCATCCATGTGGAAGGGGTGGTCGGGGCCGTGATCCGGCTGGACGATGTCACCGCAAGGATTCGCATGGAAGACATGATGGTTCAGACCGAGAAAATGGTATCCGTTGGCGGACTGGCCGCCGGCATGGCCCATGAAATCAACAATCCTCTGGGCGGCATGCTTCAGAGCGCACAGAATATCCTGCGCCGGATATCCCCGGATATCCCCGCCAACCTGCAGGCGGCAAGTGACAGCGGCGTGACGCTGGACGGGGTCAGGCAGTATCTGGAAAGTCGGGGGATCATCCGATTCATCGAAGGGATTCGAGAATCCGGGGAACGCGCCTCCAGAATTGTCAGGGATATGCTCAATTTCAGCCGGAAGAGCCCATCCCGGAAAACCTTCGCCTGTCTGGCCGAGCTCCTGGACCGGACCGTGGCCCTGGCTGCCCACGATTATGATTTGAAGAAAAAATACGATTTCCGCAGCATCGAAATTGTCCGGGAATATACCCATGATCTATCGCCGGTGTTCTGCACGCCGACGGAAATCGAGCAGGTGATTCTGAACCTGCTCCGAAACGCGGCCCAGGCCATGACCGGATCGGAGCCGCCTAAAAATCCGCCGCGCATCACCCTGAGCCTGTTCCGTGAAGGAAATGCCGCCTGCATCGAAGTGGCGGACAATGGACCGGGAATGGATGAGAAAACGCGTAAGCGCGTGTTTGAACCATTCTTTACCACAAAGGACGTGGGTATCGGGACGGGTCTGGGCCTGTCCGTGTCTTATTTTATAGTCACCAGCAATCACGGCGGCACCTTGTCCGTTTTTTCCAGTCCCGAAGACGGCGCCCGATTCCTGATCCGGCTCCCGATAGATCCGGAAGCGGCTGCATCACCCGGCCGGGAATCTCATTATCATCTTGTTTCACCCTGAAAGCCGATCCATGGAAAAAATCCTTGTCATAGACGATGAACCGATTATTCGGGAGAGCATGGCCGCCTATCTGGAAGACAGCGGGTTTTGCGTCTGCCAGGCCGGAGACGGCAAAGAGGGTCTGGCGGTTTTTCGCAGGGAGCAACCCGATCTGGTCATGGTGGATTTGCGAATGCCGGGGATCGACGGCCTGGAAGTGTTGTCCGTGGTGCTGACCGAATCTCCGGATACGCCGACGCTGGTGGTTTCCGGTACCGGCGTGATACAGGATGCCATTGAAGCCCTGAGGATGGGGGCGCTTGATTTTGTCACAAAACCGATTCTGGATATGGCCGTCCTGGAGCATACTGCAAAAAAAGCGCTCGAACGGGCCCGGCTGCGGGTGGAAAACCGGCGCTACGGGGAACACCTGGAAGCGGAAATCCGATCCCGGACAGCCGATCTGGTGGAGCGCACCCGTGCTTTGGAGGAGAGCCAGACCCGGCTGTCCGCCATCATCGAAATCTTCGAAGGACTCATCTACACCAGCACCCGGGATCACCGGATCGAATTCATGAACCGGAAACTCATGGATCATATCGGCCGGGATGCCACGGGAGAAACATGTCATGAAGCGCTCCTTGACCTGGCATTTTCCTGTCCCTGGTGCGTCAACGAAACGGTTTCTCAGGGAGAAACCACCCGCTGGGAAGTCCGAAACCCCCGGGACGGGCGATGGTATTACGGAATCAATACCCCTATCTACGGGCCGGACGGGCAGGTTCTGAAGATCCAATCCATTGCCATGGACATTACCGATCGCAAGGAAGCCGAAGAAGCCTTGCGGGAGCGGGAAGTCCGCCTGCGGGAGGAAAACACGAGACTGCGGTCTTCCATGAAGGGCAGCGGGCGGTTCGGCCGGATCATCGGTAAAAGCGCCGCCATGCAGAAAGTATTCGAAACCATCCTCAAGGCCGCTCAGGCCGACGCCGGCGTGATCATTTACGGGGAATCGGGCACCGGCAAGGAGCTGGTGGCCCAAACCATTCACGAACTGAGCGATCGCGGTCCGGGTCCCTTTATAACGGTCAATTGCGGCGCCATACCCGACACCCTTATCGAGAGCGAGTTTTTCGGGTACAAAAAAGGGGCCTTTACCGGAGCAGTCACGGACAAACCCGGCTTTCTGGACCTGGCCCATGGGGGAACCCTGTTTCTGGACGAAGTGGGCGAAATTCCACCAAGCCTTCAGGTCAAGCTCCTGCGGGCCATTGAAGGCGGCGGATACACGCCTGTGGGCGGGGACAAACTGGTGAAAGCCGATTTCCGCATCGTTGCCGCCACCCACCGGGATCTTCGGGAGCGGGTGGCACACCAGAAGATGCGGCAGGATTTTTATTACCGCATTCATCTGATTCCTATTTTGCTGCCGCCGTTACGGCAGCGAAAAAGAAGATCTGCCCCTTCTTGCCCGCCATTTTCTGGATGCGATCGGTCATGCCGCAGCCCTGCCGGAACCGGTGATGCGCTCCCTTCAGCTCCATGACTGGCCCGGCAATGTCCGTGAGCTGCAAAACGTCATCCAGCGCTATGTCACGCTCCGGGAAATCGATCTGCCTCCGGCGCCGGACGCTGCGAAACATCCCGAAACCCTTCCTGTGACACCGCCATTCGGGGACAATCCCGTTTTGCCGCTGGCCCAAGCCCTTAACGAAGCTGAAAAAGCGTATATCGTGCAATGCCTCCATGCCCACCAGTGGAAACGGGGCCGGGTGGCGCAGACGCTGGGTATCGACCGCCGGACCCTCTTCCGGAAAATGAAGGCGTATGGGCTGCTGTAGTCATTGTATGGGGCAATATCTGACCCATTGATATAACCTCCCGGCATTAAAGTCATTTATTCCGCATTTTTCAAATAATGGGACAATTCTTGTCCTGATAATTATTTCTGTTCAGTCATTATTCTTCATTCAAAATTATTTATTTCTGTCATTAATTAAGATGGATACCGCGTTCGGTCCGGTGCTGGCACGCATGTTGCTCTATACCCGACGAAGCGGAGTTATGAACGCGGTCATGATGGAAACAGCTGGTTACGTCACTTTTTTTCACTGGGTGTTGAACACATAACGAAACTTTTTTATGAAAGGAGAAGACATGTCGGATGCTTATGAAAAGGAACCCGCACAGGCCTGGATAACAACTTTTGCAGGCACTGCGATCAATCTCTGTCTGGGAATACTCTATGCCTGGAGTATGTGGGGCGCGGCCCTGGTCAGTGAGGTCACGTTGGCTGCGGGAGATGTGGTAACCAAAACAGCGGTGATAAAAGCGGCAACGGCAACGGATGCAGATAAAGCGATGGCCGGCAATATCGTTGTAAAGTCAATGGAAGCGGTTCCCCGGGCCGAACCCCTGAAACTTAAATTCGGCGCAAATCAAAAAGAAGGATATGAACTGCTGAGTGATGTCGAGAAAAAAGGCGACAGTCTCCGAGCCGGCGATATTATCACCAGAGCCGGAGAGCCGATGAGCGGCAAAAACGCCGGCTGGATTTTCCTGAACAATGCAGAGACGGCAACGCCGTTTTCGATCTGCGTGATTATCTTTGCGCTCCTGATGATCCCCGGGGGAAGAATCCAGGATCGCATCAGCCCCAAATTCGGCGCCACCGTGGGCGGGCTCTTTCTGGCCGTCGGGTGTATCATTGCCGGCATGATGAAAAGCTATACGGGGCTTGTCATCGGGTTCGGCATTTTCGGAGGTATCGGCATGGGAATCGGCTATGCAGCGCCGACTCCGGCTGCCCTTAAATGGTTCGGCCCCCACCGCCGCGGGCTCATTGCGGGCCTGGTGGTCGGCGGATACGGCGGGGCGGCCCTTTATATCGGCCCCCTGGCAAAATACCTGATCTCAGAATTCGGCATTACCCAGAGTTTTGTCATTCTGGGAATTGCCTTTGCCACGGTGGTCGTAATTGCCGGACAACTCATCAAGATTCCCGGACCCGGGTATGTGCCCGCACCGCCGCGGGTTGCGCAAACCGCAAACAGATGGCTGCTTCAACCAAACATAACTGGGAAGCCGGCGAGATGATCAAGACCTGGCAGTTTTATGCGCTGGTATTCATGTTCATCCTGACCACCCAGTCCGGCCTGCTGATCATTGCAAATGCCGCCGGGCTTTTGAGCAAAACAGGCGCCAAGATCCCCTTCTTTGCCGCCAATGCCTGGCTGCTGGTTTCTTTCGGGGGACTGGTCAATGCCGCGGGACGCGTGGGAACCGGTTTTTATTCGGATAAGATCGGACGGCTCAACGCCTATTGTCTGAACTGCGGGCTCTCCGCCCTGTGTCTGTTCACCCTTCCTTACATCATCGGCTCCGCCAATATTTTCCTGCTGTTTCTGGCTGTCGGCGTTGCCTACTGGCAGTACGGCGGCGGGCTTTCCCTGATGCCGTCCTTTGTCGGCGACTTTTACGGTCCCAAAAACCTGGGCTTTAATTACGGCCTGGTATTCATCGGCTGGGGCCTTGGATTTTTCATGGCCAGACTGGGCGGCACCATCAAAGACCTTACCGGAAGCCTCAACTATGCCTTTTATATTTCAGGCACACTGCTGATAGTCGGCGTGATTCTGGCTTTCATGACCAAGCGGCCGCGCTGGGCGGAGATGCAGAACAATGCATAGGGCTGCGTTCCTTTACAGACATCGCTGCGCGCCATAACAATGATTTTATTAACCTGTTGATACGATCAGAAAGGAGTACGAACCATGAGTAACCCCTATGTCGAGGCGTTTGAATCCTCCATAAAAACCCCGGATGTGTTCTGGGCAAAAGCAGCCGAAGATCTGCACTGGTACAAAAAATGGGATAAAGTGCTGGATGACTCGAAAAAGCCGTTTTACCGCTGGTTTACGGGCGGAATCGTCAATACCTGCTACAATGCCCTGGACTATCATGTCGAAAACGGCAGGGCCGATCAGACGGCCCTGATTTTCGACAGCCCGGTCACGGACACGGTAAAGAAATATACGTATGCGGAGCTAAGAGATGAAGTGGCCATTTTTGCCGGTGCCCTGGCAGCCCGCGGTGTGGTCAAAGGAGACCGGGTTCTGATCTACATGCCCATGATCGCGGAAGCGGCCGTGGCCATGCTGGCCTGCGCCCGGCTGGGTGCGGTCCATTCCGTTGTTTTCGGCGGATTTGCGGCCAACGAGCTGGCAACCCGCATCAATGACGCCAAACCCAAGGTGATTGTGTCCGCCTCCTGCGGCATTGAAATCAAAAAAGTCATTCCCTACAAAAACCTGCTGGACGGCGCCATTGAAATGGCCGCCTCAAAACCGCAGACCTGCATCATCTTTCAGCGGCCCATGGAGACTGCATCCCTGATCGCCGGCCGCGACATCGACTGGGCCACCGCCATCAAGGGAGTAAAACCCCATGACTGCGTGCCGGTTGCCGCAACCGATCCGCTGTACATTCTGTATACTTCCGGCACCACGGGCATTCCCAAAGGCGTTGTCCGCGACAACGGCGGCCACATGGTGGCGCTCAAATGGACCATGAAGGCGGTTTACAACGTGGATGCCGGAGACGTTTACTGGGCGGCCTCTGACGTGGGCTGGGTCGTGGGACATTCCTATATCGTTTACGGGCCGCTCTTAAAGGGCTGCACCACCATCCTGTATGAAGGAAAGCCTGTGGGCACCCCGGATGCCGGTGCGTTCTGGCGCGTGATTTCCCAGCACAAAGTAAAGGCGCTGTTTACCGCGCCAACGGCTTTCCGGGCCATCAAACGGGAGGATCCGGAGGCCAAACTGATGAAGGGCTATGACATCTCCTGCTTTGCCACGCTGTTTCTGGCAGGGGAGAGATCCGATCCCGACACCCTGAAATGGGCGGAAAACAACATCAAGGTTCCGGTCATCGACCACTGGTGGCAGACGGAGACCGGATGGGCCATTGCCGCCAACTGCATGGGGCTGCATCACTATCCGGTCAAGTACGGCTCGCCCACCAAGCCGGTGCCGGGATGGAACGTGCAGGTCGTGAATCCGGAAAACGAGCAGGTCAAGGCCGGAGACATCGGCGCCCTGGTGGTCAAACTGCCGCTGCCGCCGGGCACCCTGCCCACCCTGTGGAACAATGACGAGGGCTATGTAAAGTCCTATCTTGAGGAATTTCCCGGATATTACAAGACGGCGGATGCCGGATTTATCGATGAAGATGGCTATATCTACGTCATGTCCCGGACCGACGATATCATCAATGTCGCCGGCCACAGACTTTCCACGGGCGCCATGGAGGAAATCCTCTCGGATCATCCCCAGGTGGCCGAATGCGCGGTTCTAGGCGTTGAAGACGCCCTGAAAGGCCAGGTTCCGGTCGGATTCATCGTGCTGAAGGCCGGGGTAACCCGTCCCAATGCGGATATTATAAAAGAAGTCGTTCAGATGGTCCGGGACCGCATCGGGCCGGTGGCATCGTTTAAAACAGCCACGGTGGTCAAACGGCTTCCCAAGACCCGTTCCGGGAAGATCCTGCGGGGTACGATTCAGAAAATTGCCGACAACAAGGAATTCAAAATGCCGGCCACCATCGATGACCCCCTGACGCTGACGGAAATGGAAGAGGCACTGGTGTCCATCGGGTATGCAAAAGCCAGAAAGTAGTAAATTATAACAAAAAAGACCCTGCCCCGATATTTCCATAAGTTGCGGCAGTGCAGGAAGCAGATCCGCCGGCGCGGTATTGTGCCGGCGGATTTTTTTATGGGCGATTCGCAGTTGTAACCGGTGATAGTCTGTTATGCGCCAGCGTAAGTCCGGAAGAACAAAAGCGATTGCAGCCATGCCGACATTGTAGAACGCAAAGCCGGCAAGGCTTGCGGTCATGGCCAGCATACATAACCAGACGGTATTCCGCCAGATGGCAAGTCCGGCCAGAACCAGGCTCATCAGGCCGAATACTTCGTTGTACATCAGCTTTCCCATGATGGTTCGGATCAGACAATACATCCCGTCGGGATTTTCCGCACACAGGCTCATCACCATGTTCGAATCCAGAATGACATAGCGCAATACCGCCAAGACCGCGTACGCTGCAACCAGCAGGATGCCGCAGGACAGCAGGGGGCGAAGCGAGCCGGATTTTCCCTGCCGCCAGAGCGGATAGGCCAGCAGGAGGCAGATGCCCACCCAGATATCGGACTGCCAGTTCAGCGGCGTTTCCTTGATGAAAACCCCCAGAGCGGCAATGGCCAGTGTTACGGCGCAGAGCCGTTCCAGCCCGCCGGATCGAGCCGGCCGGTCTGCTTTGCGTGAGAACCAGACAAAGCCAAGGGCGGGAATGATAACCCCGCAGTTGTTGAAGCTGCGGTAGCGGGCATCAAAGAACAGGCCCATCACGGCAATCATGGCAAAGATGACAACGGCCAGACGCGTGATGGAAATCACCCCTGAGCAGATGGCGAAGGACAAACGGGGGATAAAACCGGCCGCCATCCGGTGACTTCACATGGGAATCTCCGGCCGGAAGGCGGAATCGACCCCGGAGCAAATCCATGGCGTCGCTCAGGCTGAGGAGGTTGGGCAGCGCTTCAACGGCAATGGCGGATTGCGCCAGAAAATAGACGATGGCTGCCTGCCCCAGAACCATGCCTGCCCAGAGGAATTCCCAGCCGTTTCGCGAGATGATCGAAAACTGATGGCCCTGCATGACGATCAGCACCGCGCCTGCAGCCACAACCGCCGAAAATTGCAGCCATTGAACGTTGCGCATGCCGGGATGGCGCCCTGCGATAAACAGGGTCAACAGGATGATGCCGGCGGACTGGCAGAACAGCGCCAGCCAGTCCGGATAATTCGAAACCGGTCCGGAAAACACGTTTTTGTCGACCCGGTCCGTGTCGTACAATCCCCAATACCCCCCCACGGCGCCTTCCTTGGCGCGTTTCCACGGCTGATCGAATGCCTCGATCAGATTATACTGCCAGTGTTGCTGATCCGCCAGGGCAACGAAGCCGCGCATGAACCGCGCCTGATTGACGCGGCTGGGAAGCGCGCCTTCCCGCATGCGTCCTTCCGAAGGCCAGCCGGTTTCTCCGATGACAATTTCCCTGTCCGGAATTTTCCGGGCAAGCTCTTCGCGGATTTTCCGTACGTGGGCCATGGACTGATCGATGGAAACCGGATCATCTTCCCAGTAGGGCAGAATGTGAATCATCACAAAATCGGTGGCCGGCGCCACCTCCGGATGTTTGAGCCAGAACTCCCAGACATCGGCATAGGTAACCGGTATTTCGGGCAGGGCGGACTTGATCTGGCGGATATATTCGACAAGCTGGGGCCCTGTGACTTCGCGGCGCAGCAGGGCTTCGTTTCCCACAACGACCCCCCTCACGCTGGTCGGGTGACGCCGGGCAAGCTCGATGACTTTTGTCAATTCCTTCTGCGTGAGAACCGGATCACCGCTGACCCAGGCGCCCAGCAAGACCTTTAGTCCGTATTTTTCCGCAAAAGCCGGTACGGCTTCCAGTCCGGCGACGGAATATGTGCGGATGCCGTCAAATCGGCGGGAGAGAATGGCCAGGTCCGTATCGATCCGCTGGTCTGAAACGGTCAGTCCCTTCAGGCCGAAATCCAGCGGCGACTGGTCTTTTTCAAACGGCGCATAGGACACGCTCTGCATTTTGTGATCCGGGCTCAGGGCCGGTTCCGTGACCCATCGCGGGTGGCCGACGGCATACCAGAAACCAAAGACCGCTGTCAGGATCACGCCGTAGGCAACGGCCATTTTCATCATGCGATTCAACATAATCACCAGCCGGGTAGCCGGGCATCGCCGAATAGTTGAAAGGGGCGATATCCCATTGTTGCAGTTTTTTAGAGACTTGTACCCTGAGGCGGCCATTGAGGTCAACGCTAAAATCCAGAGCATGAAATCTCCTTTTTATTGACTTGATTGGCAAAAATTACTAACCTTCCAAATATAAATTCGAAATCCGAAGCACGAAATTCGAAAAAATGTTCAAAATCATAATGATCAAAGCGGGTTGTTTTCAAGCCGATCGTTTCATCTGGTCATTCGAATGTTGAGTTTGTTTCGGATTTTCTTGAGCTGACGTTCCGTTCGAGCAAATCGAGCAAAATGTATTCCAAGATAAAGGAAGACTGAATGGGAAAACCCAAACTGAAAGCGCACGTGATCAACCGGGACTGGTGCAAGGGCTGCGGGATCTGCGTGGCGTTCTGCCCCAAGAAGGTGCTGGAGCTGGACGAGCGTGAGAAGGCGGTGGCGGTGCGGCCAAAGGACTGCATCTGCTGCAGGCTTTGCGAACTCAGGTGTCCGGATCTGGCCATCGAAATTCTTACCGAGGAATAGGGGCAAAGACATGAGCAAGCTGATTAAATTTATCCAAGGAAACGAGGTTTGCGTAGAGGCCGCGCTGTATGCGGGGCTGAATTTTTTTGCCGGCTACCCCATTACCCCGTCAACGGAAATCGCCGAGCTTTTATCCTCTCGCCTGCCGCAGATAGGCGGCAGGTTCATTCAGATGGAAGATGAGATTGCCTCCATCTGCGCCATTATCGGGGCCTCTTTAACCGGCAACAAGGTCATGACCGCAACCAGCGGCCCCGGCTTTTCCCTGATGCAGGAAGCACTGGGCTATGCCGTGATGGCCGAGATACCGTCCGTGATCGTCAACGTGCAGCGGGGAGGGCCTTCCACCGGCCTTCCCACCCATGTCAGCCAGGGGGACGTGAACCAGGCCAGATGGGGAACCCACGGGGACCATGCCATCATCACCCTGACCGCATCCAACCATCAGGACGTGTTTGCCGTGACCGTGGAAGCCTTTAACCTGGCCGAAACCTACCGCACGCCGGTCATCCTGCTTTTTGATGAAGTGGTGGGGCACATGCGGGAGCGGCTGGAGATTCCGGAAAAAGGGGAATTGCCCCTGGTGGAGCGGCTGCGAACGGCGGTTAAAAGCGGGGTGGACTATCACCCGTATCTTCCCCGGGAGGACGGCCGGCTGCCCATGTCGGATTTCGGGGGGGCTCACCGCTACAACGTGACCGGACTTGCCCACGACATGTGGGGCTTTCCCTCGAACAATCCCCAGGTGGTCCATGGGTTGATGCGGCATCTTATCGACAAGATCCAGAACAACGCGGCAGAGATCGCACGGACCAGAGAGTATTACCTGGAGGATGCGGACTGCATTCTGATCTCTTACGGCTCATCTGCCAGATCCAGCCTTCATGTGGTGGAGAGCCGCAGAAAACGCGGCGAGCGGCTGGGGCTGTTGGAGCTTCAGACCCTGTGGCCCTTTCCGGCGCACATTGTCCGGGAAAGATGCCGCAGTGCCCATACGATCGTTGTGGTGGAGATGAACATGGGCCAGGTGCTCGAGCAGGTGAAGCTGGCCGTGGAGAGGCCCGAAAGGGTGTTTCTGGCCAACCGGATGGACGGGGTCTTTATCAACCCGACGGATATCAGAAACATTCTTCGGCTCATACAGGGAAAGGGAATATAATGGCGATCAAAGATTACATCCGGGAAAGGTTTTTTCCCCATATGTGGTGCCCGGGCTGCGGGCACGGCGTGGTGCTGAACGCCATGCTGCGGGCCATCGAAAATCTGGGGCTTGCCAAAAACGACATCGTCATGGTCTCGGGGATCGGCTGCTCGTCCCGGATCTCCGGATACGTGGACTTTCACACCCTGCACACGGTGCACGGCCGGGCCCTTGCCTTTGCCACCGGAGTCAAGATGAGCCGTCCGGAGCTTCACCTGATTGTTCCCATGGGAGACGGGGATGCGCTTGCGATCGGCGGCAACCATTTCATACACGCGGCCCGTCGAAACATCGACATGACGGCCATTGTCATGAACAACCGGATCTACGGGATGACCGGCGGCCAGTACTCCCCGCTTTCCGGCTACGGGATATCGGCCACGACCGCCCCCTACAGCAACATCGACCAGGGCTTTGACATCGTTGAGCTGGCAAAGGCCGCAGGCGCAACGTTTGTTGCCCGCACCACCACCTACCACGTGCAGCAGATAGCCGACATCCTTCAGGAGGCCATCCTGCACAAGGGCTTTTCCGTTGTGGAGGTCATGTCCCAGTGCCCCACGTATTTCGGCAGAAAGAACAAGGAAGGCGGGGCCGTTGAGATGATGAAACGGATGAAGGATATCACCACGCCCATCGGCTCCAAGGCCAAGGAAACTCATCCTGAGCTGATCGAGCGGGGCGTGTTTGTTCGAAAGGAGCTGCCGGAGTACTGCGGCGAATACGACAAGATCATCGAACGCGCGCAGAAAGCGGCAGCAGGGAAAGGGCGTTAACCATGGAAAGATGCAGAATGGTGTTTTCAGGCTCCGGGGGCCAGGGCGTGATCACCGCGGCCATTATCCTGGCCGAGGCCGCGGTGCTCTATGAAGACTTGATCGCCGTGCAGTCCCAGTCCTACGGCCCGGAGGCCAGAGGCGGCTCCACCCGCACGGATGTGATCATCGCAGACTCTCAGATCTATTTTCCCAAGGTCACCCAGCCCAATGTGCTGGTCTGCCTGACCCAGGAGGCCTACAGCAAGTTCTACCCCATCATCCGGCCCGGCGGCACGCTGATCACCGACACCCGCTTTGTGAAAACCGAGCGCAAAGTGGATGCCCGGCAGGTGGAGCTAGGCATGTTCCGGGCGGTGATGGATGCTATCGCACAGCCTGTCGTCTTTAACATCTGCATGCTTGGGGCGGTGATCGCCCTGACCGGCCTGGTCAAGCCAGAATCCATCATCCGCGTGCTGGAAACCCGCATTCCCCCCGGCTTTCTGGACATGAACCGGAAGGCGCTGGAGCTGGGAATCAAAATCGTTCGGGATCTGAATATTTCAGTGTGACATACGCCTTCATTTTTCTGCTTCGCAGGTCCATGCCTGTGCCGTTCCCCTCTTTGGAAAAGGGGGGCCAGGGGGGATTTAAAACGTTTGTCAGATAACATCCTTTTTTCTACGATAGAAAGTCAAAGGCATACCGTGTGCGGCCGTTGTTGCAACTCTTTATGACTTTTTTTGAATATGGATCCAATATCGCATGAACATCAGTCAGGATAAAACAACCAGTCTATCAGAAGCTGTGAAAAAATTCGTTTTCAGCGGCTGTCATCTGTCCATCGGCGGATTTACGGTCAACCGCAATCCGATGGCGGCCGTATATGAAATCATCCGTCAGAAAATCGGCAACATCCACCTCTATGCGCACTCAAACGGCCAGGGTGTGGACGAGCTGATCGGCGCCGGATGCGTATCCCGGCTGGAGATCGCCTACGCCGGAAGCGGCCGGTTCGCCCCGACCTGCATCCGGTTTAAAAAAGCCGCCCAGTCCGGCGCCATTGCCATTGAAGATTATTCCAATTACCAGATGACGCTGCGATTCATGGCAGGCGCCATGGGGGTTCCGTTTCTGCCCACCCGCTCGTCGCTGGGAACCGATATCATCGAAAAATGGGGGTTTTCAAGGCAGATGCGGGCCGAGGATTCCCGGCTTCCGGATCAAAAGCTTCAGGTCATGGACAATCCTTTCGGATCCTGGGGAAATGCGCCCAAACTCGTCCTGGTTCCGGCCATCAACTGCGATGTCACCATCATTCACGTTCAGAAGGCGGACAAGGAAGGCACCGTTCGGATGGAAGGCCTGACCTTTTCCGATGTCGAGCAGGCCAAATGCGCCAAACACGTTATCGTTACCTGCGAGGAACTGGTGGCATCCGAAGTCCTGAAGGCCGCTCCGGACCAGAACCAGATCCCCTCTTTCTGCGTGGATGCCGTTGTCCCGTTGCCTTACGGCGCCTATCCCACGGCCTGTTACCGGTACTACGACTATGACCCGGCCTATCTCAACGCCTACCGCAGGAGCGCCGAAGACGATGGCCGCTACAGGGCCTATCTGGATGAATTCGTTTATGGTGTATCCAGTCATCAAGGGCTTCTGGATAAAATCGGAGCCGGGCAGCTGAATGCCATCCAGGCTGACCCCAGAACCGGCTATGCCGTGGGGCTGGACAGGCGATAGGGAGAAACAGAACGAACATGCCGGATTATACCTTGAAGGAATTGATGACCATTGCCGCCGCGCGCCAGATCAAGGACGGCGATATCGTTTTCTGCGGTACGGGCATTTCCATGGTGGCTGCCATGGCAGCCAAGCACATCTGCGCACCGAACAGTGTCATTTTTTTTGAAACCGGGGCCATCGACTCCCTTCTGGAAGAAGTCCCGCTGGCCGTGGCGGATTCCCGGGTGATGTTCTGGACATCGGTGAACGGCAACCTGGCAGATGCATTTGCCACCATGCAGAGCCGGGTTACCGGCCCGCATGTGGTGGGCATCATGGGCGCGGCCCAGATCGACCGGTTCGGGAACCTGAATTCAACGGCCATCGGGGATTATTTCAACCCCAGGGTCCGCTTTTCCGGAAGCGGCGGGGCCTGCGATGTGGCCTCTTTTGTCGGCAGAACCATCACCTTCATGCAGCATGAAAAGCGAAAATTTGTTCCCAAGGTGGATTACATTACGAGCCCCGGCTGGCTGGACGGGCCCGATGGCCGTAAAAACGCCGGGCTTCCCGATGGCGGGCCCGAATCCGTCATTACCAACATGGCGACCATGGGATTTGATACTGTCACCAGGGAGATGTATCTGACCGGCTTTTTTCCCGGCATCACGCCGCGGCAGGTTCTGGATAACATGGGGTTTGACATCGATGTATCGCGGGCAAAAGAAGTGGCACCGCCCACGGAGTTCGAGCTTAAAATCCTGAGGGAAAAATGTGATCCCCAGCGCCTGATTCTGGGTTAAACCGGTCCGCACGGCCGGAATTCAGCGTGATTCGAGACATGAAATCATCACGGAGCAGTTCTCTTTGTTACTGTCAACCGCGACTGAACGCAGATAGACGCCAATGTTTATCGGGGTGTGGGCAATCCTGAGCGGTTTCTCTTCTTGCGATAATGATGTTTACCCTAGGAAATCATCATGAAGATACTGGGCGTTAAATTCAAAAATATCAACTCGCTGACCGGGGAATGGGAAATATGCTTTGACCGGTCTCCGATCTCCGATACGGGGCTTTTTGCCATTGTGGGTCCCAATGGTTCGGGAAAAACCACCATCCTGGATGCGATAACCCTTGGGCTTTACGGGGAGACGGCGCGTCTCAGAAGTCCTGAAACGTTTCTGTTGAACCTTCAGGGGAATGAATCCTACGCGGAAGTCACATTTTCGGTAATGGACCATCGCTATTGCAGCAGGTGGTCCGTGCAAAAGACCGGCGACAATCCGGACCCTCCCGAAATGTCGCTTTTCTCCCTGAACGGGGACAAAACCCTTCTGGAAAGTCGATCGATTCCGGTTCGAAATCACATTGCCGAACTTACCGGGCTTGACTTCAAGCGTTTCTGCCGCTCCATTCTCCTGGCCCAGGGCGAGTTTTCCGCTTTTTTAAATGCTCTGGAAAACGAGCGGGCCGAGATACTTGAGAAAATCATCGGCCCGGAGTTGCTTCGGGATATGGAAGCCTCCATCCGCTCCCAGGCCGAACTGGAAACAGAGCGGCTCAATCGGCTAAAGGAGGAGGCTGCCGGCTTCCAGACGCCGGACAGGGGACAGGTGGATGAACGTCGGCAGTTCATGGAACAGGCGCGGGAAGACAGCCGGGAAATTGACCGCGACCTGGAAAGGCTGCGATACCTGGAAGCCTGGCTGGAACGGGCGGAGCAAGCGCCCATGGCAGAGCAGGAAGCCGCCGGGGCGCTCCTGAGGGCGGAAACGCAGTATGCCGAGGCGCAACAAAATCTTCAGCAGCTGGAACAGGCCAGACCTGCCGGACGTTTCAGAGAAGCCATGACACAGGTGGAGACGCTGAAGGCAAAGACTGAGGCGCTCCAGGCTGAAGTGCTGCAACTGGAAGCCCGGATCCCGTCCCGGGAGGAAGAAATCAGGCAGATTGCGGAGCGGCTTGGCGGTATTCGCGAAGAACTTGAATCGGCCCGGCAGCATCTGGTGGAGCGAACCGGAGATTTTCTTGAGGCCGCACGCCTGGATCACGATATTGCAGTGCTGGGGGAGCGTTTTCTGAAAGCGGTCTCCCGCCTTGAAGCCATTGCGCGGGAGCAGCGGGACAAGGACCAGAAGCGTCCCGAGTTGTCGGAAAAGGCAAGGGGCCTGGACGGACGGATACAGGCGCTTCAGCAGTGGATCGCAGCGCACGCTGAAGAGCAAAGCCTGGAGACGGAGATTCCTGCATTGGAAACGTTTCTGTCGCAGTGCCTCACAATTCGCCAGGAAATGGAAACATGCAGAAACACGAGAAGCGATGCAGAAAAAGCCGAAGGGCGGGCAGCCAGGACGCTCCGGCATGCGCAAAATTCGTTCCAAAAGGCCTGTGAAAAGGCCGACCGGCTGAAAGCGCGCAAAACAGCGCGGGATGAGCGGCTGTCGGCTGTTTACGCGGGAGAGACAAAAGCCGGCCTGAAAGCCGGCATTGACCGGGGCGCAACAAAACTGGCCGCCTGCAAAGCGCTTATCCGCATCGGCCGTAAAGGCGAGGCTTTCAGAAACATCCGGGAAGAACTGGCGGATAATAACGCCCGGTTGGCGGCCCTGACGGAAGCCATCTCCACGGAACGATCACGCCTTGCGGCACTTGAAGGGCAGATTCAGCGGCGGGATACCATTCGCCGGCTCGACCCATACAGGGGAGCGCTGCAGCCGGGAGAACCCTGCCCCCTCTGCGGTGCATCGTCGCACCCCTTTCTGGACGAAGGGGGAATCGATTTTACCGAACTGGATCACATTATCGGAGAGCGGGAGGAGAAAATCCGGGCCTGGCAGATCGAACTCGAATCTTTTCAGAAAAAAGACCTGGCGCTTCAAACACGCGCCAAATCCCTGGGGGAACTGCAACTGGAGTGGGACAGGCAATGTGCCGTGGCGGGCGAGACCTGGGATTTCGGCGATGCCAACCTGCCATTGGAGGGTATCCGCACCATCCGGAAGGAAATTCGCGATGCCCGATCCAAAATCCGATCCGCCTGGTGGTATGTCTGGCAGGCGAATTGGACGGATCGTGCACTGGGGCGGAAACTGGAAAAACTCTCCAAACGGGAAAAACAGCTGGAGCTGGCGCGGGATCAGCATGAACCCCTTCAACAGGCGCTGGCTCAGATCGATGCCGACTTGAAACGATTGGCTGATAACGAGGATTCGGTCCGCTCGGCGCTGACAGGCCGCCTCCAGCGCTGGCAGGAACCGCAGCCGGAGCCCGGAGCCGAGAGCGTGCCGGTTGAGCGGCTTCGGGAGCGATCGGAACTTTACAGCCGGAAGTGCAAGGAGCATACGGCCGCGGCAGAGGAACGCCGGCTGCTGGAAACACAGCAGACGGTCTTCTCCGAAGCGCTTCAGCGGCTACAGAAGGAGGCGGATCATCTTTCCGCGGAAAGCCAAACCATCCAGATGCAGCTGAATGCGCTTAAATCGGATCGCGAGGCCAGATTCGGCACCCTGGATCTTGCCGGTGAGCGCCGAACACTGGAAGGCCGGGTGGAAGGCCTTAACGCCCAAGAGCAGACGCTGTCTGCGGAAGTTGACGCCCTTGATCAAGGGCTTGCGGCAGATCGGGAAGCATTGCAGCAATTGCGCGACCAGGCGCGGCAAGCCCGAAACGAAGCAGATGCCGCGGAGCAGGGGCTTCTGGAGCAATCCGGCGCTGCCGGCTTGGGCTCATTGATCGCTGTTCGGGACGGGCTTTCAATCCTTCAGAGCGAGCAGGAGATCATGAACCGCCTGGCCGGCGCCGAAGGCGCCGTGACAGCGGCGCGCGAAGCGCTGGCGGCGCTTCGGCCCGAATACACCACACAGGATTCTCTTGAAACGGTCCGCTGGAAAATTTCAGATGCCGTCAAGCGTCAAAAAGACCTTCAGCAGGATATCGACGGCTGTGAACACACCCTGGAACAGTATCGTCAGACGGAGCGTGCGTATCGCGAACTGCTCCAGGCCATTGCCGTTCAGGAAAAGGCAACTGACGAGGCAATGAACGTCCATCGCAGTGTTGAAGGGTCCGGCAACGCCGGCGGAAAGCTGCAGCAGCTCCTGTTGCAGCAGCTCCTGGAAGAAACCAACCGGCACCTGATCGCACTGAGCAGCGGCCGCTATACCCTGAAAGCGGCCGGGGAGAATTCCTTGGGGCTGCACATCGAAGACGCCCTTCAGGCAAGGGCGCTTCGATCCGTGAAAACGCTTTCAGGCGGGGAATCCTTCCTGGCGAGTCTTTGCCTTGCCCTGGGGCTCTCGGACATGGCCGGCCGGCATCGCAAGATCGAATCCCTGTTTCTGGATGAAGGCTTCGGGGTCCTGGATGAGGAAATGCTCTACAAGGTGATGTCCGCCCTCAAGAGGCTTCGTGCCAACGGCAAGACGGTCGGCGTCGTCTCGCACGTCAAACGCCTGGCCGAGGAAATTCCCACCCAGATCCGCCTGGAAAAGGAGCCTGGCGGATCCAGCCGCATAACGGTAGTGGCGTAGCGGCCACAGTATCCCGCAGCTTCAGCGTGAAATGTCGGCATTGACCGCATGTCATGCGGTCGCCATTACCGGTTCCTGATTTTTTCCGGTCACGTAGAGCCGGATCAGCAACAATGAAACCATCGCCGCACCAAAGAGAATCGTCGGCAGGTGGTTTCCCACAAGAAACAGGCCGCAGATACACAGCAGGACATCTTCCCAGGCCCGGGTGCTTCTGATGAAATGGCCGGTGAATGCCACGGACAAGGCAAAAATGCCGAGGACCCCGCTGGCCATGGCAATGCCGAACTCCGTCCAGGTGAAATTGATCAGCAGCATGCTGGGCGCATACACGAACATGAACGGTACCAGTCCCTTGCCCATGGAGAGCTTAAAGGCAGTGACACCGGTTTTCATGGGATCGGAACGGGCAATGCCGGCTCCGGCGTAGGCGGCCAGGGCCACGGGCGGCGTGACATCGGCCAAGACCCCATAATAGAAGACGAAGAAATGGGTGGCCAGCAGCGGCACGTTCATATCCAGCAGGGCGGGCCCTGCAATGGAAGCCAGAATGATGTAGGTAGGCGTAGTGGGAATGCCGGTGCCCATCAGAATGCAGGCGATGGCCACCATGATCAGCCCGAAGAACAGGGATGCCGTTTTGACTGAGATAAGGTCAAAGGGCGTCAGGTTCGAGACCAGGTGCCCCAGTGAGTTTGAAATCTGCAGCACCGCGCCGGAAAATTTAAAGCCCATGCCGGTCAGCGTGATGACTCCCAGAATAAAACCGACGCAGGCGCAGGCTGCACCAATTGCCAGGGCGGACCGGGCGCCGAGCTCCAGCCCGTGAATCAACCGGCTGGGGGTCAGCGTATGGCTGTCGTCAAGGCCGGTAACGCCGAAACGCTTCATGACCAGGGGAATGTAGGAACAGACCACGGTCAGGATGATTCCCCAGAAAGCTGCCAGATAAGGCGTAAACTGCATGATCAGGAGGGTGACCATGACTGTCAGCGGAATCATCAGGTGCCAGGATCGCTTCATCGTGTGGACAAAAGAGGGAATTTCATCCGGCCTCAGGCCCTCCAGGCCCAGTCGCTTGGCTTCCAGGTGAACCATGAGAAGCGCCGCCAGATAGTGAAAGAACGCCGGAACGATGGCGATAAAAATAAGTTCGTTGTAGGGAATGCCCAGCATTTCCGACATCACGAAGGCCGATGCGCCCATGATGGGCGGTGTCACCTGCCCGCCGCAGGAAGCGGATGCCTCCACCGCGCCGGCAAAGATTGCGGAAAAGCCGCGCTTTTTCATCATGGGGATGGTAAATGCGCCCGTGGTGACGGTGTTTGCGATGGGCGAGCCGGAGATCATGCCGAAAAACCCGCTGGAAACGACCGAGACCTTCGCGGGTCCTCCCACAAAACGGCCGGCCAGCATGGTGGCCAAATCGATGAAGAGCTGGCCGAGTCCGGATGCCTGGGCCAGCACGCCGAACAATACGAAATGAAAGACGTACGTGGCTACGACCCCGACCGCCACACCATAAATGCCTTCGGTGCCCAGATACAGATGCTGAACGATGCGCACGATGTCATATCCCCGGTGTGCCAGCATGTTCGGCAGATGGGGTCCCAGCAGACCATAAAGCAGTGCCAGTGCGCCCACCAGGGGAAGCGTCTCTCCCATGGTCCGCCGGGTGGCTTCGGTCACCATGACAATGGCCAGAAGTCCCATGATGAACTCGGCCGGCTGCGGGAAACCGATATTGACGATAAAAATGCTTTTGAAAAAAACCACGAGATACACGGAAATGCCCGATCCGGCAAGCGCCAGCGGCCAGTCGACGATGGACAGGCGATCGCCGAAACCTTGCAGGGATTCCAGCGGCAGCGCGGTTAAGCACAGGAGTCCGATGACGCCGTAAAGCGCCGGAACCCCCCAGGGCGGAAACTGGTCGGCCATGCGATGGGTGAGCTGCCAGGTAAGAAAAAGATACAGGGCGGAAAACCCCAGACCGAAGATCCAGGCGGATACCTGTCCGGTATTGCGGCGACGCGGAAAAATCAGAAACACCAGGCCCAGGACAAACGAGAGGTGGACCGTGCGATGGGCTACCTCGTTCAGAAGGCCGAATCCCGCGGTATAAACATGGAACAGGCTCAGGCAGATGCAGGCAACCTTGGCGATGGTGGCGGTGACACCGATAAGATCTCGGAAATTGGATTCGGCATCATACTTCTTGATGATGGCTTCGATTTCCGATTCACTGACCTCCGGGATAATCTGGGATGCGGGCGTCAGGTCGGATTCAGGCTGTGATTCGTTAGACATGGTGCGTTCTCTTTGTTGAAAAGGGAGTCATGAGTTTCAATGCTCAGTTCGAGTGCCTGATTGTCCCACTGGTTCAGATTGATGGTTCGGTCCGCCAGGTGCAGGCGGTTGCGGTACTGCCGGTCGGTTCGCATCACCAGGTGATGGATTGGGCGTTGCATGCGAAGCAGAAACTGTCCGTCCTGCCATTCCCACTCCAGGGCGTCGGCCTCCTGTTCCAGTGACGGCAGCCCGGCTTCGTGGGTCTGAAATGTTTCCGCCACCTGCACGATGCGGCCTGCTTCCACCCGGTAATCGTCACGAACAGGCGTTTGGGAAACCGAGTGAATAAAGGATAACGAGAAGCAGCCGTTCCCGGGTATGCAGTAGCGGGCCAATTCCGTGCGGGCCGGAAACTGGCGAATGACCAGCGTTGTGCAGCATTGCGGGTGCGTATGCGCAAACGGGCCGCAGGAAGCCAGCAAGACGGCCAGCATGGCTGCGACCCGTAAAAACATTTTATTTTATCAGTCCTTTTTCTTTGAAATAACGTTCCGCGCCAGGATGAAGGGGGATTGAAACCGACTCCAGGGCTGTCTGAAGGCTGATCTGTTTTCCCATGACGTGCACTTTGCCCAGAGTCTCGGTGTTTTCGTAAAGGGCTTTGGTGATCTGGTAGGCCAATTCAGCATCCAGCTTGTCCTGGGTGGCCCAGATGGCACGCACGGCGATGGTGGGGACTGCGGTGGTCTGTCCCTTGTAGGTGTTGGCCGGCAGTACCGCCTTGGCGTAGTAGGGGGATACGGACTGCAACTTGTCGATACTGGGGCCAGACAGGGGGATGATCTTGATGTCGTGGGCATTTGCCAGTTCGGTGACCGAAGCAGTCGGGGCGCCGGCGGTGATCAGGGTGGCGTCCAGATTGCCATCCTTGATTTTCTCAACTGCCTGGGCAAAAGAGGAGTAGTCTTCCTTGACATCTTCCCGTTTGATGCCGTAGGCATCCAGGAGATCGCCCAGAAGCTGCCACTGTCCGGAACCGGGAGAACCCGAAGACACCGATTTGCCCTTGATGTCGGCAAAAGTATTGATGTCTGCGCCGGCGCGAACCACCATCTGAACGGTTTCCGGATACAACGATCCCAGGGCGCGCAGGTTGGTCATCTTTTTGCCGTCAAACTGCTTGATGCCCTTGTATGCGGCATCCAGAATATCGGCTGCGACAAAGGCGGATTCGATCTCGGCGCGGCCCAGAAGCGTGGCATTGGCGACCGAGGCATTGCTGGTTTCGGCGGTGGCGGAGAGTTTTTTTCCGTCAATGACGACCGTGTTGGACAGCAATTGGGCCAGCATGCCGCCCAGGGGGTAGTAGGTGCCGCCGGTGCCGCCGGTGGCTATCGCAAAAAAGACCCGATCGGCTGCCGGAGCCGGTGCTGCAACCAGAGCTACCATCAGGGCAGCCGCCATCATCCAGACCATACCTTTTTTCATTTAAAACCTCCATTCGTTTGTTAAGATGAATAAAAAAATGATTCTGAGTCCATATATGTGACAAAAAGTCATCAGAGATTTATTTAGTACCTTCTGAAGGTTTATTGTGTCAACAGTTTTCAATATGAAAAATTCTGTTGGAAAAATAAAGGTCTTTAAGGCTGATTCAGGGGGAGTCGATTCCAATTTCCACGGGGATCCCAGAAGAGGCTGGAGCCGCATTCCTGGCAGAAGCCGCGGTAAACATCAGGGGTTTCTTCCTGAACCGAACAATACCATTTCAGGTATTCGGATTCTTTGCCGACGAAAATTATAGTCTGCGCCGGCTTCTGACTGGTCAGCTGCCGTCTGCAGAATGGCGGCAATGTCCCTGTTCTCGATTGCTGACTTTAATTCAATTTGTTGTGACATAAAATATTTTTTGGGTCAATTCTCAATAACATTGTATTGAAGCCTTGGTTGCTAAAGAAATCCGGATCGGATCGACAGTGAAGGAGAGGATATTTAGCCCCTTTTCATAAGGAATTCAGCGAATTGAAAACCTGAAGAATTTGGCTTGTTTATTTTTTGCGGGCTTGTTATCAATCAAGGTGATTGAGGGTGATTTTCGGGCTGAATATATAAGATTTATCTGCGCAAGATGAAATAAATCATGTCAAAAGAACGGTGTTTTATCATTCAGGAGTCGTCGTCATGGCAACAACAGAAAAACCGCATTCCCTGATTGAGCGCATTTCCCGGCGCTACGACGCGCTGACACCCAAGAGCCGGACTCTCGGAGATTACGTGAGGGAAAACCCGCGCAAGGCCATGTTTATGACGATCGCCGAGCTGGCCAGAACCTGCCGGGTCAGTGAATCGTCTGTCGTACGCTTCGTCGCTCAGCTGGGGTTCGATGGATATGCCGATTTCCAGCAGTTTCTTCGGGATCTGGTGGAGTCCGAACTGACGCTTCTGGAACGCGCGGATATGGTCAATATGCTGGCGCCGGGTGCCGAACGTTTCCGAAGGGTGATATCCGAGGAGATCGACAACCTCAGACTGGCCTATGACCAGATCGACCACGCCCAGATCGACCGGGTGGTGGCCCTGATGCACAGCAGTCCCCAGATATATGTCGTGGGCTCCCGCGCCTCATACACCATGGCCTATTATCTGGGCTGGTCCCTGACCAAAGTTCGAAAAGGCATTCAGATAGTCAAGGGGAGTGACAAAACGACCATCGACTGGCTGACGATCGCGCCGACTGAAACCCTGGTCATCATTTTTGCCACGACAAGATATCCCAATGAACTGATCCGTATTGCCAGGCACACGATCCGGCAATCGCATACATTGGTACTCATTACCGACAGCACTGTCTGCCCGCTGATCCAGTTTGCCCATGAAACCATCATTACCCCGTCCCGCTTTATTCCCTTCAACGGCAGCCCCACCACCATGTGCTGCCTGATCAACTATCTGATTCAGGTGCTGGCCGGCAAGCTTGGAGAGGCCATGACGCGCCATCAGGAGCAACTGGAGCAGGCTTACCTGGAAAACGACGTGCTGTTTGATTTGAAGCGGGAGCCGACCTGAAAAACGGCAGGATGTTCTTTTTCCGCAATTGTTACGCTGTCGATGGCGCCTAAATCGGCGGTCACCCGTTCAAGGAAGTCAGATGGTCAACTCTCTGAGAATGTTCGGTTCATTGTTTGCAGCCACCTTTATATTTTTACTCGGCAGCGGCCTGCTGAACACCCTGGTGAGTGTACGCTTGGCCGCGGAGGATTTTCCCGCGGCCACGACAGGCATTGTTCTGTCCAGTTTTTATACGGGCCTGTTGGTCGGTTCATTTTGTTGTCACCGGTTGATTCAGAGAATCGGCCATATTCGCGCCTTTACCGTATTTGCCGCCATAACGACAGCTGCTGCCCTTCTCTATGGACTTTACCTCTCCCCGTGGTTTTGGGCGCTCTTAAGGTTTTTAAGCGGGATTACGGCTTTTGGATTGTTTATGGTCATCGAGAGCTGGCTCAACGAGTGCTGCGAATCGCATTACCGGGGACGGGTATTTGCCATCTACATGAGTTTGATGTATTTGGGAACCGGTATCGGCCAGCAATTGCTCAATGCCGGAGATATTCAGGGGCAAAAACTGTTCATCTTTGTCGGTATTCTTTTCTCGCTTTGCCTGGTGCCGGTATCAATCACCGGGGGGGTACATCCCGGTCTGCCGGAAACAAAACCCTTACAAATTCGGTCCTGATTTTTCGAAAAACGCCCCTGGGCATGCTGGGATGCTTTGCAGCCGGCCTGAACAACAGCGCCTTCTTCGCCATGATGCCTGTGTTCTGCACCGCAATCGGCCTGTCGTTGAAGCAGCTTTCCTGGATCATGTCCCTGACGGTATTTTGCGGCCTGGCAGCCCAGTGGCTGGTGGGCACCCTCTCGGACCGGTTTGACCGTACCTTGGTCCTTTCTGCCGTGGCAACCGCCATAACAGGGGTCAGCGGGATCCTGTTCATAAACGGGGAGCCCACTTTCGGGGAATTGTCCGTGGAAATGGGATTGTTCGGCATCCTTGTGTTTGCCGTCTATCCGCTTTCTGTCGCCCGGGCGCATGATATTTTCGGCGGACAGGATGCCGTGGCGGTGAGTGCCGGCCTGCTGTTTGCCTACAGCATCGGCGCCAGCATAAGCCCCCTTCTGGCTTCCGGTGCGATGGCCTTGCTGGGTTCACCCTTTGGCCTTTTTGCTTTCTGGGGAGTAATCAGCGGCACCCTGACTGTGCTTACCCTATTCTTGAGGAAACGCGAGAAAGTGGAACGGGTGCCGGTGGAAGCACAGGTCCCCTTCATTCCCATGAAAAGCACCTCCCCGGTAATAATGGCCCTGGATCCCAGGTCTGACATAGAAGCCGGCACCCAGGATTTTAAAAGGTAATCAACGGAAAAATCTGGGATTCATCAGATTTTCGATGGACAGAAGCTGATCCAGTTTTTCCTTGTCGATCAGCCCTTTTTCAAGGGCCAGTTCGTGCACCGAGCGGCCGGTTTCCAGTGCCTCCCTGGCGATTGCCGCAGATGCTTCATATCCGATGATGGGGTTCAGGGCGGTCACGATGCCGATGCTGTTCAGGACCATTTCCAGGCAATGTTCCCGGTTGGCGGTAATGCCGCGGACGCATTTTCCCTCCAGCACCCTGCAGCCACGCTGGAGCATCTCCAGCATGGAAAACAGATCAAAGGCCATGACCGGCTCCATGACATTGAGCTGGAGCTGTCCGGCTTCTGCCGCCAGGGTAACGGTGACATCCATACCGATGACCTGAAACGCCACCTGGTTGACCACTTCCGGGATGACCGGGTTGACCTTACCGGGCATGATCGAGGATCCCGGCTGCATCTTGGGCAGGTTGATCTCGTTGAACCCGGCCCGGGGGCCTGATGACAGCAGCCGCAGATCATTGCAGATCTTGGACAGCTTGACCGCTATCCGGCGGAGCAGGCCGGACAGCTGAACGTATGCGCCGGTGTCCCAGGTGGCTTCCATAAGATCCTTTGAGCTTTTCATGGGCAGACCGGTGAGCTGGGCCAGATAGTCAACGGCCAGTGCGCGGTAACCGGACGGGGCATTGATGCCGGTGCCGATGGCGGTGGCGCCCAGATTGACTTCATGGAACAGTTCGCAAACCGCATGAAGGCGTTCCACATCCTCGAAAAGCGTGTTGGCAAATGCGCCGAACTCCTGCCCCAGAGTCATGGGCACGGCATCCTGAAGCTGGGTGCGTCCCATTTTGAGCACATCCATGAATTCGTTTGCTTTTTCCTGAAAGGCGGTGGCCAGCGAGGATAAGGCGGTTGTCAGCTTCGGAATGATCAGCAGGAGGGCGACCCGAAACGCCGTGGGGTAGGCGTCGTTGGTAGACTGGGAACAATTGACGTGGTTGTTGGGGTGGACAATTTCGTATGTGCCTTTCGGGTGGCCGAGAATTTCCAGGGCCTTGTTGGCGATGACCTCGTTGGCGTTCATGTTGGTGGAAGTGCCGGCGCCGCCCTGAATGCAGTCCACTTTGAACTGATCCACGAGTTCCCCGGCGATCAGCGCATCGCATGCCTTAACGATCGCATTGCCGATCTCTTCCGGCAATACGTTCAGGTCCCTGTTGGCTTTTGCCGATGCTTTTTTTACATACCCCAGTGCACGAATCATCTCGGGCTCGATGGAAATCGGAATATCGGTTATTTTGAAGTTTTCAATGGCCCGCAGGGTTTGAACGCCATAATAAGCGTCTGCGGGAATTTCCTTGGCACCTAGAAAATCGTGTTCGATGCGGGTGTTTTCTGACATGTAACCTCTCTTGATGTTTATCCTGTTTATGACCCATCGGAAAATATTCCATGAACCGATGGCCGCACTTACATGCTTTCTCGGTGCAGGTTAAAGAGAATATCGTTTTCGATGTAGAGCTGCTCAAGCCTTTCCTGATGTTTTTTGAGATCGCCTCCCCGCTGCCTGGCCAGAGCGATTACCAGGTAGTTGATCATGCAGGAGATGGCCGTCGGATGGCCGATGAAGGGAATCGATTTGGACGGAACAATAAATGACTGGTGGGCAAACTGGATCAGCGGGCACAGGGCGCTGTCGGCCATGACCAGCAGCGTCAACCCGAGGCGCCTGACGACTTTGCCAAGGCGGATCAGTTCATTCGGATATCTGGAGGTGGCGATGATGATCACCAGGCTGTCCGGAGCTGCATGGGTCAATGCGTCAATGGACGTGCTGTCGCTGCCCTTTAATATGTGTACGTTGCTGCGGACCTTGTTCAGGGACCATCCCAGATAATAGGCAAAGGTGAACGAGAGCCGTGACCCGATGACATACACCGAAGGACTGTCGGCAAGGTGACCGACAAAAGATGCCAGCACCTTCAAATCAACGGATTCGTAAATCTGTTTGATAGTGTTCATTTCCTCGATCAGCACGCGGTGCAGGAGTTCGGCGCCGGGCAAGGCCGGGCCGGGAAGGTCGATCCGATCCGGCAGGGTCAACCCCGTGTCCACAATGTCCCGCAGGGCCTGAAGAAAATCGCTGTAACCTCCGTAACCCAGCTGGCTGACAAATCGAACAACCGTTGCCTCACTGACCTTGCAGGCTGCAGACAGTTCTTTGGTGGTCATAAACACCGCCCGGCGGGAATTCTGAAGAATGAACTGGCCCAGCATCTTGCCCTTTGGCGTCAGTGAATCCAGTTGCGTCACGATCGCTTCCATGACCGTTTGGGATGTTTTTTCTGTCATCGTTTCCTCGATGTGTGAAAATATTGAAGCTCAAAATGATATATTTCATTTCATGTTCACCATAATACGTAACGCATTTTGTTTCAAGAATAAATAAAAAATCGTGATATCTGCCGGATGCCCCCGGATGAGACGGATCCGGCGATTAACATAAATATTAAACATAGTCAGTATCGCTCATTTAATGAATTGTTGAACGTCACTATTACATGTTGGAAGTATTCGTACGTCATTGGCTGTGTGTATGTTTGGAATGGATTATCTGCAATACGTTAATTGTGAAACTTTATCTTTCATTTTAAATTATATTTGACATATTTTATTTCATTTACTATAAAGCGGATTACGAGATGTAAATTTCGTGAACCACTTATTATGCAGCACAACCGCTTTAACAGCAATAAAGGGGGAGTCTATGTTCGGAAGGTTCAAACCCCTGTGGGGGAAGAAGCCCGACCTTAAATCCAGTTACGATGCCGTCATCATCGGAGGGGGGCTTCACGGTTTGGCGACGGCTTATTTTCTCGCAACAGCGCATGGAATGAAACACATCGCCATCATCGAAAAACGCTTTATCGGGTTTGGCGGCGCCGGCCGCAATACCGCCATTGTCCGCGCCAACCAGCGGACCCAGCAGAACGTGCCGCTGTACAAGGAAGGCCTGGAGCTCTGGCCGGCGCTGACCCGCGAACTGGATTACAACCTCATGTTCAATAACTGCGGGAATCTGAACCTCATGCACAGCGAGGCGGCCATGAGCGCCGCGCGGATGAACATTGCAACGGCCCAGTTTCACGGCGTGGAAAGCCATCTGCTGGATGCCTGCCAGGTCAAGGACATGGTGCCGGCCCTGAATATTTCAAAAGACATCACCTTTCCGATCCACGGGGCCATGTATCACCCTCCCGGGGGCATTGTCAGGCACGACGCCGTTGTCTGGGGTCTGGCCAAAGGCGCCGCCAAAAACGGGGTGCATATTCACCAGCAGACCGAGGTAACCGAGATACTGACGGACGGCCGAAAGATTACCGGCGTGAACACCAGTGGCGGCAAAATTCATTCGCCGCGGGTGCTGGTGGCAGCGGGCGGGTATTCGGCCGCCATCATTCATCGCATGATGGGCATCAAACTGCCCATCAGCGTGCTGACCATTCAGGCCATGGTCACCCAGCCGCTGAAACCCCTGCTCAACCACGTGGTGTCGTCCGGAGCCTATCATGCCTACGCCAATCAGACCCTGAAAGGCGAAATCGCCACCGGTGCGCACATGGATCCCTGGCCCAATTATACCACCCAGAACACGGCCCATTATATCAAGCATCAGGCAGAGGCCCTGTCCGAGTTTCTGCCCTGCCTGCGGGGGGTTAAATTCATGCGGATCTGGGGAGGGCTGGCCGACATGACGCCCGACATGGCGCCCATCATCGACGGCAATGATCCGATCGAGGGCTTTTATATGAACTGCGGCTGGGGCTATTTCGGGTTCAAGTCCTGCGCGGCGACCGGAAAGCATCTGGCCGCGTTCATGGCAACCGGCAACTGTCCGGAAATCCTTCGGCCCTTTCATCTGCGCCGGTACGAAAAGCACCGACTGATGGGAGAAACCGCGGCTCTGGTCAACTACAGCCCGGACAATTGATGCCGCAGGCCCTTCATCGATATAAATACGCCCTCAGTTGTGGCGTTCAATAATAAGGAGAATTTGTTATGGCGTTGACACTGACCTGCCCCATTTGCGGAAAGCGAAACGGATACGAATTTCGATATGGCGGAGAAGACAAAGGACCGCGTCCTGCCGAAGCGGGGCTGACCCCGGGCAGCTGGTGCGATTATGTGCATATGAACAAATGCGTGGCCGGCGTTCAGAAAGAATGGTGGTTTCACCGGGATGGCTGCGGCAGCTGGTTTACCGTCCACCGGAACACGATAACCAATCTTGAGGTGGCCAACATGGAAGCGAACCAATTGGAGGCGAATCAATGAACAGACTCAATCATTTGCCGACATTGCGGGTGAACCCGTCGGAAAAACTGGCCGTGCATTACCGCAAAAAAACGTACACCGGCATCGGCGGAGATACGGTGGCCACGGCCCTGTATGCCAACGGCGTCCGGGTCTTTGGCCGCAGTCTGAAATACCACCGGCCCCGGGGGCTTTACAGCCTGGACGGCGAATGCAGCAATACCTGCATGTCTGTCAACGGCATTCCCAATGTCCGGACCGAGACGACCCTGCTGAAGGCGGACATGCGGGTGGATGCCCAGAATGTCAAGGGTTCCGCGGACACCGATATGATGGGATTCATGGATAAATTCGACTGGCTGATGCCGGCCGGTTTCTACTACCGGATGATGCACAAACCCGCATCCATCTGGCCGATCGCCATGAAGCAGATTCGAAAAGCCGCCGGATTGGGCACGATTTCCCCGGATTTCGAGATGAAAGGCGTTTATGACGAAATCTATCCCCGGGCGGATGTGTGCATCGTCGGCGGGGGCGCGGCCGGCATGACGGCTGCCCTGGCTGCCGCTGAAAGCGGCCGGCGCATCCTTCTTCTTGAAGGGCGCCCCTGGCTGGGCGGATGCTTTGATTACCGGGCCGCCGAATACGGCAAGGGAAAACCCCTGTACCAAAGAGCCCGGGAACTGGCGGCCCAGGTGGAACAGACACCCAACATCCGCGTGTTCAAACGCACATCCCTGATCGGTGCCTATAACAACAACCTGCTCACCGCCTTTCAGGTCGGCGGCGACAGCGACCCCTTCGATGAACGATACATCGAGATTCGCGCAACAAGCGTGGTGGTGGCGACCGGGTGCACCGAGCGGCCGCTGCTCTTTGACCACAACGAGCGTCCCGGGGTCATGCAGATCGGGTGCGCCCACCGCCTGGCACGGACTTACGGCCTGATGCCGGGGAAAGATGCGGTATTCAGCGTCGGCCATGACCTGGGCCTGGAGGCCGCCATCGATCTGTTCGATATGGGTCTTCAGGTGGCCTGCGTGGCGGACATCCGCGAGGACGGGCAGAACCCGGACCTGCTGGCAGGTCTTGCGGACAGACGGATTCCGTATCTTGGCGGCTGGGTCGCCGTCAAGGCCCATGGCAGCAAACAGGTCAACAAGGCGACGATCGCAACCCTGGACGGCACCATCCGGCGGCATATTCCCTGCGATCTACTGGTCGCCTCCGCGGGCCTGACCCCGGCCACCGGCCCCCTGAGCCTGGCCCAGGCAACATTCACCTATGACGACCATACCGGGTATTTTCTGCCGGTTAGTCTGCCGGAGAAAATGGTTGCCGCCGGCCGCATGCTGGGATTCAATTCCCCTCTGTCCATCGAGGCCTCCGGACGGCTGGCCGGGCTTCAGGCAGCCGATGCCTGCGGCGCATCAAACCAAAAACAGATTGAAGACGCTGAAAAAGCCCTGGCGGGGCTGGCCGGACCCGAAAGGGGCACCAAGCTGGTGACGGCCCCGGTCAAGGGCCGCAAAACCTTTATCTGCTTTGACGAAGACACCACGATTAAAAACATCCGGCAGGCCATCGACATGGGCTTTGATGTTCCGGAACTGATCAAGCGCTTTACATCCGCCGGCACCGGACCCGGCCAGGGCGGGATTCCCGGACACAACCTGCCGCTTTTTGTGGCCAAGTACACGGCTTCCGGCCCCGGACATCTGCAGCCGACAACGGTCCGGCCGCCCCTGACGCCGACCTACATCAGCACCTATGCCGGCGCCAGCCACAAAATGTCCAAGCGCACGCCGGTCCATGAACTTCAGGTCAAGGCAGGCGGCGTGTTTCGCCTGATCGGGGTGTGGGACCGGGCCCGCTATTTTTCAGAGGACGTTACCTGCCGGGAGGAAATTTTAACCGTCCGCAGCAACGTGGGCATGCTGGATGCCTCAACCCTGGGAAAATTCCGGATTCACGGGCCGGACGCACTTCGCGCCCTGCAGCGGGTGTATGTTTCCGATATCGCTAAGGTCCGCGAAGGGCGGGTGAAATACTCGGCCATGTGCAACGATGACGGATGCGTGCTGGATGACGGCGTCATCGTCAACATCCGGGAAAACGACTATTATCTGACCACATCCACGGCCCGGGCCGGACAGACCATCGAGTGGATCCGCTATCACACCCGCTATGACGGCTGGAATTTCAACATGGTCAACCTGACCGATGCCATGGGCGTCATCAACCTGTCGGGACCCAATGCCCGAAAGGTGCTGGAAAAGGTTGCCGATGCGGATGTTTCCAGCGCAGCCTTTCCCTTCAGCGCTTACCGCGAATTCACGGTCGGCGGGATACCGGTCCGGGCCATGCGCCTCGGGTTTGTGGGCGAACTGTCGTTTGAACTGCATGTGCCCGCATCCTACATGGTCTCGCTGTGGGAGATGGTGGCATCGGCCGGCAAGGAATTCAACATCCGCAATTTCGGGGTGGAAGCACAGAATGTGCTGAGACTGGAAAAAGGCCATATCATCCTGGGGGTGGAATCCGAGCAGCGGACAAATCTCCTGGATGTGGGGCTCGGGTTTCTGTGGGACCGCAGCAAAACCGACGCCAAAACCGTCGGCGCTGTGGCGTTGCGGCAGGCTGAAGCTGATCCGGGCAGACTGACCCTGGTGGGGATTCAGATGGAAGGGGACCGGCCGGCCAGGGACGGATCCATCATCGTGGACAGCCGGGTCCGGGGCTATGTGTGCACAGCCAGAAAAAGCATATCGCTTGGAAAGGCCGTCGGCATGGCCCTGGTGGAATCCCCGTTGTCGGATATCGGTACCCGATTGGAGATATTTGAAGATGAATGCGGCGGCAGTCGGATATACGCGAGAGTCGTACCCATGCCGTTTTATGATCCGGATGGCAACCGGATGAAAATGTGAGGAAATGACGATGCAGAGCATACAAAGACTTTCTCCTGTTCAATTGGGGCTGCCCCGGACGACTGAAACGCGCAACAACTGGACGATTGCACTGTCCTACGACGACGAGGGCCAGGGACCGTTTCTGGTGGATCTCTGTCACAAGACCCGGTGGGATCTTCAGGACCGGGAGCTGAACACGCTCAGCCCCCCGGGCCTTGAGGTTCCGGGGGCACCGGGTGCGTGCGGCCTGAAAAACGGGATCCTGATCAACCGGATGAACCGGACCCAGGCCGCCATCTGGCATCTGAACGCGGAATCACCGGAGCTGCCGGCCGAGCCGGCTTATACGGATGTCACCGAATCGACCGTGTTTCTGGCCCTGTTCGGGCCCCGCGTCTTTTCCATTGCCGAAAAACTGACATCCCTGGATTTTCTCGATCCGGAAAAAGCCGCCCCGTTTTTATTGCAGGGGCCCTTCAGCCATGTTCCCTGTCAGATCGTGGCCCTGGAGAAAGGTGATGACGGGTCCGGCGGGTTGCTGCTGACCTGTTCCAGAGGATACGGCCACTGCATGGTTCATGCAATACGTGATGCCGGCGCGGAATTCGGCCTCAGGCCGGCCGGTGAAACCCGGTTTTCGGCCTGGCTGAAGGCGCTGACCAGTAAATGAAATCGAAACGTTCATGAATTGTTTCAGAGGACGTCACCCCTGACAATAAAAAGACTCCCCCTTTGAAAAAGGGGGATTGAGGGGGATTTTTCAGCAGTTCGTCTGAAATCCCCCCGGGCGCCCCTTTCCAAAGGGGAGGATGTATTTTTACAAAGCCGGTAAAGGAAGGATGACTGACAACCCCCAAGTTGAAAGCGCACGTGATCAACCGGGACTGGTACAAGGGCTGCTGGATCTGCGTGGCGTTCCGCCCCACAAGAAGGTGCTGGAGCCGGGTGGCGCTGAACGCCATGCTGCGCGTGCTGGAAACCCGCATTCCCCCGGCTTTCTGGATATGAACCGGAAGTCGCTGGGGCTGGGAATCAAAATCGTTGCAGATTCTGGATAGCACAACGAACGGGATGCTGAGACCCAGTTCGAAGAGCAGCACGGCAGCCGAAGCCCCCCACAGGATTCCTTTGCCGCGCTGGGCGTTGGGCAGGGATCGTACCGCCATGGCAATAACCACCGCGTTATCCCCGGCCAGAATCAGATTGATGATTACGTGAAAAAGTCAAAAATCGGCCTCGATGATGTTTCCAACCAGTCCCTTGCCGAACCGATACGCCCATCGGAAAGGTGCGAAAAAAACAGGCTGGGCGGGTTGTTTTGACCCGGCAATCAGACGCAGGAGCGTTGCGGCAGCAAATGCCCCCTGCCGCAACTCGGTGATCCGTCTATGCCTTTCCGAATTCCTGCTCGATGGCTTCAAGGACTTCGTCGGACATCTTGTAGCTATGCTCCTCTCCGGGGAAGACGCCGTTTTGAACCTCTTCCGCATACTGCTTGAAGGTGTTCAGCATCAGCGTGCCGACATCCTGATATTTTTTGGCAAATGACGGCGTGAATCTGTCAAAGAGCCCGAGCACGTCGGGGGTGACCAGAAGCTGGCCGGAGCAGCCCGGGCCGCCACCGATGCTGATCGTGGGGACTCTCAGCTTCCGGGTGACATAGGCGGAAAGTTTTGCAGGCACCGCCTCAAAGATAATGGCAAAAACGCCCGCCTCCTGGAGGGCCAGCGCCTCTGAAACCACTTTTCGGGCGGTTTCGACATCCTTGCCCTGAACCTTCAGGCCGCCCAGGGCGCCGATGGCCTGGGGATGTAGACCCACGTGGCCGACAACGGCGATGCCCATTTCGACAACGGCTTTGGTTTTTGCAATATGATTGTGGGTGGCTTCAAATTTCACACCATCCACCGCGGCCTCGGTGACGAACCGGGCGGCATTGCGCATGGTTTCCTCAACGCCGTACTGGAAGGATCCAAAGGGCATATCGGCAATGACCATGGTGCGGTCGCACGCCCTGGCAACCGAACCGCAATGAAGGACCATCATGTCCATGGTGGCGGTGAGGGTATTGGGATGACCATGCACCACCATCGCACAGGAGTCTCCGACAAGGATCATGTCGATTCCGGCATTGTTGACCTTCTTGGCGGTGGGGTAGTCATAGGCGGTGAGCATGGTGATGATTTGTTTGTCATCTTTCATCTTCTGGATCGTCTTAACGTTATGTTTCACGATTGTCTCCTGTAAGTGTGTGATTAATTATTATAGATTCTTTTTTTGTTTTTCCGTTTATTTCAGATTCTGCTGAATACGTACCAGGGCGTCGCTGTCTCCGACATTTCCCGGAAAGACAATGTAGGCCATCCCCGGGTATCGTGTCTCGTTCCCCAATCTCCAGGCGGGAACCCCCGGCAGGGCCTGTCCGAGGATCATTGCCCGCCTGACCCCAAGCCCTTTGGTGGCGATATCGCTTGAGGTGATACCGCCTTTTGCCACTATGTAGCGCGGTTGAACGCTGATCCGGCGGACGATCTCGATGAGCCCGTTGCTTACCGTTCGCCCGATATTGAGGCTGGATTCGGCATCCTTTCCGCAAATCAGTTCCCTGCTGGTGAAGACGGCGGTATCCCTGCCAACGGTGAGTGCGGCCGAAGTTTCTTCGGCAACGCGGGTTATTTCGCTGCCGTTTTTGGCGGGATCGAGCAGCGCATTCACCCGGACTTCAATGGTGGCAATGTCTGTCTTTGCAAACAGTGCCTTTACCTGCCGGCTGGTTTTTTCAACATAGGAGCCGATGACAAAAAACCCGCCATGCCTGCTGCCGCTGATCAAGTCTTCCTTTGTGAGCAGTCGCTCCCCGGTGGTCCATGCCGGTCCGGGTTCGGACAAAGGATGCGGCGGTGCGGTAGAGAAACTCCTTTCCGCTGCTTTCAACATCCAGAAGGGCAGAGACCAGAACTTCCATATCGCGGTAACCGGCTGCATTGGCGATGCAGGCTCCGGCCGGCGGCACGCCGAGTAGAATTTTTGCCACCCGGTCAGGCCCGCCAAGGCGAATGTCGTCAAGGCTGATGGAAATTACGCCGGCAGCGCCGATTTTCCCCCTTGTCTTTTCTTCAACCCACTGCCTGAGATTCGAATGACGGAATCCAAAGGCCGCGTCCCTGGCAAAGGGAGTAAGGGCCGCCGGAATCAGTTGATCACCTTCCCGCACATAGTGGATATCGTTCAGGGTGTACCTGCCGCCTTCGAGAAAAAACGGCAGGATCAGGTAAGGAAGCTTTTCCTTTCCCATGCCCCGTGCCATCTCATCCACCTCGGCAGGAAAGTGCCCGCGAAGGGTGGAATCGCTGCGGCTGATCACTACGGTGCGGATGCCGGTCAGTTCCGAAGCGCGCCGCAGAAGGGTTCCAATCTCATGTGCCAGTTTGCAGGCCCCGGATTCGGGAAGGCTTCTGCTGTTGGTGAGGATAAAAAACGCCGGATACCTGCCGGCCAACTCCTCGCAAAGTGCCTGTTCCGACCAGTGGGTCAGGACCGGAAGGTCGCGGACAGTCTGGGTTCCGGTCGGGTCGTCATCGAGGATAACGACCTTGGCGTTCGATTTTCCGATCTTCTTCCGAATATCGGAAAGCAGATCGGTTTTCCACTCGGGAGGCAGGGTATCCAGATAACCGATATCCAGCACGGCATTGTCAGTCATGAATCGCCTCGCTATTTCATCGAGAAGATGTTCTGCTCGACGAATTTCCAGGTTTCGAGATAATCTCCCCGGTTCATCAGCGATTCCAGCCTTGGGGTATCGATGCGGTCGAGCATCTGCCAGATTTTCAAGGTCAGCCGGCTGTTGGCCTCGAAAGTTCCCCGGATATCCCAGCGCGTCGGCGACGTGTCCGATGTGAAGTAGTCGTTATACCCGTATTTTTTCAGGTAGTAGAGGAACTCGACATATTCAAGAAAGTGTTTGGTGCCGCAAAAATAGTCCCAATCCCATTTGCCGTCGTTATCATTGATGTGAACATAATATTTATAGGGACTGGCGTGAAGCTGCGCCACCACCTCGGCCGGGTTTTCATTGCCGTACATGGAATGGCCGAAATCAAGGGTGATTCCCATGGCCGGAATCTTGATGTCATTCAGCAGGCAGAGGGCCTTGGCAGCGGTATCGACAAAACACCGCCCGCGCGTTTCACTGGGTTTGTATTCGATAAAGAGGGGAATTTCCTGGCGGTAGCTGCCGGCCTCGCCGAAGGTTTCGATCAGATGTTTCCAGGCTGCGGCATAGTCATATTGAAAGGAGAACTCATAGCCGTCCCCCAGGGGACAGCAGGTGACCTTGTCGGCGCCGATCCCGGCCGCAAAATCCTTGGCGTTTTTGATAAACTGTACGGCTTTGGCCCGGATTTCCGGGTCCAGGGACGTAAGACCCCCATTTCTGAATTCCGGCTCGGCCTTGACATTGACATTCACCGCCGCCACTTCCAGATGGTATTTGGCAAGCGCCGCCATGGTTTTTTCCACATCGCTGACTTCATATGGATAGACGATCTCAACGCCCGTATACCCTTCGATTTCGGTCATCAGCTTGAATTTCTCCTCCAGGGCCAGCGGCGCGTTGTATTGGTGAAAACGGTCTTTTGTTTGAGAAAGAAACCCTGTGATGATTGCCAGTTTTAACATCTTGCTTTTCTCCAGTTGGTGTTTTTTTTATCGGTTAGACAAATTTAGGCACCTGTGCCGGAACTTGCGTCCAGGTTCGCCTGAAAATTGCGACAGATTTTCTGAACGTGCGGATCAGCGCAGGAGCATCCACTGAATGAACTGGGTCAGCTGCGGCACGTAGGTTATAATGATCAGCATCAGCAGGGTGGCTCCCATGAGCGGCATAAGATGC
The DNA here is from genome assembly GCA_963789395.1 of uncultured delta proteobacterium. Lineage (GTDB taxonomy): Bacteria > Desulfobacterota > Desulfobacteria > Desulfobacterales > Desulfatirhabdiaceae > RAAP-1. The sequence continues at coordinate 353,475 of CAWBKP010000014.1, read as the reverse complement.
TTGGTGATGGCGCCGATCCCTGCGCCGGCCAGTTTGGCCGCCACAAAAAGCGTCCCGCCCACAGGGGGTGTGTACAGGGCAATGGCCAGATTGGCCGTAACCACCACGCCGAAGTGGACCATGTCCACGCCGAAGTTCTTGGCCATGGGCAGCAGCAGCGGTGCCGACAGTAGCATTGCCGGAAGCGGTTCGATAAAGATGCCGAGCAGAAAAAGCACGATATTGACCAGAAGCAGGAACACCCATGGTTCGTGAGCCACCAACCGAACCCACTCGGTAAGTTGCACGGCCACCTGTTCCACTGTCAGCAGCCAGGACAGGCATCCCGTGGCGCCGATGACCAGCATGACCGTTGCGCTGGTCTGAAACGCCTTGAGCAGCAGGGGGGGTACATCTTTCCAGGTGATATCTTTATAGATGTAAATGGAGATGACCAGCCCGTATACGACGGCGACAGCCGCGGCTTCCGTTGGCGTGAACGTGCCGGACCAAATCCCGCCAACGATGATAACCGGCATGACCAGGGCGCTGGAGGCAGCCCGGAAGGCCGTCCAGATTTCCTTCAAACTTGAGATCCGTCCGCCGGAATCGCATCCGGTTTTGCGGCCATACCACATGCACACACCCATGAGGGCCATGGCCGAGATGATGGCCGGCCCGATGCCGGACATGGACAGCTGTCGCATGGAAACGCCGGCAATGAAGGCATAGACCAGAAAGGGGATGGAAAGTGGCATGAGCAGCGCCAGGGTTCCTGCCACGGAAAGCAGGGCAGCGGCAAAGGCGGGTTCATAGCCTTTTCGTTTCATCATGGGGATGACCATTGAACCGATGGCTGCCGTGTCCGCGATGGCCGATCCGGAAACGCCTCCAAACAGCAGGCAGGAGATACAGGTGACCACGCCAAGGCCTCCGGGGAGAAACCCGAACAGGGTCTGGGTGAAATCCACGATGCGTTTGCCGACGCCTCCCTTGGACAGCAGTTCGCCGGCGAAAATGAACAGCGGTACCGCGATCAGGATGAACGGTTCCACCCCGGAGATGAACGTCAGGAGGATCGTTTCAATGGGATAGGTCATGCCGGCGAACAGAATCATGCCAAGGGTTGTTGCGATCAATGCGTACATGAGGGGCACGCCGAGGCATGCGATGATGCAAAAAATGAAGAAAAGGCTCAGTGCCAGCATGGGTTATTCTCCGTATCGCTCTTTGCGTGAAACGCCTTTGATGATCTGAAACAGGTCATAGGCCACAAAAATAAAGCTCAGGGCAGCACCCACGGGCAGTGCCATATACTGGAAAGCCATGGGCCAGCCGAGCACGGTGAGTTGGTTTCCCCAGTTGGCATTGACGATGATCAGGCCGTACCACATGAGCAGTGCCAGCACGATGAGACAAAGAATCTGGATGGCACCGTCGGCCTTGAGGCGGCCACTGTCTCCGAGCTTATCCAGAAATTCGGTGATGGTCATGTGTGCGCCGAAGCGCGCGGCAGTGGCTCCGCCCAGAAAGGATGCCCACACCATAAGAAATTCGCATAATTCTGTGGTCCAGGCGATATCCTTGTTGAAAATATGAGTGACCACGTTTGAGAAGACGAGAACAACCATGATGGATCCGGCCAGTATCAGAACAAGGTTCAGTACTTGTTCCAGCCAGCGTATCGGTGCCGGTGCGCGCAGTGTTGTCATGTCCATGAAGCATTCCTTGGAAGCGGCGGCAGGAAAGCCGCCGCATTCAGAAAATTATTTTGCGGGATTGGTGTTTCGGATGGCCTCGGCTTCCTTCATCAGGGCTTCGACCTCGGCAGCGCCGTATTTTTCCTTGGCCCTGTCATACACCGGTAAAACGGCCTTGCGGAACGCGCTCAGTTCGGGCTTGCTGACCTTGGCACCTTTGCCGGCCATTTCATCCAGTTGCTTTCCTTCGACCGCGACGATTTCGTTGCGGTGCCAGGTGGCGACTTCCTTGGCAGCCTTGGTAATGGCCTTCTGGTCATCAGCAGAGAGCTTCTGCCAGGTCTTTTCGGAGATAGTCAGAGGAATGGGGCTGTACACATGCTTGGTCAGTGTCACATAGGGGGCCACTTCATAGAATTTGTTGGAGTAGATGGTATCCACGGGATTTTCCTGACCGCTGACCACGCCTTGCTGGATGGCCAGATAGACTTCGGGCAGCGGCATGATCTGAATGCCGAAACCCATGGCTTCGAGCGTCCAGCGCATCATCTCATTGGGGAAAGTGCGCAGTTTTTTGCCGGCGGCATCTGCCGGCGTTGCCAGGGGATCCTTGGTGGTCATGCAGCGGAAACCGGCTTCCCATGTGGCCAGGAAACGGAAGCCTTTGGCCGGAGCCTTGTCGAACTGCGCCTGGAGCCATTTTGATTCATCATAGAATTTCCAGCCCTGTTCGTACGTTTCGACCAGATAGGGGAGCATGGTCAGATTCAGGGAGTCCACGTGCGGCGCATAGGATCCGGTGCTGGAGACCGTAAAATCGATTCCTCCCAGGGCAAGCTGTTCAATGTTCTTCGGGTCATTGCCGAGCTGTCCGCAACAATAGACCTGCACTTTGTAACGTCCGGCTGTATACTCCGCGACTTTTTCGGCAAACTTCAGCGCCGCTGCTTGGCGCAGGCCCGCTTGCTGATCGGTATGGCTGAATTTGAGTACAATGGGATCGGCTGCCTGGGCAATGCCGAAGGTAAAGAGCATCAGGGCCACACAACATGCGGAAAAAATAGATCTGTTTTTCATGTTACCTCCACTAAAGTTAATGAATTAAAGTAACTGCGTTTGGATGACAAAAACCCCGGATCAGCGTCCGGGGTAGTGATTATTTCTTTTGGGTCCTGCTCTTTCGTGCGCTATTGTTTTTCAGTTGTGTGATGGTCTTGCTCAGATGATCCCTCATGAGCTTTTCCGACATTTCAGGGTCATGATTGCAGATCGCATCCACAATCAGCAGGTGATCCTTGATCGTTTCATTGGGCTCTCGGATCAGGCCCTCGCTGCTGACGTTCTGGTAGGCAAGCGTTATGATGTTCAAGGTCAGCAGAATGGCGGAAAGAAACTCCCCCGAACCGATTTCGGCAATAAAGGTATGGAAATGCTTATCAGCTTTGGAATATGCCTGTAGGTCCGTAATGTCATTCTGTTCAGTAAAATCTTTAAAGATGGATCTCAACAGCTTGATGTTTTTCCCGGAAATGGATTGAGCCGCTCTGCGGGCCGATAATCCTTCCAGAACCTCACGAATTTCAAAAATCGAGATCATCTCCTCAATACTGAAAAAGCGGACAAAAAAACCTCTCCGCGGTTTCACTTCGACGAGTTTTTCGTGCTCCAGAAATTTCAGGGCGCTGATAAGCGGAGTTCTGCTGATTCCGAGCTCTTTTGCGATTTTTTCCTGGGGAATTTTCTGGCCCGGCAGAAGCTGCCTGTTTTCAATCAGTTTTTTCAGTTCCTGATAAACTTTCTGGTCCAGGTTTTCGTAGTCGATATCAAGATTTTTCATGGATGAATTCTCTCGATGGCGTAAAAGATATGATAAATTGAATTTTGAATACAAAATACAATATTCAAAAATAGATTGTCAATCTTTTTTTGTTTCTGAAAAAGACGAATTTTTGGGAGAGCGCAGGAGGATCACCGTAACCGGTCAACAAACATGCCGCTGATTGGCAGTGAGATCACTTCCGGGGCAGGCTTCGATGGTGCAACGGGCAGTGTCGGTGTTGGCCTGCACCTGTTTTTAATCTTGACTTGACAGAATAAACACCATAATGATTGCAGTATAAAAGTATCAATTCCGTATGCGGATGGTTGCAAAATACTTTATAATTACGGAGGGGTATCCGATGCGTTCAAGAGACAACCTGTTTATAAAGGCAACTTTATTCTTATGATCGCCTCATTCACCATTGCTTCCTGCGGCGGGAGGCTGTACAGCTATAAGGGAATCCAGGTAACCCATGACAATCTCATCGCCGAGCTTAAGGAAGGGAATCAGCAAGGGGTGTGGAAAACCAACGAGCTGGCGGTAACATACCAATACCAGATGACGCCTGAAGCCCTGAAGATCAAGGGAAGAACCCAACTGCTCGGCGGATTCGCCATCGGATTCAGCTGGATCAAACGCCTTTCCGTGAACCTGTTGTTTCTGGATGAGCAGGGGGTTGTCATTGAAAACGTGCTTATTTATTCAGTTGGAAATCATTATGCGATAGATACGATTCCCATGCTTTTTGACCAGACAATCCCCGTGCCGGAAGGCGCGCGGTCAATATCCTTTGCTTATGAAGGAGAGCTGAGGGGGGCGGGAAATGAGGACGAAATATCCTACAGCATTTGGTCCTATCCATCCTGACGCAGGCGTTTCCCACCGAAGCGATCCTTGGCCGCCTGCAATGCGGAAAATCAACACTTGCCCGTAATAGTAACCGAAATTCAGGGGAGACGGTTTATCTGTGCGGCCACGCTTGCCATGTCCGGAACGCCTAACATTTTCTCAAACCGTTTGTGTTAAAATCAGTATTCATAACCCTCTGTGAGTCAGGTCGATCTGCTTTATCACCCAATGATATTAAAAAAAGGATTGTATCATGGATCAAATAATCGGGCCAAGCAACCGCATTCTGGAAGTCAATCTTTCCGACCGGAGCCACCGTATTGTTCATATCAGCGACAACGACCGGCGGCAATTTATCGGCGGCAAGGGACTGGGACTAAAGCTTTTCAATGAGAGGGTTGCTGCGGGAATTGATCCCCTGGGCCCGGACAACCTGATTGTGTTCATGATGGGGGTCATGCTGGGTACCGGCGCGCCGTGCAGCGGCCGCTTTGCGGCGGTGACCAAATCGCCGCTGACCGGCATCATGCTGACTTCCTCCTGCGGCGGCCCTTTCGGCATGGCCCTGAAAACTGCAGGCTACGACGGGTTGATCATCGGCGGCAGATCAGAAACGCCTGTTTATCTTAAAATCGATGCGGAAGGACTCTCATTCGAGGATGCTTCTTCCGTGTGGGGTCTGGATACCCAGGAGACGCAACTCCGGCTGGCTGATGATAAAAAGTCCGGCGCCCTGGCCATCGGGCCTGCCGGAGAGAATCAGGTGCTGTTTGCCAATGTGGCCTCAGGGCACCGGTTTCTGGGCCGGGGCGGCATGGGTGCGGTCATGGGAGCCAAGAACCTGAAAGCGGTTGTCGCTCTGGGGGGCAAATACAAGATCCTGCCCCGTCATGCGGATGCGTTTGAAAAAATCAAGCGCAAGGCATCCGCCCAGATCGATGCCAACCATTTCACCGGCCATGCCTACCGCAACTTCGGCACCAGCGCCAATGTGAATTTAAGCAACCGGGGAAACATCCTTCCGGTTCGCAATTTCCGCGACGGGCAGCATGTGAACGCCGGCGATGTGTCCGGTGAAACCATGCAGCAGAAATACCATACGCGGCCCAGCACCTGCCTGCCATGCAAGATCCTCTGCGGCCATAAGGGGACTTACCCGGACGGCACTGTTCACCAGATACCCGAGTACGAAACCATCTGCCTGCTGGGCACCAATCTCGGCGTTTTCGATACCGAAAGCATCACCGAGTGGAACGATCTGTGCGGACGCATGGGTCTGGACACCATATCCACCGGCGCCACGCTTGCCTGGGTTATGGAGGCCGGGGAGAAGAAGCTGCTGCAAACCGACTTGAAATTCGGATCGCCCGAAGGCGTCTCAGAGACGATCCAGGCCATCGCCCATCGCAGGGGCCAGGGGGAGGAGTTTGCCCGGGGGACCCGTCGGCTGGCGGCCAAATACGGCGGGGCTGACTTTGCCATCCAGGTCAAGGGGCTTGATATGGCCGGATACGATCCCGCGCGGCGCCTGGGGCCAGGGGCTGTCCTATGCCGTCGCCAACCGGGGCGCCTGCCATCTGTCGGCAACGACCTTCTCTCTGGAGGTCTTTATGGGATTTCTGAATCCCTATACCACGCGGGCCAAAGCGCATTTCGTAAAATATTTTGAAAACCTGTTTGCGGCGGTCAACTCCCTTCATGTCTGCCAGTTTACCGCATTTGCATATGTCCTGGAGGAGCCGATCGTCAAATACACGCCCAAGTGGATGCTGCGGCTGAACATGCAGTACCTTCCCCGGATTGCCCAGAAATTGATCCTCATCCCGTCGCTGACCGGCATGTTCAACAGCGTTACCGGCCTTGGCATCAGCCAGGGGGATTTTCTCCGGGCCGGAGAGCGGATACACACCCTGGAGCGCCTCATGAATACCCGCGAAGGGATATCCCGAAAGGATGACACCCTGCCGGCGCGGTTTCTTCGGGAGGGCCGGGCAGGCGACCCAAAAAAGCGGACCGTTCCCCTGGAAGCCATGCTGGATGATTACTACCGCCTTCGCGGGTTCGACAACCGGGGCATTCCAGCGCCGCAAACCCTGTCCAAGCTTGGCCTGGCATCTTAAAACAGAGCGACGGCTAAATAATAGATTCAAGAGGAGAACCAATGAGCAGACTGGATACATTCGACTACGATTACATTGTCATCGGTTCGGGTTTTGGGGGCAGTGTTTCCGCCCTTCGCCTGGCTGAGAAAGGGTACTCGGTTGCTGTGCTGGAAAAAGGCAAACGCTGGCAGAAAGAGGATTTTCCCAAAACCAACTGGAACGTCAGAAAGAACCTGTGGCTGCCCATGATCGGCTGCTTCGGCTACCAGATGCTGACGCAGTTAAAGCATGTCCTCATTTTTCACGGGGGCGGCGTCGGCGGCGGAAGCCTGGTGTATGCAAACCAGCTTCTGGTGCCGCCGGAAGAAGTTTTTGAAAATCCGGATTGGGGCATTCCGGACTGCAAGGCCCAGCTGATGCCCCAATATGAAACCGCCAAGAAAATGCTGGGCGCCAACCCCAGCCCGCAGATCGGCATTGCCGACAAAGCCCTTCGAGAGGTCGGTATTGAGCTGAGGGGCAAGGATACGTTCCATAAAAACGATGTGGGCATTTTTTTCGGCACGCCGGACAAAACGGTGCCTGATCCCTATTTTGACGGCAAAGGCCCTGAGCGCACGGGATGCACGTTCTGCGGGTCCTGTATGGTCGGGTGTCCTGTGGGTGCCAAAAATACGCTCGACAGAAACTACCTCTACCTGGCGGAAGGACTGGGAGCGCGCATTATTCCGGAAACCGAGGTCACCGGTGTCAGACCCTGCAACGGCGGGTATGAAATCATCTCCCGGAAGTCGACCGGACTGCGGCATCCGGAAAGAAGCTATCGCGCCCGGGGCGTGGTGTTCAGCGGGGGGGTGATGGGTTCCGTCAAGCTGCTGATGAAATGCAAGCATGAAGGATTGCTGCCGGAAATCTCCGATCAACTCGGCAATTTCGTCCGAACGAATTCAGAAGCGCTTCTGGGCGTAAAATCAAATGATACGACTATTGACTGGAACGATCAGATCGCAATTACATCCGGCATCTATGCCGATGATACCACGCACATCGAGATGGTCCGATACAACAAAGGCTCGGACGTTCTGCTGAATCTGTTTACCTTGATGACCGATGGCGGCGGGATCATTCCCCGCTGGATGCGGTATCTTGGCAATATTGTCCGGCATCCGCTGCAGTTTATAAAACTTCTGTGGCCTCTGGGAATGGCATCGACAACAACTGTTGTGTTGGTCATGCAAACCGACAAGAACTATCTCCAGCTGGACTATAAACCCCGATGGTGGCGGCTTGGCGGGCTCAGCATGAATTCCTCGCTCCCGACCGGTCAAAAACGTGCGCCGACCTACATCCCCATTGCCAATGAGGTGGCCAGACGCCTGGCCAAAAAAATGAAAGGTGAACCTTTGAGCTCGATTCCGGAAGCCGTTTTCAATACGTCCACCACGGCGCACATTCTTGGCGGATGCTGCATGGGCGAATCACCCGAGAAGGGGGTAGTGGGCATTAACGGCGAAATCTTCGGATATCCGAATCTTTTTGTGGCAGACGGTTCGGTGGTCGCGGCCAATCTCGGGGTCAATCCCAGCCTGACCATCACGGCACTGTCTGAATTCATCATGTCTCAGATGCCTGCCCGTCAACAGAAAACCCAGCAATCATAATGCTCAGAAACCATATGTTTTCAAACTGATAATTGTATTCGTTCTGATAGTGGCATTCCGAATTTGGCGGCAGTATTGGAGCGCAGCGCAACAGAGTCACCAAGGGTGGCAAGGTGGCGCGAAGCTGCCGGAATCGACATCAATATAATCCCGGCTTCCCGCTGGTCAGCTGTCTGATTCAGGAACTGGCCGGCATGTTGGCAGCGGCCGTGGAGCGCCATCAGGACCAACCGGAACAGGTTTTCCGGGATTGATGCTGAGATTTCTTTGCATGGATAACAATTGACACGGATCAATAAACATGGTAGCAAATATATTATAAATTATTAAACAAGAACTGAATCTAAATCAGAGAAATTGAGATCAGCATTACAGAACCTATCTGAATCACTGTAAATTTTACATACAGCCGGAGAGCAGGGAGCGCGCCCCCGTATGAGTCAGGAGTATCTGCTTGAAACTCGCCATCTTTACAAGGACTTCAAGGGGTTCACCGCCGTTTGCGATCTCAGCCTGAAAGTGAGAAAAGGTACCATCCACGCCCTCATCGGTCCCAACGGGGCCGGCAAGACCACCTGTTTCAACCTGATCACCAAATTCCTGCAGCCAACCAAGGGACAGATTTATTATAAAGGACAGGATATCACCCGCATGGCGCCGGCCGATATCGCGCTGATGGGAATGGTGCGGTCCTTCCAGATTTCGGCGGTCTTCCTGAATTTATCCGTGCTTGAGAACATCCGACTGGCGTTGCAGCGCAAGCTCGGCAAACATTTTCACTTCTGGCGCTCGGATCGTCTGCTGCACGGGTTACACCAGAGAGCCTTTGAAATGCTGGATGCAGTGGGACTGAGCGAATACGCGGACAAAAAGGCATCGGAGCTGCCTTACGGACGCAAGCGGGCGCTGGAAATCGCCACAACCCTGGCCCTGGAACCGGAGATGCTGCTGATCGACGAGCCCATGTCCGGTATGGCCAGAGAGGACATCGGACGCATATCCGCCCTGATCCGCCAGGTGGCGGCCCACCGCACCGTGCTGATGGTTGAGCACAACCTGAGTGTGGTGTCTGACCTTTCCGACTATATTTCCGTGTTGCACAACGGACAGATATTGGCCGAAGGAACCTATTCCCAGGTTTCGGCTGATCCGCAGGTCATAGAAGCGTATATGGGGACCGGCCATGACGGATGACAAGCTGATGCTGAACGTCCGAGATCTTCATGCCCACTACGGTGAATCCCATATCCTGCAGGGAATGGATTTTGGGGTTCCGGGGGGCGAGGTGGTCACCCTGCTGGGGCGAAACGGTGCCGGAAAAAGCACGACATTGAAGGCCATCATGGGCATTGTGACCCAGCGAACGGGTTTGGTGGCGTTTAAGGGGGCCAATCTTGCCACATTGCCATCCAACCGTATCGCCCGCATGGGTGTTGCCTACTGTCCGGAGGAGCGTGGCATCTTCAGCAGCCTTTCGGTCACAGAGAACCTGCTGCTGCCACCGGTCGTGCAGCCGGGAGGCCTGTCGCTGGATGAAATCTATGAATTGTTCCCGCGCCTGAAAGAGCGTGGACGGACTCAAGGCACAAAGCTCAGCGGTGGCGAGGCGCAGATGCTGGCCATCGCCCGCATCCTCCGCACCGGGGCCAGGCTGCTGTTGCTGGATGAACCCACGGAAGGGCTGGCGCCGCTGATCGTCAGGCACATCGGAGATATCATCCGGCACCTTAAGGGCAAAGGTTACACCATATTGCTGGTGGAACAGAATTTCCATTTTGCCGCCACCGTGGCTGACCGCCACTTCGTGGTGGAGAACGGGACGGTGATTGACATGATCCTTAATGACCGGATTGCAGATCATACCGAAAAGCTGCAGCGGTATCTCGGGGTTTAATGTCTGATTCCTGTACGGGATAGGTGAATTCAGACTTTGGCAGGTATGCATCATTACTGAAAAGGAGAGTTGCGATGAAAAAATTAAACCGTCTGGCGTTTCTGTTTGTTCTGGGTTGCTTTCTGGCCCCATCGGTCTGGGCACAGGTAAGTGACAATGTTGTCAAGATCGGCGTGCTTAACGATCAATCGGGTACTTATTCCGATTTGAGCGGCACGGGTTCGGTGGAAGCGGTCAGGATGGCTGTCGAGGATTTCGGCGGCAAAGTGCTGGGCAAACCCGTCGAGGTGGTATTTGCCGACCATCAGAACAAACCGGACATCGGGGCCAACATTGCCAACAAATGGATTGATGTGGAAAACGTGGATATGATCATCGACCTGCCAACCACCTCCGTCTGCCTGGCGGTCCAGGAGATCTGCAAGAACAAGAACCGCATTGATATCATTTCCACCGGCGCATCGGTTATCCTGACCAACGAGAACTGTTCGCCCACGGGGTTTCACTGGACATATGACAACTACGCCCTGGCCCATGGCACGGGCCTTGCCATGGTTAAGGACGGCGGCGATACATGGTTTTTTCTGACAGCCGACTATGCCTTTGGGCACGACCTGGAAAAATCCACGTCCGAGGCTGTAACCAAGGCCGGCGGAAAAGTTATTGGCTCGGTTCGCCATCCCTTCCCCAACAACGATTTTTCCTCTTTTCTGCTTCAGGCCCAGGCCAGCAAGGCCAAGGTCATCGGCCTTGCCAATGCCGGCGGCGACACCATCAATGCCATCAAACAGGCTGCCGAGTTCGGGATTACCCAGAGCGGCCAGCGCCTGGCCGGACTGCTGGTTTTCATTTCGGATGTCCACAGTCTAGGGCTTAAGTCTGCCCAGGGGCTGGTGGTGACGACCGGATTCTATTGGGATTTCAACGACGAAACCCGTGCCTGGTCCAAGCGCTGGAGCCAGCGTATGAACGGCCGTATGCCCACCATGAGCCAGGCCGGATGTTATTCCGGCGCCATGCATTACCTGAAAGCCGTTCAGGCTGCGGGTACGGATGAGGCCAAAGCCGTGGCCCAGAAAATGAGAGAACTGCCGGTGAACGATTTCTTTGCAAAGAACGGAAAGGTGCGTGAAGACGGCCGCATGGTGCATGACATGTACCTGGTCCAGGTCAAAAAGCCCGAGGAATCCAAGTACCCCTGGGATTATTACAAGATACTGAGCACCATACCCGGTGACGAAGCGTACAAGCCTCTGGCCGATACCAAGTGTTCCTACCTTCTTGAAAAGAAAAAATAGCCTGTTACGCGGCCCGGACCCCGGCAATGGGGGCCCGGGTATCCAACCGGATGATGGGATCGCATCATGTTTGAACTGATCGGCATACCTCCCCAGGCATTTTTCGGCCAGCTGCTTCTGGGCGTCATCAACGGCTCTTTTTACGCAGTCCTCAGCCTTGGGCTTGCCTTGATTTTCGGCCTTTTAAACGTCATTAATTTCACCCATGGCGCCCAATATATGATGGGAGCCTATGTGGCATGGCTGAGCTTGGTCTATGGCGGGGTGAACTACTGGCTGTCGCTTCTGATCGCCCCCGTGGTGGTAGGGGTGTTCGGGATCATTATGGAAAGGCTGTTTCTGCGGTGGCTGTACAAACTGGATCATCTTTACGGGCTGCTGCTGACGTTTGGTCTGGCCCTGATCATCGAGGGAGTCTTCCGGCAGATATACGGCATTTCGGGTCAGCCCTATCCGATCCCGCCCCAACTTACCGGGCTGCAGAACCTGGGGTTTATGTTTCTTCCGAATTACCGCGCTTGGGTGGTGCTGGCCTCGCTGATCGTCTGCCTCTGCACCTGGCTGGTGATTGAGAAGACCCGCCTGGGCGCATACCTCAGGGCTGCCACGGAGAATCCGACACTGGTGCAGGCTTTCGGCATTAACGTCCCCCTCATGATCACTCTCACCTATGGATTGGGAGTTGCCCTGGCCGCCTTTGCGGGCGTGTTGGCCGCACCGATTTATCAGGTCAAGCCCACCATGGGCGCCGACATGATCATCGTGGTTTTTGCTGTGGTGGTGATCGGGGGGATGGGCTCGATCATGGGGTCGGTGCTAACCGGCTTTATCCTCGGGCTGCTGGAAGGCCTCACCAAGGTGTTCTACCCGGAGGCATCCAACACCGTTATATTCGTGGCCATGGCCGTGGTGCTTTTAATCAAACCGGCCGGCTTTTTCGGCCGAATCAATTGAGGAAATCATGCGCCATATAAAGATGGGCCACCTTGCATTGCTGGCCGTGGGACTGGCTGCGCCGTTTTTCATCTACCCCGTTTTCCTGATGAAGGCCCTCTGCTTTGCGTTGTTCGCCGCAGCCTTCAATCTGCTGCTCGGCTACGTGGGGCTATTGTCTTTCGGACACGCAGCCTATTTCGGATTTGGCGCCTACGTGTGCGGCCATGCCGCAAAGGTATGGGGCTTGACGCCGGAACTGGCCATGCTGACAGGAACCGCGGTGGGAACCTTCATGGGACTGATCTTTGGCTGGCTGGCCATCCGCCGTCAGGGCATCTACTTTGCAATGATTACGCTGGCCATGGCCCAAATGATATACTTCTTCTGTGTTCAGGCGCCCTTCACCCACGGTGAGGACGGGATTCAAGCGATCCCCCGGGGATTTCTTTTCGGCTTGATCGATCTTAATTCCAACATGACCATGTATTACTTCGTACTGACGATCTTTGTGCTGGGATTGCTGTTTCTTCAGCGAATCATCCACTCGCCTTTCGGGCATGTGCTGAGAGCCGTGCGCGAAAACGAACCGCGGGCCATCAGCCTGGGTTACAAGACCCACCGATACAAACTGCTGGCCTTTGTGCTGTCTGCCGGGATTTCCAGCCTGGCCGGTTCCATGAAGGTACTGGTGTTTCAGCTGGCATCACTCACCGATGTGCATTGGCACGCCTCCGGGGAGGTGGTGCTGATGACCCTGTTGGGGGGGGTAGGTACGGTGCTGGGTCCCCCGGTAGGGGCTTTTTTGGTGACAGCCATCCAAAATTATCTGGCCCAGATCGGGGCATGGGTAACCATCATCCAGGGAGCGATCTTCGTGGTCTGTGTCCTGACCTTCAGGCGGGGCATCATAGGCGAGCTGGAAGATTGGTGGTTGCGTCGCATCCAATCCCGAAAGGATCAAATGGCTATCCCCGAAACCTTGCCAGATGAATCCTGACCGGATAAATATCGGCCTGTCAAATGTGTTACCCCTGAAGGACCTGCAAATTAGAAGATAGAATCCAACGGAAGTCCACCAGTTCGCCGGAGCCCGTATTCTCCCGCCCCCAGCTTTCTGGACATGAACCGGAAGGCGATGGCGTCGGGAATCCGTATTGTCGAAAACTTTGATATGTGACGATTCAGACCGGTTTGTCCGGCAGATAATCTTCCCGAACCGGCGAGAAAGCTTCGACGGCAACGGCATTTTCAAGAACTTCGGCGCCATGCTCTACATTCCCGGGAATGCACCAGCTGTCGCCTGGTTCCACGTCAAACGTATCCTCTCCGATGGAAAGCCGGATGCATCCGGATACCAGATATCCTGTCTGCTCATGCGGGTGGGCGTGACGAGGCAGCTGAGCACCTCTTTCCAGGCGAAATTCAGCAAGAAGCGTTTTCGTTCCATATGCCAGTGTTTTCAGACTGATACCCTCGACAGCCTGTTTGTATCCAGTATTGCTGCGCTTATTAAACATTGCCCCCCCGATTTCAGACATTCGCGGTATTCCGACGGATTTGGCCCGTTGGTGCGTAGCCGGAGTTAAAGAACAAACACCCCCCGCATTCGTGACAACAAGCCTGTTCGAAAAATAGTAATACTGCCATGAAGCACTTTTCCGTGTTTTTGTATAGGCCTTCAGTGGCTTATGTCAATATAAAAAGGGGGGAAATGAGAATTGCGGAAAGGAACCCATCAAGAAAAATAAAAAAAGGAGAGGCGATTACTTGCCCAATACAGTCCATCCCGGGATAATTCTGGCAAATTCCTCCTGAAGCGCCGGACGGCGGAGATTTTCATGTTTGATCTTGCCGGCAAATATCTTCCAGTGATTTTCGTCCTTGTGGTTTCCCGGATTGTTTTATTGCCTTATCAACGCACTGGTTATATAAAGGAATCTCGTAGTTGCAAAACTCACATGATTCCAGAGTTTCCGAGTGGCTGAGGTCAAATTGAAAAATCTGTTTCACCAGAAAAGATACAGCATTGGCGCTTTGATTGCCTATGCCATTTTTTCGGCGTTTCTGCTGGTTCCCGGGAAAAACGTTGTCGGAAGTCCCTTTTATCTGATTGGATCGGTGGGTATGTTCCTGAGCATGCTCTGGATTATGAAGTGCTGGTCCGGAAGGCGGATGCTTTTTGCAGTTATCTTTCTGGCGCTTCTTGTAAGGGCCGTTGCGATTTTTCAGTTTCCGGCAAACAGCGATATCAACCGGTATGTCTGGGAAGGGGAAATCCAGCTTTCGGGGTATAACCCGTATCTGCTTGCCCCTGAAGCCGAAGAACTGGCACACCTCAGAAATGAAAACTGGGAAGGCGTCAATTTTAAATATATCCCGGCCATTTACTGGCCATTTGCGCAGATCCTGTTTAAGGCGGGAGCCGCCATATCGCCATCCCACTGGTTTTTTGAAACAATTCTTGTGTTTTTTGATATAGGAACGATTTTTCTGCTGCTGCTCATGATACGCCCGTTTTCCCTTGATTTCAGGGAAATTGTCCTGTATGCGCTGAATCCCATGACGATCATTTCCGTGTCCGGTCAAGGCCATCTTGAAAGTATCCTTGTTTTCTGGACGGTGCTGTCCCTTTATGGATGCCAGCAGAAGAAGCCATGGCTGATGTATCCGGCGCTCGGTCTGGCTGTCATGACAAAACTGACACCAATCATCTTTCTGCCCCTGCTAGTCGATCGCGACAATCTCAAATACATCCCCCTTTTTCTGCTGCCGTTTTCACTGATGTTGCTTTATTATGATCCCGGAATCAATTTCCTGTCCTCTTTAAATACCTTTATCTCCGATTTCGGCTTTAATGGACCGTTCAATTATGTTTATCAGAGCCTCTTTGGGGAAGTTCCTTCAACCTGGATTGCCATGTTTTGCGCGGCTGGCCTTTCCGGTTTTGTTTTTTTTATAAGCCCTGACAGGCTCAGGTCTGTGTTCCTCTTATCCGCCATTTTTCTGATTTTTGCGCCGACATTTCACACCTGGTATCTGCTGCTGCTCACCCCGTTTCTGGTATTGTACCGTCCCACACCCTGGATCATTCTGCATGCAACGATTCTACCGCTGGTTTTCTATTTCCACCCCTGGGCCACCCACCCATTCTGGCATAACTTGCCCCTGCTTCAGGGAATCGAATTTCTTCCCTTTATTGCTGCCGGGATCTGGTGTTTCTGGAAAAA
Source organism: uncultured delta proteobacterium (assembly GCA_963789395.1). GTDB lineage: Bacteria > Desulfobacterota > Desulfobacteria > Desulfobacterales > Desulfatirhabdiaceae > RAAP-1. The sequence goes on along the minus strand of CAWBKP010000014.1, from coordinate 338,007 downwards.
TCGCCAATACTGGCCGGTCCGGTTTCCGTCGGTTCACAGCGTGTCCGCAATCATTCCGATGGAGAATGATGCGCAGAATATTTCTGAGTGCATTCAGTCCATTAAAATTCAGGATTTCCCGGCTGAAATTATTGTCGTCAGTGGCGGCACCATGGATGGGAATCCTGACATCGTCCAATCGTTTCCGGATGTGAAGATGGTTTCCTCCGTGTCCGAGAGGGGGACGCAGATCTGCGACGGCATCCGTACTGCCATAAACGATGTTGTCATCCTGCTGCCTGCGGATTCCAGACTCTTGCCTGGCGCCGTTTCCCGGATGATGAAAGCGCTTGCGGAAAACGACGGCATTGTGGGGGGATGTTTCGGGGGCATCCATGAGGATTCACGGATCAGCATGCGGCTGAAAGAGCTGTTGAACCACCTCTGGGCGCTTGCCTCCGGCGTTTCTCTCGGCAATCAGGCGATGTTCTTCAGGCGCGGGGCATTCCCGGTGCGTTTTCCGGATATCAGGCTTATGGAGGATATCGAGCTGTCTCTTTGCATGAAAGAAGCCGGGGCAACCGTCTTTATACCCGGCGCTGCGGCCGCAACTTCCCGAAGGCAACAGCCTGCCGGCAATCGGACGGGTTTTATAAAAGCGCTTTATGTAATGATCCGCTATTTGACGCTGAGAAGATTCGGCCTGCTCGATCGGAACCGTTTTTATGCCGTACCGACCGACCCGGCAAAAAAGCAGGCAGCCTGATGATCGCCCTGGATATCGATAAGCTCCGGTTCTTTCTGGTTGCAGACATCCTGTGCGTACAGGCACCGCGTGTGAAACCGGCATCCGGACGGCGGATCGATGGGGCTGGGAACATCGCCTTTTAAAATGATGCGATGGCGCTTCAAGGTCGGGTCCGGCAGGGGAGAGGCCGAAAGCAGGGCCTGTGTGTAGGGATGAAGGGGGCGTGCATAGAGTTCGCTGCTGTTGGCTACCTCAACGATCTTACCAAGATACATGACGGCCACGCGGTCGCTGATGTATTCCACAACGCTCAAATCATGCGAAATAAAGAGATAGGTCAGGCCGAACTCGTTCTGCAGGTCTTTCAAAAGATTGATCACCTGGGCCTGAATGGAGACATCCAGGGCCGATACCGCCTCATCGCAGATCACCAGTTTGGGATTCAGGGCAAGTGCCCTGGCGATCCCGATTCTCTGGCGCTGGCCTCCGGAAAACTGATGGGGATAGCGCCGCATGTGCTCCTGTCTGAGGCCGACGACTTCAAGCAGATCCAGCACCCGCTGGTCTCTTTCTTCCCTGCGTTTCATGCCGTGAATCAAGAGCGGCTCGCCGATAATCTGGGAAACGGATTTTCTGGGATTCAGGGATGAAAACGGATCCTGGAAAATGATCTGCATCTGCTTTCTGAGGTTGCGCACCTGCTCCGGCGAGAACAAGAGAATATTTTCGCCTTCAAAAAAAATTTCTCCGGATGTGGGTTCTTCCAGGCGAAGAATGGCGCGGCCCAGCGTCGACTTTCCGCAGCCCGACTCTCCCACAAGGCCAAGTGTTTCGCCCTGCAGGATCGAAAGGGAAACGCCGTCAACCGCTTTAACGGCCGCGATCTGTTTGAGAAACACGCCGCCCAGAATGGGATAATGCTTGACGATGTTGCTTGCGCGAATAAGCGTGCGGGGTCCGGATTCAGGCTCAGACATATTTGAGGCACCGTGCAACATGATGGGGTCCTGCGGCAACCATTTCGGGTTCAATTTGCCGGCAGTCGGAAAACACGTCCGGGCACCTGTCGTTAAACATGCATCCGGACGGCAGATTCAAAAGCGATGGGACCATGCCCGTGATGGTATTCAGGCGCTTTCCGGCATTCCTGCCAATGACGGGAATGGACTGAAGCAGCCCGACGGTGTAGGGATGTTTGGGATCGGCGAACAAGGCGTTCACATCCGCATATTCCACCACTTTCCCGGCGTACATGACGGCAACATTCTGGGCCATTTCGGCAATGACGCCCAGGTCATGCGTGATGAACAGAATGGAGGCACCGATCTCGGATTTGAGCTGGTTCATGAGATCCAGAATCTGGGCCTGAATGGTCACATCCAGGGCGGTGGTCGGTTCATCGGCAATCATCAGACGGGGGTTGCAGGCCAGCGCCATGGCGATAACGACCCGCTGGCGCATGCCGCCGCTCATCTGATGGGGATAGTCATGCATCCGCTTTTCCGGAGCCGGAATTCCCACCAGTCGGAACATATCGACGACCCGGTCCCGGACTTCTTTTCCGGATGTTTTCTGATGGATGCGGATGGATTCTCCCACCTGATTGCCGACCGAATACACCGGATTCAAAGCCGTCATGGGCTCCTGAAAAATCATGGAAATCCGGTTGCCCCTGATTTTTCGCATCTGGGGTTCGGAAAGCGAAAGAAGATTGGTTCCTTCAAAATCGATGCTGCCGCCGACAATTTTCCCCGGAGGTTCGGGAATCAGCCGAATGATGGAATGGGCGGTCACGCTTTTTCCGCAGCCGGACTCCCCCACCAGTCCCAGGGTCTGGCCGGAAGGAATGGTCAGGCTCACGTCATCGACCGCCCTGGCAATCTGGCCGCGCACATAAAAATAGGTTCGCAGGTGCTGAATATCGACAACCGGTTGTGGTGTAGGATCCATGTTCCCTTAGTCTCTCATCCGCGGGTCCAGAACGTCCCGGAGCCCGTCGCCGAACAGATTAAACCCCAGAACCGCAATCAATATGGACAGGCCCGGCATGGTCATGACCCACCAGGCCCGAAGGGCCATGGACCGGCCGTCTGCGATCATGGCGCCCCATTCGGGCGTCGGCGGCTGGGCCCCCAGCCCCAGAAAGCTCAAGGCCGCCGCATCCAGAATCGCCGATGCAAACCCGAGCGTTGTCTGGACGATGAGCGGCCCCAGGCAGTTGGGGAAAATGGTGATAAAAATGATCCGCAGGTTTTTGGCCCCGACGGCCCGGGATGCGGTCACATAGTCCTTTTCGCATTCTTCCAGAACCGAAGCCCGGACAATGCGGGCATAGCGGGGAATGTATATGATGCCGATCGCCAGCATGGCGTTTCTCAGGCTCGGCCCAAGGTATGCGACCATGACAATGGCCAGAAGTATGCTGGGAAAGGCCAGCAGAATGTCCATGGAACGCATGATGATGCTGTCTCGAAATCCCTTGTAATAGCCGGCAATGGCCCCGAGAAGCGACCCGACAAAAAAAGCCACGGCCACGCTGAAAACAGCAACCATCAAAGAGACCCTGGCCCCGTAAATGAGCCTGGATAAAATATCCCGGCCCAGATCGTCGGTTCCCAGAACGTTTTTCCATGTTCCGGCATCATACCAGACCGGCGGCTTCAGCTGGTCATAGAGAGAGGCCTCAACAGCGCTCTGCGGACTGAGCAGTGGGGCAAACAAAGCCGTCAGGATAAAAATCAGAACAATGATAGAAGCCGGCAACCGCGGTCTTGTTTCGCCAGATCTGTTCGATCTGATCCCAGAAAGGATGGCGGTCTTCGATATTCTGAGTAGAACTTAGGATAGGCATAAGCTTCTTTTTGATCTATCGTAAGTTAGGCCAGGGTGTAGCGGTTTTTTAGCGTCTTCCTGACACAAATCAGCAGAAAATCAATAAATGATGTCAGGCAAGCCCGTAAAACTTTCCTGCGCTTGACCTATTTAACGCTGATACGGGGATTGATTACTGCGTACAGAACATCTACAATCAAATTGATGACAATAAAGGTGGATGCTATAAAAAGCGTGCCGCCCTGAATGACCGCGTAATCGCGCTTCATGACCGCATCAAACATCCATTTCCCGACGCCCGGCCAGGCAAAAATCGTTTCGGTCAATATCGCGCCGCCCAGAAGAATGCCGAATTGAAGCCCGATGGTCGTTACAACCGGAATCAGGGCATTTCGAAGGCCATGCTTGATAACGACCTTGAATTCGGAAAGGCCCTTGGCTTTGGCGGTTTTGATGTAATCCTGCCGCAGCACATCGAGCATGCTGGATCGGGTCATCCGGGCCACAATGGCCATGGGGATGCTGCTAAGCGTTATGGCTGGAAGAATTAAATGCCAGAGAACATCTTTCAAGGCGGTCCAGTTTCCGGCGAGAATGGCATCCAGAATATAAAACTGGGTTCTGGGATCCAGGTCCACGCCGATCGTCATCCTTCCGGACATGGGAACCCATCCGAGAAACAGGGAAAAGATGAGCATCAGCACCAGGCCCAGCCAGAAAATGGGCATGCTGACCCCGATCAGGGCGGCGATCATGCTCAGGTAATCAAAAATGGAATGCTGCCGGATTGCCGAAATGATGCCGAAAATAACCCCGAAAAAACAGCTGATGATCATTGCCGCAAACGTCAGCTCGATGGTTGCCGGGAAACGCTCCTTGACTTCTATCCAGACCTTTTGCTGGGTCATGATGGTTTCCCCGAGATCGCCCTGCAGGAGCCGGCCGATAAACAGGCCGTACTGAACGTATAGGGGTTTGTTCAGCCCCAGATTCTCCCGGATTTCCTGAATGGCCGCATCCGTTGCGCGTTCTCCCAGCATCAATTCGGCCGGATCGCCGGGGGTGATGTGAAGCATGAGAAAGACGATGATGGATACCCCAAAAAGGGTGGGAAACAGCATCAGTACGCGTCGAAGAATGTAGGCCGTCATGAGATCATGAATCCTGAAATAGGGGAAACAATGCCATCTCTTTTGAGCCATTTGAGTGGCTTGAAGAAAGTTCCCCCTTTTGGAAAGGGGGGCCAGGGGGGATTTCGTGCAATCGATTGAAAAGCCCCCCTAAGTCCTCCCCTTAAAAAGAGAGGACTTGGCCGGATATGAAACACAAAGAGGGAACCACCAGGCGGTGGATGACTATTCCAGCCAGACGTTTTTAATCCGCATGGACTGGGTGGGATGGAGTTTGAAATTCTTGACGGTTTTAAGCTGAGGACTGACGACGGTTGAATGCGCCACGCAAATGGTGCCCACTTCATCATGGATGAGTTGCTGGGCTTTTTTATAAATTTCCACGCGTTTGGCCTGATCGACGGTCTGTTTTCCCTCCAGCATCAATTTGTGATATTCCTCGTTTTTCCACTGGGTGCGGACGGAGGAGGATGCCAGTCCATCAAAGAGAACCGCCAGAAAATTGTCCGGATCACCGTTGTCGCCGGTCCAGCCGAGCTGGAACAGATCCATGTCTTCGGGTTGTTCCTTCTGGCGTTTCAAATAGGTGCCCCAGTCATAGCTGACGATTCTTGCCTTGATGCCGACTTTGGCCAGATCCGAGATCATGGCCACGCCGACTTTCAAGCCTTCCGGGTTGTAGGGTCTGGCAACCGGCATGGACCAGAGCGTGATTTCCGGAAGACCATTTCCGCCGGGGAAACCCGCCAGTTCCAGTTCTTTCTTGGCCATTTCCGGATCAAACGGATAGTCCTGAACCGCGTCATTATAACTCCACATGGTGGGCGGAATGGGGTTTTTGGCAACCTGGCCCATGCCCTGGTAAATGTTGTCCACGATGGCTTTCCGGTTGATGGCGTAGACGATGGCTTTTCGCATGTGCAGATTCTGCCACAGGGGCTTGGTATGGTTAAAGGACAGATAGCCGATGTTCATGCCCGGCTGGGAAATGACCACCAGGTTGGGATCTTTGGCGGCCATCGGAACATCGGCTGCATTCGGGAACTGGCAGATGTGAATGCTGCCGGCTTTCAGTTCCAGAAAGCGGACGGAGCTGTCCGGAATCGCCCGGAAAACCAGCTTGTCCAGGTAAGGTCCGCCTTTTTTATCCCAGTACTCGGTGTTTTTTTCCAGAAGGATCTGGTCATCCTTTACCCATTTGACGAACTTGAAAGGGCCGGTTCCAACGGGATTTCGTATGAATTCCTTGGGGTTTTTCAAGAAAGCCGTCGGGCTGATGATGTCGGCGAAATCCATTCCCATATTGGCCAGAAACGGTGCTTCCACTCTTTTGAGCTTGAAAACGACGGTATTGTCATCGATGGCTTCGATGCTGTCCACGGTATTGTCCATTTCCATGGTCACCCAGTATTCCGGGGTTTTTTCCTGGGCCGGGATTTCCCATCCTTTACCGAAAAACTTGAGTTTTCGCTCTTTCATCTGCCTGCCGAGTGAAAAAACAACCGCATCCGCATTAAATGGGGTGCCGTCATGGAATTTTACGCCTTTACGCAGGTGAAAGGTGTAGGTCTTCGCATCCGGGGAGATTTCCCAGGATTCAGCCAGACCCGGCTCGATGGCGGTGGTTTCATCAGCATACTCTACCAGAGCTTCCAGTACGTTGTCGCAGATCATGAATGAATTGCCGTCGGTTTCATAGGCGGGGTCCAGTCCCACGCTATCCCCTCCGCGCCCGAAAATCAGGGTTCCTCCGGATTTGGGACCGGCAGCCAGCGCAGCGCCGGTAAATAAAAATACAAGAGCAGTGATCAGTACAGCGGTTTTCTTACCCATGCGAGTGCCTCCTTGGTATCAGATTGGTTTCAGTGTTGTGTGAATCCAGTTCATCAGGAAATACCTTTGCAGGAATACATCTTTTATTTGATTAACAAAATATGGAACTGAAGTCAAAAGGTAAGAATGGTTTGGCAGGATGGATGAATCGGAACAACACGCGGGAAAGCCTGAAACAGGCTTTCCCGCGTGCGCTGAATTCTCGGATGGCTACCAGTTGAATACCTGGTCCAGATCTTCGTCTTTAACCTCAAATATGACGTTGTGCGGCGCCAGGGATTCTTTCTTGAAATATTCCGGAAGCCGGTCATCCTTGCTGGTGAAGCCGGCTCTGGCGTTAAAATCCCTTTCGTTTGTCAAAATGGATTTGCCCAGAGCGACCACATCATCGCCGGTGAGGTTCTGGCCGGTAAAGGCGCTGAGGATATCCACCAGCGACTGAAACGTTTCCGGCTGATCCAGAATGGCAAAGGCGATAAACAGGCACATGCCGGAGGCGTCGATGGCAGCGGTGGCGATCTGAAGGTTTCGGGACAGTTCGATCTGGCCTTCGGGTTTCAAGGCATTGACATTTCCGCCGACGCCCAGAATGTTGGCTGTTACCGCATATCCCGCGGTATGATCTGCGCCCATTGTTGTGGTCGCGTAAGTCACGCCCATTCCCTGAACAGCCCGGGGGTCGTATGCCGGCATGGACTGGTTTTTTACCACCGGCACTCGTTCGATGCCGAAAACTTTTCCGGTCAGGCCGGCGCCGTTGCCCAGAATGCGGCCCAGATGGGTGCCCTTGCCCACTTCCTTGATCAGGTTGATGGCGGCATCGGCATCTCCGAATTTTGCAATTCCCGCATCCATGGCGACCGCAATCGTGGCACCCATCTCGATGGTATCAATGCCGAAGTCATCATCCAGGCGATCCATCATGGCGATGGCATCCAGATCATCGATGCCGCAATTGCCGCCATGGGCCCAGACCGTCTCATATTCCGGCTGCTTGGTCAGAAAATTTCCGTCCTTGTCCACGAAAATTCCGGAGCAGCGGATCACGCAGCCTTTGTGGCAACCGTGTGTTGGGTTGCTGCCCCTGGCTTTTTCAAGTTCAGCCAGTGCTTCGCCGCTGATCTTGGCAGCGCCGGCAAATTGACCTTTTTTGAAATTATACGTTGGATACCCGCCGGCTTCATTGATCACGTTGGTGAGAACATTGGTGCCATAGGTGGGAAGGCCTTCTCCGGTAACCGGATGTTTGCGCAGGCCCTGAACGAAATTTTTGTTGGCTTCCTTGAATTTTTCGACATTTTTCGGGCTGCGCATGGGCATTTCCGAATCATCCAGAACAATGGCCTTGACCTGTTTGGACCCCATGACCGCGCCGACGCCGCCGCGGCCGGCATGACGGGTGGGCCGCTGTTCCATGTCCGTAACCGCAACCGTTGCCGAGGCCATTTTCATCTCGCCGGCCTGTCCGATGGAGATGCAGGCCACTTTTTCTCCGTATTCGGCCTTGATCTTATCCACCAGCGCATAGTTGCCCAGCATTTTCAGGCTGTTGTCGGCAGTGATCTTGACCCCGTCCTTGTTGATGAAAACTTTGTACAGCGTATCATCCTTGGGTTTTCCTTCCAGAATGATGGCGGCATAGCCGAGTCTGGCCAGCACCTGTGCGCCCTGGCCCCCGGAATTGGCTTCCTTGATCCCGCCGGTCAAGGGGCTTTTGCATCCCACGGAAAGCCTCCCGGACATGGCGGCAGCGGAACCGCTCAGCATTCCCGGCGCAATCACCAGTTTGTTGTCTTCACCCAGGGGGTGACACAGGGGCGGCACTTCTTTAGCGACAACCGCGGAAGTCATGGCGCGTCCGCCAAGACCGGCATAGTCTCCGGCGGGCTCAATCCGGAATGCCGGGCCATTTTCTGCGCCCATATTGATCCTTAGAATTTGATCCATAGATAATCCTCCTGTTGTGGGGTGTTTAAGCAAGTCATCACAATTCGGCCGATCAGGGTACGATCGACGGAAAATTACAAATTCATCAGCTTATATGCTTCGTTATGTTTAATTTAACATGCTGGTTTGCATAAAAAAACATTACGGACCGGCTGAAGATACGGGTTGTTATCTTCAGCCGGTCTTTCTCAAATCAATTGCCATGTTTTGATAGCACAATGAAGATTAAGTGTGCTATGTGTCAATTTATCCGTTTTTCCGCTCGAAATCAATCATGAAGTCCGCAAGGGCCTGCACCGAGGCCAGCGTTGTTGCATTGTAAATGGATGCCCGGCACCCGCCGACCGAACGGTGTCCCTTCAATCCGCCGAAGTCATTGGCGGCAGCTTCCTGAACAAATTGTTTTTCAAGGTCTTCCGAAGGCAGCCGGAAGGTCACATTCATCAGGGACCTGCTGGAAGGATCGGCGGTTCCCTGATAAAAGCGGCTTTTGTCCATCAGATCATACAGACACCCGGCTTTTTTCCGGTTGACGGCATCCATGGCTTCCAGTCCGCCAATGGTTTCTTCCAGCCATTTCATGACAAGCTGAATGGTATAGACCCCGAAACACGGCGGGGTATTGTACATGGAATTTTTGGATGCATGGGTGGTGTATTTCAGCATTGTGGGGATGTTTTTCGGCGTGCGGTTGAGCATATCCTCCCGGATGATGACCACGCATACCCCGGCCGGGCCGATATTTTTCTGGGCGCCGGCATAGATCAGGCCAAAGGGCTTGACATCAAAGGGCCTGCTCATAAAATCCGAAGACATGTCGGCAACCAGCGGGCCGCCGGCGGCATCGGGATAGGCCGCCCACTGGGTCCCTTTAATGGTGTTGTTGGAAGTAAAATGAACATAGGCGGCCTTCGGGCTGTAGGCGATGTTTTTCGGAATATAACTGAACCCCTTGTCTTCGGAAGAGGCGACAACCTGGATATTCTTTCCCAGAAGCTGGGCTTCCTGAATGGCTTTGGTGGACCACGTGCCGGTATTCACATAATCGGCGCAGTCCGCGTCCGCCAGACAATTCATGGGAATCATGGCAAACTGGAGGCTGGCGCCGCCCTGAAGAAACAGGACCTGATAGGTGTCATCCAGCCTGAGCAGTCTGCGGATTCTGGCAACGGCGTCATTGATCACATCATCGAACCATTTGGACCGGTGGCTGACTTCGGTAATGGACATGCCCGAGCCCTTGAAATCCAGAAACGATTCCTGAATTTCCTGTAAAACCGGCAGGGGAAGGGCCGCAGGCCCGGCGTTAAAGTTGTGAATGCGTTTTCCAGGCATAAATTCCTCCAAAAAAATAAAAAGTAATGGGGTGAAGAATACTCGCCCCTGATTATTTCATGAGTAAAACAGGGGAAAAGATCAGGTAAATATCAAAGTTATATTTGAACGTTCGGCGGATAGAAGTCAAATAGAATTTGAGGCAGTTCCTTATCAAACCTGGAATTTCCAAATGACATCAAAAGGTTGAAAAATGAGAATTCCCGGACATTGGAAGGAACAAATCAGGCCGATTCCCGAATGGTTCAATGTCTCCAGGTCCAGGAAAAATGTGTTACCCGGCCACGGCGTACTCTACGGTTCGAGGATTTTCCATACGAAGTGAGGCATCCAGTATTTCCATGCCGACAACATTACCGTCTTTATCAAAATCGAGGATAACGCCGGGTCTTTCTTCGTCGCTTTCATCAATGGGTGCATTGCTGAAAACGATTCGAAGCACATCAACATCAGGATCATATGTAATTTTCATGACGCTCTCCAATACTTCTTGATCTTGCTCGTTTTATAGACCGTGACGACTTTCACCGGTATAACGGTATCGTTGACGATTACCCTGACAAGATAATCCTTTCCAGTCTCTAAAGCAAATATTGACTGATATGCTTTCTTATTTCCATATTCTTCGACAACCTGCTGGGGATTATGCAAGATGGTATCCACAATCGTTGAGGGTATCTGCCTGCGATCCATTTCCTCCTGTGCATGTCTGGTAATTTCAAATTTCATTCATCCTCGCTACCATTATTCTGGCCTATTCGGTATTTGATATCATAGTTGATGATAAAATCAATTTCTTCATTCGTAGAAACTGTAGTGCTGGGCGAGAACTTGATCGATCTATTCGATGATGGGTCAGAAGAAGTTGGCTTTGCCTGTAAAATGCCCATCTGCTAACCCTTTTTCTGAGTTATCTCCACTATACAAGGAGAAAGGAGCAGCAGATTTGCTTGTCGTAAGGTAACAGAAGCTTACCGCACAACATCTTTAGTCCATGTATGAATTCCAACGATACAAGTCAATATAAAAACTTCGAGGTTTTAGAGGAAAAAGGGGGATGGCGCCTTGCTAAAAGGCCTCATCCCCTGGAAATGCAGAAAAAAAGAATGGGAATTTCGTGAGAAGGACAATCCGTTCAATTTGTAATCAAGATAAGGCGGCAAGTGTAAGTGATGCAACCGGTGATTGAATGATACGATCAATCCTCGTAAAATGAAATGGGTGCAACCGCAAGATGAACTTCTTTAACGCCGCGAACCGCCATTGCGTGATTCTTCAAGGCATTTTCCATTTCCTGCTGGAGTGTTTCTGAAACCCTTGCCTTGATATGCACGATGCCGTTTTCCGAGCACACTTCAACTGCCGGATTCAATTCAATCAGCGCGGCCTTGACTTCCGCGCTGAGAGATAGATTTTCCAGGGCCTGCTGCGATTCCGGCGTTGCCTGAAACTGCTTCATGGTTGCGGTGTGGCAGATGATATCCACGGCATCCGCCACGGAAATTTTCCGGATATGGATGACCAGATCATATAATTGAGAATCCGTAGTATTGATGCCGTAAAGAAACTGTGCCCATTTATTTCGTTCCTCATCGTCTTTGAGCAGTATTCTGCGGGCTTCTTTTTCGGAAATGCTTTCCCGCTGCATTTCCAGCTTTACCCGATCCTCGATATCGGCAATGATTCTTACTTTCAGAACATGGGATACTCCCTGCAGAAAAAAATGTCCAGCCAGACCGTGATACACCAGGTTGTCTTCCCGCATGATCTTCAGAAACGCGGTTCGAATCATGGCTACATATCGTTCTTTTCCCCCGCCGAAACGGTCCAGAATGGACGGGGCGTCATGTATGGCTCTTTCCAGCTTGATTTTCGGAATGTTGAACAACTCGGACGTATCCAACAGTATATCTCTGGACAGGCAGTCATATCCCAACCGCCTGGCAACCCCTTCGGCCACTTCCTTTCCTCTGCTGTAAGAACCGCGTGAAATGGTAATAATGGACATATAAAAGTAACCTTTGTATTGAAGTGAATAAAAACAAGCCGCTGGATCCCAAATTCCTGCCTGGGAACCAGCGGCTAAATAAAAAACAACGCAATCTGATTATAGAACTTCAGATAGATTTTTTCAAGCTTTGCCTAAATTTTGCTTCAGAGAAACGGCAGGCTTGCGTCCTTTCCACATACTGGCCAGTATAATGACGGCGCCCGTCAGCAGGGCCAAACACATGCACACAAAACTGGTCCGATCCAGAATAAGAACGGTTGAGGGTTCGTACGACAGGACATTCAATTCAACGAGGTATTTCGGCAGGGCAAGCAGGCGGCTTACCGCCACCATCAGCATCAATACACTCATCACGATTTTAATCATGCTTTCTTTGACATACGTCGTGCCGATGGCGCCAAGCTGAACCCCGAAAAGCGATCCGCCCAGAATGATCAGAACGAGACGGATGTCGACCATGCCGTGCATGGCCCAGTTGACGGTTCCTGCAAATCCCATGACAAAGGCAATTACCAGCTCCGTGGCCGAGGCGATAATGCTGGAAACGCCGACAATGTAGATCATGCCGGGAACACCGATAAATCCGCCCACGGCAATGGTTGCCGCCAGCATGCCGGTCGCAAGTCCCACCGGAATCGTAAACCAGAAGGAGATGGTCAGATTGGCGCGCTTGAAGTGGATCATTGGCGGCAGATTGATGGACTGAAGTTTTTTTGCGATTGAAGACGTCTTTTCCGGTCCGTCCGAAGAAGATCCTTTCATTGCATCATAAAACACATAGCCGCCGACAATGACCAGAATGGCCACAAAAGACAGGCTGACATAGAGATTCGATCCGACCTGGCCGTATTTTTCCAGAATCAATTGCTGGATTTTGATGCCGATCTGAACCCCGACTCCGGCAGATGCCGCCATATAAAGACCCAGTTTGATGTCCACCTGGCCGTATTTGAATCGTTTAAAGGCCCCGATCATGGCTTTGGGGAATTTATGGCACATGTTGCTGGCCACGGCCACCGTGCCGGGTACGCCCAGGCTCATCATGCCGGGGGTCAGAACAAACGCGCCGCCGGAGCCGATAAAACCGCTGACCAGGCCACCGATGAATCCGACAAAAAACAGAAAAGAAATGTTAACAATAGTGAGATCGATAAATTGAACGGCGTCTAAGTTCATCAAAACACTCCTTATGTGTTTGTAATGCTCTGTGATGGCAAACGTGAAAATACTGATTTTTACGTCATCGGGCGCTATACTGACAACATCTGTTCTCCCCTCTGAAAAACCGAGGGGGATTTCATGCTGCAGTGCCCAGATGTTGCCGTGAAATTCGTAAAAATCTCACGGCAACGAAATCACCTTTAAATTTTGTGAAACGGGTTGACATAAGCGTAGGCGCGCGGTCTTTTTTGGACCTTTTTGGTCTGGGTGACGGTTTTGCCGACCGTAGGCTGCAGCGTATCTTTTTTCATGGGTTTGATCCCCATCAAGGACCAGAGATTGCTGGCAAATGACCCGTGTGCGAATGAAAAAACAAAAACGGTCGCTACCGGCAGCGCGGCATAAAAGCCGCCTTTGGTAAAATAGCTCATGACCTTATCCGCATTCCAGAACACACAGCCATACAGGGCTGCTGTAATCATTCCGTAACCGATTGTCTTTTTGATTTCACTGTTTCGCTGTTGTTTGGTTTCTCTGGTCATAGGTTTTCCCTCCGGATGAAGCTGGTTTGTTGATAAACTGAAGACCGGTATGGTCACATCTTCCGATATTAGTGTTTTGGTATATTCAGAATCCGTCACGACAAACTCAATCCGCTTGATGGTATGCATGACATCATCTGTAACAGATGCGATTTCTCCGTACTGAATGACGTGATCGCATCGGACATCCTTGGCGGCTGCTTTCTGCCTGAAGTCATTGAGTAGTTCCAGTGCATGAAGATAATGGGCGCCCACTGCCACGGAAACGGCTGAAGTAGATACTGCGGCATGTGGCATGACGCTGACGACAAAAAGATCATATTTCAGGCGCTGTGCCAGTTGAATGGCATAGCCCGAAAGCGCATCATTCAGGCAGTCAGATTTTCCAATCACCAGAATTTTGCGCCGCTCTGTTTCCACTGTCTCATTGCCTTGATAGGATAACATTTGATTATTTCCGATTTGATCTGTTATGGATAAGTGGCGGTTGCATCAAATCTTTTATTTATGACTTATTCAAGAATGGTGCCAAAGGTGCAATATTGACTTATTGTTCTGATATTGTTGATAATAAAATTGTTTTGCCCGATATGCTGTAAACGTGATAGATGTTGCAATATGTAACGCTTTTTAAGAAAAATTTATTTTTATAATAAATTCATCCAGTTATTTTCTGTTACAAAAAAAACCGCCCATGTTTCAATATGCAACGAAAGGGGAGAGGAATGATTTTTTTCAAGAAATTTGAAAAACCGGAAGACGAGCAAATCGCTCCGGAATCGGAACTGAGCCAGCTTCGTGCTTCGATAAAAAAACAGCTGCCCGAGAATGTTGCCTGGATCGCGATGAAGGAACTGGATCGCCTGGAAAAAACCGATCCATCGGTTCCCGAATATGCAATCGGACTGACTTATATCGAATTTCTGATTTCACTGCCCTGGACTCAGTCCACGGACGACAATCTGGATATCAAGCGCGCTGAAGAAATACTTACGTCCCAGCATCATGGTCTGGCGCATGTCAAAGACCGGATCCTGGAATTTCTGGCTGTGAGAATTCTTTTTAATGTCCGGTCGTTCCACGTGCTGGTTGTGGATGATGAAGACATTGCACGCACCAACCTGGAATACATTTTAAAAAAAGAAGGCTATCACGTATCAACCGCAGTCAACGGGGCGGATGCCCTGGAAAAAATCATGTCCAGTGAATTCGATCTGATCCTTACGGATTTGAAAATGGAAAAAATGGACGGCATGCAGCTTGTGGAATCTGCAAAACGCATATCACCTCATACCGATATCGTTATGATTACCGGTTTTGCCACGGTCAGCTCGGCCGTTGACGCGCTGAAAAAAGGAGTGGCCCATTATCTGCCCAAGCCGATCAACCTGGATGAACTGCGGGCAACCGTCCGTCAGATTCTCGAGAAGAAAAAGCACAAACTCATGACCCGAAGTCCGATTCTTTGTTTTGCGGGCCCTCCGGGGACGGGCAAAACATCCATCGGAAAAGCCGTTGCCGAGGCATTGGAGCGCAAATTCATCCGGCTTTCTCTGGCCGGCTTCCGGGATGAAGCCGAACTGAGGGGACACCGGCGCACCTATGTCGGTGCCATGGCCGGACGCGTTATCAACGAGATCAAACGCGTCGGCGTCAAAAATCCGGTTTTCATGCTGGATGAGCTGGATAAAATCGGGCAGGACTTCAGGGGAGATCCGGCCTCTGTGCTGCTGGAGATCCTGGATCCGGAGCAAAACGCCCAGTTTGTGGATCATTATCTGGATCTGCCGTTCGATCTGAGCTCGGTCATGTTTATAGCTACCGCCAATATGGTGGAGAAAATTCCCGCGCCGTTGCTGGACCGGCTCGAAATCATCCAGTTTGCCGGATACACGGAAACCGAAAAACGGGTCATCGCCAAAAATCATATCATTCCCAGGCAGCTCAGAAATCACGGATTATCTCACGATCGGCTGGCTTTTTCGGAAAGCGCCATCTCCCGGATTATCCGCGATTACACCCAGGAGGCAGGTCTTCGCAACCTGGAACGCGAATTTGCCAATGTATGCCGGAAACTGGCCCGGATTTGCCTGGACAGCCCGGACAACACCTGTGTGGTGAATGTGGAAGACAGCCTGGTTGAACAGCTCCTGGGGCCGCGCAAATATGCCCATGAAATGGCTGAAACTGAAAATCAGGTGGGGGTGACAACCGGACTGGTGTGGTCTGAACTGGGCGGAGAAATCATTTTCGTGGAAGCGACCCGGATGAAAGGCAGCCAGCAGCTCATTTTAACCGGGTCCCTGGGAAACGTCCTGCAGGAGTCGGCCCAGACGGCGCTCAGCTTTCTGCGGAGTCATGGGGAGGATTTCGGGATTCAGCCGGATTTTTTCAAGGATGCCGACATTCACATCCACTTTCCCTGCGGCGCCATCCCTAAAGACGGGCCTTCAGCCGGAATTACCATTGCGCTGGCGCTGATTTCGCTGCTGACGCAAAGACCAGCCCGCCGGGATGTGGCCATGACCGGAGAGCTGACATTGAACGGCCGCATTCTGCCGATCAGCGGGGTTCGTGAAAAAATTCTGGCTGCCCAGCGGGCCGGCATCAAGGTTGTCATTTTCCCCAGGCGAAACGCCGTGGATGTAAGCAATCTGGAGCCCGAATCCTGTGAAGGCATCGAAGTGCTGCTGGCGGATGATATCAAATCGATCGTTGAGCGGGTCATTGTGTAAGCAGGAGGTGTTCAATTGAAATCCATGACAATCCGGGGAAAAATCATCACGGGTTTTGCGATTTTTCTGACATGTGTGGGCGCACTGACCATTTTTGACTGGTGGAGCATCGAGACCATTCAGCAGAAAGTTACGATCAGCGAGTTTTTCGAGGACATGTTCAACAACATTCTGGAAGCGCGCCGGTATGAGAAGAATTTTCTATTTTATCACGACCGGCGCAGTCTGGATGAAAACCTCGTCTATATCAATAAAGCCATTGAAATTTCGGCCAATATGGATAAGGATATCGAACGGGTCGCCGGAGCGGAATATCACCGGTTTCAACAGGACCTGAAGGATTACAAATCCATGATCGAAATTTTTGTATCCCAGCAGGGCAGCAGTGTGACCGAAAAGCAGGATGAAGCCATCCGTCTGAAGGGAAAAGCCATCGGCGACTTTGCTGAAAAACTGCTTTCTCTCAAGCGGGAACGAATCCATCTGGCGCTTGCCGGCATACTGGGTCTGCCGCTTATGTTTCTGGCGATTTTTGTCTTGCTTTCCATTCTGATTGCACAACTGCTATTTCAAAGAATCCTCGAACCCCTGGCCTTGATTCGCCGAACCATCGAGCGGGTCGCTCAGGGAGATCTCAGTCCCATCCCCTATGAAGAAAACGCCAAGGATGAAATTTCCATGCTGATTTATGCCTTTAACCGGATGGCGGGGGAACTGGAGTCCAAACAGGATCAGCTGGTACAGTCCCGGAAAATTGCGGCCATCGGTACGTTCACCGCCGGCATCGCCCATGAATTGAACAACCCGATCAACAATATCCACCTGACGGCTGAATCGATTCTGGAAGAATACGGCACACTTGCCGAAGCCGAAGGCAGGGAAATGCTCTCGGATATACTGAGCCAGGCGGAACGTGCCGGAGACATCATCAAAAACCTGCTGGATTTTTCACGAAACGAGATGCCCTCGTTTACAGTCCTGAACCCGATTGAGGTGATTCAAAAAGCATTGAAACTGGTAAAAAACCAGATCATGCTTTCCGGCATTGGCGTCGAAACCGATTTTGCTCAGGATATACCCAGCGTAAAGGGCAATTTTCGCAATTTGGAGCAGGTATTTTTAAATCTTTTTATTAACGCCATCCAGGCAATGCCGGCCGGCGGGTCCATCCGGGTAAACGCATCCCGCACGCCTGACGGGTACGTTAAAATCACGGTTCAGGACACGGGTGTCGGCATCAAACCGGAAGACCTGGAACATATTTTTGAGCCGTTTTACACCACAAAGGCGGTTGGACGGGGCACGGGACTGGGATTGGCGGTAACGTATGCACTGGTTAAAAAGCATGGCGGATTTGTTGAAGTTCAAAGCCAGGTTGATGCCGGCACGATGTTTTCGGTTTATCTGCCGGTTCCGGATGCGAGCGGAGACGTTTGATGAGAATTCGCATTGCAGTCATCGATGATGAGCGAATTGTCGGCAGCCGACTGAAAAAAGCCCTGGAAAAGGCCGGGGATGAAATGCGCGATTGTCCTTGCGATGTCGAAGCCTTCACCGCGGCCGAACCTTTTTTCCAGCAGCTGGCCACCAAAGGATTCCATCTGGTTTTCACGGACCTGAAAATGCCGGACGTAGACGGCATGACGGTTCTGGAACGGGTCAAAAAACTCTGCCCGGATACGGAAGTTATCGTTATCACTGGATACAGCTCAATCGATTCGGCCATCGAAGCCATAAAAAAAGGCGCCTATCATTACAGCGTCAAGCCCCTCAAGCTGGATGAAATCCGGCTGCTTGCCAAAAACGCCATCGAAAAAATCCGGCTGCAATCCGAAAATCAGAGTCTCCGGGAGGCCATTGCCCAAAGGGATTCCCTGACCAGCATCGTGGGAACCAGCAGCGCCATGCAGGCGGTTTTCGCCATAACGCGAAAAGTGGCGGCTGTGGACTGCAACGTACTGATTCAGGGAAGAAGCGGTACGGGCAAGGAACTGGTGGCCCGCGCCATCCACGCGTTGAGTCACCGGAAAAATTCTCTCTTTGTATCGTTTAACTGCGGGGGATTCACCGAAGAGCTCATCAGCAGCGAGCTTTTCGGGCATGAAAAAGGGGCGTTCACCGGGGCTTCGACCGCACAGATCGGTTTGATCGAATCGGGCGCGGGCGGCACGGTATTTCTGGATGAAATCGGCGAAATGCCGCACTCCATGCAGGTGAAGCTGCTTCATGTCATTCAGGAAAAGCGCATTTTCAGGGTCGGGGGCATACGCCCGATAGACCTGGATATCCGCATTGTCGCCGCCACGAACCGGGATTTGAAAAAAGAAGTCGAAGCCGGAAACTTCCGCGAAGACCTCTTTTATCGGCTGAATGTCGTCAACATCCAGCTTCCGACGCTGGCCGAGCGCCGGGATGACATCCCGTTGCTGATCTCACATTTTATAGACAATTTTAACAAGGTCTTTGGAAAAAAAGTCAAAGGGCTTTCCTCGCAGGCGCTGGAGATTCTGATGCATTATGACTTTCCGGGAAATATCCGCGAGCTGAAAAATATCATCGAGCGGGCGGTCGCCCTGACCGACCAGAGCCGCATTCAGGTGATCGACCTGCCGCCGGATCTTCAGAATCTCGATTTTAAAACCTTTGAAACCCTGGAGATGGAAACCCTGGAAGAAATGGAAAAACGCTATATTACCACAATCCTTCAAAGAACCAACTACAACCGCCATCTGACCGCAAAAATCCTGGGCCTTCCCCGCACAACGCTGTGGCGACGGCTCAAGGAATACGGCATCGATCCCGAGTATTTACTTTCCTGAATTTTCAGGGATTCTTTCGCTGAAATCTTGGCAATTCGCCTTGAGATGAAGGTGACGGATCAACGCTCTGAATCGTGTTCCAATGTGAAACGCTGGTTGCCCCCGCAGTTCTACAAAGTTTTTCTCCTTTTCATGATGTAAAATGTTCCAAACTGAAACATCAGAGCTGCCGATATCACCCCTGTGCACAGCTGTATTCCTCCTCTCTTATAATTTAAATAAATTAATTCAATTTATTACGATTAAATTTATGCGTTGGCATCAATTTTGATTACAGAAAGTATCTGACATCGCTTTTGGGAAAGGGAACACACGTGGATGGAACATATACTGGTGAGCATGGACATCCGGCAGGATGCTGAGAACCTGTTTCCCCTCTTAACTCAGGGCGAGACAGGCGGTTTTCTGGCGGCGGTATATCGGGCCATACATCTGGCGGAGCGAATCCAAGCCAATCTCCATATTTTACTGGTTTTGTATCGAAAACCAGCGGCTTTCACGACAGACGCCCTCATCGGACTGGAAGATGCGGCAATAAAACATCTCGAATTGATGATTGAAAAAGCCCGGTCCAATGGGGTGAACGTGCATTATTACATTGCAAAAGGGAATTTTGAAGAAGAAGTCATCCGGTTTGTCGCGGAGAAGAAAATCACGCTGCTGATTCTCGGTCTGCCGCAGGGTGATTCTGAAAATTCCGTGGAATTCAAAAAAACGCTTTATGCTATCCGTCAAAACGTCCGCTGCGCCATCGAGTTGGTGCGCCGGAAAGAACCACTAACAAGGAGGAAATGACATAATGACTCTACCCTGGCATCTTTATCTGCCGATAGCAGGCAACAGCGTGAACATTCTGCTGGTTTTTGGAATGGGCGGCATTGTCGGTCTCTTATCGGGCATTTTTGGCGTGGGCGGCGGCTTTCTGATGACCCCGCTGCTGATTATGATCGGGATACCCCCCACGGTGGCTGCGGCTTCGGATTCCAATCAGATCGTGGGGGCTTCCACGGCAGGAACGATTGCCCATTTTCGCATGGGCAATGTGGATGTCAAAATGGGGCTGTTGCTCCTGGTCGGTGGCGTTATCGGCGGAACCGGCGGTGTTCAGCTTATTAAGGTTCTCAACCGCCTGGGCAGTGCTGATTTTCTGATTTCCGTCACCTATGTACTGATGCTGGGCTTTATCGGCATTTACATGTTTCAGGAAAGCCTTCAGTCCCTGAGGATCCCGGCATAAAAAACCTCCGGCTTGCCTCCGGCAAACCCTCAACTTACGCCCGAATCGTTCAGGCGCTGCCCTGGCAGATTCAGTTCGAAAAATCAGGCGTTCAGCTCTCTGTCCTGATGCCCTTGATTCTTGGCGTTTTCGTCGGCGTGCTTTCGGCCATTATGGGGGTCGGCGGCGGGTTTATCATGGTTCCCGTCATGGTGTATCTGCTGCGCATGCCCATGCATGTTGTGGTCGGCACCAGCCTTTTCCAGATTTTATTTACCTGTGTGAATGTGACCATCATGCAGGCATACAGCAATCACACGGTCGATTTTGTCCTGGCCCTGCTGCTGCTGCTGGGTTCAACGATCGGCGCCCAGTTCGGCGTAAAGATCAGCAAAAAACTCAAAGCCGATCAATTGAAAATTCTTCTGGCATCCCTGGTGCTGGTCGTGATGGTCAAAATGCTGTTTGGCCTGCTGCTCACCCCGAACATCCTGCTGGCGTATATCGGAGGACATTAAATGACAAGAAAATATGCCGGAATAATCATGGTTTTACTGTTTCTGACACAGGCGCCGCTGCTGAAAGCCGAGGAGCCGCTTCAGGTCTCTCCGTTTCCGGACCGGATATCCATCGGGACATTTTACAACGGAACCCGGGTTTCCATAAACGGAACCCTTCCCAAGGACAGTGACGTTGTTGTCCGGATGATCGGCAAAACGGCTGAACTCCGAATGAAAAAAAAAGGGAAAGTCCTGGGGCTGCTCTGGATGAACCGCGATACCGTGACATTTGAATCCGTACCGGAAGCGTTTTTGCTCTATACGCCCCGGAATCTCGAGGATATGTCAAAGACCCTGCAGAAAGACGCTCCTGTCAGGCAGCTCGGACTGACGGCTCTGGAAGAGAAAATCGCCGTCAGTCCGAATTCAGGAGATGGCGGGGAGTTGGTAAAAGAGCTATTGAAACTGAAACAAAAAGAAGGCATTTATGGGGTCAGCGATACGGTTCAGTATACACCGCTTGCGGATGGCCGGAAAAAATTCGAAGCGCAGATAGCCATTCCCCCGAAACTTCATCCGGGAGTCTACAAGGTTGAAGCCTACATGGTTCAAAATGGAAAAATCGTCGCCAGCTATGAGCAATCCATGACGGTGGCGCTGGAAAGCTTCCCCAAAATTCTGTCCCTGCTTGCATTCGATCATGGGGCGATGTATGGCATTCTGGCCACCTTGATCGCGCTGGTGGCGGGGCTTTTAACCGGTGTGCTCTTCAAAGGCGCAAAAGGTGCTCACTGAAGATGTAACGTTAAAGAGATTTTTTATTCCAGGGAGCAATCCCTGAAACGATTCAAGAGCGTTTGGCCGGGATCTTTCCATTAAAGCCATAAAGGATAAAGAATATGATAGATGAGATACTTCGCTTTATCCGGGGCTTGAAAAGTTATCTGAAGCAATACCGCAGCCTGGAAACAGAATATTCTTTTGCCAAGCTGTTTAAGAAATTTCAAAATATTCTGGCGGCAAACAATGTCGTCGCTCGAACTGATTGCGGACATGGGAGACAAGCTCAGCGGGGAATATGTTTTTGACCAGCAATATATCCTGTCGACGTATGATCAGCTGAAAAATCAAATATACCGGCTGATATTTGACCTCAATACCCTTGCGCCCGGAAAGTATGTCCGGCTTTTCGATGTGTTTGAAGAGATCCATGAAACGATTCAGCAGGAGCTCTCGGGAAAATGGGTGCTTCCCCGGGGCGATGCCGCCATGCCCTACGCCGACTTGAGCCAGGATATGTATGAGCTGGTGGGCAATAAAAATGCGAATCTGGCGGATATTCGAAACGTTCTGGAACTGTTGACGCCGGACGGATTTGCCATTACCACCAGCGCGTTTCGGGCATTCATGGAAAAAAACGGACTGGATGACGTATCTCCAGCAGGCCATGGCGTATTGGGATCCAGAGGACGATACCGCCACTGAAGAAATCGCCGGAGAGATTCAGAATCAGTTCCTGTCCGGCGGAATTCCCCTGGAAGTCTCGCAGCAGATCCAGACTGCCATCGATAAGCTTCAGGAGAAGAACCGCAAAGAAACCCTGTTCTTTGCCGTCAGAAGCAGCGCCTGGGGAGAGGACAGCATTCACAGCTTTGCAGGCCAGTACAAGTCCGTTTTGAATGTCCCTGCGGATCAGTTGCTGAACAGTTATCGAAAAGTGCTGGCCAGCGCCTATTCTCCCGGTGTGCTGTCCTACCGCTATCAAAAAGGTTTTCATATTCACGAGATGGCGATGTCGGTAGGCTGTCAGGTGATGGTGAAAGCCAAAGCCAGCGGTGTCATTTATACGATGGACACGCTTTCCGCTGAAAAAGACGTTCTTCTGGCCACGGCGGCCTGGGGGCTGGGAGCACCGGTGGTTGAAGGCAAAGTGGCCACGGATCATTACCGGATCACCCGCACGCCGCCGCATACGCTTTGCGGATTTAACGTGGTTCACAAGTCCACCATGATGGTTGCCGCAAAGCAAAGCGGAACAGAGCTGACAGCGGTTCCGGAAGAACTCCAGCAAAAGGCGTGTCTGACGCCGGAACTGGCCCAGAAACTGGCACAGACCGCGCTGCTGATCGAGCGCTATTTCAAAAGACCACAGGATATTGAATGGGCCATTGATTCGGAAGACAGGCTGTTGATTCTTCAGGCCCGGCCGCTGAACATTCAACTGCAGACCGAATGTTCGAAAGATAGTGTTGAGATATCGACAGTCGATCACCCCGTGCTGTTAAATAACCAGGGAATTGTCGTTCAGCGCGGTGTGGCGGCAGGTACAGTGTTTATCGTGGAAAATCAAACGGATATTCTACAGTTCCTTATGGTGCGATTCTGGTGGCCAAGCATACCTCTCCGCGCCTGGCAAGGGTGATCCGCAAAGTTCACGGGATTCTGACAGACGTCGGATCGCCGATGGGGCACATGGCAACCATTGCCCGAGAGTTCCGGGTTCCGACCATTGTGAATACCGGCATCGCCACGCAAATACTTAAAACCGGCGATGAGATCACCCTGGATGCTTCCCAGAATATGGTTTACGCCGGATATGCCAAGGACCTGTGTTACGACGACATCACCGCCGAAGATGTGTTTGAGGAATCCTATGAATACCGGCTGCTTCGCCGGATACTGCGAAAGATCAGTCCGCTGAATCTGCTGGATCCCTATGATAAAAATTTCACGCCGTCAGGGTGTAAAACCGTGCATGATATTATCCGGTTTATTCATGAAAAGGCGGTCAAAGAACTGATGCATCTGGGGGACAACCGAACCGGCCATGGCGATGCCGCTTCCAGGCGGCTGAAATTCAATATCCCCCTGGGGCTGATTGTCATTGATATCGGCGGCGGCGTTCATTCCCGAACCGTATCGGCAAAAGACGTCAGCCCGGAAGATATCACCTCGGTTCCCATGAAGGCGTTTCTCGAAGGGCTCATGGCGCCCGGAATGTGGAGTACCGAGCCCATGTCCGTGGATTTCGGCAGCTTCATGTCCAGCCTGACCCGAACCTACTCGGATTCCACGCTCCGTTTCACAGGGCGGAATCTGGCGGTGGTCTCGGCCGAATATCTGGATCTCAATCTGCGGCTGGGGTATCATTTTAACATTATCGACGCTTATATCGCAGAAAAACAAAATGATAATTACGCATATTTCCGATTTCTCGGCGGCGTCACGGATGTTATTCGCAGATCCAGACGCGCAAGCTTTATCGGCGAAGTGCTGGAACGATTCAATTTCCGGGTAGAAATCCGGGGGGATCTGGTCGTTGGCCGCATCAAAAAACTGGATGCAGCCGCCATGTATGAAAAAGTGAAAATGCTCGGGTGTCTGGTGGCTTACACCCGGCAGCTGGATGTCCAGATGCACAGTGATGAGAATATCACGCAACACGTAACCGATTTTTTACAAAGGAGCGAAACCTATGACATCGGATCAGAAAACAACCGTATTACTTCTGGATGATGAACCCATCGTCTGCAAGCGGCTTAAACCATCGCTTGAAAAAGCAGGCTATGACGTCGAGGCATTTACCAAAAGCCGGGATGCCATGCACCGGCTGACGGAAAAGCAATTCGATATTGCAATTACGGACCTTAAAATGGATGGCGTGGATGGCATGGCGTTTCTGACAGAGGTCAAGAAACGGCATCCCGCCACGGAAGTCATCGTGATTACCGGATTTGCCACGATGGAAACGGCAAGGGAATCCTATCAGAAAGGCGTGTTTGATTTTGTGGCAAAGCCTTTTAAACTGGGGGAAATCCTGGAAGTGGTGAAAAAGGCCGAAGCCAAACACCAGCCATCCTGAAAGCTGCGTTCAAAAAGGAGACTATCATGAGAATTTTGTTTGCCGCAGATGAACACCCTTACAGCGCACACGCACTGAAAAAAGTCATTGAACTGGCCCGGCATACCTGGGCGGATGTAACGCTGCTGTCAGTTTTGCCTTCTCAGAGCGCGTTGCAGGGGGACTCGATGTTGCCGTCTCAGGATCCCCAGGTTCTGGCATTGCGCCGCTACCGGGAGGAATTCCTGAATGCCTTGGGAGGTTCCGATTCCCCGTATGCCCAGGATCGATGGGACCATGAATGGATTCCGCTTCGAAACGGCAGCTGGGAAGATATCAAGGTTTGCAGAGGGGCTAAAAAAGACGTCAAGACCCGCATCCGGGCGGGAAACGCCGACACCGAAATACTGAATGAAGCGGATAAAGACGGCAGCGGCCTGATTGTTCTGGGCTGCAGCAAAGGCGGGCAGTGTGAATGGAAAGAATCGGCGGCCACGCCCCGGAAAGTTGCCGGCAATGCCGCGTGTTCCGTGCTTCTGGCAAAAGAGGATAAACCGATCCAGCGTATTCTTGCCTGTATCGATCAGATATCCGTCAGTCAGGAATCCCTTGAGATGATCAACCAGCTGGTTTCCATTCATGACGCGCAACTGGAACTTGTCGGCATGACCCAGGACGGCGGTGCAAAATCCGAAGCCTATACCCGTCTCATTCAAATCGGGGATTATTTCAGCGACAAGGGGATCCCGGTAAATGCCCGGCTGGCGGAACAGTCCACGTTTGAATCCGTTATTTCAACCAACACGGGTCAGGATCTTCTGGCATTCTGGATGGGGAAAAAATCGTTGTTGAACAGGCTTTTTCCCAGAGACTGGGTGGAGAGATTCGTCGGCGTCTGCCAGACGTCGGTCCTGGTGTTGAGATAATTTTACGGAAAAAAAGAGGTGATAAATATGAAAGTACTGGTAGCTGTTGATAAAAGCGAAGAATCCCAGAAGGCGCTGAAATACGCCTGCCATTTGCTGGAGCATTTTGATGCCCAGGTCGATGCCGTTTATGTCAAACCCGATGAATCGGACATCGGCGCTGAAACCCTGTACGCACCATTTGCCGGTCAGGAACAGATATCGGCGTGGATCGAAAAAGAAGCCGACGCCGTTGCCGAAGAGGTGCTCAGTTCCTGTGAAGTATGTGAAAGCGGAAAAGTCCCCTGCTGGCCTAAAATTCTCTCCGGTGATCCGGCGGATGAAATCCTGCATATGGCAGACTCCCAGAAGTATGACATGATCGTACTGGGAGCCCAGGGGCATTCCTTCCTCAAGGGGTTCATACTGGGGGCCGTACATGCCAAAATTCTGCATCATGCCCGTCAGCCGGTGCTGATCGTCCGGAATTTCCGGCCAATCCATCGCATTCTAATCGCTTACCGGGGCTCGGCATGTGATCAGGATGCCCTGGGGTTTATCGGGTTGATGACGCAGAAACGAAAACCGGAAATTACCATTTTGCATGTGCAGGAGTCGGAAAGGGGTGAGGACGAGTCAGGCGCCCAGACCTGCCTGTTCAATGCCGAACGGAAACTCAAGGAATTTGAACATTCCCCGGATACAAAAATGACAAAAGGCGATTTTACGGATGAAATCTTGAAGGAAGTGGCGACCGGCAGATATGATCTGGTCGTTTTGGGCGCTTACGGTCATAAGAAACCCAAATACCTCAGCCTGATCAGCGACGAAGCCCTCAATATCGCCCGCCTGACAACGCGTCCCGTACTGGTTTTCCGGGATACAGCCAATTAAGGGGACGCAGCGGGCAGGTGACTTATTCTTTTAAGCTTTTCTCCGGATCATTCATGACTTTCTTGAATTCTTTGATGGCTTTGCCCAGGGAACTGCCGAGTTCAGGAAGTTTACCCGGCCCGAAAACGATCAGGGCAATGACGAGTATGACCAATAAATGCATCGGTGAAAAAAGTTCTCCAACCATAACCTGTCTCCTTATGTGAAGTGTCGAGGGTATTGTAGTCTGAATATTTGGTTTCTTCAAGAATATCTTTTCGAAACAGCAAACGGTTGACGGGCAGCTGTCGTTCATTCTAATAAATTAAAGGCTATTGCGCGGGACGCTGAAAAACTGATATACAGCAGTTATGCATAAAAGTATGTCATCGCAAGGCAATGGCCGCATCCGCACCTTTTTCCCGAAGGGGCCGATATGAGGATTAATATTTACGCAAACCGTATCATCATCAGAACGGGCAGCATCAGTGGAAGAGCCAGTAGTCACGCCAAGATTCCGTAACCGCCGTGTTCACATGGCCAATGAACGGACGTTTCTGGCCTGGATCCGAACAAGTATCGGGATCATGGCGTTTGGATTTGTCGTTGTCAAATTTGCCATTTTCATCAAGCAGATTGCAGCCTTACTGGCTTCAAACGGGTTTCCGCAGGCGCATGTCGTTCAACCGCCCCATGGGTATTCGTCATTTTTAGGGATTGTGCTGGTGGGCCTGGGCGCCTTGATGGGGGTGCTTGCTTTTGTCCGATACAAACGGGTTGAGAAACAAATCGATGAAGATACGTATCATTCCTCATTGATACTGGATATTATGCTGACCCTGTCCATCCTTGCTGTGGGAATATTTCTAGTCATCTTCCTGATTCATAATACATCGGGTTTCCTTTTTTTCTGAAAGCTCGGCGTGGAAGTCATGCGCTTCATGCTCAATTTAAATGGCCGCCTGTTGCTTATCTTTTCCGTGATGGCCATGGCAGTCGGCACGGTCTGGTTTGCCGCCCAAAAAAAATTCCCGATTTTACAGGATGTCCTGTCAGACGATGTCTATGGCAAAATTGCGGTCGCCCGTCCATTCATTGCGTATCAGGATTTGGTGGTGGTTTTTCTCGACACCGGGAGCTTTCCTGCCGGCGATTTGGCGCACCGTATCGCCAAAGCCGGAGCCGCTGTTGCGATCGTCGATACGGCCCGTGCCTTGCGGGCGCTTGCCGGCGGCGAGAACCACTGCCTGAAAGCGGATCGTGTTATGGAGCCAGTGGGAATATTGTCGAATTGGGCAAACGCATCAACAGACAAGCGTTCCATCCTGGCCGGTATCGGCAGCGGCGGCCTCCTGCCGTTTCTTTCCGCCGGGACGAAATCAGGCGGCGCTTCGAGAAACCTGTCAGTGGGCTTTTCCGTCCAATTGCCGGATGGATCGGTACCGTGTCCCCCTGTGACTGCTGTGCAGACAAACGGACATCGCGTGCTGGCATCATCCCCTGCGTTAAATGGAAACTGGCTGGCGGTGTGGACCGATCAGCCCGAAGACGCCACTGCGGTGTTCATTCGCGGATTGTCGGGTGCAAAAACCGCGATCGCGCCATATGATACGCCGCTTGATACCATCGCCGTCACGGAGATCCGGAAAATGATTGCGGAAGGGAACCGGGCTCATGCCGATCGCCTGCCCGTTGTGGAAGTTCCCGCAAATAATCCGAAAGAGACGGTCACCCTGTTTTATTCCGGAGATGGCGGCTGGCGGGATCTGGATCGGGATGTCGCCGGACAACTGGCTGATCTGGGCTACCCCGTCGTTGGTGTGGATACACTGCGCTATTTCTGGAGCAGCAAGACGCCGGAAGAAGCGGCAAGCGATCTGGCGGATACGATGACGTATTACCGGAAAGCCTGGGGGGCAAAATCTTTCGTGCTG
The DNA here is from genome assembly GCA_963789395.1 of uncultured delta proteobacterium. Taxonomy (GTDB): domain Bacteria; phylum Desulfobacterota; class Desulfobacteria; order Desulfobacterales; family Desulfatirhabdiaceae; genus RAAP-1. The sequence continues at coordinate 309,666 of CAWBKP010000014.1, read as the reverse complement.
GCCGGATATTCTTTTGGCGCCGATATCCTGCCCGCGGTTTATAACCGCCTGTCAGAGCCCGATCGGGAAAATGTTGCCCTGCTTGTCCTGTTGGCGATGGGCAAAACCGCTGATTTCGAGATACATGTTTCCGGTTGGATGGGAAAATCCAGCGGCGAAAATCCCATATTGCCGGATCTGAGTCGCATTCCGGGGAACAAAATACTCTGTATTATCGGGCAGGAAGAACAGGTGGATTCCGTCTGTGCGGACATGTCCATACCGGGCGCCACACGGATGGAGCTGCCGGGCGGCCACCATTTTGACCAGGATTATCCGAAGCTGGCAAAGCGAATCATTGAAGCATATCGCCGGATCGGATTGAAATGAAACGATGTATCAATGGTTTCACATGGATTTACTTCCATTCAAACTTGACGGCTTTGTAAAAAGCGGGCGTGGCGCCGGTTCTTTGGGATACGATCATTTTTTTGCGGAATACCCTTATGAAACGTGAATCCGTTTTGCTTTATTTTCAAAAAGCCGCTCATCTGCTCCCGCTGTTTTTATTCGGACTGGCGCTGTTCATTGTTCATAATCAATTAAAAACCCACCACATTGATCATATTTTCCAGTCTGTTAAAGCAGTCCCCGTAAGAATTCTGGTGCTGGCGGTCGCGCTGACAGTGTTCAATTATATTGTCCTTGCCGGTTATGACCTATTGGCGCTGCGTTATACCGGACACAGCCAGATTCCGGTATCGAAAGTACTGGCAGCATCGCTTATCAGTTATTCCATCAGTAATAATACCGGCCATGCCTGGGCTTCCGGCGGCTCGGTCCGGTATCGCTTTTATTCCGCCTGGGGGATACCGGGCTGGGATGTATTGAAGATATCCCTTTTTCTGACGGTTACTTATTTTCTGGGTATCCTGACGCTGGGATTGTTCAGCGGTCTGCTACTGCCGAAAATTCTGCTTCATCCCCTTAAAAACCCCCAGATGATCCACTGGCTGACAGTCGTCTGTGCGCTTTCCCTGGGCGGCTACTGGATCGCGGTGTTTTTCTGGAAAAAGCCACTGACTATCAAAGGACTGGAATTCCGCCTGCCATCCATCGCCATGACTTTCGGACAGACGATGATCGCAGCGATCGATGTCGTTTTATCCTCGCTGGTGCTCTGGGTGTTTCTGTCGGGTCGCGGTGACATCAGTTTTACGGTGTTTTTACTGGTTTTTGTTCTGGCGCAGGTGACGGGTGTCATCAGCCAGATTCCGGGCGGGATCGGCGTATTTGAAAGCGCCTTTTTGTGGCTGATGACGGCGATTCAATCGACACAACATCAGCACCACCATCATCCGTCGCTGATCGGTGCACTCTTTTTGTACCGTACGATTTATTATTTTCTGCCCCTGATGCTTGCGGGCGGCGGTCTGCTGAGCTATGAAGCCTTTGCCAGACGCAAAGCCTTCGTTGAAGGCAGCAGGGTTTTCAGACGGCTCTTATCGATTACGATCCCGCAGATCTATTCCATCTTGATGCTGTTTTTCGGTGGCATCCTTCTGGTTTCCGGGGCCCTGCCGGCAAAACAGTCGGCAATGGACTGGCTGCGTCATTATATTCCCCTGCCCGTTATTGAAATATCACATCTTCTCGGCAGCCTGACCGGGTTGCTGCTGCTGTTTCTGGCCAGAGGCATCCGTCTTCGCATCGACGCCGCATGGTATGGCAGCCTCTTTCTGCTGGCGGTGGGTATTGTTGTCTCGCTGCTCAAGGGTGTTGCCTGGCAGGAATCCCTGGCGTTATCCATGATGCTGATACTGATGCTGCCGGCAAGAAGCTATTTCCGGCGAAAATCGTCCCTGTTCGCCATGCCGTTTTCCCGCCCCTGGATCGCCATGATTGTTGTCGTTCTGGCGGGTTCGACCTGGCTTGGCTTCTTTGCTTATCGAAACGTCCAGTACGCAAATCATTTATGGTGGCAATTTTCCTACCAGGACGACGCCCCCCGTTTTCTGCGGGCCTTGCTGTTGTCGGCCGTGTTAACCACGGGCTATGCCCTGTATTATTTGTTGGCAGTGGCGCACCCCAGGGCGCTCAGAAAACCCGATTCTGGGGAATTGGACGAGGCAGCCGCTTTGATTGCCAATATATCGGATACCCGCGGATTTCTGGCCCTGCTGGGGGATAAGTATCTGAGCTGGAGCAGCGACAGGAAAGCATTTTTGATGTTTGCCGTGACGCCGAAATATTGGATTGTCATGGGTGACCCCGTGGGTGACCCGAAAGCCGTTGACGGCCTGCTCTGGCGCTTTCGGGAGCAGGTTGATCTGTATAACGCCAAATGCGTGTTCTATCAGGTCAGTGATAAATATCTGACGAACTACATCGATTTGGGGCTGTCCCTGTTAAAAATCGGCGAAGAGGCCAAGGTTGATCTGCCCAAATTCTCCCTTCAGGGCGGAAAGCGCGATTCGCAACGCACGGCTCGCAATAAATTCACGAAAAAAGGCTACCATTTTGCGATCCTGTCTGAAAATGAGCTGAAAAGCAATCTGGGTGTGCTGCGCGATGTTTCTGATCAATGGCTGTTGAAAAAGCAAGCGCGCGAAAAAGGGTTCTCTCTGGGTTTTTTTAATGATGATTATATTTGCCGCACGGATGTTGCCGTCATATTCGATCCGACCGGACGCATCCGGGCCTTTGCCAATCTCTGGAAAAACGCAATAAAGGAAGAGCTGTCGATAGACCTGATGCGGTATGATCCAAAAAGTCCGAGCGGCATTATGGAGTTTTTATTTGTCGAACTGATGTTGTGGGGCAAGGCGGAGAATTATCACTGGTTTTCGCTTGGAATGGCGCCGCTTGCCGGATTGGAAAGGCATCCGCTGGCGCCGTTATGGCATAAAATCGGCACCGCCATATTTGACCTGGGCGAGGAATTTTATAATTTTGAGGGCCTTTACGCCTATAAGGCCAAATTTGAACCGGAATGGCAGCCGCGCTATCTGGCGGCGCCCGCAGGCTTGTCCGCCCCTTTTATCCTGATGACCGTTGCCCGCCTGATCTCGGGCGGCTGGAAAGGAATATTTTACAGATAGAAGGAATTTTGCAACATGACCTTCCCCTTAGAAAAATATCTGGAATTGATAGCCATGGGTTTTGGCGTCGGCGCTTATGGTACATTGATCGGCGCCGGCGGCGGGTTTGTGTTGATGCCGATTCTGCTCCTGCTCTTTCCGGATCGGTCTCCTGAGCTGTTGACGAGTATTTCGCTTGCCGTGGTATTTTTTAATGCCGTGTCGGGTTCCGAGGCTTACGGCCTGATGAAGCGGATCGACTATAAATCCGGTTTTCTGTTTGCGCTTGCCACCATTCCGGGAGCCATTCTCGGTGCATTGAACACCTCCCTGGTGCCCAGACGACTTTTTGACATCATTTTCAGTGTGCTCCTGATCGCAGCTTCCATTTTCCTGATGTTCCGATCCGGTTTGCCAAAAGCAACCTGCAAGGAGCCCTGCGACTTGCGCTTCAAGATGTCCCGCAGAATCGTGGATTCGCATGGCATCGTCTATGAATATACCTTCAACCCGTATTCTGGGGTGGTGTTGAGTATTTTTGTCGGGTATGCTTCCAGTTTTCTGGGTATCGGTGGCGGAATCATCCATGTGCCGATACTGTCCTATTTCCTGGGGTTTCCCGTCCATATTGCTACGGCGACATCCCATTTTGTCCTGGCGATCATGGCACTGACCGGAACTATCGTGCACATCGCCAAAGGAACGTTCCACCAAGGGGTTCACATGACCGTTTCACTTGCGATCGGGGTTGTTATCGGCGCACAGTTGGGCGCACGTTTATCGGAGCGGATCAAGGGAGAATGGATCATCCGCGGTCTTTCCCTGGCGCTTGGCCTGGTGGGGCTCAGAATTTTAATGCTCGTCCTGTAGCAATCCGCGAACAACCGCATTTCGTATCGATCTGCTTCGGAGACAAATTCCGCGCTACACGCTTGGAAAATTTCATGTCCATAAAGGAACTGGCCAGGAAAATCGATGTGAATGAATGTACAGTTGCCTCCTTCAACTCGACATCACAATACGGATAGATGACCGTATCAACAATTAAATCAGCAGATTCCAAACTTCTAATTGACATAAGTAAAGATCCTATCTTAGAGTAATGTTGAGTTAATGTGTTAATAGCTCGGAATTGGCAATTCCCCGATGATAAGTCAACTATGCAATTAGTATCCTTGACATTTCAAGCCCTCATGAGTTTTTGCAACCACCCACTTTTGACAGCGAGGAACCAAAGAAAATGTCAAAAAAAAAGATTGTTATTTTAGATGGTACTGGAAGCGGGGACGATTATTTAGCAAATTCTTTCTCCGTACTGACCGGTATACTCGATTATGATCATGCTGATGTGAAATGTTATCACTTAAAAGATATCAAGTTGGCCCATTGTTCGGGATGTTTTGGATGTTGGATCAAAACACCTGGAATTTGTGTAGCTCCTGATGAAGGAAGAGAGATAATTCAAACCATTATCCGAAGTGATATGATAATTCTTTTTACTCCAGTGACTTATGGCGGGTATTCATCAACACTTAAAATTATTGTTGATCGGTTTATACCAATGGTTTTGCCATTTTTCGGCAAATACTATGGAGAAATTCATCACAAACCACGCTACTCAACTTATCCTCGGTTAGTTGGGATCGGGGTCCAGCGGAACTTCGTAAAAGCAGAAGCCGAACTTTTTAAAACACTGGTGGGGCGTAATGCAATCAATTTTCATGCCCCTTCGTTTGCTGCTGATGTGATTTGTATCAATGAAAATAACGAAACGCTGAATAAGCGATTAAAAAGCATTATTTCACGATCAGATGCTTTTCCTGTTGGTAAAGACATTAAATCCTTTTTCCCAAAAGCAGATATAACGCCTTTTAATAATAAGCAGGAAGTAGCTCGAAATGCACTACTAATAGTAGGTAGTCCGAAAATAAAACATCGTTCCACATCAAGCATATTAGGTGAATATTTGATAGAAATATTAAAATCAGATGGTTGGAAGACTGAGGTGTTGAAATTGAAAGGAAATCTGCGTAGGGAAAAGGGGCAAAATGAATTATGTTCGGCAGTAGATTGTTCTGATTTGATCATATTGGCCTTTCCCCTTTATATTGATGCATTACCTTACCTTGTGACCAAAGCTCTAGAAATTATTGCTCAGCATAAAAAAACGTTGCCGGTTAAAAAGCCTCAGAAAATCTTTACTATTATAAACAATGGATTTCCTGAATTTTATCAAAATGCTTTGGCATTAAATATTTGCCGTTTTTTTGCTGATCTATGTGGCATTTCTTGGGCAGGAGCTTTAGCAATGGGAGCTGGTGAAGCTATTGGAGGAGGGCAGGAATTCACTGAAAGAAAACGTAAGGGACCTCCTATTAAACATGTAATCGAGGGGTTGAATAAAACTGGTATGGATTTGGCTAATGGAAGGTTTGTTTCTCTCGATGCACAAACCCTTATTTCAAAAAACCCAATACCGATAGTTCCGTTTGAGGTCTGGCGTTGGATTTTTACAAAACTGGGTGGACAATGGTGGAAACAGCAAGCAATCGGAAACGGAGTCAAAAAAGCGGAAATGTATGCAAAACCTTATGCGAATTAAAAATGGTTCCTCGCTTTTTCCTGTGACAAACACATACGAAAAACCGGTCTCAAAGATATGTTATCGTTTGAACCTGGCTCTGGGTCAACGTTGCGAGGGGAATGCGAAAGCATAGGGCCTCCCGGGTAAGGTTTAGTCAACCGCCCGGTAGTGTACCCAATTAAAGGGAGGTGCATGAGTCAAGCGAGGTGAAGGGTGTATGCCCTGAATCTGACACATAGCCCCGAGAATATGAATTATTGGGAAAGTGCCGATCCCTTGATAACAGGCGCAGGCAAAACGGAAGGTGCGATAGAGACGAGTGCCGACCGACACCCCGGGGTCGCAGACAGCATCGAGCATGGCAACGACGATGGAGTAACCAGGCGAGCATCGGAAAACAACCCAAAGGCCCTTGGCGAATTGTCCCTGATCGTAGGGATAGTAACCGAGTATGGCCGACCAACGTAAAAGAAGGCGGCCAAAAAGGCGCCGATGCGAGGGATGGAGACCGGTACGACCGCAATGGTTTAGCAATGAAGCGGCTCATTCCCGCTGAGCGAAGGTCTCCACGGTCAATTGCCCGTGAAAGGGGAAAACATCGACACTATGCAAAGAGTGAGAATCGGTGAGCACTGACCTGACACGGATAAGAGATGGTTATCTTTAATGCGAGGTGGAGGCCCAAAGTCCGCATCGTAGTTTAGAAGCGATCTGAATAATTGATCGAAGAGCCGGATGTATGGGAAATCCGCTTGCCCGGATCTGCAGAGGGACTGGAGAACAACTGAAGGTATGGCTGTGATCTCGTGGCACCGCCGGGAAACCAGGCGGCAAACAGAGAATACAAACTTCAGCCTATAGCCACGGGAGGCCCCAGTCTACTCGACCTAACGTGAAATATTTACGGCCCGATTTTCTTAAGGATACCAGAAAGATACTTCAGCGGAAAAAGAGTACTTTCTGAATATGAAGTTATATCGCCATGCAGGTTCGTGTAAACATACCCATCCAAAACAGCGAGGAACCAGTTTAAGAGATTAAAACCCAACAAGAACTTCCTGCTGGCAAGCCGCAGACGTTCCCGTTATACCTTCTTCGGCACCATGGTTGCTTTTCAATATTCGGTTATTGTGACCTTTGAATATTTTGTTTTCAAAAAAGAACCCAAAAAACGTATTCAACCTATCAACTGAAAATGGCAAGTTCTTCCGATTATAAACCGGCACTGTGGTTCCGGAACGGGCATATCCAAACCATTTTTCCAACAGTCTTCCGAAAGGTAAGCGGCGTTTGTTACAAACGAGAACGTATCCAGACGCCAGATAATGATTTTTTGGATCTGGACTGGTCCTGCTCTGGGGGACAGCTTTTGGCTGTAATATCCCACGGATTAGAGGGGGACAGCCAGCGGGCCTATGTAAAGGGAATGGTAAAGGCGCTTAACGAAGATCAGATTGATTGTCTCGCATGGAACTACCGGACTTGTGGCGGAGAGACGAATCGGCAGTTACGGATGTACCACAATGGCTGCACAGACGATCTAGACTTGGTTATCCAGCATACGATTGCAAAAGGATACGAAAAAATCGTCCTGATAGGATTTAGTATGGGCGGAAACCTGAACTTGCTCTATCTAGGACAACAGTGCGAGCAGGTCCATCCTCAACTGAAAGGGTCGGTTGCCTTCTCTGTGCCGGTCGATTTGGAGGATGCCTCCATGCAGTTATCTCGTGTTTCAAACACGATTTATATGAAACGATTTTTGAGGATGCTCCATCGAAAGGTCAAGGAGAAAATGGTGTTTTTTCCAGATCAAATCAATGATCGGGACTTTGATCAAATTAAGGATTTTAAAGCCTATGATGACCGGTATACCGCACCAATTCACGGGTTTAAAAGTGCCGAGGATTATTGGACAAAATGCAGCTGCGGTCCACTTTTGGGGCGTATCCGAGTTCCGAGCCTGATTGTCAATGCCAAGGATGACCCTTTTCTCGGGCCGTCTTGTTACCCTTATCATCAGAGAAAAAATCCCTGTATCTATTTTGAAGTGCCTGAATATGGCGGGCATATTGGGTTTATAAACCGTCGTATCAGCGGCAAATACTGGTCAGAATTTCGAACTGTGGATTTTATTCAGGGCCTTAAAGGGACGTAGGTAAAAAAGTAAGTTTTTAAAATTCTCATCCTCCAGATGGTCAGATGGGCGGTCCAGATGGGGTCGGGCCCCGGAAACTACCTGAAGTTTAGAGAATAATTGTAAATTCTGCCCTTCAAAACAGGCCTATATTGAGGTTTTCGAGGGCAAAAAGAGCATTTTTCTCTCAATGCTTATGGCGAGAGCAAAGAGACATTTTATTCCGGTATACATATAGCGTATCACACACCGATGCCTTAAGAAAGAGGGCTGTGAGGGGTTTTACCTCCGGGGGGATGCTGCACCCTATAAGTCTCTTTTTAAGATGGAAAAAGACAAGATAGGCCCTGAAAACACCAATTTCCGGGAAATATATTTCGAATGATCAAGATGTTGGCGTGGCCCGATCCCGGCGGGGCGTTTCAGTATAGAACTTTTTGAAAGGAGGGCCTGAGATGGATGAAAAGATGCGTGTCATGACCGAAAAACCACTGAACGCCGAAACCCCGGTCGAATCCCTGCGGTCGTGGATCACCGCCAATTCCGTATTTTTTAAGCGAAATCAGGGCGCCATTCCAGATGAACCTGTCTCCATGGAAAAGTGGGAGTTATCGATTGACGGGGAGGTTGAGAATCCGCTGCAGATGACCATGGACCAGATCCTTCGAATGCCCAAGGCTATTGTTGCCAATACCTTTGAATGTTCCGGCAATGGTCGCTCTCTGCTCAGGGAGAAGGCAAAAGGCAATCCTTGGACCGTCGGAGGGGTCGGGAATGCTATTTATGGAGGTGTCTGGCTGCGGGATATTTTGGGAAAAGCCGGATTGAAGCGCAGTGCAAAACATGTGAGTTTCGAAGGGCAGGACCAACCTCTTGGCTCAGCGGGTATCAAATTCATCCGAAGCATTCCCATTGAGAAGGCCATGTCTTCCACGCTTCTTGCCTATGAGATGAACGGGGAACCACTGCCGTTGAAACACGGGTATCCCCTGAGGGCGTTGGCTTTGGGCTGGACGGGAGCCAATTGCGTCAAGTGGCTCCGGAAGATCAATGTACTGGATCGTCCCTGTGACGGATTCTTTATGGACAGTGTTTACCGCATCTTTCAAAAGGAGCAGGATCCCAAGTCCGGCGAGGTTGTTACAAAGCTGAAAACGAAGTCGTTCATCACCCAGCCGCTGAATGGCCAAGAGCTGGGCGTCGGTACCATCGTCATACTCGGTGCGGCCTATGCAGGGGAATCCGATGTGGAACGTGTTGAGGTATCGTTTGACGAAGGAAAGAGTTGGGCGGATGCCCAATTTATCGGTCCTCATGAAGCATTTGCCTGGCGCCAATGGCAGTACATCTGGGAAGTCGGTGAAAAAGGGGATTTCACGCTGATGTCCCGGGCGATCGATTCGCAGGGGAACCCGCAACCTATGAACGCGGATTGGAATGTGCTTGGGTACGGGAACAATGGCGTCGAGGAGCACGCGATCACAGTGCATATCATGTAACCGAGGGCAAGTTCCGGTATCATATTCCAGAAATCTTGAAGCCAACGTAACGAGACCCTGATGTTGAAAGGCATTGTGGAGTTGACCGAGGCTATTGCCAAGGCTCTTGGACGGAGCGTGTATATGACATGCAGCAAGTACCTGACCTATTGTCCATTCATCAGATCAACAGATGACGAGCACGCTGCCCACAATCAGTCAATCCAGCCGGATCGAAACACGCGCGGCTGAACTCTGTGCCGGGCAAACATTGATGTAAGCCATCAGGGGCTTTAGTAATGAGACATTTTTTGCGAATTACATTTGTAACAGCGCTCATAATAATTGGAGCGGTAGATGCCATGGCCATCGAAGAAGCTAAGTACGAAGTGATAAAAAAAGACAACGTGTTCGAGATCCGTGAATATGCAGCCCACATCCTCGCCGAAACAGTTGTGGAAGGAAATCTGGAAGATGCTGGCAGCAAGGCCTTCAAAATACTTTTTAGCTATATCTCCGGCAACAATCGGTCAGGCGACAAAATGGCGATGACGGCTCCTGTATCCCAAGAGCCAATGGGGGAAAAGATCAAGATGACGGCTCCCGTAGCACAGCAGCGTGTCAAGGAAAGCTGGGCTGTAAGCTTCATGATGCCAGGCTCATACACTCTGAGAACTCTTCCAGAACCAGTGGATCCAAAGGTCACATTGCGTCAGGTTCCAGCTCGACGGATGGCCGCAGTACGCTACTCAGGTTTCTGGAGCGAGAAGGGCTATCTACAGCACAAGATTGAACTGGAGTCATGGATTCACAGAATGGGCTTTACCATTGTGGGCGATCCCATATGGGCTCGATACAATCCCCCCTTTATGCCATGGTTCTTGAGACGGAACGAAATTCTGATTCCGATAGCTACAGTCACCGGACAAGAAAAAGCCCAACAGTCGCATGGAGAAGCGACTCAGGGAACCCTGCCAAGCACGGCTCCCTGAGCGTCTCATGCTTATGTTCCATGATAGTTATCCGAATGTTGAGTAGTCACTTCGCGTTTTTCTCATGGATACCAACATAATTCTTGATTGATACGGGAACACGGTCTTTGGAATAACTGGGTCGAGGAACCGGCCAGAGACCCAGCCTTCGTTCATGGGGTTGTTCAAATGTTTTGACGACTGCCGTCCAGTTCGGCTATGGTTAATGATATTAGAAATAAGCATGAATAAAAACCCGGAAATAAAGACTCATGCATATATGGCAAGAATGGTTGACATTTCAAATATGCTTCCTCTCTAATTCGGGTAGGTCGTCCATACAAAACAGCGATAGTCCAAAATTGACATCTTGCAGATTGTCACAGATGTTTCTCCAACTCAAGTTGTACTTGGTGGGGTGAATGAAAGATTGTGCCCTTTGACTCTGAAAAAGAAAATATTGATTGGATATGGTATTGCTTTCGCTTTTATGGGGATAGTGGTCACGTGGGCTATTATAAATCTGGTATCCCTTGGAAATGCGACAGATGCTATCCTGATCGAAAATTACCGAAGCATCATTGCCGCCGAGAACATGGTGGCCGCATTAGAGCGCCAAGACAGCGCAACATTGCTTCTTTTCCTTGGCGATGTTGAGAAAGGGTCTACCCAGTTTCTGGAAAATGAGGCTGTCTTTCTTGAGTGGTTGGCTCGTGCCAAGAACAATATTACGATTGATGGTGAGGCGGAACTTGTCCAATCCATCAAATCTGATTACACGGCCTACAGCCGTCAGTTTTCCGCGCTGTCCGATTTGATTGTTACCGCAGAACCGCCTTTACGGCCATCATATTATCAGGATACGATCTACCCCCTATTCAACAAGGTGCGCGAGGTGTGCGTAAGTTTGCGTAACCTCAATGAGGACACCCTGTACACTGCCAGGTCGAAAGCTGGCATCATGGTCAAGCACGACATCTGGTCTACATCGATTGTGGCGTTTCTGGCGTTGATTGTAACCCTTATATTCAGCCTGATTCTTTCGGAACGGATCACCAGTCCAATTCGGAGTTTTATGGAAGCAGCCAGGAAGATTTCAGCTGGCGACTTTTCCGTGAAGGTGCCCGTTGAAACTGGTGATGAGTTGGGCAGTCTGGCTGGAGAGTTTAACCAAATGGTAGTCCAGCTCCACCGTTACAACGAGATGAACATCGAGCAGATTGTATCGGAAAAAAACAAGGCTGAAGCGATTCTATCCAGTATTGAGGACGGCATGGTGATCTTCGACACCTCTTTAATGGTTACGGGCATCAACCCGGCCGCAAGCCGGATACTGGGGTTGGATCTGACCGATACTTTCTCTTTGCAGTGCGATGACATTTTTCCAGGCACAAACGTTAACGATATGATCCGTAAGACCGTCGAAACCGGAGTACAACCCTGCATTCCAGATGAACACCGGATAATCACCCTCCCTGAGGCAGAATCATCCCGGCACTATTTGTTTTCCGTTACAGCCGTTCGCGGGAAAGACCACAAACTGTCCGGTAGCGTGCTCCTGCTCAAGGATGTAACGCGACTGCAAGAAGTGGAACGGCTCAAAAGAGAATTCGTCATGGCAGCCTCTCACGAATTACGGACACCTCTGACCAGTCTTAGCATGAGCGTTGATCTGTTGCTGGAAAATGGTGCAAAAGGGCTTGACGAAAAAGACCGGGAACTCTTGCAGGCGGCTCACGAGGAAGTGCATCGGATGAAGGCACTGGTCAATGATTTGCTCGATTTGTCCAAGCTCGAAGCAGGCAAATTCGCATTGGAGATAGAAAGCGTTCCGGTCCAAACCCTTTTTGACCAGATGCGGACGTTTTTCAAAAGCCAGATGGAAATGAAGGAGATCAGGCTAACATCGGAGCTCGATGACGATATGCCAATGGTTCGAGCGGATGTAAACAAGATTTCCCGGGTACTTATCAACCTGATCTCCAATGCCCTTCGATATGTGAACAAGGGCGGCCATATTGAACTGGTGGCGCACTGGGTCGATCCGCACATACACATATCCGTTCGTGACGACGGGCCGGGAATCCCCCCGGAATATCAATCCAGGATTTTTCAGAAATTTGTCCAGGTAAAGGGACGGGAAGCCGGAGGAACAGGCCTGGGGCTTGCCATCTGCCGGGAGATCGTGCGCGCTCACGGCGGCGCGATCTGGTTGGATTCATCCAATAAACAAGGCAGCACCTTTACGTTCAATTTGCCGGTGGTCCTATAGGAGAAGCCCATGGAAAACAAACCGATTCTGGTCGTAGACGATGAAAAAAACATCCGTCTGACCTTGTCCCGATCATTGGAACCCCTTGAATTTCCGGTTCAGGCAGCGGTGAACGGCGAAGATGCACTTCAGAAGCTGAGTGAAAAAACCTTTGGACTAGTGTTACTTGACTTGAAGATGCCAGGAATGGATGGAATGGAGACCCTGCGACGAATCAAAGAGAAGTGGCCTAAAACCCGAGTGATCATCATCACCGCTCACGGATCCATCGAATCCGCGGTAGAGGCCATGAAGCTCGGTGCCGTGGACTTCATTCAAAAGCCCTTCAGTCCAGGCGAAATTCGGGAACTGGTAACATTGGTGATGAAGCGTGAGTCGATGGATGAAGCGAATGCAGTTGATTACCGTTCACTGATCGAACTGACCAAGCGTAATATCTCGGACAGAAATTTCGCCATCTCCCGTGAAATTGTCCGTAAAGCCATCGCAGTTGATCCGGCCCAACCAGAGGCATATAACCTTCTTGGAGCGTTGCTTGAGATCAATCGTGACTGGTTGGGTGCACAGAAATTCTATCGTGCGGCGCTGAATATCGATCCTACTTTCAAACCTGCCCAGGCAAACCTGGAGAGGACTACTTCCTGGGACAAATTCGGCAAGATCGATCTTGGACCGGACATGGAGGAGCCTGCAGGACAGCACGGGGGTGGCAAGCGGGATTTAAATTAAGAATGGCGTAACGTCTAAATCTACGTTGCAGGCGCCTGATTTCATACCTTAATAATCGGGTCAGCGGTGCATAGCATTCGATCGTTCAGTGATAAGTATAAGGGCTTCTTCTATAACCTGTCGACAGATTGCACCAGTCCAATGCCAGTGCCGATTTTGGGGCGAAAAACGATTTTGCGGTTTTTTACACACAATGATTGATGTAATTTTTTACCGATGAAAGAAAGATAACGTCATAACAGGATTTGAAATGGATTTCTCTGGTAAAAGTCCGAAACCTCTTGCCATCCTCGTTGTGGATGATGAGCCCAATATCCGCAAGGTACTGTCCATAGCTCTTGAGGCGGAAGGGCACCTGGTTTCGGCTGTCGGAAATACTCGAGATGCTTTGAATGAATCGAACCTGCGCTTTTTTGATCTGGCATTTGTTGATTTGCGACTTGGAGCCGAATCCGGGATGGAACTGATTCCAGCCCTGTTGGCAGGCTGCCCCTGGTTGAAGATTGTTGTCATTACTGCATATGCCTCCATTGATTCGGCTGTCGAAGCTATGCGACGAGGCGCTTTTGATTATCTTCCGAAACCATTCACCCATGAACATGTTGCCCTTCTAGTCCAAAAAGTATCCGAAGTGCGTTTGCTGGAACAAAAGGTGGAAACGCTGCAGAGGGCTTTGAACGCAGAAGTTCCAGAAGCTGATCTGGCGTGTCCAAGCCCTGCCATGCAGCGTACCCTGGCAATGGCCCGCCAGGTAGCTGACAGCGATGCAACGATTCTAATCAGTGGCGAAAGTGGGACTGGTAAGACGATTCTTGCACGCGCCATGCATTCCTGGAGTCGACGCGCCGCAAAGCCATTCGGTGCGGTCTCTTGCCCATCACTGTCGCCGGACCTTCTTGAGAGCGAGCTTTTCGGACATGTGAAAGGCGCGTTTACTGGTGCGCTGCGTGATGCTCCCGGACGGATCGCAGCCTGCACGGGTGGAACGCTTTTGCTGGATGAAATTGGAGAGTTGCCATTGCCGCTCCAGCCCAAACTGCTGCGGTTTCTTCAGGAAAAAGCATATGAACGGGTGGGAGATGTGCTCACCTTCAAAGCAGATGTTCGCGTTATCGCCGCAACAAACATTAATCTGGAAACAGCGGTTAAGGATGGGCGATTTCGTGAAGATCTCTTTTATCGGTTGAATGTTGTGGAAATTTCAGTTCCGCCGCTTCGGGACCGCAACGAAGACATTCTGCCGCTTGCCGAAAGTCTCCTGGTTTTTTTTGCCCTTCAGAACCACCGGGGAGTGCTGCATCTGACAGATGATGCGCGAGATGCCCTCAGGGCCTACGAATGGCCAGGCAATGTTCGCGAATTGCGTAACGCCATAGAACGCGCGGTTCTTCTATCAAATGGAGCCGATATCCACGCGGCACATTTGCCGATGCGGGTGAAATCAACAGAGCTGACACCCAATGTCGGCGATCTGGTTTCACTTGAAAAAATCGAAGAACTCCACATCCGCCGCATTCTTGCTTCCACAAAATCATTTGAAGAGGCTGCAAAAGTACTGGGGATGGATCCGGTGACTCTCTGGCGGCGCCGGAAACAATACGGCATTTAAACTCGGCCATCCGACCCCTTTCATTTTGCAATGTCTTGGCCTGTTCTTTCCTGAAATTTGAAATCCTCTCCCCCTGCATCTCTGCAAAATATTTTTCACAACCATTCGATATACCTTATGATTTTCTACTGTTGTTTTCTGGCACCTGACTTGCATCTCTCATAAACGCTATCTATGTGAAGGAGAGGCAATATGATGAGTCTAAAGACAAAATTGATCATTGGTTTCTGTGGGTTATTGGCGATTCTGCTGGTCGTCGGCATAATGAGTATCCGGACTGCGAATGATTTCAGTAAAGCCATCGAACAAATTATTCGGGAGAACTATGACAGTGTGGTTGCCTGTTATGGCATGAAAAGCAACATCGATCAGCTGGATCGCATCGCGATGAATTCCCTGTTGGAAATACCTAAAGACGCATCTGCCCAGAGCGAAGCTATCAGCCTCGATTTTGAAAAAAACCTTCAATTCCAGCAACAGAATGTAACTGTATCAGGGGAGCAGGCGTTGACTGAACGCTTGACCGAACAATGGAAGATATATCGGGAAGAATTTAACGAAATCCTGAAGCCTTTGGATTCGGCAAATGTGCGGTTGGACCATTTTCATAACCGCCTTCTGCTGTGTTCGGATGAACTACGCAATACGGCTCAGAAAATCATCGATATCAATCTGAACAATATGGTCGCCGTGGATGGACAGACGCGCCTTAGAGCCATTGAGACCCGTCGAACACTCCTGTTTCTGGTATTCACAGGATTCACGCTTGCGGTTGTCTTCATCCTTTTAATCTGGCCGGCTATTTTCCGCCCGATTGCCGGCCTGATGCGATCTGTTCACGACATCAAGCAGGGAAATCTGGACCTTGTCGTCAACGTTCATTCGAGAGACGAGATGGGGCAACTGGCAGAAGCGTTTAATGAAATGGCTCAAAGTCTGCGCAAGTTTCGGCGAAACGATCATGCGCTCCTGCTTCGCACACAGTACTCCACGCAACTTGCACTTGAAAGTCTTTCCGATGCTGTTGCCATCTGCAGCCCGAATGGAGAAATCGAGATGGCAAACGATGCGGCCCGAAGACTCTTCGGACTGAAGGCGGAAAGTACGGTTGATGCTTCGGGAAGTGAGAAAATCAAAGAAATATTCTCCCGTGCTTCTGGCGAGTTGCGAACCACTCGGTCTAATAACCCGGATGACCTTGTGCAGGTCTTTCAGGATGGCGAAGAGCTTTTTTTTATGCCGGAAGCCATTCCGATTCTTGAAAAAGAAACCCGATTAATAGGTGTTACTCTCATTCTAAGGGATTTCACGTGTATACGCCAGCTGGACGAATTAAAGCGTGGATTGATTTCAACGGTTTCTCATCAGCTGAAAACACCGCTGACTTCTATTCGGCTGGCAATGCACGTGCTGTTAAGCGATAAACTTGGCCCGCTGACGTCCAAACAGATCGAAATCCTGTCCACAGCCCGTGAAGACAGTGACCGGTTATACCGGATCATTGAGAATTTGCTCGATATCAGTCGGATGGAATCAGGACAATCGGGAATGCAACTTCATCCTGTGACAGCAGAACAGTTGGTTCTAAATTCTGTTGACGCGATGCGAACCGCTTATTTGGATCACGGGGTCACGCTTGATATTGATGTACAGCTGGGCACCCCTCCGGTTATGGCTGATGAGCTGCGCATCCGATATGTATTTGAGAACCTGCTGAGCAATGCACTTAAACACACGTCCGCAGGCGGCCGGGTTAGCATAACCGCACATTCTGAGGAGAGCACGGTCCGATTTACTGTTGAGGACTCAGGCTCGGGAATTCCGGAAGAGTACCTGCCACATATCTTTGAAAAATTCTTCTGTGTTCCAGAGCAGGATCGGCGCTGCGATACAGGCTTGGGACTTGCCATTGCCAAGGAAATTGTCGAAAACCACGGCGGACTCATTGACGTTTCTAGTCAGATGGGTAAAGGGACCAGGTTTTCATTTACGCTAAAGGCTGCCGTATAACCAGAAGCCAGACTGAACTTATTGGAATTCTTCAGTTTTTAGTCATTTACCTGATGTGTTGAAGGAGATTCAAATGGATGCTGTTTATATCGGTATCACAGTGCTGTTCTTTGGACTGTGTGGCGTTTACGTTCTTTTCCTTTTCAGGGAGAAACCGTAATGGAAGATATTCTTGTGGGTCTCGTTTCTGTTTGTCTGCTCGTATATCTCTTTGTCGCGCTTTTACGGCCTGACAAATTCTGAAAAAAGGAGATATTTATGAATCCGATGGACGTGTTTCAACTATTTGTCTTCATCATAGCACTTGCGGCCATGACAAAGCCTCTTGGCCTTTACCTGTTGCGTGTATTCGATCCGGACGCCAGGATATTTTTAGATCCTGTTTTAAAGCCCATTGAGCGACTGTTTTATTGTTTTCTCGGCATCAATCCGGGGGATGAACAGGACTGGAAAAGCTATGCAAATTCCCTTCTGATCTTCAGCTTCATTAGCATGCTGTTTACATACGGCATATTGAGACTTCAACAGTTACTGCCTCTCAATCCTCAGGGATTCGGACCGGTTTCGCCGGAGCTGGCATTTAATACAAGTGCCAGTTTTACAACAAACACCAACTGGCAGAACTATGCCGGTGAGCGCACAATGTCATATTTTTCCCAGATGGTCGCACTTACCTTTCATAATTTTGCATCGTCCGCCGTGGGATGCGCAGTAGCCGCGGCGCTGGTGCGAGGCATTGCCCGCGATAAGACGGCACGCATCGGCAATTTCTGGGTGGATCTGATTCGCCAGTGTCTCTATCTTTATCTCCCTATTTGTCTGTTGTTTGCAGTTTTTCTGGTTTCTCAGGGAGTGATCCAGAATTTTTCTCCATACACAGCAGCAAAAACACTCGATACAGCAACAGTTCAAACCATTGCTCAGGGACCAGTAGCTTCCCAGGTAGCAATAAAAATGCTGGGCACCAATGGAGGCGGCTTCATGAACGCCAATGCCGCACACCCTTACGAAAATCCGACACCGCTTTCAAATTTTTTACAAATGCTGGCGATCTTTGCAATCCCCAGCAGCCTGACCTATTACCTGGGACGGATGGTAAAGAATCAAAAACATGGCTGGTCCGTCTGGTCCGCCATGTTCATGCTTTTTCTTGCAGGTGTTCTGGTTTGCTGGTGGTCGGAATCCATGGGAAATCCCCGTCTTACACCACTGGGTGTTGATGCGGCTTATGGCAATATGGAAGGAAAGGAAGTCCGCTTCGGAATTTTCAATTCGGCTCTGTTTGCAACGATTACAACTGATGCATCATGCGGCGCTGTCAATGCGATGCACGATTCCTTCACACCTTTGGGTGGGCTGGTACCTCTGTTTAACATGCAATTGGGAGAGGTGGCGTTCGGTGGAGTTGGCTCAGGACTTTACGGCATGTTGATCTTTGTCGTGCTGTCGATTTTTCTTGCAGGTTTGATGATCGGCCGCACCCCTGAGTATCTGGGAAAGAAAATCGAAGCCTTTGATGTCAAGGCTGCCGCACTTGCCATTTTAATCCCCACAGTGCTGCTGCTCGGATTTACCGCCTGGGCCACGGTCAGCCCGTGGGGCATTGCAGGCTTAAACAACAGCGGGCCGCACGGTTTCAGCGAAATCCTGTATGCATTTTCTTCTGCAATCAATAACAACGGCAGCGCGTTTGCAGGTCTTTCCGCCAACACCCCCTGGTTCAATACGACACTGGGGATAGCCATGCTTTGCGGTCGATTTTTTGTCATCCTCCCCGTGCTGGCGCTTGCCGGCAGCCTTGCCAAAAAAAAGATTGTACCCCAGAGCGCCGGCAGCTTTCCGGCATACGGACCGACATTTACGCTGCTTCTTGTCGGAACGATACTGCTTGTCGGGGCGCTTACGTTTCTGCCGGCCCTGAGCCTTGGACCCGTGGTGGAACATTTTCTGATGTTGAATTCCAGCAATCTGTTTTAAGGAGCAAAAATGTCAACTAAGGCGCATTCCATTTTTGATAAGTCCATTCTTGTTCCTGCGGTCGCAAATGCTATTCGCAAACTCAGTCCTCGCGGCATGGTGAGAAACCCCGTGATGTTTGTGACCCTTATCGGGGCTATTGTCACAACCGTGGAACTGGCAGCAGCGCCCTTCGATGGCCAACCAGTAGTATTTATTCTACAGATCGCTATCTGGCTGTGGTTTACCGTGTTGTTCGCCAATTTTGCAGAAGCAATGGCCGAAGGACGGGGCAAGGCACAGGCCGCAACACTGCGTAAGGCCCGAACCCAGACTCAGGCCAATCGACGGAGCAAAGGCGGTCAGTTGGAGCCGGTTGCCGCAGAGTCACTTCGAAAGGACGATATCATAGTCGTAAAAGCCGGAGAGGTGATTTCGATGGACGGCGAA
The DNA here is from genome assembly GCA_963789395.1 of uncultured delta proteobacterium. Taxonomy (GTDB): domain Bacteria; phylum Desulfobacterota; class Desulfobacteria; order Desulfobacterales; family Desulfatirhabdiaceae; genus RAAP-1. The sequence goes on along the minus strand of CAWBKP010000014.1, from coordinate 290,411 downwards.
GTGATTGAAGGAGCTGCAACGGTTGATGAGTCCGCCATCACGGGTGAGTCCGCGCCGGTGATTCGGGAGGCGGGAGGCGACCGAAGTGCTGTAACCGGGGGCACCCGGGTTCTTTCCGATGAAATCGTCGTGCGCGTTACCGCCAATCCTGGAGAGAGCTTCATGGACCACATGATTGCCCTGGTAGAAGGCGCAAGCCGTCAGAAAACACCAAATGAAATCGCACTGACCATCCTGCTGGCTGCACTGACGATTATATTCCTCATCGTAATCATGACGCTGAAGCCTTTTGGCGGTTATTCCCATGTTACGTTTTCCATACCGGTTCTAGTGTCACTGCTCGTTTGTCTCATTCCCACAACGATCGGGGGACTCCTTAGCGCGATCGGCATAGCGGGAATTGACCGGCTGGTCCAAAAAAATGTGCTGGCCATGAGTGGTCGCGCTGTGGAAGCGGCGGGCGACGTGGACGTGCTGCTTCTGGATAAAACCGGAACGATTACCATGGGCAATCGTCAGGCCACGGAATTTTTTCCGGCTCCAGGGATCAAAATTGAAGAGCTTGCTGCGGTTGCACAATTGGCCTCATTTGCAGACGAAACCCCGGAAGGAAAAAGCATCGTTTTTCTGGCAAAGAGCTATGGACTTAGCGGACGGCAGCTTCATGACCTGAGCCATGCCCAGTTCGTTCCCTTTACAGCCAAGACACGAATGAGCGGTGTTGATGTGGATGATCAGCTATACAGAAAAGGAGCAGCTGACGCGATTCGAGGATTTATTGGTTCTGCCCTGCCGGCTGAAGTCGAGTCCGATGTCGATCGGATCTCCCAGATGGGCGGAACCCCGCTGGTTGTCGCCAGTTCCCAAAACGTTTATGGAGTCGTCTATCTGAAGGATATCGTAAAAGGTGGGCTCCCAGATCGTTTTAAGCGGTTTCGGGCCATGGGTATCCGTACAATCATGATAACAGGCGACAATCCGCTGACCGCAGCGACCATTGCCAAAGAGGCCGGCGTGGATGACTTTCTGGCTGAAGCCCGGCCCGAAGATAAACTGTCTCTTATCCGCCGCGAGCAGGTTGCAGGACATCTGGTGGCCATGACAGGCGATGGGACAAACGATGCGCCAGCCCTTGCCCAGGCAGATGTCGGTGTAGCCATGAACAGCGGCACCCAGGCCGCCAAGGAAGCTGGAAACATGGTGGATCTGGACTCAAATCCAACAAAACTTATTGAAATCGTTGAAATCGGCAAACAGCTGCTCATGACCCGCGGGGCACTGACAACATTCAGTGTAGCCAATGACGTTGCCAAGTATTTTGCCATTATCCCTGCCATGCTGGTTGCAACGTTCCCGCAAATCGCAGCACTTAACGTGATGAATCTGCATTCTTCCCAGAGCGCCATATTAAGCGCGGTTATCTTCAATGCGCTGATCATCATCGCCTTGATTCCGATCGCCCTGCGGGGAGTTACTTTCAGACCCAAAGGTGCGGTGGCTATTCTGCGGCGGAACCTTCTGATCTATGGGCTTGGCGGCATTATCGCCCCTTTTCTGGGCATCAAACTAATTGATATTGCCATTACATGGCTGCATTTGGCCTAAAGGAGATGTTCATGAAAACAGAAGCATTTATCAAAGAAGTGAAAGCGGCCATTCTGACCACGGTCGTTTTGGCTGTTTTATTATGTGGCATTTATCCGGCGATTGTATGGGGAATTGCGCAAATCGGATTTTATTCCCGGGCAAATGGTTCGATAGTCACTCGTGATGGTCAAGTACTTGGCAGCCGGCTGATTGCCCAGGGGTTTAGCGGGCCGCAGTATTTTCATCCACGTCCATCGGCAGCGGGTGAAGGGTATGATGCGACAAATTCGGGCGGCAGTAATTTGGGGCCGCTTTCGCAGAAACTTATGGATCAAGTAAAAAAACGTGTTACCGCGTATCGCACGGAGAACGGCATTGCTCTTTCCGTGAAAATCCCTGCAGATGCGATCACAGCATCCGCCAGCGGCCTGGACCCGCATATCAGCCTTGCAAATGCCAAAATGCAGTCTGCCCGTGTCGCCAGGGAAAGAGGGCTATCCGAAGATATGGTGCAAAGCCTTATCCGTATCCATACGGATGGACCTGACCTTGGTTTTCTCGGCGAGCCCGGAGTAAATGTATTCGAACTAAATCTGGCTTTAGACGCAAGCAAAGGGTAGGCGACACCATGACATCCGACGACAAGGCTCTCAGTTTTCTAAGGTTGATCCGCCGTTCTCAACGCGGCAAGCTGAAAATATACCTGGGCTATGGACCGGGTGTCGGGAAAACATGGCAGATGCTGCTTGAGGGCCACCGAATCAAGCAGGAAAAGATTGATGTGGTTGTGGGGCTGGTGGAAGCACATGACAGAATCGAAACAGCAGAGCTTGTCGAAGGTCTTGAAGTCATTCCGCGGCGTCGGATTCAATATCACGGAATCATGATTGACGAGATGGACATGGATGCGGTTCTGGCCCGTAAGCCAGAAGTGGCTCTGGTGGATGAGCTGGCCCATACCAATGCCCCAGGCGGGAAAAACCTCAAACGCTATCAGGACGTGCAGATACTTCTGGATGCGGGTATTCACGTAATCAGCACACTTAACATCCAGCATCTGGAAAGCCTTTATGACACGGTTGAAGCACTTGTGGGGGTTAAAGTGCACGAAAGGCTGCCGGATTCCGTTCTTTTTGACGCCGATGAAATTGTGAATGTGGACCTGGCGACACAGGATCTGCAGCAACGCCTGCGTGAAGGCAAGGTTTATCCCAAAGAGCGGGTGTCCACGGCCCTTGATCATTTCTTCCAGCGCAGCAACCTGGATGAGCTTCGGGAGCTGACGCTTCGAGAACTGGCTTCACAGCTGGATATCAAACGCCGCAGTGCCCCCAAAGAGGAACAGCATATTGTCCCCGATCAGGTGATGGTGTGTCTGAGCTCGCGAGGACCCAACAGTGCTATGCTGCTTCGTTACGGGTCCCGGCTTGCCGGACGCCTGAACCGTGACTGGTATGCAGTCTATATACAAACGCCAAGTGAAGCTCCTACCGTGATTGACGCAACCACCCAGCGCTTTCTGTCGGATACCCTGACGCTGGCCAACTCACTGGGTGCCATGGTTTTTACCTACAAAGGGGAGGACATTGCAGATACGATTCTGCACTTTGCCAGGGAATACCGCGTGGGACATATTGTCATCGGCCGCCCAAGCCCGCTGCCTTTCTGGAAGAACTGGCTGGGAAGAAAAACGATTGTCGAGCGGCTGATCCTAAAAGCAAAGGGAATTACCATTGTGGTTGTCGATCCGCGTATAGAGAATAATGAAGCAGTGTGACGATCAAGACAAAGCTCTCATTGGATTGCGAGGGAAAGGTCTGGTCTCGATAAACTGGAAGATTCATTGCTTCAGGGAGGATATCATGAAAATTAAGCCCAGCATCAAAGAAATTCTGTTGTCCAATAAAGGAAGGGCAAACATAGATTATTAAAAGCAATCATGCTGCAAGACCTTGAAAAAGGTCGGGGGTGCGAAATTGATTCGATTAACGGAGTGGTATGTAAGTATGGAGATAAATATGATGTCCCTACTCCGTTCAACGATTTGGTTGTAGAAATTATACATGGTATTGAAGATGGTAAATATCCCCTCCGTTTTGATAACATAAGAATCTTTGAAAATTTATTTTAAGACCGAAATCGATAAATAAATGTATGAGCCGCTATCCAGGGTCTAACCCCGCAATCCACCGGACGGATAACAGCCGCTGGTGATCTGCACGTTCAACAATTTTGTTATCCAAATGTTGAGTATTCACAGGCCGATTTTCTCATGGATACCAATGCAATTCTTGATTAATGGGTAGGTCCTTCGAAATAACCGACCCGATGCCAAAGATCCCGACTCGGCTATCGCCAAAATTACCCTCGGAGATTGTCGACCAACATTATGCCTTAAACATCGCTGACTTTTCCCTGATAAATCTGTATCGTTGAAAGGTCAGAATGCAGCAGCATCACCTTTGAAATGTTTTGACGACCGCCGGCCAGTTCGGCTATGGTTAGAGATACTCAAAGTATTCATGAAAAAAAATCCTGAAATAAATACTTTCTGATATATGTAAGGATTCAAAAGTCAGTGGGCATCAGTCTTTTGACAAGATTGAGACCTGATGAAATATTTTACAACCAAATTCAACCTGCCAAAACCGCTTGATGTTTCCATTTTCAAACCAACTTAGAGCTCATTTACCCCATCCAGCTGTCCAGACTTGGGGCCTCGGTACCGTCGTCGGCCAATTAACAAAACTATCTTATAGCATATAAAAAGGAGTTTTTTATGAAAGTAATTGCAATAAATGGAAGCCCCAACAAGGAAGGTAATACTTTTCATGCCCTTAAGATTATCGGAGCCAAGCTTAAAGAAAACGATATTAATTTCGAAATTATTCACATAGGCAATAAATCGATACGAGGCTGCATTGCTTGCGGAAAATGCAGGGAAAATAAGGACGAAAAATGTTCAATTACGACTGACTCTCTTAACAAATGGATTCAAAGCATTAAAGCTGCTGACGGGCTTATTCTGGGCTCTCCTGTCCATTTTTCTGGAGTCGCAGGTACAATGAAATGTTTTCTGGACCGCGCGTTTTACGTATCTTCAAGTAACGGTGGGTTGTTCCGACATAAAATTGCAACTGCAATCGTTGCTGTTCGGCGTACTGGCGGTTCAGCAACTTTGGATAGTTTGTATCATTTTCTTGCTTATTCTGAAATGATACTTACAACATCAAATTACTGGAATGTAATCCATGGAAGGATACCCGGGGAAGTCATTAAAGATGAGGAAGGTGTTCAAATAATGGAAGTCGTGGGTAATAATATGGTCTGGCTTCTAAAGATGCGGGAGCAGACTATAAATACATTGCCGGCTCCGGCTCCAGTCCAAAAAGTTATAACCAATTTTATAAGATAACCAATTGATTGAATTGTAAATTGATTCCCAATAAATTGGACAATTCGCTAAGCTCGTTTAGCCGGGCCAGAAAAGGATCTTTTTTTTGTGAAGTTACCGACTCTTCTTAAGATTAATGATCCCAAACAGAAATATCAACAGTCCGGTTTTCTTATGAATACCTTTTGTGTCAATAATGATGGTTTGACTCAGCAATCTATGCAACTATGGTTGACTATGGGTACGATGAAATCTGTATTTTTGGCAGACTCGTGATGCTCTCAATCAAAACATAATTAATAATGGGTAACCCCCCGGCTCTGCCGGGGGATACTTACAAGAAATACTTATCTAATGGGGAAGAAAACATGGGCATAAAATTCTTGAAAAGAAGTTTTTTTCAGCGTTGTTGGGTATATCGGCGACCACCAAACCTGGAATAGAAGGCTGCTGGAATTATGCAGATGGAAAACTGACCATCGATTTGGGTAAGGTATCGGAATTGAAAAGTCCCGGTGGCGCAATCCGGTTTGAAGGTAAAAACCTTCCCAAACGGGTGCTGGTTGTTTACGGAGAGGACGGAGAGTATCGTGCGTTTCACAATCGGTGCACCCATTTGGGCCATCGCCGTTTGGATCCGGTTCCCGGAACCGACACGGTGCAGTGCTGCAGCGTTAACAAGTCGACTTACGATTCAGGTGGAAATAAAATCTTCGGCCCTACGCCTCACCCGATAACCCGTTATCCGGTGGAAAAGGATCAGGAAAAACTGATTGTTTCGATTGCATAGAAACTGCCAGTATATGCCGACAGCCGGCAACGGATGCTTTGTCTGTCGGCTTTTTAGCCTTTGAACCCCAAATTGGAGTCTCAGATGGAACGTGGAGAAAAACCCCTTGTTATCTCATGCGGTATTTTGCGCAAAGAGATCGAGTGTCTCCAGGCAAAAGGCGATATCGACGTGGATACCTATTTCCTGAGTGAAAAACTGCATATGGACTACAATCTTCTGAGACGCGGGCTTAACGGTGCACTCAAAAAACTTCAAAAGGAGAGCCATCGGGGTGTCGTCGTTGTTTACGGCGATGTCTGCCTGGGATTTAACGGTGAAATGAAACAGTTGATCGACAAGTATGATGCTATCAAGGTTGATGCGTTGAACTGTATCGACTGCCTGCTCGGCGGCAAGGGGAAACTTCTGGAGATAGACCCAGATCATAAATATTTATTTTTAAATCAATCTTTTATCCGATTTGTAGAGAAAATAAAGGGGGAAAGCAGAGAAAAAACCCAGGGGATGTTCGGCATGCTCGACGGTATTATTCTTTTAGACGCCATGGGGGATCTGGACGATTACCAGTCAAAGATCGACTTTATTGCAGACCATACCGGTCTGCCGATTCTCGAAAGCAAGGATATAGGCCTTGAAGGTCTAAAAAACATTTTATTAGATGCGTTGGATCGGAATCAACAAAAATGCTCTGCCCAAAAAAAACAAATCGGGTAATTGCGGAAATGAAATGAATAATTCGCTCATACAACTAATGGAAACATACCGAAAAGGAAACATATCAACGTTCCATCTCGGTCCCTTTTTACCTTTGACCCGCATCCGGGAAAGGGGATTGCCGTTTAATTCCATTATGGGGGAGCATAAGGCCATGACCGAAGCCGCTCTCATGAGCTTTGAGTTTGGGTTTGAATCGACGGTGCTACCATTTGATATGAATGTGGAAGCGGAGATCCTTGGCGCCGAGGTGCGATATCACGATGCCGTGGACGGCAATCCGGTGTATCCTACCATTGGAAACAAACCTTTCTCCGTGAATGACGATATCGACATCCCCGAGGATCTGCCGGAAAAAGGCCGGATGCCGGCCATTCTCAAGAGCATCCGTGCCGTCAAAGAAGATACCCGAGCAATAGGCCCGGTAGGAATCTTCCTGCCCGGTCCGTTTACACTGGCTGGTCAGGTGCTGGATATAGACGCGCTTTATTTGGCATTGCTGAAACACCAGAACAAAACCCGGAGAATTTTCAAGCAGCTGACGGGATTCATTCTTAAATTGATTGATGTTTACTTGCACGCAGGCGTCGATTTCATGATTGTCGTCGAAGGTGCCGGTGCCTCCGTTTCTCCAAAAATATTCAACAAACTGATATTACCCTTTTTGCAGGATATTTTCAGGCCTAAGAAACTTCCTCAAATTATTCATATTTCCGGCAACTCTCTGAAGGTTGTCGATTTCATGCTGGCATGTGAACCAGATGGAATGTTCCTCGACAGGGACTGCTGTATGGAAGATGTTAGAGAACGCCTACCCGAAGGGATGCCGCTGTTTAGCGAGTGCGGCGGTTACGACATGTTGGCGAACGCCACGCCGGCCGAGATCACTGAAAATGTCCATCGCTGTCTGGACATGGGTTTTACGGCTGTGGGTCCACGTGCGGACATCTACCCTCCCGCTAAAATCGAAAACATAGAAGCTTTTGTAAGGGCAATAAAGGAATATAAAAATTAATCCTGTCGATTTGTGGTCAGCAGAATCACTCGCGAGTACGACTGAGCTTGTCAGGTATCTCCATCGATTGAGATCATGCGATATAGTTTCGACAGCCCTGAATTTAGAAAGCGACGAAGACTCATGAACACGTCACAGCTTGTTAAAGACCTGCAACACAGATTATCTTCCCTTCTGAAAGATCAGGTATTCGCCAAAGCCCGGCAGGATCGGGCCGCCCAAAAGTCGGGAATTATTGAAGACGCCCTCATCGCTCACAACCTTGCCGTTTCCGAAGAGTTGTTGTATCTGGACCCGTCCTCCATAATTGGTGAAGTAAAAGAAAATAATATAGATGATTTCAGAAACCGAATGAACGTCTACATGAAGAAAAATTGTACTGGGAATCTTGGGTACGACAAATATATCGCCATTGTTTCGGAGTACCTGGCTTTTGTGGTTCGAGAACCTCTCCATCCTCCCGAGGTACGACACCCGGGAAGCGACTCACCCAAAGACAGCGGTCATCGCAAATACTGTGCTTGGAAATCGCGACACATGAAAGACTCGCTTTCACTGTGTCGATTTTGTAACTGCCTGCCGTGGCCGGCAGTTTCCGGAGAAAATTACAACTGAATTAACCCGACTATGGTGGTATAAATATTTTCTATAACGAGAGAGCTATTTACTATTATATTCGGTCGCTAAAAAATCTGAAGGACGAGGATTACCAGATACAATTCTCACCTGCTTATATCTGCCAGGAAACTAATCCTTGGAATCTCAAGCGTTCCCGGTCTCAGCAGCGATGTGAGGGTGCTTGGATTGCGAAAACTTGTCGCGGTAGGCTCTATAGGAGAGATGCCGGTATATCTCTTGAAGAGTCTTCGAAAGGTACTGCTGTCCTCGTATCCGATCTGGAAAGTGATTTCGTTTACATTATCGAGCGTTGTCTCAAGTTTCCTTTTCGCGGCCTCCATACGTAGATTCTGAAGATAGCCGAGGGGGGAATCCCCGGTGGCTTTTCTGAAACGCCGCTTAAAATGCCTGGGGCTGATCCCTGCTTCCCTTGCAATGGCGTCGATGGTGATGTTGTCGGCGTAGTGTTCTTGCATCCATTCCTGCGTCTCCAATATACTCCCATCGCCGTGATCTTTCCTGACGCTGAAAATAGAATAAGGTGACTGACTGTCCCGGTTAGGGTCAACCAGCAAGGCCTTCGAGCACACGGATGCCAGCTCTTCGGATCCAAAAGACCTGATAAGGTGTAGTCCCAAGTTGTACATGGATGTGGCCGCCCCCGTGCAGATGAGGCGGGCCTCCTCGGTGAGGATCCGATCCATCCTGAGATGCACCTTTGGATATCGGCGCTGAAAGCGTCTGGCAAACTGCCAGTTGGTCGTCGCGATTTTCCCGTTGAGAAGCCCGGTTTCCGCCAGCATAAAAGTGCCGGTGCACATGGCGGCGATGTTTGTTCTCCTCTGGTATCTATCGATCAGCCACTCCGAAATTTCCCCTGCTTTCTGCGTCAGAGGTTGGTCCACAGGGAGGAATGCGGGGATAAGGATCAAGTCCGTCTGATTGACGTCCTCTAAGGCCCCATCAGGGTGAACACGGATTCCACCGTGGGCACTTACCATCTCTCCCTTCACTGTAACGATTTCCGTCTCGAATAGCGAATCCGATCTGTCTTTGTTCAAGGCCCGATACCATAAGTTCGCAATGGAAAAGGCGTCGATCAAGCCACTTATGCCCGAAAAGAGACAGCCTTCTGCCGCCAAAAAGGTCATCCTTGCCATTATTCTCTCCCCACGGCCTCATGGCCGATTCTGCATGATTTTTGTCATTTATGCCACTTTCTTCCTTCCTTTTCAAGTGCTAATTTAAGGATCATGGAAGAAAGCGTGAAGAATGAATTGATGGGAAAAAGGGAAAACCAGAACAAGACAGGAAGAAGTCGAGGTAAGAATATGCTGCAAAATGATAAAGCTCAAGGAGCAAGCATCTACGCCGCCGAGGTGGTCAAAAAAATATGTCTGGAAGCCGGGGCCGACGATGTGGGCCTGGTGGATATGGCACGGGAATCGATAGAAAAGGAACGGGATGGAATGCTATACATCTATCCCCTTACGCGGAGTATCATTTCCGTCATCGTGGTCAATAACCGCGAGAACATTCAGAGCCCGGCCCGCTATGTGGCCAATGAAGAATTTCATCACACGGGGGATAAGATTTCTAGCGTCTCTCGCGAGATCCTTCGCCGCCTGAATCAATTGGGTATTCGGGGGGCCGTCGTCAACAAGGGATGGCCCATGGCTATGGATCGATATCCAGGGAAAATATGGGACGTAAGCCACAAGATAATGGCCGTGGAGGCTGGTCTGGGACACATGGGGATAAGCCGGCTCGTTCTTCACCCGAAATATGGCAGTTGCATTCAATTGGAAAGTATTCTGGTAAATGGGGTGTTTGATGAATATGATCTTCCCCTTAAGGATAACCCCTGCATCAAGTGTAACCTTTGCGCTGCTGTATGCCCCACTGGAGCGATCACCAAAGGCCAACTTTTTGATTTCATGGCCTGCTCAACTCACACGTACCGAGACAATTTCACCGGGTTTAATAATCTGGTGGAAGCCATCGTCACATCTCAGAATCTGGAGGAATACAATTCTCATTTCGATGATCGAGAGACGGGCTTCATGTGGCAGTCATTAATGTTTCGGATGAGCTACCGGTGCAGCTATTGCATGGCCGTTTGCCCTGCGGGAGAAGAAGTCAAAAGCTATTATCATGAAAACAAGAAAGAACATATCGAAAGGATACTTAAGCCCCTCAAGGACCGTCAGGAGCGCGTATACGTTACAGCAGGCTCCAGGGCGGAAGAAAAGGCAAGGCTGAATAGCAATAAAGAAGTTATGATCGTGAAGGGAATGGCGCGATCTATTCCAAAGTAATTGCGAAGAAAACCGTGACCAAGTGTGTTTTGGTATGTGAAAGCGATATTGCCCCATGGAAGATCAAGTTGCTGCTAACGCTGAATTTTGTTTTGTTCAGGAACCCTTGAGTATAAACGAACGAGGATCATATTTGAAAGAATCAAAAGCCATTGGCGGCCATAAATGGATTTATGAGGATCTTCTCACACATCTATCATCTGCGGATATTGCCACCTCAGCAGAACACCTTAATCTTCAACTTAACGATGCGGGGGAGGCTGAGGTCTCGTTTTTAGGCGTCAACTACCTGGTATCCAATGATGGTGTACGGAGATTCGATGGCCAAAAAGTCTCATATGTTACTGGAAGTGCACTGATCCATTACATTTTGAAAGCCAGTCGCAGCCGACCATTCGGACAGTTTGTAACTTTTGCAGAGCTTGCCGGGCCTTTGTTCAAGCAAGGTAGTTATTCCAAGAGCGCCTTAGAACGTCCCATCACAAGGTGCTTTCAAGCTCGTGTTCCAGAATTGTTATCAGTCGCGGCGGCTATCGGGGGCAATCAAGGTGGGGACGCTGGATTGGGTTCGATCAGCATAATCTTTGATTTGCTTCCGCACATTTTACTACAGCTTATTTTCTATGACCGAGACGAAGAATTTCCTGCCCGGACTACCCTGTTGTTCGATCGCAATGCGACGCAATTGATCGATTTTGAGTCTTTAGCTGTATTGGTAACCCTGTTTGTGCAGGCCTTGACGGGGAAGAATTGTGAAGAAAACCCGAGAGTTTGAACTCAATCGAAAGGATGAGATATGGAATTTGAAGGATCAATTCAATTCTCAATTATCGAACAGTCCAAAGATAAAGTCACAGGAGAAATGCCTATTCACACAGGCATAAAAAACCCTTATGGAGTTGTTCATGTCGGGGCAATACTGTGGTTAGCAGATGTTTGCGCAACTGTTCTGGTGTTAGGATCTCCTCATGCGGCCGAGGGACAGAAGGGGTTTCCGCTGGCCATTAATCTGAATGGCAATTTTGCCAGCAACCAGCCTGAGGGTACCTTCAAGGCGGTGTCCTCCTTCATTAAGAAAGGTAAGACAGTGAGTATTGTAAGGACAACAGTGTTCGGTGAAGGCAATAAATTGATTGCTGATGTGACAACAAATCATGTTCTGGCTAAATGAAGTTTCAATGTTATAATATGGTTCCTCTCTGTCTCTTGCGGCAAACCCTTTCGAAGATCCGATCTCAAGGATATGTTATCCAAAGCACAAATATTCACAGGTTGGTTTTCTTTACAATACCAAAAGTATCGTCAACGGAATTCTGATGAACAATGCCTTCTGAAAATGCTTGCATATTACATTTCGTATAGCGTTCAGATCCTCCCACCCTGCCGCCATCGCCTCTGCGCCCTCTTGACAGATTTATCCATATATGCTTTTTAAGTCTGTGTCCATTTTACCTTGGCCGCATCACCTCAATCCCACTTTCTAAAAGGTGACGTTGTCATTTTATGAGCTTTGTGGCTGACAAATGTTTTTATGTTTTCCGAATGCATTTTCAATTCGATCATAATTTCAGAAAGGAGAAAGACATGAACAGACATTCTTGTGTTGATGGGAGTGGTATTGGTGTTGTTTTGCGCCGGAATCGCTGGCGCCCAGGATTACCCTCTTCTGGACATGATCGCCAACAAAGTCATCCAGAAGTATCAGCAGTCGACCTGCGAGCAGCTGTGGCAAAAGAAAGGCCAGCCTGAATCGGAAATGGAGCAGAGAGCCATCCAGATGCTGCAGAATGATCCCCAGATGCGCCAGGCATTCATCAACAAAGTCGCAGCCCCCATCGCGAACAAGATGTTTGAATGCGGGTTGCTGCCATGAGCGGCCCCGGAGGAGGAACCCAATTGCATCACTTGCACGGGGGCAGGATGAATCGGGCCCTGGCATCTCGGGCGCACGCTGTTGGGCGCGCTCGTGCTGGTCGCATTTCTGACCGCGAGCGGAAATGCCCAGCAGTCCCAGAAAGCACCGAAGGCATCCAAGCCCGCCAAATCGCAGAGCAAGGTTGAGGCGCCGCCCGAAGTCCAGCTCGTCCTTGAACCCAAGGCCATCGACATTCTGAAGGCTTCATGCAGCCGCCTTGCCGCCGCCCGCACGATGAGCTTTACGGCCGTGGTCTCCTACGAGAGCCCGAGCCGCCTTGGCCCGCCCCTTGTCTACACGACAAGTCCGAAGTCACCCTGCAGCGGCCCGACAAGCTGCGGGTGATAACCCCCGGAGATGGCCCGGCTTCGGAGTTCTACTATAACGGCAAAACCATGACGGCCTTTGCGCCTGCCGAGAACCTGGTCGCCGTTGCAGAGGCTCCGACCACGATCGATGCGGCGCTGAAGTCAGCCTTTGACACCGCCGCGATCTATTTCCCGTTCACGGACGTGATAGTAGCCGACCCTTACAAGGATTTGTCCGAAGGGTTGATCCTTGCCTTTTATATCGGCCAGTCCCAGATCGTCGGCGGAACGACGACCGACATGGTGGCATTTGCCAACGACAACGTGTTCATACAGGTATGGATCGGCGCAGAGGACAAACTGCCCCGGAGAATACGCGGGGTATACCGCAATGACCTGGCGCACCTGCGCCATGACCTGGAGCTCTCCAACTGGCAGCTCGATGTTGCCGTCCCGGCGGATGCCTTTGCTTCAGCAGGCGCAGGCAGCGCAAACCCCATGCCCTTTGCCCATCCGGATGCAAAACGTCCGGCAGATGCCAGCCCCCCGGCAAAGAGCAAGTCATCCAAAACCACAGGCAAAACCAAGTAAGGAGGTAGCACATCATGAAAACGATCTTTATTTGCTTTGTGGCGCTTGTGCTCGCAGCGCTTCCGAGCGGACCTGCCGCAGGCTGGTGTCACGGAGACAGATTTGGCGGCAGCACATCGCACAGCTATGGATCCACGAGCCACACCAGCGCGTGGGGCACCAGCACGTCGCACACCGCCGGTGAAGGCACTTCCCATACCAATGAGTACGGCGGCAGTACTCGCACCTATGGGGAAGGCACCACCCATACCAATGCATACGGCGGCAGCGCATCCCATGCCTATGGCGGCGGCTGGTCGAAGACCGGCGCCTATGGCGGGACAGCTTACGGCGACGCCCACTATGGGGGAGCGTACTACCATCCGCCCGCAGCCGTCTACCCGGCGTACCATCCGCCCGCCACCGTGAATTACTATGGTTCCGGGTGCTATAACTGCGGGGGCTGGTCCACCGCCGGAGCCGCTGCCGCAGGCGCAGCAGTCGGTCATGGTCACAGGCGCGGCCATTGCCTCGTCAAATACCGCAGCGGCAACTTCCAGCGCCTACAGCGCAGGTGTTGCCGCCGGCAGCGCCAACACCTCTGCCGCATACTCTGCGGGGGTTGCCGCCGGCAGCGCAGGGGTATATACCATGGGCGCGATCTATGCCACGCTGCCCGCAGGCTGCGCCACACCCAGCGTCCAGGGCACGACATATTACCTGTGCGGCAACACCTGGTTCAAGCCGTCCTATGGCGCCAACGGCGTCTACTACGTCGTGGTGCCTACGCCCTGATTCGGACTTTTAAAGTGAAAATGCATCCCCCTTTTTGGGAAGGATTTTTTTCATGGCAGGGGCTGAAAAAATTTTACCTTTTTCAACCAAACCTGGCGGCAGGGGCAAAAATTGACTAAGACGTTTCCGTCCGGTGGCTACGCAATCATCCAATAACTGCAGGTCGACGCTTTTAAATCAAAAAAATGTCTCAATATTTTCTAATAGTTGAGAAAAGGAGACTTCATATGAAAACGTCCTGTGTACTTCTGGCGCTTATTACCCTACTGACCGTGACGGGATGCGCCACCCAGGCCCAGTTTCTTAACACCAAACAGCCGATGGCAACGGAGACGGTTTTGAATCGGGCGCGATTCGAGATGAACTGCCCGACGGCGACCGCCACCATCATATCTCAGGAAGTCATCCAGCCCGCTCTCCAGGGGCCCTGGGTAAATGGGATTCAACGGGCCGAATATACTGTCGGGGTGGCCGGTTGCGGACAGCGTCACACCTATGTGGTGATCTGCCCGGATGGCGGTGATGGCTGTTATGCCGCCGGCCCCGGCGGTTTCCATCCTGGGTTTTGATCCGGATCGATGTCCATCAACCATAAAGATCCCGGACAACACCGGAGAGGGATGCAATTGCTGAAGAATCGATATCGGAATGCCCGCAGGGTGCCGGGCATGCTGTGGGTGCTGATCACGTTTCTTTGGGCCGCCTTGTGGATACTGCCGACCACGCCCCTGAGGGCGACAGAGCCTGCGACACCTGCGCCTTCTAAACCTTCGGAATCTTCGGCACATCCGAAAGTCCTCGCGCCATCGGCTCCGGCGGCAATTCCCTTGCCGGATGTCGCAACGCGGGCCATGGATGTGTCAAATCTCCTGCGTTCTTACGCCATAAAACTGCCTCCCAGCGCTGAGATAGAAAAAATCCGGTTGATGCTTCCCGGCGTGAGCAATACGATCGGAGCACGGGGGAAAAGACCCGGAAAATCATTCAGGAGGATGCCCCCCTGGCGGTGCTGCAGTCTCAACAGCAACTCTGGCAAGGGCTGGAGCGGCAAACAAGGGACTGGCTTAACACGCTCACGGAGCGGGCCACCCTAGTCCAGGATGCGCTGAATCAGCTGCCGGAGCATGTAAAGACATGGGCATTGACCCGCAGCGCCGCACAGATTGCGCAGGCTCCCGCCCCTGTACTTGGGCAGATCGATGCGACAATCGCCACTCTCCAGGAGGAACAGGAGCTGCTTCAGTTGAAGGCAACCGACGTCCTAGATCTTCAGAATCGGGTGGCTTCTGAAACAACCCGGTGCCAGACAGTCCTGGCTCAGATCAGCGCAGCCCAGAACGCAACCGTCGGAGGAATTTTTGAGCGGGGGCGGTCCCTGAGCTGGAACGAGAACGCGTGGGTTCAGGCCCTCAAGGTTGCGCCATCCATTCTTGCCGGAGTTGCCAGTACATACCGGGCGGACACCATGGTCTATCTGCGTGAGCCTTCCAGGGGGCTACCGATTCATGTGGGGATTTTTGCGACAGTGATGCTGATGTTACTGGCCGTCCGGCGAAAAGTGCTCCGCTGGGTGGCGGCCGGCCAAGCGGACGCATCTTCCGGCCTGGTGTTTGATCGTCCCTTCGCAACAGCACTGATGGTCGCTTTGTTAATGGCTTCCGGACCCTACTCGACAGCGCCGGCCAATGTGAAGCAAATCTTGGAACTCCTGGCCCTGGCGCCGATGATCCGTCTGATCCGTCCGATGATCTATCCGACCGTGGTCTCCGCAATTATTGTGCTGGTCAGCCTTTTCGTCCTTGACAGTGTCCGCCAGGCCTTGATGGCGGTGCCCCTGCTTGAGCAGTGGACCCTCACCCTGGAAAGCATCGTGGCAATGCCCTTGCTCGGATGGTTCCTGTATGCCGGGCATGTCCGCAGCATACCTGAACCGGATGCCGGCGCTGCCAGGGGGCGTATCATTAAGGTGGTGGCTTTCTTCGGCATGATTGTCTTTGCAGCCGGACTCGCCGCCTCGGTGCTGGGATACCTGCGTCTGGCACGCCTGCTGTCACCCGGCGCTCTTGTCTTCAGCACACTGTCTCTGACATTTTACGCAGTTGTCAAGGTTCTGCAGGGCGTGGCGGCCTTTGCGCTTCGCGTATGGCCGTTCATACGGCTTCGGATGGTTCTGCAATACCGGGATCTTCTGGAAAGGCGCTTCTTTCTGTTTCTTCGGTGGATGGCGATGATCATTTGCGCAGTTCGTTATCTGGACTATGTCGGATTGCTGGATGCAACCCTGAACTTCGGACAGGAGATCCTGGCCGTGA
Source organism: uncultured delta proteobacterium (assembly GCA_963789395.1). Lineage (GTDB taxonomy): Bacteria > Desulfobacterota > Desulfobacteria > Desulfobacterales > Desulfatirhabdiaceae > RAAP-1. The sequence goes on along the minus strand of CAWBKP010000014.1, from coordinate 274,072 downwards.
AGCTGGGCGGGGCTTCTTTCAGCACTTCAGTCGGCAACATTTTCGCTTTTTTTCTTACGGTGTATGGGGCGTACCTGTTTTCCAAACTGATCCGTTTTGTGCTTCAGGAGGATATCTACCCCCGCGCCGGGCTTCCGATTGGCCTGTCCTATGCCCTATCGAGCCTTCTCAACTACACCATCCTTGCCCTCGGGTTTGTGATTGCCGCAGGGGTGTTGGGGGTGAGCCTGACTCAGGTGACGGTGCTGATCGGCGCGTTCGGCGTCGGTATCGGCTTCGGATTGCAAAGTGTGGTGAATAACTTTGTCTCCGGCCTGATTTTGCTCTTCGAGCAGCCGATCCATGTGGATGACATGGTCGAAGTGGGCGATCTCCTGGGAAAGGTCCGCCGGATCGGCATGCGCGCCAGTATCGTGCGCACCCGGCAGGGATCGGATATCATCGTTCCCAATGCGCAGCTTGTTACGGAGAAAGTGACCAACTGGACCCTCAACGATAAATTGCGGCGCATTGCACTGCCGGTGGGTGTTAACTACGGTGCTGCGCCGCGGGAGGTCATCAAAATTCTGGAAGCAACGGCACTCCTGCATCCGAAAGTGCTGCCAAGTCCGGCGCCCCGGGGGATCATGGTGGCTTACGGGGACAATTCCATCAACTTTGAACTGCGGGCGTGGACGGACGAGTTTGAACACTGGCGATGGGTCATCAGCGATCTGGCCATTGCCCTGTATGATGCATTGCGGGCTGCGGGAATGTCGTTTCCCTTTCCCCAGCGGGATGTGCATCTGCTGCAGGAACCCGTTGTGACATCCAAGCAGGACGCTCTCCTTTCGGATAGGGACGCCTCTTTGGTGGAAGATGCAGGGAGTAACTAAATTGGAAATTCGAAGCACGCCAAAATATAAAATGGGGCGAAACAATTCATGGACCTTACCATCCAGCAGCCGCCACTGGAAGAGACCATCAATGCGATGAGCTCGGTTCAGCTTCTTCGCTACAACGCGACGACCATCGAGTCGATGAAAACAGAGTCTGGCAAGATGGGAAGCGGAGCTGTCGACGCCCGAGAAACCCTTAACCCCGTATTTTATTTAAGTCACTTTCGCTGATTTCCCGAACCCGGATCGGTGAATATTCTTCAATAAAGTTCCTACTTCTTTTGATCCAACCGACGAGCAGGTGGACAGGCTGATTGAGGCCGGACGCCAGTTATTACGCGAAAACCCCGAGTTTCGCAACCTGCTCAGTGATCTCAAGAGGTAGAGTCGAGCATGCGGATTCTCTGACTATTCTTATTGTGGGCAGGTGGGAGGCTTGATGCGTGCTCCGATCGATGCGCTGAAACTTGGGTTTCGGCTAAGAAAGCACACGATTCCGCACAAAGCCGCATCGCGCAGTCATCTTCAGCGATCACAAAAACAGGCATGTGCCTACAGATTTGACTGCATCAAAGAGGTGGTGAAGTCTCAAAATCTCATGCAGTAAAGAGATCTCAAGATTTTTAAGCCTGTAGCAACAAGGGATATTGCCGAAATGGTCAGAAAATTGCTGAATGAAGCAAAAGGTTCAACTTCTGATTATGTTATCACAGGTTGAGTATTCGCTTTCCAGTTTTTTTATGGATACCAATACAATTGGAAACTTGTCTTAATTGAAAATTTGATGCCTGATCATGCAAGAAAAGTTGTGCCTAATGTATCCAGAATCTGCAAAATTCATTTTACTTGCACGATATACGGATTAATAATTCATGTTGGAAAGATATCCAGAGAAACGATAGAAATTTTTGTTTGGCTGATACACGGAAAACATGTAATGGTTTAAAAACGTATCAGAGTTATTCTTCTTGGAATTCCGGGGGGGATGGGAACAGGGTTTTTCAAGATCGGCCAAATTGACATGTAACACCAGACAGTTGTCCTTATAAGTGAAAATTCAAACTAAGACAGTGGCAAAGCGAAGATGCACGGGTGATAGAAAAAGAACCGGTATCATCAGAGACCCGAGATACGCAGGCCATTGCATGGAACAGAACAACCCGGAATGCCCAGAACGACTCGAAGTGATTTATAATATGCTCGATGCGTTCGAATCGCATGACCTGTTTTACGAAATCATCCCCCGAAGGGCCGAAAAAGACGAGTTGCTCCAGGTCCATTCTCAGGACCATATCAGCCGACTGGAAGCCACCGAGGGGAAATGTGTCTACCTGGACCCGGATACCGTCACATCGCCGCTTTCCCATAAAGCTGCCCTTCTGGCTGCAGGGGGCCTGTGCCTGGCTGTGGAGCAGGTCGAAAAAGGTCTTCTGGATAATGCATTCGCCCTGGTTCGACCGCCCGGTCATCACGCAGAGCGCAATAAAGCCAAAGGTTTTTGTCTGTACAATAATGTGGCGGTTGCCGCACGATACGCCCAGCATACCCTCGGCATTTCGCGTATCCTCATAGTCGACTGGGACCTTCATCATGGAAACGGCACACAGCACTGTTTTGAAGATGATCCGACTGTACTTTTCTTTTCGATTCACGAGTCTTTTTCTTATCCGGGAAGCGGCAGCATGCGGGAAATCGGCAAGGGGGCCGGAAAAGGATATACCGTGAACATCCCGCTTCTTCCAGGCTTTGGAGACGGCGATTACCTGACTTTGTTCGAAAAAATCTTAAGACCGATCGCACTTGAGTTTGAACCGGAGTTTATACTGGTCAGCGCCGGTTTCGACATTCATTACCAGGACTCATTGGGCGGGATGATGGTGACTCCCAAGGGGTTTGCTGCAATGACGCGTTCCATCCTGCAACTCGCCGAGCATTGTTGCAAAGGCAAGGTGGTCATGGCGTTGGAGGGGGGCTATAATCTCGAAGGGCTCAAAGATTCGGTGCGGGAGGTTCTGATCGAACTGGCGGACATTCAGTTCACCGACCCGCTGGAAATAATGGCCACGGCAGACCCGAAAAAGATGAAATATGTCTTGTGGCGGGTCAAACGCGTTTATAAAAGGTATTGGAAAAACCTGAATTCAGACTCCGGTAGCGGGATGGAAGAGGTTCCAACCTTGTTCGACCGGATAAAGGAAGTTCTGTCTCGATTGCTTATGTATTTTCAGATCTGAAACGATAACTGCTGGAATAATTGAATCCGATGGCATTGTTTAGGGAATCCATAAAACGTATTGCACACAAGATGCAGCCCTGTGAAGAATGGATCGAGATGGTCAGGGATCTTCGCGAGCCTATCTATCCTGGAAATCCACCGGAGAACCTTTTCATGCGATGGGCGGGGAAAAAAGATTTGTTTGCGATTAACGCCCTGGAAGGCTTTGTCAAGGAGATCGATTTCATGGAAGAATCCCTGCGAAGCGGTGACCGATGCCTTCTATTTGAGGAAGCAGATCAATTGCGGGCCTTTGCCTGGGTGACATTCCGCGATTTCAGGATGGCGATCTGGTACACCCTGAAACTGCCGCCCGGCTGGTCATATCTGGAATACATCTACGTGCATCCGGAAGCAGCCGGAAAGGGTGTTGGCACTTGTCTGCTGGGGTCACTTTTAGCGGCTGTACGTGATCAGGGCTTCAGCCATATGGTTTCCGGAATGTACAGCAACTGGGATGTCTCCTATCGTCTTCACAGCAAAATGGGATTTCGGGTTCACCGGCGGCTGTCCCAATGCAAAATACTGAACATTTTTCCCGTCCCGCCGAAAGAAGTAGGCGAATAGGCTGTTAATTGTTTAAGTTGTTACTGGTTGGACAATTCTGCAATTCTGGGAAAACCGCACTTAATTTTATCAAAAAAAGACACCGGATGAACCGGTGATTTTCATTATAGACGTTGCCCACCATTCGGGACAGAACAACAACTATTTTGATGGCTATTTGATTTGTTGAGTTCGAAAGGGTTTCGAGAAAAACCTTGAAGAATTGGAAAGTTTGCTATATCGCTTGTTTACTTTCTATAACTTTCATATTCCCGTCATATCTGGGTGGGCAACCGTGCGGATAGATGGACAGAAGGGGAAATGCTTGCCCTGCCTTCACATTTTCTTCATCATGCAATTGCCCTTGGTGCTTCTGTTAATGCGTTTGTAAATCATGTGTTACCGGGGACGGGCCGGAAGAAACAATGCGGATCGACCCGGGCGGAAAATACCTTTGGCCAAACATCCGCCCATATCAGCCAATTCCAGAGGAATGAAACAACGCCTGGTCGTCGATAGAGCTTTGGTGCAGCAACCCGGACTCCCTATTCAGGACGACCCCACCAATAAGCTTGACCCAAAGGGAAGACACGAGATCCACGATTTGCTATTAGATTTTGCAGCCGACCGGAATGCAGGGACAGCTGGGATTGGAGACTACTTAAAATTTGAAACTTGACCATTTCAGACAAAGTGTTCGGCATGTATTTCTGTCGTATCTTCAGACCCGACAAGGAAAATTATAGTGCACACCGAAAATATCAACACCGGTCTGAATAAGATTCCGTCAGGGGTGTGGGTGCTCGGCTTTGTGAGTATGTTAATGGACATCTCCTCGGAGATGATACACAGTCTATTGCCATTGTTCATGGTTACGACGCTGAGCGCAAGCGCCTTTGCAGTCGGCTTGATTGAAGGGCTGGCGGAGTCCGCTGCGCTGATTGTTAAAATATTTTCCGGGTCGCTGAGCGACTACCTGGGCAAGCGCAAGGGACTTGCCGTGTTCGGTTACGCTTTAGGTGCGTTGACCAAACCCCTCTTTGCCATTGCTCCAACCGTTGATGTTGTGTTGGCTGCCCGGCTGCTGGATCGAATCGGAAAAGGCATGCGTGGTGCGCCTCGCGATGCCATGGTCGCCGACATAGCGCCGCCGCATTTACGCGGTGCTGCTTTTGGTCTGCGGCAGTCCCTCGATACTGTGGGAGCCTTCCTTGGGCCGTTGTCTGCCGTCGGTTTGATGCTGCTGACGGCCAATGATTTCCGGGCCGTGTTCTGGGTTGCGGTTATTCCGGGTCTGGCAGCCGTCACGCTCCTTGTGTTCGGCTTGCGCAATCCAGCGCATCATCAGACCGAGAAACGCACGAATCCGATTCGCCGGGAGAATCTTCGACGACTCGGAGCCGCGTATTGGTGGGTTGTCTGTATTGGCGCGACTTTCACACTTGCCCGGTTCAGTGAGGCGTTTCTGGTGCTGCGCGCACAGCAGAGCGGTGTGCCGGTCGCGTTGGTACCACTGGTAATGGTGGCGATGAACTTGATCTACTCGCTGTCGGCCTATCCGTTCGGCAAACTCTCTGATCACATGAGTCACTCAAAATTACTGGCGCTCGGGCTTGTCGTATTGGTCGCGGCGGATATGGTGATGGCCTCAAGTAATCGTTGGGGCGTTATACTGGCCGGCGTCTCGCTCTGGGGCGTTCATATGGGCATCACCCAGGGCCTGTTCGCAACGATGGTTGCGGACACGGCACCTGCCGATCTGAGAGGGACGGCCTTTGGCTTCTTTAATCTGGTAAGCGGAATTGCCATGCTCCTGGCCAGTGCTGTCGCGGGGCTCCTGTGGGATCGACTCGGAGCATCGGCCACGTTTTACGCAGGGGCTGCATTCTGTGTGATTGCGCTTGGAGGGTTGGCTTTGCAGCCGGCTATGCAGCCGGCACGATGATCGGGTTCATGGAATTTTGGAAGCTTGCGCGATGAGAATTCTTATAGTGGATGACGAAACCGATATCCGGAACCGGTTGAGCGCAATGCTGACCGGTCAATATACCAGCGCTCAGTACTTTTTTTACCTTTCAGATTGATGATGAATCTGATTCCGAATAGGAATGCCGACAGCCGCATCGGCGCAATTTGGCATTTATATAACAGCCCATCACGAAGGAAGCATGAGTATAACGATTGTTAAGTAAATTTATCTAGTTAATCGGAGCCTGGTCGATGTTTTTTGTCAGGGAAATACCATGTTTTCGCATGCGGTTCCAGACCGTCATGCGGTGGACGCCCAGTATCTTGGCAGCCTGGCTTTTGTTGCCGCTGCACGATCCCAGTGCCTCCAGAAGGGCATTTTTTTCGGCGATATCGGGTTCGCATTCAAGCATCGGGGCAGGGGGTCGGTACGGCGGCGATGCTTGAGTTCTTCGGGGACCGGAATATAGGCAGGCAAATGATGCATTTCAATCAGGCCGGGGGATGAATGACAAATGCGTATTCCAGAACGCTTTTTAGCTCGCGGACATTGCCGGGCCAATGATAGGTCATGAAAAGCGTCATCACTTTGGGAGATACGCCCATGACGGCTTTATCATCGCGGGTGCGCAAAGCGTTAATAAACGAATCAACGAGAAGGGGAATATCTTCGCGCCTTTCCCGTAAAGGGGGCAGGTGAATCGGAACCACATTGATGCGGAAAAACAGATCTTCCCGAAAATGCCCTTGGGAAATCATCTCCAGCAGATTGCGGTTGGTGGCCGTGATTACGCGTACATCGGCGTTCACTGAGCGGTTTTCCCCAACGCGTTCGAATTTTTTCAATTCCAGAACCCGAAGCAGCATGGCCTGAACCGCCAGGGGAATGTCTCCGATTTCATCCAGAAAAATATCGCCGCCGTGAGCGGCCTCGAACCGCCCGATTCGATGGCGGTAAGCGCCGGTAAAAGCGCCCTTGGTATGGCCGAAAAGTTCGCTTTCGCAAATAGAGGAATTCAGGGCCGCACAGTTGAATTTGACAAAGGGGCCTTCCCGGCGCCGGCCCAGTTCGTGAATGGCCTGGGCCACCAGCTCCTTGCCTGTCCCGCTTTCCCCGCTGATGATTACCGGGGCGTCGCTCTGGGCAACTTTTTCGATGATCTGGTAGATGGCCTTCATGGGAGCACTTGTACCGATCATTCCGAAAAATCCGCTATCCCGGTTCAGGCGGCTTTCCAGTTCGAATATTTTTTGGTCCTTTTTATCCATCTCGCTGATATCAATGAAGGTTTCCAGAGCACCAATGACTTTTCCAGAATCGTCCTTCAGGACCAGGGCGTTTTTTGAGACCGATATGTAGGTGCCGTCTTTTCGTGTCATCAGGCATCGTTTGTTTTTGACCTTCCCGACCTCAAAGAGCATACACCAGTTGTTCTTGCTGTCCGAACGGGACTTGTCGCAGACATCGCAACCCAGAATAGCACAGTTGGCGCCGATCAACTCATCCAGTGAAAACCCGGTGATGGATGACATTTCCTGGTTCGCCGTCAGGATCTCCCCCTCCTGACTGACGACCATCAACCCATTGCCGATGGCATTTAACACCTCGTCTTCACAGACATGCTGAATGTACTTGTGCATATAGTAGTCCTCCTGAATACGCCTTGCGAACCTATCCCTGATCGGCTGCGAACCGTCATGCGACTTACCCAATACACTACAGCGCCATTTATCATCTGTCAATATGGGCGCGACAAATTTACAGGTGACGCAGCTATTGCATAACTGCAACAAGTTGTTTTATCCGTAATTTCCGGAAAGTGATGCGGGGAAGAAACAAGCGGGGATAGTATGGAGACACAACGATAGTGTGTCAGAACGGAAACCCTGTCTTCATTTTACAAAATCACATCACGAAATTTGACACGATGACCAGTCGCTTAATCTTCCAAGTGATACCGTCGCAGTTTTCGCCACAGGGATACCCGATCGATTCCCAGGATTGCCGCTGCCTTGGTTTTGTTGTTCCCGACCTGATCCAGAATCCAGGCGATATACGATTTTTCATTTTCCTCCAGCGTGAGAAAATCGCTCTTTCGCTGGCACTGGATGTGAAATTTCAGCTGCTGAAGGTCGGCGGGCAGGTGCTTGGTTTCAATGGCAGATCCTGTTGACAGCGTGACGGCCCGTTCAATAATATTCTCCAGCTCCCGGACATTTCCCGGAAACCCGTAATTCATCAAAATATCCATGGCCTCATCCGATACCTGCGTCACATCCTTGGCCTGGGCTTCCGAGAACTGTTTCAGAAAATGCCGGCACAACAGGACAAGGGTGTCTTTTCGATCTATGAGCGGGGGAACGTGCAGGGAAATGACGTTCAGGCGGTAATAGAGATCCTGACGGAAATTTCCGGCGTCGACCTCGGTTTTCAAATCCTTGTTTGTGGCTGCCAGAATCCGGATGTCGATGGGAATTTCTTCTACCCCGCCGACGCGGATCAGCGTTCTTTCCTGAAGCACCCGAAGCAGTTTCACCTGCATGGACGGCGGCATATCCCCGATCTCGTCCAGCAGAATGGTTCCTCCCTGAACCGATTCCAGCAGTCCTTTGCGGATTCCCCGGGCCCCGGTAAAGGCTTCTTTTTCATGCCCGAAAAGCTCGTTGGCCAGAAGCTCTTCGTTGAACGCACCGCAGTTTATGGCAAGAAACCGCTTTGAAGAGCGCTGGCTGAACTGGTGAATGGTTTTGGCGACCAGCTCCTTTCCGGTTCCGGTTTCTCCCAGAATCAATACCGTGCAATCCGCAGGGGCGATCTGCTCGATGGTTTTTTTAAGGGCCAGCATTTTGGGATTCTCGCCGATCAGGATGGGAAAGGCCTGCTGGGACTGGATTTGTTGTTTTAATTCGGCAACTTCCTGCCTCAGAGACCTTTTTTCCAGATGCCTGATGCACCAGAATGCGCACTTCATCAATCTGATAGGGTTTGGGAAGATAATAAAACGCACCTTTCTGCATGGCCTCGACCGCCGTGGTAACCGTGGCGTAGCCGGTAACAACAATGATTTCCGTGGCCGGATATTTTTCACGGGTCTGCTCCACCACTTCCATACCGTCCATGCCGGGCATCCGAAGATCGGTCATCACCAGATCAAAATCGCTTTTTTCCAGCTCCTGAAGAGCTTTCATTCCGCTGTCCACGCAAACGGTTTCAAAGCCTTCCTTGCGGAGAACATATCCCAGATTCTCCCGGGCGATGGTTTCGTCATCCACAATCAATATGCGCGCGGTCATCGTTTGCCCTTCCTTATACGGATTGCTGTAAAGGCAATCGGATGCTGAACCGGGTGCCTTCACCGACCTTGCTTTCAACGGAAATCGTTCCCTGATGTTTTTGGACGATTCCGTATACTACGGAAAGGCCCATGCCGGTTCCCGTGCCCACAGGTTTGGTGGTGAAAAACGGATCAAAAACATGGGTGAAATGATCTTCTGGAATTCCAACTCCCGTGTCCGCCACGGTGATGACAGCCTGACCGGATGTCTGATCCGGTGTTGCGGAAATGCGGATCTGGCCGGGGGGCTGTTCAATGGCTTGGGCCGCATTCATCAGAAGATTTAAAAAAACCTCCTGGAGGCGCTGGGCATCCAGATTCAACATCATGTCCTCCGGCACATCGCGCACGATGTCGATACCCGGCGGCACCTGGCTGGATATTAAACGGACCGATCGATCCACCACTTCCTTGAGTGAATGGGGAACCAGCGCAAATTCCTTGTCCCGGGAAAATTCCAGAAGCCCTTTGACCGTGTCCCTTGCCCGGTGCACTTCCTGCTCGATATTGGTCAGCATTTTATGCATGAACTCCGGATCCCCCCGGCCGAATTCCTCCAGAAGAATCTGGCAGGAGGTTGAAATATTGTTGAGGGGATTGTTCAACTGGTGAGCCACGCCGGATGTCAGTATGCCTATGGAGGAGAGTTTTCTGGCCTGAAGGAGCTGTTCCTGGCGTTTTTCCAGTTCCGATGTCATCCGGTTCAATGCCTGCAATACCTGCTGGGTTTCATCCCGATTGCCCGAAATCGGCAGATGGCTGAAATCCCCCTGGGCGATTTGCAGCGTTGCCTGTTCGATAACCTTCAGGGGACGAATGATTTTTTTAATGACCACGATAATCAGAAACAGACCGGTAAAAATGAACAGAATAATGGCGGCAGCCAGTTGGCTCTGCAAGGTTTTGATAATGGTCAATATGCGCTGGCGTTCATAGGTGACGAGCTGGTGGGAAATGTCCAGGAGTTTTTTCCCCTGTTCCCGCAAGCGCTCCTCGATCTTCTGATTGCAGGATCGCAACTGCTGGCCGCTGCATTTTTCAATTTCGTCCATGGTGGATCGGTATGCCAGAAATTCCTGTTCGAGAAGATTCAGATGCGGGGCGCCTTTCAAGTTGTGCATTTCGGGAACGATGGATTGAATGGTGCGCAGGCCGTTTTCAATATACAACCGGTTTTCAGAAAAATCCTGTTCAGATCCGTAAAGAAGAAAGTTTTTTTCATACCTGCGAATTTCGAGAATGACATTGTTCAAATCATCGGCAACCTCAACCAGATGCTGTTTGCGTTCAATTTCTGCAAGGTACCGGTAGGAGAGACCTCCCACCAGGGCAACGGCCGTCATCCCGAGCGTAAGCCCGAAAATGACTTTTTGGCGGATATTCAAATAGAGTTTCCAGCGCATGGTATGTGACATTCCTCTATGATAAGATGACATTCCGGCTGTTGTTGATCAGACTCATTTTTAATATAGACGATTTTAAGAAAAGTCCATCATTATCCGCAAGCCTGCTTCGGGTTTCAGATGCTGGCGATGGGCAGGCAGAATTGCAAAAGGCGCATTCGGATCTTTCAGCGCCGCAGCCTGCCGATGGAGCACAGAATGCCTCCGCCGCACAGCAGGCAAAAACATGCCAGGGCCGCGCGCATGGTCAATAGAAAATCAGTCTGTGTATCGAATGTGATCGCATGGCCTTTCATGAAAACAGACAGCAGAACGGTGATGATCGTCATGCTGGTCATCATGCCCAGGGTGCGCATGCTTCCCACGAGTCCGGACGCCACGCCAAGGTACCTGGGCGCAACGCTGCCCATGATGACGCTCATGTTGGGTGATGAAAACAGGGCAAAGCCCAGTCCCAGCAGCAGGAAGATGGCGACAAGAACCGTCAGGGACGTGGTTGGGGAGATGGCAACACTGATTCCAAGGCCTGCCGCGCAGAGCGCCATGCCTGCCGTTGCCACCCATGCCGCCGAATACCGGTCTGAAAGGCGCCCGCAAAGCGGGGAAAACAGTGCCTGGGCTACGGGTTGTACAATAAGAACCGCTCCTGCCTGCTGTGGTGTCATACCCTTAACGAACTGCAGGTAGAGGCTGAAGAAAAACGTTACGCCGAAGGTGGCTGCGTAGTTGAGAAGGGCCGCCAGGCTGCTGAGGGCAAACACCCGGTTATGGTTGAATAGCCCCACGTTCAGCACAGGATGCCGGATGCGTGCCTCCATGGCGACAAACAGCCACAGTCCGGCAATGCCTGCGGACACGAGTCCCCATGACCACCTGCCATTGCCAAGATTGGCGGCGCCAATGATCAACAGAACAATGGCGAAAGCATACAGGGTTGCGCCCTTCCAGTCGAACGGTTCTCCTTTGGCATCCGCCCACTCGCCGCGCAGCTTGCGGCTGACCAGAATAAAACTGCCGGCTCCCAGTGGAACGCACAGGTAGAATAATGACCGCCAGCCAAAGGCGGTGATCAGGGCGCCGCCGATAAACGGGCCGCAGGAAAGGCCGGCATAGACACAGGCAACGGTGATTCCCAGGGCCCTGCCCCGTTGTTCGGGGGGAAAGACGGAAACAACGATTGCCATCCCTGTTGCCGCAATCATGGCGCCGCCGATGCCCTGCAGAAAACGGAAACCAATTACCGCCTGAATTGACCACGCCTGGGACAATAGTCCACCCATGAGCGTAAAAACAGCAATGCCCCAATGAAAAATGCGCCTGCGTCCGTGAATATCCCCGAGCCTTCCCATGGTCAGCAGAAAAATGGAAACCGAGAGCATGTAGGCAGTTTCCACCAGGCTGAGCTGAATGGCGCTGGCGGAAAGCTCCCTGCCGATGGACGGGAGGGCGACGCCCACGCCAGAGAGCATGAACGGCATAAGAAAGGAGGCGGTGCCGACCGCGAACAGGGTGGCGCCCCGGGATACATGTTGTTGCATTAACGCGATTCCTCATTCCCCTTTCTTTTCCAAAGGGGAAAGGTATGTTTTCTGATTCGGGAATGCCCGATTCATGATCAGTTACGGTGCAATCCCCATGTTGACTTATATGGATTCTTCCTTTGTTCTTTATAGATGTATCGAAAAAAAGTCCATGATTATCAGGCTGTGAACCGGGCAAAGACATCTGATCTGATTGTAATTCATTTATTAAATAAAACATTATATTTTTTTCTTGACCAAAATATTACAAATGGTTTAATGAAATAAACAGTATTGATAGTTTGTATGTTATTTCCTGTAATTTTCGGTCCCACCCAAGTCTGGAGGAAACCCGATGCATCTGAAAACCAAGATAGAGGCCGGCGCATTTGTGGTCTTGGCTGAGATGGAACCTCCCAAAGGCGCTGACATCTCTGCCATGATCAAGAACGCCAGGCGAGTCAAAGAGCAGGTTGATGCCTTTCTGATTCCTGAAATGAGCAACGCGGTGATGCGCATGAGCGCCCTGGGCGGCGCGATCGGCCTGCAGCAGGCCGGCATGGAAACCGTCATGCAGGTCTGCTGCAGGGACCGCAACCGGCTTGCCTTGCAGGCGGATCTGCTGGCAGCCTCGGCCTGCGGCATCTCCACGGTCATGGCTGTCTCCGGCCAGGACCCCCGCTTCGGGGATCACCATCAGGCCAAAGCGGTGTACGATATTACCCTGATGGAACTGCTGGACTCCCTGAAAAAGCTTCAAACCGGCAAAGACATGGCAGGCATTGACTTGAAAGGGGCCCCCAAATTTCTGGTGGGATCTACGGTACAGGCCTTGGCCAGGGGAGAGGGACTGGAGGCTGAAATCGAGCTTCTCAATCAAAAAAGCGACAGCGGGGCCAGGTTTTTCGTAACCCCGCCGGTGTTTGATCTGGGTGCTCTGGGTCCGTTTCTTAATCGGATCGACCGCAGCCGAATCGCCGTCATTCCGACGGTTCTGCTGCTGAAATCAGCGGGCATGGCCCGCTATATGTCAAGGAATGTCGAGCATGTGACAATTCCCGAATCCCTCATTTCCCGAATTCAAAGTGCGCCTGACAAGGTTCGGGAATGCATCCAGATTGCAGCGGAAATGATTGCCGCACTCAGAGCAGAGGGGTTGAGCGGCGTGCTGGTGTCGACCATCGGGTGGGAAGATAAACTGCCCGACATCCTTGAAAGAATCTAAGAGAACTGCGAGCTGCGGACTGTTTAAGGCTCATTTGGCCGGCCCGCTGTTAACCTATTTCTAAAGGAAATCGTTTATGGAAAAACAAGCAGATCCCATTCTTCCAAAGGCTGAAAGCACTGAAGGTGCTTCGCAACCGCTGGTGGGTTCCGTCATGGTCGTGGGTGCCGGAATTGCGGGCATGCAGTCCGCTCTCGATCTGGCCAACTCGGGATACTACGTGTATCTGGTCGAGGAAACGGCTGCTGTGGGCGGCATGATGTCCCAGATCGATAAGACATTTCCCACCAACGACTGCGCCATGTGAGTGATCTCACCCAAACTGGTCGAGGTCGGCCGGCATCTGAACATCGAGTTAATGACCCAGACCGAGCTTCTGGATCTCAGTGGAAACCCCGGCAGTTTTACGGCCCGGATCCGGCAGAAGCCCCGGTATATCGATCTTTCCAAATGCACCAGCTGCGGCGAATGCGCCAAGGTTTGCCCCATCAGCGTTCCGGACGAATACAACAAGTCCCTTGCCACGCGAAAGGCCGCATTCAAGCAGTATGCCCAGGCAATTCCCGGCGCATTTGCCATCACCAAACGGGGCACCGCGCCCTGCAAGGCCACGTGCCCGGCCCATGTCAGCGTTCAGGGATTCATTGCCCTGATCAATGCAGGCAAATACCGGGAAGCCCTGGAGCTCTTCAAGCAGGACCATCCGTTTCCCGGCGTCTGCGGCCGCGTCTGCCACCATCCCTGCGAAGGCATCTGCACGCGGAATCAGGTGGATGAGCCCATCAGCATTCAATACCTTCACCGGTTTCTGGCGGATGAAGATTTAAAAAGCGGCGCGCCCTTTGTTCCCAAGATCAAGGAATCCAAAAACGAGAAAGTCGCCATTGTGGGAGCCGGCCCGGCCGGACTGACTGCGGCCTATTATCTGGCCATTGAAGGTTATCCGGTAACGGTTTTTGAAAAGCTTCCCGTTCTTGGCGGCATGCTGACCGTCGGTATTCCGTCCTACCGGCTTCCCCGGGATATTATTGAATCCGAAATTCAGACCATCAAGGATCTTGGCGTTCAGTTCAAGACAGGCGTTGAGATCGGAAAGGATTTCACCATTGCCCAGCTTCGCGAAAATGGGTTCAAGGCCTTTTTCATGGCCATCGGCGCCCATGAATGCAAGCGGCTCGGGATTGAAGGCGAAAACCTGCCCGGCGTCTATCCTGGCGTTGAGTTTCTCCGGGAAGTGAACCTGGGAAACCGGATACAGCTGGGGGACCGGGTTGCGGTCATCGGCGGCGGGAATGTGGCCATGGATTCGGTCCGAACCGCCCTTCGCACCGGCTCTACAAAGCCGTTCATCATCTACCGCCGCAGCCGGGATGAAATGCCGGCAAGCATCGAGGAAATTGCAGAATGCGAGGATGAAGGCATTGAACTCAAAACCCTGACCCACCCGGTCCGGATCATCGGGGATGATGCCGGCAAGGTCAAGGCAATAGAATGCATCCAGATGGCCCTCGGGGAGCCGGACGCCAGCGGCAGAAGAAGGCCGGTTCCGGTTGAAGGATCCGAGTTCGTCATTGAAGTGGATACCGTCATTCCGGCCATCGGCCAGGAGTCCGACTGGGCCTGCCTCACCGAGGAATGCGCCTGCACCCTTTCCGGTTGGGGAACCATGGTCGTGGATCCTGTCACGCTCCAGTCCAAGGACCCGGATATTTTCTCGGGAGGCGATGCGGTCACCGGGCCCAAAACCGTTGTTGAAGCCATTCAAGCGGGCAAAGAAGCTGCCGTTTCCATCAATCGCTTCATTCAGGGCCAGGATTTGATGGAAGGCCGGGACGTTCACTGGACGGGTGTTACCGATGTGCCGGTGGAAGGCTATACGAAAGCCGGCAGAGTGCCCATGCCGCACATGCCTTCAACCACCCGGATTACCGGGTTTAACGAAGTCCAGCTCGGGTTTTCGGAGGAGGCCACCCGGAAAGAGGCGGACAGGTGTCTGGCCTGCGGGATCTGCTCGGAATGCTATCAGTGCGTGGACGCCTGTCTGGCCAATGCTGTGGATCACAGCCAGGAAACGGTGGTCCGCAATATTCCCGTCGGTTCGGTGATTCTGTGTCCGGGCAGCCATGCCTTTGACCCCACGCCCTTTAGACAGTTTTATCATTATGGAAAAAATCCCAATGTCGTGACCAGTCTCGAGTTCGAGCGACTGTTGAGTGCATCCGGCCCCACCATGGGGCATCTGGTGAAACTCTCTGATCACACCGAACCCAAACGCATTGCCTGGCTGCAGTGCGTGGGTTCCCGTGACGTCAACCGGTGCGGCAACGGCTACTGCTCTTCCGTCTGCTGCATGTACGCCATCAAGGAGGCCATGATCGCCAAGGAGCATAGCGGCGGCAATCTGGATTGCGCCATATTCAACATGGATATCCGCTCTTTTGGCAAAGATTATGAAAAATACTATCTTCGGGCAAAGGACCGTGCCGGAGTACGGTTTGTAAAATCCAGGATCCATACCATCGATGAGGTTCCGGAAACCCGCGAGCTGGTCATCCGCTATGTGGATGACGGCGGCGACATCCAGAAAGAAACCTTTGACATGGTCGTGCTTTCCGTGGGGCTTCAGATTCCGCAGTCATCGGTGGATCTGGCCGGACGACTGAATGTGGACCTGGGGAAATACCGGTTCGCAGCAACGCATCCGTTTACGCCCGTTGAAAGCTCCCGTCCCGGCGTGTACGTGGGCGGCGTGTTCCAGGCCCCCAAGGACATACCCTCTTCGGTCATTGAAGCCAGCGCCGCGGCCTGTGCAGCGGGTGCGAACCTGGCGCCGGCCCGGTATTCCTGCACCAGAACCGTTACCATTCCGGAAGAAATACCCGTGGAAGGCCTTTTGCCCCGGATCGGCGTCTTTGTCTGCAACTGCGGCATCAATATCGCAGGCGTCGTGGATGTCCCGGCAGTTCAGGAATATTCCGCAACCCTTCCGAACGTGGTGTATGCCGGGCAGAACCTGTTCTCCTGCTCTCAGGATGCCCAGGACCTGATGAAGGACCTGATACGGGAGCACCGGTTAAACCGGGTGGTTGTGGCCTCGTGCAGCCCCAAGACCCATGAAGCCATTTTCATGGACACCCTTCAGGCCTGCGGACTTAATAAATATCTGTTTGAAATGGCCAATATCCGGAACCAGGATTCCTGGATTCATTCGGACAGCCCCAACCAGGCAACTCAGAAGGCCAAGGAACTGGTACGGATGGCCGTGGCACGCGCCGGTACCTTAAAGGCCCTTCATGAAAAACAGATCCCGGTCAACAAGCGGGCCCTGGTGGTCGGGGGAGGTGTGGGCGGCATGACAGCTGCGCTTGGCCTGGCGGACCAGGGGTTTGAAGTCGTCCTGGTGGAAAAAGAGCCGGAGCTTGGCGGCATGGCCCGGCGCCTGACACAGACCATCGAAGGGGCCGATGTTCAGTCCTTTCTGAATGATCTGATCCAGAAAGCCGGAGCCCACCCCAACCTTCAGGTGCTCACCCAGTCGCTTATCGTGGGGTTTACCGGATTCAAAGGCAATTTCACCACGGAAGTTCTGGTGGGTCCGGGCATGTATGAGCGAAAAATCGACCATGGTGCCGTGATTCTGGCAACCGGTGCCACCGAATACCAGCCCAAGGAATTCGGCTATGGCAAGGACCCCCGGGTCATGACCCAGGTGGAGCTGGGCAGCCGTCTGGAAACCGAGGGCGCTTCGGATCTGAATCAGGTGGTCATGATCCAGTGTATCGGTTCCCGAAACGACGAAAATCCCAACTGTTCCCGGATCTGCTGTCAGAGCGCCATTAAAAACGCCCTGCATATCAAGGCATTGAATCCGGCAGCAGATGTCTCCGTCCTGTACCGGGACATTCGCACTTACGGGCTTCTGGAAGACTATTTCACCGAAGCCAGAAAACTGGGCATCCTGTTTTTCCGCTATACACCGGAAGACATGCCGGAAGTTGAATTCACTTCGGAAGGCGTTGAAGTCGTATTCACGGATCCGATCATCCGGCGCAGGCTGCAGATCAGCGCCGATCATCTGATCCTGAGCGCCGGAATGGTGGCAGGGGAGACCGAAGAGCTCTCCTCCATCATGAAACTGGCGCGAAATGCCGAAGGCTATTACCTGGAAGCCCATGTCAAGCTTCGGCCCGTGGATATGGCAACCGAAGGGATTTTTATCTGCGGCACGGCCCACAGTCCGAAGCTGCTTTCGGAAACCATCGCCCAGTCTCTGGCGGCGGCCTCCCGGGCCACAACGTTCCTGTCTCAGGACAGCCTGACCCTGTCCGCGGTGACGGCCCAGGTTCAGGCAGACTTGTGCGCCTCGTGCCTGATCTGCGTGCGCTCCTGTCCCTACGGTGTGCCCCGGATCAATGCAGACGGGGTCAGCGAGATTGATGTGGCGCTTTGTCATGGATGCGGCATCTGCGCATCCGAATGTCCGGCCAAGGCGATTGAGCTTAACTGGTATGAAGATGATCAACTGCTCAGCAAAATAGATGCACTGCTGGAGGGGGTGTTATGACGCAAGGGTTTGAACCGGTTATCGTTGCATTTTGCTGTAATTTCTGAGGGTACACGGCCGCGGACCTGGCAGGTTCGATGCGACTCAGCTACCCGTCCAGCATCAAGATCATTCGCGTGCCCTGTACGGGCAAGGTGGATATCCTCCACATTCTCCGGGCATTTGAAAAAGGTGCGGACGGCGTGTACGCCGTGGGATGCCTGGAGGGAGACTGTCATTTCAACAGCGGTAATTTCCGTGCCAGAAAACGGGTGGAACAGGCCAAGAAACTCCTGGATACCGTCGGCGTGGGAGGCGAGCGGGTTCAGATGTTCAACCTGTCTTCCGCGGAAGGCCCCCGGTTTGCCGAATATGCCCGGGAAATGGATCAGCGGATCCGTGATCTGGGACCCAATCCCATCAAACTGGCCATGAATAAGGCGGCGTAAGACAAAGACCCCTGACCCCAAACCCTGATCCTGACAAGAGAGGTCACAAACCATGATTGTAGCCGATAAAAAACCCATCGAAGAAATCATTCAGCAAGTGGAACCCTATCGCAATGTGCTGATACTGGGATGCAATGAATGCGTCACCGTCTGCGAGGCAGGCGGCAAGAAAGAAGTGGGCATTCTGGCATCGGCCCTGCGAATGTATTTTATCAACAATGGAAAAGACATGCGAATTGACGAAATTACGCTGGAGCGTCAGTGCGACCATGAGTATCTGGAAGAAATCCGGGATAAAATCGACAAGTATGACGCGGTTGTCTCTCTGGCCTGCGGGGTCGGGGTCCAGTTTACGGCGGAGAAATATCTGTCCAAACCGGTCTATCCGGGCGTCAATACCTGCTTTCTGGGAGTCACCGAAAAGCGGGGACTCTGGACGGAACGATGCCAGGCCTGCGGTCAATGTGTTCTGGCAAGCACAGCCGGTATCTGCCCGGTTTCGCGCTGCGCCAAGCGGATTTTAAACGGCCCCTGCGGCGGCTCCAGCAAGGGCAAGTGCGAAATCAACAAAGATCTGGACTGCGCCTGGCAGCTCATCGTGGACCGCCTGAAGGCTCTGGGACGCATGGATGACTATGAAAAGCTCTTCTCGATCAAGGACTGGTCCACCGACAGGGCAGGCGGACCCCGAAAAGTCGTCAGGGAGGATGTGCAGATATGACCACTAAAACGCCAAGCAAACTGGAAAAAATTCTGGCCGCGGGCCATCTGGCAGTCACCTCGGAAGTCGGTCCTCCCCGGGGCAGCAACCCCAAGCATATCGAGGAAAAAGGGCATCTGATCAAAAACCATGTCGATGCCATCAACATTACCGATAACCAGACATCCGTTACGCGCATGTGCAGCCTGGCGGCCTGCATCCGCCTGAAACTCATGGGTCTGGAGCCGGTCCTGCAGATGGTGACGCGGGATCGCAACCGGATCGCGCTGCAAAGCGACATCCTGGGGGCGGCCTCCTTTGATATCAACAACATCCTCTGCCTTTCGGGCGACCACCAGAGCTTCGGGGATTGCGCCACCGGGCAGAATGTCCATGATATCGATTCCATGCAGCTCATCCAGACGGTACGGCGCATGCGGGATGAAGGGAAATTTCTGGGCGGTGGGGATATCGACAGGCCTCCCCAAATGTTTGTGGGGGCTGCGGAAAACCCCTTTGCCGATCCTTTTGAAATTCGGGTTCCCCGTCTGGCCAAAAAAATCGCAGCCGGCGTTGAATTCATTCAGACCCAGTGTATTTACAATCTCGACAAGTTCGAGCTCTGGGTAAAGCTGGCCAGAGAACGGGGTCTTACGGAAAAAGTGCACATTCTGGCCGGCGTCACGCCGATGAAATCCGTGGGCATGGCCCGGTATATGAAAAACCGGGTTCCGGGCATGGATGTTCCGGATGATGTCATCAAACGCATGGCCGGAGTTGCCAAGGAAAAACAGCCCCAGGAAGGCATTGACATTTGCGTGGAAACCATTGAACGCCTCAAGTCCGTGGAAGGCGTGCACGGATTCCATATCATGGCTATCGAATGGGAAGAAAAAGTGGCGGAAATTGTGGAGCGGACCGGTCTCTATCCCCGGCCTGTGTTAGACAGTTAAACGGAAAAGACAGAAGTTCCATCCTGCAATCCTGTGCTGGACTTAGCATGTGCGGTGTGGTAGGAAAGCGGGAAAACAACGTTCCGGTCTTTCTTATTTTCCAATCTTCAGTTTAACTTCTAACGTAATATCGATTGATATGAAAGGATGTGACTCATGAGTGAAAAAAAACGCATTCTCATCGTTGACGATGAGCCTGATTTTTCGATGATCGTGCAGACCTATCTGGAAAAAGAAGGGTTTGCAACCGAACTGGCCTACAATGGCGTGGAAGGTTTTGAAAAAATCAAGGCCAACCCGCCGCACGCCATTGTCCTGGATGTCATGATGCCGGAGATGGACGGCTTTGAGCTGTGCGCGCTGCTCAAAAAAGACAGCGCCTACGCCGGCATTCCGATAGTGCTGCTGACGGCCGTGGCTGACCGCGTTACTTCCACAAAATATTCTCATTATGACGGCATGAGCACGGAAGCCGACGATTATCTGCCCAAGCCGGCTTCGGCCGAGGATATTACCCAGAGCGTCAAGCGGTTACTGGGTATGTAATCAGAGTTTCAATTATAAATTCGAAATCCGAAGCACGAAATTCGAAACAATGACCAAAATCATAATGATCAAAACGGTGTGTTTTGAGATTAATCATTTTAGACATTTGAATTTTGAATTTGTTTCGGATTTCGATATTCGAATTTCGCCTGAACGGTCTTTCCGTTCAGGCGCTACCTATTCCCTATAAGGAGATCATCATGACAACAGGCGTCATTCGGATGTCAAAATCAGGCAAGAGCCTGTTCAAGGACAAGGTGATGGCCCTTCTGCCGGATGGCGGAAACCTGAACCTCTGTCTGACCTGCGGGGCCTGCTCTTCCGGATGCCCGGCAACCGGACTGGAAGACATGGATCCCCGGAAATTTCTGCGCATGGCCTCTCTCGGGATGGATGAAGAAATCCTGAGCTCCAAGTGGGCTTGGATGTGCACCATGTGCCAGCGCTGCATCTATGTGTGTCCCATGAAAATCGATATTCCCCAGCTGGTGTTCAATGTCAGGGCCAATTGGCCCAGAGATCAGAAACCAAAGGGAATCCTGGGTTCCTGCGACATGGCCCTCAGAAACGATACGTGCAGCGCCATGGGCGCAACCGAAGAAGACTGGCGGTTTGTGGTTGAAGACGTTTTGAACGAGGTCCGGGAAAACCAGCCGGGATTTGAAGATCTTCAGGCTCCGATGGATAAGGTGGGCGCCGAGTTTTTTCTGAACCAGAACTCCCGGGAGCCGGTCACAGAGCCGGATGAAATGGTGCCGCTCTGGAAAATCCTGCATCTGGCTGGGGCTGACTGGACTTACGGTTCCAAGGGATGGGCTGCTGAGAATTACTGCATGTTCCTGGCGGAAAACGACCGGTGGGAAGAAATCGTTCGGATCAAGGCCAAGGCCGTGGATGATCTCAAGTGCAAGGTCTGGCTCAATACCGAGTGAGGGCACGAGCTATTTGCAGTCCGGACTGGACTGAAAAAATTCAACATTCCTTACAATTTTGAGATAAAAAGTATCATCCAGTATTATGCCCAGTGGATACGGGAAGGAAAACTCAAGGTCAACTCCGATTGGAACAGGGACCTGAAAGTCAAGTTTACGGTTCAGGACCCTTGCCAGCTGGTCCGGAAAAGTTTTGGTGATCCGGTGGCTGAGGATCTTCGGTTTGTTGTTAAAGCCGTTGTAGGCGAGGAAAATTTTGTGGATATGTTTCCGAACCGCTCCAACAACTACTGTTGCGGCGGGGGCGGCGGGTTCCTGCAATCCGGCCTTCCCGAAGCCAGGCGGGCTTACGGCAGACTCAAATTCGAGCAGGTCATGGCAACCGGAGCGCATTACTGCATCACGCCCTGCCATAACTGCCATGCCCAGATTCATGATATCGGGGAGCATTTTGAAGGCGGATACCATACGGTGCATCTCTGGACCCTGATCTGCCTGTCGCTGGGCGTTCTGGGCGAAAACGAACGCACCTACCTCGGACCGGACCTGGCGGAAGTCGGCCTTTAGGAGGGATGTGCGCACCGAAGCGGAAAAAGAATATCTGATACGGGCCATCGATGCGCTGGACCGCGAAATGATCGTGGTGTCCCCGGATCACCGTATTCTGGCCACCAATCGCTATACGGCCGAAAAACGGGGCAAGGATATTGTCGGCAGTGTCTGCTATGATATCTATTTTGAATACAGCACGCCCTGTGATGACTGCCCTGCCTGCCGCGTGCTTCATAACGGGAAACCCATTCTCAGGCATTCTCCCAAAAGTCTTCAGGAAAGCGAGCGGGTTTCCTGTTATCCCATATGTTCAGAAGGGGTAATCGATGCACTGCTGATGGTGGATTTTGATCTGCCCCGGCTCGGAAAACTGGAGGAAGAGCTTCGTCAATCGAGTGCGTTTCTGAAAAACATGATCAACAGCGCCGTGGATGGGGTGATTGCCGCGGACCGAAAGGGAAAAATCTTCATTTTCAATCAGTCTGCTGCGGAAGTCAGTGGATACAGCGTCGCAGAAGCGCTCGAAAGCCTTTATATTCAGAGCATCTATCCGGACCACGGTGCATGGGACGTCATGAAAAAGCTTCGAAGCGAGGATTACGGCGGCAAGGGAAAGCTGAAGGAATACCATGTGGATATCCTGGGGAAACAGGGAGAGCGAATCCCCATCAGCCTGTACGCATCGATTATCTATGAAGGCGGTCAGGAAGTCGGATCCATCGGATTTTTTCATGATTTGCGGACTCGGATTCGATTGAAAAAAGAGCTGGAAAGAGCCCAGATCCAGCTGCTTCAGAATGAAAAAATGGCCTCCCTGGGCAAGCTGGCTGCCGGCGTTGCCCATCAGCTGAACAATCCCCTGGGCGGTATCATGCTGTATTCCCGCCTGATTCAGGAGGAATATGAACTGAGTGAGCCGGCCAGGGCGGACTTGAGCCGGATATTAAAGGATGCCGAACGGTGCCGGGATACGGTCAAGGAACTTCTCGTATTTTCCCGGCAAACCATGCAGGAAAAGCAATTTCACGACATCAACAAGGCCCTGTCCCGAACCCTGTTTCTCCTGGAAAAACAGGTTCTGTTTCAGAATATTTCGATTGAAACCCGTCTGGCGGCAGATCTTCCCCTTGTCCTGGGCGATATCCAGCAGCTCAACCATGTGTTCCTGAACATCATTTTAAACGCTGCCCAGGCCATGGACGGCAGGGGGAAACTGGTCATTTCATCAGCCCGCTCCCCGAACAATCAGAAAATCATCATTGAAATCTCCGATACGGGTCCGGGAATTCCAGAGGATGTGTTGCCCCATGTTTTTGAGCCGTTTTATACGACAAAAGAAGAAGGAAAGGGTACGGGTCTGGGTCTGAGTCTGGCATATGGCATTGTGGAAAGTCATAAGGGGATAATCATGGCCAGAAACAATCCGGATCAAGGAGCTGTTTTTATTGTTGAACTGCCCATCAATCCGTCGTGAACATTTTCTGGCAATAACGGTCGAGGGCCGGTCTGCTCCTGACCCTCAACGCCCGGGGTTCAATAGATAATTTATCTGTATTTCAGGAAGGTTCATGTGAAACCGGAAAACACATCCAATGGATTGACCATTCTGGTCGTTGATGATGAAGAAAGCATTCGGGAGGGATCCGAACGCATTCTGACGCGGATGGGGTTTCAGGTGTATAAAGCCTCCCGTGGAAGCGAGGGGCTGGAGCTTCTGGGGCAGTATCCGGTTTCGATCGTTCTTCTGGATTTGAAAATGCCGGGAATGGATGGCATGGAAGTGCTGGGCCACATCCAGAAATTGAATCCTGAAATTCTGGTTATCATCATCACCGGTTATGCCACGCTTGAAACCGCCATCGACGCTATGAAGCAGGGGGCGTATGACTTTATTCCCAAGCCTTTTGAGCCCGACCAGCTGCGGATCGTCATCAATCGGGCCAGGGAGCGGATTCGGCTTGCCGAAGAAACCGAAAACCTGGCTCAGGAACGGCAGCGGAATCTGGCGGATCTGGGGACGGAAAAAAGCCGGATTCGAACCATTGTGGAATCGCTTCCGAACGGGGTTCTGGTGACCAATGTCCAGGGGCAGGTGGCGCTGGCAAACCCTGCATTCCAGTGGCTGATGGGAATTGAAAAGAGCCTGGTTGCGGGAGAACCCATCGAGGCCTGCATACAGGATAAAGGGTTCTGTCAGCTGGTTGAAGACATTTCCGCGGGAAAAGCGATTACCCTTCCGGCGACATATGAATTTACGACCGTTGGTGAAAAATACCTGCTGGCTTCCGGAAGGCCGGTTCTCGGTGATGAGGGCGAATGCCTGGGCGCTGTGGTGAATCTGGTTGACATTACGGCCATGAAGGTTCTGGACCGCCTGAAATCCGAATTCGTGGCCAAGGTGTCGCATGAGCTGAGGTCTCCGCTCTCCACCATTCATGAGCAACTGGCCCTGGTTCTGAAAGACATGGTGGAGAATGAGTCTCCGAGGGATCAATACCTGCTTTCGCGGGCCAAGGAAAAAACCCAGGGGCTGATTTCGCTGATCGGGGACCTGCTGGACCTGTCCCGTATCGAAGCCGGAAATGTCTGCATCGACTGCAAGCCCATCAAGCTGGATGAGTTTTTGAAAAGCATCGTGGATTTTATGGAAACACGGGCCAGCGGAAAGAATCAGCAGCTTAAGCTGGTAATTCCCGATGAACCGCTTCCTGTGATCTCTGCCGATCCCCGGGCACTGGAAAGCGTTTTTGGAAATTTGATCGCAAACGCCATCAACTATACGCCGGACGAAGGTGCCGTCGAAGTAAAAATCGGACTGCTGACGGATAAAATTCAGGTAGATGTCAGCGACACGGGGTTTGGTATTGAAGCCAAGGATATCGACAATATCTTCAAACGCTTTTACCGGGTAAAGAATGAAAAAACCCGTTTCATTACCGGAACGGGCCTTGGCCTTCCCATCGTCAAAGGGCTTCTGGATGAACTGGGAGGCAGCATTCAGGTCCGGAGTGAACCGTCCCGGGGAACGACGTTCACGGTTTTTTTACCCATTTCGCAATGACCCCGCTGCAAGAAGAACCTTCATAACAAATCAGATTCCATCCAAAAAAATGCACCCAGTGGATGCACTCACCTGCTGCCCCGCTCCCCATTCTGAAGACATCTCTATTGCCATTGCCTTTTATATTCACTATTATTGAGTGCGCCGGAGTTCTCTTTTTCTGTCCACAGGGTGAGACTGCTGCGCGTGTTTCTGATACGGGAAACCCATGATCACTCATTGAGGAAATTCATTACATTGTCAAAATCGGCCATTGAAGTCAGCCGGTCCAAGGTCTGCGGCAACAGCGCCTTTGGCCAGAGAGGCTTTTTTAAAAGAGTTGTTTTGGCAGTTTCCGCCCTGGCGCTGCTGATCCTCTCAACGCTTGCCATCTGGACAGCATGGGATATCGTCGAATATGCCAACACCGCCGGCAGCCGGCCTTCCCTGGAAGCGATGATTACGGTGCTGCCCCGTCAGCAGTTGAAAACAACCGCCGATATGCTCTTTCGTTCGGAAATCATTCGGGCGCCATCCAGTTTCTATCTCTATGCCCGTGCATTCGGATATGCCCGGCGGATTCAGGCAGGAGAATATCTGGTGTCCGGCGCCATGACGCCAAAGCAGATTCTGGAAATACTGGTCAGTGGAAAGACTTATTTATATAAAATCACCATTCCGGAAGGATATAATCTGAAAGAAATTGCTGCGGTATTTGCCGGCGCCGGACTGGTCTCTGAATCCCGGCTGATGCATGCGGCGCAGGACCCGCAATTGTGTCATGCCTGGAACATTGAAGCGGATACGGCAGAAGGCTATCTTTTCCCGGATACGTATTATTTCCCGAAAGGGGTCAGCCCCGAGAAAATCCTTACCACCATGATCCAGAGATTTCGAGAGGTGTTTACGCCCGAGATGGCTCAGGATGCACAAAAGACAGGCCTGTCGTTGCATCAGGCCGTGACGCTGGCTTCCATCATTGAAAAGGAAACCGGCTCTGACAGCGAGCGGCCGATCGTTTCATCCGTATTTCACAACCGGCTGAAACGCCGCATGCGTCTGGAAAGCGATCCTACGGTGATTTACGGCATTGAGAATTTTGACGGGAATATCACCCGCCGGCATCTGACAACGCCAACCCCGTATAACACCTATACCCGCCAGGGGCTGCCACCGGGGCCGATTGCCAGTCCAGGGGCCAAGTCGCTTCTGGCAGCTGTTTATCCCGCCCAAAGCGACTATCTGTATTTTGTATCCCGTCAGGATAAAACCCATCAGTTTTCACGAACATGGGACGAACATCTGCAGGCTGTGAGAAAGTATCAGTTGGGTGGTAAGTAGCGGATCAGGACGGGCAGTGGGCTTTTTTTGTAAGCGTCTGATATCGTTTTACAGCGGACAGGGCAAAATAATAGCCGCCAACGGCGATCGGAATGCCGATGACAATTCCGCCAAGCGTTGCCGCCATAAAGATATCCGGGGTATCAGCCAACAGACATTTCAGAGAGTTGAAGCTGAAATCCATGATTTGTCCGGTTGTAATGTTAATACGAAATAGTTTGACACCGACAAGATAGTTCATCGTGTAAATGAACGGTGCGCTGACAGGGTTGGTTATCCAGACGCCTGCGGCGGAAGAAATTTTATTGAGACCTAGCGGAATGGCAAAAAAAACAGCGATGGGCATCTGGAATCCCATCGTGGGAGTCATGCCGACAAACAGTCCCAAGGCAAATCCCATGGCAATGTTGCGGGGATCCCCTTCGATTCTGATGAGCCGGCAATAACATTGATTCAGAATCTGCCGGGTCTTTTGAAATAGGGTGTTAAATAAAAGATTCATGGTTGCGATGGCGGTGTATTCAAAGCTGTCATTTTCATGACTGTGGCGCATATACCTAGAAAAGCGGATCATATGCAATAATAAATATGTCGATCGGATAATCTCGGTTCATTTTTTGTTGATCCCTTTTATCTTGATGTCGCAAAGTCCATCCCTGAAGCGCCGGGTCAAATCCAGAGACACGTTGTGTTCGTAAATCCGGCCATCCGGGGTGATTCCCCGGATTTCTGCGTCTTCAAGGAACATCTGTAAAAGCCGGATGCCTGATTCCTGGCGGTTTTCCAAAGGCAGTCTTTTTTTTGAAGCCCCTTTCGCTTCGGCCTGAAAATCAATTTCAAGATCAACCAAAAATTTCATGAAATTCAGGATTCTTCCCAACCGCATCAGCGTAACGGATTCTATCCGGGATGTGGTGTGGGACAGGGGAAGCGCGCTGGATCGCATCAGGGACAAGTGTTCCGGCAGAATACCGAGCCTGCCGCAAAGATCATAATCCGTGCTGCCTGGCGAAGGATAAAATACCGATACACCGGCAAGGGTTCTCAGGGAGGCCAGGTACAACAGATCTTCGACGGCATCCGTGGGCTTTTGAAACGGCGCTCCGACGATGATATAACCGACGGCATTCAATCCGCAGCGTTCTGCCAGTTCAAGCGCATTTTCAAATGCCGATTGCATATTCGGCCTGTGAAAGCGTTTCAGTTGAGTCGTGGAAATGGTTCCCAAAGACAGATTCAGGGTTTTGAAGCCGGCTGCTTTCATGGCCAGAACCATATCTTTATCCAGCGAGGCCGGCAACAGGCCGTTCATGGCCCTCAGCTCAGGCCTGGGTTCCGGAAACCGGGCCTGGATCGCTGCCAGCAGGCCCATGAACCAGTTCCGGTCAAGCGACAGATTTTCGTCCTCAAAATCTATAAACCCGGCATCATACGTTTCGATGGCCTGCTCCATTTCAAGAAGCACCCGATCAAGGGATTTGCGGCGATACGGCGTTTTGGCGTTTTGCCCCAGGGAACAGTATGTACAGGTCATGGGGCACCCCCTGCTGGCGACAATCACCGAAGCGCCCGATTTTCCCCGCCTGTAATACCGCGAACGAACCAGGTGCATTGCAGGAAGCGGGGAATCGCTGAGATTCTCCATCCAGACGGGTTCGCTGACATGAAGCGAGGCATCGGATTTCCGGAAAACAAGACCCGGCACCGTTGACAGCAGGGCATCTGATGGAGACGGGCCTGATTTTAAAACGGATGCCAGAATCGGCAGTGAGACTTCTCCTTCTCCGCGAATCCCGTAATCAATGGCTGAACAGGACATGACCGCTTCCGGCAGGGACGTGGGATGATGCCCGCCGATGACGATTTTGCAGGAAGGATGACAGGCCTTGACGATCTCGGCTGTTTGAAGCGCTTCCGGGCTGTAGGCGCTAAACAGGGAGGAAATGCCGATTAACAACGCACCCGAGGCTTTTGCCAGTTTTCCGATATGCTCAAAACTGTATCCGAAATGCTTATACTGATGAAAGAGGGCAAAGGGGGAAAGATCCGGATTTGCATAAAACTCGAAAAGATAATCCATTTCCGCGGGAATCGGAATGTTTCGGGATTTGGACGTGGCAAGGCCGTCTAAAATCTGAACGGAAAAGCCGTGCTTGAGCAGCGATGCGGCAATGCAGGCCAGACCATAGGGAAGCGAGCGCTTGGCTGTGGCATAAAAATCCCTGACAGGCGGCTGGATCAGAAGGATATCGATCATGACGGCGGTTTCGGGATTGCCGGGCGCACCTTCAATACGATTTCTTTTCGAATCGTGACGGTTCCGGGTTTGGCGCCGCGCGGTTTGGAAACATACCGGGCGCGGGTCGCGGAAACCGAAACCGTTCCGCCGTCCCGGGCCTTGCTGTGATAGGCTGCAATGGCGGCCGCCTGGCGGAGCAGTTCGCTTCCCGGCTCCTCATTGCTGGTTCCAACAAGCAGAACATGACTTCCGGGCATGCCGCGAACATGAAACCACCAGTCATTGGGGCCGGCAGTTTTCAGGCTCAGCAGGTCATTGTCCACATCGGTTTTTCCGGCCATGGCCACCCAGCCTTCGGCAAGGGGATATTCATAGACTTTGGGCGAACCCGTGCTGAAAACCGGCGAAAGGGGGTCGGAAATTTTTTTCATCTCATACATTCCCAAAAAACGATCACCGCAAGCTTGTCATATTCCATAACGTACACGGTAATTGTACCGGTTTCCACGGCAATACACAATGCCCCTGTTTTCCCAAAAGCCGAAATTCATAAAAGTCTTGACGGAACAGGCTTGAATAAATATGCTGATTCATTTTCAATCGACAGGGGGCAATGACGATGACAACGGGTGATTCAGGCTGGATACGCATGCGCTTCAAGCGGAACAAGGTCTGGGTAGCGGCCGATTCGGACGGGAAAATCCAGGCCCACAACGGTAAAGTCCTGATCAAGTATCAAAAGGAGCAGGATTATGAATATCGGGTCCGCGAAACGGATCTGTTGCCCCTGGATGCCGAACCCGGGGACGCTGCTGCAACCCCCCGCAGCAAACCCAGGGAGACCCGAAAAGCGATCCACCCGTCAAGCGAGCCGCCCTGCCCGGAGGACCCGGACTGCATTCAAATCTATGCCGATGGCGCTTCATCTGGAAACCCAGGTCCATCCGGAATCGGGGTTCTGCTTCGCTATCGGGGACACGAAAAGGAAATCTCCCGGAATATCGGATTGGGCACCAACAACATTGCCGAGCTGGAGGCCATTCGCACCGGCCTTCTGGAGGTAAAGAATCCCGATTTGCCGATACGGGTCTATACGGACAGCGGCTATGCCTACGGCCTGCTGGTGCGGGGATGGAAGGCCAGAAAAAATACGCAGCTTGTCAGCGACATCCGCGTGCTGATGCAACGATTCAAAAACCTGTCATTCGTCAAAGTCAAAGGGCATGCGGGAATAGAAGGCAATGAACGGGCCGATAAACTGGCGACCTCGGCAATTCTACAACAGACATAACAGAAAAGGAGCATCGGCATATGCCAATACTCCTTTTTTATCCGGAAGGAAACAGCCATTTCTGGGTGCCGGCGGGAAAATCCGATCGTTTATTTACGAAAAAAACCGGTTGAAAATCAGGCCTTTTCGGTCTTTAAGGTTTCGATTTCTTTTTTCAGATCATCGATTTCCTGTTTGTATTTATCTACGTTATCGGCAGCAGGAGCGGCCGGTTTATCATCTTTTTTCCAGGTATCCTTCAATTCGTCAAATCCCAGATAAAGCGCCAGACCGCCGCCAAGAAGCAGCATGATAGGAAGTACGCCGGCCAGGATCTGCAAGAATTCCTTAAACCAAATAGAAACACCGATAAGTCCCAATACCGCTGCTACTGCACCACCGATCAAAGTTTTCATAGAAAATACCCCCTCCTTTAATGTTATCCGTTTATTTAAGGTTCTGCAAAGGATGTCCATGCTGACTGCATGGTAATGATTTCAACGATATATTCATAAAAATACGCATGCTAATCTTGATTTTAGAAAACCTAACACAAGATCAGGCTTTACGCAAGTTCAAAATTATCTGTCCGGCACCTGTCTATTCGCTTAAATTCTGTTCCATACAATCCTTGGTGAGATTTTCATCGAATTCAACCGGATAACACCCGTCGAAACAGGCCTTGCAAAAACAATCTTCGGGATTTTCAATACAGGTTGCCGCCAGAAGGCCTTTCAGGCTCAGATAATGCAGCGAATCGAGTCCCAGAAAATCCCTGAGCTCTTCAACCCGCATCCGGGAAGCGATCAGCTCGCCCTTGGTAGAAAAATCAATGCCGTAATGACAGGGAAACCGGTGGGCCGGTCCGCTGACCCGCAGGTGGACCCGTTTGACCCCGAGTTCCCGAAGCGCCTTGACACGGGTTCGAACCGTCGTGCCCCGGATAATGGAGTCTTCAATGATGACGATGTCTTTGCCCTTGAGAAGTTCCTTGACGGGGTTCAGCTTCACCCGGACGCCGAAATCCCGCATGCTCTGGGTCGGCTGAATAAAGGTCCGTCCCACGTAATGGTTTCGGATCATTCCCATTTCAAACGGGATACCGGATGCTTCGGAATATCCCAGGGCCGCATATGTTCCGGAATCCGGGAACGGCATGATCAAATCGGCCTGAACCGGGGCCTCGGATGCCAGCTGGCGGCCATGGGCTTTCCGGGTGAGATAGACGTTCTTGCCGAATATGGTGCTGTCCGGTCTGGCGAAATAGATAAATTCAAATATGCAAAACGACCGGCAGGCAGCCGGCGGGGTTTGAATGCTGCGAATCCCGTCCTGGCTGATGATGACGATTTCCCCCGGGTTCAGCTCCCGGATGAACTCGGCCTCCACCAGATCCAGGGCGCAGGTTTCAGAGGCCAGCACGTAATGGCCGTTCAGCCTGCCCAGACAAAGGGGCCTGAATCCATTGGGGTCTTTGATGCCGATGATCTCGCCCTTGTTTGTCATGACGACCAGGGAAAAGGCCCCCTTGATGCGCGAAACGGCTTCGACCAGAGCTTTCTCAAATCCCATCTGAAGATTTTTGACAAATAGATGAAGAAACACCTCGCTGTCCGTTGTCGTTTGAAAAATGGAGCCCGATTCTTCCAGCTCGTTTTTCAGTGCGGGGGCATTCACCAGATTTCCGTTGTGAGCAACGGCATAGGAGCGCTGACGGTGGTGAACGACAAAGGGCTGGGCATTGTTCAGAATGGAGCTTCCGGTGGTTGAATACCGGACATGGCCGATGGCGCTGGCGCCGTCCAGAAGATCCAGGCAGGGTTCTTTAAACACATCCGAAACCAGCCCCATCCCCTTGTGAGAGATGATCTGCCGGTTCTGAATCACGGCGATGCCGGCGCTTTCCTGGCCCCGGTGCTGAAGCGCATAGAGCCCGAAGTAGGTCAGCCTGGCCGAATCCGGATGGCCGTGAATGCCGAACAGGCCGCAGGCTTCCCGAGGCTTGTCTTCATCGGGAAATTGCTCAAATTCAAAACAGGACGTATCGTTCATGATTTTTTTTCTTTGCTCTCAATATTCCTGAAGGGATTTTACCGAAAGATCCTTTTGTTTCATGGCGGCAATGGCCTTTGCCAGGGCAATGGCTCCGGCCAGGGTCGTTGTATAGGGAATGTTGTATTTGATGGCGGCGCGCCTTAAAAGGTAGCCGTCTCGCTTGGTTTCATTGCCGAATCCGGTGTTGACGATGAGCTGGATTTCCCGGTTCATGATGGCGTCCACCACATGGGGCCGGCCCACCGACACCTTGTTGACCATCCGGCTGGGAATGCCGCTCTTTTCCAGATACACCCCGGTTCCGCGCGTTGTCATGAGGGAAAATCCGATTTCCTGAAGCTGTCTGGCAACCATCAGGGCGCCGGGTTTATCCCGATCCTTGACGCTGAT
This sequence comes from uncultured delta proteobacterium, assembly GCA_963789395.1. GTDB lineage: Bacteria > Desulfobacterota > Desulfobacteria > Desulfobacterales > Desulfatirhabdiaceae > RAAP-1. Next base: position 241,912 of record CAWBKP010000014.1, on the reverse strand, counting down.
AAAGACGGCGCCTTCAAGGGGCAGATTCTGGCCAGCGCCGAGCTGGGCTTTGGCATAGGCGGAACCCAGGTCTTCGTCGATACCCATGACTTCGCCTGTGGACTTCATCTCCGGGCCGAGCAGGGTATCCACATCCGGAAACCGGTTAAACGGCATGACCGCCTCCTTGACCGATATGTGGGATGGCACTTTTTCCGTCGTCACCCCCAGCTCTTTCAGGGTTTTGCCCAGCATGATCTTGGTTGCCAGCTTGGCAAGGGGAACACCGGTGGCCTTGCTGACGAACGGAATGGTTCTGGATGCCCTCGGGTTGACTTCCAGGACAAACAGGCTGTCGTTTTTGACCGCATATTGCACATTCATCAGCCCGATCACATTAAGTTCAGCGGCCATGGCCTTTGTGGCCCGGGTGATCTCTTCAAGAATCTCCGGTTTCAGGCTATAAGGCGGCAGCACGCAGGCGGAATCCCCGGAATGAATGCCGGCCTCCTCGATGTGCTCCATGATGCCGCCGATAATCGTGGTGTTTCCGTCGGAAATGGCATCCACATCCACTTCAACGGCGTCTTCCAGAAATTTATCGATCAGCACCGGATGGTCCGGCGATGCGGCGATGGCCAGCAGGGTAAAGTTTTCCAGTTCTTTGGGGTCGTAGACAATCTTCATGGCCCTGCCGCCCAGAACATAGGAAGGCCGGACAACAACCGGATATCCGATGGTTTGGGCAACCGCGGCAGCCTCGGCAACAGAGGTTGCGGTGCCGTTTGCCGGCTGAATCAGGCCGAGCTTATGGAGCATGGCCTGGAAGAGTTTTCTGTCTTCGGCCCGATCGATGCTTTCTGGCTGGGTCCCCAGAATGGGCACGCCGGCCTTAAAAAGGGAGGTGGACAGGTTGAGCGGGGTCTGCCCGCCGAACTGGACAATCACACCGAACGGCTTTTCCGTCTCAACGATGTGCAGCACATCCTCGCGGGTCAGGGGCTCGAAATAGAGCTTGTCGGACGTGTCGTAATCCGTGCTGACGGTCTCGGGATTGCTGTTTACCATGATGCTTTCAATCCCTTCTTCCCGAAGGGCGAAGGAGGCATGGACGCAGCAGTAGTCAAACTCGATTCCCTGTCCGATCCGGTTGGGACCACCGCCCAGAATCATGACTTTTTTCCGGTCCGACACCCGGGCTTCATTTTCCGTTTCATACGTGGAATAATAATAGGGAGTGGCGGCCTTGAACTCGGCGGCGCACGTGTCCACCAGCTTATAGACCGGAAGGATCCCCAGTTCCGTTCGCCGTTTCCTGACATCCTGTTCGGTTGACCCGATGAGGCAGGCGATCTGGATGTCGGAAAACCCCGTTGACTTGGCCTCTCTTAGCAATTCTGCTGAAATATCTTTTCCTGCTGCGGCAATTTCCGTTTCCATATCCACGATCTGCCGGATCTGATCCAGAAACCACGGGTCGATCCGGGTCAGATCGTAGATGGCTTCCATGCTCATGCCGCTCTGCAGGGCGTATCGCAGGTAAAATATCCGCTGGGAATTGGGGGTTGCCAGGCGCTGTTCAATTTCAAGCCGGGTAGGCAGTATGGCAGGGTCCTTGCCGTCTCCTCCCAGTCCATATCGGCCGATCTCAAGGGACCGGATGCCTTTTTGGAGGGCTTCCTTAAAGGTGCGGCCAATGGACATGGTCTCACCCACGGATTTCATGGCGGTTGTCAGAAAATCCTGGGTTTCCGGAAATTTTTCAAACGTCCACCTGGGAATTTTGACCACGCAATAATCGATGGTGGGCTCGAACGATGCCATGGTTTCGCCGGTGATGTCGTTGGGGATTTCATCGAGCGTATACCCCACGGCCAGCTTGGCGGCGATTTTGGCGATGGGGTATCCGGTTGCCTTGGAGGCCAGGGCGGAGCTGCGGGATACCCGGGGATTCATCTCCACCACGATCATCTCGCCGGTATCGGGATGAATGGCAAACTGGACATTGGATCCGCCGGTATCCACGCCGATTTCCCGGATGATGGCAATGGCGGCGTTTCGCATCCGCTGATACTCTTTATCGGTCAGGGTCTGGGCAGGCGCCACGGTGATGCTGTCTCCGGTGTGAACCCCCATGGCATCCACGTTTTCAATGGAGCAGATGATCACCACGTTGTCGTTATGATCCCGCATGACCTCAAGCTCATATTCTTTCCATCCCAGAACCGATTCTTCCAGCATCACCTGGGTGATCAGGCTTGCGTCCAGCCCTGCCTTGGCGATGATTTCCAGGTCTTCCGCATTATAGGCCACCCCGCCGCCGGTGCCGCCCAGGGTATAGCTGGGCCGGATGATGATTGGAAAGCCGATGTCATCGACAATGGCCCGGCACTGTTCCATGGTCACGGCAATGCCGCTTCGGGGAATGCGGAGTCCGATTCTGTCCATGGCCTGTCGAAACAAGTCCCTGTCCTCGGCCTTGTGAATGGACGGGATGGTGGCGCCGATCATTTCAACACCGTATTTTTCCAGAACCCCCATCTCCGCCACCTTGATCGCCGTATTCAGGCCGGTCTGTCCCCCAAGCGTTGGCAAAATGGCGCAGGGCCGCTCCCGTTCGACAATTTTGGCGACGGTCTCCGGCGTAATGGGTTCGATATAGGTCCTGTCGGCCATATCCGGATCGGTCATGATGGTGGCCGGATTGCTGTTGATCAGGACCACCTCATAGCCTTCTTCCTTCAATGCCTTGCAGGCCTGGGTGCCGGAATAATCAAATTCACAGCCCTGGCTGATGATGATGGGGCCGGCGCCGATGATCAGGATTTTATGAATGTCTGTTCGTTTGGGCATAGGTTTTATGGGTAATGGGCAATAGGCTATGGGGATGGCATGGGTTAATAAAGATATGGGGTTTATCTTCAGCCCATAGCCTACAGTCTATTACCCATCAGCCGGGTGAATTCATTAAAAAGATACTGGGCGTCCTCGGGGCCTGGCGATGCTTCCGGGTGATATTGCACGGCAAAAACAGGCAGGGTCCGGTGGCGGAATCCTTCCAGGGTCTGATCGTTGAGGTTGACATGGGTGATTTCGACATCATCCGGGCTCAGCGTGGCAATGTCGACGGCAAACCCGTGATTCTGCGAGGTGATTTCGATCCGCCCGGTCTGTAAATTCTTGACCGGCTGGTTCGCTCCCCGGTGACCGAATTTGAGTTTGTAGGTTTTCCCGCCCATGGCAAGGCCAAGAAGCTGAATCCCTAGGCAGATGCCGAAGATGGGCCGGAATCCCAAAAGGTTCCGGATCGTCTGAACCGCGTAATCCACGGGTTCCGGATCACCGGGGCCGTTTGATAAAAATATGCCGTCCGGCGCCATATTCCGGATCGTTTCAGCGGGCGTTGCTGCAGGGACGACAATCACTTCACATCCGGTTTGCTCAAGGCATCTGAGAATATTGTACTTCATGCCAAAATCAAAAGCCACCACGCTGCGCAGCCTGTCCCGATGCTTCCAGATCTTTTGGGAAAGCGCCGTTTCCGGATCTTCAACGGGAAGGATGTCATTGTGGATCCACCGGTACGGCAGGCGGGTGGAGACCACGGAGGCCAGATCCTGTCCGATCATGCTGGGAACCTGCCGGGCCTTTGCCGCGCAGGAGATCGGATCGGGATCTTCGGTGGAGATAAATACCCGCATGGCGCCGGAATTTCGCAAATGAAGGGTCAGTGCCCGGGTATCCAGCCCGTCGATTCCCATGACGCCCTGTTTTTTCAGATAATCGGAGAGCGAGCCCGTGGAACGGTAATTGCTGGGAAAATGCTGATATTCCCGGACCACAAACGCCGAAACCTGTATCCGGTCCGATTCGACATCCTCGGGATTGACCCCGTAATTGCCGATCAGCGGATAGGTCATGGTCACCACCTGACCCCGGTATGAGGGATCGGTCAACACTTCCTGATATCCGGTCATGCTGGTGTTGAACACTGCCTCGCCACCTGCCTCACCGGAGCCGGTAAAGCAGCGGCAGTCAAATGTCCGTCCGTCTTCTAGCGCCAATATTGCTTTTTTCATATTAACTCATCCTTGTATCATCCCATTGGCTGGTTTTCAACAAGATTCCAAACGCCGCAGGGACAGGCGCCGGCGCAAAATCCGCAGCCGATGCACCGGTTTTCATCCACCCGGTATTCATAGCCGGCGGGAATGATCTCCATCCGGCGGATGGCCGCCTGCGGACAGACAGCCACGCAGATGCCGCAATCCCGGCAGGCGCCGCAGGAAGAACACTGGGACCCGCAGCTGTCCATATCCTCAAATTCGCTGATCCGGGGATCGAAATATTCCAGGGAAACCCGTTTGGATGCGATCACGGGGCGAAGGTCGCTGTCCAGAGGCTTTCCGTCGATGATGTTCAAAATCGCGTCAGCCGCCTTTCGGCCCGATCCGATGGCGTCGGTCAGGAGCCCTGGTTTCACCGCATCGCCAATGGCAAAAACCGTGGGAACCGAGGTTTGATACTGGGCATTGACTTGAACAAATCCCCGATCCGTTGCCACGTCCCGGGAAAGAAAATCCAGATCCGGCGCATCTCCGATCGAGATGATGACGGTATCCGCCGGGATGGTTTCGCCGGTTGACAGGGTAACGCCTCCGGAAGTGATCTCCCGGGTGAAACAGGGCCATCTGAAGACGGCCCCGGCCGCTTCCGCATCCTGCCTTTCCTTGCCGAAAGAGGCGGGCTCCTGAACATCCAGAAGCGTAATGGTGTCTGCGCCCAGCCGTCTGGCTTCCGTAGCCACGTCGCAGCCCACGTTTCCGGCGCCGATAATGACCACCCGTTTTCCTGGCGCGATCTTTCCGGACTTGGAGCGTTTGAGAAAATCCAGGGCAGTCAAGGCCAGCTCGCTGCCGGGAACCGGAAGGGTTCGGGGTTTTTGCGCGCCCACTGCAATCACGAGAAAATCGTAATCCCCCTGAAGCCTTTCAAAGTCATTTCCATCCAGCCGCTGCTGAAGATGAACATGGGGAATGGCTTTTCGAATCCTTTCCAGTTCCGCCGTTACCACGGCTTCAGGAATCCGGCTTTTCGGAATGACGGAGGCGATTTTCCCGCCGATCGTTCCTGCGGTGTCAAACACCGTAACCGCATGCCCTTTTAAACGAAGCTGCCAGGCAATGGACAATCCTGCGGGACCTGCGCCGATAATGCCGATCGTTTTTCCGCTGATTTCCGGAAGCTGCGGCAGGCTGGCGGCAATGCTGGCTTTCCCCAGAGGGGTGATGTCCACGGCCGGCATGTGTTCGCTCTTTCGGGTGCAGGCCTGCATACAGAGGTTCGGGCACAGATACCCGCAGACGGTTGCCGGAAACGGTGTATAACTCAGGGCCAGATTCACCGCCTCATCCACCCGCCCTTCCCGAACCAGGCGCCACCTGTCATGAACCGGAATGCCCGTGGGACATTGGGCTTCACAGGGCGCCTTGTACTGGCGGTTTTCCCATATCGGCACATAGCGCCGCAGTTCGCCGACAGGTATCAGCGGAACGGGACTTCGGTCAAAGCTTACCAGATCTCCGATCAGGCCCCCGGTCCCCAGCTCTTTTTCCCAGACATCGGCGCGAAAGGACTTCAGAGACCGTCTTTGCCGAGCGGTTTTCTCCCGGGCGTTCCGGGCGACAATCAGCTGCCAGGTGTCTGTATCCGACAGTTCCGCAAGCAGTTCGGTCCTGCCGATCCTGCCGAGAAACTGCTCCAGGTTCGACGTAAGCCACTGCCGGTCGTCCGGATCGATGGGCAGTATCCTGGCATCTGCCTGGCTGAATCCCCGGTGCGGCCCCCGAAAAAACACCTTGCCGCCCACCATGCCGACCAGAGGCCGGTGACCCAGAATACTGCCGGGGTCCTGGGAATTGACACCGCAGATGACGGCAATGCCGCCGGCCATGAATTCCCCGAAATAATCTCCGACAGATCCCAGAACCCAGAGCTCCGGGGGAGCAAACCGCGGGTTCTGTTTGGTCATGGTCATGCCGCGCGATCCGATATTGCCTGCGACAAATACTTTTCCCTGGGCCATGGCGTTGCAGGCGCCGTTTCCCGCATGGCCGCGGACCACAATATGGGCGCCGGCATTCAACCAGCCCACATCATCCGAAACCGGACCGTCCACCTCGATGACGGTGTTCGGAAACCCCAGAGACCCCAGCCGCTGTCCGGAATGGCCTTCCACTCTCACATGAACCGGATCATCGCCGGCCCGCCAGAGCCTGCCGCCGATGCCGTGCTGTCCATACGCCTGGACCGTCAGATGCCGGTATCCGCCGGCAACCGCTTCCTGAATCCGCTCTTCCAGGATTCTGGTATCCAGCCGGTTTCCATCCATTTTTCCTGAAATGGTAATGTGCTTGTCATCCATTGACATCTTGCTCCGTCACCTAAACCACATAATTGATGCTCAGCCGTTCGCTGATATGGTAATCGTTGATTCCCAGGGCATCGGACATGCCGATCGGAAGGGAAGTCGAGCGGCCCAGGGGTGCGATAATTTTTTTGAGCTCCATATCAAAGCCCAGAAACACATCCACCACGCGCTGGGCTACCTGCTCCGGATCCAGCCGGCGGTACAGCCTGGGGTCCTGGGAGGTGATGCCTTTGGGGCACTGGCCGATATTGCAGATATTGCAGCGATCCGTTTCGGATCCCAGGCATCCTGCGGCAGCCTGCATAATATATTTTCCGATCTGAACGGCGCTGGCGCCCAGCATGATCAGCGCGGCCGTATTGGCGGCGAGATTGCCGCTTTTGCCGACCCCGCCTCCGGCAATGAGCGGAATTTCGTTCTGCATGCCCGCGGTCACCAGTCCCAGATAAGCGTCCCGGATGTTGCTGGCGATGGGATGGCCCATATGGTTCATGGAAATATTATAGGCTGCCCCGGTTCCCCCGTCCTCGCCGTCGATGCCCAGGCCGCCGGCAAAGGGGTTTCGGGTCAGGTTATTTAGAACCGCAAGGGCCGTGGAGGTTCCGGATATTTTGGGATAAACCGGAACCCTGAAACCCCAGGCCATGGCCATGGACTGGATCATCTTGGCCACGGATTCTTCGATGGAATACTGGGTCTGATGCGTGGGCGGACTCGGCAGGCTGACGCCTGCAGGAACTCCCCGGATCGCGGCAATGAGGTGGTTGACCTTGTGCCACATCAGCAGTCCGCCATCGCCGGGCTTGGCGCCCTGCCCGTATTTGATTTCTATGGCGCAGGGGTCTTCCTTCATTTCCGGAAGCGCGTGAATGATTTCATCCCAGCCAAAATACCCGCTGGCGATCTGAAGAATCACGTATTTCAAAAAACGGGACCTCAGAAGCCGCGGCGGGCATCCGCCTTCGCCGGTGCAGATCCGGACCGGCATTCCCAGCTCTTCGTTCAGGTAGGCAACACCCATCTGAAGGCCTTCCCACATATTGGGAGACAGGGCGCCAAACGACATGCCGCCGATCATCAGGGGGTAGATTTCCCGAACAGGCGGAATCCACCCGTTCTGCCGGATAAATGCCAGATTTTCCTCCGGCGGAAGCACGCGTCCCAGAAGGGTCCGAATTTCAAATTCGTGCCTTCCGGCATCCAGCGCCGGGTCCGTAAGCATGGAAATCCGGATGAACTTGATCTGATCCAGTACCGTTCCCGGCGCATTCCGGCGCCCCCCTCGGCTGCGCGGCAGGCCTCCGCGGTCCCGGTGAAAAACGAGCTTGTCGGACTCATCGCTTCGGCAGGGGGTGATGGCGCCATTCGGGCACACCAGGTCGCACATGGCGCATCCCACGCAGCTGTAAGCCGGATCTGTTTTCTGGCGGATGCCGTAATACAGCTGCATCGTGTTTTCGGGCGGTTTGGCAAATCCGGGAGACAGTTCAAGGCCTCTTTTGCGGAATACCCCCAGTTCGATGGCCTGCACCGGGCACACGGCCGTACACTGTCCGCAAAGCGTGCATTTTTCCTTATTCCAGTCGATCTGCCAGGGAAGATCCTTGACGCTCAGTGTGGAAGGGGTAATGGGGATGTTTGACGGCATACCGCAACCTCCTGACGGTTCGGGCCAACAATGGCCGTGTCTAAATGCATGGGCTGAAAATCCCGGGTTTTATCGCGATCCGGAATGGCGGCATCCAGCCCGCAGATTTCAGAGGAAAACGCATATTTTCCGGGCCTTCCGCCAACTACGCCGGGACGGAGTTTTTTACGGTCCTGAACCATGAACAGGCTGTGATCCGGAAGGGATCCGATGACGCAGTTGGGCCCGTCGATGATCAGCCGCCTGCAGGACTGCTTGAGCTGCTGAAGCAGGGCGGCGTCCGCGTGAACGGCGATGTCTTCGTCCTGAAGCGGCGTGATGATATGCTTGTAAGCCTCGAATCCCAGTCCCAGCCTCTCCAGGGTATAATGCAGAATATGGGTAAAGACTTCGGAATCGGACTGATACCCGGTATAGCCGGGAAACCCCCGGGACTGAAGGTAGTCCCGGATCGGGATAAACGCCGTGTTCTCGCCATTTGTCATGGTTGAAAATCCCTGAAGGAAAAACGGATGACAGGCATAGAGATTAATGGCGTAGTTGGTGTTCTGGCGTCCCTGGGCCATCATGACCCTGGCCTTGATGTCTTTCCGGTCCAGCTTCAGGTGCTGGGCGACTTTGAGCGGCTCGCCGATTTCCTTGATCATGATGACATCGGGCCAGAAGGAAAAGACCATCATATCGCCTTCGGCCTTGCCCATTTCCCGAAGCTGAAGGCGGATTTTCACCAGGCGGATATACAGCTCCGGCTGGCTGAGTCCATCCCATTCCTCCGGGTATTCATAGGCCCGGATCAGATAGATATCCCGCTTGGGAACACCTGCTGGCGGTGTTTTGGAAGTTTTTATCGGCAATTTGTATTTTGTCATGAACCCGATATTCATCATGAACGTATCCAGGCGTTTGAGACCGTTTTCGGTAAAAATGCCGGACAGGATCGGCGCATCCTTCATGTCCTCAAACGGACCGCCAAGATCCCGAAGGAAGAGGCCAACGCCGGAGCCGTCGTGTCCTTCGCGCATGACATCCAGGGCTTCAAAGGCAACCATGGGCGAAAGCGGTTCTTCGCTGGTTAAAGCAAATAAACGACACATGCTGGTTTTCTCCTATAAGCCATCCTGCTTTTTTTTATGCACAATGCATCATGAAAAGGGAGGTAAAAGGGTGTATCCTGGAAGCAATATTTATGCCGCGCGCAATTCACGGGATGGCGACAGGTATCTGCTGAAGATAAAAAAAGCTGCTGGTACATGTCTGCGAACGAAGAACCGGTTTCGCTGAATGCAGTCATGTTACAGCAGCATCATAATCAAACGGTAATAATATATTCCAAATACACATAATTGTCAAAACCAATCGTTTGAAAATGACAAATATGTTTCATTAAGGCCGTCAGGCAATTTTCTCTTCATTCCATCAATAAACACCGGCGGCTGTCCCCATCTGGCATCAGATAGCAACGGAGACAACGACAGGATTCAATATCCGTATCAGATCCCGGGGCCTGATGGAAAAAAGAAGACCTCTTTTGCCGGCATTGATGTAAATTTCCGGCAGTTCCGCTATGGAGGCTTGCATGTAAACCGGAAGCGGCAGCCGGGTGCCAAAGGGAGAAATGCCGCCCACAGAATATCCGGTAATTTTTTCAGCCTTCTGCTGTGTGCAGGGCTGAACGGTTTTTACACCCAGCTGCCGGGCCAGTGCTTTGGCTGAAACCTGTTTATCTCCGTGCATCAGCACGATGAATGGATTGCCGGAATCATCCTCCATCGCCAGTGTCTTGATGACCCCGTGTTCCACAATGCCCAGGGCAGCAGAAGCGGCTGCGGTTCCCCCGTTTTCTTCATAGGTGTAAGGATGGAGCGAGAATGAAACAGCCTCTGCCTTCAGCTTCCGGATTGCAGGCGTTACAGGATTTTTTTGACTGGACATGGATTCTGGAAACCCTATCGGCAATGAACCCTGCAATTATTTTTGAAGTTGATCAAACGTAGAATCGTTTCGGGGGTCACTTTGGCTTTTTCTGACGAATCTTAACCGGTATATCCAACCAACCGTAATTAACAACCAACTCGGCTGCCGCCTGTTGTGGATTCCGGCGCCTAGCCCAACAGGCATTACAGTCAGTTTCAAAACTTTCCGGATATCTTTGATGATCCTCTCGTGTTTTTTCCATTTCCACTGTTACCGCTCGAAGATATTCAAGCTGCGTCAATTTCATACGGCCAATCTTTCTCCATTATAATTTCCAAAAGATCCTTATCATATCAGTCTTACAATTCAATCCAGCCATAATCAAAGCGCCACAGCTGATCAGCTGAATCTTAGGATACCTTTTTTGTGTTATGGAATCAAACGAAAAAGCCCTCTCCCCAATTCCAACGGCGTTGCCAATGGTTACCTGTTCGGTATGCGTCAATTCGCTTGACAGCTCTGGCGACTTTATCATAATGTAATTACCTGATAATATGTAGAAATGGCGGATAATGCAAGCACCGGAAGCGATGAATTGCAGTGGCATTATAGCATGATATCCCTCTGTAGATAACTGATTGCAAATCGTTACGGACACCGGAGGGGTCAGGTAGATTACTGATTCTATCAGTGTTGTTAAAGATGGCCAGACTCAAGCATATGATGAAACATTGAGTTTCAAATATGATTCCTCGATATTTCGAGTGGATCACCTGAATATAAATCAGCGTTGAGCCTTTTTTTGAAATCCACATCTTCTTTCCCATTTGGCACCTCCTGATGGATTCCAAATACATTTTTTAGAAAGTGACCATAAATTCCCTACCACCTCAGTATCTTCCGGATCTCATTTCCAGGCTCGGCATCAGTGGCTTTCAAGCAATCGAAGAAACGTACCTGCACGGCGTCCCAGCAGACATCGCGTTTTCGCCGCCGGCATGGCACCTGACCAATATCGCAGACCCCAGATCCATCCCCCCCAAGTTTTCGAAGGTCGTGACCGTCTCCCTTATGTATATTCACATCCACCAGAACGGTTCAACGGTATTCCAGGGCCGGCGTGGTCATCTCCGATTGATGAGACTTCGAATGACCGCCACATGATACGCGCAGCGGAGCTAAAAAAACGCCATCCTCTTTTGAGTTGTCGGAATTAATAAAACAAAAATATTTTTATTAACCACTATAGAACATTGGAATATTCCCATTGAAGTAATAATAAATATGAATTTGCTTAATAGCTTTTGTTAATATATCCTCCAGATAAACATCCACAGTTTGATCCAAGCGGTTCATAGCGTGATCTTGCAAAAATCATAACCATTGTGCAGTTTATCAATATTTAACGCGGAAGTTGAGGAGATCCATCATGAGTGAAGATTATCGAGGGATGTGGGAGGATTTGGGGCTTGACCTGGCAGGCCATGACGCTCTTTTGGGAGTTTTAGGTGGTGCCTACCAGGACATTTTCCTGTCACAAAAAAAGCGTCCGGAGGGAATGGGTTATTTTGACTTTGTGATGAGCGAAGTCCATGGGTTGCGGATAAAAGAACTTCTGGATGAAAAAAAGGCCGGCCGCAAAATCATCGGCTCTTATTGTGTCTTTGTTCCCGAGGAAATCGTTCTGGCAGCCAATGCCACCCTGGTGGGGTTGTGCTCGGGTGCGGATTTCGCCATGCCGGAAGTGGAAAAACTCCTGCCCCGCAATACCTGCGCCCTGATCAAGTCCTCTTTCGGGTTTAAACTCGGCAAGGTCTGTCCTTATCTGGAAAGCGCGGATATGATCGTGGGTGAGAATACCTGCGACGGCAAGAAAAAAGCCTATGAATCGTTGGGACATCTGGTAAATAACCTGTATGTGATGGATTTGCCCCAGGTCAAGTCCGATCAGGGCAGAGCACTGTTGAAGTCCGAATACCAGCGGTTCAGGACCGCGGTTGAAGCCCTCACCGGAGTCGTGATTACAGCCGGATCGCTGAAGCAGGCGATTCAGACGGTCAATGCCAAGCGCGCAGCCGTTCATCGCCTGTCATCTCTGCGCAAGGCCGATCCGGCGCCCATATCCGGTCTGGATGCGCTTTTGGCCAACCAGGTTTTTTTCTATGACAATCCTGTCCGGTTTACGGATTCCGTGAACAAAATCTGTGATGAACTGGAAAAACGCATTGCCGGGAAAAATGGTGTTTTCCCGGAGAAGACGCCCCGGATTCTCATCTCCGGTTGTCCTCAGGCCGTCCCCAACTGGAAGCTGCCATTTATCGTGGAAACTTCGGGTGCGGTGATCGTGGGCGAAGAGTCCTGCGTGGGGGAACGCGGCACCCGCAATCTGACGGATGCATCCGGTAAAACCGTCGATGAAATGATGGAAGCCATTGTGGATCGTTACTACCAGGTCGATTGCGCCATATTTACACCGAATCCACAGCGTCTGGAACATATTCAGGAAATGGCTGCCGCATACGAGGCCGACGGCGTGATTCATTATGGCCTGCAGTTCTGCCAGCCTTACCTTATGGAATCCATTCCTGTTGAAAAAGCCCTGGAGGAAAAGAATATTCCCACCCTGCGCATTGAAACCGACTACAGCATGGAAGATGTCGGCCAGTTGAAAACCCGGATTGAAGCCTTTGTCGAGCAACTGCGATAGACTTTCAGGAGTTTTTGGATGCGAAAACGTTTTGCAGGAATCGATATCGGATCGAGCACCATTGAGCTGGTGGTGGTGGATGATTCGGGAAGCATCGTGACCAGTCTTCAGACAGACACCGGATTCGATCCCATGGCAGCTGCCAAGAACCTGATCCATGGTGTAGCATATGATTGCATCATGGCCACGGGTTACGGCCGGAATCTGTTCGAGATTTCCTTTGATACACTGACGGTCACGGAAATTAAAGCCCATGCCACAGGAGCACGGGCTCTTTTCCCCGATGCTCTGGCAGTGTTGGATATCGGTGGTCAGGACAGCAAGGCCATCAGTCTGTTTGAATCCGGCAAGGTGAAAAAATTTGAAATGAACGACCGGTGTGCGGCCGGCACCGGAAAATTCCTGGAGATCATGGCCAGAACCCTGGGCTTTGACATCGAAACCTTTGGCCAGGAAGCTTTGCTGGCGGAAAAAGATCTGGCTATTTCCAGCATGTGCACGGTATTTGCCGAATCTGAAGTCACTTCCCTGATTGCCAAAGGACAAAACCGCCGGGAAATCGCCCGCGGCATTCACACCAGCGTCATCCAGCGGGCCGCCGGCATGATCAACCGCGTATCTACCACCGGAGATATCGTCTTTACTGGAGGAGTGGCCCAAAACCCCTGCATGCGGCGTTTCCTGGAGGAAACATTGGGCAGAATAGTTCTGGTACCGGAAGATCCTCAACTGGTTGGTGCATTGGGTGCGGCACTTCTGGCCATGCAAATCCCGTAAAAACCTCTGAAAACCGCATGTGTGATTCCGGCCGGTTTCCGTTCTCTTGCTTCATGAAGCAGAAGGATGTCAGCTAAACGTATGAAATTGATTTTTGTCTGTCCGAATCAAAACAAGGTGTTTGAAAGCGCGGATTACAGAATTGGTGAAAACAGGGGCGTGGTCACTGATGCGGCCGGGAACAGGACTCTGGATGCAAAGGTAGTCCTCGACGAATCCTGTCCGCATTGCGGTTATAAACATGTATATCATGCCGGCGACTTGTCCTGTCCGGTTGCCGGATAAAAAGGAGCTTTTTTTATGAAAGAAATTGATGCCCGGGGGTTGGCCTGCCCAGCACCGGTTCTTCACACCAAGGCGGTGTTGCAGGAAGAAAAACCCGGCAGCCTTTCCGTTATTGTTGACAATGCGGCCTCCCAGCAGAATGTTCAGCGGTTTCTGGAGTCTCAAGGTTTTGGTACCCGGCTTGAACAAACCGGATCCGATTACCGGATCATCGGAACGCTGGGTGCCTTACCTGCGGATCTTCCTCAAGTTTCTGCCGTGCCTGAAGCCGGTTCCAGTAAAATCATCGTGATGTGCGCCACAGACCGGTTGGGTTTTGGCGACGATGAATTGGGGCTGAAATTGATGCTCAGTTTCCTGCGTACGCTGAAGGAAATGGGACCGGATCTGTGGCGGCTGGTATTTGTCAACAACGGCGTCAAACTGACGATCGACGGCTCGGAGGTGCTTGAGGATCTCAAGTCTTATGAAAATGGGGGCCTCAAGATTTTGGTTTGCGGCACCTGTCTGAACCATTTCAACCTGCTGGAAAGAAAACAGGTCGGTGAAACCACCAATATGCTGGATATCGTTACCGCCATGCAATTGGCCGACAAGGTCATTTCGCTATAGACCTTTACCCAATATATGCATAGAAAAATTTATCGAACCATGACAAAAACCGTTTCTGCATTAACCGGATTTGCCTCGCCCCTTCCGGTGACTCTCGCAGTCTCAACGCAATGGCATGCCTTTCCCTCAAAATTAGATTGGGTAGTGGAAGAAGGATTCTCTCTGGAATATACGCCTGATGCAGGAAACCTGGACCAGACGGCAGGACAATTGGCCACGTACATTTCAGAGGGTACCCGTATCCGGCATCATGGATATTTCCCCGGCTATGAAATTGGCGATAATCGATCCGAGAAAGCCGAAGAAGCCATGCAGCTTCATTTTCTGGCCCTTGATTCAATCAAAGGAATTGGTGAGCAAAATATAACCGTGCATGTGGGGTTGATGGCCGATATTGAACTCAACCACACCCATGTCGTGAGGAATTTACGTCGGTTGGTAGAATATGGCCGATATCATGGCATAACAGTCAGCCTGGAAAATTTACGATTTGGGCCAACAAGTTACCCTGAAACAGTTCTGGAATGGACACAAAAAACGGGCGCCAAAATCACCATGGACATTGGTCATGCCGTTTCTTGTCCGCTTGTTAAAAACAACGAAATGAGCGTTCCACAAATTGTTGACTTATTTAGTCAAGACCTTGTTGAAGTGCATTTTTATGAGTCGGAAACTGACAGGCATCATGCCCCGCAGGATATGAGCCTCCTCGGACCGATTGTTGATAGATTATTGTCAACAGAGTGCACGTGGTGGACGATTGAGTTGGATGCACATGAAGAAATTCTTCGAACCCGTGATCTGATCTCGGATTATCTGGAATCCCCAATGCATCAATAGCAGACTTTTTTTACTTTCAGGGATCCGACTATTCAACATTCGATACCGATCCGCTACGCGCAAAGCTGGGGGGATTTGTTGAACTCATGCGTTAAGGGCTGATGAGAAGGGTGGGACCATAAAGCGATTTCTGGACCCACCCCTCCTTCTCAAAAAAATGTTTAGCGTTTCAAAGGCAATACATGAATGGCCTTAATCACCAGCTCTACCTCATCTCCGATATTCAGGCCCATATCTTTGACAGATTCCGTTGTCAGCACTGACGCCATTTCCCTTGGAACAGTTACACTGAATTTGACCAGCGACATAATCTCATCGCTTTTAATGGACGTCACTTTACCCGTTAATTGATTTCTCGCTCCTGGTTTCATGCTGGCCTCCTTTCTGAATGCAATGATTGTTGAACCCCATATGGCTTGTATCGCCGATCAAAAGCCGGACAGCATCATAATGATTTGAAGCCATAATTTACCGAAAAATATTCGGCCTGTGCAATCTGGCCCGCCGCCGGGGCAACGGTATTTTCGTAAAATGTCGCATGGTAGCAGCAGAAGCAGGGGTATCCGCCAACACCTTAATGGTCTGAGCGGTTGATAGGGGTGGTTCATATTCAAAATTGTATTGCATGATAAATAAGAATAAGTCAAATTCATTATGGTTATAATAATCTATCAATAATCATGTATAGTTATAGCTTTAAATATCGAATTGACAAATCATAAAATGTGATTTATTGAAATTGACAACCGTTTCGGATTCTGAACCGGTTCCCAAAATTCCAATAACAAGTGCGTTATCATTTTATTCCTTCAGAGATCCGAGAACTGAAATATGGATGTGTGGTATTCGCGGCAAAGACCAGAGATCTGACTGACTTTTTTAAATATTTAATCTTTTTGGGTTCTACAATGAAAATATTTTTCGGTTTTACCTGAGATAGCGCAAAGAATGCCACCCGGGTTGGTGAGCGCAGGAGAAGACCGAAAGATCATGTTTCTGGTTAGTTTGTAATCAGTTGTTTTTCTCATCCTTGCGTCTTTCCTGTCATTCTTCCTGATTGATAATTTTATCAGTTCACGGGTGTTTCATGCGTTCCGGCAAGCGCTCAGTTAACATAATTTTCATTGAATGGCAGCGCTTTTGCTGTGTATTGGGCCGGTAAGACGGTTTTTCATGCTATGCTGGTGGTGGTTGCCAGGGAACAAGGAGGAAAATTGATCCGCTCTGTGTACAGGGATCCCAAATTTGACAAGCAACTGGAGACCATTCGAAAAGCGAGCAGAAAGGGGGCGATTGCCGCAAAAGAAGCGGATGCAATCATCAACCGGTTGCTTTTGGGATGTGATTCTCCGGTTGGAATCGGGGCGGTGACCAAAAACGGTGAACATCGAATTAAAAAATGCACCAAATATGATCTCGGATGCGGTTACAGGTTGATTAGCGTTCTGGACAAAGACTGCCTGTTTGTCACGTATATCGGCACCCATGACGAATGTGATATCTGGCTGGAGAAAAATAAATGTCTACAGCCGCGTGCGGATAAATCCCGTGGGAAGATAATCATGGTTCAAAAGCCGGCCACGGACAACGCTTCCGTTAAACAACTGGAAACTGAAGATGAGCCATTCCTTCGACCCATCGAGGAAAGATACCTTCGGAAAATTTTCTACGGACTGTGTAGTCGGGGGCTTGACAGTTAAGATTGGTAAACAGCGGAAGTGCTGATATTTTCCGATCAAACAATACCCTTGTGTGTTGCGATGTTTCGAACATCACAATCTGATTGTAGCGCATAAATGACAACCTGAGAACTCATTATGATTGTATTTTTGTCTAATTGGTGTACATTCGCTTCCTATGAAAAACCCGAAAGACCCGAATCCTCTCCGACTGACTGAAACCGTAAAAGGCGCCGGCTGAGCTTCCAAACTGCCTCCAGGGGACCTGGAGAGGGCACTGTGCGGAATGGTATTTCCAACAAATGCCAATGTGCTGGTCGGGCTGGACCGCGCTGATGATGCCGGTGTCTATAAAGTATCCGATGATCTGGCCCTGATTCAAACCGTCGATTTTTTCACGCCGATTGTGGATGATCCGTATGCATTCGGCCAGATTGCCGCAGCCAATGCCCTGAGCGACATCTACGCCATGGGCGGCGTTCCCAAAACTGCAATGAATCTGGTGGCTTTTCCTTTGAAAACAATGGATATTTCCGTGCTTAGGCAGATTATCCAGGGCGGTCTGGACAAAATAACCGAAGCCGGGGTGGTGCTGATCGGCGGACACAGCATCGAAGACAGTGAATTGAAATACGGGCTGTCAGTTACCGGATTCATCCATCCCGGCAACGTGTTGACCAAAAAAACGATTCGCCCCGGAGACCGGTTGATTCTGACCAAACCCCTGGGGACCGGCATTGTTAATACCGCGATCAAAGGCGGGCTTGCGTCTTCCGCCGTCATCGCAACCACAATCCGCTTGATGGCGACCTTGAATCGTCGGGCAGCTGAAGCCATGAGCGATTTTGCTGTCAGTGCCTGCACCGATATCACCGGCTTTGGCCTGTTGGGGCATCTGGCCGAAATGGTTGCCGGATCTGGATTCGGCATGACAATTTATGCATCGATGCTTCCCGTTCTCCCGGAAGCCAGGGAATATGCCGCCATGGGCCTGGTGCCGGCGGGTGCTTACAAAAACCGGGAATTCCGGAAAAAAATGGTGACTTTTGGTCCGCAAGTGGACCGTGTCCTGCAGGATATTTCTTTTGATCCCCAGACCTCCGGCGGGCTTTTGATTAGCATTCCCGGGACACAGGCAGCCGCACTTCTGGCCGGGCTGAAGTATAACGGCATCTCCCATGCCGCAATCATCGGGGATGTTACAGACGCGCCAGAACATATTTCGATGATTTAACAGCTACATTTTCATCTTGCATATTCTCGTCTGAAAGCTGTCCATTTCAAGTATTGTTCCATTTAAGGCTGGAGATCCTATACTGTGAATACCGGTGGATTCAACATGAACTGGAGGGAATAATGCCAAAGGTTTTCCGTACACAAAATCTGCAATTCAAAAAACTCGCGCCCCGGATTCCCGAATTTATATGGAATACGAGCCCCAGATTTGCAAAATTGGCTGAATCCAAACACCTAGAATTTGATATTCGTTCCTTGGACTCAGGGCGATTTTCATTTCCATACCATTTTCACAGAGCCTCCGAAGAATTGTTTTTTATTCTTTCTGGCGAGGTGACCCTTCGTTCTCCTGACGGGTTTCAAAAAGTTGTACAGGGGGATCTTATTTTCTTTGAGCAAGGGCCGCTTGGCGCTCACCAGCTTTACAATCATAGTGATGCACCCTGCGTTTATCTTGACATCAGGACTAAGTTCGGCATAGACGTTTGCGAATATCCTGATTCTGGGAAGATCAATATCCTCCCATTTCAGGAGGTTTTCGAGAGCAATTCGAAAGTGGACTATTACAAGGGAGAAGAGGAAGTGGCGAGTAAATGGCCTCAAGAGATGATAAGAAAACCATCAGAAAGATAAATTGAGTAGCCGTGTTTCTCTCCCAGCCGTTAGATCGCTCGGAGAAGAGCCTTATGGAATATCCTCAGAGAATCATATCTGGTGGACAGAGCAGGACTTGATGTGGCTATGGAATCCGGATTACTTTTTGGCTGAAATGTATCGAAAGACAAGTTGGCGGAAGGTGGTCAAGTACTGGAAAAATATCTAATGACCGAGACCCGTTCAAAAGATCACAAAGTGCGGACGCCTGAGCGGATTTGAAGCGATGGGAGAGCGATACAGGAGTACAGCCTGTCACCCAAGGATAGTTTTCCCTATCTAATGAGGAACACTGACGCTTCGGAGAAGCGGGAGGGAAACTTCTGATTACTTTATGAACAGAAGACATCATGCAAGTGGGTTGGCGAAAAGTTTCTGGTGCTTTCTGGTGCGTGTTGTGCACAGTTTCATACGCAATAAGGGGCTCTTGCTGGCTGGCGCTGTCGCTTATTATACATTGTTGTCCATTGTGCCCCTGTCGATTCTCGCCCCAATTGTGCTGGCGAATTTTATAGATGAGCAGCAGTTGTTGCAAACTTTGTCAACGTATCTGGGAATGATGATTCCCGGTTATGCGACCACTTTGATCAAACAGGTACAGGCTTTTCTTGAACATCGACATGTTATAGGCATTATCGGTTTTCTAGGAATGCTGTTCTTCAGCTCCCTTGCCTTTTCGATGCTTGAAAACGCCATGTCAGTGATTTTTTTTCAGCGGGATAAAACACATCGCCGATACTTTCTCATCTCCGCAATCATTCCCTATGTGTATATCATTGTGATGGGGCTCGGTATCGGGCTGGCGTCGTTTATTGTCGGCACGGTCGAGACACTTGAAAACAGACATTTGTCAATTCTCAACTGGAGTTTGAATTTAGGCGGCACTACCGGGGTAGCGCTGTATATCCTGGGGATAATGGGAGAGGTGCTGATGCTCACCTCCATCTATCTGGTAATGCCGGTGGTTCGTGTCAGGATTCGTTACGCGCTCATCGGCGGAATTACCGCGGCGGTATTATGGGAGATTACACGACGGGTGCTGATCTGGTATTACGCGGCCATATCCATCGTGAATGTCATCTATGGCTCCATCGCCACAACGGTTGTGGCCCTTCTCAGTATTGAGGTTGTTGCCGTAATCCTGCTGTTTGGCGCCCAGGTAATTGCAGAGCTGGAGCACAACTCTGACAGATCGGCCGGTGAGGAACACATTGGATTTGGGATATGAAGTTTTGACAATGAACATGGGGGCTTTTCTTTATCCTCAAAAACATCTGCTTTTTAAATCAACAGGACAGGGCTCTTCAGACTTTCCAGAGACGACAAATGGTTATCACCAAATTATGAAACGATCAATTATTAAAAGCACCGGCAGGTTCGTACCGGACCATCATGTATCCAACGACGATTTAGCCAAAATTTTGGACACCTCAGATGAATGGATACGCCAACGTACAGGGATTGAGGCCAGATATTGGGTGAAAGAAGGTGATGACGTGGGAACGTCTGACCTGGCGCTGGAAGCTTCAAAGATAGCCCTTGGCAGGGCCGGTTGGGAACCTGCCGATCTTGATCTGATTGTATTCGCCACCATGACATCGGATGTTTATATCCCCGGTTCAGGTGTCATTCTTCAACATAAACTGGGGGCTAAAAAAGTCCCGGCACTTGATATTCGCCAACAATGCACTGGTTTTCTGCATGGATTGGAATTGTGTGATGCCTATATCCAAAGTGGCAAGGCACAGAAAATCCTGTTGGTCGGGGCTGAAACCCAGAGCCGGTTTCTTGAACTGACCACGCAGAATCGGGATACAGCAGTTATTTTTGCCGATGGTGCAGGTGCAGTCTGCATTGAGGGTGAAGAGACTGACGAAGAAATTGGTATTCTGGCCTCTGTCTTTCATGCTGATGGAAATTATGCAGGTGTTTTGAAAGCGGGAGTTCCGGCGCAGAAAAGCGGCCCGATCATGAATGCGGAGGTTCTGGCCAAACAAGAGTTTTTCCCTTACATGGACGGAAAAACCGTTTTCAAACTGGCGCTCACCCTGCTGCCTGAAGTAGCCCGGGAACTGCTGGATAAAGCAGGTATTCAATCGGAAGATCTGGACATGGTTGTTCCCCACCAGGCCAACTTGCGGATAAATGAAGCTTTCAGGGATCGTATGAAGATCCCTGAGGAAAAAATCTTTAATAATATTCAGCAATATGGGAATACCACTGGAGCTACGATTCCCATTGCCTTGGATGAGCTGATGGAGAAAGGAATGCTGAAGTCCGGGGATAATGTAATGTTCATCGGTCTGGGCGCAGGACTGACTTGGGGCGGGGTAATATACAGGCTGCCCTGAATCAAGGCGCTGCTTTCAGAAGCTATTCTCACAATAAGAAAGGAATCACAATGCTGAAAAAAATGTGTTTCATCCTGGGATTTTTTATTCTGGCCTTTCCATTACTGGCACTAAGTTTTGACTGCAATCAACCGGATTTTGGTTCCCGTATCGAGGATCTGAACAAAGAGGGATATTTCGTCTGGTATATGGAAAAAGGCGGAATATCCTATTACAACTATACCGGTCCATGCCGTATGGTGATGCATAATCATGCCAATCCCAAGGTTGTCTTTGCCTTTATTCAAGACCAGCTGTATGCACGGATCATCAATATACCGGAAGAAGCGGGTCATACAGAGGATATCAGAGACAGAATGGAAAAAAATGTATCCAAGCAGGTTGGAACACAACCATATTCCATGAAACAGGATGGCGACTGGTGGATATATCAATGGTTCAATGAAAAAGATAACCTGAAATATAAAGTTAAAGTTCACAGCAAAACGAATGAAGGCAAAAGCGTATGCTACTATGAACCACTTCGATCGAAACTGAAAAGCATAAATGAGGAAGATGATTCTGAGTCTTTGACAGATTGATTTTCTGTTCAAATTACGGACCTGAGCCACGCGTCCTTGGCCATTTTTCTGTTGTCTTGTTTTCTGCCGGTCTCACCGGGTAATGTGGAAGGGAATTAGAGAACGCTTTCTGTCATTGCAAAATCAGTTTGGTGCCTGTAAAATTCAACACCATGAATCGAAATCGCTTCAAAACCGCTTCTTCCTTTATTTCTTCAGAAGATCGCAAACGACGCAAGCGAGAGATGATCATTATCGCGGCCATTCTTATTTTTGTTGCGGTGATGACATACGTCCAGAACAAGCTTATCCATTTTGGCGCCGATTTTCCCATCTCAAATACCATTTTGATGTTTACGATGACGAACATCAATCTGTTGCTGCTGATCCTTTTGATTTTTCTGGTTTTTCGAAATCTGGTCAAATTGCTGTACGACCGGAGGCGAAAGGTCATGGGATCAAAGCTGCGAACCCGGCTGGTCATCGCCTTTGTTTCGCTCTCCCTGATTCCCGCCGGAGTGATGTTTTTCTTTTCCATGGGGTTTATTACCTCCAGCATTGATTTCTGGTTTAATGTTCCGGTCGAGCAGGCCCTTGAAAACTCGCTGCATGTCGGCAGGCAGATTTATGGAATTTCGGAAAACAGCAATGCGTTTTTCCTGGACAGGACCGCCTATCAGGTCAAGACCCGCAAACTTCTGGAACCCGCAAGGGCCAAAGAATTGTCCCAATACATTGAAATCGTCCAGCGCTCGTTCAATCTGGATGCGGTTGAAGTGTACGATGTTCACGGCAGGCGCATCACCCAGTCCCTGGGAAACGACCTGACCACGCAATCGCTTCCGGCGGTTTCCATTGACCAGCTTCATAAAGAATCCTACCCCAAGTCTGTATCATCATTTTCTCAAGTCATCTCCGGCGGCGAGGCGATTCGAACGGTCGGAAGCATTCCTTTCGGTGTCAAGCCCGCTGATGCAGAGGCCTATCTGGTCTTGACCGTGATGATTCCGCCGTATCTTTCTGAAAACATGGCATCCATTTCAAGGGGGTTTGAAGAGTATCAGCAGATCAAGCTGCTGAAAAAACCCATCCAGATTTCCTATTATATCACCCTTTCCATTGTTGGGCTTCTGGTGGTGTTCTGTGCTTTATGGTTCGGGTTTTATCTGGCAAAATCCATCAGCATTCCCATTAAGGAACTGGCTGAAGGCACTCGGCGGGTTGCCGAAGGCGATTTGAGTTTCCAGATCGGATCGGTTGGCGATGATGAAATCGGCAGCCTGGTGGATTCCTTCAACAAGATGACCCGGGATCTGCGGTTCACCCGGGATCAGCTGGAGCTGACGTCCAATAAGCTTCGCGAGCAGAATGTCGAGATCGAAGCAAAACGCCAGTACATGGAGATCGTTTTAAAAAATATTTCCACCGGTGTTGTTACGCTGGATGCAGGCGGTTTTATCGCCACGATCAATACGTCGGCGGAAAAAATGCTGAATATCTCCGCAGAGCAGGTAGTTGGAAAAAACCACATTCGCCTGCTTCATGGCAGATATCTGAAAATGGCTGAAAAAATCATTCTCGGGTTTAAAGGGATTCACACTGATTTTATAGAATTGCCGTTGAGAGTGACGATTGACGGTCGGACTCGAAGCTTCATGCTACACATCAGTTCTCTGAAGGACGACAGTGGGTGTCATATCGGAATTGTCGTGGTGTTTGACGATCTGACGGAGCTTGAAAAAGCGCAGCGGATAGCCGCCTGGAGGGAAGTGGCCAGGCGCATCGCTCATGAAGTCAAAAATCCGCTGACGCCCATTACCCTTTCCGCGCAGCGCCTGAAACGAAAATATTCCCGGCAGATCAAGGAGCCAGTGTTTGACGAATGCACTCAAATGATCATTGATCATGTTGATATAATTAGAAATCTTGTCAATGAATTTTCGGCATTCGCCAGATTCCCTTCGGCGAACCCGAAACCCGGGGAAATTCTGCCCATTATTGAAGAAACCGTCGCGCTCTATCGCGAAGGCCATTCGGACGTCCGGTTTGAAATCATAAAACCGGGACATATTCCCGTCATCAATCTCGACCGCCAGCAGATCAAACGGGTCATGATCAACCTTGTCGACAATGCCATTGCCGCCATTCACTCAGAAGGTGAAATCACAATTGCTCTTTTTCATGATGTGGTGCACAAGCTGGTTCGCGTTGAAGTTGCGGATACCGGCGACGGTATTTCCGATGAAGACAAGAACCGGCTGTTTGAACCGGATTTTTCGACAAAACTCACGGGCATGGGGCTTGGGCTGGCTATCGTCAACTCCATCGTGATGGATCATCATGGAACGATCCGCGCGGAAGACAATCATCCCAGGGGCGCCCGGTTTATTTTCGAACTGCCGGCTTGAGTCTCAAAAATTGATATTCGGTATTATTATCTGAACGGACCATCCGATCAGGCACTTGTTAACAGAAAGGACAGGAAATGTATCCATCCGTTATGATCGTCGATGATGAGCCCTCCATTCTGAAATCCCTGAGCGGGATTCTGTCTGATGAGGGGTTTGAAATTTTCACAGCTTCAAACGGGTATGAAGCTCTGAAGCGCATCGAACAGGAAGCGCCGGATCTGGTGCTGCTGGACATCTGGATGCCGGGTCTGGACGGCATTGAAACTTTGAAGGAAATTAAAAAAAACAACCCGGTGATTCAGGTCATTATCATTACCGGACATGGCACCATCGAAACCGCGGTAAGCGCCACCAAGCTGGGGGCCTTTGACCTGATCGAAAAACCGCTTTCCATCGACAAGGTGATTGTGGCCATTAATCGGGCATTGAATTATCGCAGGCTTGAAGAGGAAAACAAATATCTCCGGAAAAAAACCATCGAAAAAAATGCCATTACCGGAAGCAGTCCGGCGACCCTTGCCCTGAAAAAACAGATCGCCGTGGCAGGTCCCACCGATGCGTGGATTCTGATTACCGGAGAAAACGGGTGCGGCAAGGAACTGGTTGTCCGTACCATTCATCAGCTCAGCAGCCGTGCGTATGAGCCGTTGGTGGATGTCAATTGTGCGGCCATTCCGGAAGAGCTGATCGAAAGCGAGCTGTTCGGCCATGAAAAAGGGGCGTTTCCCGGGGCAGCCGTTAAAAAAAGAGGGAAATTCGAGCTGGCAGGCAAGGGGACGCTTTTTCTGGATGAAATCGGGGATATGAGTTTAAAGTCGCAGGGAAAAATGCTGCGCGTGCTTCAGGAAAAACAGTTTCACCGCATCGGTGGCAGCCGGACACTGGAGATGAACGTTCGGATAATCGCCGCCACCAACAAGGACGTTGAAGCGGAAATCGCCAGGGGAAATTTTCGGGAGGAATTGTATTTCCGTCTCAATGTCATTCCCATTGAAGTTCCGCCGCTGCGTAAGCGCATTGATGACCTGCCGCTTCTGGCGGATCTGTTCCTCGGTGAATTCGCCAGGCAGAACAATTGCCCCGGAAAAACGCTGACACCCGCAGCCCTTGACCTGCTTGGGGCCTATTCGTGGCCGGGGAATGTCCGGGAACTGAAAAATATGCTCGAGCGGCTATCCATCATGGTGGATGGAGATACGATCTCGGAAAAAGACATCCCTTTTCCCATCCGTTCATGCGAAAAAAATGCGACTTCCGATCCGCGTGAATCCCCGTTGTTTTCAATCGACCGGCTCAAGGATGCGCAAAAAGCCTTTGAAGACGAATTCATCAATCAAAAACTGATGCAGAATAATCAGGACATCGTCGCGACAGCCAAAGCCATCGGTGTCGGGCAAAGCCACATCAGAAATTTTTTGAAGCAGCGCCAAACGGAAAACAAATAAGCGGTTTTGCGGGTTCGATGATTCGCAAAACCGCTTGGTTACATGGATGCAAATGGATTGAAGCGTTTTTCCCTGCCGATGGTGGTTTCCGGGCCATGTCCGGTATAGACGATCACCTTATCCCCCAGGGAATAGAGTTTGTTTCGAATGCTTGAAATCAGGGTGTCAAAATCTCCGCCCGGAAAATCGGTCCGGCCGATGGACCCGGCAAAAAGTGTATCCCCGACAAACACCACACCGTCCGTATGCAGCGAGATACCGCCGGGGGTATGCCCCGGCGTGTGAAGAACGGTAAGCGTGATTTCCCCGAATTGCAGAGTATCGCCGTCCTGAACCGTTTGATCCGGGGGCGGAGAGTTTTCGACAGACAGGCCAAACGCGGCAGACGTTTCCGAAAGAACTGACAGCATGGACTGATCGAGTGCGTGGATTACCAGCTTAGCACCGGTGGCTTCCTTCAGTTTCCGGTTTGCACCGACATGATCGAAATGGCCGTGCGTGTTGATGATGTATTCAACCGTCAGCTTCTGTTCTGCCAGCTTCATCAGAATCCTGCCCGATTCCGCACCGGGGTCTATTACTGCGGCTTTTCGGGTCTTTTCGCAGCCCAGTATAAAACAATTTGCCATAATCGGCCCAACGGCCATGGATTGAAGAATCAAAACAATCTCCTATTTCTTAATAAATTCGAAATCCGAAGCACGAAATTCGAAACAATGACGAAAACTCAAATATGCGAATGATCAATACTGTGTGTTTTCAAACTGATATTTCTATCCATTTTGATATTCGGATTTTGCCTGAACGGACTTACCGTTCAGGCGCTGTTTAACTGCTTTTCAAATGAGCGGGTTTCGGAAAATTATCAAACACTTTTTGGGAACGACAGATTTCATCATCGGTCATTTCAATATTTGTCATGTCTCCTGAAAAATATTTTTCGTAGGCCCCGAAATCCAGCAGTCCATGACCGCTCAAGTTGACCAGAATCACTTTTTCCTTGCCTTCCAGTTTGGCTTTTTGGGCTTCTTCCACCACACAGGCCAGGGCATGCGTGGTTTCAGGCGCGGGAATAATGCCTTCGGTTCTGGCAAAGGCAATGCCGGCATCATAGGCCTGGATCTGTTGAACCGATCGCGGCGTGATGATTCCTTCGTCTGCCAGCTGGCTGACGGTCGGCGCCATGCCATGATATCGCAGTCCGCCGGCATGAAACGGCGGCGGAACAAAGGCGTGTCCCAGGCTGTGCATGGGCAGCAGCGGCGTATAGCGCGATGTGTCCCCATGGTCATAGACAAAGGGCGCCCGCGTCAGGGTCGGGCAGGCAGCCGGTTCAACCGGATAGATGTCTATCTGCTTTCCGTTGATTTTATCCAGGATAAAGGGAAACGCAAGCCCGGCAAAATTGCTGCCGCCGCCGGCGCAGCCGATGATCACATCCGGATATTCATTGATTTTTTTCAGCTGTTTTTTGGCCTCAAGGCCGATGATGGTCTGATGCAGCATGACATGGTTCAGAACGCTTCCAAGGGAATACCGCGTTTTGCCGCTCGTGTCGCTGACCGCGGCCTCGATGGCTTCGCTGATTGCAATCCCCAGGCTTCCCGGCGTATTGGGATCTTTCTCCAGCGCCTCCCGGCCGGCCCGGGTTTCCATGCTGGGGCTGGCCACGCATTTTCCGCCCCAGGTCTCCATCATGGCTTTACGATACGGCTTCTGGTCAAAGCTGACCCGGACCATGAAGACCTTGCATTCCAGCCCGAACTGACAGCAGGCAAACGACAAGGCGCTTCCCCACTGCCCGGCACCGGTTTCCGTGGTCATTTTTTCGATGCCGAATACTTTATTGTAATATGCCTGGGGAACGGCCGTGTTGGGTTTGTGGCTTCCCGGCGGACTGACGCTTTCGTTTTTAAAATAGATCCGCGCCGGGGTATCCAGTGCTTTTTCCAGAGAAAGGGCCCTGACCAGGGGAGAAGGCCGCCAGATGCGGTAAACATCCAGGACAGGCTCGGGGATGTCAATCCACCGGTCCGTACTGACTTCCTGCTCGATCAGGTTCATGGGAAACACCGGCGCCAGATCTTCAGGCCGAACCGGATTTCCATCCGGACCCAGCGGGGGATTCATTTTGATGTCCGCAAGGATGTTGTACCACTGGCGCGGCATTTCATCCTCGGTTAATAGGATTTTCCTGTCGTTCATGAAATTCTCCTTTATCTGTCGTTCACGTTTCGGCTGATTAGCGGATCAGGGTTCTTCGGGGTTTTTTCGGTGCCGGGCTTGAGGGCTCCGGCTGCTGCCGGGAGCCATCGTCATCCTGGGAATAAAATTCAGGTTCAGGTTCAAGAGAAAAATCCGGAACACCATCTTCTCCCTCAAGATCGGAATCCTGGTCGGACAGATCGGGTTCCGGCATGTCCGGGATGAATTCGCAGCTCCCATTGACTGGAATGGACAAATCTTCAGTTTCCATTGCCAGGCGGATGCTGTCCAGGATGCCGTTCACAAAAGCGCCGGATTCATCGGTTCCGAATTTTTTCCCAAGATCGATGGCCTCATTGATGGATACTTTGCTGGGAATGTCTTTACAGCACAGCATTTCAAAAACAGCCACCCGCATAATATTGCGGTCAACACCGGACATCCGGCTGATTTTCCAGTTATTCGAAAAGCGCTCGATCAGGGTGTCAATTTCAGTTCTGGCAGAAGACACCCCGCGGACGAGATTCAAAAAAAACGGGCGAATCTGAGAAGAGGGCAGAAAATTCTCGCAGAAAAGGGAGAGTTTCTCTTCCGCGAAACGGTCATTCATATCCATAAAAAAAAGGGCTTGAATAGCAAGCTCCCGCGATTTGCGACGATTTCCCATAAATTATGCCTGGTCGATGTCCTGGATCAAATTCGCCATTTCAATGGCGGATATCGCCGCATGCCAGCCTTTATTTCCAGCCTTTGTGCCGGCCCGTTCAATGGCCTGCTCGATGGTATCGGTTGTGACGATTCCGAAAATGACGGGAATTTCAAATTCAAGGCTGACCATGGCAATGCCCTTGGTGACTTCCGAGCTGACATATTCAAAATGCGGCGTTGCTCCGCGAATGACGGCCCCCAGGCAGATGATGGCATGGTAGATGCCTTTTTTCGCCATTTTTTTTGCAACGAGCGGGATTTCAAAAGCGCCCGGCACTTTGACGATGTCGATGTCCTGGGCTGCCGCGCCTGAGCGGACAAGGGCATCCACAGCCCCTCCCACCAGCTTGTCGGTAATAAAATCATTGAATCGGCTCACCACGAGGGCGAATTTTTTCCCTTCGGCAAGCAGTTTGGCTTCGATAATGTTGGGCATGAAAGAAGTCCTCCTTAAGGGGTTCGGTCAACATGCAGCAGATGCCCCATCTTGGATTGTTTGCACTCCAGGTAGCACCGGTTGAATTCATTGGGTTCGATTTCAATGGGAATCTGTTCGATAAGGCTCAACCCATACCCGTCAAGACCGATGATTTTTTTGGGATTATTGGTCAGGAGCCTCATTTTTTTGACACCGAGATCAACCAGCACCTGGGCGCCGATGCCGTAATTACGCATATCCGCCTGAAAGCCGAGTTCAAGATTGGCCTCAACCGTATCCATTCCCTGGTCCTGCAGCACATATGCCTTCAATTTGTTGACAAGGCCGATCCCCCTTCCTTCCTGCCGCATGTAAAGCAGAATGCCGGAACCCTCCCTGTCCATCATCTCCATGGCCTTATGCAGTTGATCCCCGCAGTCGCATCGCAAGGAGCCGAACACGTCACCGGTCAGGCATTCGGAGTGAACCCGAACCAGAATCGGCTGTTCGGAAGAAATTTCCCCTTTAACCAGCGCAACATGCAGCAGGTCATCGACGTCGTTTTCATAAACGATTACTTTGAATTCACCGGCAAAGGCCGTGGGAATGACGGCTTCCGCGGACCGGCGGACAAAGGATTCCATCCGCATCCGGTATTCGATGAGATCGGCAATGGTACAGATGCCGATGCCGTGTTCTTCACTGAATATTTCAAGTGACGGCATTCGGGACATGGTGCCGTCTTCGTCCATGATTTCGCAGATGACGCCTGCCGGTTTTAATCCGGCCAGTCTGGCCAGATCGACAGAGCCTTCGGTCTGTCCGGCCCTGACCATCACCCCGCCTTTTCTGGCCCGTAACGGGAAAATATGCCCGGGTCTGACCAGATCACCGGGTTTGGTGTCATCGGCAATGGCCGTCAGGATGGTGGTGGCGCGATCCGCCGCCGAGATGCCGGTTGTTACGCCGCGCCGGGCTTCGATGGACACGGTAAACCCCGTATTGAACGGCGAGGTGTTGTCCTTGACCATCATCGGCAGATTCAGGCTGTCCAGCTTTTCACCTGTCATCGACAGGCAGATCAGACCCCTGCCGAAGCGGGCCATGAAATTGATGATCTCCGGGGTAACTTTCTCGGCTGCGATGGTCAGATCGCCTTCGTTTTCCCGGTCCTCATCATCCACCAGAATCACCATTTTTCCGGCTTTAATATCTTCAATCGCTTGTTCTATTGATATCAGTGGCATTTCGTAAAATTATTCTCCTTAAATGACGTCTGTTATAAAAAACCGGACCTGGCCAGAAACTGCATATCCAGGCCGGCGGAAGCATCATGCGCTTTTTGTTGATGATGCGGCATCAAAAACCGCTCCACATATTTTCCGATCATATCGGTTTCTATGTTGACCGGATCTCCGGCTGTCTTGACCCCGATGGTGGTGAGTCCGGCGGTGTGGGGAATGATGCTGACTTCAAAATTTTCCGCTGAACACCGGTTAACGGTCAGGCTGATGCCGTCCACGGCAACAGATCCTTTTTGAATCATGTAACGGGATAGCGACTCCGGAACCGTAATCGTGACGATCACGGCATTTCCATCGGCTTTTTTCTGAGCAATGGTTCCCATGCCGTCGATATGGCCGGAAACCAGATGGCCGTCGATGCGGTCGGAAAGCCGGAGCGCGCGTTCCAGATTGACCTTCTGGCCGATTTTGGATTTTCCGAATGTCGTCCGGTCCAGGGTTTCCGGAGACACATCCGCCACAAAACGGCGGCTGCCGATCTCTACCGCGGTCAGGCAGGCGCCGTTGACGGCAATGCTGTCGCCGACCCGGCTGTGCGTCAGATCAAATCCGGTGGTAACGGTCAGCCGTCTGCCTGTTCCCGAGGGTTGAATCGCCGCAATGGTTCCCTGTCCCTCAATAATACCCGTAAACATATATATTCCCGTAAAAAAGTCAAAGAAACAAAAAAATTAACCCCTGGTACCAAAGCTCTGAGCGCGGTTACGGCTTATTTCAGATAGCCTTCGATGAGGATGTCCTGATCAAACCGTCGAACCGTTATCGTGTTTACCGGAATGCAGTCTTTCATCAATTCGGGGCCGGGCCCCTTGCAGATCGGCACACCGTCATCACCGCCCAATATCTTGGGGGCATAAAAAAGAGAACCTTATCCACGATGCCGGCGGCCAGAGAAGCGGCAATCACCCGGCTGCCGCCTTCAATCAAAAGGCTGGTCACCCCCATGTTTCCGAGGCCGTCCATCAGCGCGTTCAGGTCGATCCGACCGTTTTGAAGCGGGTATTCCAGTATCCGGACTTTCTGATTCCGGGGAAGGGCGTTTTGCCGCTCAGCGTCGATCGGTCCGGTGACAATCAGGGTTTCCGCATCGGATTCAGGGTGAAGCACGAAGGCAGTATCCGGGATCGTCAGGCGGGTGTCCAGAATGATCCGCAACGGATCTTTGGGCTTTCTGCCATCCGGGGAGGCGGGAATCCGGGTTGTCAACATGGGGTTGTCTGTTTTTACGGTTCCTGCGCCTACCAGAATTGCATCGTGTGCGTGCCTGAGGCTGTGAACATAGGCTCTGGAGGCTTCTCCCGTCACCCATCTGGAGTCTCCGGTCCGCGTGGCCAGCCTGCCGTCCAGTGTGGCGGCGCATTTCAGGGTGACAAACGGCCTTCCGGTGGTCATGAATTTGATAAAGGCTTCATTCAGCTGTCTTGCCTGTTCTTCACACACGCCCACCGTAACCTTGACGCCCCTTGCAATCAGATGGGCGTTGCCGCCGCCCGTGACGCCCGGGTTGGGGTCCGTCATGGCGACCACGACATGCGCAATTCCCGCATCCAGGATTTTCTGGGTGCAGGGCGGTGTCCGGCCGCTGTGGTTGCAGGGTTCAAGGGTGACAAACAGGGTCGCCCCTTTTGCAGCAGGTCCCGCATTGTCAATGGCATGAACTTCAGCGTGGGGCCCGCCAACCGACTGATGATATCCCCGTCCGACGATCCTGCCGTCCGGATCCACGACCACGGCTCCGACCATCGGGTTGGGAGACGTATATCCCGCCCCTTTTGCAGCCAGATCGAGGGCCATCCGCATGTATGTGCCGTGATCCGTCACGGTCGGTTGTTTTCCAGCATCAGCTTCAGCTCCTGGACAAAATCGTTCACATCTTTAAATTCCCTGTAAACGGAGGCAAACCGGACATAGGCAATCTCATCCAGGTCATGCAGCCGGGTGATCACCCGCTCGCCCACGACAGCGGACGGGATTTCCTTTTTTCCGGTTTCACGCAGTTCCTGTTCCAGCTCATCCAGAAAGTCTTCGATACTGTTCATGCTGACATTGCGTTTCTCGCAGGCTTTGGTAATGCCGCTTCGAATTTTATCCCGGTTGAATTCCTCCCGGCGGCCGTCTTTCTTGATTATCATCAAGGGAATTTCTTCAATCCGTTCATAGGTAGTAAAGCGCCGGTTGCAGGCCAGGCATTCCCGTCGCCGCCGAATCACATACCCTTCCTTGCTCAACCTGGAGTCAATGACTTTATTTTCCGTATCTGCGCAAAACGGACATTTCATTCAGCTTACTCCCCCATATGCGGCAAGAACATTTTTTCTCAGCAATGAGCATGTGCCTGAACGGAAAGGCCGATCAGGCAAAATCCGAATATCGAAGTCCGAAACTCGAAACAAATTCAAAGTGCCGATACCGGAAGAATGAAAAACGTCAGCCGGTGTCACAATGTCTGAATGACCTCAATGCCGGCCTCGCCGAGCATCGTTAGCGACAGCTCGTCTGCATAGCCTTCTTGATAGTATATCCGGCAAATCCCCGCATTGATGATCATCTTGGTGCAGATGGCGCAGGGAAGATTCGTGCAATACAACACGGAAGTTTTAATGGAAAAGCCATGATAAGCCGCCTGAATGATGGCATTCTGTTCCGCATGAATCCCCCGGCACAGTTCATGCCGCTGGCCAGAGGCCACCATGAGTTTTTCCCGGAGACATCCGATATCCAGACAGTGAGACAATCCCGATGGCGCCCCGTTGTAGCCCGTTGAGAGGATGCGTTTGTCCTTGACAATCACCGCGCCTACGGAACGTCTTCGGCATGTGGACCGGCTGGCAACCAGTCTGGCGATATCCATGAAATAGGTTTCCCAGGATGGTCGGCTGACACTGGTTTTCTCAGAAAATACGATATGTGGATTCCTGTCTTGCATTGACTCCCTGTTCAGGCCTTTCGAAAAATCGGTGAATATTACCGGATGCAACGCAACGCTGATCTGATATGCAGTATTAACGATGATACATCGGAAATGCCGTACAGAGATCATGAACTTTTTGCCGAGTCCGTGCAATGACCGTTTCCGCAAAAGGCTTTTTCAGCACCGAAACGATCAGCTCGGCAATCATCGCCATTTCCGGCGTCCGCATCCCCCGTGTGGTCACGGCAGGGGTTCCGATGCGAATGCCGCTGGTTACCTGGGGGCTTCGGGTTTCAAAAGGAATCGAATTCTTGTTGACGGTGATTCCGGATTTTCCCAGAGCGATTTCAGCATCTTTGCCGGTGATGTCCAGGTTGGTTAAATCCACAAGCATCATGTGGTTGTCGGTGCCGTTCGATACCAGATTGACCCCGTTCTCCATCAGGCAGGTGGAAAGGGTTTTGGCATTGGTGACGACATCCTGCTGATAGGATTTGAATTCATCCGTCAGTGCCAGCTTGAAGGCAACGGCTTTTGCGGCGATGACATGCATGAGCGGGCCGCCCTGGATGCCGGGAAAAACCTGCCGGTTCAACTTGTCGCTGCAGGGCGTTGCCGATACGATCAGACCGCCGCGAGGGCCCCTGAGGGTTTTGTGGGTCGTCGAGGTCACGACATCGGCGTGGGGAACTGGTGAAGGATGCAGGCCGGCGGCCACCAGGCCCGCGATATGCGCCATATCCACCATCAAATAGGCGCCGGCGGATCGGGCGATCCGGGCAAACGCCTCAAAATCGAGGGTTCGCGCATAGGCACTGGCGCCGGCGATAATCATGTTGGGTTTGATTTTTTGGGCGATGTCTTCAACCGCATCATAATCGATGCATCCGGTCCGGGCATCAACCCCGTAGTGGGCGGTCTTGTAAAACCTGCCTGAAAAACTGACCGGGCTTCCATGCGTCAGATGCCCCCCGTGGGAAAGGTTCATGCCCAGAATGGTATCTCCGGGATTGAGAAATGCAAAATATACGGACATGTTGGCCTGAGATCCGGAGTGGGGCTGGACATTGGCATAGGTGGAATGAAACAGCTGGTTTGCCCTTTCGATGGCCAGATTTTCCGCCACATCCACCCATTCACATCCGCCGTAATAGCGTTTGCCCGGATACCCTTCGGCGTATTTATTGGTCAATACGCTTCCCTGGGCATCCATAACAGCCTGACTGGCAATATTTTCCGAAGCGATCAGCTCCAGTGTATTCTCCTGTCTTTCATACTCCCTTGCAATCACCCCCGCAATTTCCGGGTCGATGCGTTCGATTGTGGATAAGATCAAGTGGTGCCTCTGAACGGTTTAGTGGTTATTGGTGGTTATTGGCAAGGGGGGGTGTCACCAGGGAACATACAGCCCATTTTCTCAAATTTATCGAGCCGCTTTTGATGTCTGCCACCTTCAAAAGGGGTTTCCAGCCACGCGGTAACGATCTCCTTTGCCAGAACATCGCCGATGACCCGCCCTCCCATGACCAGAATATTGGCGTTGTTATGGCGCCTGCTCATGATCGCGGAGAACAGGTCGTTGCATAATGCTGCACGGACATGCGGAAATTTATTGGCCACCATGGACATTCCCAGGCCAGTGCCGCAAAGCAGAATGCCGCGGGAATATTCTCCGGCTGAAACAGCGGCAGCTACCTGAAATGCAAAATCCGGATAATCGACAGATTGGGCGCTGTGCGCGCCAATATCCTGAATTTCAATGCCTTTTTGCTTTATAAACGCTTTCAGGTATTCTTTCAGATCGTAGGCCGCATGATCACTGCCCATGATGATGGGCGGTTTGTTATCTTCCATTTTTGCCTTCCCGAACAGAGAATTTAACTGCATCCCCGGAATTTTTATTGAAATATTCCAAAATCCATTTACAATAAATAATATAAAACCATCAAAAAAACAATAATATCTCTTTCATGATCATCCGACCATGACGCGTCAATGTAATTATCCTAGCTCAGCCATCAACAATGATTTTCTGCGAACAGGAAAAACCATGGCTAAAAAAAGCGGTAAATCGGTAAGTTTTGATGCGATGATAAAATTTTTCATGATTCGCTTTGAAATACCCACCCGACAGGATATTCAAAGAATTGTGAACCGGCTGGACCAGCTGGAAAAAACCATCAAAAAGAATGCTATTTGCGGAAAGCCCAAACGTTCCGGAGGTTCCAGCGCCGGTAGCGGCAACACCCGCATGTCAGGTTCCGGCCAGACATTGAACGCTTCAGGGGTCATTTTAAAAGCGATCAAGGGTTCTGCTCAGGGCCTGGATTATGCCGGAATATCCGAAATCACGCATTTTGATGAAAAAAAAATCCGCAACATTCTCCATCGGCTTCATAAGACCGGAAAGATCCAGCGAAAGCGACGGGGTCTGTATGTTGCAGGTGGCTGATTAATCCAGTTCTTCAGAGAGTAAAATGGCTTCAGCCACACTGCGCATGGATTTGCGGGTGGTCATGCTTCGCTTCTGAATCCAGCGATAGGCCTGCTCCCCGGTTTTATCCCTGCGAAGCATGAGAATCTCCTTTGCCCGTTCAACGAGTTTGCGCGTTTCCAATTCCTCCTGAATCACCCGTGTTTTTACCATCAATTCGGTGTTAACAATGGCAACCGCAGCCTGATTGGCAACGGTCTGGATCAGATTGACCTCGGTTTCGGAAAATGCATGGGGTTCGGCGGTAAAGCAGTTGAGAACGCCGATGACTTTTTCATGCTTGACCTGAAGCGGAACACTGACCATGGATACCAGACCCAGGCGCTTGGCCATGTCTTTTTCCTTGAAACGGGGTTCCTTCAGGACATTGGGAATGATCACCGGCATTTTATGCGTGGCAACATATCCTACAATCCCTTCATCCATGCTCAGCGACCGATCCTTGAGATAATCCGGATCAATGGCCTGGGTGGCTGTCAGCCGGATTTTCAATGGATCTGATCCTTCATCGATCAGCCAGAGCGAACAGATTTCCACACCGGTGACTTTGGCGGTTACCATCACGATCAGTTTCAGAATGTCTTCCTGGTACAGATCAGAGGTAATGGCCCGGCTGATATCCATGATGCCCTTGATGTACTTGTCGTAGGTCTGCGGCGGCAGTTTTTCCATAATCTGTTGCTATCCAGTAAAGAATGGGTTATATTTACAGGTTATAATAACAGCATAATGACGTTCAGAAAATCCAGAAGATGTATTGCCGTTTCTGAAGCATGCCTCCGGACCCAGCATGAACAGGAATTTCCAACATCTAGTCATCTACAAAGAAATCCCCTGATCTGTCAATATCCAGTACGACAATAAATTGAAATTTTTCCATTTTTATGTGCCTTGGAACGGTTGTTGAGGTTCACACGATGCAGAGCAATTATACAGATGAGATAAACCGGCGCAGAACCTTTGGCATTATCAGCCATCCGGATGCCGGAAAAACCACGTTGACCGAAAAACTCCTCTTGTTCGGCGGCGCCATTCAGCTTGCCGGAGCTGTCAAGGCCAGAAAGGCCGCACGGCATGCCACCAGCGACTGGATGTCTGTTGAAAAAGAGCGGGGGATTTCCGTTACCACATCGGTCATGAAATTCAATTACCGGGATTTTGAAATCAACCTGCTGGATACACCCGGGCATCAGGATTTTTCCGAAGATACCTACAGGGTGCTTACGGCGGTGGACAGCGCGCTCATGGTCATCGACAGCGCCAAGGGTGTCGAGACGCAGACGGAAAAACTGATGGCGGTCTGCCGCATGCGAAACACCCCCATTATCACCTTTATCAACAAAATGGACCGGGAAGGCATGGCCCCCCTTGATCTTCTGGAAGATATCGAAAACCGGCTTCAGATCGAATGCTCGCCGCTTTCCTGGCCCGTGGGTTCCGGTAAGCGGTTCAAGGGGGTTTATAACCTTTACCGTAAATCCCTTCATCTGTTCACGCCTGGAAGAGAAGTCCGCCAGCAGGACGGAATCGTTATCGAAGACATTCTGGACCCCCGGCTGGATGCGCTGCTTGGAGACCAGGCCAACGAACTCCGCGAGGACATTGATCTTCTCATGGGGGCGGCAAACCCCTTTGATCCATCCGAATTTCTCAAGGGTAACCAGAGTCCGGTTTTTTTCGGC
Organism: uncultured delta proteobacterium; assembly: GCA_963789395.1. Lineage (GTDB taxonomy): Bacteria > Desulfobacterota > Desulfobacteria > Desulfobacterales > Desulfatirhabdiaceae > RAAP-1. Next base: position 204,662 of record CAWBKP010000014.1, on the reverse strand, counting down.
AGCGCCGTCAATAACTTCGGCGTTCAGGAACTGCTGGATTCCTTTGTTGAAATGGCTCCCGCCCCCCGGTCCAGACAGACGACAACGCGGGAGGTGCTTCCGGGTGAAGCCGATTTTTCAGGTTTTGTGTTTAAAATCCAGGCCAACATGGATCCCGCGCATCGGGACCGGATCGCTTTTTTACGGATCTGTTCCGGGAAGTTCACGAGGGGGATGAAGGTTCTCCATCACCGGATCGGAAAAGAAGTGGCCCTGTCCAATGCCACCATCTTCATGGCACAGGACAGAGCCCACGTCGAGGAGGCCTATCCCGGGGACATCATCGGCATTCACAATCACGGTACCATCAAGGTCGGCGATACGTTTACGATCAAAGAGCCGCTGAAATTCACCGGGATTCCGAATTTTGCCCCGGAACATTTCCGAAGGGTGCGTCTGAAAAACCCCTTGAAAACCAAGCAGCTGACCAAAGGGCTTTATCAGCTGGCTGAAGAAGGCGCGGTTCAGGTATTTCGCCCCAGACTGGACAACAGCTATATTCTGGGTGCAGTCGGTATGCTGCAGTTTGATGTGACCATGGCCAGATTAAAGGACGAATACGGGGTCGATGCCGTATATGAGTCCGTGGAATATGCGACTGCCCGCTGGATTTACTGTTCGGACAAAAACCGGCTGGCAGTTTTTGAAAGAGAGAATCTGGCCCAGCTTGCCAGCGATGCCGAAGGCCATCTGGCATATCTTGCCAGAAGCGAGTGGAGCCTGGGATACGAAATGGAGCAATGGCCGGATGTTGAATTTCTCAAAACCCGCGAGCATGGCCAGTGATGCCTGACGCCTGATGACCGGTTCCATTTAGAAAAAATGCTTCAATGAATTGCTGAAGATATGCTGCATACTGGTCGATTGATACCTGTCTTCTGGCGTGCTTGCTGCGCTTGAGATACCAGTCCTGAAGCATGGCCTTGATGATGCCGGCTCCCATCCGGGGGTCATGCCGGCAAAAAACGCCTGTTTCCTGCCCCTGTTCCAGCACATCGCAGATCATTTTTTCGGTCACCAGTTCACTGGCCACAGCCTTTTCCTTTTCCGTCCGGGACAGGTTTTTGGCTTCCATAAAGGAAAAATAAAACCATGGCTGCATGGCTTCGCTCAGGTAGAGATGGGTCAGAATGGCTGTGCGCAGTTTTGCCACCGGATCACTTTCTTCTGCGATGCATTCTTCCAGAATGCGGACAAAAAAACTGCGGTGCTGTTCCTGAAGGGTTTTCAGAAGCGCTTCCTTGCTGGTAAAATATGTATAGAGCGAACCCATGCTCATGCCGGTTTCACGGCTCAGGTCCCGCATGGTCATGGCCTGAAAGCCTTTTTTGTTGGCGATCTTGAGGGTAGCGCCGTAAATATTTTCCAGGTTCTTTACGGCCGTTGCTTCTTTTTTAATGAGAATGGTATCGCGATTTTCAAGATAGGTTTTTCGGCTGATGTCCTGTCTGGAAAGATCGTATTTTTTTTGAAATTCCGCAAAAGTCATTCGCCGTCTCCCCGGCTGAATTATGGGTTGTGAAAAGTCGGATGCGGCAATTGCCGTTTTCATTATCGATAGGTTAATAGCGACATGTCCTGTTTCATGGCCAGATGGGCGATATCGTTGAATCCCGCCAGAAAAATCCCCCGGGAATTGAAATAAAACCGACTGATAGAAGCGTTCATGACCTGCCAGGATATTTCCATGGTCTTACAGTCCGTCAAGCCAAGGGCCAGACGCATGGCAACGGCAATCGGACCCCCTGAAGTAAAAACGGCAATATGCTGGCCGGAGCCATGATGGCTGGTCAGCGCCGAGATGCCATACAGAACGCGGTCTACAAAATCTTTCCAGCGAATATCCCCTGGAGCGTCATGATTTCCGGAAATCCAGCGCATCATGATCCGCTCAAACAACAGTTGGAATTTTCGTTTGTCCGTTCGCGTCTCATCGATATCCGCAGGCAGCAGCACATTTTCCTGTATCATTTTATGCGTTTGATTCTTCCATACCGTAAACGCGTCGTATTCATCAAAGGCCGCCTGGGTTACCGGGGACGGGAAGTTAATCCCCGCAGACGTGAAACCGGCCATCACTTCTCTGGCGGTATGCTGCTGGCGCTCCAGATTGCCGCAGTAAGCTTCATGAAAAACAAAGCGGATTCCGGCCAGGTATTCTCCGAGAATCCGTGCCTGTTGAATTCCCGCAGGCGACAACCGGTCATAATTCTTCTGGCCGAAAGAGGCCTGGCCATGTCGAATGAAATATAAAATACCCATTATCTTCAAATACTCACAAGAAGAAATAATGTCAATTAAAAATGAACCTTTGTTCGTTTTATTATTGATTCATATTCATCAATCTTGTTAATTTCTCTTAGAGGAATCAGCAAAGGTTGACCCCTCTTTTTATTTTGATTCGAACCATTTTTTGTGCTTGACAAAATAATAAGGATTGGTCTATATGGAAACCAATTGGTCTCTATATAGACCAATTGGTGATCCATTTTTTCTGGTTTGAGCTGAAGGCATGGGACGATGATATCCTCTGGAGCGACACGACATTGAACTATAAAAAAGTGCCCGCAATTGAAAAATGTTTTTCGATTTTGGCGTTGATGGCCGAATCGAACCGTCCCTTTGGATTCAATGAAATCGTCCGGAATCTGGACCTGAATAAAAGTACGGTATTCAACATTCTGCATACGATGAATGATCTTGATATACTCGAAAAAGGGCCGGATGGGACATACAGGCTGGGGTCTCGCCTGTTTATCCTGGGCAGAGCCGCTGCCGAGGGATCTGAGCTGATCCAGACGGTGCATCCTTATCTCGAATCCATCAACAATGAATTTAAGTTGTCCACTTTTTTTGGGATTCTTTCAGACCAGAAAGTCATTATCGTCGACAAAGCGGATCGGGCGCACAGGATCAAAATATCATCTGAAATCGGCATGAGAATACCGATTTTTGCCGGTGTTGCCGGAAAAGCCCTTCTTTCGCAGCTGTCTGAATCAGATATTGATGAGATCCTGTCACAGAATACCCCCAAGCGATACACACCCATGACCATCATTGACAAAGCAGCCTATAAAAAAGAGATTCTGAGTGTCAAGAAAACCGGCATTGCCTATGACAGGGAAGAATACATCGAAGGGCTTATCGCCCTGGCCGTTCCGCTTAAAACGCGCCGGGAGGATTTACAGGCAGCCATATGGGCCGTAGGGCTCAAACAAGAATTTCGGGAAGATGTCACGGTAGCGAATTGCCCAATTCCTTTTAAACATTGTTAAGGAGATCAATCATCGCTTTTCCATGATTTCAGGGCCCTTCAACCGAATGAATGAGACGCGAAATTAGAAAGGCGACCCTCGGGTTTTGGTAAGACAATCGGCGATAATCGTCTTGTCTGATTTCGAAAAGGAAAGTAATTTGTCATCGGGTATTACGATTTGGCGGAAAAAAGATTGTTTGTTTCAATATTTAATGGTTACAAATATAGAAGGGGTTAATAATGAGGTACGGAGAGACAGGGGTAAATTTAGAAATTGATCTATCCCGGGGAAGCATCGAGAAGGTCGAAACTGACCCGAGATTAACCGAGCTTTATCTGGGGGGACAGGGTACTGCCGCCAAAATACTATTTGACAGGGTTCCTCCCGAGGTTGAGCCGTTTTCTCCCGACAATCTGCTGATATTCACCGCCGGTCTTTTAAATGCCACTCCCGTTCCCGGCGCCAATCGCGTTGCAGTGAATACGTTTTCTCCCCAGACAAATTTAATGTCCCACTCTTTAATGGGGGGATTTTTCGGGCCGGAAATGAAACATGCCGGTTATGATCAAATCGTCATTCGCGGCAAGGCCGACGATCTGGTTTATCTGTATATCAACAATGACAAAGTGGAAATACGGGATGCCACTCATCTCCGGGGAAAAGGCTGTACGGAAACCGGGGATCTGCTGAAAAAAGAGTTGAAGGACGACAAGGTCCAGGTGGCGGCTATCGGCCTTGCCGGCGAAAACAGGGTCTATACGGCTTCCATCGATCACGGTCACTCCAGCGCGGCTCGCGGGGTGGGCGTGATCATGGGAGACAAACGATTAAAGGCAATTGCTGTTCGCGGAACAAAAGACATCCATATCGCCGGGCCGGCTGAGCTATTTGAGAAATGCCTCAATCTGCACAAGCAGATTGCTGAAAGTGATGGATGCGGGGACTGGATGGCCTATGATGAAGATGACAGTTTCCACCACAATCATTTTGCCTGGGGAAATGCGCGTACGCGGAGAAAAAATTTCTGGAGCAAAGAACTCGAAGAGAGATGGCGGAAGTTGAAATATGATCACATGGACAGGCAAACGAGCTGCTATAACTGCCCGAAGAATTGCCGCAATGTGATCAACTGGCCGGGAAAGAAGCGGTTCGGTTACAAATGTTACGGAAAAGACACCTATCATATGGCGGCCTTTAAGGAACTGGACTTTTCCTATGACATACTGGGTATTGCCCAGGAGTACGGGCTGGACTCCTACTCAACGCCGCAAGTTATGGCCTTTGCCCTGGAGCTATACGAAGCCGGAATTTTAACGGATCAGGACATGCCGGGCCTGCCGGCCGACAGTGGAGACAGATTTTTCTACCTGCTGGAAAAAATTGTCCGCCGGGAAGGAATCGGCGATATTTTAGCCGATGGCGTCTATTGGGCAGCCCGCCGGATTGGGAAAGGCGCGGAAAAATACGATCATAATACCACCAAGAAATTCGAACAGCTGCCTATCAAGCTGGGAAAGGTCAACCTGGCCTATTTTCTGATGATCGCCACGGGTGAGAAGATGAGTATCACCCAGATTGAAGGTTCCTTCCCCCAGGATCCCCTTCCCACCATGGCGGAGAGAGAAGCCTTTGTCAAAAACTGGACCTCCCCGCCGGACAATAAATTCAAGGAATATTTTCTGAACTGGGAAAAACGCGATGTCATGTCCAGTCAGGCGTTCTGCGACATTGTCGATTGGAATGAAGCCATGCACTATATCGATGACGCCACCGGACTGTGCGGATTCGTATCCTCATTCAGAGGGCAGTTTGGCGGAGATGTCGCCTATAACATCCATAATATTCCGGAACTCATTGCACTTGCCACCGGCATCGAGATGGACAAGGACAAACTGTGGCAGGTTTTTCAGAGAAACCGGACACTGGTCCGGGCCATCAATACCAGAAGGGGCTTGAGAAGAAAAGATGAGCGGCCTCCAGAGGACCACTGGGCGGTACGAAACGAAGAAATGGAGCAGAAGCTGCTTGACGACTATTATGCGTTCAAGGGATGGAATAAAGAGGGAATCCCCACCAAAGAGACATTGGACAAACTCGGCCTGGGCTTTGTGAGCGACGACTTCCTGAAGCGGGGGATTCTGACGGAAAATGAAAATATTATCCGACAAGGATACTTCGGCGGCAACAGAGAAGAAATAACGCGAAGGGGGGATAACCGTGAAGGGCGGGTTAAAAAAGAAAATCGTAAAAGAGATAAAAGTCGATATTGATAAATGCACGGGTTGCCGGTCATGCGAGATGGCCTGCTCCGCATTTCACGCTGTGCCGAAATACAGCAGCCTGAATCCGGCCAAAGCCCGGATCAGGGTGTTTATGGATGAAGCTCAAAGACATCTATATTCCGATCCGTGCCGGTGACTATACGCAAGCCGAATGTAACGGCAGAAACCTGTATGTTATTCATGGGAAAGAATACTCAGAGTGTGCATTTTGCCCGGCATCCTGCCCATCCAGGGATTATTTCAAGGAACCCGACTCCGGTCTTCCGCTAAAATGTGATATGTGTGAAGATGTGCCACCGCTGGCCACAGCCAATGTGCGTTCAGGCCTGCAAATTCAATGCCCTGACTTACGAAGAGAGGGTGGAGGAAGTGCAAGAAGAAGGCACAACGGAAGCAGAGAAACGGGTGGAGCTGAAGATGGCATACGAGTCACTGGTAAAACAACATGGCTTGAAAAAGGTAATGGACACCTTTTCCCGATTGTCCAGGCGCTGACACATTTCAGGTGAAAGAAGAGGATTGATACAGACCGTGGAGACCATAGCCCCCTTCAAAGAGGTAATCGCCGAAGTCATCGAGGCCGGTGGAGACGCCTTCAGGTATTGCTTTCAATGCGGAAAATGCGACACGGTTTGCCCCTGGAACAGGGTGAGACCCTTCAGCATCCGCAGGATCATCCGAGAGGCGACCTTCGGTCTGACCGAAATAGACGGTGAAGACATATGGCGTTGCACGACCTGCGGGAACTGTCCTCAGAACTGCCCAAGGGGGGTAAAACAGATAGAGGTGGGGATATCCCTTGCGCCGGGTTGCTTCAAATTATGATGTTTTCCCCGCATCCGTCCGTCCGGCCCGCACTGCACGGGCCAGCCTCATTTCCGAAGGCAACCCCCTGCAGTTTGAGCGGAAAAAACGGGCGGATTGGGCAACAGGCCTGCCCGTAAAACCGTTCACCGAGGGAATGGAAGTGCTATATTTTGTCGGGTGCTACCTCAGCTTTGACCCAAGACTGAAAAAAGTCGCCGCTGCCACAGCCCATATCCTTAACAGGGCAGGAGTGGATTTCGGGATATTGGGCACCAAGGAGAACTGCTGCGGAGAAAGCATCCGAAAGACGGGCAGCGAGGATGTATTCAAACGCCTGGCCAGGGAAAACATCAAAACATTTATTGAAAATGGCGTGAAAAAAATCCTTGTTTCCTCCCCGCACTGCTACCACACCTTTAAAAACGAATATTCCGAATTCAAGGTAAACTTTGAGGTCGTTCATATCTCCCAGTATCTGTCCGAGCTTGTCTATGCGGGAAGGCTCAAATTCACCGGAGAGTATGGCAGGAAAGTGACATATCATGACCCCTGTTATCTTGGCCGGCATAACGGCATCTATGATGAGCCCCGGCAGGTCTTGAAGAAAATACCCGGCCTGGAACTCCTTGAGATGAGCGATTCGGGCAAAGACAGTCTCTGCTGCGGCGGGGGAGGCGGCCGGATCTGGATGGACACGCCAATGAATGAAAGATTCTCGGACCTCAGACTGCAGCAAGCCAGGGAGATCGGGGCGGAGGTGCTGGCTACCTCCTGCCCGTATTGCATCACCAATTTTGAGGAAAGCAGGTTGAACCTGGGGTACGAGGGTGTTTTGGAGGTTAAGGACATCACGGAACTTATCCAGGAAATGATTTAGGGAACCGTTGAAACCTGAAAAGGACAAAGAATATTGGAAAACGAACCAGTCGAAGGGCTGCCGGTTGACAGTCCCGAGGATAATAATCTGATAGACGTTATGGTTGTCGGTGGCGGGATCAGCGGCATTCAGGCCGCCCTTGATCTTGCCAATACGGGTTTCAGGGTTTTTCTGGTCGATAAATCCCCGGCCATTGGCGGCAAGATGTCCCAGCTCGATAAGACCTTTCCCACCAATGACTGCTCCATGTGCATTGAATCCCCCAAGTTCATTGAATGCAGCCGGCACCCCAACATCGAGATTCTGACCTATACAGAGGTTGAAAGCGTCAAGGGAAAGGCAGGAGACTTCAAGGTCACGCTGATCAAAAAACCCAGATATATCATCGAGGAAAGGTGCACGGGGTGTACCACCTGTGTTGAATTCTGTCCGGTCAAGGTTCCCGATACATACAATCAGGGGTTGTCACTCAATAAAGCGATCCATATCTACTTTTCTCAGGCCGTTCCCCTTATCACGTACGTGGACCCGGAAACCTGTCTGTACCTTCAGGATGAGAAATGCACCATTTGCATGGGCGTCTGTAAAAATGAGGCCATCGATCTGAATCAAAAGGAAGAGTTCCTGCAGGTGGAAGTCGGCGCGATTATCATGGCGCCGGGTTATGAGGTATTTGACCCCAGGCTCAGGAACGATTACGGCTATGGCATCATGCCGAACGTGGTAACCGGCCTGGATTTTGAGCGGCTGTTGTGTTCCACGGGGCCTTTCGAAGGAGAGGTGCTGCGTCCTTCCGACAGGAAGCATCCGCACCGGATCGCGTGGATTCAATGCGTCGGTTCGAGACAGGTGATCGCGGGAGGCAACAGCTATTGCTCCGCCGTATGCTGCGCATACACCCAGAAGCAGGTGATTCTTGCCAAAGATCACGACGCGGATCTGGACGCGACCGTGTTTCATAACGATATTCGGGCATTCGGCAAGGATTTTGAGCGATTTTACCAGCGGGCGGAAAACCTTTCCGGCGTCCGGTTCATCAGAAGCTATGTATCGGTCGGAAGGGAGATGCCGGAAACCCATAATGTAACCATACGATATGCCACTGCTGCCGATGGCGTAAAAGAGGAAGAATTCGATCTGGTTGTGCTGTCGGTCGGTTTGACGCCTCCTGCCGATGTGACGGATTTGGCCGATAAGTTCGGCATCGAGCTCAATTCCCACGGATTCTGTAAGGTCAACCCCCTGAATCCCATCGAAACCACCCGTCCGGGGATATTTGTAAGCGGCGCTTTTCAGGGACCCGTGGATATCCCAGAATCGGTAACGGGTGCCAGCGGGGCCGAATCCCTTTGCGGACAGCTTCTATCCTACCGGCGCGGAGACCTGGCCAGGGAAAGAATCTATCCGCCGGAAAGGGATGTCTCGAAAGAGGAACCCAAGGTGGGTGTGTTTGTGTGTCATTGCGGCGCCAACATCGGAAGGGTGGTGGATGTTCCATCGGTGGTTGAATATGCATCCACGCTGGGCAATGTGGTGCATTCTCAGGAAAGCCTCTTTGCCTGCTCAACGGATAATGCCCAGCAGATCGCCAATACGATACGGGACAAGGGGCTCAACCGCGTGGTTGTCGCCGCATGTACTCCCCGGACGCACGAGCCGCTTTTCAGGGACACCTGCCGTGAGGGAGGAATCAATCAATACTTCTATGAAATGGCCAACATCAGGGAGCATTGCTCCTGGGTTCACTCCAAGGAAAAGGACAAGGCGACACAGAAGGCAAAGGAAATCGTCCGCATGGCGATTTCAAGAGCCGCCCTTCTGGAACCGCTTCAGGAATTCAAGCTGCCGGTCAACAAGAGCGACCCTGGTGGTCGGCGGCGGCATTGCCGGTATGACCAGTGCGCTGAGTCTGGCCGACCAGGGATTTGAGGTCTTCCTGGTGGAAAAGAACGGGAACCTGGGCGGCATGGCCAGAAGGATTCATTACACCCTGGAAGGAATGGACGTTCAAACCTTTTTGAACGACATGATCCACAAAGTCTACCGGCACCCCTTAATCCAGTGTCACGCATCGATGCCACCATCACGGATGTATCCGGATATGTGGGAAATTTCATCACGACGGTGAAATACGAGGGGCGCGTCGATCGAATCAAACATGGGACGGCCATTCTTGCAACGGGCGCCGAGGAATATAAACCCGACGAATTCCTTTATGGGAAGGATGAACGGGTGTCTGACCCAGTTGGAGCTGGAGGAGCGAATCGCCCGGGCGGATGAACGGCTGATGAGCGCCGAAAGCCTGGTGATGATCCAATGCGTCGGGTGCAGGCAGCCGGACCGAAATTACTGCGCCCGGATATGCTGCAGCCATGCCGTGAAAAATGCCTTGAAACTCAAAGAGATAAATCCCCGGATGGATGTCTACGTTCTCTTCCGGGATATGCGGACCTATGGGTACAGGGAGGATTTTTATCGCGAGGCGGCGGAAAAGGGCGTGCGGTTTATCCGCTGGGAACCGGCGGATAAGCCGGAGGTCGAAGCGGTTGAAGCGGAAGGCAAGCCCGTGTTGCGGGTAACCGTTCCCGATCCCATTCTATGCCAGCGGCTTGAATTGGACGCCGATTTCCTCGTTCTATCCGCCGCTGTTGTTCCCTCGGCGGGCAGCATGGACATGGCAAAACTGTTCAAGGTCGCCATGAATCCCGACGGTTTTTTCCAGGAAGCCCATGTGAAATTGCGGCCCGTCGACTTTGCCGCTGATGGCGTTTTTCTCTGCGGCATCGCACACTATCCCAAGCACATCCCGGAAGCGATCAGCCAGGCTTACGGAGCCGCCGGCCGGGCGTTGACCATTCTCACGAAGGATTCCGTCATTGCCTCCGGCGCCGTTTGCGAGGTGAATGAGCATGCCTGCGATCGTGCGGGGCATGTATTTCGGTCTGCAATTATGGCGCCATCGATTTTCACGATACCCCGAAAGGCAAAAAGGCCAGTGTCAATCCCATCCTCTGCAAGGGGGACGGTCTCTGCAACACCAGGTGCCCGACCGGGGCAATCTCCCTGAAGCATTTTACCGATGAAGAGATCCTTCGCCAGATTGACGCAGCTTAAAGAGGTCTTTGACTGAATTGACGCGGCGGTTCCGGCCCTTTCGGCGGTGCCGACCTGATGGAATTCCACCAATGAACATCGCAGTGATTGCTGCCTTGGGAGTGAGATAAGAATGGCTACAGGACTTGAGTTTAAACCCAAGCTCTTGGGTTTTTTGTGCAACTGGTGAGGATACTCCGCTGCGGACCTGGCTGGAGTTTCCAGACAACAATATACCACTGATATCAAGATTGTTCGTGTCATGTGCACGGGCAGGGTCGATTTGTCATTTATATTCCGGGCGTTTTTAAATGGAAGAGACGGCGTGATTATCGGCGGTTGCTGGCCCGGCGAATGCCATTATATCACCGAGGGAAATTATCTGGCATTGAGTACGATGCACCTTTGCAGAAAGTTACTGGAACTCATCGGGGTCAGTCCCGAAAGGGTTAGGCTTGAATGGGTATCCGCCTCCGAAGGAAGCCGTTTTGCCGAGATCATGAATGACTTTTCGAAGAAGGTTAGGGAATTGGGCCGCTTGGCGAAGGCGAGGGGATTGATCCGGATGCGCTGAAGCAAAAACTTGAAGCGGTTCAAAATCTCGTTCCCTACATTAAACTGGTGGAGCGGGAAAGACTGCGAATACCGGTTAAATCGGTCGAGGCGGTTAACGAATTTTTCAACGGGGATGCGTTCGATCGGCTTTTCAAGGACTTGATCGCGGATAAATTGGAAATAAGCCGGATGATGGCGCTTCTGCGGGAAAAACCCCGTTCCACGGGAGAGCTCTCCAAGGATCTTAGGCATCAGCCCGTCCGAGGTTTCAAGACACCTCAATGCATCGGCAAGGCAGGGCCTGGGACGGTACGATGAAAGCAAAAACCTCATTGCGGCCGCCTGTAATGAAAACGAGGGAGCAGGCAAATGCGCCTGTTCGGACAGCGGCCATGAACAACGATAAAATCGATGCGCTGATCACGGAACATCAGGGCAAGCCCGGTTCGCTGATTCATGTGTTGATGGAGATTCAAAGCCAATATCATTGGCTTCCCAAGGATATTCTGGACAAGGTCAGCGAGAAGCTGCAGGTGCCCTTAAGCCGGGTGATGCAAATCGCCACCTTCTATAAAACCTTCAGTCTGACGCCCAGGGGACGTCATGAGGTTCATGTATGCACGGGCACATCCTGCCATATGCGAGGGTCGTCGCATCTGCTTGCAACGCTTCAGGACCTGATCGGAATCAGGCCCGGAGAAACGGACGCCAATTCAACATTCAGCCTGGGAGGCGGCAATTGCCTCGGCTGCTGCACCCTGGGGCCGGAGATCATTGTCGATGGGACGCATCACGGCAGGCTGACGCCCGCCGAGGTGAAAGATGCATTGAAAATCAATGCATAAAGGATGTTTTGACAGGTTTCAGGATTAAGGAAAGATCATGCCAAGGATAAATTCAGCTGCTGAATTGGAAGAACTCAGGAAGGATATCCTGTCAAAAAGAAATCCCGATAAACCCTGTATCGCGATATGCGCGGGAACCGGCTGCCTCGGGCTCGGTAACGATAGGGTTATCCGCGCCTTTGAAGCAGAAATCAAGAAACACGCTTTGGATGCCATGGTCGATTTTCGCGTAACCGGTTGCCATGGGTTTTGTGAACAAGGGCCCAATGTCGTTATCTATCCGGAAGAGATTTATTATATCAAAGTAACGCCCAAGGACGTTCCTGAAATCGTCTCTCAGACCGTGCTTGGAAAGAAAGTGATTGACCGGCTCATTTACACGGACCCACATACCGGTGAAAAAACAGCGCATCTGTCTGAAATTCCTTTTTACAAGAAACAGATGCGCCATCTTATCGGTGATAACACCAAAATCGATCCCAGGCGCATCGATGACTATCTGGGAATGGGGGGATATTCGGCCCTGTCCAAAGCCCTTTTTGAATTGACCCCTGAAAAAGTCCTGGATGAGATCAAGAAAGCCAACTTGCGCGGCCGGGGCGGCGGCGGGTTTCCCGCCGGTTTGAAGTGGGAGACGACCCGGAATGCGCACGCGGAAGAAAAGTATGTGATCGTCAATGGTCATGAGGGAGAGCCCGGGGCATACATGGACCGGGCCATCTTTACGGGAAATCCGCATATCGTGCTGGAAGGTCTGATCATCGGCGCCTATGCGATCGGCGCCCGTCGCGGTTTTATCTATACCCGTCATGATTCTCCGCAATTAAAGGATAATATTTATCATGCCCTTGAGAAGGCCGAGGAATATGGGCTTTTAGGTGAAAATATCCTCGGCTCCGGCTTCAGCTTTCATGTTGAGGTGCATTTTGATGTGGGCATATTCGTGTCCGGCGAGTCCAGCGCATTAATGCGGTCAATCGAAGGAAAGAACCCGGAGCCGAGACCCAAGTATATCCGCACTTCGGTAAGTGGTATTTGGGACAGGCCGAGCAACCTGAACAATGTGGAAACCTGGGCGAACGTGCCGCAGATCATCAATAAGGGCTCGGAATGGTATGCCGGCATCGGCACGGAACGGAGCAAGGGAACAAAAATGATATCCTTGTCCGGCAATATCGTGAATGCCGGGGTCGTGGAAGTTCCTTTCGGGACCACGCTCAGAGAGATCGTCTATGACATCGGGGGCGGGATTCCAAACGGGAAGAAACTGAAAGCGCTGCACTTTGGCGGCGCCATGGGAGGTTCCATTCCCGAGCGTCTCATCGATACCCCCCTGGATTTTGATGCGCTCCAGAAAGCGGGGGCTCCCATGGGAGCGGGCGCCCTTCTGGTAATGGATGAAGATACCGATATGGTCGATGCCACCCGGTTTTTCCTCGACTTTCTCACCAACGAGTCATGCGGCAAATGCGTCCCGTGCAGGGAAGGCATCCGGCAGATGATTAAAATACTGGATAGAATCCGTGAAGGAAAGGGAAAAGCGGGGGATATCGAGCAACTGGAAGAGATCTCCGAGGTGATGGGGGCTGCCTCTTTGTGTTCCCTGGGAAAAACCGCTCCCGACCCGCTTAAAAGTGCGCTGCGCTATTTTAGAGACGAGTTTGAGGCAAACATCCAGTAACAGAAACGGGTGAACAGGCAACAACCAAAGCCGGAGAGAGCATAAAACCATGAGAGAAATCATTTTAAACATAGATGGAAAAGAAGTGAAAGCAAGGGAAGGAATGACCGTATTGGCGGCAGCCCGCAGTGCGGATATTTTTATTCCGACACTTTGTCATCACGAAAAATTAAACCCTTATGGCGGATGCCGGCTTTGCACGGTGGAAGTCGGAACCCGCGGCAGGTCAAAACTCGTTGCCAGCTGCCTGTATCCGGTAGAGCCGGATTTGGCGGTAAGGACCCGGTCCGAGATGGTCGATAAAATTCGCAAACTGATTCTGGAGTTCCTGCTGGCCCATGCGCCGGATTCCGATGAATTGAAGGAACTGGCCAAAGCGTATGGGGCCGATAGCAATCGTTTTGAAAAAGAATCGATGTTTTGCATTCTTTGCGGGCTGTGTGTCAGGTACTGCGCCGAGATCAAAAAGAAAAATGTGATTGGATTTGTCGATAAAGGCGGCAAAAGGGAAATATGTTTCATTCCGGAACTGGCTGCCCAGGAATGCTGGAACTGCAAGGAATGCTATCCGCTCTGCCCGACATCCTATCTGCAGGCAGCTTACCATTTAACCGAAGCGATCGCATTCCCCTGGCTGTTGACCAAACGCGCATCCAATGAATAGAAGAAAATTAATGCCTTTTTTTGATGGCTGTCGCAGACCCCAAGGGGCTGACGGCGCCTTTGTTTGTGTTGGGTTATTCAGTCATCCGCTTCTGTAAATCCGCAAGCTTTCGGATATGACCTTTTTCCTGTTCTATCAATTCCGCTACGACCTTCCGATCGGCTTCAGATAAAAAAGGCAAAAATTCTCTGAAGTATAGAATCGCATCTTTCTCAAATCCGATGGCCAGACGAAAGACATCCCTGGCATTCAAGGCTTTCTGAACAAACTCCTTTGAATCGATATGGGAATAGAGGCGATCGTCAATGACAGAGTCCATGTAAGCCTCCATGTCCTCATTGTACTCTTCAGGCTGTATTTCAGCAGGCAGATTATCCCGGAGTTTCACAAAGGCTGCAACATGCTTGTCTTCCTCTTCCGTCAGAAATTGAAAAAGGTCTTTCATGTCTGTATTCGTGCTCAATTCGTAAACGGTTGCATAAAATCCTTTTCTTTTTATTTCCTTTTCAACCGCGGCTTCGGCAATTTCACGCGCAGAAAAAATGATGGCCATTCGGATTCCTCCTTTAGCGGGAATGTCATTTGGTAAGCAAATTGGAATTAGAAGTCGGTTCTGTCTTTAAAATAAATTCCCCCGGGGAAACAGTGATTTCCCGGGGGAGAATGCTGTTTGAGCGGATCTTGCAGGCAGGCGTTCAGAGAGCCTGCATCAGGCTTTGCCTATATTGCACAGGAGTGATTTTTGATCTGGATACCCCATGATGCATTCCCGGCATGTCACATCGGTAAGAAGGTTGGCATTCGCCTCTTCCGGCCAGCCATGCGGCACAAAGACCACGCCTTCCGCAATCCGGTCATCAACCCTTGCTTTCATTTTTACCTGTCCCCGGTTGGTTTTGATGATGCTCATGTCCCCTGTTTTTAAATCGTATTTTTTTGCCGTTTCCACACCGATTTCCATTTCCGGTTCAGGGGCCTGATCTCTGAGTGCTTTGACATTGCGGTGCTGACTATGGGTATAGTAATAATTCCGGTTTCCGGTGCTGAGTATTAACGGATATTCTTCCAAAAATGCCAGCTCCGCGCTCATGGGACTTCGCAGCGGCTCCTGGTAGGTCGGCAGGGGGTCAAAGCCGACATGCTCCAATGCATCACTATAAATTTCAATCTTTCTGGATGGCGTCGGGAATAAATTGTTGCTCATTTCGTACACCTTGTTTTGATAAAACCCGCCCTCCGGTTTTTCGTTCAGAAGATATTCAAACGACAATCCGGAAGGCTCCAGTTCGAACCGCACCAGTTCCTCCTCGGATTTCCAGGGGAATAACTCTTCCAGTCCCAGTCTTTTGGCCAGTTCCGTATACACCCACCATTCGGACCTGCTTTCGTGAAGCGGTTCAATGCATTTTTTGCGAAGCATCAGGAAAGGGAGGCAATGGCAGACGTTATAGGTATATGCCACCCCCCATTTTTCAAGATGTGAGCATGCCGGCAAAACATAATGGGCTAACTGAGCGGTTTCGGTCATGACCATGTCATGAACGACCAACAGCTCTAGCTTTTTAAACGCCTCCGTGAAGGCATTGCTGTCCGGCATGGACATTAAGGGGTTTCCGCCAACCACATAAAACGCTTTTAACTTATCGGGGATGCTTTCCGGCACCACCGTGACGACACCATAGGGGCTTTTGCGGCCCCAGACCTCGAAAAACAAGGGGAATTGATCCGCGCCGAGCGGCTCGCCCTCGACCTTTAGGCCCACGTTTCCGAAAGCCAGACGGGGGCTGACGACCCAGCCTCCGGGAACATTGATATTCCCGGTGATTGACTGCAGCACGGAAAAGGCCCGGCTGCTCTGGGTGCCGTTGGCGGTCTGGTCTTGCGTGCAGGTTCCCTGATAAATGCCGGCGCCTTTTGTTGTCGCAAACAGGCGGGCAAGGCTTCGGATTTGCTCTGCAGGCACCCACGTTATGTTTTCGGCCCACTCCGGCGTGTATTTTTGAATGTGATCGACCAGTTTGTCAAACCCGAGGGTATATGCCTCCACAAATTCTTTGTCATACAGATTTTCGTTGATGATGACATGAATCATGGCCAGCGCCATCGCGCCATCTGTTCCGGGCCGGATGCGCAGATACATTTCCGCCTTGTCCGCCAAAGGGATGCGGCGGGGATCGACCACCACGAGCTTTGAACCCTGTGCCAGATTTCTTTCCATGGCCAGCTTCAAGGGAAAATCGGAGGCCTCCGGATTGTGGCCCCAAAGAATATAAAGCTTGGAATCCAGTTCTTCGGTCGGGTATTTCCCGAAAGTGATTTGGCGGGTTCGAATGCGCATCCGGTAGCATACGCTTTCCACCGAGAAGAAATTGGGAGATCCGAAGGCTGCTTTGAACCGCTGCGTCAGTCCGGCCATTTCGAGATTTTCCACGCCGATCGATCCGCTGAAAACACCCAGAACCTGGGGACCATACGCTGCCTTTAAGTTGCAGCAATTTGTCCGCGATCTCATCCAGCGCCTGATCCCAACCGATCTGCTCGAATCGGCCATTGACCCGCTTCAAAGGGTGTTTCAGCCGTTCGGGACTGTAAATGTGCTCCAGGGCGGCCTCTCCCTTGGGGCAAAGATCCCCTTGTTCAGGGGGTGGGATTTGTGCCCTTCCACTTTAGACGGCCTCCGTCATCGACCATTACTACGGTTCCACAACTATGGTAGCAAAGCGTACAATCCGCTGTATACTTTTTTTGTGTTATGGGACATTGCAACCCTCCTGTTATATTTTTTCTAAGTTAATTATTTCATTGATAACGAATATTTATCTTCTCTCCGATATTTTTCAAATACTGTGCATGCCGCTGCATCAGATTTTCCGGCATCTGCCGTTTCAGGCCAACGATCCATATGGCGGCTTGAATACTGTTGCCGTATGTCTGAACAGGAATGGCAATGGCGATGAGTCCTTCAATATATTCTTCCCGGTCAAAAGCGATGCCGGCCTGCCCGACCCCGATAATTTCCTTTTTATAATCTGCTTTATTAACGATGGAGTTCGGCGTGAACCGGGTAAGTTCGCTTTGGGATAATATCTCGTCGAGTTCCTGTTCGGAAAGCTGAGAAAGCATGGCCTTTATCCCGGCTCCTGCAAGCGGCGGCATCTGCATGCCGATTTCCGAAGACACCTTGATTTCAAGCGCGGAATCAACTTTGTCGATAAGAATGGTGTTGAGGTTGGATCGAATGCCCAAAAAAGCCGAAAGCTTTGTGTGTTCGTTGATGGCAGTTAAATACGGACGTGCAATTTGAAGGAGTTCGGAGCGTTGGCCGGCCATGTTGCCTAAGACGTAAAAGCGCGGACCGAAAACAAATTTGCCGTCCGGCTGAAATTCCATCACGCCCAGATCGACAAGGGAATGGATCGTGTTGCAGACCGTGCTCTTATTCAGATCGAGTTGTCTGGCGATTTCGCTGATACCGGGAGAAGTCTTGGACTTGGCCAATAAGTCCAGGATGGCAAAGCATTTATATATTGCCGGAACTTTTGTAAATGTTGACATTCGGGGTGTCCTGTCGTTCTGTATAAAAAACAACTGTATTTTATACTAAACAACCACGCCGCGAATGTCAACAAAAAAAGCGGTTCTGTCAATTGGCGTAAAAAAGGCGTGGAAACCACAGAACCAGGTCGGGGAAAATAACCACCAGAATCAAGAGAACAACCATGGCCGCCAGGAACGGAAATGTGCCCTGAAAGATGTCCGAGATGGGAACATCCGGTGCAATTCCTTTCAGGACATATACGTTGACGCCCACCGGCGGCGTGACGACCGCGATCTGGCTGATCAAAACGATTACGACGCCAAACCAAATCGGATCATAGTGGAGCTGAAGGACAACCGGATAAAGGATCGGTATGACAAGCATAATGAGTGCCATGGCATCGATAAAACACCCGCCGATAAAAAGCATGATGCAGATGAGAAACATGATTGCCATGGGGGGCAACGGCAGCACCGAGATCCAGGTCGACAGCTGGGCCGGTATGGTCGTGACCGCCATGAATTTCCCGAAAACCGAGGCGCCTGCGATGAGGAGCATAATCATACAGGCTGTTCGAAGTCCCTCTCGGGTGGCTGCCGTAAATTTCTTCCAGCTCAGTTCCCGGTGAAACAGGCCAACCATCAACGCACCGGCAGCGCCGACACCCGCGGCCTGATTCGGGCTGAACCAGCCGAGAAACAATCCGCCGATGGAGACGGCAAACAGTAAAAAAATATCCGCGATCTGCCAGAGCGATGTCAGCTTTTCGGCAAACGTGCTGCTTTGTCCGGCAGGAACGGCGTTTTTATCTTTAAAGGCGATGATGAACACGACAAGAATGAAAAACAGAGGTCAGCACAATACCCGGGATTACGCCGGAAGCAAACAGCTCGCCAATGGACATTTCGGTCAGAATACCATAGACGATAAAGATCGTGGATGGCGGTATCATAATGCCGATGGTGCCGGAGGAGGCGATACACCCCGTGGCCAGTTTCTGGGAATAGCCGAATCGCTTCATCTCCGGTAGTGCCACTCTGCCGATGGTCGCCGCGGTTGCTGCGGTTGAGCCGCAGATAGCCGCAAAGCCGCTGCAGGCAAGGATGGTTGCCACTGCCAGGCCGCCGGGCAACCTTCCGGTAAGCTTGTGCGCGGAATTGTATAACCGGGAGCTCATTCCGGAGGCGAAGGCGAATGAGCCCATCAAAACGAAAAGGACGATGACGTTGAGAGAGTAATTTGACAGCGTGGAAAATACATCGCGGGTCAGCAGCGAAACGGCGGCATTCCAGTTGATAATATAGGCGAAGCCGAAAAATCCGACGATTGCCATGGCAAAGGAGATGGGCATATTGATAATGAACAAAAAAAGCATTATCACAATTAACGGTTGTACAAAATAATTTCAATTAGTTATTGTGCTTTTAATTTCATACTTGATCAATAAATGACTTCAAAATTACTCATACCCCAGACAGGTAGCAATATTATTAACGATTTGAATTTATGAATATTTTAAACAATAGGGCCTTCGGCAGCATGTTGTTGACATA
Source organism: uncultured delta proteobacterium (assembly GCA_963789395.1). Classification (GTDB taxonomy): domain Bacteria; phylum Desulfobacterota; class Desulfobacteria; order Desulfobacterales; family Desulfatirhabdiaceae; genus RAAP-1. The sequence continues at coordinate 185,471 of CAWBKP010000014.1, read as the reverse complement.
GGACACAGATATGATAAAGTATAAATTATTTTTGCTTAATTTGAAATATTATTTATACTTTATCATCGAGGTGGCTCATGGCTCCTTTACAAAAGACCGCCGATCTTTTAGGCCGACTGTTCTTTGACAAAAAGTGCTGGCAAATCGATGAACTGGCCGGCAAATTGAACTATGCTGTTATTTCCGTCAGGCGTCTTCTGTTGCAGGTAGGCTATTACCGCAGCTACACCCATAACGGCAGATGGTACACGCTCAAGGATATCCCGGTTTTCAATGCCTTCGGTCTTTGGCAGCATGATGAAATTGGTTTTTCTAAACGTGGCACATTGACCAATACCATCCTGTATATCATTGATAACTCCCGCAGCGGATTCCCGGCAGGTGCCCTTTGCAGTATGCTTGCCACCGACTGCCGAGCGGTGTTGACCCAGATGTACCAGAAGGGCAGGATTGATCGGTTCAAACCGAAGACTGAGTTTGTCTATTTGTCCGCTGACAAACATATTAATAACTGCCAACGGATGACTTGTACGGCTTCTGTGGATAAAGTTCCACTCAGTTCGATCAGTCCTGAGGTCGCTGTCCGGGTGCTCGTGGAATTTATCAACGATCCTTCGCTCAGCTCCATTGAGATATCAGCCAATCTGAAAAATAAGATGAATATCCGTGTTGAGCCGAATCAAATCAAAACTCTGTTTGAACAGCACGGTTTAAAAAAAATGCCATTGGATTTGAAATCATAGCCGCTTTCACAGAATATTGCAGTCGGTTGGTCAATCTGGGTTCTCCGCTTGGCTTTTTCCCGAAGCCACCGGTAGTCGATTTTGCACCTGAGCTTGGTTGTTGTCAATGCGGCGGTCATCTTAAAGTTTACAAAAGCCGCAGTAAACCGGTTGTTACGCTGCATCTTGGTGAATTCATCAGCCATGAGCGGCTGATGGAATGTTCAGGCTGCAAAAAACGGTATGAATCTGAGCAACTATCCAGCCTGGTTTCCAAAAGGTGCAAATTCGGTTATGACGTCATGGTACATGTCGGAAAAGCCCTGTTTCTCAGGCATTGCTCGCAAGGGCAGGTAATTGATGAACTGGCCTTGCGAAATATTTGCATCAGTGCCAGCCAAATCGCGTATCTGGGCAGAAAATTCATCATTTATCTATCCCTTGCTCACTATCAAAGAGCCCACGCTATCCAAGACAGGATGCGCCGCCATCGGGGTGGATATATTCTGCATCTGGATGGAACCTGTGACGGTAATGGGCCGGTATTGATGAGCGGTCTGGATTCAATCAGTGAAATTGTTCTGGGAAATATCAAGCTGCCATCGGAGAAGGCAGAAGAAATAATCCCCTTTTTGGAAAAGATCCGAAAACTCTTTGGTATTCCGATAGCCATTGTACACGATATGGGCCGGGGCATTCTTAAAGCCGTGGCTTCTGTCTTTCCCGGAACACCGGATTATATCTGTCATTTTCACTTTTTAAGGGATATCGGCAAGGATCTGTTTGGAATTGAATATGACTTGATCCGCAATCGACTTAAAGTTCATGGGATACGAGCAATTCTCAGGCGAAGAACCAGGTCTATCAGAAAGGCTATAGACAGCAGCCCCAAGGCAGCAAGCATGTTGAAAATTGGCGTCAGCAGCGATCAGTTGCCAGCCTTATCCAAGGATATGGTTGCTGCCATTGGCTGCTACAGCCTCCTCCAATGGGCACTGCGGAATGTCCATAATGGTTACGGCTTTCCTTTCGATTGCCCGCACCTTGGCTTTGCAGAAAGGCTATTCACCGTTTACCAGGAGATAACAACCATCGGCAATCATCACAGCGATGCAGTCTTTCTGAAGCTTAAAAAAGAGCTTCAACCGATCATTGATGACATCAACTTGAAATCGGCAATGGCGACGATGAAAATCAAACAGGACAAGTTTTCTGAGCTTCGCCAAGCCATGCGGATTGCCCCTGAAAACTCAACCAAGGGGCTAAATGATGATGGCACAGACGACAATATCGGCGACATTGAAACCCGAGTGCGTCAATTTCGAGAAAAGACCACCAGTGAACCCACATTTTCAAAGAACCCAGATTATGTCAAACTGGTGGCACAGATCGACAAATACTGGCAGAAACTGTTCTGCGATCCGATTAAGGTTTACACTTCCGATGGTGGCGCCATCATACTGCAGCCCCAGCGCACCAATAATCTATTGGAGCGATTTTTTCGAGATTTTAAACGGGGGTATCGCAAAAAAACCGGCAACAACTCAATGGGTAAGATGTTGCAGACGATTCTGGCTGATACCCCATTGGTGAAAAATCTTCAAAATCCATTCTACATGAAACTACTGTTGAATGGTAAGCCTACACTTGAAGAAGTCTTTGCACAGATTGATGCCCAAGAGGCTCGCAATCTTATGACCAATAAGGAACAATCAAATGAACGAGTACCAAAGCCCATACAAAAAATGATAAATCAACCAGCGTTCCCGCTAACACTCAGAAATATTTTACTCAATGCAATTTGAAGTCAAATACAACCGTTTATTGTTTTCATAGAAAAAAAGCATTGCGAAAATGCCCACTATTCCGGTTATAACAGGATCCATCAGGCAAATACCTCCTTGATCGCTTCAGAAAAATCAACCGACATCATCATTGCGATGGGAATCATCGCAATGGAAAACGCATAGGCAAACGGATAAAGCGGTATTTGAGCCGTTGCGGTTTTTTCGCCGGAGGAAAAATAGAAATTGCCCAAATGAATTCCTTCGTAAAACAGGAGTAAAAACAAAAGCACCCCCAGCAGCGAAATCAGGACTTTGGTGGCTGCACGAACCCGGGATGGCATTTTGTCAACGAACATCTCAACACTGATATGACCCCGGTACCGTTGAGTCGACGCCACTGCAAAGACAAGCGTCGCCAATTGCACCAGGCTGACGATTTCGGTGGATCCGGAAACGGGCCAATTAAACAGCTTTGCGCCCAGGATATCGGCACATGTGGTGATGACCATGACGATGATTCCGAAGGTTCCGATCCATTCTCCCCAGATACTGAGCTTCAGTGCCCACTGATTGATAAGACGCATAGTGAATTCCTTGTATGCCGATGAGATGAATGATCACGGCGTCCGGAGATAGCCGGACGCCGTCGCACGCTTTTGGGAGATTACTCCGTATAAGGCATGGGGATACGCTTCATTTTCTGCTCTTTCATTCTTTCATCTCGCGTCTGGCGAATAAAATTCATTCGGGATTTGAGCTCTTCCTGGGAAAGTCCTTTTGCGACCATTTCAGTGATATATGTTTCTATGACCGGCTCAACGGCTTTGGTCCACAGCGCGGCTTCTTCATCCGACAGTTGGATAACGGTCCCCCCCTTGCTCTTGAAATACTCGGCGCCGCCACGATCGATATCGTTCCAACCCTGCGCCCATTTTTCGACCCACTCGGCGTTAACTTCTTCAAAGACTTTCTTGATATTGTCCGGCAGCGATTTCCACTTGTCCTTGTTCATGACCGCATAAAATGTATATACGTTCCCGACCTGCCAGTCCGCGGTGCAATATTTCAGCAGTTCGCCCAGGCGGAAGCCTTTCATCGTCTCCAGCGGCAGCATGACGCCGGAGATGACGTTGTGGCTGATCGCCTCGTAGGTTTCACCAATCTCCATGGGCCGTGAGGTTGCGCCCAAAGCGGTGGCCGTGTCGGCGATCCTGCCCGTGGCGCGCAGCGTTTGTCCCTTAAGATCCTGTAATGTTCGAACCGGCTGGCTCGTTGTGGAGACCAGATTCGGTCCGCAAGCCGAAAAATTCAGTACTTTAACCTTGTCGAATTCCTTGGGTTGATACTTTTTGTAATACGCATCGGCTACGTGTGTCGCTACCCAGGCAGACGGCATTCCCAGGGGAAGATCGCAAATTTCCATCTCCGGAAAAAGACCGCGGGTATAAGCCAGATTGGAAAAACCGATATCCGCGATGCCACGCACCACGCCATCAAAAACCTGCTGGGCCTTTAGGAGTTGTCCTCCGGCATAAAACTGGAACTGAACCTCGCCGTTCGTTCGTTTCTCGATTTCCTTGCACCAGGCATCGGAAAGCTGCGACGCCATGTGCGTCGGCGGAAAATACTGGTTATAGGTCAATGTGATTTTGGCTGAAGCCTGGCCGGCCAAAATCAAAGTCAGAAATAAAACAGGCAGTACGATTTTGAACTTGATTCTCATTTCTTTCTCCTCCAGTTAGGGGTCATTAGGGTAAAAAAGACGCGAACAAAAGCCAAGTTATCAAACAAAAAACAGGGGCGATATTCTCTATAAAAAAAGCCGCCCACTTGCGTATGCCATTTTGTTACAGCGACCAAACTGAAACATTTTGAAATCGGCTCGCCGCTGTATCGTATGTCAATCGCGACCATAACCTTCAAACCAGATATTTTGGTGTTTGCTCTGCCGCCGCCTATTCCTGGAACGGGGATATTTGACTGATTGGAAGTCGATCGGTCTTGTTCAACCTGGTTTCAGTTTCATTAAGTTCGCTAAACGAATATAATGTTCGCAAAGTATAATCAAGAAAAAAATGAATGGCAATCAATAATTTTTAGCCGTAATAAATTTTGTAAAGACATCTGACTCCTAAACTCCGGACAGGTAGGCTTTTTGCGACCGTTTAACTGCCGTGCACATCCATCGCGCGGCTATGCGTCAGATCAGCGGTACGCATTTTAACAGGCTGGAATCGCTTTTCAATTATCCTCCGGCCAGCATAACGGTGATATAAATCTCATCTCCGGCTTGCACCTTTTTTTTCAGTTCATCCGGGTACGCGCTTTCCATGTTCAAGTAGATTTCGATTTGATTTTTCAATTTCCCATTCCCGTCAAAAATGGCTGCTTTCATTTCAGGGAATCGCCCGATCAGGCTGTTAAGGCAGTTTCCTACGGTATCTCCTTCAACCTGGATGGTATCGAGTCCGGAAGTGAACTGTCGGTGCGTTTTATGAATGTTGAGGGTGACGCTCATGAGTCATTCCTTTTTTTATAATTGATCCGTTTGGCTGGCCGCAATGATCGCATTCCGGGTTTTTCTTTACCTTGAATTCTTTCCAGGTCAGCTTCAGGCCGTCATAGATGATCAGTCGGTCCGTCAACAATTTCCCGATTCCCGTAAGGATTTTAATTGCTTCCGTGGCCTGAATGGCGCCGATCACCGCCGGCGCAACCCCAATCACCGGAAATCTGGCGGCCTTGGCAACCGGCCCCCGGTAAAGGCACCGCAAACAGGTGCTCTTGCCGGGGATGACCGTCAGAACCCGCCCTTCAAATCCGCTGACCGCTCCGTGCACAAAGGCAATCCGTTGATTCAGGGCCGCCTGGTTAAGGATGTAGCGGGTCTCCAGATTGTCGAGCGCATCGATGACGACATCATGGCCGGATATCAACTCCTCGGCGTTTTCCGTGGTCAGGGTAGTGTCGATCGCGTTAATGGTGACAAGGGAATTCATTTTGCCAAGTGTTTCGCTGGCGGAATCGACTTTTCGCCGCCCGATATCGGTGTCGCCATGAAGGATCTGCCGATTCAGATTGCTTAAGGCAACCCGATCATGGTCAATCAGGGTAAGGGTTCCGACACCCGCCGCTGATAGATAAAGCGCAACCGGTGAGCCGAGGCCGCCGGCCCCGCAGATAAATACCTTCCCGTTCTTCAGCCGTTCCTGGCCGGACGTTCCGATTTCATCGATCAAAATCTGGCGGTCATATCGATCAAGTTCTTCGGCGGAGAGTATGGAAGTCATGGCACGCTCCAATCAGATTTCTTTCCGTGAGTTCATTTGAACGAATTAATTGGGGGATATTTTTTCTTTAATGAAATACAGATGTTTTGTCCATGGGTACTATGTATCAGCATGAAAAAATACAAGATCTCCCTTCTTGACTTTTCCCGGAGTGGTCGATAAGTTGCCCACTATAATGAACCCAATAAATTACAATGAGAAAGAAAATCGTGAAATCGGACGATCCGCACCATACCAAAGACAATAATCAGCCCGCCGGCTATAAAGCACCTGCCGTGCATAAGGCATTTCAATTACTCAGAAGCGTGGCGCGATCACAAAAGAGCCTCGGAATCGTGGAGTTGGCGCAACAGCTCGGGTATAGCAAGAGCACGACCCATGGTCTTGTCCATGCCTTGCTCAGAGAGGGCGCGCTTACCCAGGGCACCGGCGCTCATAAGCTCTACCTCGGGCCGGCCATTGCCGAGCTGCTGTTTTCCGACTGGCACCAGGAAAAAGTAAACGAACTGGCGCAACCGATACTGAACGATATCCGGGACAGCATCAGCGAGACGGTGATTTTAGGCGTTCGTATCCGCAATCGGGTTTTGATCATCACAACCGCCGAAGCTTCTGAATCCCTGAAAATATCCGTGCCGGTCGGATCGACCATTCCCCTTTTAGGGGGCGCCGTCGGAAAAGTATTTCTTTCCGATGAAACTCCGGATCATGCCATACAACTGATTCAAAAACACGGGCTTCGCCGCTACACCCCGCGATCCATCACCGACGCAACGGAATACCTGATGGAACTGGATCACGTTCGTGCTCAGGGATATGCCGTCGACATTGAAGAATATCTCCAGGGAATCCGTGCGGTCGCCGTCGCCCTGCACAACCGGCGGGGGCTTCCGGCGGCCCTGTGGGTGGTGGGGATATCGGCAAGCATGGATACGGATAAAATGAAAAAAATAGCAGATATCGCCAGGGAGAAGGCTGAAAAACTCCGTTACGAGCTGGATGAGGGCAGTTACGGCATTGAAAGAAACGCTTAAAAAACCAGCCGTAACGCCCGATGCCCTGTTTTGCATCGCGAGGCCGTTCATCCGGTAACAGCGGATCGGAAAATGCCGTTTCCGGATGAAAGCCCATCAACCCGGCGAATTCCGTGCATGCGGACTATGCATGCTCGCTTACGAACGGAGTTTGTCGTTGCGCCGCGGATTGGCGCGAGGCGCTTTCTCTTTTCTTCTTTGCACTCACGACATCGGCCGTGATGAAGTCCACCGCTTTTTCATCACAAAACCGCACGCACTGTGGGTTTCCGCCGCATAAATCGCATTTGAATACCTTGCGCGCCGTCATATTGTAATTCATGGCGCCAAACGGGCAGATGTTGACGCATGAGCGACAGCCGATGCAGACATCATAATTCACATTCAGGAAACCGAAATCCTTGTCCCGGGAAATGGCCCCCACCGGGCAGACGTTCTTGCAGGGCGCATCCTCGCACTGGTGGCAAATCATCGGAATATAAAGCCCCTCCTGTTCCCACTTCACGATTTGAATTCTACTCTTGGCCGGGTTGGAAACGCCTTCATGCATGACGGAACAAACCTGTTCGCAAAGACGGCAGCCGGTGCATTTATCGGAGTTAACCGTTAGAAATTTATCCATTATATTCTCCTTCGATTGGTTCTAAAGCAAATGCGTCGGTTCATTTTCCAGGCCCAGGCGCTTTAAAGTTTCAGGCGTCGGGACACCGTCTTTATCCCAGCCATGATGTTCATAGAACGCATCCACCATGATCTTGAATTTTTCCCGGTCGATGCGTGCGCCGATAACGTCCGGGGCGCCCCTTCGGCAGGGTTCGTCAAAATAACGATGATTGAGCGTATCGCCTTTGACCGGGTCGTCTCGGGTCAACCCTTCCCGTAAATTGAAAAGTCTTTCGAGGTTGTTGCATCGCTCGGCAACATCCCAAATTTCTTTGGGGGTAAACTCGAGACCCGTGTTGTAGTAAATTACCTTGGGCCAATCCTCGAAGTTAGGCAGCGTCGCCCCCAAAAAAACCGTGTGATATTTGCATATTCCCAGACAATCGACGGCCATGTAGCAGTTCTCCTGCCAGAAAACCTGCCAGGGTTTGCCGATGTATTCGGTCGACTCCGAAGACAGGGGGCCGTCATAGGGAACCGGGCTGCTGTAAATTTTTCTCAGCACGTTTTCAGGCAGATGATACAGGTCGATGGCCGGTCGGCTTCGTAAATGATCGGAGCCGCGGGAAGCGGTGGCGATATTCAACGCCAGGGCCGGTGTGGACCGTTCATCAGAGTGGAGGTTGTTCATTCCCTTGACCTGGATGAGGTAATCAAAGGAATTTTTTCCGATAGCCTGCGATGCCGGGATGCCGCCGTCCGCCAGTACATTGCCCAGCCAGCCCTTGCGGTTGCAGATGCGATGGACCATCTCTATCAGCGCTTCATCATTTCCGAAACGAAGCTCCAGCCCGTCGGTTTCTTTATTGGTGAGGATTCCCAGCTCATAAAGCTCCATGGCCCAGGAGATCATGCTCCCGATTTCAAGGTTGTCCACGCCATACTGATTCACCAGGTGGTTGGCGGTCAACAGCGTCTCGAGTTTTTTGCAGTCCGGTTCGCTGTTAAAGGCGCCCTGAGAGGTATATTCCGGCCCTTCATCGTATTTCCCGGCGTAGAAGCCGGTCTGAATTTTGTATTGAGCGCGGCAGTGCACCTGGCAGCCGAAACATCCCGCCATGTGATGGGGCCCCATGGTTTCGGTGGCGGCATCATCGATGGCCTCCGGTTCGATCTCATCGGCGTACTCCATCTGGTTGTACTGGAAGTTTCTGGTGCGAACGCCGCCCCAGCAGTTGGTCGCGCCCCAGATAAAGGGGGTTCCCAGGGTGCCCTGGGTTTTGTTGACCTTGGCGCTGGTGATCTGATCGATGAACTTCTTGTTATGTTCCAGGGCATCGATAGGATGGGAGATTTTGATATCCATCGTGCCTCTGGTGGCGATGGCCTTGAGGTTTTTAGAGCCCATCACGCATCCCATCCCCGTACGGCCGCCGGCGTTTTTGATTCCGGTCATGACACAGGCATAGGTCACTAAATTTTCGCCGGCCTGTCCGATAACAGCACTTTTTATCTCCTGGTCCCCCAGCTCATCGCGGATTGCCCATTGGGTCTCCGTTGCTGTTTTTCCCCACAGGTTTGCGGCATCGCGGATTTCAATCTGGCCATTGTGTATCCACAGATAAACCGGTTTTTCCGCCTTGCCCTTGATTACCAGATGATGAAATCCGGCCCAGGCCAGTTCAGGGGCGAAAAACCCGCCCATATTGGTGCTGCCCAATAGGCCGGTAAGAGGGGATTTGGCCATGATATGAGTTCTGGCCGTGGCGGAAGCGCAGGTGGCTGTCAGAAGACCGCCGCTGACGATTAACGCATTTTCAGGGCCCAGCGGATCACAGCCTTTGGGCGTGTTGTTGTAAAGCAGGTAGGCGTCCAGGCCGCGGCCGCCCATGAATTTCTTTCTGATTTCCAGCGGAATGGGTTTGATCTCCGTGTTGCCGGTCGTAAGATCGATGTATGCAATTTTCCGATCCAGTGCCATTTTGCGTTCCCTCCTTATCTATTTGGAAGCGTCCGTGGACGATCCTAATTTTGCGGCCAATGTTTCCTCGGCTATTTTTCGGTTCACTTCCCAGACCGGACCGCGAATTCTCGGCAGTTCCGGTGTCACCCAGAAAAGCCGATAGGTCATGCCGCAGGTCGGGCATGAAATTTGCTGGCTGCCGGGACTGGGCTCCAATCGACCCATGCAGCTCGGGTTATGGCACCTGACCTTACCGAAAGTCCGGGTCTTGCGAAGCGATTCTGAGGCGGAAAATTTTTCATTTTCTGTGGCCATATTAAAACTCCTTGCGTTGGGGTTAATTTTGGCAATAAATTCATCATAGTGAAATTCACTATACTATGGCTATTTTCGATGTCAAGTTATATTTTATTCAAGAGTCCTATTATATAAGGATAAAAGCATTTTTTATTTGACATGAAATTAAATTCATATTAAACAACAAGGGAATGTATGGTTCATTATAATGAATCAAACTTGCGCGTTCTGGTCCGAAGCGGGTCAAAACCTGAATAACGAAACGATTGTATGGAATTCCACAAAGGCAGCACCATGGAAACAAGGCGTGAACAATTGCTGGTCGATCCAAACAAATGTACGGGGTGCCATCGGTGTACGATAGCCTGTTCGATGAAACACCACGGCAACATCAATCCACAGCTTGCCAGAATCAGGATCCTCAGACTTGAAAACCAGGCGCTTAACGTTCCGGTCATCTGCATGGCGTGTGATGGCGCCCCCTGTATAAAGGTGTGCCCCATGAACGCACGGGTCCGGCAGACAAACGGAACCGTCGTAACGGATACCGAGGTGTGTATCGGATGCAGGGCGTGTGTTTATATCTGCCCGGTCGGCAGCCCGGCGGCTAACCCTTACACGGGTCAGACGATGACCTGCGATATGTGCAAGGACGATGCCTCCGGACCCTGGTGTGTCACTGCCTGTAACCGCGAAGGGGCGCTCAAGGTCTGTAAAAGCGATGCGCTCACAAAGGAAGTCGCAAGAGAGCGGGCGGGTCGATCAAGATCGATATTTCCGGCCAATTAAGCTGACGGACCCACGGCGGAAAGAAAGAACGCCGTTTAATATGAAACGTAAAACTTTATTATAAGCAGGCGCCATGAAAGTCGTTATTGTGGGAAATGGAATTGCTGGCAATCAAGTGGCCTTTTCGATTCGGGAAAGGGACAAGGAATCCGAGATTTGTATCCTTTCCGCCGAGGCCGTTCCGGAATATGATCCGTGCTCGCTTCCGTATTTTCTGGGCGGCGATGTTGAAAAAAAAGCTGTTTTCAGAAAAAAAATGGAAGATTACAAGCAACACAACATCGATCTGAAATTCAATCAAAAGGTTGTTTCCATTGCACCGGAGGCCAAATCCGTCACAACCGATACGGGTGTGGAAATCGGCTACGACAAGCTTGTGCTGGCTCATGGCGGTGATCTTTTTATTCCGCCGATTGCGGGTATCTGTAACGCGGGCGTTTTTAGCTGCAAGCAGCTGCATGAAACCGAAAAGCTTGAATCCCACAACGGGAGAAGCGCGGTCGTTATCGGATCCGGCGCCATCGGGATAGAGGCGGCGGAAGCTTTAAAGAAAAAAGGATATGACGTTTATATCATCGAGCTCCTCGGATGGATTCTGCCGGCGTTGTTTGATGAGTCCACCGCCAAAAGACTGGAAGCGGCGATGGAAGGGTATGGGATTCATGTGCATACCGGTGAAAAAGTCCTGCGGATTGAAGGGGATACCCGGGTTACCGGCGTTGTGACAGATAAACGGGAGATTGCATGCGATACGGTGGTGGTCGCAACGGGCGTGGTTCCCGGAACTGCGCTTGCCAGGACTGCGGGGATTGAAACGGGGCGCGGTATCCAGGTCAACAGAAAGATGGAAACCTCCGTTTCGGATATCTACGCCTGCGGGGACTGCGTGGAAACCATTGACGCCTGCACCGGCGAGGTGGCGATGTTTCAGCTGAAACATAACGCAATTGAACAGGCCCAGATCGTGGCAAAAAACATTTTGGGAGACAATGTCAGATACCTCGGTGCCTATGCGTTTGCCAGAGCGCATTTTTTTAATACCCATGCCGCTACGTTTGGAAAAACCATGCGCGCGACCGAGTGCCTCCTGGGAAAATCCGAGCTGATTGAAAAGGAAAGCGGAAAAGATTATTTGCGGGTTATTTTGCTTGACGGCAAGGTGATCGGCGGGCAAGCCATCGGCAAATATGCCGATGCCATCGGATTATTGATAGGGGCCATGTGGCGCAAGGACGACATCTACCGGTTGAGAAGCAAATGGAAAAAGATTCCGCAGTCCGGCGCCGCGTATTCGTGGCAGCATATCCGGCTGGGTCAGCTGATTGAACCTGCAGCCCGTGGATGAACCGCTGATTCTTCAATGAAGATTTTTTCATCACCTGCGCTGCCTGTAATGGTCTATGTTTCTGATACGTTTGAATTCAATCAGCGACTTACCGCAATTTTCATTTCTTTAGGAGAAACTGATGATAGATACATCCCCTTACTGGAATCCGATTCTCGAAACCCTGGATATGGAACGGCTTCAGCGGCTTCAGCTGAAAAAATTTCAGCGAATTTTCAAATGGGCCTACGATAACTCCCGGTTTCATCGGAGCATTTATGACCGGGCAGGGATCCGTCCTCCGGACATCCGCAGCCTGGACGACATCCGGCATGTGCCGACAGTGGAAAAATCCATGATGCGCGACATTCAGCGCAAGGACCCGTTTCCATACGGGGACGCCCTGTGTGTGCCGATAGAGGATGTAACAGAATTCCGGCAGACCAGCGGCACGACGGGCCAGCCCGTGTATCAGCCGGACACCTGGCAGGATTGGGAATGGTGGGCCGAGTGCTGGGCGTATATTCTCTGGGCCCAGGGATACCGTCCGAAAGACCGGGTATTCATTCCGTTTGGCTACAATATTTTTGTGGCGTTCTGGGCCGGACATTACGGCGCCGAGAAAGTCGGATGCGAGGTGGTGCCTGGCGGCGTGCTGGATACAGCAGCCAGGCTGCTGAAGATCCAGGAACTGAAGGCAACAGCCATGATGGCTACCCCGACCTATGTTCTGGGCATGGCGGATGCGGCCCGAAATCAGCTGGGGATCGATCCCGCGTCATTAACCATTGATAAAATCACCTGTGCCGGAGAATGCGGCGCAAGTATACCGAGCACCAAACGCCGGATGGAATCGGCCTGGGGCGCCAAAGTATACGACCATTCGGGTGCAACGGAAATCGGCGCCTGGTGCTATGAATGCCAGGCCCAATCCGGCGGTCTTCATGTCAATGAGGGCATGTTTCTGGTTGAAATTCAGGATGTCGATACCGGCGAACTTATCACCGAACCGGGCCGGAAAGGTAAAATGATCATCACGGCGTTTGACCGCATTGCCCAGCCCTGTGTCCGGTTTGATTCCAAGGATGTGATCGAATGGGCCGATCATGCCTGCCCCTGCGGCAGATCCTACCGTTTGATCAAGGGCGGGGTCCAGGGCCGTGCGGATGACATCACCAAAGTAAAGGGTGTCCTGCTGTCGCCATCAGCCATCGAAGAGGTGGTCAGAGGTGTTTCCGGACTTGGAAACGAATACGAGGTCGTCGTCGAAAAGAAAGGCGATACGGATCGAATCACGCTCAAGGTGGAGTTTCTTCCCGATGTCCAAAGCCAGCGGGCGGAAATCGAGAAGGAATTAACCGATCAACTGAGGCTGAAAACCAATTTGAGATATGATCTGCAATTTTATGCGATGGGCGAACTGCCGCGATATGAGGTCAAGGCCCGACGGTTCAAGGATTTAAGAAAATAATCACAGTCAAAGGAGACCCCATGTATCAGGATATGGACATACAGAGAATCGGCCGCAAGATCATGTTGATGAAACAAAGCGCGGAAGATCTCCGAGCCGAGGGCACCGGCCTTCCGGCACTGGAGCGAAACATGGTTCGCATTCTGGCCAGTCTGAAGATGCTGGAAATCAATATTGCCGAAGTTGCGGATCTGGACAGTGAAATATAACCGGCCAGGGGCTCAAACCCCGCGCAAATCCCACTGCAGAACGGGAAACAGGCCCTGATGAGGGATGGTTAAAAACGACGATCAAGGCCAACAACCCCGATTATCATGAACTGATCCCCAAAAGTTCCGCGGCATTCTTTCCCGCAATTTTTTCTTTGGCGTCCTGGCTGAGAAAAGGAAGATTTTGTAAATAATTCAATTCGGTGAACTGATCGGTAAACGGGCTGTCGCTCCCGAACAAAAAACGTTCAATCGGATGCATTCGGAAAAATCGCTCAAGGGTGTCTTGATTCATCAGCCTCAGGACAAAGGCGGTATCCAGATAGATATCCGTTCCCAATAAACAGGCTTCGGTTTCATCGTAGTTGTCCTCGCCGCCCATATGAGCCGCGATCATCACCAGATTGGGAAATTGTCGATGGACTTTGAGCAAATGCGCCGGCATGGCGCGAAAGGGAGGGGGTAATCCGCGATCCAGGCCCGCATGAAATAAAACGGGCAGTTGCAGATCCTGCAACGCCTCATAAAGCGGATACATTCGCCTGTCATCGGCATCAAACCCCTGGTAGTCCGGGTGAAGCTTAATCCCGGAGAACCCTTTGTCCTTTAATTTTTTTATATAAGACTGTCCGTCCGGCATATCCGGATGAATCGTGGCCATTGGTAGAATGTTTTCGCGCCTGAGGCCGTAAAGCCAACGGTTGACGGGGTCCACCTGTTCCGGACGGGTCGTAATCCTGCTGATCAAAGACAGGTGGATACCCGCGGTATTCATTGAATTCAACAGACCATCAAGGGTGCCTTCCGTAAAATGGGGGATGGCTGCCCGGCTCGATAATTTAGATAGGATAACCGCTGCCTTCTGCCGAGGAAATATGTGCGTATGAGAATCAATTACCATTTTATTTGCTGATGGATCTTAAGACGGGAAGAGCGGCTTTGCCGGGGAAATCAATCTGCATTTTCAAGTGATGATTGAATCGAGGGATCCATTACAGCAAACGCTGCTGTATTAAAATAATCTTCTGGTTTGCTTATCCCGCCTAAGGCAACGGAAATTTTGGCGGCTGTTTGCAGAAGGTGTTTTAAAAGATCATCCTGGTTATTGTGAATTTTTGAAATTATCGTTGCGATGCCAATGGCTCCGGCAAGTTTTTTTCCGGCTTTCCAGATCGGTGCGGCAATGCCCATAACGCCGATCCAGGCTTCTTCAAACTCGATTACATAACCATTCTCGCGAATGGTTTCCAGCCGTTTTTGAAACATTTCGGGATCAATGACGGTTTGAGATGTATAGCGTTGAAGCGGATGAATTTCCAGGAGGTGTTTCACAACAGCGGGCGGGGAAAAAGCCATCAAAATCTGGCCCAGCATTCCGAAATGGGGCGGACGACGGATGCCGATGCTGGAGGATATCCGGATGGGATTTTTGCCTTCTTTAAAGTCCAAATAAGTTAGAAACCCGTCCAGAATATTTCCCAGAAGAACGGTGAGGCCAGTTTCATCGCTAAGTTCGGACAGGAGCGAGTCTGTGGCGGACCGAAGGGAAATTGATTTATAAACAAGCCCGCCAAACTCAAATAGCTTCATTCCAAGCTGGTATTTTCTGGTCGTCTCGTCCTGTCGAAGATAATTTCGCCGGGTCAATGTGAAAACAATCCGCTTGAGGGACGTGTGGTTGAGTCCCGTCAATTTCGTAATTTCAGCCAGGCTGAGCTCTCTTTTGTCGTCGGAAAAGCACTCCAACACATCGAAAACACGTTCCAGGGAACTCAGCCGGTATTTATCACCGGATTTTGATGGTGTTTTTGTATTCATTTGCACATGATGCGAAGTGTCCGTTTAAGAAACATCGATATTATTTCCTGCTGAAAGAACCACATTCTGAGATAAAAATCAACAATTGCATTATGGTGAAAGTAAAACGGTTTTCAGCATGATATGCTGAATAAGCACTGGAACCACAGCTATTCAGAAAATATTTTCTGTTCTTACGGCTTTGGAGGGGAGATCTGGATTTGAATCCGATTCATCCATTGCTCCCATTCGGGGTTATCGAACGAATAAGGAATTTCTCCAAAATTTGTTATAGATAGAATTTTCTGATTTCCATTCATTTTTTTCTTGATTTTAATTTCCGAACATTATATTCGTTCAGCGAACTGAATAATTTTCGATTTCTGGTTGGAAGTGACCCATCGACCTCAAACCGGTCTTTTTTCCGGCCGTGCCTTTCTCATGTCCACACGAATACTGTTTTTTAAGTAAATGAAGTTCGGACGCGTTTGATGAAAAATGGCTTTTAAATAAACTAACAATTGCAACGTCCTGGCTAAACCAAAGGAGGGGGAGGATAATCAAAATGGAGTTAAAACAAATTCCCGATCAGTTTAACATCGCTTCGTTTATGCTGGACCGGCATATAGAAGAAGGTCGAGGCCATCGCGTCGCTATTTATTATCAGGATCAAGTGATAACCTGGGCGCAAGTTTGGGAGATGGCGAACCGGGCTGGAAACGCGATGCTGGACCTGGGTGTTGAACAGGAAAACCGAGTAATCATTTGTTTGCCCGATTGCCCTGAATTTATTGGTGCGTATTACGGCATCATAAAAATGGGGGCGGTTGCAGTGCCGGTGAGCTCGTTGGCGCCGCCGCAAGACTATATTTACTATTTGAATGACAGCAGGGCGAAGGTATTGATCACCAACTCCGAACTGGCCCCGATATTCAGCCGAATCAAAAATGAGTTGAGGTGGTTAAAGCATGTTGTGGTTGTCGGAAAGACAGAAGCCGGACAGCTCGATTTTTATGATATTATTGCCAAGGCTTCCACTGAATTGGTTGCGGCACCCACTTCAAAAGACGATATGGCCTTTTGGTTATACAGTTCCGGAACCACAGGAACCCCCAAGGGGGTTGTGCATCTGCATCATGACATTCTGTACAACATGCCTCCCCATTGCGATGAGGTCGTGGGCATTACCAAGGATGATATATCCTTTTCAACCTCCAAGCTGTTTTTTTCATACGGGCGAAACAATTCACTGGATGCGCCTTCTATCCGGGGTTCGGCAGTCATTCTCAATCCGGGAAAACCCGATCCCGAAACCGTGATGAACATCATAGAAAAATACCGACCCGACGCTTTATTACAGTGTGCCGACTTCCTACTGGGCGCTTTTGAATTTCATGGAAAAAAGCGGGCGAAAGCTGGACCTGTCTTCCGTAAGATTGTGTGTTTCGGCCGGGGAAGCGTTACCAAAAGTCGTATATGACAGATGGCGGGAGCTTTTTAATGTTGAAATTTTAGATGGTGTCGGCTCAACCGATGTCGGAATGATTTATCTTTCAAATCGACCAGGCAAGGTCAGGCATGGCAGTTGTGGAAAAATACTGCCCGGCTTCGAGGGAAAGCTGCTGGATGGGGATGAACGGGAGGTGGCCACCGGGGATATCGGCACGATGTGGGTGAAAAATGATGGGACAACGCCTTGCTATTGGAACAAACATGAGAAGTCAAAACAATGTATTCGTGGTGAATGGTTTTGTACGGGTGACCAGTTTTACCAGGATGAAGACGGATTTTACTGGTATGCGGGGCGAGCCGATGACATGCTCAAGCCCGGTGGAATTTGGCTGTCTCCTTTAGAGGTGGAAGATATTTTGCTGACGCATCCATCCGTTGATGAAGTGGCGGTGGTCGCCGTGAGCAATGAATCGGGTTTGGATAAGCCGGTGGCTTTTATCGTTCCCAGAGACGGCGATGGGACATCCGACGAAATGGAAAACGAATTAAGGGAATTTGTTCGAAGTAAGACAGCTCACTACAAATGCCCGCGACAATTTCATATTATTAAAGAATTGCCGCGCACCGCTACAGGCAAAATTCAGCGCTTTAGATTACGGGAACTGCTTTCGAAATGACAAAAAGGCCCCGAATCCACACGATGATGAGATTGACGTGGAGAACGGGGGAGAGAAATGAGAAAGATGAAAAGCATTTTTTTCCTGCATTATAGGCCTGGGTGCTGTTGCGATGATTGCTTTGTCGGAGGAAGGTATGCCATATGGCAAGACGGTGAAAAATATGCGTTTAAAAAAAGATGCATGAATGAGTAACACACGAAAGCTGGGTATCTTTGCCTTTGTCGTGCTTGCGATCATCATTGCATCGGCTAAGCCTTTCTCCGGTCTTTCCGCCCAGGGGCATGGCATGCTTGGAGTTTCGCTGGTTTGTCTGGCCTACTGGATTTTCAAGACCGACAGCATGCCTTTTTTTGCAGGAGGCGCCATCCTGCTTGCAGGCGGCCTCCTTTTTAAACTGCCGCTGGATATCGTCACCAAAGGATACACCAGCCCTGCCGTGTGGGTTTTGGTTCCGGCGCTTTTTTTCGGATTTGCCCTTATCAAAACAGGACTTGGGAAACGGATCACCTATTTTGTTCTGAAGACCTTTTCGCCAAGCTATTTGACCATATGTATCAGCTGGTTCATTATTGGAATTACCCTTTCGGCGCTGACGCCTTCCATTATGGTAAGAATGGTCATTGTGATGCCCATTGCCATCAACCTTGTGGAAGCCTGCAAGCTGGAGGATCGATCCAAAGGTTCGGCCCTGATCTGTTTTACGGCATGGGGAACAGCGCTTTTTCCGGGTATCGGTTGGCAGACCGGTTCTTTGTGGGGGATTTTCATGATGGGGTTTTACCCGCCTGAAATGAAAGTGCTGGCTACACCCGGTGCATGGTTTCAGTACATGGCATTTCCCTGGTTATTGATCACGGTTCTGTTTCTGGTTCTCATCTATATCTTCTTTAAACCAGCCGAACCCCTTGAGCTGCACAGAGAGGCTTTCAAGGATCAATATGCGGCATTAGGCAAAATCACCAGACAGGAAATCATCTGCGCAATGATTCTTATTTCCGCGCTAATTCTTTTTTCAACGGAACAAATATCGGGTATTACAACCACCGTGACGGCTATGATGGCTTTTGCAGCCCTGATAATCGTCGGCATCATCAAGCTGCCTGATATTTCAACCGGCGTGAATTGGGATATCATCAATTTTTTTGCAATAATCATGAGCATGACGGCCATGTTTTTAAAGTCGGGCATTTCTGAGTGGTTCAGGCCCATTATTGAGCCCGGTATTTTTTCCCTGGCCGGATCGCCCCTGACATTTCTGCTGGTGGGTACAGTTGTGTTATGGATCGTCCGATTTGTTGATGTTCCCCAGGGGTTTATCACGTTCGCCATCCTTTCTCCAACATTCATCCCGCTTTACCATAAATTCGGACTTCATCCGGTACTGGTCAGTGTCGTTTGTATTGCTGTGGGAAATTCCTTTTTCCTGGCCTATGACCAGCCGTTCATCGCAATCGCCGACTCCGTGACAAATTCACGGGCGTGGTCCAATAGCCAGGTGACGATGGCTGGTGTGTTTTTCGCGGTCGCTGTTATTGCGGGAATTCTTGTCAGCTCTTTTTACTGGAGAGCCATGGGGCTGATGCCGGGTTAAGGGATGGGGAACGGGCTGCAGGTAGACCATTTAACCTCTTGTAAGCTGATGGACATTCACCCCCAGAAAATGTATCTTCTCACGGCATGTTGCGATCGGATTTATATCTGCGGCATACTATTTTCCGTGAAAATTTCAACAGCCGGCTTTCTTCAAAAACGATTCAACCCTGCTTGAAAGGAACACCATGGTCCCAGATACTGCATTTGAAGACACTACCCCGGAAACTGAGATACGGCATCGAATCGAGGAACTTCAGTTCCATCTGTTAACAAACGAAATCGATGGCGCTGTCCTCGTTCAGAATTCCGACCTCTTTTATTTTTCCGGAACCATTCAGCAGTCTCAGTTGTATATTCCAGCCAAGGGAAATCCGCTGATGATGGTTCGCAAAAGTCTGGAGCGGGCCCGTTCGGAATCTGCGATTCAAAACATTGTTTCCTTCAGCACCCCCCGGCAGGTACCGGAGTTAATAAAAAGCATGGGCCTTGCCGTTCCAAAAACACTGGGTCTGGAAATGGACGTGATGCCGGCCCAGACGTATCTGGGCTTTCAGAGCCTCTTTGACCAGGCTCGAATATTTGATATTTCGCATTTCATTCGTCAGGTTCGCGCCATTAAATCCGATTATGAAATTCAAATAATCCGGGAAGCGGCCCTGAAATCCGATCAGGTGGACGAATATATCAGAGATACTATCAAAGAAGGCATGACGGAACTCGAGCTTGCCGGACTGGCTGAGGCGTATGCACGAAAACTGGGTCATCAGGGCGTTGTCAGAATGCGGCTTTGGGGAAGCGAGCTGTTTTACGGCCATCTGATGTGTGGTGCATCCGGAGCCGTGCCCAGCTATCTGGCATCTCCCACCGGCGGAACGGGTGCCGGCGCGGCGGTGGCCCAGGGAGCGGGATTCGGCCTCATCAAGGCCCATGAGCCGATTCTTGTGGATTATGTGTTCGCATATAAAGGATATCTTTCGGATCACACCCGAATTTTCTCGATTGGCGAGCTTCCCGATGATCTGATTCAGGGCCATGCCGCCATGCTGTCGATTCAGGATGCGATTGTCCGTGAAGCCAAACCGGGAATTGCAGCCGGCAGAATTTATGAAATGGCCATTGAACTTGCCGGTGAAGCGGGATATTCAGAGAATTTCATGGGAACGGGCGATCAGCGCATCCGTTTTGTGGGGCACGGCGTGGGCCTGGAGTTGGATGAATACCCGTTCCTGGCTGCCGGACAGAAAATGCTTCTCCAGGAAAACATGGTCATCGCCCTGGAGCCCAAACTTATATTTCCGGGAAAAGGCGTTGTCGGCATCGAAAACACGCATCGGTTAACGGCAGACGGACTGCAGCAACTGACGGTATCTGATCAGAACATCATCGTGGTATAGAACGAACATCGCAGGACCAGAGTTTCTCCTGCGACCTCCCTTATTTATCTGAATTTATATTGACCCATTAAACTTGCCGGGGCTATTATCCGTCAATCCCATAAACTCAAGCATATTTTTTTGCATGAGGGATTTTCCGGAGAACTTCATTGAGTTGATGACTTAGATAACAACACCCGAAAATGGACGCGGATTTTCGGGCTTTCAGATAAAGGAGAAGTTGGTGATGAAGTCGTGTGTTGCGATTGTCCGTTATGAAAAACCGCTTGAATCCGTTCGAAAAGCGGTTGAACTTTCTTCCGGCTTGGACCACCTGCCCCGGGGCGCAGCCGTTTTAATAAAGCCCAATATCGCCTTCTGGCTTCGGGCCGAACAGATTCCCAAATGGGGCGTCATTACCACCTCCCGCGTTGTGGAAGACATGGTGGTTCTGTTGAAGGAAAAAGGCATTGATCGCATCACCATCGGAGAAGGTATGGTGGTCATGGATCCCAGGGACGTCAAAATGCCGTACCATGCCTTTCATACACTGGGTTACGAAGCCTTGAAACAGCGTTATGGCGTCAACACCGTGAATCTGTGGGATCGGCCGTTTCAAAAAAGGGACATCGGGGATGGCCTTTATTTGAACTACAGCACCGAGATTCTGGACAGCGATTTTGTGGTGAATCTTCCGGTGTTGAAAACGCACAACCAGACCGTTGTCAGTCTGGGCATCAAAAACCTGAAAGGGACCATCGATATGGTGTCCCGGAAAAAATGCCACAGCATGGACCCCGCGGTGGATCTGAATGTCATGGTGGCGCGTCTGGCGGACCCCCTGCCGCCCATGATGACCGTTATTGACGGCATCTTCTCGAATGAGCGCGGCCCCGGCTTTGATGGAAAAATGCGGCGAAGCAACATTCTGATCGCTTCATCCGACACGCTGGCCGCGGACATGGTGGGCGCATCCGTGCTGGGGCATGCGCCGTGCGATGTGCCGCATCTGGTGCATGCGGCGTCCAGAAAAGGCGTTCCCACGGATCTTTCGACGATTTCGATAAAGGGAGAGACTCTCGAAGCCGTTTCATCGCGCCATGAATATGATTTTCATTATTCGAACACGCCCATGAATACCCTGCCCGTGCCCCTGGCCAACATGGGCATCAAGGGAATTTCCTACCCGAAATACGATCTGTCCATGTGCACCTACTGCTCCGGTGTCAACGGCCTGGTGCTTTCGGCCATTCGCGCTGCCTGGAAGGGCCAACCCTGGGATGAAGTGGAAATCCTGACGGGCAAAGCCATGAAGCCGACACCTGGAATGAAAAAAACCATACTTCTGGGAAAATGCATGTACAAGGCCAACAAGGATCACCCGGATATTCAGGAAATGATTCCGGTCAAGGGCTGCCCTCCCAAAACAGCCGATATCGTCAAAGCCCTTCACCGGGCAGGCATTGAAGCGGATCCTGGCCTCTTTGAAAGCAGCATGGACCTGCTTCCCGGTTTTTTCATGAGCCGCTATGAGGGCAAGCCCGAATTTGATGATGCTTTTTTCCGGGTTGTTTAGCGGTTTGTCTGAAATGATATCGTGACTGAACAGCTTTTATGTTCGGTCACGATATCAACAGGAGTTTCCTGCCCGGCCTTTCTCACATGCGGGTGATCGCTGGATTCATCCCCGCCATC
Organism: uncultured delta proteobacterium; assembly: GCA_963789395.1. Taxonomy (GTDB): domain Bacteria; phylum Desulfobacterota; class Desulfobacteria; order Desulfobacterales; family Desulfatirhabdiaceae; genus RAAP-1. Next base: position 163,392 of record CAWBKP010000014.1, on the reverse strand, counting down.
GCCACGATTTTTCCCCAACCGACTGAATTCCTGTTCCGCTGCAAGCCATTGTTTCTTCGCTTTATTCCAGTCTGACACCCGGTCAGCTGTCAATTGTCACACAGTGCGGATAATGTTCCGGAAATCTCTGATGCGCCCGTTTTCTGTACTCCATGCTCATTCCGGATGACCGTCTTGTTGTGTTTCGTGAATGTTACGCAAGTACGGATTGCATGCTGATACCGTGCACACCTGAACCCGATAGTCCGACACATCCCTTGACAAAATGTAGCTAATGTTACATTTTATTGTAACAACTGATATGGAGGAAATAATGACGTTCAATGATCCCTTGAAATGGTTGCTATTAATTCACCAGCTCCCGCCCAAACCCAATGCTCTTCGCGTGAAAATCTGGCGCCGACTGCAGCAGGTAGGGGCTGTGGCGATCAAGCCATCGGTTTACGCCATGCCCATTTCCGATCAGTTCCGGGAAGACCTGAGCTGGATACTCAAAGAAATTATCGCGGGCGGCGGGGACGGGTCTATTTCAGAGGTCAGATTTCTTGAGGGCCTCACTGACAAACAGGTGATTGCGCTCTTCCAAAGCGCCCGCAAGTCGGATTACGAAAAAATCATCCAGGAGGCCAATCAACTGCTGACCGAGTGGTCCGCCGGAAAGAGAAATGCGGGGGACTCGGCCATAAATGGCTCGACCCTTGTGACAAAATTGCGGCGGAGATTGGACGAAGTAAGAGGCATCGATTTCTATCAGACGCCTGAACTGGGAACAGCCGAAATGCTTCTGAACAATCTTGCGGTGCAAGCGGCCGGGGAACCATCTGCAAAATCGGCCACCGAAGAAGGATTTGAAGCACTCAAAGGAAAAACATGGGTGACGCGGGAAAATGTTTTTGTGGACCGTATTGCCTGCGGCTGGTTGATCCGTCGCTTCGTGGATAAATCGGCCGGTTTCAAATTCGTCGGTGGTGTACCCTATACTCCGAAACCCGGAGAAATTCGATTCGATATGTTCGACGGGGAATACACTCACGAAGGGGACCGGTGCACATTTGAGGTGATGATTCAACGCATGCGGATCGCGGACCGCGCACTTCTTCCCTTGGCTGAGGTGGTTCACGACATTGATCTCAAAGACGCCAAATATGGCCGCAGCGAAACGGACGGTTTTTACGCGCTGTTAACCGGCCTGGTTGCCTCTCAGGCAGATGACGATCAACGCATGCAGGACGGTTTCAGGTTGTTTGAAAATCTGTATGCCTATTTCCAAGGACGAAAGGGGCATAATCGCCCTGATTAACGATTAAGGAGAAAACCGATGAAATGGATTACCCGATCTCACGTTCATGTTGACCGAGTCGCCTGTCCCTGGTTGATTACCCGGTTTGTCGACTCGGATGCCGAATTTCTTTTTGTGCCAAAGAGCAGGGTGCTGGAAATCGCTGAAAAGGAAGGCGCCATCCCCTTTGACACCCCGGGGGCCAAGCTGCATCACCGGGAAAATCTTTGCACCTTTGATGTGATTATCACGGACTACGAATTGACCGACAAGGCCCTGTTGCGGATGGCAAGGGTTATCAATGCAGCCGACACCGACCGGCTGGAGGCGGACCCGTTGGCTGCCGGTTTCGAGGCCATTGCCGTTGGCTATAGCCTTCGCTATCCGGATGATCATCAAAACATCGCGGCGCAGTTTGAGGTCTACGATGCCCTGTATGCCTGGTGCCGACTGGATGTGGCCGGCAAATAAATCATAGGATAAAACATCATGCCAATCCGTGAAAGCATAAAGACGCGCACAGCCGGCATCTCCGGCTTTCTGGGGCTTCGGCGCAGCACCGTCGGGGTGCTGGCCATGGTGGTGCTGGTGGGCATGGGCGAGCACATGGCGGAGCGCTTTCTTCCCATCTACATGATGGCCCTGGGAAGCGGCGTTCTGGCCATCGGTCTGCTGCAGGCCATGGACAATCTGCTTTCGGCCCTTTACAGCTTTCCCGGCGGGTATCTCTCCGATCGCATCGGCACCAAAAAATCCCTCCTGGTGTTTAATCTGGTGGCGATGATCGGCTTTGCCCTGGTGATCCTGATCCCCGCATGGCAGGCAGTGCTTGCCGGAGCAGTGCTCTTTATCTCCTGGTCGGCGATCTCGCTTGCCGGCCACGTTGAGTCTTATATACAAGGTGCTGCCCCGGAACAAGCGAACCATGGGAGTCAGCATGCACTCTCTGGTACGCCGCATTCCCATGGCGCTCGGCCCCCTTCTGGGCGGTGTTTTTATCGCAGTGTGGGGCGAAAAAGAGGGGGTGAGACTGGCCTTTGGAGCGGCGCTGGCTCTGGCGGTTGCGGCGCTGCTGCTGCAGCAGCGCATGATAGCAGACGATGCGCCGGACAAAAACCGTTCCCAGGAAGCATGCGGCCTGACACCTGAAAAAAACCCGTTGAAGCTGCTGCAGCTGATGAATCCGGCCATGAAAAATCTTCTGGTGACCGACATCCTGATACGCTTTTGCGAGCAGATACCCTATGCCTTTGTCGTGGTCTGGTGCATGAAAACCGTCGCCGATCCGGTATCCGCCGTTCAGTTCGGCCTTCTCACCACCATCGAGATGGCCACCGCGGTGCTTGTCTATATCCCGGTTGCCTATATGGCGGACCGAAGCACCAAGAAGCCTTTTGTTCTCGTGACCTTTGTTTTTTTCACCCTGTTTCCCCTGGTGCTTCTTTACAGCCGCTCCTTCGAGTGGCTGGTGGCGGCCTTTTTTCTTCGGGGACTCAAAGAGTTTGGAGAGCCCACCCGCAAATCCCTGATCATGGATCTGTCCCCGGACAGCTGCAAGGCGGGCATGTTCGGGCTTTACTATCTTATCCGGGATGTGTTTGTCGCCGTGGCCGCCCTGGGCGGCGCATTTCTATGGCAAATCAGTCCGCGGACGAACCTTGTCACCGCGTTCGTTTTCGGGATCATCGGTACCGTGGGATTCGCGGTCTTCGGCCGCGATGTTCCGGTGCCTGCACGCAATATGGAGGTTCAAAATGAATAAGACCATTACACCAGAAGAGCTTAAATCGTTGAAGGAAAGCCGCCGGAACCTGACGATACTGGATGTGCGGCGAAAATCCGATTATGAAACAGATTCGAATAAAATTCCAGGCGCTGCCTGGCGAAACCCCGAAGCGGTTGAAGCGTGGCGGGATGAACTTGCCGGCCAGGAGGTGATCTTCTACTGCGTTCGGGGCGGGTCCGTCAGCAAATCGGTTTCGGAGCGGCTGGCGGAAAAAAACATCAACGCCCGGTATATTGAAGGCGGCATTGCCGCGTGGATAGACAGCGGCGGCCAGGTGGAGGAAAAATAAATGATAACGGTCTCTTTTAAAGAAGCCTTTAAATTCTGGGTGAAACTGGGATTTATCAATTTCGGCGGCCCGGCCGGACAGATTGCCGTCATGCACCGGGAGCTGGTCGATCAAAGAAAATGGGTCGAGGAGTCGGTTTTCTTAAGAGGGCTGAATTATTGCATGCTCCTGCCCGGTCCGGAGGCTCAGCAGCTTGCCACCTACATCGGCTGGCGACTTCACGGATACCTTGGCGGTGTGGTGGCCGGAGCGTTTTTTGTCATCCCGTCCATATTTGTCATGATGGTGCTCAGCTGGCTTGCAGCGGCGCATGGCGATGTGCCTGTTATCGCCGGGCTCTTTTATGGTATTTCACCGGTGGTTGTGGCCGTTGTTGTGGAAGCCGTGATGCGGATCGGGAAAAAATCTTTAAAACATAAATCCTTGTATGGGTTTGCCGCAGGTGCGTTTATTGCCGGGTATTTTTTGAATGTCCCGTTTCCGTTGATTGTGCTGGCTGCGGCAATCGGAGGGATTGTTTTGGGCGCATACTATCCGGAAATATTTTGCCTCCGCGTCAAGGGATCCAAGGAATGCTCGATGGAAGACATCGGCAAACAGACTGCCATGCCGCCGATTTCGCAGGCCATAAAAGTTGCGCTGGTGTTCGGCACCTTATGGCTGGCGGCCGCAGTTCCCCTGGTTGCCGTTTTTGGAATGGATCATATCCTGACGCAGATAACCATTTTCTTTACCAAGGCGGCATTTGTCACCTTCGGCGGCGCCTACGCCGTCCTGAGTTATATCGCCGATTACGCCGTCCACATTTCCGGATGGCTTACCGAAAAACAGATGCTCTCCGGGCTTGGGCTGGCCGAATCTACGCCGGGGCCGCTGATCATGGTGACGCAGTATGTCGGCTTTTTAGGCGCCTGGAAGTTCAGCGGGAACGCTCCCCAGCTCTGGACGGCAATTGCCGGAGGGCTGTTGACCACATATTGCACGTTTTTACCCAGTTTCATGTTTATCTTTGCCGGCGCGCCCTATATTGATGCGCTTTCCGGGAACCGGCGGTTAGCGGCCGCTCTCACCGGCGTTACGGCTGCGGTGGTAGGGGTTGTCCTCAAACTGGCCGTCTTTTTCAGTATAAATACGTTTTTTCCCGCAAGGGGAGCCATCGATGGGTTCGCCATTGGTTTGGCAGGGGTGACTTTTTTAGCCCTGCAACGGTTTCATGTGCCGATTCACCTGGTCATTGTATTCGGCTCCCTGAGCGGGATGCTCTGGAAGGTGTACATTTAACATAAGCAAATACTCAATTATCGATAAGGAGGCGTTTATTGCTGAAATAACGATTTCATCCTGAAAGCATGGAGGAAAGAATCATTATTATGCGGCGCAAAGCTTCTCCTGCCTTGCTCTTCCGGACAGTGAGGATCAGTCGGAATAACATGAGAGAAGCTTGTGGAGGTAGGACAGATTTTCCGGCCGCATGCCATTAAATAAGCCGCTGCTGGTTCCAAAAATGATCCCGCCGCCGTTTGCGACGTGCAGGATGGTGTTCACCTGTTGTTCGATTTCTTGCGGATCCAGCGGGGCTGACAGAAGCGAGGGGTCAAGATTTCCCCAGAAGCACAACCTGTCACCGTATTGTTTCCAGGTTCGGGCCAGGTCCATTCCTGCTGCATTTTCAAGACATTGCAACCCATCGATTCCGGTGGCCGCAAGATCGGCCAGAACGGAATTGAGGTTGCCGTCCGAATGGAAAATGACACTCAGTCCCAGTTTGTGCGCGCATTCCACCTGTCGCGCGACGAAGGGGAAAAATAATCGGCGCAAAACGTCCGGGGCAACCATCGGGCCGGCCGTGAAGGCGATATCATCCGCGATCACGACGCCATGGGCGCCTTGTGCGGCGGCTCGCTTCATCAACACTGTACCGAGAGTGTCCGCTTCCTGCAATATGGACGCGATTTCGGAGGCGCGGCGCATGACAGCCGTCATGAAGTTCTTCAAGCCCAGCAGTTTCATCCCCCAGGAGAATCCGCCGTCCAGGATCACAAAGACAAACAGATCGGTTCCCGAACTCCATTGCTCCAGGTCCGGCCAGCAGTGCGCATCGGGCGCCGGCAAGCGATCGGGTTGGTTACCCGTTCCGTAGTCGGGTGACAGGCAGATGAGATCCAGGTCCAGCCGGGAGGCAAATTCCAGGCGCTCCCGGTGCGTCACATGGGCTGTGTCCAGAAACGCACTGATCAGGCCATCGTCGATGCACAGCTCTCCCCGGGGAATCCTGTCCGCACGTTGCCTTTGAATGGTCAGTGCAACCCGCTGTCTGTGATTCATTGGACACCTCGCTTTTGCGTCAGAATAACGCCCCGGGCAGGGGAAAGTTCAATGCCTGGGAAAAAAATGTCCGAATCTGGGATGAGCGGCCAGCTCCAGGTAATGAATCTGCCGGGCCAATGCTTCCGCACTTCGCTTTTCCGTGGCGGAAGTCAGCACCATCCGCGTGCCTGTGCCTTCGGCGTTTCCCACCTGGGGAAACCGCTCCCGGGCGGCTTCCATCAGGCTATGTCCCAGTGCGATATCGATTTGTTCATGGCCGGGCTGAATAATTACTGAACTCAAGAAAGATCCTCCCTCTGGAAAACAAAATATGGCGTAATATAGCAGAATCCAGCCGGTCAGACGAAGTATTTCTTGAAGCGGTGAGCGCGTTCGGTTTCCGAATCCAGTTTGGGAGTGATGCGCTCTCCCTGATGAACGGAAAGGCCTGCGGCCAATGCTTCGGCGTCCCGCTGCAGTAAGGTTCGCCCGATGCTTTTCCGGGTCGAATTTGACCTGGTCCCGCAATCCTGACGTCTGAACGGCTTCGACGACACTTTTCATCTCGGGATAGGTGAAGTTCGACGGCGAGCTCATTCCCAGCACCCAAGCCTGTTTGAATCAGAAATACGCCAAATCTGCCGAAGCCTTTCTGACCTGGATCCAGAACCAAACTGAATAGACGAACCATTTTTCGGGTTGGACAGGGCCTGGTATGGATAGTTTTCTAAAAAAAATTGCGTTGAATCATCGCTATGTCAACATTGACATAAACAAATATTTACGCTACAAGGTTTCCAACCATTTTTCAAGACATCGCCAGTATTTCATCAAACCGGGTACCGCCTTAGAAATCAGCAGAATATGCTTAACAGCATCCGTGATTTTAATGCGGATGAACATTGGGCACATACATTCGAGGAGGTGTTTTATGAAAACCAGAGGATTGCATTATTGGCTGATTTGGGTTGTTTTGCTGCTGCTGCCAGGGACGTCCGTGTTGCTCCATGCCCAGGAAAGTTGTACGGAAACCTATGGAAGCGGCACCCAGCGGTTCAGTCTGGCCACCGGGAGCCCTGGTGAGCTGGGTTTACTGAAGGCGCTGGCCGAGGAATTCAACCGGGAAAAGAAAGCCTCTCTTTGCTGGATAAAGGCAGGCTCCGGTGATTCCTTGAAGATGCTCAAAGAAAAACAGGTGGATGCAATCATGGTCCATGCGCCGGCAGCGGAAAAACTGGCCGTGCAGCAGGGATGGGCCATCAAGCGGACCCTGATCGGCTCCAACGAATTTTACATTGTCGGCCCCCCGCAAGATCCTGCCGGCATTTCCTCGGCACAAAACGCCGCCCGGGCCTACGGAAAAATCGCGGAAGCCAAATCGCCATTTCTTTCCCGCGGTGACAATTCCGGAACCCATAAAAAGGAGCTGGATATCTGGAAGGCATCGGGCACTACGCCCTCCGGCGACTGGTACATCATTTCCAAGGGGTTCATGCTGGATACCCTGAAAAACGCGGATAGTCTGGGCGGCTATTTCATGACCGACAGCAGCACCTGGAGTGAGGCGAACAAGTCCATAAAACACTTGAAGATATTGTTTCGGGGTGATCCGGTCCTGATCAACACCTATCATGCACTCTGCCAACCGGAAGGCGCTACTGACGGACAGCCCGTGGCAGCTCAATTCATTGATTTCGCGGCTTCTGAAAAAGGGCAGACGGTCATTCGAAATTTCGGAAAAGATCAGTTCGGGGAAGGGTTGTACAATGATGCCGAATATGCGAGGCAGTATGATCACTGACCCCAATACAAACGAGGCGGAGAAGATCGGCTGGGCTGTGAATGAATTGACTTTTTTTCAATATGTTGAACCCGTAACCTTACCATATCGAAACATCTACACAAGGAGGCAGAAAATGAAACGTTATTCAATTGCTGTATGTTTGACACTGGTTGCTGTTTTTCTGATGTTATCCCAAACCCCCGCTGTTTCACAGGAAGCCAAGTTGCTCCGGATGGCCACCACCACCAGCACGGACAACACGGGCCTGCTCGATTACCTGAAGCCTTTTTTTGTAAAGGAGACCGGTATCGATATTCAGTGGGTGTCGGTCGGAACCGGTCAGGCACTGAAACTGGGAGAAAACTGCGATGCGGACGTGCTGCTGGTCCATGCACCGGCAACCGAAAAGAAATACGTTGCGGACGGATTCGGGATCAACCGCCGGGAGGTGATGTACAATGATTTCGTCATCATCGGTCCGGCGACGGATCCGGCCGGCGTCAAGGGTAAAAGCGTCAAAGACGCCCTGACAGCCATTCAGAACAAACAGAGCCTGTTCGTCAGCCGCGGTGACAAGTCCGGAACCCATTTAACTGAAATGGCATTATGGAAAGGAAGCGGACTGGCTGTTCCTGACAAGGACGCCTGGTACGTTCAGGCCGGCCAGGGAATGCTGGCAACCATCCAAATGGCGGCAGAACGAAATGGCTATACCATGACGGACCGGGGGACCTACATCAAGTATGAGGACACCCAGAAGGGTAATCCACCCCTTAAAATTCTGGTTGAAGGGGATGATATGCTGAAAAACCTTTACAGTGTCATCGAGGTAAATCCGGCAAGATGCACCAACGTCAAATCCGATCTGGCAAAGGCTTTTTCAGCCTGGATGGCCCTTCCGTCAACGCAAAAACTGATCACGGATTTCAAGCTCTCCGGAAAACAGCTTTTCTTTATCCCGACCAAATAAGGGAAAGCAGAACATTACGCTTCAATAAATGATTCAATCGTTCAAAACGCGGGGCTGAAGGGGAAAACAAGCCCTTCGGCCCCGCTCCTGCATTCCGCCTCGACCCTGCTTATAAAAACGGCAATGTCCGGAAGGTTCCTGTTCAGACCCCGCGTCGCAGTGCTATTTCATGAATCCGCGCCTGGGCGATTTTTTCATTATGAGAGTCTTTCTTTGCCCTGGCTTCCTGGACTTTCTTCAACAGCATCTCGATATCGCAGGGCTTCATGAGATAGTCGAATGCCCCCAGCTTCATGCCGTCGATACCGGTTTCGACCGTGGCATGCCCTGTCAGCATGATCACCTCAATCAGGGGGTGGGTTTTCTTGATTTCTTTCAGGGTTTCGATGCCGTCCATTCCCGGCATTTTGACGTCAAGGATCACGACATCGATCTGATCCTCCTGGCCGAGTTTTGTTAATGCCTCAGCGCCGCTGTGCGCTGAAACGATCGTCAGATCCCGCTTGCCCAGCCGCTTGGTCATGGTTTCCACAAAAGGGACTTCATCATCCACTAACATGATTACAGGCTTCATCAGAAACACTCCTGTTATAATTGCGTTGAATAGATTGTTGTTTTATCGGATTCTAATGACGGGGCCGCTTTGGCACGGTGAATTTTTGTCGCAGTGTCAAAGGGAAGGGCCGGCCGGCGTGCCAGCACCTTCCCCGACGTGGTGCGCCGCTTTACTTGAGCAGGACCGGCATGCCCATGAGCGGCCAGATGAAATAGCAGAAGAGTGACAGCAAAGTCATGAGAATTAAACTGGGAACGCACCCATACATGAAAAACTCCCCTGCAGTGAATTGCTTGCTTTCATAGGCAATGGCATTGGGTGCTGCGCCGATCAGAAGGTTGAAGGGCATGCCGGCGGTGGCCAGGGAGGCGAAGAAGATGACATGGGGCGCCACGCCCAGATATGTTGCGATGACCAGGGAGATGGGAAGTGCAATGGCAATGGCGGCAACGTTCATGATGAAATTGGTCAGGCACAGAACCAGAAAGGCGATGGCCAGAACAAAGACCAGCCAGGGGGCTGTTTGAAACCAGGTCACCCAGCTGACGGCCATCCATTCAGCGGCCTTGGTGTCGTAAAGGCAGTATCCGATGCTCATGGCCCCGCCGAACAGCAGCAGAATATTCCAGGGAATGGATTCCATTTCCTCAACGCCGAGGGTTCTGACAAGAAAAAACGCCAGGACAGGCACCAGCATGATCGCTGCCCGGTCCATGTTCTTGAAAAAGGGAATAGGCGAGAAGGATTTTAGCATGAAAAGCCCCAGCACCACGGAAACCATGACCAGGACGAATATTTCCTTCATGTTCATGGGGCCGAGTTCCTTTGCCAAGTGGGTGACCCTTTCCCGCAACCCGTCGATGCGGGCCTTCTCCGGTTTGAAGCAGAAAATTACCACGAGCCAGATGAGAAAAACCATGAGCGCTCCCAAGGGGAGCATGTACCAGGTGAGTTCGAAGAAGCCGATTTCCGTGCCGCCGGTGAATTTTTTGAACATGCCGGCCCCGGCCACTGCCCGGGCCGAGCCCAGGAAGGTGATAACCGAACCCGCGCCTGCGGTCCATGCCATACCGATGAACAGACCTTTTCCGAAGCGTGTGGGCTGGTCGGATTCGCTGTAGAGTGAGTTAATGGCCATGAGCAGCGGGAACATGGCTGCGGCCACTGCGGTGTGGGCCATGAGCAGGGTCATGCCGGCTACGATAAGAAACGTGCCAAGCAGGATAAAATTGGTGTTTTCGCCCACGACCCCCAGCATCTTGTAGGCCATTCGCTTGGTGAGGCCCGAGTGGGCGAAGGCGAGTCCCATGACGACAGAACCGAAGATAAACCAGACAGAGGGATCGAAAAAATCCTTCAGGGCTGCATCCGCCGGCCGAATCGAAAAAACGACCTGAAAAAATCCGATGGCAATGGCCGTAGCCCCGATGGGCATCACCTCGAAAATCCACCACACGGCCGCCATCAGAAAGAGCCCCAATGCCATCCTTCCCTGAGAAGGCAGGGCAAAGTGCTTACCTGCCGGATCCACCGCATCCGGCAGGTCGTTCATGAAATAAAAGGTGAAAAACAGGGTAAGTCCCAGAACGATGAAAAATATTCTTTTCCAGTCGATAACCATTTTCCTGGAAGCCATCATGATCCCCTCGGGAATCTCGTGTAAACCGGCTCCCACCGGCAGGTTTCTAATTTCTTCTGACATGGCGGCCAACTCCTTTCACATGCTGCAGGTGCAGACTTTTTGCACGATGCTGATAAAAATCCTTATTAGATAACTTCGGGTTTTTTGCAGATGCCGATTGAATGCATTTCATTTCCGTATTCCGGCGTTCACATTGTTTATAGTGTGCAGGTTTTAACCATGTCGCAGATTCCCTTGAACACATCGCTCATTCTCAGGATTCCGGATATCTTATCGCCTTTTTTCACGATCAGCGACTGATGGCGCCCCATGACCAGCAGGTGAATGGCCTCATCCAGAGAGGCATCTTCATCGATATATTCCCCGGGGGTGGGGTTGCTCATAATGTCTTTAACCCGTATCTCCGAGGCTTTACGGCAGAGATCCGCCAGTGGTTTTCTCCAGAGTCCGTAGTCTGTCATCATTGATCGGATATATTCCGGGCTGAATCCAAATCGCGATGTTTCTGTGATATGTTCAATCCCCCGGTATTTCGGCTCGATCCCGGCACTCACATCCCATTGGGTCAGTTTTCCCACCACACGCCGATGGTTGTCGAGAACCAGAATGGCCCGATGTTTTTCACGTCCCAGTTCCACATTTTTCTGGGCATCTTCCAGGGCCAGGATTGCCTCGTTCAGTGTGGCGTCCTCGAAAACCGTCGCATACTCGGATAGCGGCACCATTAATTCCTTAACTTTCGTCGCTTGCATATTTCTCCTTTGATGGCTTTGTAACGTCCAATCTCAGTGTTGAGCTTCATCCCATGCTGACGGAATCTTGAACAGACGGGACACCGGCATTTGCCGCCCCATGTTGATTTTTTGCGAATTTATCAGGCCCAGCCCTTGCGCGCCAGGATACGTTCGATTTCCGCCTGCCGGATGCGATTTTCCTGCTCGGATTTGCGCTTGAAGGCAAGTGCTATTTTTTCAACCAGGTCCTTTGTTTCCGTTGGTTTCAGGAGATAGTCATATGCGCCGATCTTCATGCCTTCCACTGCGGATTCCACCGTGGAATGGCCGGTGAGCATGATCACTTCCAATAGCGGATTGAACGCTTTGAGCTCCTGAAGCACGGTCACGCCGTCTTTTACAGGCATCTGGACATCCAAAAGAACGACATCCACGTCTTTTTCCCGGACCAGCCCCAGTGCCTCATCTCCAGAGTACGCTTTGAAGGCGGTGAAATCCCTGGCCTCCAGACGCTCTGCAAGCACATCGATGAAATCCTTTTCATCGTCTACCAGCAACACGCGTATTTTCATTCATTCATCTCCTTGATTTATTTGTATTCAAAACGGTTATTGTCTGGCATTCGGATACTGCGGGTTACCCTGAATCCCTGTTTTCTTGGCATTTTCCCTTTCATATTGACGCTGTCGGGCGGCGGTAATCCGCTTTGTCAACTTTTTCATGTCAATGGGAAGATGAAGCTCATCAAATGCGCCCTTTTTCATGGCCTGAATAGAGGTAAAAAGAGAGGGGGTCTCATCATTGAACCCTGCAAAACCATCTGCTCCAAGCATAAAGTGCATTTTGACGCGATACGCCTATGAACACCCCCTCCCAGAAAAAAGGGGTTTAAATATTAGTGCGAAGTACCGCCTGAGCAGTAGAGCAAAGCCTGTGCCATATTAACTTATATTATGATGTCGGGATGTTGATAGGTAGTGGCAGGAAAAATATGTATCGCCATGAAACCAATTGAATCAAATAGAATCATTTGGTTTGAAACAAAATGATACAAGATGGACATCGTTTGGATGGCGGTCTTCTTTACTGAAAAGACCACGGGGCTAAAGAGGGATACCCTTTAGCCCCGAGTCAGGTAGAAAGCAGCGCCTGCCGCCGACGCCGCTTATAGGAATTGGAAAGACTCAGAAGGAATCAGTTCAGACTCCGCGGCACAGTGAAATCTCGTGAATCCGCGCCTGAGAGATTGCTCCGTTATGTGAGTTCATAGATTGAAAAGATGGCTGTTTTATTCAATGCATATCAACGATCAGTGCTTATTTGAGGGTGACAGGCATTCCCATGAGCGGCCAGATAAATGCAACAAACAGGGCCATTACCGCCAGGAGCATGATGCTGGCCAAGAGACCATATTTAAAAAACTCTCCGGATGTAAACTGTTTGGAGTCATAGGCAATGGCATTGGGAGCAGCCCCGACAAGAAGCATAAACGGCATGCCGGCGGCAACCAGTGCGGCAAAGAAAATGACTTCCGGTGCTACTTTCAGGTAGGGCGCCACCACCAGTGCCACGGGAAGGGATATGGCGATGGCAGCCACGTTCATGATGAAATTGGTCATGATCAGCACAAAAAAGGCAATGCTCATGATGAAAATGAACCAGTTGGCTTTTTGGAACAGAAGCAGCCAGTTGACGGCCATCCATTTGGCTGCGCCTGTTTCCCACAGACAGAACCCGATGCTCATGGCACCGGAAAACAGCAGGATGATGTTCCATGGCACATTTTCCAGATCTTCGATGCCCATGATGCCGGTGATGAAAAACAACAGGGTGGAAATCAGAATGATGCCGGTTTTGTCAAGGGCATTCAGGGCGGGAACAAACGATCTGAGAGACAACACCACAATACAGGTCAGGACGATGATTCCGGCAAGAATCTCATTTTTGGTCATGGATCCAAGCTGGGCATTGAGCTGGGTTGCCCGTTCTCTTAAACCGGGAATCACATCTTTTTCCGGCTTGAAGAATATCATGAAAAAGCCCCACAACAAAAAGACCATGGTCCAGCCAATCGGCGCCATGTAATAAGAAAGGTTGAAAAAGGTAATTTCAGTCCCGACAATGTCCTTGTAAAAGCCGACGGCAACAGCGCCTCTGGCCGCGCCCAGCAGGGTGATGATGCTGCCTGCACCCGCGACGTATGCCATGCTCATAAAAAGTCCTTTACCAAAGCGGGTTTTTTGATCACCTTCGCCATACAGCGAATAAATCGAAATCAGCAGCGGATAGATGGTTGCGGCCACTGCGGTATGGGCCATGATGTGCGTCAGGGCAGCTGTTACCACCATGCAGCCAAGATAGATCATGCTGGTTTTTTCACCCACGATCATCAGCATCCTGTAGGACAGGCGCTTGGTCAGGCCGGTTTTGGTGAATACCAGGCCGATCATGATCGATGCGAAGATAAACATGACGCTTGGGTCCATGAAGTCTTTAAAAGCTTTTTCAGCAGGCCGTATCAGAAACAGGGCCTGAAGCACGCCGATTGCGATACTGGTGACGCCGATCGGCAGCACTTCAAACACCCACCAGGTTCCGGCCAGCAGAAACACGGCAATGGCGCCTTTCCCCTCACGGCTGAGAACAAATTTTTTCCCCAGCGGATCAAGAACATCCGGCCAGGCGGGAGAATAGTACACCAGGGTGAACAAGGCGACTCCCAGCAGCATGAATGCGATGTTTTTCCAATCAATACCGGGTTCTAATATGTCTGTGTGACTCATAAAACACTCCTTGTGATTAGTGACGAAAAATATATTTCATCTTCTTTAAGTTTCATCAGCGTCTTGTCTTCAATAAGTTCCTTGCCCGCGCGCAAAGCAATTCCCGTTCAGATGTTGCAGGTTTTAACCTTGTCGCAGATCCCCTTGAACACATCGCTCATTCTCAGAACACCGGAAATGCTGTTATTTTTTTTGACGAGCAGTGACTGATGACGCCCCATGACCAGCAGGTGAATGGCCTCATCCAGAGAGGCATCTTCATCGATATATTCCCCTGGCGCGGGTTTGCTCATGATGTTTTTGACGCGTATCTCCGATGCTTTGCGGCAGAGATCCTCCAGCGGCTTTCGCCAGAGTCCGAAATCCTTCATCATCGAGCGGAGATATTCCGGGCCGAATCCCATCCGCGTTGTTTCCGTGAAGTTTTCGATGGCCAGGTATTTCGGCTCGATCCCGGCACTCACATCCCACTGGGTCAACTTACCCACAACATGCTGGTTTTTATCGAGAACCAGAATGGCCCGGTGCTTTTCACGGCCTTGTTCCACATTTTTCTGGGCTTCTTCCAGCGCCAGGATCGCCTCGTTCAGCGAGGCGTCTTCGGAAACCGTTGCATACTCGGCAAGCGGCACCATCAAGTCCTTAACTTTCGTTGATTGCATATTCCCTCTCCAATCATTTCGATATCAGTAAAAATATCAGGCCCAGCCCTTTCGGGCCAGAATCCGTTCGATTTCCGCCTGCCGGATGCGATTTTCATGCTCTGACTTGCGCTTGTAAGCCAGCACGATTTTCTCTACCAGATCCTTTGTTTCCGTCGGTTTCAAGAGGTAGTCGTAGGCTCCGATCTTCATGCCTCCAACGGCGGATTCCACTGTGGAATGGCCGGTGAGCATGATGACTTCGATCAGGGGGTTGAATGCTTTGATTTCCCGAAGCACGGTCACGCCGTCTTTTACAGGCATCTGGACATCCAGGACAACCACGTCCACGTCCACATTTTTTCCCCTGATTAACTCCAATGCCTCATCTCCCGAATACGCTTTGAAAGTACTAAAGTCTCTGGCCTCCAAACGCTCGGCAAGCACATCGATAAAATCCTTTTCGTCGTCTACCAGCAACACGCGTATCTTCATGCAGTCATCTCCTTGATTTTATAGATATCCAAAACGGTTATTATCATGCATCCGAACCCTGCGGATTATTTTGAATGCCCGTCTTTTTTGCATTTTCTCTTTTGAATTTTCGTAGACGTGCCGCGGATATCCGCTCAGTCAGTTTTCTCATGTCAAAGGGGATGTGGAGTTCATCAAAAGCGCCCAGTTTCATGGCCTGGATGGAGGCATACAGTGATATGGCTTCGGCAGGAGTCATGAGAATTACTTCGGTAAGGGGTTTCAATTCTTTGATGGCTTTCAGCATCGTCACCCCGCCATGTTTGAATTCCCGCATTCCCAGTAGCACCACATCGATGATTTTGCGTTGCAGAATCTGTTTGGCTTCAGTCTCCTGGCAGGCCTCGTAAACCTTGAACTTTTCCATGCGCAGGCGCTCGGCAAGATGCCGGCGAAAGGCATCATCAATTTCAACAATCAGCAGTCTTGTTATTGAATCCGGCAAACCATCAACTCCATGCAACAGGCGCATCACAAAGCAATGCGCCGACGAACATTCCCCATGAAAAAGGATGCTTGTGTAAAATTTCTTCAGTACACAATAGCAAGGACTATGCCATGCTGGCATTTATAATGATTGCGGGATGTTGATAAAATTCGGCAGGAGATAAATAATAATATGCGCCAATATGAAACATATTGAACCATTTGAAATCAAGACATAATGAAACATATTGAACCATAATAAATATTTTGGTTCAGTCGGTGGAAATCATTTGAATATTAGAATTCTGAATTTGTTTCGGAATTTGATATTGGAATTTTGCCTGAACGGAAAGCCCGTTCAGGCACTACATATTGCTCAGTTTCAAGACAAGCTCATCGATGTTAACCGGCTTTATCAGATAATCCATGGCACCCAGGCGCATCCCTTCTATCCCGTCTCGGGTGGAGCCATGGGCGCTCAGCAGTAGGACCCGGATCTGTGGATATCGGGCCTTGATTTGCTGAAGAACCACCATTCCGCTGATATCCGGCATCCGGACATCCAGAACCACTGCCTGCGGTTGTTCCGCGTCGATCATGCGCAGCGCTTCTTCCCCGCTGACAGCGGTTCTGACAGCCATTCCCCTGAGGGATAATCTTTCGGCCAGCGTGGTTACGAATTCATTTTCATCATCGACGAGCAGAACGCTCAGCTTTTTCATGTTGTCTCACCATTACCGTGCATGAAAAAGTGAAATGGCGCCGCTGTGCGGTGCTGTCTATCGCGGGTCATACAAAATGGCTCCAGACTGAAGCATCCCTTTTGCGTAATACTCGAGCACCCGATCACAGGCGCCGATCACAGAGTCGAATACATGGATCCGTTTCCATGTAAGATACTGATAGTATTCTTCTTCAATGCCACCACAGATGACCGTCTGAATATCCGCGGAAAGAATCATATGGCACAGTTCCTCTGCCGAAGCCCGAGGCAGCACCACGGTATTTTCATCCTCGATCCGGTTCTCCGGTCCAAAGGAAGCAATGAATACTTCGGTTGTCAGATCAAACCGGGGCGCCACATTGTTTCCGTACAGGCAAATCAACACTTTTTTTTGCATTCGTCAAAGCCTTTTGAGAACACTGTTCATGCTGAGCGCGCCAGCCCATAATTTTTCATTTTTCTCCAGAGCGTGCTTCTTCCCCACCCCAGGCTCTCGGCAGCCTTACTTCGGCTTCCCCTGGCCTTCAACAATGCGTCCATGATCATCGTTTTTTCCGCTGATGCCCAGTCACTGGCGGTTTCTCTGTGTTTGGGTTCCGAGCTCCAGAGAGGTTGAATTTCTTTTTTTTCTTCCTCTCTGTCCCAATCTCTGGCAATGGGGTCGGTCAGGTAGGCCGGCAGGTGCTTCAGCAGAATCTGATCTTCTTCGCAGATATTGACGGCGTATTCAACAATGTTTCGGAGCTCCCGAACATTGCCGGGATAGGTGAAATCCAGAAGCAGACGAAGCGCCTTGGCGGAAAATCCCTTGATGGGTTTTTTTAATCGCGTCAGATAGGAGCGCATGAAATGGTCGAGCAGCAGACGGATGTCATCTCCCCGTTCCCGGACAGGCGGCAGATGCAGACGTACCACGTTCAGTCTGAACAAAAGATCTTCCCGGAATCGGCCTTCCCGGACCATCAAGCCCAGATTCCGGTGGGTGGCGGCAATCACGCGGACATTCACCTGGAAGCCCTTGGTGCCTCCCAGAGGGAAGACGACCATGTCGTCCAGGAATGTCAGGAGCTTTACCTGAAGAGAAAGTGGCAGATCGCCGATCTCGGTCAGATACAGGGTGCCGTTGTGCGCCAGGCGAAATCTTCCGGGTTTGTTTTCAAACGCGCCGGTGAAGGCCCCTTTTTGGTGACCGAAAAGTTCGGATTCAAGCAGGGTTTCGGGCAGTGCCCCGCAATTCACCTTGATAAATGGGTTTTTTCCCCGATGCGATCCCTGATGGATGGCCTCTGCCACAAAATCTTTTCCCGTGCCTGTCTCCCCGGTGATCAGCACGGAGGAATCCGATTGGGCAATCACCGGAAGGACACGAAAAATCCTTTCCATTTGAGGGCTGCGTCCGATGACTTGACCAAATGCATAGGCCTGCTCTGTTTTTCCGTTGAGGGATTTTAAAAGACGGATATCTTCCACGGCCTCCAGATATCCCAGGGTCCGGCCGTCACTGTCCCGGATGGCGGAAAAAGTGATGCGAACGGGAATTTTCTGGCGATCCCGGTTGATGATATTGGCTTCCATGCAGACGGCATCGGCTGAATCCTGAAGGGTAAGCGCCGGACAATTCTCCTGGCAGACATTGCTTCGAAGAATATAGGCGCAGGGTATTCCCTTGATTTCCTGTCTGATATAGCCGGTAAGGCCTTCAAGGGTCCGATTGATGAGAACGATCTGCCGGTTTGTATTGAGTACGGCCAGTCCCAGCGGGATTTTATCCAGAAAAGAGGGGAAAGTCAGCGGATGGTCGAAAAGACCGGCAATTCTTGCCGGATGATGATCTGTTTTCTGATGTGGATTTGCCATTTCGGTTCGCCAATGATCTGTCTGATTATTCATCCCATCATATTACTGTAAAGAACATGCTATCTCAGAAACCTGTGAAAAGCAATTTCTTATCATGCGCAGCTGGTTTCGGCGCAGATGACAACATTTACTTGACAGGGAAATCAAAAAGGATAGAATCCGACAATATTCACAATATGCAGCCTAGATCCGTTCTGAGAAAGGATGCGGGGGACCCAGGTTTTTGGGGCGAATTCCTTCTTTGGATAGGGCACTTTCAGGCCCGAGCCCGACAGCTAACTCCGTCGGCAATTGAAAGGGCAACTGACAGCGATTTGAAAAGCCGCCGGTTTTGCACCGACGGCTTTTTTGCGTATAAGCCCGGTGAATCAACAGTAAGTTGAGGAGAATGTATGGCTTCAAATACCAACCAAGGGCAAGAAAATGTCACCCAAAAAATCCTGCACGCAATTATCGGTGCGCCCAAGCAGGTAAAAGACCCCCATATTTTTCACAAAATGTCGCTGATTCCGGTGCTGGCCTGGATAGGGCTCGGCGCTGACGGGCTGTCTTCTTCTTCATACGGTCCCGAAGAAGCCTATCGCGCCCTGGGAACCCATACGTATCTGGCAATTCTACTGGGTCTGGCGACGGCCCTTACGGTTTTTATCATTTCATATGCGTATTCCCGGATCATCGAGCATTTTCCGCATGGCGGCGGCGGGTATATTGTTGCCACCCACATGCTGGGAGAAAAGGCCGGGGTCATTTCCGGCAGCGCCCTTCTGGTGGATTATGTGCTGACCATTACCATATCCATTGCCGCCTGCGTGGATGCGCTTTTCAGCTATCTGCCGATGAGTTTTCACCACTATAAGGTTATCGTCGCCTGTTCCCTGTGTGTGATGCTGATTATTTTGAACATTCGGGGTGTTAAGGAATCCATCGTGGTCATGGCACCGATTTTTATCGTCTTTATCGTCACCCATCTCGTGATGCTGCTTGATGGCATCTTTACCCATACCGATCGCTTTGCTCCTCTGGCGAGCAGTTTTCAGGCCGGCATTCGGCAGGATGTTTCCACCATCGGCTTTATCGGCATGCTGATGCTGTTCCTGCGGGCGTATTCACTGGGGGGCGGAACCTATACCGGCATCGAGGCGGTTTCCAACGGCATGCAGATCATGCGGGAGCCTCGGGTGCAGACCGGCAAGCGGACAATGGCCTATATGGCGGGCTCACTTGCCTTCACCGCCGGGGTGCTGTTTCTGTGCTATGCGCTTCTGGATGTAAAGCCTGTGGAAGGCAAGACGCTGAATGCCGTGATTGCCAACCACCTGTTTGCCGACTGGGGATTGGGAAATTCGATCGCGTTTATCACGATTTTTTCCGAAGGGGCATTGCTGCTGGTTGCGGCCCAGACCGGATTTGTGGATGGACCCAGGGTGATGGCGAACATGGCGGTGGATTCCTGGTTTCCCCACCGGTTTGCAGCCCTGTCCGAGCGGCTCACCATGCGAAACGGCATCGTTCTGATGGGAGCATCTGCCATAGCCTTGTTGATCTATACGCACGGTTCGGTATCGGCCCTGGTGATCATGTATTCCATCAACGTCTTTGTGACATTTTCCCTTTCCCAGCTGGGAATGTCCCGGTTCTACATCCGGCGACGAAAGGAAGATGCCAGATGGATGCGGCATTTAAGCGTTCATCTCGTCGGGCTGGCCCTTTGCGCCACCATTCTGGTGATCACCACCGTGGAGAAGTTTATGGAAGGCGGCTGGATGACGCTTCTGATCACCTCTGTTGTCATTGGTGTCTGCTATCTGATTCGAAATCATTACCAGGCCGTACGAAGCGGCGTTGCGGAGCTTGACAAGACGCTGCTGAACTTTCCCGTATCCGGTCCGCCCAACAACGCCCCACTGAACAAAAAAGATCGGACAGCCATTCAACTGGTTTCAGGATACAGCGGGTTTGGCGTTCACACCCTGCTGTCCATTCTCACCACTTTTCCCAAAATCTACAAAAACATCATTTTTGTATCCGTGGCTGTCGTTGATTCCGGTTCGTTCAAGGGAGCTGAAGAAGTCGTGTTATTAGAACAATCGGTAATCGAAGGACTTGAAAAATATGTGGATATAGCCAGAAAACTGGGTTTTGCCGCCGACTATCGTCTGGCAGTGGGAACGGATGTGGTGGAAAGTGCCATTAATCTGTGCAGGGCAATTGTAGCAGAGTACCCCCGATCCACAGTATTCACCGGGCAGATCACTTTCCGTCTGGAAAAATTCTATCATAGAATGCTGCACAACGAGGCAGCCTTTTCCATCCAGCGGCATCTGCAGTGGGATGGGATTACCACCGTTATCCTGCCGATACGGATGAGAACATAGATAAAATTACGCATTGGCTTTTTCAGGCAAGATGGGTATGGTAGTCTTCAAGTTCAAATCGTGATTCTCATGTTAACCGACCTATAACATCGGCTGTCAAAACAAACAGAGGATAACAGGATATGAATACGAAACATTCGGGCAAAAGAATTGGAACCTGGCTTGTTGCTGTCGCGCTGGTTGCAGCTTTGGGTTATGCCGCATGGATTGTATACTTGAAGCCGTTAATGGCGGGTATTATTTTTGAACCGGTCTATGTCAAAGATGTTAAAAAAATCCGGCTGGTGTCCGAGATGCGGGTAAACCTGAACGCATCTGTCGAAGCGGAAAAAAGTGCAGTCCTGGCGGAAACCGATGAGGCTTCCCGTGCATATGCCGATCGGGCCCAGCAGCTTTCCACTGCCGTAGAAGATGCCAGCCTGGAACTTGGCGCATTGATTGAATCGGAAAAAACGGGACGGGAAGTGGATCTTTATCGGGAGTTTAGCACCTGCTGGGAGCGGTTCCGGCAGATTGACCAGGAACTGTTGCCATTGTCCGTCCTGAACACGAACCTGAAGGCATACGCGCTCTCGTATGATTCTGCGCAGACAGCGCTCAAACAATTGGAGAGGGCCCTTTATGCCCTGATGAACAGCGACGATTCAAAAGACACCGCCTGCAGAATTATCAGATTGACGCAGCGGTCGCTGATTGCCGCGCTTAAAATTCTTGCGCTGCAATCCCCCCATATTGCCGAAAGCCGGCCGGAGAAAATGGACGAGATCGAGACAACGATTCAAACACAGGATGCACTGATCAGTCGGTCATTGGACGCCCTGTCGTTTTTGATGAATCCGAAAAGCAAGCCGCAGATTGAAGCGGCGAAATCTGCCTATGCCGAGTTCTGGCGGATCAATACGGAAGTAATGAAATTGTCGCGACAGAACAGCAATGTCCTCTCTCTATCTTTGTCCCTGGATCAGAAACGCAACGTTACAGTTCTGTGCCAGGAGGCTCTGGCTGCACTTGAGGAAGCAGTACAGAGCAAGGTTTATAAGGCGACAAGATAAGGATACAGTCGTTTAGTTAAAGAGTTGCCCATGTTTTCCTATCGGACCTTTACCTGGACATAGGCGGTTTGGCCGGAGTTGTGATCGAGTGCCAATATCTCGATTGTCTGCCGCGGTTTCAGTGTTTCAAGCAGATTGACATAACTTTGTTCATCACTCACAGGCTGATCGTCGATGGACAGAATGATATCGTTTACTTCAAATCCGGCCTTGGCCAGGCTGCCGCCTTTTTGAAGCGAGGCGATGACAACGCCCTGTGTTTCTTCCAGGCCATATTTTTTGGCTTCTTTCGCGGTAACCGGCCGCACCATCCCACCGAGACGACCTTTCAATGAAAGGGCCATTTTTTTAACCGCATTTTCAAGGTTTTCGATTTTTACCGTAAGATCCCGTGTTTTGCCGTCCCGAAACACCGTCAGCGATACTTCCTGGCCGATCGCCGTATTGGCGACATCGCTTTGCAGGGCTGATCCGTCTGGTATTTCCTTTCCCTGATAAGCCGTCACCACATCGCCTTTCTGGATACCGGCGGTATCGGCCGGTCCCCCCTTGATCACGTCTGCTATGAGTGCGCCTTTGGAAATACTCAGTTTCATCGCTTTGATCGACATCCGGCGTCAACTCCTGAATCGTTATCCCCAGCCAACCGCGCTCCACCTTGCCATGGTTGATCAGGGCCTGGGCAATGTAGACAGCCATGTTGCTGGGGATGGCAAAACCGATACCTTCAAACCCTCCGGATTCGGAAAAAATAGCGGCATTAACACCGATCACCTTTCCTTCAAGATTCAGCAGGGGACCGCCGCTGTTGCCGGGATTGATGGCGGCGTCCGTTTGCAGATAGTCCTGGTAGCTGTTTGGATCAAGAATGCCCCGGCGGTGTTTGGCGCTGATAATGCCATGCGTGACGGTCTGGTCCAGGCCCCGGGGATGGCCGATGGCGACGACCCAGTTGCCGACTTCCATTTTATCGGAGTCACCGAAGGTCACATGGGGCAGGGTCCCGTCCGCCTTGATCTGTATGACGGCAAGATCGGTTTTCGGGTCCACGCCAATGACTTTGGCCGTGTAACGGTTGCCGTCCGTCAGCAGCACTTCAATCAGGCTGGCGCCGGCAACCACGTGATTGTTGGTCAGAATGTGGCCTTCGGGATCGATGAGCATTCCCGATCCGATTCCTTTCTGCTCCTGTTTGAATTTTTTGGGCAGTTGCCTGGGGGCGTTGAAAAAATAGCGAAATAAAGGGTCGTTCTCAAATGGCATCAGGGGATTGCTGATTTCCTGCCGCTGGGTAACCTCGATATGGACAACCGACGGAATGTTCTCTTTGGCAACGCCGGTGATGGCGGTGCTCAGATCAAACGCCGGCTGTATGCCGGTTGCCGGCGCGGTGGATAGTGCGCGATTTTCCAGAGCAGAAGAACTGGAAAATAGATAACGAGACATTCCCAGCGAAATCCCCAGAGCTAAAACGATGAACACGGAATATTTTATTTTGAAACGGCTGCGTGGCATTGTCATCTCCGCTGTTCTACAAGGCAATCAGTGGCGCATCGTAAGTACGGATAAATTCCGGAAAGTGCTGGATCAGCATACGGGTCTTGGGGCCGGATTTTCCGTTTCCGACAAGGGTGTCGTCCACCTTGACGACCGGAACGATGCCTTTATTGGTGCCGCAGATGAAAACCTCATCGGCCGATAGCATTTCTGAAAGAAAAACATCCCGGATTTCAACTGTAAAATGTGACTGGGCCAGATCCAGAATGACCTGCCGGGTAATTCCGGGAAGAATTCCCCTCCCCGGGGTGATCAGTTTGCCGGCTGTGATGACGAAAATATTGGATGTGGTGCCTTCAAGCGCCATCCCCTGGAGATCGACATAAACGGCCTCCTGGGCGCCTTTCTGACGGGCGGTTTCAAGTGCCAGGGACGCCTGAACATAGTTGATGCTTTTGGCGCCGGCCAGGGATCTTTCCGCCATATGGGTAATGACATGAATACCGTTGCTGTACCACCAAGCAGGCATGTCGGGAAGCGGAGAAACCATGATGATCAGTCTGGGGTTTCCCTGTGGATTCATGAAATCCGGGCTGGACCCGCCGGTAACGATTACCCGGATATTGGATTCTTTGTGGGAATTTCTGCTGAGCGTTTCCATGACAAGCTGCACCAGTGTATCCCGTGTCCAGGGGAAACGGAGCCCGATTTTCCGAGTTGATGCTTCAAGCCGCTCCAGGTGTGCCCGAAGGCAAAACGGCTTTCCGTCATAGGTCCGCATGAAGTCAAATGCGCCCAGGCCCCGAAGAACAGCCAGATCGGTTACGGGAATCACCGCTTCATCAGATGGAACAAACTTGCCGTCAACATAATAAATATCCACCGGGGCTGCTCCTGTTTCAGCTTTTTCTGTTTTTCAGCGGCAGCAGGGCCTTGATTTTTTCAAACAGTGATTTCTGCAGGGTGATTTTTAAATACAGATCTCCGGAAGGCATGCCGTTTCTTCCGGCTTCCCCCATTCCTGCCAGCCGGATTTTCTGTCCTTCACGCGTTCCCGGAGGGATTTTCACCACAAGCTTTCTGCCGTGGGCCTTTAGTTGGTAAGCGTAAGGACCGCCATTTTCTGCCAGCGACGGATCGATGTGAATGACATCGTGATAGTCGGCGCCTTTCTGTGGTTGGCCGCTGGTCGCTTTCTGAAGCAATTGCCGGGAGACATTTCCCAGTTTTTCTTTGATGGATTGTGTTTTTAGAAAAGGCATTCCAAAGCCCCCAGTGAAAAAAAAGCCCTGGATATTGATTCCGGGCCGTTTGAGTTCGAATTTTTTATAGTTCTGGCCATAGTATTCCTTGAAAATGGCATCAAATCCCCGAATGCCGAATCCCCTGGCCATTTCTTCAAATATCTGCTGGATGTCGGACCCCCTGAAAATATCCTGTTCCGAGTACGACTTTCGGAAATGCCCGTAAGCCGCATCACCGTACTGCTGCTGCAGCATATCGTATTCTTTCCGCTTCTGGGGGTTGGACAGAACGGCATACGCCTCGTTGACGGCTTTCATCTGATCCGCGCCGGCCGGATCCTTGCAGCGGTCCGGATGATACAAAAAAGCCTTTTCCCGGTAAGCGGTCTTTATTTTTTGCGCAGGAGCATCTTTGGAAACCCCCAGGATCTGATAATAATCTTTCATAGGTATCATTTGCGAATTGTTGGTGGAGCGGGTTTCGTTTCCGCAGGGCAACGTTTAAAGACATCATACTCCAAGCGCTTCGGTTTGTCCATAAAGGGGAAGGGGGTGATCATTTATTTTGACACTAAAACTTCTTTGTTTTAAGAATAAATCAGATTTTTGCTTGAAATCTGAAGGTGCAGGCGATGGCATTGCAATATAGATTTACGTCCAGCCAGAGATGCAAGGTTTTGTGAATGAATATCCATGAAAGCGAATCATAAAAGGGTCTCTAATGATAATAGATTTGGGTGAGAAAAAACCGCGAATCGGCAACCGTGTTTTTATCGCGCCCACTGCCGTGATTGTCGGGGATGTTGACATCCGGGACGGGGCCAGCATCTGGTATGGTGCCGTGCTAAGGGGAGATATGGCCCCGATTTTTGTCGGGGAAAACTCCAATGTCCAGGACAACTGCACGGTGCATACGGACTACGGAAAGCCTGCGCATATCGGAAAGCATGTCACCATCGGCCACAATTGCGTGGTGCATGGCTGTTATATCGAAGATTACTGCCTGATCGGCATGGGCTCTCTGCTGCTGAATGAGTGCCGGGTCCTTACGGGGTCCATGGTCGCCGCGGGCTCCCTTTTGAAGGAAGGCCAGATTGTCGGGCCGTATCACTTGGTTGCCGGGGCACCGGCAACCTTCCGAAAGGAATTTCCCCATGAAATCATTCCGCGCATCGCCGATCCCATTCAGAATTACCTGGATACATCCCATGAGCACATGACCTTCAGTCGGATTCGCCAGGAAGGAGGTTAGCCATGAACCATGTCATCATCGGAAACGGTATTGCCGGTATCAGTGCCGCAGAGTCCATCCGCCAACTGGATGGTGCCGGCAGTATTGCCATGGTCAGAGATGAAGTCGGTCGACTCCCTATTGCCGGCCCATGATAAGCCTTGTCCTGGAAGGTGCCATTTCCCCCGCGAAACTTCCCGTCCGCGGGGATTGAATTTTACGAAGCCCTCAACATTACCCCGGTTTTGGGAAGCCGGGTCGCTCGGATGGATGTGGACGCAAGAACCCTGTTTCTTTCCGATGGAAAAGCCCTGTCTTTTGATACCCTTCTTATAGCTTCCGGCGCAGACCCCCGTCCAATAAAAGCATCTGCTTCCAACTTAACCAATATTTTTTTCATGCGGAACCAGCATCAGGTGCTGAAGATGCTGGAAGTGATGCACCGAACGCGACATGCCCTGGTACTGGGCGGCGGCCTGGTCGGATTCAAGGCGGCCATGGGCTCTTGCACCGGGGAATTACGTGACCATGCTCATCCGCTCCGGTTATCCCCTGTCCCTTCAGGTGGATGAAACCGCCGGGGGCATGATTCTGGCCGAACTGACCCGCCGGGGACTGGATGTCCGGGTCGGTGTGGAAGTCACGGGATTCCAAGGCAGCGATACGGTAACCGGCGCGGTTCTTTCCGACGGGTCCGAGGTTTCCTGCGATCTGGTCATTGTCGGCAAAGGAGTGCTGCCGTCCGTCTAACCTTTGTTCCTCGGGACCGGATACAGGTGGACCTGGGAATCGTGGTGGATGATCACCTGCAAACCTCCTTCCCCGGCATATTTGCCGCCGGCGATGTGGCTGAATCCATGGATATCGCCAGAAAAACCCGCTGGGTAAATGCGATCTGGCCGGAAGCGGTTGCACAAGGGCGGATTGCCGGTATGAACATGGCCGGACGCGCCTGTCGTATATAAGGGAAGCCTGAGCCGGAACGTCATTCGCATTTTTGATCTGGACATTCTGGCTGCCGGATGGGTGAATGCACCGGATGATCCGCGCTTTACGATTCTTAGCGAACAGAACCGGCGCCTGAACACGTATCGCCGTCTGGTATTTGAAGGGGATCGGCTTATCGGCGCTACCCTCGTCAATCGGATTGAAACCGGCGGGATTCTGACGGCCATGATCCAGAACGAAATCCCGGTCCGGGTTTCAAAGAGAAAATTGCTGGAACCCCATCTTTCCCTCAAATCGCTGATGTTCTGAAAGGAGGTTTTTATGAATCAGGTTATTGTTCACCCGGAACGGTGCGTGGGATGCATGCAGTGCATGGCGGCCTGCGCCACGGCCCATTCCCGGACCCGTCAGCTTTTATCGGCGATCCGGGAGGTCCCTTTGCCAAAACCCCGGATTCATGTGGGCGTGGGGCTTTTTGATGAAGGATTTCCCAACCGCTGCCGGCATTGCAATCCGGCGCCCTGCATGCTGGCCTGCCTGCCCGGTGCGATCTACCGGGATTTGCGGACTGAAACGGTTCTTATCGACCCGGACCGCTGCATCAACTGCGCATCCTGCGCCATGGCCTGCCCGTTCGGCGTGATCCGGTACCATGAAGACAGCTCCGCGCCACCGAAAAAGGCTGTTGCCATCAAATGCGACAACTGTCTGGAGCGCCAGCTCCAGGGGCAAGTACCGGCCTGTGTGGAGGTCTGCAAATCCGGGGCCCTGACCTTTGAAGATCCTTCGAAGTCGCTGAAACGAAAAACCGATCAGGTCAGCCAGAGCATTTCAATGGGCATCGACACACCCAAGGGTTCTCCCGGCTTTACCCTGCTGAACACCATCAAACGCGCACAGATTGCCGTCAGACATGCGGCCTAAGGAGGTTACTATGACCTGCACTTTTCATCAACAGACTATTACCGAAGACGGGCAGCTGCTGCTCAAGAAAGCGCAGACGGATCAGATCGAGACCGTCTGGGACCGCCATCAGGCCCAGCTGCCCCAGTGCGGATACTGCGAACTGGGGCTGAGCTGCCGGAACTGCGTCATGGGCCCCTGCCGGGTGGATCCCTTCGGCGAAGGCCCGCAGCAAGGTGTTTGCGGGGCCGACGCCGACATTATCGTGGCCCGGAATCTCTGCCGCATGATCGCCGCCGGCGCCGCCTCCCATTCGGATCACGGCAGGGACCTGGTCGAGGTCCTGGCCAACGTCGCCAAAGGCAAGGCCCCGGGGTATGCCATTCGCGATGGGGAAAAGCTGAAGTCCGTTGCGGCCGAATACGGCATTGAAACGCAGGGAAAGGACATGCTGGTCGTTGCCGGCGAGTTGGCCTATGCCATGCAGGAGGATTACGGCACCCGCATCCCCGAGCTTTCCCTTGTCAAGCGGGCGCCCGCCAAACGGCGGGAGATCTGGAAAAATCTGGGCATCACACCCCGGGGGATCGATCGGGAAACATCGGAAATGATGCATCGCACGCACATGGGCGTGGACAACGGGTGGCAGAGCCTGTTGCTTCAGGGGCTCCGCAATGCCCTGTCCGATGGATGGGGGGGCTCCATGATCGCAACGGATGTCTCCGACATCCTCTTTGGCACGCCGACACCCAAGCCCACCAGCGTCAATACCGGGGTCCTCAAAAACGATCAGGTCAATATCGTGGTTCACGGCCACAATCCCGTGGTGTCCGAGATGATCCTGTCGGCCGTACAGTCGCCGGAGCTGGTGCAACTGGCCAAAAGTAAAGGCGCAACCGGCATCAATCTGGCCGGTGTCTGCTGCACCGGAAACGAGCTGCTGATGCGGCACGGCATTCCCATGGCCGGCAACCACCTCATGACCGAACTGGTCCTTTCCACAGGAGCTGTGGAGATGATGCTTGTGGATTATCAGTGCATCATGCCGTCTCTGGGGCAGGTGGCGTCCTGCTATCACACCCGCATGATCAGCACCAGCGACAAGGCCCGCTTCCCCGGAATGCAGCACCGGGAATTTCACCCCGAAAATGCCGAAGAACTGGCCAAGACCCTGGTGCGGGAAGCCATTGAAAATTATGACAAACGGCGCAAGGTCTACCTGCCGGTGGAACCGGTGAAATCCATCGGCGGATTTTCGGTGGAAGCCATTATCGGGGCCCTCGGCGGAACTGCCGCGCCGCTGATAGATGCCATCAAGGCCGGAAAAATCCGCGGCGCAGCCGGCATCGTGGGGTGTAACAATCCCAAGATCCTCCATGATTACGGACATGTCACACTGGCCAGGCGCCTGATTGAAAACGACATACTGGTCGTGGATACCGGGTGTGCGGCCATTGCCACAGCCAAGGCCGGGTTCAAGATGCCGGATGCGATTCAATTTGCCGGTCCGGGCTTAAAAGAGGTCTGCGGCGCGCTGGGAATTCCGCCCGTGCTGCACCTGGGAAGCTGCGTGGACAATGTGCGAATTCTGATACTGGCCAGTGCGCTGGCCAATGCCCTGAATGCGGACATCAGCGATCTTCCCATTGCCGGCGCCGCTCCGGAGTGGTATTCCGAAAAGGCGGTGTCCATCGGCGCGTATTTCGTGGCATCCGGGGTTTACACGGTGCTGGGCCCCATGCCGCCCATTGCCGGCAGCCTGAATGTGGTCAAGCTGCTCACGGAAGGGCTCAGGGATGCCGTTGGTGCGGTTTTTGCCGTGGAGCCGGACCCGGAAAAGTCGGCGATTCTCATTCGCCGCCATATCGAGGAACGTAGAAAGTCTCTGGGGTTGGGGCATACGCTGTAAATAAGGCGGTTCCAATTACCAAGTTATTGACAACCATAAAGGCGGCCTTAGAATATGCCAAAGAGCTTCAGGAATAATTCTTAAAAAAAGCTCAAACACAACAAATAAGAAGTTCAAACCAGGAGGCGCCTTATGGAAAGCTCTGTAAAAGAACAATCATATATCGAGTCAGAGGAAGAACGGGATCGCGGCCATGTCGATACCCGTCATTTCAATTTTGAATGTGAAAACCCGGACCCCCATCTGGGGTGTAATCTCGGCATCGATGTTGCAGGATGATTTGATAATAGGATTCGTTCATCCGTATTCAGATCTTAGAATCCAGCCAAGTTGTATGATTTGATGCCATGGCAATTATGGTGAACCATTTTAATTTCAGGCAGAAAGAACCGTTCTTTCTGCCTGTTTCATTTTTATCACCTCTCCAACTATCCCCTTGCCGATTTAACGCTTTCCTGTGACGCGCCTCCTGGACAGTCAGCGCCTGATTGAACAACCTGTAGCAAAAGTTATGCGCCTACGAGGACAAGAATAACCCAGATTTTTTGAATTTCGGATCAGAGTTGTCAAATAAAGAAATTCTCACGAAGAAATAACTCCATGAATCCGGCAGTCTCGGTAAAGATCCAAACTTACAATTCGTCTCTTTTTCCTGGAAAGAATCCTGCTTTCCATAGAATGCGATTCTGGTGTATAGTTACCCGGCTATGAAATTATCCTCCCGAGAATTACAGACAGACAATCTTGAATCGCCGATAGAGAATCATGTACAGAATCACCTTCTCAAAAATGCGACCGAACCGGTATGGTATTGAAAGATTATGGCGAGAATCAGATCAAGAGGCAGATCATCTTGGATATCAGTTTTCCAGCTTCGATCTGAATGAATGTGAATTGCCTGAAATTATTGAAAGAGACCATCTGCATGAAGGATGTTGAAATCAAGCCTGTTTCCCCAAATCCAGCATTGATTCAATTATTCGGCTCTTTTCTCAGACTGGGAATCACCGCCTTCGGCGGCCCCGCCATGATTCCATACGTCCGCAAGATGGCTGTCGGTAAGAAGAAATGGCTTGACAGCGAATCTTTTCAGGACGGTGTAGCCCTGTGCCAAACCATCCCCGGTGCGACTGTCATGCAGATGGCGGCCTACATCGGATTGAAAGTCAGGGGGATACGCGGGGCAATGGCAAGTTACATCGGATTTATTTTGCCGGCCTTTTTTCTGATGCTGTCGCTCTCCATTGCCTTCGTTCGCACCCATGAGCTTCCGGCGGTGGTTTCGATCTTTAGCGGTCTGCAGGCTGTCATCGTGGCTGTTGCGGCCAATGCAACGGTATCTTTCAGCAGGACTTCCCTGAAGGACTGGAAAAGTGCGCTTATCGCGCTTATTGCAGCAGGGCTTTTTGGGTTGATGGCAAACCCGGTTCTCATTATCATCCTGGCGGCGCTCCTCGGGATGCTTCTGAACGGCAGGAAGCCCCATGCCCGCATTGCGAGCCAATCAACCAAAATGCGACATACGACCCTGCCGCTGCTGATCTTCCTCATTATTTCCGCCGCGGGTCTTGCCTTGCTCCTCATCTTCCGAAAAGATCTTTTTCATCTTGCCGTGCTCATGGCCAAGATCGACCTCATGGCCTTCGGCGGGGGATTTGCTTCGGTTCCGCTCATGTTTCATGAGATCGTTGAAGTACGTTCCTGGATGGATGCACCGACGTTTTTAAATGGGATCGTTCTCGGGCAGTTTACGCCAGGGCCAATCGTGATCACAGCAACCTTTGTG
The DNA here is from genome assembly GCA_963789395.1 of uncultured delta proteobacterium. Taxonomy (GTDB): domain Bacteria; phylum Desulfobacterota; class Desulfobacteria; order Desulfobacterales; family Desulfatirhabdiaceae; genus RAAP-1. The sequence continues at coordinate 132,136 of CAWBKP010000014.1, read as the reverse complement.
GGCTATCTGATCTACGGCATACCCGGGGCGATCATCGGCACGATGGGCATCTTTCTGCCGTCTTTTCTCATTCTGGTCGGCATTGCCCCATGGTTTGACAGGGTGCGCTCATCACCATTTTTTGTCAGAGCCATCTCCGGCATCCTCTGCTCTTTTGTGGGGCTTCTTTTCACCGTTACCATCCGGTTTGGTTTAAGTGTTCAATGGGATTGGACGCATGCAGCTCTGGCTTTTGCAGCCTTTGCCGCGCTTTATTTCAAGATGGATATTTTGTGGGTGATTCTTGCGGGAACCGTGATTTCGGCTTTTGCCTGCTAAACTGACGTCTTCACGCCGATTCATCAAACGCCATATCGACGATCTTGTCCAGAGCATCAGGTTTGAGGGTAGTTGTGGTGCAACTCGTTGTATGGAATGAAGGGTCCGATTCGTGTATGATTTCGATCACAGGCAATGCGCATTTCAAGTCAATCTCGATGCAGCACCACGGAAAAGCAGTTGAACAAGACCCAGATCGGCTCCCCTTTCTGAAGGTCGAGGCGTTGACCGCTTTCCCGGGTAATGACGGAACACAGCTCCGTCCCGTCCTCAAGGCGAACCACGTATTCAGTGATGATCTTGCCTTCCGTGATTTTGGAGACGGTGCCATGAAACCGGTTTTCCGCCGTACAGTCCGGTTCATCACTGCCTTTTTTTAAAATCACCCAGGGGGCTTTGACTTCAGCGGTAATCAGCGATCCTATTTTCAATCCCAGCCTTACCAGACTGTCATTGGTGATAACGCTTGTCACGGGTGCCCCGGAGATGGTGATCATGTCGATTTTCGACTGAATATCGCCAGGGTGAATCTTGCGGATTTTACCGAAAAAAATGTTGCGTGCACTGGTTTTTCGAAGCGACTCTTTTTCAATGAAGAATCGGCTTGCCTGCTGAATGTCCTCATCGGAAAATTCAACGTAGGATGCGGCCAGATTGGGCGTCGAATGTCCCAGCACCCGCTGGACAACCGGCAGTGGCATGTTGTTCTGAATCATCTCCACGCCCCGGGACTTCCGGATGGCATCCGGAGCGCCATGCGCCGGGAGAAAGCCGCAGGCTGCTGCGCGCTCGTAGAATTTGCGGCGGACATGGCCTGGATCAACCTGAAACCAATGGCTTGTGGACGGCTTCAGCAAAGGGCCTCCCAGGGCAGCCCGGAGCTCATTGGAAAGGGCTTCAGATATCTGGACCTCACGTATTTTATGCCCTTTCTCAGCTCCGGTTTTTCCATAACATACCACCTGACGGTGCAGGTCGATATCCTGAAGGGGATTCAATGCCAGGACTTCGTTCAGTCTGGCTCCTGTATAACGGATCAACAGAAAAATAAGCAGAATGCGCTTGCGGGATAAAGATATATCGGATCGCAGCGAACTTTCCACCCATTCGCGGTAAGATTGCTCCAGTCGGCTCAGTTGCAGCGTATTTAAACAATTGGTCTCGTTTTTCGCTGAGATATTGATTGCCTGGCCTGGCCGATTCATTATGGAAGGCGGCATGAGGGTCACCTGTTGCAGTTGATAGTCAGTTGTTGGATTCTCCTAAATCCAATCCACACATCACTTACAGAACTCTCTTGTTTTTAGCACATCCGATGGTATTTGCAAAGCATCCAAAAACTTACTTGACAGCTCATAAACTTTGTTGATAATAACAAGCACGATAAATTATTTATTCGTGCTATTGATTGGATGATTCGAACTTTCCTAATTGTAGATATTACGAGGTGTCTAATGGGAAATAACAAGCATTCGGGATCCAACGGAATCAAGGGATTAATGGCTGTATGCTTTCCTGTGGTATTTGCAACGAAGACGGCTGCTGGGGAGGGTGTTTCGACGGATGGCCTGAGAGACCTACCGCATGAGAGGTTTCGATTTGACCGAATTGAGTTGGCCGGCTCTTTCGGAGATTTGGGCACGCTCCTTCCTATCGTTCTGGCCATGATTCTGATCAATAAGTTAAGTCCGACCATCGTGTTCCTTTCATTCGGCCTGTTTTACATGATTAGGGATATTTCTATCGGCTGCCGGTTCCCGTACAACCTTTGAAAGCGGTGGGCTCCATCTGGATCCCCAACCCGGCGCTGATTACCGAACCGTCATTGGAGCGGCAGGCGTCATCTTCGGCGCCTTGCTGCTTCTGTTTGCATTGACCGGCTTTGTGGACAAATTGGCAAAATTGTTCACTCAGCCAGTGGTGCGCGGCATCCAATTGGCCCTTGGTCTTGTTTTCCTGCGCAAAGGTGTTCAACTAATTATCGAACAGAGCCTGTTTCTTTCCGGCGCGGTCGGCCATTTTGCAGACTACGTACCATTTCATTTTGGGGGTGATTGTCTTTCCCGTGTTTGGCGCTGCTTGACCAAGCAACTGCCTTCAATATTGCAGCCATCGGGATCGGAATCATTGCCGGTTTGGCACTTGGCGGTCTCGACGGCCGTAATTTCTCCTTAGGCCCTACTCCTGTCAATCTGATCGTGCCCACGCTCAACGAATGGTGGCTTGCCTTTATCATGCTGATCCTGCCTCAAATCCCGCTGACCATCGGTAATGCCTGTGTAGGTACGGCCGACACCTGTAGCGTCCTATTCCCCGAACATCCGAGTCTGAAAAAGGCCAGTGCTAGCAATTTCGCCCTGACCATGGGCATTGCCAATCTGCCGACTGGGCTGTTCGGCGGCATACCCATGTGTCATGGCACCGGCGGCCTGGCAGCGCATTACCGCTTCGGAGCGCGAACCGGCAGCGCTCCATTGATAATCGGGGCCATTTTCGTCGTGCTGGCCCTGGTTTTCGGGGAAGCGGGTTTGACGCTGTTGTCGCTGATACCCAACTCGGTTCTGGGCGTACTCCTGATTTTTGCCGGGCTTGAGCTCTGTCCGCTGATCCGCAGCCTCAAAGCCAACGAGGAATATTTCGTGGCTTTGCTCATCAGCGGAATTGCCCTGTCGGTTCCAAATATGACCTGGGCTTTCGGTATCGGGATTATTGTGGATATTTTCATCCGCAAAGCCAAGATCAAGATTTAATTAATCACGGGGATGTTGAAACAGTGTTTTAAGATGGAGGGCGTTCAGAGCCTGTTATTTACAGTGAGATACCATGTGAACACAATTGAATATTTCAGAGGCGATGACCATATCATCGAATGTATTGCAATAAAAATGGAAAGCTGATGAACCAAGCAACATTATCACTGATAGAAAATATAATGACAACAATCAGAATAATGTATACTGTACGAATATATTAAGTCCGTTATACAGTGTCAATTGAATCAATCTTTAATGACAAGAATAACATTTATATGAATTTAAAATTTTATAATGGATAAGGGAAATGAGCAAATTAATTAAAGAATCGTCTGAAATGGGCCGGTTGCATATCGACACTCCGTTAATGGGAGAGTCGTTAGTCAGCAAAGCGCTTTTAAAGAAGACCGAGACATCGGAATATTTCCGCATGCATCCGGATATTAATGTAATTAAAATCGGCGGCCAAAGTATTATGGACCGTGGTTCAAAGGCGATTCTTGCCGATTCTGGATGAACTGATCAAGGCCAGGAAAACACAAGTATTGCTAATGACCGGCGGCGGCACGCGCGCGCGGCATGTGTATAATATCGGCTGGTTTGGGAATGCCTACAGGCGTGTTATCAAAGCTAGGCGACAAGGTGTCCTGGCAGAACGCAGAGATATTGTCTGTTCTTCTGGCCAAGCACGGCGGGGTGAAGATCGGTCATGGCGACAATCTGGAGCAGTTGACCATGTTTTGCCGACAGGGATATCTCCCCATCACTTATGGCGTTCCGCCCTACGGTTTTTTCGAGCATCCTGCCGAACACGGCTCCATCCCGCCGCACCGGACCGATTGCGGTGCGTTCCTGTTGGCGGAAAATATCGGTGCACGTTCCCTGATATTCCTCAAAGATGAAAAAGGGCTTTACAGCGCGGATCCAAAAAAACTGACCCTATGAACCTGACATTTTACGACCGAATCTCCGCCAAGGATCTTCTTCAACTGGACCTTGATGATCTGATCATCGAACGACCCATTTTAACTTTTCTGCAAAACGCCAAATGTTTGAAGCAGTTGCAAATCATCGATGCCATGAGGCATCCCGAGCATATTATGGCTGCTCTGAACGGCGAACCATGTTGGAACCATTATCTTTAAGTAATAGGAAACCCACGGAATCCGTTCCACCGATTTTTTATCCGGCTCTATTCAAATTCAAGAGAACAGGATCTTGGTTTGATCATCTGACCTGAATCCTGGCCCCCACCGTTTTTCTGGCCTTCTCCTTCAACCAGGAATATGGCTTGGGCTCCAGTTTCAGCGCAGATCTGATCCAGCTCTTTTTTGCGCATATGGTTGACATAAATTTTAACATCCGATCCGCTGACACCGACAACCCTGAATCTGGGCTTTTTTTCGCCTTTATCGACTTTACGTCTTTCTCGAACAAAAATTTTTGTGGTCATTTGGGCCTCCAATGCGTTGGGGTTAAATATGATTAACGCTTTCGAATTAAATATATATCCAGGAAGGATATATGTCAAATAAAATTATATCAAATAAAAAGACCAGGGAGATGGGTTCCAAAAAAGTTGAACGTTATATTCAACCATCCATCCTTATGATATTAAAGGAAAAAACATCTTACGGATATGAATTGATTCAAAATATCGGTCAGTTTGAATTCGTTCGGGGGAACGCCCCGCCAGGTATGATCTATCGGCATCTCAGGGAGATGGAAGAGATCGGATTGGTTGTTTCAGAATGGAAGACCGATGAAGGTGGCCCGGCAAAACGAATATATCGACTGACAAGCGAGGGAGACGAGGTGCTTAGCTTCTGGGTCGGTTATATGGAACGTCAGGCAAATAAAATGCTTGCTTTTGTAGAGTTGTATCGAGACCTGACATCCCGTGGGTGACCGAAGCCGCTGGATGTTTCAGCTGAATCAGCTCCCCTAAGGCTGCTGACCCAATTTGCTGGATTCCTTTTTTTTGTTTTTGGAGTAAATATTCTGCCACAGACCTGCCTCGACCAAACCGACCAACAATACCGGTCCATGCGCCATTCGGCGCGGGCGTATCCATTTATTTGTCAGCACATTCCTGTGGTGCGGGCGCGGTGGCATCGCGGTCAACGGATAAGACGGTGATGTGCCGCGCATTCAATTCCGAAACACTGATTAATTGAGGATAGTCACGCAAGCCATCGAATTCGATATAGCGTCCCAACCAGCCCGCGGCTGTCAGTCCAACCGCGGCTGCCGCTCCAATTATGCCGTCTCTGGCCTCCGTGTCCTGAAAGATGGGCTGATCCGGCTGGCGACTGGCTTCTGCCTGGGATTCTCTGTCTGCGTGCAGCAATGGCCGAATTCCGTTAAATCGACCATGCATGGATCGGTTTCGGCGACCACGCATAGACCTGGGTCACTGCCTGCGACAGCATACTTCGAAATATGATGAATTGCTTTCTCAATGACAATATCCATCAGGGCGGGGTCGGCAATTTCTGCCAAAAAGCATGCGGAACTGTTGTGAGAGGTATAGGGTATTTCAGGGCACACAAGCAGTTGTTGTCGGATGACACCCTTGCATCGACAACCGTCAGGCAATTCGGTGTTTAACCACCGGGCCAGCTTGCCGGTGCCAATCGCCGATTCTGTTGAGTCGGTATCATCAAATCCTATGTAGATCAACATTGATACTTACTCAATCGTGCTAACTCAAAAAACATATGACCCCAAAAAGTAAGAGATAAAATCACCCCGCTCTTTTTTATGTTTTGAAAAAATATCCTGCTGACCTGTTACTTCCAATTAAAATGAAATAGTTCACAAACTTTGACCAAGAAAAGTTTGATAGTCCCATAACGTTTAAATCAAAGGAATGAAACTGTATATCATTATACCTTATTCGGCGATTCTAACAAGATGTAACTTCTGTTGAACGAAAAATAGAGTGGTTGGATTTTGGGTAAATTGGACAACTGTATCAACATGGCTGCCGCACAGAAAGAAGACGGATAAAAAAAGGCAGGTTCCTCTCTGATAAGAGAAGCCTGCCTGGTGTTCAAAGCATTCCGGACCCGTTTTATTTATTTTGGCCGGATCAACCGGTTAACTGGTTTTCGGATGGCATTTCACGCAAGTTGTCGGGGCGTTATTGTTGCCGTTCTTTTTGTTCATTTCTTTATGACATCCCTGACAATTCTTGTGCATGGCCTCGGCGTGAAATTCCAGTACTTCTTTTTCCGTCAGCTTGGGAGCATCTTTTCCCTTCGGTTTTTCACCGGGTTTCTTGTGGCACTCAGCGCAGCCCTGAACATTGTCGCCGTCTTTCAGACTCGCGAGCGGTTTCCCGTCCTTGTCGTGATGGCAGTCTCCGCAGGTGGCCTTGTATTCGGCAACATGCTTCTTGTGCGTAAACTCGACGATGCCTTTTTCGTGTTTGGGATAGATCTTGTTATCCATTTTGATGACATCCGGAGCCTTGGTCCCGGCGTAGAGGGCGGCAGAGGCAAAAACTGCTGCCAAGCCGACCACCACAACAACCCACAATGATTTCTTCATACGACTTTTTCCTCCTTTCCTCTGTTAAATAATTTTATTACCACCAAATGTTCTTCCGCCACATTGACTTTCGGAACTGCGGCTAAGAACTGTAGCTGTCTCTCAGGGGGTTTCATCCGGAATTTCATCCGGGGCTGCCTCTTCCCGAGGTTTTTTGCGGGCAAAGATCCTGGCGCCGAGAATGCCGATTTCGTAAAGCGCCATCATGGGAATGGCCATGAGTGTCTGGGAAACCACATCCGGCGGCGTTAAAATTGCTGCGATGATAAAAATCACAAGAATGGCATATTTTCTGTTTTTGGTTAAAAAGTCAATGGAAATAATACCCAGTTTTACCAGAAAAATCAGGATCAGCGGCAGTTCGAACATCAGGCCGAAGGCCAGCAGAAAAAGCGAGGCAAAGCTCAGGAATTCACGCATGGTCAGCAGCGGCCGGATGGTGTCCGTGGCAAAGCTGAGGAAAAACTGAAATCCGATGGGGAAAACCACAAAATAGCCGAAAAGCCCGCCGGCAATGAAAAAGAATATGGAAAGCACCATGATGGGCGCCAGATACCGTCTTTCATCGGTGTAAAGTCCGGGAGCAATGAACATCCAGAACTGGTATAATATGACGGGAATGGCGATGAGGGTGCCGCACAGAAACGCCACTTTCAGATAAACGAAAAACGCTTCCGGAAGGCTGGTGAAAATCAGTTTTTCACCCGGTTGCATGACCGAGATCAGGGGAGCGGTCAGCAGATGAAACAGCCATTCCTTGACGCTGTAAGCCAGAACAAATCCGATGCCGATAGCGATAAAACAGGTGATCAGGCGCTTCCGGAGCTCTTCCAGATGGGAAGTGAAAGGAATTTTCTCTTCTTCGCTCATGGGAGAGTCCTGTCAGCTGGCGGCACGGGGAGGCTCTGGGGGCTTTGGTGCGGTTTCTTCGGGAGAAGACGCCGCGGGTTTAACTTCTATAGGTCCGGTAGTGGTAGCGTCTGCCGGAGGAGGAGGCTCGTTCATGGCATGAAACGATTTTTTTACCGTATCCAGGCTGTGATCAACATCCAGGGATTCCTTGAGATCACTGGTGGCCCGCTTGAATTCATTCAAGGCCTTTCCCAGGGACTTGGCCACATCCGGCAGCTTTTTCGGGCCGAGAATGATGAGCGCGATAACCAGAATCAGGACCAATTCCTGCATGCCGATGCCAAACATAATTTCCTCCAGTCGAAGGTGTTGCCGCCCTCGAACTATCCACAGTTGACAATCAATTCCGGCCGGCCATTTTCCCAGATCAGTAAAATATATCTGTAAAAACAGCAACTGAAACCGTTATTGCCAAATAAAGTCTGAACGCAAAACCAGTTTCAAATAAAAGTCGAAGTGCATATGGTGCAATATATCGAACGAATAATTTCTATTCGAATTTTCCATTCGAGCACAGAAATATTATTCTGCATAATTTATACGTTTTCTATCCCCACGTGTCAAGTTAACAACGAAGAGATGCCAAAAAGCCTGAGACAATGGCTGCCTTTTCGAAGAATTATTTATTTCAGGAACATCCGGGTTCCACCCTTGAAAAATTGGCGTAAATGTATCATCTTTGGCCGATGAAAACTCCAGCCATTGTCGTTCGCGGTGCCAGACAGCACAATCTGAAAAACTTGGACCTGAACATTCCCCTGAACCGGATAACGGTCATCACCGGCGTGAGTGGTTCCGGAAAATCCTCCCTGGCCTTTGACACCCTTTATGCCGAAGGCCAGCGGCGCTATGTGGAAACATTTTCGCCCTATGCCCGGCAGTTCATGGACCGGATGGACCGGCCGCAGGTGGACGCCATCCTGGGAATCCCGCCGGCCATTGCCATCGACCGGAAAGACCCGGTCAGAACATCCCGGTCCACCGTGGGCACCATGACGGAGCTGACCGACTATGTCAAACTCCTGTTCAGCCGCATGGGACAGCTGCATTGCCGGGGGTGCGGCAAGCCGGTGCTGCCGGAGACCCCGCTTCATGTCTGGAAGGCGATTCAGGACGTGGCGGTTGGAACCGATCTTCGCATCACGTTTCCGGCGAGTCCTCGATACGGACCCTGCACCGGATGCCTTGTCGTCCTGGATTCGCATGGGGTTTGACCGCTATGCGGATGAAGGGCGGATCGGGCAGTTGTCGGAGCTGTCTCTGCAGGCTGTCCCCCGGCCCCTGTATATCCTGGTCGACAGGCTTCGGTTCCGGGCCGATGACCAGCCCCGGATCATGGATTCTCTGGAGCAGGCATTTCAATGGGGCGCAGGTCACATGGATCTTTGGCTGGGGCCGGATCGCTTGTCTTTCAGCCGGGGACTGGCGTGCGCCGCCTGCGGAATCGACTATTCTCCACCTGTTCCCAGTCTCTTTTCCTTCAACAGCCCGGTCGGGGCCTGCGATGCCTGCCGGGGATTCGGCAGAACCATCGATATTGACTGGGATCTGGTGATTCCCGATCCGTCAAAATCCCTGGAAGACGGCGCCATCAAACCCTGGGGGACGGGTTCGGAGCAAAAGGTCGAGTTTGAAGAGCTGATGGCGTTCTGCACAAAGCAGGGAATCTCGACCCGCACTCCGTTTGAAGGCCTGGCACCTGACCAGAAAAATGCCATTCTGGAAGGAACTCCGAAATATTACGGGGTGCGCGGTTTTTTCAAATGGCTGGAAACCAAAACCTACAAGCTGCCGGTGCGGGTATTTCTGTCGCGCTACCGAAGTTATGCGGTCTGCGGCGCCTGTAATGGAACCCGGTTCAAACCCGAGACCCTGCTCTACCGGCTGGCCGGCCGGACCATCCCGGACGTCTATGCGCTTAATGTCACGGAGGCCGCGTCGTTTTTTGCAGCCCTCGACATGGATGCCACAGACAACGCCAGCCGGATGATCTATGATGAAGTGCTGTCCCGTATGAAATTTCTTCAGGATGTGGGGCTGGGGTATCTGACCCTGGACCGGCAGTCCAGAACCCTTTCCGGCGGCGAAGTCCAGCGCGTGGCGCTTGCCTCCAGCCTGGGCTCTTCCATGGTCAACGCCCTCTATGTGCTGGATGAGCCCAGCATCGGGCTTCACCCCAGGGACTGCGGCCGCCTGGTTGATATCCTGAAGCGGCTCCGGGATCTTCCCAACACGATTGTGGTGGTGGAGCATGACCCGGAAATCATCCGAAATGCCGACCGGATTCTGGACATGGGTCCCGGAGCCGGCGAGAACGGCGGCAGGGTCATGTACGACGGCCCTGCGTCCCGGATCGAGGGGACCCTTACCGGTGACTTTCTGACGGGCAAACGGCGCATTCCCATCCCCCGGCGCGGGAAAATACGGGACGACCTTAACTGGATACGGATCGAAGGGGCATCGGAAAATAATCTCAAAGACGTGACCGTGGTCTTTCCGCTGGGGGTGATGACCTGTATTACCGGCGTGTCCGGATCGGGAAAGTCCACGCTGGCTGTCGATATCCTTTTTAAGGCTGCTCAGCGGATCAAAGGCCAGGGGTCGGAACGGCCTGGAAGGTATCGGTCGATCCGGGGGCTGGAGCACATCTCCGAGGCGGTTCTGGTGGATCAGCATGCGGTGGGACGCACCCCCAGAGCCAATGCCCTGACCTATTCTGGCGCCATGGACCCCCTTCGGAAACGCCTGGCCGCTACGCCGCAGGCCCGCGCAAAAAAATTCTCCGCCGGATACTTTTCATTCAATGTTCCGGGCGGGCGCTGCGAAGCCTGCAAAGGCGAAGGGTTTGAAAAAATCGAGATGCAGTTTCTCTCGGATGTTTTCGTGACCTGCCCGACGTGCGGCGGAAAGCGCTTTGGCCCGGAGGCCTTGAACATCCGCTATCTTGGCCTGAATATTTCGGACATCTTCAACCTGACCACGGATGAAGCCCTGGCGGTTTTCGCGGATATCCCCCGGATTACGGAGCCGTTGGCGTTGCTTTCGGATGTGGGGCTGGGGTATCTGAGGCTCGGCCAGCCTCTGAACACGCTTTCGGGCGGGGAGGCCCAGCGCCTGAAGCTTTCCCGGTTTTTGCAGGAATCCGGGAGCCGCAGCAGGCTCTTTATCCTGGACGAACCCACAACGGGACTGCATTTCCAGGATATCGAACGGCTTCTTGAAGTGTTTCAGCGACTCACGGCAAAAGGCCATACGGTTCTGGTGATCGAGCATAACCTGGATGTGATCAAGACCGCCGACTGGGTCATCGATCTGGGGCCGGAAGGCGGGGATGAAGGCGGAACCGTGGTGGTATCGGGAACGCCCGAATCGGTTTCGGCGTGCGGCGCATCGCATACCGGCAGATATTTGCGTGAAACCCTCGGACCCGGCAGCCCCCTGGAAATGCCGGAGATTCCTGCAGCCGTCTCGGAGCCGGCTGCCGCCTGGGGCGGCGCCATTGTCGTCAGCGGCGCCAGGGAGCATAATCTCAAGAATGTCACCGCATCCATTCCCCGCAATCAACTGGTCGTGATGACCGGCGTATCCGGGTCGGGTAAGTCCTCTCTGGCCTTTGACGTCCTGTTTGCCGAAGGCCAGCGCCGCTATCTGGAGAGCCTTGCCCCGTATGTCCGCCAGTACATGACTATTCTGGAGCGCCCGGACGTGGATCGGATCACCGGGCTTTCCCCGACCGTGGCCATCGAGCAGCGCATCAGCCATTCCAGCCGCAGATCCACGGTGGCGACCCTGACCGAGATCTATCATTTTCTGAGGCTACTTTACAGCAAACTCGGGGATCGCCATTGCCCGGGATGCGGCAAAAGACTGGTGACCCAGACCCGGCAGGCCATTTTCGATGAAATCCTTCGGCGGTATTCCGGGGTGGCTGCATCCGTCCTGACGCCGAAAGTGAGCGGCAGGAAAGGGTTCCACAAGGATGTGCTCGCAAAAGCCCTTCGAAGCGGGATCAATCGCGCCAAGATCGACGGGACATGGACGGACATCCGGCCGGGTATGGCCCTCAGCCGCTACCATGAGCACACCATCGAGCTGGAAACCGGCCGGTGGGCATCCGGCAGGCTGAATTCGGAGATGCTGACGCCGTTGCTGGATACGGCGCTTTCAGAGGGAAACGGCAGTTTTACCGTGGTGGAATCCCTCGGAAATGAAACCGTTTTCAGCCTGAAAGGGGTCTGCCCGACCTGTGGAACCGGTCTGGAATCCCTGGATCCCCGGCTTTTTTCCTTCAACAGCCCCCAGGGAGCGTGCGCGGCCTGCGGAGGGCTGGGTCAGATTGAAGCCCCCGAAGATGGCCGGCGCAGCACCTGTCCCCGGTGTCTGGGGAGTCGGTTGAAGCCTCTGGCCCTGTCCGTCACAATCGGCGGTTTTTCGATATGGGAGCTGATGCAGACCACCGCCGTGCAGCTCGAAAGCATGATCAAGGGCTTTTCGTTCAGCCGAGGCGGAAAAACCCGTCGCGGAACCGGTCATATCCGAAATCCTCTCGCGTCTGTCCCTGCTGAACCAGTTGGGTCTCTCCTACCTTTCCCTGGGAAGAAGCGGGGACACCCTTTCCGGCGGCGAGGCCCAGCGGGTCAGGCTCGCGGCCCAGCTGGGGTCCAATCTCACCGGCATTCTCTATATCCTGGATGAGCCGACCATCGGGCTTCACCCCCGTGACAGCGGCATCCTGATCCATGCCCTGAAAACCCTCCGGGACCGGGGCAATACGGTCCTGGTCGTGGAACATGACGAGGAAACCATCCGCCAGGCCGACACGCTCATCGATCTGGGGCCCGGTGCCGGCCGGGACGGGGGCCGGATCGTTGTGTCAGGAACCTTGGAAAGCATCAAAAGCGCCGAAAACTCCGTTACCGGAAGATATCTGAAACAGCAGACCCGCGCCATGACCAGCCGTACCAGGCATTTTCGGGATCAACCGCAGATTGAGATTCAGGGCGCCTGCCTGAATAACCTCAAGTCCATCGATGCGGTATTTCCGCTGGGTACCCTGCTTGCCGTGACCGGGGTCTCGGGTTCCGGAAAATCCACGCTGGTCAAGGGAACGCTGTTTGCGGCCATCCGCTGCAAGCTGGAAGGCCGCCCTGTTCCGGAAAGACTGTGCCGGGACATCCGGGGCTGGGAGCCGGTGAAACGGATACTGGAGGTTGATCACAGCCCCATCGGGAAAACACCCCGGTCGGTTCCGGCCTCTTATGTGGGGTTCTATGACGATATCCGCCGGCTTTTTGCCATGATCCCCGCTGCCAGGACACGGGGGTATTCTCCCGGAAGGTTTTCGTTCAATGTCGAGGACGGGCGCTGTGCCGCCTGCAAGGGGCAGGGTCACAACAAAATCGAAATGAGTTTTCTGCCGGATGTCTATGTTCCCTGCGATGTCTGTCAGGGAAAGCGGTTCAACCCGGAGACGCTGATGGTGGTGTACAAGGGAAAAACCATTTCCGAAGTCCTGGATATGACGTTTCAGGAGGCCCTGGCGTTTTTTACACCGGTTCCGGCCATTCGCCGGGCACTGTCCCTGGTCTGCGACATCGGCCTGGGGTATCTGCGTCTGGGGCAGCCCAGCCCCACCCTTTCCGGCGGGGAGGCCCAGCGCATCAAGCTGGCCCATCAACTGGTCAAGGCATCCAATGATCATACGGTGTATGTTCTGGATGAGCCGTCCACGGGGCTTCATCCCTCGGACGTGGAGCGGCTGGTTCAAGTTTTGCAGTCTCTGGTGGACCACGGTAACACGGTGGTGGTTATCGAGCACAACCTGGATATCATTCTGGCATCCGATGTCGTCATCGATCTGGGACCCGAAGGCGGGGATGCCGGCGGGAAGGTGGTGGCAACCGGATCCCCGGAGGAAATGCTGGCAATGTCCGATCGATCGCATACGGCAAGATATCTGAAACAGTATCTGGGTAAATGAAAAGGATAGTGAGATGCGTGCAGTGGTTCAGCGGGTCAAGGAAAGTTCGGTAACGGTCAATCACCAGATAATCAGCCGGATCGGTCCGGGTGTGCTGGTGCTGCTGGGTGTGTCCGAATCGGATGATTCTACGGATGCGGCGTTTCTTTCGGAGAAGATTGCGCATTTGCGGATTTTTGAGGATGAAGCCGGAAAAATGAACCGGTCGCTGCTGGAAACCCGGGGCGAGATGCTCGTGGTATCGCAGTTTACGCTGCTGGGGGACTGCCGCAAGGGCAGGCGCCCTTCTTATGTGCAGGCTGCAGGACCGGAAAAGGCCGAGAACCTCTACGAAGCGTTTGTCGAAAAGGTCCGGGAAAAAGGCGTTGCCGTGAAAACCGGCCGATTTCGCGCCATGATGGATGTTGCGCTGATCAATGACGGACCTGTTACCTTGATTCTGGACAGTAAATGACATGAAAAAAACGACCTTCAACAAATATCTGGTGACCGGGGTTGTGCTTCTTTGCATTTTGGGAAATGCGGTATCGACGGCCCTTGCGGATCAGGCCCAGGCCGTATCGCGGATGCTTTCCCTGATTCAGGAAAAGGACGCGGTGCTGCTGACCGATCCTCAGGGAAAGATTCTGGCATCCAGAAATGCCGAAAAACCGCTGGTTCCGGCATCGACCCTCAAAATCCTGACCGCCCTGGTGGCGCTTCACTATCTTGGCGGGGACTATCGGTTTGTGACCGAATGCTATGCGGATAAGGAGAATAATCTGAAGATCAAGGGGTTCGGCGACCCCTTGTTCCTGTCGGATGTGATGCCGGATTTTGCAAGACGGATTCAAACACGGATTCACCAATACAAGGACCTGGTGCTGGATGATTCGGCATTTCAGCAGCCGCTGATAATTCCCGGAGTCACTGAGACCACTGAGCCTTACGATGCACCAAATGGCGCATTCTGTGCCAATTTCAACACCATCAGCTTTCAGAAAACTTCCGGCGGCAAATACCTCAGCGCGGAGCCCCAAACCCCGCTGGTGCCGTTTGCCTTATCCCGCATCCGCGCTTCGGGAACGACCTCCGGAAGGATCGTGTTTTCACATTCCCAGGGAGAAAGTGCGCTGTATGCCGGGCATCTGGTTGCCGGCTTTTTGTCGCAGCAGGGGATGTCATCGGCCGGGCAGGTTCGAATCGGTAGGGTTGAAGACGGGGATCGGCTTCTGGTCCGGTTTGCATCCCCCTATGTGCTGACCGATGTGATATCCAGACTCATGGAATTTTCCAATAATTTTATCGCCAACCAACTGTTTATTGCCGCCGGTATCCAGGCGTACGGGCTGCCCGGCACAATCGATAAAGGTATTCGGGCGGCGCAGGATTTTCTGCGGCAGGAGATGCAGATCGAAACCCTTCAGCTGGCTGAAGGATCGGGGATATCACGGGAGAACAGACTTTCCGCGATGCAAATGGATCGGCTGCTGGTAAGGTTTTATCCGTACCGTCAGATGATGCGAAGGCAGGGAAACGAGCTGTATAAGACCGGAACGCTGAACGGAATTCGCACGCGGGCGGGATATATCGAAACAGGCAGCCAGGGGAAGTTACCGGTTCGTGGTCTTGATCAATACCCCCGGCAAAACCGCTGATCCGGTGATGGAAATCATCCGGGGGCTTGCCGGATCTTAAAGGGGCAGTGCAAGCTTGAGCATTCTGGCGGCCAACGGGAATCGGTTTTTTTCAGGTTTTCTGCTTTTTAACTTCCTGGCAGGTATCCGTGTGAATCGGTCCGCTGGTGATATGCGCATAGGCGCTGTGATTGTGAATGGATTCAAAATTTTCCGCACTGACGGAAAACCAGGTGATGTTGTTGTCAGCATACAGCTTTTTGGCGACGTCCCTGACGATGTCTTCGACAAATTTGGGATTGGTAAAGCCTTTTTCCGTGACGAATTTTTCATCCACCCGTTTCAGGATAGAGTAGACTTCGCAGGATGAGCAGGTTTCAACCAGCTCGATCATGTCTTCCATCCAGATGAATTTCTTGAACCGGGTGCTCAGCCGGACCTCGCCCCGCTGGTTGTGGGCGCCCACTTCGCTGATTTCCTTGGAACAGGGGCAGACCGATGAAATCGGAACGATCACCTCGGAAACCAGATCGAGGCTTCCGGAAGGATCGCTGGAGCCCAGAATCCTGCAGGTGTAGTCCATCAGGCCGGGTGCACCGCTGACCGGGGCCTTTTTCTCGATAAAATACGGAAAGGACACTTCGATGTGGGCTGATGCGGCATTGAGGTGCTTTTTCATCCGGTCCAGCACCTCGGAGATGCGCTTGAGGGAGATTTCCGGCCGGAACAGGTGAAGCAGCTCGACAAAACGGCTCATGTGGGTGCCCTTGTATTTGTGGGGCAGATCCACATACATGTTGATGGAAGCTACGGTATGCTGGCGGCTGTTTCTGCGGTCCAGAACCGTGATGGGGTAGCGGATATTCTTTATTCCCACCTTGTCGATGGGAATGTTGCGGTCGTCCCGCTGATTCTGGACGTCTTTCATGGCGTTGCTACAGGGCGGATGGGGGTTCATGTCCGGATTCCCGTGTCTGAGTAGATTCATGTCGGTTTCCTGATCGCTTGCGGCGTTTCGAGTGGTCTTTCAGCAGATAGTCCGTTCTCACATGGCTTAATGCCCTGAATATATTTCCTTTGACATTGGCGTTGCCCTCATAAAGCCGGCCAAGCATTTCCTTGATCTCTTTGCGCTTGGATGTTCCGGATGTCGGGCAAGGGTTGTCAAAAACAGGAAATCGGTGTTCACTGGCGAATTTCCGGATGATCGTCTCATCCACAAATGCCAGTGGCCGGATTACGGTAAACTTTCCCTGAAAAAAACGCTGGGACGGCACCATGGTGCAGATTTCGCCGGCGTAGCAGATATTTAAGAACAGGGTTTCTATGAGGTCATCCTTGTTGTGCCCCAGAGCCAGTTTTTGGCAACCCTGTTCATCCGCGATTTCAAACAGGCGTTTTCGCCTCAGGTGCGAACACAGAAAACAGGGATTCTCCCGATTTTCCGTGCTGTGCGCCAGGATGCCATGCTGGGTTTCCTCCACCCGAAGCGCAAATCCCCACTGGCGGCAATACGCCTTCAACTGCGCGCCGAATCCGTTTTCAAATCCCGGATCAATATATATGGGAACGATGTCATAATGCACGCGAATGCGATGAAGCCGTTCCCGCAAAAACCACAGAAGGGTCAGGCTGTCCTGTCCGCCGGAGAGGCCCACGGCGATCCGGTCGCCATGAGAGATCATGTCGTAATCATGAATGGCTTTCCCGACCCCTCTGTTCACAGACCTGAATAGCACGGAGTCCTTGATGGGCGCTAATCTCCGTCGGTGTTTTCTGACATCAGCTTGATTCTTCCGGCTGCAACTTCTCTTAAAGAAATGACAATGTCTTCATTCTTGGGTGAACTGACCAGATACTCGGAACCCTCGCGGATCTGACGGACCCTTCTGGCAACCATGTTTGCCAGAAGGAATCGGTTGGGTACCCGTTTCAGACAGTCATCGATTGTAATTCTTGCCACAAAAACACCTCCATTCTCTTTTCAATGATATTACAGTATTTCAACCAGTTCATAACAGCGCTTGCCGCCCGGGGCTGTCAGGACCAGCTCATCGGAAGGTTTTTTTCCGATAATGGCCTGCCCCAGCGGGGAGGTGATAGAAATACGGCCTTCTTCAATATTCGATTCTTCGGGGCCGACCAGCTGGTATTGAACGGTTTCTCCGGTGTCGACATTTTCCAGAAGCACCCGGCAGCCAAAGGCGGCCCGGTCTTTGGGAAGCTTGCTGGGATCGATGATGTCCGCATTTGACAGCTTGTATCCCAGCTCACGAATTCGGCCTTCAAGAAAACTCTGCCGATCCTTGGCAGCTTCAAACTCTGCATTTTCCGACAAATCTCCGTGGGCCCGTGCTTCTTCGATGGCCTTGATGTTCAGGGGCCTCTCGACTTTTTTCAGATGTTCCAGCTCAGCTTTCAGGGCCACGTGGCCCTCTTTTGTCATGGGTATTCGATCCAACTTATTGCTCCTGAAAATAAAGATTATTCGTAAATGCAGCTGCGTGAACCGGGTAGCGGTCGACTTGGCCGGCCGTCATCACAGATAGGTTTCTGCCAGAATCTCGGCAATTTGAACAGCGTTGGTTGCCGCCCCTTTTCGAATGTTATCGGCAACAACCCACAGGTTAATGGCATTGGGAAGCGATTCATCTTTGCGGATTCTGCCCACATAGGTTAAATCCTGGCCGGCGGCATCGATGGGCATGGGGTAGACACGGGCTTGGGGATCATCCACAACCTTGACTCCGGGCGCGCTGCGCAGCAGTTCCCGGACCGCATCCGGGGTGATGGGCAGACGCGTTTCAATGTTGATGGATTCGGAATGGCTGTAAAAAACCGGAACCCGAACCGTGGTCGCCGTCACCCCGATGGTGTCGTCTTCCATGATTTTCCGGGTTTCATGGACCATTTTCATCTCTTCCTTGGTATATCCGTTATCCAGAAACACATCGATATGGGGAAGGCAGTTGAACGCGATGCGATGCGGATAGACGTTGTTTTCGACCGGCCGGGAATCCATGATCGCCCGGACCTGGTCATCCAGTTCGACGATGGCTTTCTGGCCGGTGCCGGAAACCGCCTGATAGGTGGATACGACAATGCGCTTGATGCCGTATTTCCGATGAATGGGATTCAAGGCCACCACCATCTGAATCGTCGAGCAGTTGGGGTTGGCGATGATGCCTTTTTGCGTATAGCCGGCAATGGCATGGCTGTTGACTTCCGGAACCACCAGCGGCACCCGGGGGTCCATTCGCCAGGCGCTGGAATTGTCGATGACGACACATCCGGAACCGGCTGCAACCGGCGCAAACTTCTCGCTGGTGCTCCCGCCGGCTGAAAACAGCGCGATATCCATGCCGTTGAAGGATGTATCCGTCATCTCCTCGACAACCACCGGCTCGCCCCTGAAGCTCAGTTTTTTTCCGGCCGATCGAACAGACGCCAGGAATTTGATGGACTTGATCGGAAAATTCCGTTCTTCCAGGCAGGCGATCATTTGATTTCCGACAGCCCCGGTTGCTCCGGCCACTGCAACATGGAATTGTTTGTTGGACATGGTCATTCCCTCTGTATTTGTTTTCATCGTTCTGAATCAAAAAACATGATCCTTGATGAAGCTGCCCGCTTCGTCAAGGATCATGAATAATACGGCAATATCTTGCAAAAAAATCAGTTGAAATATCCAATGATCGACGTTCCGGCCTTGACCCTGTCTCCCACGGCTACAGTGAGCGAAGCCTCCGGCGGAAGATAGACATCCAGCCGCGATCCAAAGCAGATCAAACCGAAACGCCGTCCCCGGTGGATGGTTTCTCCTGCCTGAATATGGCAGATGATCCGCCTGGCGATCAGCCCGGCAATCTGAACCACACAGAACCGCTGGCCCCGGTCCGTAATCATGAAAACCGCGTTTCGTTCGTTACCTTCGGAGGCCTTGTCGAGGCTGGCGTTTACAAATTTGCCCGGGTGATACGCAATTTTTTCAATCTGACCCTCATGCGGAATGCGATTGACATGGACATTAAACACCGACATGAAGATGCTGACCTTCTGGCAGGGGCCATCATAAAAAGGGGTGTGTTCCGCTTTTCCGGCGATGACCACCCTGCCGTCCGCTGGGGAGATGATGGCGCCATCGGAAATCGGGACAACCCGGTCCGGATCCCGGAAAAAAAACGCAATAAAAAAAGTAACAGCAAGCCCTATAAGCGCCGGAGCCCGCAATTGAAGCAGGGCCAGCACGCCCGTTGCGAATGCGGCGGCAAAAATCAGGGGATACCCCGCGCTTGCGACAGGAAAAGCAAAACGGCTGGGAGATTCCGGTAGCGAAAACTTATTCATCATGGCGCCCTGTGCATGTCCCGAAAAACCGAAAATCCTGCCGGAACATAATTAATATTAGGGCATATGTACCAAAATTCCTGAAATCTGTCAATGAATACCGAACTGGGGCGAATTCCCGGTGATACACAAGCAGGCAAATGCTCCCTGCTTGTGTATCACGTCATTTCCCAACCTGCCAGGAAACCAGGTAACTGCGGGCGCTGTAAAAGGTAAAGCCGGGACGTTCCACAACGGAATACACGATTTCATCCACCCCGTCATTATTCAGATCTCCCACAACCATATCGCTGATCTGGCCGGAAACTTCCGTGGTTTTCCATTTTATCCCAAATGACAATTCCTCCCACTGCAGGCATTCGACATGCCCGCTTTTAAAAAGCCGGAGATTGGGCAGCAAATTCCGCGTATAATCATAATTGTTCAGCAGAATCACTTCATTTTTTCCATCTTTGTCAATATCGGAAACAACGATGCGCTGCGGCAGATAATAGCGCCGCAGCCGCTTGGCGGCATCCGGTGATTCGTTATCGCCTGTAAGCTTCGGCATATAGACCCCGCCGCCGGTAAACCGTTCCGAGCTGGTCCATTCCATATCCCCGGTTTGATCGAAAACGCGCAGGCGAAGATCGGATGTCAGAGAAACCGTCATCTCCTTGCCGTCATTCATGGCATTTCCGGAAGAAAATGCATAGATCGGCAGTCCGCGGGGGACATCCGCCAGGGAAGATTCGCGGTAATCCCCGTTCTGCCAGGTCAACAGGGAAATGCCTGTCATAAAAAGCTCGTTCATTCCCCGCTGCTGTCCCAGAAGGACGGGTTCTTTTCCTGGAATCGCCATTACTTTGTAATACCAGCCGGCGCCCTGGACAATTTTTGCCAGCTTGGCCCCGTCCCATTCCAGGACATAGGAACTTAACAGCGTCTTGTCATGATACAGACAGGTGACAAAGATCTCGGCCTTGCCGTTGTGGTTGATATCGGCCACATCCACGCGGATAGGGGTATAATCCGTCTCGCCGGCGGACTCGTCTATCAGCTCCAGTTTTCCGGAGACATAGCGGTACAGCGATACGGAATCGTCGTTAATGATGACCAGCTGGTTTTGATTGTCTCCGAGAACATGGCCGATGGCAAGGCTTTTGATTTCTGCCTGGAATTTGGTGCTTTTCCAGACATCAGCCTCGGTTTTTCCATCAGAGGCCATCATCCGTATCGGCGTACCGCTGGCGGACAGTGCTCCGGTCCACAGGGACTCGGGATGGCGGCGGCTCTCATCCACAACCGCCTGCTGCTGAATTTCAGGTTTGGGCTGGGTCAAAACAGACGTCTTCGATCCCAAAGCAGCCAGTATTTCAGCTGCAAATGATTTGACCTGCTGCAGGACATCCCCCTGGTTTTTCCCGGTCTGGCTGAACACCACAAGGGGGGCTTCATCGGCGGTCCGCACCAACCAGGCATCGGTTTGAACGGAGTCAATTGAAACCGTTACAGTGCCGTAAGCTACGTAATCGGTCTTCAGTTTCTCGCCTGCGGATACCGCCGCTGCTTCGTCGACGGATTTGGATGGGGTTGCAGTTGCAGGGCCGTCCAAGTTGACGACTTCAATGGATCCATCCGAAGCCAGGCGGGATGCCAGCATCTGGGAAATGCCTTTTTGAAGAAAAGACAGATCGCTGTCGGACTGGATATCAAACGGCAGCACCAGTATGCGGGATGCGCCGGATGCGGCGGCGGAAGACAATACTGATAAAAAAAGGATCAGGGCTGTACCCAAAGACAATGTAATTGAACGCAAAATAACTCAACTCTCCATAATAATATTAAAGTTCATCATCGACACACTTCCCGGTGGCAGTCGCAAAGAAGCTCGATAAAAAATCAATTTGAAATATAGTGAAAGATACTGTATAGAACTTTGAAAAATTTATAAAGAAATTTGTTCGCGGATTTCAATAGCGGCGGGGGATATTTTTTATCAGGTGAAAAAATACGCTCTGTTGTAGTCATGGTGTTGATTATACATCATGTGGTATTTGTGACAGGGACATCGCTATGACAAGGCGATTAAATGGAAAAAAATATTTATAATATTTTAAGAATTTGCTTGATTTAAGGGAAATTATCTGTAATAGAAAAAAGCGAAAAAGATAGGAAAAATGAGAAAGGAGGTGGTATTTTCAGTTAGTGCTTTGATTTGATTGATTATTAGGTTGGTTATCTATTTAATTGAAATTATTTGAGGAGGGACTCAGAATGAAGAAATTATCCGTATTATTGGTCGCGGGCCTGCTGGTACTTGCCCTTACCATGCCTGCAGCAGCATTTGAAAATGAATTCGGTGGATATTGGAGAACCCGGTTTATTACGGACATCGACTTTGCCGGAACTACTGGTGGGAAGGGTGACACACAGTCAGTAAACATTACCGATACCCGTACCCGGATTTATTACACCGCAAAATTCAGTGAAAACCTGAAGTTCGTCAACAAGTTTGAAGTCAATGCGGCCTGGGGCCAGAACGGCGGTTATGGCCAGATGGGCGCCGACAACTCCGGCGCCGACACGTTCAGGGTGAAAAACTCTTATGTTGACTTTAAACTGGGAGAACAGCGCTTTACGGTGGGTATCCAGGACTTCCTGCTGGCCAGAGGCTATATCTATAATGACGATGCTTCCGGTGCGAAACTCATTTTCAAAGTCAATGACGCCATTTACATTCCGTTCATTTACATGAAAAACTATGAAGGCGGCTACGGCTATCTCTACGCGGGAAAAAGCTCTTCGGCAACGATACTTACGAGCAAGCATCCACTTACGACATGTCTACCTGGGTCCTTTATCCCACCATCTTTTTGAACAAAGACAATACGTTAAAACCGCATGTCGCCTATCTGTACTCCGAGAACGCATCCTTGGCAACGGCAAAAAATGTGAACATGTTCAACAGCCCGAAATCTTCAACATTCCTGCCCGGAGCAACCAAAGTCGATCTGTGGACAGCCGGCTTGGAATATGACGGCAAAATCGACATCTTCGAGCTTGGCGCAACCGGTATTATGCAGTTCGGTTCCATAGACGTTCCGCAGGCTCTTTATGGACACGATTCGCTGGATGCCAAGGGCTGGTTGTTTGATGTTTTCGGCGGCGTGAATCTGGGGCCTGCCAATATTCACGGCAAGTTCATTTATGCTTCCGGCCAGGATCATAATGACACTAATAGCAGCAATATTGACGCATTCATCACCCCGGGTTCGAAAGACAACTGGGGCG
This sequence comes from uncultured delta proteobacterium, assembly GCA_963789395.1. Classification (GTDB taxonomy): domain Bacteria; phylum Desulfobacterota; class Desulfobacteria; order Desulfobacterales; family Desulfatirhabdiaceae; genus RAAP-1. The sequence goes on along the minus strand of CAWBKP010000014.1, from coordinate 109,382 downwards.
CCAGCTACTACTGGGCGGAAATCATGGGTGACGGCGTAATCGACAACCAGACCCCGGCCGGCGCACCTGGCGACAAAATCTCCAACGTGTACATTGCCAATTTTGGCGCATCCTACAAACTCCTTCCGACGCTGAAGTTCGCCGCGGATGTATGGTGGGCGCAGCATGTTGAGGATGTACTGATTAAATCCAATGCATTGATCGCCCCAGACAGCAAAGATCTGGGTACGGAACTTGACCTGGTTGCCACCTATACCATCGTTGACAACCTGAAACTGGATCTGGTCGGCGCCTATCTGTGGGCCGGCGATGGCATTACGAAGGCTGTTGATCCGAACGGCGACGGCAATCCGATTGAATTGGCTGCCATGCTGTCTCTTGCTTTCTAATTCAAGCCTAACCGCTTAATTTAAAGCTCAATAAAAAGCCGGCCGGGAATTTTTCCCGGCCGGCTTTTTTTATGCCCGGTTTTCCACCGTTAAAATTCTGCTGGTCGGTATGATCATTTACGCTAAAGATTTATAAATGAAGAGCCTCTTGCAAAAGTACCGCTGTTCGTCACCCCGGTGAAAACCGGGGACCAGGAGCATTTGAATTCACAAGATACCGGTTTTCGCCGGTATGAGGGAAGAAGGCTATTTGAAGGGGTTTTGCAAGAGGCTCTTATGCTTATTCCGGAACCTCGCGGGTTAGGTTGCCCAGAAAAGCCCCTTGCCCATTTGTAAAATGGAGACAGGGAAGATTTGGGGCAACCGCATTATCCCCGGTAACGTCATTCCGGCGAAAGCCGGAATCCAGAAGCAGTTTCGCCAAACGATGGAAAGTTGACAGATAGCATTCCACAATTGGCACCGGATTCCGGATCAAGTTCGGCAGGATTTCCGTTCAGACACAGGATGGCCGATTTGATACCAAGCGCCGGCACCAGCCAGAAACCCGCTGCCAGGCTGCCGATGACGCCGCCGATAGTGTTATAAAAATACAGCAGCCCGACCGAGCCTTTTGTCTGATCCTCGCCCTGCTCTTTGTTGTAGTGCGTTTGTGACCACGGGGAAAAAAGCCCCCAGCGCCAGGGTTGCGGGAAGAATCAAGATGCAGGCCATCACCCCTTGCAGCATCAGGTTGCGAAGGGTGAATTCCGAAGTGGTAAACCGGATAAACAGCATGCCGTACCAGATAGGGAGCTTATTGACGAAAAACAGTATCCCCAATGGTCCGAACCCGATGGCCCCCAGGAGCACGGCCATGGTCAGGCGGTGGTCTTTGGTCTTTTTTATGATGCTGGTCCCCAACAGGCTGCCCAGGGCGATACCCAGAAGGTATGTTGCAAGCATAATTGAAAATGCATGGACCGACGGGCCGATGATTCTTGCCAGCAGTCGGAACCAGATGATTTCATAGGCAAGGGCGCTGATGCCGGAGAACATAAAAACAGCGGCCGGCCAGGAAAATGATTCTGGCAAACGGTACAAGGCGTTCGGTGGACGGTTCAGCAGCAGGCAGGTACTGAGCCGGCTTTCCCCTGGATGGGTTTGAAACGGAAACTTCCGGCGCACCTTCATAACGGGCTCGCCAGATCAAGACGCAACCGATACACAGGTCTACAGCACCTGTGGCCAGGCATGTTTTCAGGATGCCAAGGGACGGAATCAATAAAAAGCCTGCCGCCAGCGTTCCGAAAACCGCTCCCAACGTATTGATCCCGTAGAGTTTTCCGGCCAGATAGGCATACCGGCCCTGCATTTTTTTGTAAGAATGCACCTACCACTACCGGCAAGGTCATACCCATCAGCGTGACCGGAATCAGCATGAATCCGAAGACGACCAGAAAACGGATCAAAAGGAATCCGGCGCTGTCGTAACCCAGCCGGATGAACAAAAAAGAAAACAGCGGCTGGTGAGCCGGAACAGCGGAATCGAAATCAGCGCGTAGAAACCGATGACCAATTGCAATACTGCGTAAGTCTTAATGGAGGCGGCTATCCATCGATCCGAGCGCGCTACCAGCAGGGCGCCCAATCCGAGCCCTGCCATAAAGGCCGTGACAACCGTTGCAGTGGCATAAATATCCACGCCGAGCAGGTATGTCAGCTCTTTGGACCAGGCAACCTCCAGTGACAGACTGGTGGCGCCGGAAAAGAAAAAAGCGATGAGCAGCACGGCTTCGTACCATCGGGAATTCAACTCCAGACGGCGGACGGCATGTTTTTGGGGCTTCATATCACTTCAGGACCCGTGCCAAGCCGAATTTTCAGGATCTCATTGACGCGCTGGGGATTGGCCTTTCCCTTTTGTTTCGCGCATGACCTGGCCGACAAAAAAACCAAATACCTTTTCCTTGCCGCTGTGATAATCCGATACTTCCTTGGGGTTTGCGGCAAGGACTTTCTGAACGATCTGCTCGATTTGGGCGGAATCGGTGACCTGAACAAGCCCTTTTTCCTGAACAATGGTTTCCGGCGGCAAGCCTGTCCGGGCCATTTCATCAAAAACGGTCTTGGCGATTTTACCGCTGATGACATTGGTATCGATCAGCTTCAACAGCGCGGCAAGCGCCTGCGGAGAAACCGGAGACTGCTGAATATCCTTGCCTTCGGCGTTTAACAGCGCCAGCAGCGATCCCATGATCCAGTTGCTTACCTGCTTGGGATTTGTGTAATTTTCAAGACAGGATTCAAAATAATCCGCCAGTTCGCGGCTGGAGGTCAACACGTCGGCATCGTAGGCAGGCAGTCCATAGTCCGTTGAGAACCGATCGCGTTTGGCATCCGGAAGCTCCGGCAGACTCTGTGTGATCTGCTGAATCCAGATGTCGTCAACCGTCAGCGGCAAGAGGTCGGGATCGGGAAAATAGCGGTAGTCGTGGGCCTCTTCCTTGCTGCGCATGGACGTTGTCCGGCCCATGTCCGGATTCCAGAGAAGGGTTTCCTGGAATATCTGCCCCCCGTCCAGTATAACATCTTTCTGCCGGTTGATTTCATAAGCAATGGCTTTTTCCACATGCTTGAAGGAATTGAGGTTTTTCAGCTCGGTGCGCGTACCAAACGGTTCTGTTCCAGCAGGCCGGATCGAAACATTGGCGTCGCAGCGAAAGCTGCCTTCCTCCATGTTGCCGTCACAGATATCCAGATAGCGAAGAATGGATCGCAGCTTGCGCAGATAGGCCCCGGCTTCTTCCGGAGACCGCATATCGGGTTCACTGACGATTTCAATCAACGGAACGCCGGTGCGGTTCAAATCCACCCGGCTGAAGGATTGATCCGGGTCATGCAGGAGTTTTCCCGCGTCTTCTTCCATATGTATCCGGGTGATGCCGACGCGCTTGTTGTGTTCACTCATTTCAATATCAATATACCCGCCGAGTGCGATCGGCAGTTCGTACTGGGAAATCTGATACCCTTTGGGAAGATCCGGATAAAAATAGTTTTTTCGGGCGAAACGGCTTTCCGGCGAAATCCGGCAGTGCGTTGCAATGGCCATTCGAAGTGCGAATTCAACCACCTTCCTGTTTAATACGGGCAATACGCCGGGCATTCCCAGGCAGACCGGGCAGACGTGTGTATTGGGTTCCGCGCCGAATTCGGTTGAACATCCGCAGAAGATTTTAGATCTGGTTTTCAGCTGGGCATGCACTTCAAGCCCGATAACCGGTTCAAATTCCATAACAGCAATCATCCTTTCAGACAGTTCACAGATAAATGGTCAGGACTCGGGAGCAGCCGACCTCATGCCATCCAGCGCCTCGGCAGCAGACGGATAAATCCGGAATATCCGGTCCATTCGGGTAAGCTTGAACAGAGACATCACCTGATCGCGAATGCCGCACAGGCTGATGTCTCCTTTTCCAGCCAGCAGCTTTAACAGGGAGATGATGGCCCCCAGTCCGCTGCTGTCTATAAACTCGATGTTGGATAAATCCAGCAGAATGCGGGGATTGCCTTCCTGTATCCACGTGACGAGCTGGCCCTTGAAATCGGCTGCCGAGGATGCGTCAATAATCGTATCACAAGGTGTCAACATCAGAATGCCGTCGATTTTTTCGGCTTCGAACTGCATATATTCCTCCAGAACTGATAGCGTTGTCTGTTAATGTACCGGCGCCAAATCCCATATCTGCCGGGCGTATTCGGAGATGGTCCGGTCGCTGGAAAATTTTCCCATGCGGGCGACATTGAGAATGGCTTTCCGGTTCCATACCGGAATCTGCAAATAATCCGCATCAGCGGTTTCGTGAATCCGGGAATAGGACAGAAAATCCGCCAGATGAAAGTAAGGATCTCCTTTTTCAAGGATATGGTGGTAAAGCCAGCGGAAAAGTCCGGGTTCCTGCGGACAGAACCGGTTATCCCAGAAAGCGTCCATCACCCGGCGAATGCTGTCCTGTTCGTGATAAAAATTCAGGGGACGGTAGGTGCCGGTTTGCTTCATTTCCTGAACCTCGCCGGTTTTAAGTCCGAAAATATAGATATTGTCTTCTCCCACTTCTTCCAGCATTTCCACATTGGCCCCGTCCAGGGTTCCGATGGTGAGTGCGCCGTTCAACGCGAACTTCATGTTGCCCGTGCCCGAGGCTTCCGTGCCGGCAGTGGAAATCTGCTCGCTCACTTCCGCCGCGGGAATGATTTTTTCGGCAAGTGATACCCGGTAGTCCGGAATAAAGACCACCTTCAGTCTGTCCTTGACCCGCCGGTCCTTATGGATGACGTTCCCGACATTATGGATCAGCTTGATGATCTGTTTGGCGGCCCAGTAACCGGGAGCCGCCTTTCCCGCGAAAATATAGGTCTTTGGCACGGCCGGCTCAATGCCGTCTTCGACAATGCAAAAGTATTCATGCATGATGTGCATGACATTCAGAAGCTGGCGCTTATATTCGTGAATTCTTTTGGCGTGAATATCGAACCGGGAATCGGGATTGATTTTCACGCGCGTGGTCTGATAAATGATTTTTGCCAGGTGCTTCTTGTTGGCCAGTTTGATTTTTCGAAACCGGTCCTGAAACGCCGGGTCATCCGCAAAGGGCTCCAGGCGCTTCAGGTGGGATAAATTCGTGACCCATTCGCTGCCGACTGTCTGGCTTAACAAATCGGCCAGAAGCGGATTGGCTTTCAGAAGCCACCTGCGCTGGGTAATGCCGTTGGTTTTGTTGTTGAACCGCTCCGGCCATCTGGCAAAAAAATCCGGAACCAGGGATGTTTTGATCAGCTCGGTATGCAGGGCGGACACGCCGTTGACGGAATGCGATCCGACAATGGCCAGATGCGCCATGCGCACCTGTTTTTCCGCGCCTTCTTCAATCAGGGACATGCGGCGCAGCCGGTCCGTATCTTCGGGCCACAGTGCGGCGATTTCGTCCAGAAACCGGTGGTTGATTTCGTAAATGATCTGAAGATGCCTGGGCAGAACGTGTTCCAGAAGTCCGACAGGCCATTTTTCAAGGGCTTCGGACAGCAGGGTGTGATTGGTATAGGCCAGGGTTTTCTGGGTGATGCGCCAGGCAGTCTGCCATTCAAGAGAATGTTCGTCTACAAGAATCCGCATGAGTTCGGCAACCGCAAGCGCAGGATGGGTATCGTTCATCTGAATATTGACTTTATCCGGAAAATCGTCGAACCCCTGATGGGTGTTGAGGTATCTGCGGATAATGTCCCGAAGCGAGCAGGCGACCAGAAAATACTCCTGCACCAGCCGCAGCTCTTTTCCCGTATCAAACGTGTCGCTGGGATAAAGAATTTTGGAGACGGTTTCGGATTTGATTTTCTGTTCAACGGCCCTGAAATAGTCGCCGGCGTTGAAAATCTGAATATCGAAATCAGAAGAGGGCGTTGCGGCATACAGCCTTAAATAGTTGACAGTCTTTGCGCCGAAACCCACAATCGGAATGTCGTGCGGAACACCGATAATCACCCGCCAGTCCATCCACATGGGGTTGTAATTTCCGTTTAAATCCAGGACATGCTCGATGTGGCCATAAATCGGAATAATGCAGGACTCCTCTTCCCGCTCGATTTGAAAAGGCCCGGCCTTGGTAAGCCAGTGATCGGGCTTTTCCTTCTGGTATCCGTTGTTGATTTCCTGCCGGAACAACCCGTATTCATAATGAATGCCGTAACCAAACCCCGGATAATCCAAGGTTGCCAGAGAATCCAGAAAGCAGGCCGCCAATCGTCCCAGGCCGCCGTTTCCGAGCGCCGCATCGGTTTCCTGTTCCCGGACCTCTTCCAGGTCAACGCCCAGATCCGTCAATGCCGTGCGGCAGGCTTCGAATAGGTCCAGATTGGTTAAATTGCTTCCCAGAGACCTGCCGATCAGAAATTCCATGGATAAATAATACAGCCGCTTGGCATCCGCCGCCTGAAACCGGGCCTCGGTTTCCAGAAGCTTTTCCAGCAGCCGGTCTCGCAGGGACAGGGTCAGGGCAAGATAGATGTCGCGGGTGGTTTTGCTGCGAAATTCCTTACCCAGGGAATATTTCAGATGTCTGAGCAAGGCGTCCCTCAGGCTGTGCGGGTCGTTTCCCAGAGGCTCCAGGGTATTGGTATCCATGTGTGATGTTCTCCACGCAAGATGGGTAAGAGGGCAAAAAAAAACAAATGGTTACAAAATGCCAAGATGATATAAAATATTAAATCTTATCATTTCATGGAGCCTGTTGTCAAAATAATAAGGCTGGGACGCCTTGTGAAACAATAGCAGATCGCCGCTCATCGAATGCGAACAACCGGCATGTATTTCCTTGACACAACACGGTTTTGCGACTAAAATTTTTGAGTTAAATATCAATTATCTGACGTTGGAGGACTGAATGGATTACAAAAAAACCCTGAATCTGCCGGCAACCGACTTTCCGATGAAAGCCAGCCTGGCCCAACGCGAGCCCGAGCAGATCAAACAATGGGACGAGGCCCGCCTCTATGAAACGATCCGCAAGGCATCCAAGGGCCGGGAGCCGTTTATTCTTCACGACGGACCGCCGTATGCCAACGGCCATATTCATATCGGTACTGCGCTGAATAAAATCCTGAAGGATATCGTCGTCAGATCCCGCCAGATGGCGGGCTTCGATGCGGCCTATGTTCCGGGTTGGGACTGCCACGGTCTTCCCATAGAGCACAATGTGGACAAGGAGCTTGGAGACAGGAAAAAAGACATGTCCCAGGCCGATATCCGCCGGCAGTGCCGGGTGTATGCCGAAAAATTCATTGATATTCAACGGGAAGAATTCAAACGCCTGGGTGTCATGGGTGAATGGGATGATCCCTATCTGACCATGAACTATACCTACGAGGCGATCATTGCCACCGAATGCCTGAAATTCGCACTGGCCGACAACCTCATCCGCAGCAAAAAGCCCATTCACTGGTGCTGCCAGTGCCAGACAGCCCTGGCAGAGGCTGAAATTGAATATCACGATGAATCTTCGCCATCCGTCTATGTAAAATTTGAGCTTCTGGGGGAGTTGAGCCGTGACGTGCCGGGTCTTTCCGGTGACACCTGCTATATTGTCATCTGGACCACAACCCCCTGGACCCTTCCCGCGAACCTGGCCATTGCCCTGCATCCGGATTTTGTTTACGCTGCTGTCAAGGTTTCGGACAAAAAAGTGTTCATACTGGCCCGGGACATGGTTGAATCCTGCATGAAAACCTTCGGCATTTCAAATTATACGATCCTTGCTGAAATTGCTTCCAGCAAACTGGAAAACCTGAAATGCCGTCACCCGTTTTATGAGCGGGAATCGCTGGTGATTCTGGGCAATCATGTGACCCTTGAAGCCGGTACCGGGTGTGTGCATACGGCGCCAGGTCATGGTCGCGAGGACTATGAGGTCGGCATGCAGTATGGGCTGGAGACTTATTCCCCTGTCAATGACCACGGGTGTTTTACCCCGGAAGTGGACTTTTTTTCCGGCCAGTTCGTGTTCAAAGCCAATACCCCGATTATTGAAAAACTGCGGGAAACAGACAGTCTGGTGGCGCAGGAAACGCTGCAGCATTCTTATCCGCACTGCTGGCGATGTAAGAAACCCGTCATTTTCCGTGCAACGCCCCAGTGGTTTATTTCCATGGACAAAACCGGGCTCAGAAAACAGGCCCTGGAAGAAATCGACCGGGTGAAATGGATCCCCGGCTGGGGCCGGGACCGCATTTACGGCATGATTGAAAACCGTCCGGACTGGTGCGTCTCCCGTCAGCGGGCGTGGGGCGTTCCCATTGCCGTGTTCTGCTGTGAGAGCTGCGATCAGATTCTGATCAGCCCGGAAATCATGGCGCATATTTTCAATCTGTTCCAGGCACATGGCGCTGATGTCTGGTTTGAGAAAACCGTTGCAGAGCTGCTTCCCGAAGGTTCGGTTTGCAAGGCCTGCGGAAATGCCACATTCACCAAGGAAACCGATATTCTGGATGTCTGGTTTGATTCCGGAGTCAGCCATGCGGCGGTTCTGGAACATCGACCGTATCTGAGATGGCCGGCGGATTTGTATCTGGAAGGCAGCGACCAGCATCGCGGCTGGTTCCACAGCGCCCTGCTGACCGCAGTCGGGACCCGGGGGCGGGCGCCGTATCAGGCGGTGCTGACCCACGGATTTGTTGTGGATGCCAGCGGTAAAAAAATGTCCAAATCCATCGGCAATGTCATTGCCCCCAAAAAAGTCGTGGATAAATATGGCGCAGAGATTCTCCGGCTCTGGGTATCGGCTTCCGATTACCGGGACGATATCCGGATTTCAGATAATATCCTGAATCAGCTCAGCGATGCCTACCGCAGGATCCGAAACACCTGCCGGTTCATGCTGGGGAACCTTCATGACTTTGATCCGGAGAGCAATGCGGCACCTTTTGAGGCCATGACGCGCATGGACCGCTACGTCCTGCACCGCCTTCAAAAGCTGGTGGACAAGACCCAGAAGGCCTATGCGACCTATGATTTTCATATCGTCCACCATGCCCTGTATAATTTCTGTACCGTGGATCTTTCCGCCTTTTATCTGGATGTCCTGAAAGACCGGCTCTACACGTCGCCAGCCGCATCACCGGAGCGAAGAAGCGCCCAGACCGTGATGTACGCGGTGCTGGATGCGCTGGTCCGTCTCATGGCCCCCATTCTGCCGTTTACCGCAGAAGAAATCTGGCGACATATGCCGGCGGTTCACGAAAAAGAAGCCAGCATCCATCTTGCCCTCTATCCAGCCATCAAGCATGAGTGGATTGACCCTGGCCTTGCAGCGGAATGGCAGAGCCTTCTGGCGGTCCGCAGTGAAGTCACCCGGGCGCTTGAGGAAGCCAGGGCGCAAAAACAGATCGGCCATCCCCTGGATGCGCGGGTCGTGATTTCAGCCGAAGATGCGTTGTACCGCCTGCTTCTTTCCTATCAGGAAGACCTGCGACCGTTGTTTATCGTTTCCCAAGTTGCCCTGTTGGCCTCCCAGACCCTTTCTCCGGCCTATGTCAGCCAGGAGATAGCCGGTCTCAGCATTCAGGTGTCACCGGCGGAAGGGGCAAAATGCGAGCGTTGCTGGGTCTATGATACCGGTGTTGGATCCCACTCCGAACATGCGACCCTGTGCCCCCGGTGTCTGGCTGCAATCGATGCTGCGGGTCCCGCATGAACCTGAATATTCTGCCGGGTTATTCCCGTTCCATGGCCATTGGCAAGGTGGTAAAACTGCTGATGGTGTCCGGAACCCTGATTGTGCTGGATCAGCTCAGCAAGATGGCCATTTTGCGAACGATGCCGCTGTATGAAACAATTCCGGTCATACCCGGCTTTTTCAATATCACCCACATTCACAATCCCGGCGGCGCCTTCGGGTTTATGGCCAGCCAGGGGCCGGAGGTCAGAAGCTTTCTGTTTCTGGCGATGTCCACCCTGGCGGCCGTTGTCATTCTTTTCTTTTATCTTAGAACCCCGGCTGCCTATTCATGGCTGTCCACGGCCCTGCTGATGATTTTCGGCGGCGCCATCGGCAATATGATCGACCGGTATCGATTCGGGGAAGTGGTGGACTTTCTGGATTTTTATGCGGGCGGTTACCACTGGCCGGCGTTTAATGTGGCTGACAGTGCTATTTCCGTTGGAATGGCGATTCTGGTGGCTCACCTCCTTTTTAATAACCTGCCGGAATGATGGAGCGTATGCATCCGATACTTGTCAAGTTTGGAAACTTTGCCATATATACCTACGGCCTGATGATGGCCTTGGCGTTTATTACCGGAATCACCCTTGCCCGAAAAGAAGCGGACAGGGTCGGGCAGGATTCCGAGAAAATCATGGACCTGTCTTTTTATATTCTGATTGCCGCGATTATCGGCGCACGACTCTTTTATGTGTTCACGGACCCGAGGACATTTCTTTCCGATCCAGTCGAGATTTTCCGCATCTGGAACGGGGGCCTGGTCTTTTACGGGGGATTTATCATGGCCGTGATCGTGGCCATGATTTATATGAAGAAAACGGCGATGCCGTTCTGGCAGACCACGGACATCATGTCTCCGGGGTTGGCTGCCGGACAGGCCATCGGACGGATCGGGTGTTTTTTTGCCGGGTGCTGCTACGGCAAGGTCTGTGATTTGCCCTGGGCCATCACGTTTAATCATCCCGAGAGCCTGGCGCCTCAGGGGCTTCCCCTGCATCCCACCCAACTCTATTCGGTGTTCAGCGATTTTTCGATATTTGTCATACTCTGGCTGTTTCGAAAAAAAATCCGGTTTCATGGCCAACTCTTCTGGTTATATGTCCTGCTTTACGGCATCACCCGGCCCATTATCGAAATTTTCCGGGGTGATTTCCGGGGACAGACTTATTTTAATATTTTTTCAGTCTCTCAGGTCATTGGAATCTCTCTGGCTGTGGTTGCCGCGATCATGCTTGTCCGGCTGGGCAGCCACGCATTAAAGAAATAAATCTTCATGACAGAAAATCACCATTGTGAATATCGGGGCGCGCCCGGCGGGCAAACGGCCTTGGCCGGGGATAGCCTGTAACGATATTTGAACACTTTTATTTGAAAGTAGTAAGGAGGCGTTATGGATCAAACTGTCGGCACTATGGGTTTAAAACGGGGTCTGGCGCAGATGTTGAAGGGCGGCGTGATTATGGATGTGGTTACAGCCGATCAGGCCAAAATCGCTGAACAGGCCGGGGCGTGCGCCGTAATGGCCCTGGAGCGGGTTCCCGCAGATATTCGCGTGCACGGCGGCGTGGCGCGCATGAGTGACCCGGATATCATCTACAAAATCATGGAGGCGGTGACCATTCCCGTGATGGCCAAATGCCGCATCGGGCATTTTGTCGAGGCCCAGATACTGGAGGCCATCGGGGTGGATTATATCGACGAGTCCGAAGTCCTGACGCCCGCGGACCAGCACCACCATGTTGAAAAACATGCCTTCAAAATCCCCTTTGTCTGCGGTTGCCGCAATCTCGGCGAAGCGCTGCGGCGCATCGGAGAGGGCGCAGCCATGATCCGAACCAAAGGTGAGGCGGGCACCGGCGATGTTGTGGAAGCCGTGTTCCATGCGCGCACCCTGTTCGGTGAAATCCGGCGCCTCATTGCCATGGGAAGCGAGGAACTCATGTCCTTTGCCAAGGAAATCGGGGCGCCGTATGAATTGCTCAAAGAGACGAAGGAACTGGGGCATTTACCGGTCGTCAATTTTGCGGCAGGCGGCATCGCCACGCCCGCGGATGCGGCGCTCATGATGCAGCTGGGTGTGGATGGCGTCTTTGTCGGCTCCGGCATCTTCAAATCCGGAAATCCTGAACGCCGTGCCAAGGCCATTGTCGAGGCCACAACCCATTTCCGCGATCCGAAGATTGTTGCTGAAGTCAGCCGCAATCTCGGTGAACCCATGGTCGGCCGCTCCGTCAGCTCCATGCCGGAAAATGAGCTTCTGGCCGTGCGCGGATGGTAAGGTGATATCAAACAGTTTGGCTGTATCGTGAAAAATAGAGTCTCCCCTGTTCCAAAAGGGATGATTTATGTTTGGGAGTGAATGCCGGGTTCATTCATGAATGGTTATTATGAAAATTGGTGTTCTTGCATTGCAGGGCGATTTTGCCGAGCATGTCCACATTCTTGAGCAGATCGGCGTAACAGCCGTTGAAGTCCGCCTGCCGCATGATCTGGTGGATATTGACGGCCTCATTATTCCCGGCGGCGAGTCAACGACCATCGGCAAGCTATCCGTTCGCTTCGGCCTGATGGAGCCGATTCGCCAACTGGCTTCAACCAAGCCTGTATGGGGAACCTGTGCAGGTGCTATTTTCCTTGCCAAAGATTTCCGACATTCACAACCCATGCTGGGGTTGATGGATATTTCCGTCAGACGAAACGCCTTTGGCCGTCAGGCGGAGAGTTTCGAGACCGATCTTGAAGTTCCGGAGATCGTCACGGCGGAAGACAATCGAAGGGTTCATGCGGTCTTTATCCGCGCACCGCTCATCGAAAGCGTGGGCGCGGATGTAGAGGTGCTGGCCCGGCTTCCGGACGGCCGTATCGTTGCGGCCCGCCAGCGCAATCTTTTAGCGACGTCGTTTCATCCCGAGCTGACCGGCGACGACCGGTTCCATCGGTATTTTCTGACTCTGGGATTGATGGCCTGCCTTAAGTGAAAGATTGGTGGGGATAAATTCGAATATCGAAATCCGAAACAAATTCAAAATTCCAATGTCAAATCGACAGCGCTGCCAGTTTGATACACGGTTGTCAGCACGTTGATGGGTGTGTTTCGAGCATTGCTCCAATTCAATCCAGCGCAACGACTTTTCCCCGATATTCCCCTTTAATAAATTTCATTGACGATTCGAAAGAGGCTATGGTACGTAAAACGCATCGTTATTAAATCGGGGCGCCCTTAAGCCCTTTCAATGTAAGCACGCTTCCAGTGTGTTATGGAGCAGGATATTGTTTAAGTTGATAATCCGTAGAACAATCAGCTTCATATTGACGGGATTTCTCATCCTCTTCATCTATACCGGAAGTTTCCATTCCTTCTGCGAATGTTATGCTCAGACCTGTCCGATTCATACGCATGCCACCCCGCAAATCACTTTATGGGTTCTTCCGGCCAGCGCTGCCACCGATTTAGATCGATCCCAGGATACATCCCCCCTCACTTTATTCGAGAAAGTTTTTGCATATTCCACCGGATTTCCAATCCCATTAAAAGCGCGTGCGCCGCCTCATGTAACATCCCCGCAGATCACCGCATCACCACGCTATCAGGGTTAGTTATTTGAAATTGCTGATATTTTTGGACCCATCAACCAGGCCAAAGCGGTTCCGGATAATTGTGTCGAAGCTGCCATCCGGCAACTTACTGATAAAGCATATGATTGCCATCATGGCTGCAATGCTTCTTATCGGGTGCAACTTTTCCGGACAAGACGAAAAACTGCCGGCTGCTTTTGAGCAATTCCAGATAGGGGAAACCGTATATGTCTGCGGCTGCCCCATGATGTGCTGCAATTCCATATCCCGGAACCCCGATGGCCGATGTGTCTGCAACATGCCAATGAGAAAAGGAACCGTTTCAAAAATTCAGGATCAGTTCGTTATCGTAACGGTTTTTGGCCGGGAAAAAATCATTTTCCTGAAAAATCGATAGGGTTTGATAATTACTGATTTGTGATCCGGTATCCTCCTGTCCGATGTGATTGAAAAAACGGTACGGAATCTGTTTTATAAAATTGTAACTGATCTTTATGAACTTGTTAAAATAACAATGGGATGGCAACTTGCCGGTGTTACATCTGTTCAAGATCTATGTGGATTCGGCTATTCTTGAATGGTTGCGGCGCCATCCGCTGTTTAGATATTAGGAGAAACCAATGGTTTTTATCAGGAAGTTCTGCGTTATGGGTGTTTGCCTGTTATTGCTGTTTCCCGCATTGGCTCTGGCCGGAGAGGAACGGGAAAGCTGTCATTTATGCGGGATGTGGATCGATCAGTATCAGCGCACTGCCTGCGAACTGGTGTACACTGACGGTAAAACGGAGCATACCTGCGGCGTAGCCTGCATGATGCGCATCGTCCAGGAAAACGGGGTCAGTTCCTTCCGGTCTATCCGGGTCAAGGACTGGAATAACGGCACGGAAGTGGATGCCCAGGAATGCGTGGTACTCTATCGGCAGCCGGTTGATTCCCGATATGATTCCAAACTACATTGCATTTGCCGACCGGAACGAGGCCGAGTCGTTTGCAGCCGAGAAAGGGGGGGCGGTGCTCAGTTTTGTCAGCGCCATGGAGACAATCTCCCCCAGAGGAATGACCCAGCCTTTCCGTATCCGTCAGGCGGTGACGCCCGGTCAGGGGTCTTTTGGTTTGGGAATCGTGTATGCCTATATGCTGAAGGACAGAGTGGTGACCGGTACCGACAGTCAGGATCCGGAGTCGTTTATCAACACCAACCCGGCCCAGCCCCGCGCGCCCAAACAAATGGAGGTTCAAACCCAGACCCTGGTCATGAATTACGGAATTACCGACCGGCTGGCGATGAATATGAATCTGCCCTATTTTGAGAAAAGCATGGAAACCCTGGTTCGGCAGGGCAAACAGGTAAACACCGTAAATACGAACAATGACGGCATCGGGGACCTTGCCGGTGAAGTGCGGTACAACCTGTGGCGCAGCGTTTATTATGACAAGTTTTTTACGCTGCTTGTCGGGGGAACGCTTCCCACCGGGGATTTTGACGCCACACGCGCATTCAATGCCGCTCTCAAGACGAATCTGATTTCAACGCCGCCGGGGATGCAGCTGGGAGCCGGCACGCCCACCTACCTTGGCGGACTGCTGTATTCCCAGAAATGGGAATCTTTCTGGTTTCACGCCCAGGCGCTTTATCGGATTTTACCCACCAACAACGATGATTATAATTATGGCGATGAAATTCAGGGGGGACTGGCGGTCCATTACACCCCTCACTACGATTTGATGCTCGGCATTGAAATGGATGTGTCCAATACCCTTAAAAATAAGGACAATGGCATCGAGATCGGCAATACGGGCGGGACCCGTTCCAATCTGGCGTTTGTATTCGACTGGCGTTTTCTCAATGCGCTCGGCGGCAATTTTAATCTGAGAGGGTCTGTCGGTCTGCCGGTTTACGAAGATCTCAATTCCCAGGACTTTGTGAATGCCGCAGGTCAGACATTCACTCAGGCGCAGATCGGGGGAGGTTTTTTTGCCAATCTCGTGATCAATTTCAACACCCGTTTCGGTCAGGACTGATATCCCTGCCTGATGCTGATGATTGGTTTCAACAATTTAATTTTAAAGGAGAGTTCACATGAAAAGAGGAATCCTGTCTGTTCTGTTTGTTGCATGCGTTCTGTCAATCGGCGGCGTCGCCTTCGGTGACGAGGACATTCAAAAAGACCCTTCCTGCAAATTCTGCGGTATGAACCGGGCCATGTTTGCACACAGCCGAATGGTGGTGGAATACGATGACGGAACATCTCTGGGAACCTGCAGCATTCATTGTATGGCGATTGAACTGGCCCTTAATATCGATAAAACCCCCCGAGCCCTGCTTGTGGGAGACTTCGACAGCAAAAAGCTCATCGATGCGGAGAAAGCGTTCTGGGTAATGGGTGGAAAGCGGCCCGGGGTCATGACGAAACGGGCCAAATGGGCTTTTGAGAATAAAGCGGATGCAGAAAAGTTTATCGCGGAAAACGGCGGAACCTTGTCAACCTTTGATGAAGTCATGAAGGCGACTTATGAAGACATGTACGCGGATACCAAAATGATCCGGGAAAACAGAAAAAAGATGAAGAAGTAAAGATTGCCGTTAACGGCCGGAATACCAGCCGGATTCACACAAGCTGCGGAGGTAGAATGAACGTTTTTCGAATAACCGTTATTGCTGTTCTTCTGACATGCTCGCTGGCGTTGGCTGAGGAACCAAAGCCCCTCAAGGCGGCAAAAACGGATAAATGTCCGGTCTGCGGCATGTTTGTCGCAAAATATCCAGATTTTCTGGCCCAGGTCATTTTCAAAGATGGCTCCTATGCGCTCTTTGACGGTGCAAAGGACATGTTCAAGTATTATTTCAATCTCAAAAAATACAATCCATCAAAGGAACTGTCCGATATTGCCGTTATCTATGTCACGGATTACTACAGCATGACTCCGATCGACGGCAGGAAAGCCTTTTATGTCGTTGAAAGCAACGTTTTCGGACCCATGGGTAAAGAACTCATTCCGTTTGAAAAAGCGCCGGAAGCAAAGGAGTTTCTGGCGGATCATGCCGGAAAAAATCTGGTTGGTTTTGATGCGGTTACCCCTGATGTAATCAAAGGACTGGATTGATCGGGAGCAGTCATACAGAAGCGTTTCGCCGGATCCCGGGGTGGAGCCTGGGACCGGCGAAAGCGTGGGTATGATCGATCAAGGTTCCGTTTTTTATCAGGCGTGAACCGATGCCGCGCATTCCCGGCAGATCGAACCCGTCCCGATAGCTACCATCTTGGCGGGCATGGTCGGCTCTTTGCACTTGGCGCAGATCGCAGACGGTTCCATGCGTGCGCGGGGAGGAATCTCGGCGGCTGTTTCGCTGATAACAAATAGCTGGTCGATCGGAGCTTCCAGGACCTCGCAGGTCTTCTGCAAATGCAGCGCCTGAAACCGCTCGCTTTCAGCTTCGGTGGCCTTGCCCTGCATGATTTTCTGAATCAGCGCCGAATGCTCCTCATTGGGCTTGAACGCGCCGGGCTTCAGGCATACGCGAACTCCCTGGCCGGTCTTCCGACTGAGGAGCGTGAGCGCCATTTTCCCGTAATCCCTGAAAATGAAATTGCCTTTTCCGAACGTGCATCCGGTCAAAACCTGAACGGCATCGGCCGAGCAGGCATCCGTCTCGACAATTGCCACGACTTCTTCGTCTTCGGAGCGTTTTTCGGCAAGCCAGGTCATGGCGGCCTTGGCTGCCCGGTAGCCGATGGAAAGACCGGGACAGACATGGCCGTGAAATGCCTCGCACTGTTTGAAATCCGCGCTGTTTAATATTTCCTGTGCCGTCATATTTAACCTCCTTGAAATAGCTTGCGTTTGCCGGCTGTCGTCATTTCAATGAAATACCGCATTCCCTGTTTAAAAATTTATAGAAATAGAGAGAAAGTTAAGGGCATCCGTATTGGACTGCTTCCTATTTGTATAACTCAAAATTCAATTGGTAACAAGATTGCCGCTTGTTTTTACTTCGGGGTCGGCATATCGTTCACCGTTGCAAAACTGCGCCGATGGGTTGCTCGCCAAGAAACCTGTAATTGAATGGCGGGAGCGGATTTTGATCTTGACATTGTCCGGTGCCTGTGTTTTTTTAGTCTCCGTAAAGGCGCTCAGAAATAGAGCCTCAGAGGGAACCCCGTTAGAATCGGGGACGGGCCCGCCGCTGTAACCGGGGACGACCACAGCATTTAAGCCACTGATTGCTTCCATGGATCGGGAAGGCGCTGCCAGTAGGGTGATCCGGAAGTCAGAAGACCTGCCTATACAGTCATCAGTCTGTTTCCCGTGGACAGGGAAAGGCTTTTTAGATTCCGTGCGATAAACAGGGCATCCCGGATCGATCTTGAATCGATCCGGGATTTTTTTTGACAAAACATGGAGGAAGTGAAATGAAAGTTGCCAGACATCTGCTGTCAGTAGTGGTTGTGATCGCGCTGCTCTGCTGTTCTTTGAACGGGTTTGCAGCGCACGGAGACAAGAAGCCGGAGAAAACGGCGATTCTGCTCGTTGCCTTTGGCACAAGCGTTCCGGAAGCCCAACTGGTGTTTGACCGGATCGACGAACAAACCCGGAAAGCATTTCCCGGTGTGGAAATCCGCTGGGCGTTCACCTCAAGAATAATTCGTGCCAAACTTGCCAAGGAAGGCAAGTCGCTGGAGTCCCCGGAAACGGCGTTGGCCAGGCTCATGAGCGACGGTTACACCCATGTGGCGGTGCTTTCCCTGCAAACGATTCCGGGTGAGGAATTCCACGAGCTTTACCAGAACGCGATGCTCTTCGGACAAATGGCAGGCGGGTTTAAGAAGATTGAAGTGGCCAGGCCTCTGCTGTCATCGGCCCAAGACATGGAGACCGTGGCCGGGATCCTGATGAAAAACATTCCGGATCGAAAGCCTGGGGATGCCGTCGTTTTTATGGGGCACGGCACCGGACACCACCCAGCCGATGCCATATATCTGGCCATGAATCAGGTATTTCAGGAAATTGATCCTCTGGCGTTTGTAAGAACGGTGGAAGGCAGTTTAACCATTGAAACCCTGCTGCCCAAACTGAAACAGCTTGACATCAAAAAAATCTATCTGGTACCGCTGATGTCCGTTGCCGGCGATCACGCCAGAAACGATATGGCCGGCGATGAACCGGACAGCTGGAAATCCATCCTGACCCGAAACGGTTACCCATGCGAAATCATTTTAAAGGGAACGGCCGATTATCCGGGGATCGTGGAGGTGTGGCTGGATCACCTGAGAACCGTGCTCGCGCATTTTTAATCATTCGGGGTTGCCCGACCGGTCCGTAAGGCGAAATTATTCCCGGACGGGAAAGAGGCTTATGCCAAGTCTCTTATGAAGGCAAAAAATGCGTCATCTCAACCCGGCTGCTCCCGGACATTAAATTCCAGGCGCCATTGGCGTCCGTCTGACGGCGGAAATGCACCAGATTTCAAGGGTTCCGATCTCAGTGGCGCGGGATTCCAGGGTTACGGGAATCAGGGTGCCGGAGTCTCCGCTGAGCTCCGTTTCCAGGGTTGACGCCAGCTCGATTTCGCCTTCCCAGGCTTCAACCACTTCCCCGGGCCGGTCTTCATGGCGCAGCGTAGATCCCAGAAAGTCAAACTGGGCCGGCTCTCCGACCACCAGAACGAATTCACGGTTTTCAATGGCCTGCGATGTGCCTTCCTCCATGCCGAAAGGCGCCACGCAGAGCGCTTTTACCGGTGCGGGCATTCCGGGGACAGCCGGCATGGAAGCGGCAACGCCGATGTAGTAGGATTTGTTCAGGCCGCCCCGAATCCGGATGCCGCCGCCGCGACGGGCAAGGCCATAATAGACGGCGCCCCGTGCAACGGATCGGTCGAAATCCAGTGACGGCAACTCCCGCAAGGAAGGCCCGGATGCCGTATCCGGCCCATGCCGTCAATACTTCGATGACCCGGTTTCGCAGCAAGGGCGCCTTCATCACGCCGCCATTAAACAAAACGGCAGTAGGAAGCTGTTGCTTTCCGGATTCATCGAGCTGGCTGCTGAGAAAACCAGCCAGGTGGCGGGTGATGGCGGGATCGGATTCATAGGAAAGGCCGATTTCCCGAATTCCCATGGCCCGCTGCTTAACAGGCGCTTCGGACAGCGCGCAGTTCGGCAGAAATCCCTCCAGCAGAACCCGGTAAACATCCTCTGCCGAAAGTTGGGTTTTCAGCGTTCCGCCAATCAGGCTGCTGCCCCTTCCCAGCAAGGTGATGGGGTAGTCTTCGGACACGCTTCCGGATAATATCGTTTCTTTGCCTTTTCGGCAGGTATGGCACAGCCCGCGCATCTGCCAGGTATCCAGGCGGGTCCCTTTTTCAGCCATTTTCTGCGATACGGTATAGGCCAGCGACAGATCCATATTGTCGCCGCCCACCAGCAGATGATTGCCGACGGCAATCCGTTCCAGGGCCAGTTCGCCATTTTGTTCAGACACGGAAATCAGGCTGAAATCGGTTGTGCCGCCGCCGATATCGCAAACGAGGATCAAATCGCCTTTTTCAACCTTTCTGCGCCAGTTGTCCCCGGAAGCTTCAATCCAGGCATAGCAGGCAGCCTGGGGCTCTTCCAGAAGGGTGACATGGTTCAGTCCGGCCATCTGCGCGGCTTTTACCGTCAGCTCCCTGGCGATTGCATCAAACGATGCCGGAACCGTCAGCAGGATTTCCTGGTTTTCCATGCGAAGATGATCGTCAATTCCGGATGGCGTTCTGGCCATTTCATAATCCCAGGCATCCCGGATATGGCGTAAAATGGCTGCGGATGCGGCAACCGGCGACAGCTTGAGGTGGCTGTCAGGTCCTTCCCACGGCAGAATGGGTTTGTTCCGGTCCACCAGCGCATGACAAAGCCAGGATTTGGCCGAGGCAATCAGGCGGTGGGGGATTTCAGCCCCCCTGTTTCGTGCAAACTCGCCGATGGCCTGGGTGGCATGCGGGTCCCACGGCAGGACAAGCGCCTGAAAAGGCGTGTCGTTTTCTCCGGGAATCAGCACGGCGCTGGGAAGGATATCCTGTTTTTCAATTGTTCCGGGACCGGTAAGCTGGGGAATGGCGAAAACCTGTATGGGGCCCCCTTCTCTGGCATAAGACACCACGCTGTTGGTGGTGCCAAGATCAATTCCAATGATAAATTCCGGGAAAGACAATATGGTTTCCTTTCAACGCACTATGAAATTTCAACTTCCGCCGGAGCAATCAGGGATGCATCCTGACTTGCGGACAGGACGGGCAGTTCCAGTTTTGCCGTTTTCCAGCCTTTATGGCGGATGATACCGGTAAACGGCGGCTCTCCGGCGACATTTCCCACCAGCTTGACGGCGGCGGTGTCAAAGCCTTTTTGAAGGGTAAGCGTCTGGCCTTCTTCCTGATCCAGAACCGGTTGCAGCGACAGGTATTTGCGGGTGACTTTATTGCAGTTTTCATGAATGCTGCGAACAGCTGCGCCAATCTGGGCATCTTCATAACCATCCAGATTTTCCGATAAAAAATCCAGAAGCCTGCCTTCGCGCTGAAACATGCTCAGCAGATGGATAAACAGTCGCTTGTCCTGCTGTTCTCTGTCGAGGCGGTTCTCGGGTTCACAGGCCTGAGATGGGGGTAAACCCGTCTGCGGTATCGACGGTTTGCGGCGATCGCCAGCCACAGCAATAAACTCCATAAGGCAACCCCGGCGGCAACCAGAGGGGCTCCATAACGGATGAAGCCTGCTCTGGCATCGGCAACCCAGTTTGCAACCGCCTTGAAATCGGCAATATCGGGATGCGCGGATGCCAATGCCGTCAGCCGCTCTGAAATATGAATGATGCCCCAATACCCCAAAGCCATGATCAGCAAACACAACACGCCCATGAACAGTAAAATAACGCCAAATGAACGCCTGGAAAACGCCTTTTCTGCATCCATAAATCCTCTTCTGTCTGATCTGTAAGAAATTTTATATTCCTTGTTATCCATGAAATCTTATGATAACAATTACCGTTAATATTTATCTTGGTGAACCTTATTTTCTCAATTCATGAATTATATACCAACTAAAAAAAATTATAAATACCGATTCGATTTTGAAATTGGTTATCTGGTCAAAAGCCCTTGTCGGGAATGCGAGATCCGGGATGCATTTCCAGGCTGCATGAAAGATTGCGTCGTTCTGGATCGGATTCATGAAGTCTTGTCTTTTGGGATATCCTGTTCCAAAAGAGCCTCATAAACTTAACTTCCCCTGAGTTGTTTAGTGATGTCCATGCCAGAGACGGGTTTCTTTTTCCCAGGCCCTTTTCATATTCCCCATCCAGAAGACGGTGAGCGAAAAATCCATCTGAATGGCTGGATGGATTGGTATACACGAATCTGCTTCGCAAGCCATTTCCTGCGGATCAAATCGGGCTTCCCTCATCCTTGAGACGTTGATTCCGTACGGGTCGCTCTTTCCCATTTAACACTCTCCTGGAAAAGGAGATTCAAAGGATTTTCGTGTCCAGTGAAAGGCAAATGATCGAATGTACATGATAGGTTATTTTCTGATGGCTGTGGCCAAGGTGCTTGATCTTGCATTGAGCTTATATATGTGGGTGGTTGTGGCAAGGGCGATTCTGTCCTGGGTGAATCCGGACCCCTATAATGCCATTGTTCGCTTTATCCACGCCGTAACCGAGCCCGTTCTGGCTCAGATCCGTTCGCGGATTCCGGCCAGTTTCGGCGGGATTGACTTTTCTCCCATTATTGTGTTTTTAGGGGTTATTTTTTTACAGACGTTTGTGGTTAACACGCTCAAAAGAATATCATTCAGCATGATGATGTAAGGGGAAATCGTGAAAGAAGACATTGATGTCACGCCGCTGGACATTCAGCAGCATCAGTTCAGCGTGCGGTTCAGGGGCTTTGACATTCAGGAGGTGGATGAATTCCTGGAGCAGATCGCGCATACGCTTGAGGCGCTTTATGATGAGAATGAGCGGCTCAATGAGGAGAATCAGGCGCTGAAACAGGAACGCAGCGGGTTTGCCGACCGGGAAGACAATTTGAAACAAACCATTACCGATTCTGAAAATCGCATTGAGCAGATGAATGAAGCTGCTCGAAAATCAGCGGAAATGATTATTGCCGATGCCGAGGTTCAAGGCCGAGAAAGATCATGAATAAAGCCAGCAGCCGGCTTGCCCAGCTTCATGAGGATATCATTCAGCTGAAAAGCCAGCGCATTCAGCTGGAAGCCCAGCTCCGTTCCATTATCGAAGCCCACTACAAACTCTTTGAAATGGGAAAGGCGCAGATGAAAATGCGGGATGAGGAGTATGACAAGGCCAGACTGGCCAAACACACAGAGACTTCTTCGCAATAAATTGGTTTCGCCGGGATAGAGGACATCACTTATGGCCAAAATTGATGCTTTTTTTAAATTAATGCATGATCAGGGGGCATCAGACCTTCACCTGGTATCGGGTCAGCCCCCCGCGCTCCGGATCAATGGCGAAATGGAGCGCATCAAGTATAAGGTGCTGGACAATGATTTGCTGAGAAGCATGTTGTATGAAATCGCCCCTGAAGACAAGGTCAAGGTTTTTGAAGAATCCGGAGATGTGGATTTCGGTTATGAAATTCCAGGGCTTGCCCGATACCGCGCCAATTTTTTCATGCAAAAATATGGCGTTGCTGCTGTCTTTCGCCAAATTCCCAGCAAAATTCTGACTGCCGAACAACTGGGACTTCCCGGTGTCATTCCCAAACTGGCAATGCTGCCCAGAGGGCTGGTTCTGGTCACGGGCCCGACCGGAAGCGGCAAATCCACAACCCTTGCCGCAATCATCGATGTGGCCAACCGCAGCCGCAAGGATCATATCATTACGGTTGAAGATCCCATCGAATTTGTTCATCAGAGTCAGGGCTGCATCGTCAATCACCGGGAAGTGGGGCTTCACACCCGAACGTTCAGCGCCGCCCTGAGAGGGGCGCTTCGGGAAGATCCGGACATCATTATGGTCGGTGAAATGCGGGATCTGGAAACCATTTCGCTGGCCATCGAAGCGGCTTCCACCGGCCATCTCGTATTTGGAACCCTGCATACCTCAAGTGCCGCCAAGACCGTTGACCGGGTCATCGAGGTGTTTCCCGCCAATCAGCAGGAGCAGGTCCGCTCCACGCTGGCGGATGGATTGCGGGCGGTCGTTGCACAGGTTTTGTTCAAGCGGGCGGATAAAAAAGGGCGCTGCGCCGCGCTGGAAATCATGATCGCGACCCCTGCGGTGCGAAATCTGATCCGTGAAGCCAAGACTTTTCAGATTCCCTCATCTATCCAGACCGGCAAACGTTACGGCATGCAGCTTCTGGATGATGCCATCATGGATCTTTTGAATAAAGGCAAGATCCATCCGGATGACGCCTATGCCAAGGCCAATGACAAGGGAAAATTCCGGCCATATTTAAAATCACCCCCAACCGACTTTACCGAAGCCTAAAAGGCGACTGGGGCAGTGCGCAGAATTTCTCTGGCCGCTGCTTTTGTCTTTATCGGAGGATACGATGCGAAAACAGGAATGCGACTATATCCTCAGCCGGATGCTGGAGTTTACCAGAAATGTTTCCGACCTGAACATTACGGTTGGCAAGCCCTTTCAGGTGGAAAGCTCCGGCCAGTTGATTCCCGTGGAATTTGACCCGTCGTTTGAAGAACTCACCCCGTTTCAGACCGAAATCCTTGCCCTGAATCTGATCAATAACGACCGCCGCCTGACCGAAGATCCTTCTCAGGGAAGGTTCCTGCGATTTGTCCTATGCACTGCCCGGAAAGGCCAGGTTCAGAGTCAATATCTTTTCGCAGCAGCGCAAATTCTCGATTGTGCTTCGAAGGCTGGAAACCCGTATCCCCAGTTGTGCGGATCTGGATCTTCCGGAATCCTTTCTTAAAATGGCAACGGAAAAAAACGGAATTATCCTGGTAACCGGGGCCACGGGCAGCGGCAAATCCACATCTCTTGCCGCTGTTCTGAATGAAATCAATGAACATCAGGCCGTCCACATCGTAACGCTTGAAGATCCGGTTGAATACCAGCATTCGCACAAGAGATCCACGTTTAACCAGCGGGAAATGGGAAGCGATTTCGACACCTTTCCCAGCGGTCTTCGAGCCGCGCTCCGGCAGGCGCCCAAAGTGATACTGGTTGGCGAAATGCGGGACAGGGAAACCGTTGAAATCGGCCTGAGTGCCGCGGAAACCGGCCATCTGGTGCTGACCACGCTCCATACCGTGGATGCCGGCCAGACCATCAATCGAATTCTGGGAATGTTCAATACCGATGAAGAAAATCAGATCCGCATCCGGCTTGCGGACACCCTTCGCTGGGTGGTCTGCCAGCGCCTGCTTCCCAGAATCGGGGGCGGCAGGGTGGCGGCATTTGAAATCATGGGAACCAATCTGCGGGTCAAGGACACCATTTTGCACGGAGAATCCGAAGGCAAAACGTTTTATGAGATCATTCAGACCGGAAAAGCCTTTGGCATGACAACCTTTGATGATTTCATCGTTCAACTTTACGAAAGAGGGTCGATTTCCGAAGAAACAGCCATGGCTTACGCTTCCCGTAAAGGACTTGTCGGCCGGGGAATTGATTCCGTCAAGGCCGGCAGGGGAGAGGCGACAACCGATATTGAGCGGCTTGAAGTTGACCAGCAGTATGGAAAAGCTAAAAAACAGCGGATTTGATGGCATCAGCATAGGGGGACTGGAAAATGGAGGTAATCTGCGATCAGTGTCAGGGAAAGTTTAAAATATCGGATGAAAAAATACCCGCGGAGCAGGTCGTTTTTATTCCCTGTCCGCGCTGTAAAAAAAAGCTGACACTGGATACCCGTACAAAAAAACCCCCCATATCAACTGATCCGGTCAAGGCCGGCTTCCAGCCAGTCGGCTGATAAAAATCTGATTGAAACCGTTTCATCCAGCGTCTATGACGCTTCTGAAAAACCATTTGATTTTCTGGGGCCCGGCGTTAAAACAGCCCTGATTTGTGAATCCGATCCGGGAATCTTGTCCAAGTTGCGTTTTGCGCTCAAACAAATGGGATACCATACGGTTGAGCCCGAAAGCGCAACAGATGCACTGAAAAAAATGCGGTTTCATTCCTTTGACCTGATCGTCATGAATGAACTTTTTGACTGCCCGTCTCCGGATGACAATCCGATTCTCACTTACCTGAATGATCTGGTGATGTCTGTGCGCCGGAACATGTTTGTGGCGCTGATAACAACCCGGTTTCGCACCATGGACAATATGGCGGCCTTTAATAAAAGCGTCAATGTGGTGATCCATTTGCGGAATCTGGATGAAATCGCCAAGATTCTCAGGCGGGCCATTGACGAACATCATGGCATTTTACAGTGTTTTTCAAGGAATCCCTGATAAAAACAGGCAAGGGATAGGCGCGGATTCCATGACATACACCTGTTCGGATTACCGGTTGGAAATGATGTCTGCTCGGTTTCAGACGCAGGCTTCATGAGGAAGAGCTGCCTGAGGAGGAGAAGGAAAGGCTTCTGAAGGAAATCCAGAAGATCGAGGCTGAAATGGAAATGTAAGGCTATAATTCTTCGCTGATGATTCTCAGGCCTTCAAGGGTTAAATCCGGCTCAACCACATCGATGGTGTGTGAAACGCCGGCAATCAGAACCGAAAGCCCGCCGGTTGCCACGATTTTGGGGTTTGTGCCCATTTCGGCCTTCAGCCGCATGACCATGCCATCCACAAGTCCCGCATAGCCATAGATGATGCCCGATTGAATGCTGCTTGCCGTATCCTTTCCGATCACCTGTCTCGGGGGCGTAAAAATCTCAACCCGCGGCAGCTTGGACGCATTCTTGAACAGGGCTTCCGCGGAAATCATGATGCCGGGGCTGATGGCGCCCCCTAAATATGCGCCGGTTTCGGAAATGGCATCAAAGGTTGTGGCCGTGCCAAAATCAATGACGACCAGGCTGGTCCGGTACCGGTGAAAGGCGGCAACGGCATTGACGATCCGGTCTGCGCCGACTTCTCCGGGATTGGTATAGAGAATCGGCATGCCCTGATACGTTTTGGGATCCACCCATACCGGGGAATGATGCAGGTATTTCCGGCAGAATGCATCCAGGATATTGACCAGGGGCGGAACCACGCAGGAAACGATGGTTCTGTCAATCTGATCCGGTGTTTATCCGGCTTCCTTCAAATAAATTATAGGCCAGAATATGAAACTCATCTTCCGTGATGTTGCGCTCGGTGCGAATCCGCCAGTCTTTCAGCAGAGTCTGTTCGTGATAAACGCCAAGGACGATATTGGTATTTCCCACATCAATCACAAGAAGCATCGGGTATCTCCTTTCATCGCATCCATGAGCCTTACGGTTGTCACGGTTCGCGCCACATCGTGAACCCGAAGGATATGGGCGCCGTTTAAAATGCCGGCGGCGACGATTGCCTGTGTGCCGGTTTCAATGCTCTCCGGACTCGGATCGAGCCCTTCCGGATCTGACGATTTTAAGAAGATTTCGAATAAAGGATTTTCTGGAAGGGCCGATGAGTATCGGCACATCCAGAGACGCAAAGGCGTTCAGGCATCGAATCAGCGTCAGGTTGTGGTGAATGGTTTTGCCAAAGCCGATTCCCGGATCAATAATGATTCGGGACCGCAAAATACCGTGGCTGACGGCATGATCGATGGTTGTGGCTAAAAATGTCCTGATTTCCGAAAGGAGATTCTCATAGGCCGGAGCTACCTGCATGGTTTTTGGTGTTCCCAGCATGTGCATCACAATCACCGGGACTCCGGATGCCGCAGCCACCTTTGCCATATCAGCATCCATTCGCAGGGCGCCGACATCATTTATGATGGAGGCCCCTGCCTCAATGGCGCGCCTGGCAACACCGGATTTGGTGGTGTCGATGGAAATGGGGATGGATATGCGCCTGGCGATGGCTTCAATGACCGGAACAACGCGGCGGGTTTCTTCCGCTTCAGGCACGGCATCGGAAAAGGGGCGGGTGGATTCTCCGCCCACATCCAGAATGTCCGCTCCGTCCGCAACCAGTTTTTCAGCTTGAGAGACGGCATGATCAAATGCGATAAAACCTGCCGCCATCTGAAAAAGAATCCGGCGTGACATTTAAAATCCCCATGATACAGGTGCGGGGGCCCAGTTTCAGGTGATGATTTTCCCACGAGATATCGTAATTTTTTATCATGCGCCGACGGCTTCTTCCTCGGCTGGCGGATTGGATGGAAATTCAAAGTCAGGTCGAACCGCACGAATCAGGGCATCCAGTTCCGCACCCATGACGGTTTCCTTTTCCAGCAACAGGGCTGCCAGTTTGTGCAAAATCTCCATATTTTCCGACAGAACCTGCCTGGCCCGCTCATAGTTGTTCCGGATCAATTTATTGATTTCACTGTCAATTATATGAGCGGTTTCCTCGGAATAATCCCGATGCTGGGCAATTTCCCTGCCCAGAAAAATCTGCTCTTCATTTTTTGCATAGGACAACGGACCCAGCAGATCGCTCATTCCCCAGGCCCGGACCATTTTCTGAGCCAGTTCCGTGGCCTGTTTGATATCATTGGATGCGCCGGTGCTGATCCGGTTAAAAATCAGCTCTTCTGCTACCCTGCCGCCAAAAGCCACGGACAACTCGCTCTCGAGCTGATCCTTATACCGGAAATCCTGCTCTTCCGGCAGAAACCAGGTAATGCCGGCGGCTCTGCCTCTGGGGATGATCGTGATTTTATTGACCGCATGGGTTCCGGGCAGAAACCGGGCAACCAGCCCGTGGCCGGCTTCATGATAGGCCGTGGTTTTGCGGTCTTCTTCCCGGACGACCTTGGACTTTCGCTCCAGACCCATATAGACCTTGTCCTTGGCGTCGTCCAGATCCACCATGTCCACTTTTTCCTTGTTGCGTTTTGCAGCCAGAAGCGCGGCTTCGTTGACAAGATTTTCCAGATCCGCACCGGAAAAACCGGGCGTTCCCTTGGCCAGAACCGTTGGATCCACATCCGGTGAAATCGGTGATTTTTTCATGTGAACGCGAAGAATTTGTTCGCGTCCCTTGATATCCGGCAGCGGAACCACGACCTGCCGATCAAACCGTCCGGGACGCAGCAGGGCCGGGTCCAGAACATCCGGCCGGTTGGTTGCGGAAATCAGAATGACCCCTTCATTGGATTCAAATCCGTCCATTTCCACCAGAAGCTGGTTTAAGGTCTGCTCGCGCTCATCATGACCGCCGCCGAGTCCGGCGCCGCGGTGTCTGCCGACAGCATCAATTTCATCGATGAAAATGATGCAGGGAGCATTCTTTTTCCCCTGAACAAAAAGATCCCGGACCCGGGAGGCGCCGACGCCGACAAACATTTCCACAAAATCAGAGCCGCTGATGCTGAAAAAAGGCACGCCGGCTTCACCGGCAATGGCTCTGGCCAGAAGGGTTTTTCCGGTTCCGGGAGAGCCCATCAACAATACCCCTTTGGGAATGCGTCCGCCCAGGCGGGTGAATTTTTTGGGCTCTTTTAAAAATTCGACAATCTCTCCCAGTTCTTCCTTGGCTTCATCAATGCCTGCAACATCTTCAAACGTGACTTTTTCCGACTGATCCGACATCAGTTTGGCGCGGCTCTTTCCAAAGGACATGGCTTTTCCGCCGCCGGCCTGCATCTGCCGCATGAAAAAAATCCATACGCCGATCAGCACGACCATGGGAAGCCAGGATACCAGAAGCGACATGTACCAGGGGGATTCCGCGGGCGGTTTTGCGTTAATGGCAACGCCTTTTTGCCGGAGAATGCCGATCAGATCACTGTCCTGAGGCGCATAGACCTTGAATCGGCCGCGGTTGGTGTCGGTAACGTAAAGTTCCTGGCCCTGCATGACCACATCGGCAATCCGGCTGTCCTCAACCATAGAAAGAAATTCGGTGTAACTGATGGTGGTATCCGCAACATGCTGTTGATTGAAAAGATTGTACAGCATGATCATCATCAGGGTGATAACCAGCCATAAGGCCAGATTTTTGTAAAACGGATTCAAACGAATCCTCCTCACGATAAAGGTGAAGACTTGTTATGCATTCATCAAAAAAAGATGAATTCTGATAAAAGTCAAGCCATGTAATTTTATAAATTAATCATCATCACGGGTTATGCAAGCTCTGAATGCACCGGCCGACAAATTTCAATTCTAAGCACCCGCCGGGTTGATGGCGTGACTTTAAACTGGTCGCTGATTCGATGACCCGCCAGCCAGACAACCTCGATTGCCGCTTAAAAGAACCGGGCACTGCCGCCGTTCGGTGCGATCAATTTTGTGGTCGATAAAATATTTCTGTATCTTCTGTGTTCCCGTCACTCCCAGGGGGTTGAACCGATCTCCGGGCTGAATGTTTCGCAGAATCAGCGGAAATTCCAGCATCTCCATATCCAGCAGGGCGATTTTATCGGAAGCGGATCCATCATGCAGGTATCAGATGGGTATTTCCGAAAAAGTCAGTACCGCGCCGGTTTCGGAAATGAGAACTGCGTTCAACGGGACCGGAAACCGTATAAAAAAAAGACGGCGGTCATGCGCCGGATTTTCAGTCTGCGGCCTGGCAACGATTCGTCCACCTGATAAAAAGTCAGAAGGCTTTTATTCCGCTGAATCCGAATGCCATCCGGCAGCGTCAGTTGCGCCGGATAATGCTGACGTTCAGCCAGTTCCCGTACGGCCTCGATATGGGAAAATGATATTTTCTGCAAATCCCCTTTGATGCGAAGGATGGCGGTACGAATCACCCGGCGGCGGGCTGCTTCGGGCAATGCCGTCAGGGCCGGTATCGCCAGCACCACGCGGTGCTGCATCTGCGCTGACAAGCGTTTTTTCATAAATGGGTTGAATGATTTCATTCATCCACTGGTCTTCGGATCGGACAATTTCTGAAAACCGGTTCAGGGTTTCAACAATCCCGGGATTGCAGCAGGCCTGAATATAGGGGATTGTCTCATGCCGGATCCGGTTCCTCAAAAACCGCATGTCGCGATTGGATTTATCAACTTGATATGTTATCGCATTTTCGTTGAGAAATGCAACAAGTTCATTGCGGCCTGCGGCAATAAGGGGGCGGACGATACTGCCATCTCTGACAGGGGGAATTCCGGAAAAACCAAGGGGCCCGCTGCCGCGGAACAGAAACATCAGCATCAGTTCGGCATTGTCGTTTCGATGATGGCCTATCGCAATTTTATGGTATCCGTTCCGGCGGCTGATGCGGTCAAAAAAATCATAGCGGACCTGTCTTGCGGCCGCTTCGAGCGAAAGTTTCTGCAATGCCGGATCATTTCGAATATCAATGGATTCGCTGTGGCAGGGAAGGTTCAGGCGTGCAGCCAGATCGGCAACAAAGTCCGCATCCGCTGTCCGATTCCGCCCCTCTCAGGCAATGATTCAGATGCGCGATACCGATCGTTAATTCCCATTTTGAAGCCAGCTGAACCAGAATATGAAGCAGGGCAACGGAATCGGGTCCGCCGGACACGCCGGTTAAAACGCTGTCGCCTTTTTGGAACATGTTCAGGTGCGAAATGGTCTGCGCAACTTTCCGCAGTAGTTGACGGGAATGGGGTCGCATGGTCGAAATCACTGTAACGGCAGGAATTATCCGCCTGTCATGGGCGGGAAAAAAGTCAGGCTGTCGCCATCTGAAAGCCGGATATCTTCCTTGGCATGATGGCCGTTCAGCAGAATTACCCGCTCGGTTTCAGGGGGAATTCCCAGAACATCGGATACGGTTCCAACAGTTGAGCCTTTTGCCAGATCCAGCTCCCCGCAGCCGTCCGTTTCAGGGGAAAAAGAGCGTAAATTGGCAAACAGACGAAATGATATTCTCATACCAACACAGCCCCTTTTTTCTCTATCGCCCGAATTTGTCCTTCAGCTTCTGATGAACGACCGGCGGAACCATCCCGTTGATATTACCGCCAAAGCTGGCGGCTTCCTTGATGATGGAAGAACTGGTAAAAATCCAGCGAAGTCCGGTCATCAAAAAAACGGTCTGAACATCTCGGTTGAGCCTCCGGTTCATTAAGGCCATCTGAAATTCATACTCAAAATCAGACACCGCGCGCATGCCGCGAAGAATGGCCTGGGCGTTTTTCTGTACGGCATAGTCAACCAGAAGGCCGTCAAATGTTTCGATTTCGATATCCGGGAATTTTTTTAAACTCTCCCGAAGCAGCGACATTCGCTCCTCCACGCTAAACAGATATTTTTTGGCGGGATTGTGGAGGATACCGACAATGATTCTATCAAAAAGCTTGAACCCTCTGTCTATGATATCAATATGTCCGTTGGTTACAGGGTCAAATGATCCGGGATAAATGGCGGTTCTCAGCATGAAATCAACATTCCTGTGGTTATCTCGTCAGTGGCAAAGAATTTTCGTAAAACGCGCTGTGCTGAACTGGATCGTCAACACCTTCAATTAATAACAAAATACAGTTTTTATCAATAAGTAACTTTTCTCAGCTTTCAGAAAACATCAATAAACAATCACACTACATACCATATCTTGATTTTTATATTGACATGTTACCATATCTTGTAATAATCTTTTTTCTAAAATGGTTAAGGTCTTTTTGCGGATTTGTTCAAAAAACAGCCATTCGGCTCGTTTTTTCCATAAACCCGACGCTGCGTCCGAAGCAATGACTTTCTGAATAATCCGAGGTGATTTCATGTTCGAAAATATCAAAAAACGTGATGGCCGAATTGTCGAGTTTGATTCCTCCAAGATAACGGCGGCGATTGCCAAGGCCGGCAAGGCGACTGGTGAATTTGAAGAGCGCGAAGCCAAAAAATTAACCCTTCGCGTATTAACCCTGGCCCACGAACTTCGCCTGGGGCCACATCCGGAAGTGGAAGAGATTCAAGACATTGTCGAGCGGGTTCTGCTGGACTCCCCGTTTCATAAAACAGCCAAGGCCTATATCCTGTACCGGGAACAGCATTCCCAGATCCGCAGTATCTCTACAAAGGCCAGTATTGACCTTGTGGAACACTACATTCAGAAACTGGACTGGAAAATCAAAGAAAACAGCAATATGTGCTATTCGCTCCAGGGGCTCAACAATTACATTTCCTCTGATGTGACCACGGAGTACTGGTTAAATCGAATCTATCCGCCGGAGATCCGCAATGCGCACAAAAACGGAGACCTTCATCTTCACGACCTCAGCCTGCTTTCGGTCTATTGCGTGGGTTGGGATTTGATAGATTTGCTCAAGTCCGGCTTTAAAGGCGTTGAGGGCAAGGTGGAAAGCGCGCCGCCCAAACATCTTCGCTCGGCACTGGGCCAGATCGTTAATTTTTTCTATACGCTCCAGGGCGAAGCAGCCGGTGCCCAGGCCATATCCAGCTTTGATACCCTTCTGGCTCCGTTTGTTCGATACGACAATCTGGATTATGTTGAGGTCAAACAGGCCATTCAGGAATTTGTCTTTAATATCAATATTCCAACCCGCGTGGGATTTCAAACCCCTTTTACGAATATTACCCTTGACCTTCAGGTGCCGTCCACGCTTCGGGATTCACCCATCATTATCGGTGGAATCGAAAAAGATGAGACCTATGCCGACTTTCAGGCGGAGATGAATCTGATCAACCGGGCCTTTGCAGAGGTCATGATGGAAGGGGACGCCAGAGGCAGGGTATTTACCTTTCCCATCCCCACATACAATATCACGGCGGATTTTGACTGGGACAATCCCAACCTGGAGATGATCTGGAAAATGACCGGAAAATATGGAATCCCTTATTTTTCAAATTTTGTCAATTCCGATATGTCTCCGGAAGACGCCAGATCCATGTGTTGCCGGCTCAGGCTGGACAACCGTGAGCTCTTAAAGCGGGGAGGCGGGCTTTTTGGCGCCAATCCGCTGACAGGTTCTATCGGGGTGGTTACCATCAACCTTCCCCGTATCGGATTTCTTGCCCAAGGCAAGGACGATTTTTTTACCCGGTTGGCCGAGCTGGTGACCCTGGCGGTTGACAGCCTGAATATCAAGCGAAAAGTACTTGAAAAATTTACCGATAAAAACCTGTATCCCTATTCCAAGTTTTATCTGAGAGACATCAAGCATCGCACCGGTCTTTACTGGAAGAATCATTTTTCAACCATCGGCATTATCGGAATGAACGAAGCTTGCACCAATTTTATCGGTGAAGGCATCGCCACAACGGCCGGTCAGGCGTTTTCCCTTGAGGTAATGGATTTTCTGCGTAGCATGATCTCCGGCATTCAGGAAAAAACCGGGGACATGTTCAATCTGGAAGCAACGCCTGCCGAAGGCACGTCCTACCGGCTGGCTTTGATGGACAAAAAACGTTATCCCAACATTGTCTGTGCCAATGAAACGGAGTATCAGGGCGGGGCAGCACCGTTTTATACCAATTCAACCCAGTTGCCCGTTAATTATACACAGGATATTTTTGAAACCCTGACGCTTCAGGACAGGCTTCAAACCAAGTATACGGGCGGAACCGTCCTTCATATTTTTCTGGGAGAGCAGGTCACCGATATCGAAGCTGTCAAACATTTGGTTCGAAATGTGTCCACCCGGTTTCGTCTGCCCTATTTTACCCTGACGCCGACCTTCAGTGTCTGCCCGTCACATGGGTATCTTATCGGCGAGCAGGCAACCTGCAAGGATTGCGGGCAGGAAACCGAGATATATTCCCGTGTGGTGGGTTATTTAAGGCCTGTCAAACAGTGGAACAACGGCAAACAGGCCGAATACGCCATCCGCAATACCTTTGATCTGAATACTCAGGAAATGAAGCCCTGTAATCTTCAAGTTCCCAAACCCGCCATGCCGTATGTCGCGGACCCTGCCGGCCCGTTATCCCCGGCAGCTGCATCCGGGGTATAAATGGTTTTCGGGGGGATTCAAAAAAGCACGCTGATCGATTACCCGGGAAAAGTCGCCTGCGTCCTTTTTTTTTCAGGATGCAATTTTCACTGTCCCTACTGCCATAATCCCGAACTGGCTAAAGGCATGGCTCTGGAGCCATTGCCGGAGCAGGATGCTTACGATTTTCTCGAAACGCGCAAAGGGTTTCTGGAAGGTGTGGTGATCTCGGGCGGCGAGCCATCCCTTCATCCGGATGTGATTCGGGTTTGCCGGACCATCCGGCAGATGGGGTATCCCATCAAGCTCGATACCAACGGAAGCCGCCCGAAAGTTCTCGAGGAACTGATTTCGATGGGACTGGTAGACTATGTGGCCATGGACATCAAGACAGTTCCTGAGCTATACCCGCAGTATATTCAAAGAGATTGCAACACGGATGCGATGATATCCAGCATACGGCTGATCAAAGCATCCGGGCTTTCCCATGAATTCAGAACCACCTGCATCAGACCGCTGATCGACGGGCCGATCATGGAGAGAATCTGTGAAATGATCCAGGGTGCGGATCTGTATGTGCTTCAGCAGTTTCAGCTCTCTCATGTGTTGGACCCTGATTTTTTCAAGGAAACCGATTACCGCATCACCGAAAACGATCTTCTGGCGTACCGGACAATCGCTGAAAAATGGGTCACCTCCTGCCGGATTCGTTAACAGCAAACGTGACTTAGAAAGATGATCCGGCCATCTTCTGCAATCCAGTCGCAAAGAAGCCTGACCCCAAAGCCTGTCCCGCCGACGCCGCAATAAGCGGTCTCTTTTTTTGCGTATGCGGGGCCGGCAATGTCAATATGCGTCCACCGCGTATTTTCCGTAAATTCGGATAGAAAAAGCGCTGCGGTAATGGCGCCTCCCCATTTTGATCCGGTAATGTTGCAAATGTCGGCATACTCGCTTTTTAAAAGATCTTTATAGTCATCAGGAAGCGGCATTCTCCAGCACCGTTCATAGGTTTTACTGCCGGAGGCAAGGAGGGTATCGGCCATTGCGTCATCTGCCGAGAAGACGCCGGCGATCTTTTCACCCAGGGCCACCACGCACGCCCCGGTCAAGGTGGCAAGGTCAACAACGGCATCGGGCTTGTAGGTTTGAATGACATAGGACAGGGCATCTGCCAGAATCAGCCTGCCTTCGGCGTCCGTATTGTTGATTTCAACGGTTTTACCGGAAAAGCTTCTGACTATATCCCCGGGCCGGGTTGCGGAACCCGAAGGCATGTTTTCCACCAGCGGCAAAACGCCGATCAGGCGGATGGGCAGATTAAGCCTGGCAGCGCTGATCAGGGTGGCGGCAACTGCGGCGGCTCCGGCCATATCCATCTTCATATCCTCAAGAGATCCCGGAGGTTTCAGGTTGATCCCTCCAGAGTCAAATGTCACTCCCTTTCCCACCAGCGCTAAGGTTTGAGTGGCATTGCCGGGACTGTGCTCCAGAACGACCATCCTGGCATGAGATTCGCTGCCTGCGGCAACAGCCAGAAGCGCACCGAATTTTTGTTTCTTCAAAGCAGAATGATCCAGGACCGCGGCTTTCAGATGCGCCTTCTTTGCCAGACCGACCAATAACCGGGAAAATTGTTCCGGTCTTTTCAGATTGGAAGGGGTGGTCACCCATTCCCGAGCCATCAGGGTTCCGCTGCAAATAATATCAATTTTTTTGGCGGACAAACGTGCCTGAGAGGTGAGATCTTTACCGACTGCGAACCCGATCTGAAGCAGTGAGGCGTGTTTGGGTTTTTTGAACTGGTCGAACTGATAGTTCCCCAGCAGTGCACCTTCCATCATGGCTTCAAGCATCGCGCCGGATTCGGTGTCAATCGCTTTGGAAACGGGAACGACAAAGACGGCTTTCAGGACTTCTTTTTGAATACATTTTTTGATGGCCCTGCCGCAGGCCTTTCTAAGTATTTCTCCGTCAATACGATTCTTTTTTCCCAGGCCGATGAACATGACCTGGGCGGCCCTGACTCCCGGTGGCGCGAAAAACGCCACATCTTCGTTGTCGGCGCCTTTGAATTCTTTCAGGTTAACGGCTTGATGCATCAGCTCCGGCAAGAAGGCTGCGGGATGGATATCCGCATCTTCGCAAACCGGGATGATGAGCATTTCAACTTGTTGTTCTGCAATCTTCGATGGTGATAGGATCGTTAACACCCTGCGGGCTCCTTTCGATTGAAAAAATGGTTCATGATTGGATAATCCGGTTGAAACAAAACCCGAAAAAGGCTAAATTGTCAGAAAAGCGTGTTCCGGATCGGCTGATATCATCCGGGGCACAACAATCCGGTGGAATCTTGAATATCGGGGATCGGCAAAAATTTTGCCAACTCACCAGCAGGCGAATGAAACCCTATACCACATTACGCGGATTCTCAAAATTGTTATCGTATGTCCTGGGAAGGAGGCCATATGAATTCGGGCTGGTCTTGGATGAAAACGGATTTGTTTCCATCCACACCCTCCTGAAGGCCATCGGCGAGGAAAAAGAGTGGAAATTTATCCGGGAGGCCCATTTCCATGAATTGCTGATTCGGGAGCCCGATCCGCCTATCGAACTTTCAGGAAATTGCATTCGCGCTGTTGATCGAAGCCATCTTCCCCTGCATGCAATTTGTCCTGAACCGCCCAAATTGCTTTTTGTCTGTGTCAGGCGAAAAGCCCATGCCCATGTGCTTGAAAAAGGCATATCGCCGTCCGCATATTCACGGGTTGTGTTGAGCTCCGACAAGGACCTGGCGCTTCGAATGGGCAGACGGTATGATCCCAAAGCGGTTTTGTTGTCGGTTTTTTGCCATAAATGCAGGGAACAGGGTGTCCTTTTTTTTCAAGCAGGCGGCGATCTGTTCACCGCAGGGCATATCCCTGCCGGATGTTTTACCGGACCGGCGCCAGCTCTGGAAAGAGAGCCCAGGGGCCAAGCCCCTGATTCTGCCCCGCAACAGCCTAAAACTCCCGGAACGTTTATCCTTGAACTTCACGACGAGAATCCGTTTTCCTCGAAAATCAAGGGACGAAAAAAAGAGATTCCCTGGAAAAAAGACAGAAAACGACTGCGAAATAACACGGAATACCCCTGAATATGGTTTTTACCACGACATTCCGGGCAGCGGGCCACATTTGTCTGTAAAATGACCAATTATAAGCATTCAACCGGTCACGATGCACCGGACTTGTCTGGTTGTTTGGGGGCTATCGGCCTCGATGGGGAGTCGCTGATTCTGCGAAACGTTGAGTCCCTGGCTCCGGTTCCTGACAATTCACCTTCATAGGCAAATGAAACTGTGTAAGTGCCTTCGGGTACGGGGAGTGTCGTTTCAAACTTCAGGGGAATCGTATCAATAACGCGGTTCGCCATGGACGAATAAATTAGCGGGCATTCAATAACGACTCCCTGTCTGTCCAGAAACAACAGATAAACATCAAGCCGTTTGATCCATCTGAATCCCTGGGAGAGTCCGCCAATGAGTTCCGTGGTTCCGTTCAGCTTCAAGTCATCCGGGGTCAACTGATAATTATAGGATACCGACAGTTCAGCGGTTTTCCAGACGCCCTGTTGTTCCCCCTGCTTGAGCAGAATCATGCGATTCATCTGGGTTACCTTGGCGCCTTTATAGGTCAACACCCCCGGGCTGCATGACGAAATGATGGATGCCGCGACCATGGCGCTGAGGGCTGCGATTATATATCGGTAATTTCGGTAATGCATCGGATTGACCCCCGTCATGAAAAATTGCATCGAATCCAGACCTGCTTCACTGGCTCTCAGACCTTTAAATGCAGTTATTATGAAGATTCCGACATTCAAGTCAAGCATAAACATCAGCAGATTTCCGATAACCGGGTCAGCCTGCGGATTCTATCATAATGCATCCTGGCTTCTTAAATCGCTTGACAGGATTGTTCCGTAAGTACTATATAAATAGTTTACAACTATATGTTATTTTAATTTATCGGCACGTTTCTTAATCGATATGTCAAGCAGTTTCTGTGTTCATATCACAACAATCGGAGCAGTCTTTCAATGCTTTCAAATGAAATAAATTTGATCCAGATGATCAGCAATTCAGGATTGATGGTGAATTTTGTCCTGTTGATGCTGCTTTTCTTTTCGGTGATGTCCTGGGCAATCATTTTTATCAAATACCGCTATATTCGAAAGGCTTTCAAGGAATCGGCGCTGTTTACCGATTATTTCTGGAAAAGCCGGGATCTTTCCGAAGCATTTGTCAAAGCCAAGCAGCTTCAGAGCAGCCCCATCGCCCACGTGTTCCGCATTGGATATGTTGAACTCAAAAAAGTCAGCCAGTCCGGGCCGCCTGTTAAGCCGCCGGCACAGGGCCAGGAAGCGATGACAATAGGAGCCCATTTTGCTGGAATCGACAACGTGAACCGCGCCCTGCGCAGGGCAACCAACACGGAAATTACGCGAATCACCCAGATGGTGCCTTTTCTGGCGACAGCCGGCAACACAGCGCCGTTTATCGGCCTGTTCGGAACCGTATGGGGAATTATGAATTCGTTTCATGGGATCGGCCTCAGGGGTTCGGCAACGCTGGCTGTGGTGGCTCCGGGAATTTCAGAAGCCTTGATTGCAACGGCTGCCGGACTTGCCGCGGCAATTCCATCGGTCATTGCATTTAATTATTTCATGCAGAAAATCAAGATCATTGAAACGGAGCTGCAAAGTTTTTCCGCGGATTTTTTAAATATCATCGAGCGTGACATTCTATCCGCCAAAGGAAGCAAGCCATGAGTATGGGCGGAAATAACGACCGGCTGATGTCTGAAATCAATGTGACGCCGCTGGTTGATGTGATGCTGGTTCTGCTGATTATCTTTATGGTCACCGCCCCCATGATGATGCAGGGCGTCGATGTCGCACTTCCGGAAACCACGTCCGAACCGCTTGCCGCCGAAAAGGAACACCTTATTATCTCCATTGATCCCAAAGGCCAGATCTACATTAACGAGTTTCAGGTTTCGCTGGATGTGCTTAGCAGCAAGCTGTCCAAGATACTCGAAGGAAAACCGGACAAAGAGGCCTATCTTCGGGCCGACAAGAATATTCCTTATGGTACGGTTGTCCGGGTGATGGCGGAGATCAAGGCGGGTGGCATTGATAAGTTGGGGATGGTAACCATACCGCTGGATACTAAACCTGAAAAAAAGAAGTAGCGAATGCGTGCCCGTGTATCAGCTCATGCCAGTTTGTTGCTTTCTTCAGGAACCGGCACCGCCCCGATCGGCTGGTATGTGGCGGCTTCCTTGGTTGTTCATGTCCTGTTTTTTGTCATCGTGACATATTTGCCGGCTTTAGCTCCCAAAAGAGAATTTGTACCGTCCGTTATCATGGTCAATATGGTTACGATGTCGCCAACCGGTTCCATTGGAAAGCCCGGCCATTCCGGTCCGGAAAAACCGGAACCCAAAGTCAGAAAAGCCAGCTGCTCCAGACCCGGGGCCTGCAAAGCCCGAGGTTCAGGAATCCAAACCGGAGCCGCCAGCGCCAAAGCCCGCAAAGCCTGAAATACATGAACCCAAACCGGTGCCGCCTGCTCCCAAGCCCGAGAAAGTATCGGTCCCGGAGCCTCAGCCTAAAGCGGAACCTGAAAAATCTGCGGATGTCATATCGCTTTCCAATGAAAAAGCGAAGCCGAAAACGTCTTTGAAAAAAGAGACGTTTAAATCCAATCAGGCCATTAAAAATGCATTGAACAAAATCGAAAAGCAGGTGGAGGAATCCAGTCCGGTTGATCCCTTGGCCTCTGCCCTGGAACGACTCAAGAGCAAGGTAGCAAAAACCGAGTCGGAAACGGCCAAGAATGCCTCAAAAGAGCCTGCTTCCGGAAAGTCTTCGGGCGTCGGCAGCGGCAGCGGTGCCAATGGTGGCAGCGGCGGCGGGACCGGCGGGACCGGCGGGACCGGTGCTTTTGGCATACAACCCATTGATTTTTATCGGTCGCTGATTCCCAGCCACATTGAACACAACTGGGTGTTTAATGAACAGCTTGTCGGCGGAAGAACCGATCTTGTATCCGTTATCGTGGTTAAAATCATGAAAAACGGTGAAATAACGGACATCTGGTTTGAAAAAAAATCAGGCAACACCTATTTTGATGATTCTGTATTTAAAGCTGTTAAAAAATCAAGTCCG
Organism: uncultured delta proteobacterium; assembly: GCA_963789395.1. Taxonomy (GTDB): domain Bacteria; phylum Desulfobacterota; class Desulfobacteria; order Desulfobacterales; family Desulfatirhabdiaceae; genus RAAP-1. The sequence continues at coordinate 69,007 of CAWBKP010000014.1, read as the reverse complement.
CTGCCTCCCCTGCCAAGGGAATATACGCAGCCATATTATGAACTGGGGTTGATTTTTACCCCAAAAGGACTGAAACGGAGTTAACATGATTGTGGCTTCCGGACATGCCGGATATGAAGTCGGATGTCAAAAATTTCGGGTTTTGAATCGCACCCGCTTGGTATGGGGAATGATACTGATAGGTCTGTTGTGGGCTGGAACAGCTATCGGAGCCGGCAAATATGATTATATCGATATCAACAACCCGTTATTGAAAAAAGTCCCCATAGCCATCCCGCTGTTTAAGCCAGTTGCCGGAAACGATTCAGAATCCGACACCGCACAAACCGGCGCGAATATGCTGTCGGATATGCTGGTATTTACCGGATATTTTAAAATTCTGGACAGGGGCTCATTTCTGGTGGATGCCCAAAAATCCGATGTCGCAGCGCCCATGTTCAAGGGCTGGACCACTGTTGGTGCCGAACTTCTGGTTACCGGCGCAGTTTCTGTAAGCAATACCCAGCTTGAAATGGATCTGCGGCTTTTTGACACATACAATGAACGGCAGTTGATCGGCAGAAAATATACGGGTAATGTGAAAGATCTTCGCACGATGATTCGCCGGTTCTGCAGTGAGATTATGGCCCTCTTGACCGGCAGCGGCGGTTTGTTCGAGAGTCAGATCGTGTTTGTTTCCTCCGTTTCCTCCGGAAAGGAAGTATATCTCTGCGATTTTGATGGATATGGGCCCACCCAGATTACCCATAACCAGAGTATTAACCTTTCTCCTGCAATGTCATATGATGGCAAGTGGGTTGCCTATACGTCCTATGCCAAAGGAAAACCGGACTTGTTTATTCAGAATATTTCTGATAATCGAATTGCTGTGGCGGATAAAAAAGGCATGGGCATATCGCCCGCGTGGGTCCCCGGCAAGTTTGAACTGGCGGCGTCCTTGTCTTTTTCTGGAGATCCTGAAATTTATCTATTGACCGGAACGGGAAAAGTTATTAATAGATTAACTGATAGTCCGGGAATTGATGTGTCCCCGACATTTTCTCCGGACGGCGGCAAAATGGCCTTTGTATCCAGAAGGGGCGGCACGCCTCAGATTTATGTTCAGAATATGAATTCCGGACATGCCGAACGTCTGACCTTTCAGGGAAACAACAATACGCAGCCGGAGTGGTCCCCAAAAGGGGATAAAATTGTTTACACGGCACTGGAAAAAGGAAGCGGCTTTAATATCTATGTGATCGGTGCGGATGGCAAGGGGTTGATGCAGCTCACCTATGCACAGGGAGATAACGACTCGCCATCGTGGTCGCCGGACGGCAGCATGATAGCGTTTTGCTCTACCCGCGAAGGTACATCGAGAATTTATGTTATGACTGCTTATGGGGCGGATCAGCGCAGATTGATGAGTATGCCCGGTCAGCAATCAGAACCCAAATGGTCACCGGGAGTGAAAAATTAATTTATTATTAAAAGGAGGAAGTAAAATGAAGAGAATGAATTGGGTAATTTTAGCAATGTTGTTTGTTGTTCCTGGCTTGATGTTAACCACATCGTGTGCCAAGAAGGTTGTAAAACCCGAAGCAGCTGTATCAAAAGCCGCTGAAGTCGAGAAAAAGGCGCCAGCACCGGCGCCGGCGCCTGATAACAGTGCGGAACTGGCAGCTCGACAAAAGTTCATGGCACAGGATGTCAATTTTGCTTTTGACAGTGCGGTTCTGGATGCCACTGCCCAGGCCATTTTAAAAGACAAGGCTGCCTACTTGAAGAGTAACCCGAGTGCTGCCGTCACCATCGAAGGCAATTGCGATGAGCGCGGCACCGTGGCGTACAACCTTGCACTGGGTGAAAGACGTGCGGAAGCTGCAAAAGCCTTCCTGGTAAACATGGGGATTCCGGCTTCCAGAATGACCACGATCAGCTACGGAAAAGAAAAACCCCTTGATCCTGCCAAGACGGAAGCTGCCTACGCAAAAAACAGACGGGATCATTTTGTCCTGAAATAAACGTTTCAAGATAGGATCGTTTTTATGTTTGGTAATGGCAGGTTAGCACATCAGACTGTGTTACCTGCCATTTTCGTATCGAGACGGGTGAAAGAATGTTATCATTTCCCGTACGGTTGAATAAACCTTTATTCTCGGGTGATTTTGTATCATGAAATCCAGCTTATTTCGGTATGTTGTTTGTGCATCGATTCTTCTGGGGCCAGGATGTGCTTCCCATCAGGAGGTCATCAGGGCCGACAGTCGTATTTCGAATCTGGAGCGCCGCGGATCGGATTTTGACAAATCCAGGGACCAGTTCCAGATGCGAATGGAAGATTTCCGAAAAAGCCAGTTAGAAAAAGAACAGCAGCTTCGCAGCCAGTATGCTGAACTTGCTGCCACCGTGGACAGGCTACAGGAAGAGATTCAGCTTCTGAACGGCAAAATTGAAGAAAAATCGCATCGCCAGTCGAGCATGCTTTCCGGCGATGTCGGAGACAGTGTTGAAACAAAATTGGCCAATCTGGAGCAGGCAACCCTCTCAATGAAGGACCGGCTGCTTCGCATCGAAGAATACTTGGCCCTGGATGGTGGTGCAAAAAAGCCGACTCCCGCAAAGACGGTCCCTGAAAAGTCTCCGGCCAGGGAAAAAGCCGAGACCCCGCCTGCAAAAGAGATGTCTGAAAACGAACTTTATGCAAAGGCCAAGCAGGATTTTGATTCAGGAGAATTGGAGGCCGCCCGAACCGGCTTTCAGGAGTTTATCAAACGATTTCCCAAATCCGCCATTGCCGACAGTTCTCAGTTTTGGCTTGGAGAAATCTATTACCGGCAGAAGTGGTATGAAAAAGCCATTCTGGAATACCAGAAAGTGATTGAAAGTTATCCAAAGGGAAACAAGGTCCAGGCAGCGCTGTTGAAACAGGGGTTTTCATTTTTCAATCTTGGAGACAAATCCAATGGAAAGCTGATTCTAAAAGAACTGATTACCAAATATCCTTCCAGCAATGAGGCCAAAATCGCCAAACAAAAGCTTGAAGGGTTATAACCCGTATGGATGGCACCCATGACCCATGATTAAGGTGATCGGCATTGACCCTGGTTTGGCATCAACAGGAATTGGAGTTGTTTCCGGAAAAGGATTAACCATCCAGAATTATTCATATGGCAGCATTCACACCTCGGCCCGCATCGCACTTCCCCTCCGCCTGAGTCAGATATATTCACAGCTTCATCATATCCTCTCAACTGAAAAGCCGGATATGATGATTGTCGAAGATGTATTTTCGCTTGAGAAATTTCCCCGTTCCGGCATTATTCTGGGGAAGGTTTCCGGTATCATCCTTCTGGCGGGAGCGGTTCACAATATCCCCGTTCAGGAAATTCCGGTAAGGGAAGCCAAACAGGTGCTGACCGGAAACGGCAATGCCAGTAAAGCTCAACTTGAAAAATCGGTTCGCAGTCGCCTGGCGCTGACAGCTCCCATCCGGCCGGATCATGCATCGGATGCGCTGGGGCTGGCAATAATCGGACTGTTGCGGCATCACGATGTCAGAATCGTGGGTTGAGTGTCGATAGGCGTGAGATGATCGGGTATATCGAAGGCAGCATACTTCAGAAAAACGATGACCGGATACTGATTCTGGCCAATCAGATCGGGTATGAGGTGCTGCTCCCGACCATTGTCCTGGACTCGTTACGGGAGCAGGGCGTTGGGGACAACGTGTCGCTGTTCATCTATTTTCATCAGACTGAAAAGCAGCCTAAACCTGTATTGATCGGGTTTAATACCGATGAAGAAAAAGACTTCTTCCAGCGCCTGATCACCGTAGAAGACATAGGCCCCATGAAGGCTGCAAAAGCCCTGACCGTACCGGTTCATGAGATTGCCGCTGCTGTTGAAGCAAATGATCTGGAAAAACTTCAGAAACTCAAAGGCATCGGAAAACGCACGGCTCAAAAAATGATCGCATCCCTGGCAGGAAAACTGGACAGGTTCATATTGCCGGAGATGGCGACGCGTCTACCGGGGCTGCAGCCGGAGGCGGAGGAACTGATTCAACCGGTTCTGGATGTGCTGGTTGAACAGCTGGGCTTAAAGCCTGTTGATGCCAGGCGCAGAATCGCAGAAACGCTGTCCTTTAACCCGTCGATACACACTCCGGAAACGCTTCTTGAAGAAGTGTTACGCGCCAGGCCGAAATGACCGAAAGAATATTAAATACACCCTCCATGATTCAGGGCATTGTCGCTGGAACCTGTCAGCCTTCGGACATAGAAACCGATTTGCTGTCGCTTCGCCCCGAGCGTTTGTCTGAATATGTCGGCCAGACTGAAGTGGTTGAAACGCTTAAAATTGCGATTGAAGCTGCAAAAATGCGCAAGGAACCGCTCGATCATGTGCTGTTTCATGGGCCGCCGGGCCTTGGCAAAACCACGCTGGCTCACATCATTGCCAATGAAATGGGCGGAAATCTCACCGTGACATCCGGCCCTGCCCTGGAAAAAGGCGGTGATCTTATTGGCATTTTGACCCACCTGTCCAGAGCGGATGTGCTGTTTGTGGACGAGATCCATCGGATGCCCAAAGCGGTTGAGGAATTCCTGTACCCGGCCATGGAGGACTTTGCCGTTGATTTTGTGTTCGACAAAGGGGCGCATGCCAGAAGCCATCGCATCCGCCTGGAACAATTTTCTCTGGTTGGTGCCACCACACGGGTCGGCCTGCTGTCTTCGCCTTTACGGGACAGGTTCGGCATATTCAGAAGCCTGGATTTTTATCGTGAATCAGAGCTGGTTCAGATAACCACAAGATCTGCCGCCCTGTTGAAAATTGCCATTGATAAGGCCGGTGCCCAGGAACTTTCCCGGCGATCCCGGGGAACACCCCGAATTGTCAACCGACTGTTGAAACGGGTAAGAGATTATGCTCAGGTACGGGCGGACGGGGTCATCACGGCGGACATCGTCAATGCGGCGCTACTTCTTGAAGGCGTAGATGAAAAAGGACTGACGGATCTTGACCGGCGCTATCTGAAAACCGTCATTGATTTTTATGACGGTGGCCCGGTCGGAATTGAAGCCATTGCCGCAACCCTTCAGGAAGAGGCAGATACCCTGGTGGACGTGGTTGAACCGTATCTGTTGAAAATCGGCATGATCCTCCGAACCTCATCCGGCAGGCGCGCGGCAGAGAGTGCGTATCGCCACATGGGGTGTTCCTTTCTGAAGAAAAATACGTGAGTGATGATTCTCCGCCCACAACCTCCTTCATCCCTAAAATTGCTGAAAGCATAGGATTTGATCCGCCGTATGATCTTCTAGCGGCCAATGAAAATTGTTTGCTGAATGCGGGCTCCAGGAAAACCGACTGGTGAATTAAGACCGTGGCAAGATAGCGCTTTATTTGCCGCTGTCTTCGATGCAAAGTTGTATCCGGGTATGGATCACTGTTTTGATAGCGCCGGGTTCGCCAATCGACAGTTGGATATCATGGCAGCCGGGTATCAGATCCTGATCATCAAAATTACATTCCCATTCCAGAGGCAGCAGCAGATTCAATGAGCCGGAAAGTCCTAAAATCGGCGGGAAATCGGTTCGTGCAGGGGTAGAGACAGCCTGCCGGAAAGTCCTGCCGATGCCGATCTGGAGTGAATCCACCTGGGACAGTCTCCAGGGATCCACTGCCCATCCCTGAATAATATAATGCGCTGCCCCTTTTTGAACCGTTGCCACCCGCCTGTCCTTCCACCTGCTGTATTCAAAGCCCTTTGTCATTGATGCTGTCGATGTCATACTCGATATTCCCCTTGGGATCCACATAGTCGTTGCGGATCCAGTCCAGGAAATTGTCCCGGCTGTGGCGCCTGCCGGTTGCTTTGAGCCATTGGCTGTATTGATTGAAAAAGATGATGCCGATGGAATCTGAATATGGTATGACGCCGAACCGCCAGGAAAACTGCTTTTTGATGGTTTCAAGGGATGCGGTCGCCATTGAGGATCAGGGCGATGGCACTGGCCATGCCGGTTCGGTCCGCCCCTCTGTGGCAGTGCAGCAGGATGGGACGCGGGGCGGTAAGCAGCGCATCCACCAGTTGATTCAATCGGTTGGACTGGGGAAGTTCATGGGAGCCAAACCCGATATTCAGCAACTGAACCTGATGGCTGTTCGGCGACGGCCTTTTCTTTCTCATACCAGAGGGCGCCTTTTTCAGGTCCCAGCAAGGCAATGATGGTACGAATGCCATAAGCCTGAATGACGGCATCCAGGCGGGAAGTCGAGAGCTGGGCACTGCGGTAAACCTGGTTTTCGATCACCGGGGAAAAGCGGGGATTCAGGGAAATATGCCACCAGATTGTGCCGCCGATGGCCATGGCAAGTGATATCGCCGCAATCCATTTTTGAATGTGCCGGTTACGCATTTTCATGGGCCAGTTCCGCTCCGCTTGGAAACGGCTTTCATTTCAGTGTGAAACATGATAATTTTCTCTATCTTTGCAATAAATATGATATCGGGGTTAGATGCCGAACGATCATCAGATCAGTTCATAAAGCGTTATCATTAAGTTGGGATTTCGCGACTTCAACGACAGGATACGATCATGAAATGGCTTACCCGCCGCTTTCCCAATTTTGATTATCGGATAGCGATACTGATTGGCATTGCTTTTCTCAGCCTTTTTCCCCTGCTGGGGGCCGCTCCGCTTTTTGATGAGGACGAAGGGTTTTATGCGGAAGCCAGCCGGGAAATGCTTGAAAACGGAAACTACCTCACCGCTCATATCAATGGCGCACCGCAATATGATAAACCCATTCTCATATACTGGCTTCAGGTGATCAGCTTCCGAATTTTCGGCCAGAATGAATTTGCAGCCCGCTTCCCGTCCGCCCTGGCAACCTTTCTGTGGATGCTGGCGATTTTCAGCTTTACCCGTCGCCATATAGGGCTTCAAAGCGGCTTTCTGTCGGCCTTGTTTTTCATCAGTGCCATCCAGGTTACCATTACCGGCAAGGCCGCGATTGTTGATTCCGCCCTGAATCTTTTCCTGACCCAATGCCTCTTTCATCTGTATGAATACACGCAAAACCAGTAATCGCCGGATTTATACCGCCGCCATTTATGCAGGGCTTGGTTTTCTGGCCAAAGGCCCGGTAGCTGTTGTCATTCCGTTTGGTGTCAGCCTGATTTATTGCCTGATGCAAAGACAGTTCCGACTCTGGCTGAAGATGGTTTTTAACCTTCCGGCGATTCTGATCTTTATGGCCATAGCGCTTCCCTGGTATGTGCTGGAATACCTGGATCAGGGCATGATATTTATACAGGATTTCTTTCTAAAACACAATTTGGAACGGTTTTCCCGGACATTTGAAGGACATTCCGGATCCCTGCTCTATTATCTTCCCGTGATCATTATCGGAACGCTTCCCCACTGCGGCCTGCTGTTTGGCCTGATTCGCCAGGCCAAATCGCTTCTGAAGCAGGATGTATATCGTTTCTGTTTCATCTGGGTCGGGTTTGTGCTGATCCTGTTCTCTTTCGGGAGCACCAAGCTCCCCCATTATATTCTCAGTGCATTTCCGCCGCTTTTCATTCTGTATGGGGGTGTTTATGAACGATTGGTGCGACTGCGATCATATCTTGTGCCGGCAGCCGCTTTTCTGGGGATATTTGTTGATGCTTCCGCTGGCCATTTCGCCGGTCATGCCGTTATGTCCGGGATGATTTCGCAGCTTGCATGATGGGGGCCGGCCAATCGCTCTTTGGTGCGGGCTATTATCTATTCTGCGGTCTTCTGACCTTTTCCGTGTTGCTTCTTTTCTTTGTCAGGCAATCCGGATCACTGAAGCCTGCCATCGTGGTTTCCGTAGCCTATCTGCTTCTGATCAATCTGGCCCTGATGCCGCGCATCGGGGAGTTGATGCAGTCTCCGGTCCGGCGAAGCGGCGCATGATTGCCTCCCGGCTTCCCGAACGCGCGGTGATGTGGGGACATACCCTGCCCAGTTTCATGTTTTATAGCCACAAACTGGTGCAAATGCGCCAACCGGCTTCAGGGGATTTGCTGATCACCAAAAAGACACGTCTTGGCCGAGGTCGGCCCGCATGAAATCCTCTATGAGAAAAACTGTATTGTCCTGGCGCGGATTCTGTGACAGCGCCCATAGATCCCGTCTTTGCTTTATCTGGCCCTGTCTTTGATGGATGGCCTTTAAAACATACGGATAAATCGATGCTGCAATGATCTGATAGCCTTTTGCATTGGGGTGGATGCCGTCCGCCAGGTTGAGTTCCGGATTTCCGGCAATGCCTTCCAGAAAGAAAGGGATAAAGAGAATTTTTTCCTGATCGGCAATTTCCGCATACAGCCGGGCATACGGCTCGGTATAAGACGGACCATAATTGACCAGCATTTTCATGCCTGCCAGAACCACCGTGACCTGGTGTTCCTTGAATATTCGAACCATCCGGGAAATGTTGTTTTGTATCAGGCGAAGATCCATGCCCTGAAGGCCGTCATTGGCGCCGGTGCACAGAATGACGATGTCGGGTTTCAGCAAGAGCACCCGGTTTATGCGGGACAGCAGTCCGCTGCTGGTCTCGCCGCTGATGCCGGCGTTGATGACCTTGCAGGAAACCCCCTCTTTTTGAAGCCTGTCTTCAATAATGGCCGGATAAGCCTGGTGTTCTTCTACCCCGTACCCCTCGGTAAGGCTGTCGCCCAGGGCCACGATGGTGATGATGTGAGCAGTCTGATGGGGGGTGGGCTGGGAGGATGCGGGATTTTTATCTCCGCAGCCGGACATGGATATCACCGACATGATGCCACCTATGATCCGCAGCAACATTTGATGAGACAAAATCTGAAATTCCATGGCAGTAGTGATGAATCTCCCTGAATGGTCTAGAATTCATTTTTTTCATACAATATAGACAGCCCGAATGCAATATAAGGATAGCGAATTCAACGCAACAGGGATAGTTCCTGCTGGGTCACTTTTTAGTTCCGGAAAATTTCAGGCACTGAAAAGGGGTGCGATGTTGAGGAAGTTTGCAACCAACTGCGCCCCGCATTCGGTCATGAAGCTTTCGGGATGAAACTGAACGCCGTGGAGGGGATATTTTGAATGCGACAGCCCCATGATGACCCCATCGGTGCTTTGTGCGGTAATTTCCAGGGGGCTGGCGTCAGCAGGCACGGTCATCAGGGAATGGTATCTGGCGGCGTTAAAGGGAGAGGGCAATCCCTTGAAAATACCCGCTCCGCCATGTTCAATTCCGCTGACTTTACCGTGAACTGGGACCGGAGCACGAACGGTTTTGCCTTCGAAGGCCTCGTTCATGCACTGCATTCCCAGGCATACGCCGAGAATGGGAATATGCCGATGCCACCGGCGAATCAGGGGAATGGAAACACCGGCATGGGCCGGATCTCTGGGGCCGGGACTGATCAGGATGTAATCCGGCCTTCTAATTTCAACTTCGTCCGGTTCAATCCGATCGCTTCTGACCACATCGATATCCAGGGGATAAATACGAAACATCTGAACCAGATTGTAGGTAAAAGAATCGTAATTATCGAGAACAAGCAATTTCAACGCCATCTTTCCTCTTTGCCATTAAAAAACGCCACCTGACACGGAGTCTGGGTGGCGTTTGCCTGTTACATAACTCACCAACACTTCGACCTATGCTGAAACATCACATCATGTTGTCCGGATCCGGCGAACATAACCGTGTTGATAATATATGAATTTCGAACTGGAGTTCAAGAGAGAATAAAAAGGGATAGAGTCCGGCAACTCATCGGATAGCACTTGTCTTTTGGATGAAAATCGGATTGAATGGAATCGGTCCAGATGCCTGAGGCATATCAACATGAAATCAGCTGGTCACCTTTTTCGTAAGGGGATATCTGATTTGCCGGATTCCGGCATTCGCAGGGATGAATCGCGTTAAAAAAAACTGTAAATCGATCCAGTTTAAAGTGTAAATGTTCAAAACATGAAAAATCGGAATAAAAAAGACGGCTTTGCCCGGAAGCACAAAGGAAGTCATCCGCGGAACAAAAACCGAAGCCTGTTGACCGCCGTTGTTGCCGGTGCTTCAGGAGAGATTTTTGAGCTTGAAGGATATGCGGCTGTCGGTATGGACGGGGAATTGTTGACACCGTTGACTGCCGGGCAGACGCAGCGATTGCCTTACGGGAGCGAGCTTATGTTTCTGCCGGATCGCATGCCCATCGTTCGCAATCTGACAACCGGAAAACTCGAGGCGCTTCGGGAAAACCCGTATCAGCCCGGAAGTCCTTTGTTCCCGGTAGCGGCATTCAATTCTCCTGGGTATGTGTTAACGCATAACTGCGCCTACCAGGAAGCGCCGGGCGCCCGGATTCTGCCGCTTTTTTCCTATGGCGCCGTCGGTTGGCATGCAGGTGATTTTCGCTCCGCTGTTGTCCTGGTTGACGATGAGCCCCGGCAGGATCTGCGGTTTATGAAAACCGAGGATGTGCTAAAAGGGATAAAGGCGATTCGAAAACAGATTCCCTCCAACCGGCTTCGGGCGCATCTTGAGCATTGCGCCATGACCTACGGGTGCCCGGCAGGCAAAAATTTTTTTCTGGGCAGGTATGAAGCCCCGCTGCCCACATCCCGTTTCTGTAATGCCGGGTGCCTCGGGTGCTTATCCCTTCAGCAGGAGGGAGTCGTTTCAAACAGCCAGGAACGCATTGCCTTCACGCCCACGCCTGATGAGATCGCCGAAATCGCCCTTTACCATATCCGTCGGGTAAAGTCTGCCGTGGTAAGCTTCGGTCAGGGTTGCGAAGGAGATCCCCTGCTGGCTGCGGACGTGATTGCACCGGCTATTCGTCTGATCCGTTCCAAAACCCTTGAAGGGACCATCAACATCAACACCAATGGCAGCCTGCCGGAAATCCTCTCCACCCTCATCGAGGCGGGCATGGACAGCATGCGCGTCAGCATGAACAGTGTCCGGAGCAGTTGTTATGAAGCCTATTTCCGGCCAAAAGGATACGCATTCAAGGATGTTGAAGCCAGCATCGATCTTGCCATCAGCCACAAGCGGCATGTGGCCATCAATTACCTGAACTGCCCGGGATTTACGGATGCTCCCGAAGAAGTCGAGGCGCTGAAGGGCTTTTTGTGCAAGCACCCGCTTCACTTCATCCAGTGGCGAAACCTGAATTTCGATCCGGTTCGATACCTGGAGGCAATGCATACGGTGGCTGTTCACGGTCCTCCCTTGGGAATGAAGACCGTCCTGAGATTGATCCGAGAACAATTTCCCAGCGTTTGCCATGGGTATTTCAATCCTCCCAAAGAACGATTTTACCATCAAGGGATTGCCTAATGAAGTGGATTGCCGCAAAGGTCATCGTGGATGCAGTGCCAGCCGATCGGGCTGTGGACCTGATCGCAAGCTTGTTTGAAGATATTGGCCTGTCCGGGGTCGTGGTGGAAGATCCGGATCTTGATCCCCCCGAAGGCTGGGGGGAGGACGCCTTGCCAAAGCCAGAACATCATAGCGTAACCGGTTATTTCCCTCAAAACGAGTTGCTGGCATCAAACCGCCTGAAATTGGAACAGGGACTGACGGATCTCAATCAAAATCAGGGCATTTCCTTTCATATTCTTTATAGTGAGGTGGATGAAGAGGATTGGGCGGAGTCCTGGAAAGCCTATTTCTGGCCGGAAAAGCTGACGGATATTCTGGTGGTTAAACCCACCTGGCGGGAATACACGCCGGCTGAAGGTGAAATCGTCATAGAGATCGATCCGGGGATGGCTTTTGGTACAGGCACCCATCCCACAACCGCACTCTGCGTTCGGATGATTCAGGAATATCTGAAGCCAGGAGATGCGTTTCTGGACGTGGGGACAGGTTCGGGCATTTTAATGGCAGTTGCGGCAAAGCTGGGCGCGTCAAGACTGTTCGGAACCGACTCGGACAGCGTGGCCTGCGAAATTGCCAGACAAAATCTTCTATTAAACCAGATTGACGCAGACAGGTTTTGTGTAAAATCCGGGAATCTGGTGGATGTTGTGACTGAAAGGTTTCAGCTGATTTCGGCAAATATTTTAACGGAAGTTATATTGTTGCTGTTGAATGACATCCAACACGTGTTATTGCCGGGTGGGATGTTGATATGTTCAGGGATCATTGAGGCCAACCAGGATAAGGTTGTCGACAAAATGAAAGCAACCGGATTCCGGATTATTGATGTTCTGTCAAAAGACGGCTGGGTAGGTATTGCCGGAAAACATGGACATGCAGATGGATATTAAATATCCACATGGATATGAACTGCCCATATTCTTGATGGGGTCTGCAACCCAATATCGTCGCAAACATCGCAGATGATATTTTTCGCCGCAATAGACCTAACAAGACGTTGCGGGTGTATTATCTTAAACAAAGATACAATGGGGTCATCGGTTTTTATGTCTGTAGCTTATTGGCATATGAATTGCTTTCTCTGTTGTCATCCTAAATATCCGAGAGAGTTATTATCAATCTACAAAAAAGGGAGCACCTGATGAAAAGAACTGGAATTGCAATAATTACAATATGTTTTATTTCCGGATTGCTTGTGGCTGGTGCCGGAGCTCAAATGGCCAAAGGCAAGGGAATGGGTCCGGGGATGGGCTTGAATGGTAAATGTGGCATGGGGTCCGGCATGGGTATGGGTGGCGGCGTTGGCATGGGAATGTGGGATGGTGCCCATGCCATGCATGTTATCAGTGCACTGGGTCTTGATGAGAATCAGTCGACGGAAGTGAAGTCGATTTTACAGCAACTTCAGAAAGAAATGATAAAAAAACGAGCCGATATCGGTGTGGCTGAGATTGAATTGAAAGAAATTCTGGAGAAAGATTCGGTTGATGTCAAGGCTGCTGAGACCAAGGTCAAGCAGATTGCATCCTTAAAAACAGAAGCTGCCATGATGCATATTCAAGGAATCGAGGATGTGAAAACCAAGTTGACGCCTGAGCAAAAAAAGAAACTGTCCGAGATGATGCAAATGAAAGGGATGAGACATGGCAAGGGCATGATGGACTGCCCCATGATGCAGGGCCGCAACATGGAAAATGAACCGAGTGCAGCGGCGGTTTCCCCTGCAAAAGGCAAATCCAAATAACCAGCTGCGCACGACTGCACTTAATAACACGCTGAAACTTTCCGTCCTTCGAATTGCCCGGCATTATGTTGTAAAAAGCCGGGCGATTTCATCTGCTTCAAATACAGCCCATATGGCAGCCCTGTCTTCCTCTATAAGTTGAATCCCCTGAACCTTCTGCAGTCAACACTTTTCACATCGATATCAGCTTTTAAATAGGCTCAGCTGATAAGCTGTCCCCTTCTTTACTGACAGCCGATCAAGCGAGAGCGCCAGAATCTTACGCTATCCCATGTCTGCGGGTTCGGAATCAGCGTCTTGGGATCACTAACAAAAATATATCTTGAATATTTAACCCTGTTTTGCCTATAGAAAAAAGAAGAATCTTTTTTTCTATGCTTATCCGACCAAAACCCATGTCCTGGATGAGATAGAAACAATCGGGATTTTTGATATGTCATCGGATCCTAATTTCCCATATCCTCTGACACGATCATGGCTGCGGAAGACAGAAGGGGATAGATGATGTTAGGAAATATATTCGATGCTGCCAGTGACGATTTTTCTGTGAATTACCATATCAATGGTCCAACCCCATAGGATGAGAGCAGTCATGCGGGACACATTTCGAAGATTTGTGTTTGTTGTGTTTGATCGGATGCAATTGATTGTTATGGTGTTTCTGGCCGTTTCATTGATTTCAACAGCCATTGCCATGATGGTCCCGTCCGTTTATTGCGCTATCGCCAAATTCTCATGGACCGATCCGGCAGCCTGAATCCCTTGCAGCAGGAATATTCATTCGATTATCGGAACCGGATACGACGTGTATTTCAGGATCAAAGAGAGCTGATTCTATCCAGCCGGGTATTGACAAAAGCTTTCCAGCAATTGACGCCGGCAATCCCGCTGCCAGTCTCCGGCAGACAGATCGATGCGCTTCGGGAAAATCTGGATGTAATCCTGCCAGAGGTAGAAAATTTTGAAAGTACCAATTTTTTCGTTCTGGAATATAGGGATGAAAGCCCTGTGCGGCAGCTCAAATGGCCGCAGCCGTTACGCGGAGTTATCTGGATGTTTATCAGGAACTATCTAATATTAAATCAGATTCCGCTGTTTCTTTTTTTCAGGAGCAAACCCAAAAACGCCACAAAGATATGATTGACAAAGAAAACAAGCTTAGTGACTTTGAAACCAGACAAGCCCTTGCCTTAATTGAAATACTGAGCATTGAATCCGTTAAAGAAAAACAGTCGTTCCCCCCCGATGCGCTGTTGGTTCAATTTTTGCGATATCATGATGCGCTTCAAACCGAATTGACCGATCTTTGGGTATCTATTGAATATCTTGAACGGGAGATCAATAAAAAGGGAAGATCACTTATGCCGGCGGATACGGGCCTGCCCGGACATGCCATATCCGTGTTTAAATCCAGACTGTCACAGCTTGATCAACAGTTGAATGAAATGAAACCCCAATTGGGGGAAACTCAAGAGCCATTAAAACTGGCTGAAAAAGAATCGAGTCTTGGTGTGGATTCTCTGAAAAAAGAAACGAAACGATCCATCAAAGCACAAAAAATCAATTCTGAAAACATTGACGCCAGGATACAGCAACTTGAAAAGAATATCCGTGATCTTAAAGGACGCATACAGACAACAGTCAGAGAAAAGGCCATTCACGAAAATTTGAAGCAGGAATACAAGATTACAAAAGAGCTTTATATGCAATCGCGGTTGCAACTGGAACAGGCCAGAACGGCGCAGTCCGTCAATCAGGTCAAGCCATCCCTGACACTTATCGACAACCCTGAATTGCCATTAAAGCCGATCAAACCCAACCGGTTGCTGCTGATTGTCGGAGGCCTGTTCTCGGGATTTTTTCTGGGAATTGCCGTTGCGTTGATCATGGCGCATTTTGATCATCGGTTGAAAACAGTTTGTGACATAGAAACGCATCTGAAGGCCCCGGTATTGGGATCAATCCAGAACGTCCAATAACAAATCAACACGGCTCCGATTCTGCCGCAGTATCGATTCCGGTATGCTGGGCATGCCTGCGCTGTATTTGATTTTGTATGTTGTTTCTTTTTTGTTTTCAGGGGGTATTGATATGGTTTACATGCTATCCGACGATTTATATAGGCGTTCTCTGCAATCGGGCTTGAATCTTTGTCACCCATAAGGATACTGCACGGCCATGTATAAGGATTTTTACCAGCTAAAAACAGAGCCCTTTAAAACCCACCCGGATCCCGGCATCATCTTTATTTCCAATACGCATAAGGAAGCCTGGTATTACCTGCTTTACAGCATGGATACTCAGGAACCCTATCTGGTGCTGACTGGTGAATATGGAATGGGCAAGACCCTGCTCTGCCTCAGGCTGATTCAAGTCTTAAGCAAGAAGGGAAAGACCCCTGTCGAATACATCGCAACGCCAAATGAGGGCTATGGCGGAATTCTGCGAAGAATCGCTTCCAGCTTGGGGATTTCCGCGATGCCTGAAGACGTCTCTATCCTTCAGAGTGTGATTTATGATTATTTCCGGACCCATGACGAAAATACGCGGTTTTATCTGATTATTGATGATGCCCAGGAGCTTGACCAGGAAACCCTGACTTATCTGAGGCAGTTATCCACATTCAACCATAATGGATTTTTTCCGGTGAGTATCATTTTTGTGGCGCATCCCTCATTCCTGGAAGAGTTGAAGACTCCTGCCCTGAGTTCTCTCAACCAGCGCATTAAACGACGGTATCATCTATCGCGGTTTAATTTCGATGAAACAAAAAATTATATTTATTTTCGGTTACTTAAATCCGGAGCAACAGGTATTCCCGCATTTTCCGAAGAATCACTGCATCAGATTTTTACATCCAGTGGCGGGGTTCCCCGACTTATTAATAACATTTGTGATACCTGCCTGCTGTTAGGTGCTTCGAAGGAATTAACGGTCATTTCCCTTCCGGTTGTGGAGCAAGCGGTTGCCATGGTTGAAGGCAGTCTTGCGGGAACCGGATCAGAAAGCGATTTGGTTCCAGAAACAACCGCTGGAAAAGAAGAGGGCACTGCCATTGCCGAGCTGGTTCCGACGGACAATGATGTCGCGCAGCAAGATTCACTGCCGGCGATGCAGGTTGAAAGTGAAGAAGGGCAATCCGAAGCAGTTCGCGACAAAGCACCCGGATTTGGCAAAAGGATTGGACAGATTGCGATGACGACTGCGGCGGTGTTGCTCTTGATGTCGGCAGGAGCCGTAATATCGCAGCTTTTTTTTAAAGATGCCAAGCTGCCCGCGGTTTTTTCCCCTGGCGACTGGCCTGAAAAACATCAGGTGATTTCCCAGAGTCCTATGCCGGCGCAAGTGGATGCCCGACCCGTTCAGACTGTTCCAGGAAATATTTCGGCTCAGCCTGAAGGATCAAATAAAGAAGTGCCATCTCCGCCGAATGAAAAGGATCCGAAAGCTGTTGTTGACGCATTTCCTCCGGCGGAACACGCAGGGGCCGTGACGCCAGGTGCCGCTGCGCCGTTATCAACAGAGATTTCCAGTACGGACAGCCAATTGCCTCAGAAAACGCAAGCGCTTATTCCCGGAAAGCACCGAACCCGATTTTTTTCCGTATTCGCTGAGATCTTCCAGCTATCAGCACCCGTCACCGGGCTGAACAGGAGCTTGCCGAGATCAGGCAGATGGGACTGACCCCTTATCTTGTAAAAGTGGACCTGGGGGATCTGGGGGTTTGGTGGCGGGTATATATCGGATTTTATCCAACCGATGATGAAGCAAAAAAAATTAAAACGCTGTATAACCTGTCCGGCGTGACGGTGCAAAAAACCGAATACGCCTGTCAACTTGAAGGAATCGTTTCTGAAACAGAACTTATGAGCATGTTTGACAGATTAAAACAGTCCGATTATTTTCCCTATGTGATTCAAAAAGGAAAAGACCGGTTTCAGTTGTATGTCGGGGCATATGAGCGAAAATCAGAAGCTGAAGCTGAGCATAAGAATCTTCTGAAAAATGGATTCAGAAATCAGATTGTTAAGCGGTGACATATTCGCATGTGAATGCTGTACGCTATGGCATCTGGTTAAACATAAAGCATGCTTTCATCCAAGCATAGATATCGGGAACAGGCATCATGATGAATGTGTGGGAAGAAGCGTATTTCAGACATAAAGAAAGCCAGATCGTTTCAACAACGCCGCAAGCTGATAATCGTCTCTTCAGCCAGCATATGCAGCAGCATTTGCCCGATTCTCATCACCATCAGACAGCTTCGGTTTCTGCCAAATCATTCGAAGAAGTGTATTATCAGATCAACCGAGGGCAATGCGCTTCTTCCGAGCCGATCAATTCGCAAGTCAACTCACTGAGGCCATTCGATATTCATGCCAATCCTTATCCTGAAAAGCTTCAGAAAATGCGCCATCAGCTCTCGGATATCTGGGCGAATATGACGGTGGCGACCCAACAAAAAGTGGAGACACTGCTGGTTGCCGGCGCAATTCGAAAAGAAGGAAGCACTTTTTTTTCCTATTTTCTGTCCCTGTTTTTATCCAAAGAATACAAAATGAAAATTCTTTACATGGACACCAACCTGAACCATGCCGCCATTCCCACTATTCAAAACCTTCCCGGCCTTGATTTTTTTGTGTCCGGAAAAAAAGAACTTTCATCCCTCATCGTGCGGAGCCAATATCCTGGACTTTTTTTCCTGCCTTCAGGCACCGGAGAAAATGCAACAAACGTCGGCGTCAATCCTCCATCTCGTGAGCTGATTGAAACCCTGATCGGCTATTGTCGAGAAAATTTCGACCTGACAATCATTGATGGACAGCCTTTGACCTTAAGCCCTATCATGATCGAATTTGCAAGGGTGACGGACATGACGGCGCTGGTATGCCGCTATGGTTACTCCCGGCGGGAAGTCAGCAGACGGGCCGTTGAAAAGCTTCGGAAATTTGGCGTCACCTCCATTGGTGTGATCCTAAATGATTGTCAGTTGCCGATTCCCGAGAAAATATACAGGCTGATGGGGTAAGGATGACGGTCGTTTCACTGTCTGGCACGCATGGTTTTCCAAGAAAAATAATGGAAGAACTGGATTCAGAATGACCTTGTGTCAATGGCTTGACGGATTTGCGATCGCCCGAAAGCATTGTCTTGTATCGCAATGTGTGTTAGCAGAGACGTTGTAGCTTCTGTGGTGAGGACACTGTATCGGGATAATTCCGATCCCGGCCTTTGTGGCTGGCGTCCTATAAGCTTTTTTCGCGGCCCTGCCGACGGGCGTCAGATAAAAATGAATTCAGGGAGCAATGCGTTACCATGCTGAAAGCATCCAATTTAAAAAAAGGCAATGTCGTGACCATAAATCAACAGATTTATATGGTCAAACATATTGACGTGAAAACCCCTTCCGCGCGGGGGGCGCTGACGCTGTACAAGGTTCGGTTGATGAATGTTCAGAACGGCCAGAAGCTGGACCAATCTTTTAAGGGAAACGATACGCTGGAGGATGTCGAATTAAGTCGAAGACCGGTTCAGTACATTTTTAAAGACGGCAGTCTTTACACGTTTATGGATACCGAGGACTACAATCAGTATACCCTGGGAGAGGAATCGCTTGAGGACCAGTCCGTCTGGCTGGTAGACAACCTGGAAGGCATTACCGCCCTGCTGAATGATGGAATCATCATCAGTATCGAGCTTCCTCAGTCCGTTCACCTGAAAATTGCGGAGACCGCTCCTGCCATCAAGGGGGCGACGGCTACCGGAAGAAACAAGCCCGCAACGCTTTCAAATGGGGTTGTTGTCCAGGTTCCTGAATATATGGAAGCCGGAGAACTGGTCAAAGTCAATACAGAAACCGGAAAGTTCATGTCTCGCGCATAGCTTGCGCCATGGATGAATAAAAATGGGTTGACAAAAGCAGGTATTATTATCTATGTAGTCAGCACGAAAATCTCTGTAGAAAATACCGTAAAGGAGGTGGCTCTATCTTTTCATTATTTGCCAAAACGCCGGCAGATGGCACTTTTCATATGAGCCGAAGAGGGTTTTTGAAGATGGGTGCAATGGCTGCTTTGCTGGGGATGGTTCCGGAAACAGCCTTTTCAGCGATTCGTCAGAAAAGATAAAAAAGCAAAGATTAATCAATCCAAATCGCTGCATTTTTTAAATCTTCATACCGGTGAAAAGCTGGACGTTTCCTATTTTTCCAAAGGCCGGTATTCCCCGGCAGCGCTGAAAGATGTCAGTTATTTATTCAGGGATCACCGTACGGGGGCCGTCAAAAATATAGATCCCCATCTTCTTGACTATCTTTATGGTATATCCCTCAAGCTGGAAACCCGTTCATCCCCGTTTCACATCATATCCGGATACCGAACTCCCGAAACCAATGCCCTGCTTTGCAGGGAAAGCGGAAATGTTGCCAAGAACAGCCTGCATATCCAAGGAAAAGCCGTTGACATCCGCTTGCCGGATCGAAAAATATCCGCGGTAAGACGGGTTGCGGTATCGCTCAAACAAGGCGGGGTCGGGTACTACCCTTCAGAAAATTTCGTTCATGTGGACGTGGGGGATATCCGGTACTGGTAGAAAAGACAGGCTTGCGGGTAATATGCCGCCTTCCGGCATTGACCCGCTTGTCAGTTATCTGCTCTTAGTCCCTGCGGGTTTTCTGTAGGAATATAATGGAACGAGTCCTTCAGCGATGCTTTAAGCGCCCGTGAAAGCGGCGGATCCCGATCGTAAATGTCATTTCCAAAATGGACCGTTCCGGTTTCAGTCACCCAGGCCGTCCAGTAAAGGAGGTGAACCGGAATGGGATTCTTGATGCGCACCACGGTCGTTACGCCGCTTTCGATAGTTTCCGTGATCTTTTGGTCGGTCCACTGCGGATCATTCTGCAGCAGGTATTTCGCCAATTCAAACGGCTTTTCTATGCGGATACAGCCGGAGCTGAAATCTCGGGTTGCCTTTTTGAATAACCCGCGTTGGGGCGTGTCATGAAGATAGATGGCGAACTTATTGGGAAACATGAATTTAATCCTGCCCAGGGCATTCAGTGGACCCGGATCCTGTCTCAGTCTGTAGGGGAAATAATTGGAATTCACCCGGTGCCAGTCGATGACTACCGGATTGATTTCGGGGGCGTCCTCACTCCAGTTTTCAAATACTTTGATGTGCTGCTGGGTTAAATAAAGCGGGTTTTTCCGGATAATGGGGAGCTTGTCCTCGACGGCAATCTTTATCGGAACATTCCAGAATGGGTTCAATACCAGATATTTCATTTTATCGCTGAAAACAGGCGTTCGGCGATACGCCTTTCCGACAACCACCCGCATATCCAGAACCGTCGTTTGATTCTCCACAACCACCAGACTGTAATCGGCGATGTTGACAAGGATATACCGGGAACCCAGATCGCGGGGAATCCAGCGCCACCGTTCCAGATTCAGCTCTATCTGACGGATGCGATCCGAAACCGGAACATTCATCGCCGCAAGGGTTGCAATGCCCACAACACCGTCCGGCTCAATCCCGTGTCGATTCTGAAACCGCTGAACGCCCTTCATCAGAGATTCGTCAAATTCTGTGGGTTTGACATTGCGTGCAGGCGCATCCATGTCTTTAGTTACGATCAGGCGCTTTCGAATTTTATCTACCCGATCATTGGTATCTCCGATTCTCAGGCTCGGTCCTGAAGGAACGACAGGCCAGCCGCCATTTTTCTGAATTCCGATATAAAGCTGAAGCGCATTTCGCAACCGGTAATAGGCAGTGTTTGCAGGGCGCAGTCCATCGAAAAAAGATTCAATCCGGTTTGAATACGCTTTGGAATTCAGAATCAACGTAATATCAGATGCTGGATTGAAAAATAACCAGGTCGAATCCACGGCATTGGGAATCACCCTGCCTGAGAGCAGATGAGAGCTGAATAGCAAAAAAGCATCCGTGAGCAACAGGTCTAAATCCGCCTGGTTTGCAGGATTAAAAGGCCGATTTTGCAACAGCGATTGTTTGAAATCCACAAACAGGAGTTTTATCCTGGATAAATGATAGTCTTCGGCTATCAGTCCATCCAGTCCTGCTTCTTCGATATTGCGTATGAACTGGTCTGCCTGGGGTGTAGGACCTGTATCCATTGCCCATAATGGATTGAAACCGTGTTCCTCGTAAAAATTCAACAGGATGGCGTGATAATAAATTGAAGGAAATGTTGCGGCGGATGTATCCACATCCGTATGATCGGACTTGAGCCTTTTGATGATCTGCGACTTGAATGTCGGCTGCGAAACTGGCACAGCTGAACCTTCACTTGATGCCGCAGCGAGAAAATCCATCCCGAAAATAGCGATCCAGACAGCAGCAATAATGAAAGCATGGCGGTTTCTGTTCATCATCTCTTGAAAACGAAACCTTTCACGAATACATAAACGTTTTGATGGTGTTGGTAATTTCATCCAGGTGATCCGCATTTACCCATTTAACTTGTGAATCGGCATTAAACCAGGTCAGTTGCCGTTTGGCATAGCGCCGCGTGTCTTGTTTCAGCGTTTGAAGCGTGTCATCCCAGCTAAGGCGCCCTTCAAGAAAAGCCGTAATATGCCGGTATCCAATGGATTGAAGGGGTTTTAACTCGGATGAAAACCCTTTTTTCAAAAGGCTTTTGACTTCATCCACCAGCCCATCTTCCACCATCAACTCCACGCGACGGTTAATCCGTTCATATAGTATGTCTCTTTGGCGAAAAAGTCCAATTTTAAGAACGTCAAACAGCGGGGCTGCCTGCCGGTGCTCCTGGTGACAGGCCGAAATGGGTTGGCCCGTTGTTTCATAAATTTCAAGGGCGCGAACAATACGGAACGCATCGTGAGGGTGAATTTTTTCCGCAGCTTTGGGATCACATTGACGTAAGCGCTGATAGAGTTCATCCGTTCCCTTGGTATCTGCCTCGTTCTTCAGGTTATGCCGAATATCGGAATTTCCGGTACCGGATTCAAACAATCCGTGAATCAGCGCGCGGATATAAAATCCGGTTCCGCCTGCGACCACAACTGGGATGCCTTGTTCGGCAAGCTGAAAAATGAGACTCTGGCCCATATTCGCATACCGCTGTGCGTCGAAAGGTTCATCCGGGTCAACAACATCGATCATATGGTGTGGAATGCGGGCTTTTTCCATTGCGGAAGGTTTGGCGGTTCCGATGTCCATGTGCCGGTATACCTGCATGGAATCCGCACTGATGATTTCAGCATCCAGCGCAGAGGCGATTTCAATGGCTGCCGTGGTTTTTCCGACACCGGTTGGTCCACATATTACTGCAATGCGGGGTGTAGAATAGATTTTCATAACCTCTCAATGGGCTCTATTGCAGGCTTACCGAAGATGCCCATAAAATGATCTCTTGCCGAAGCAAAGAAAATAACAGGCATCTTTGCTTATCAGCTATTTTAATAAAAGGCAAGATCCGCATAAATGGCTGTATCATTGAAAGGAGGCACAATATTGATGCTCAGAACAATAATATCGACATTGTGAAATCATACGAAAAAAGAAGGGACTGAAGCCGGGGATATTGAAATGAGGACGTCCGGTGTAGTGGCGTTCGCATAATGCCACTACACCGGATTAGAGAAAAACAGAGCGTGTCTGTTATTCGGTTATTTTTTCTTCTGTTTCTGCTGACCGACGCGGACTTTCTCTTTTAAAGCTGCCGCGGAGAATTTGGCTGCATTGAATGCACAACCGACTTTAATTTTCTTGTCATCCACCCACCGCATCATAAATGCGGGATTGGGATAAACAGAACAGTCGTTATTGGCATTAATTTTCACACAGCCTTCGCAATGAGGGGTGATGTTTGCCATGAATGCCTTCCTTTCATTTAAGTAACAAAGAAAAAAGGGATTACAACGAAGTGTAACCCCTCTGGTAATCAAGTGGCGGGAGCGACGAGGCTCGAACTCGCGACCTCCGGCGTGACAGGCCGGCGCTCTAACCGAACTGAGCTACGCCCCCGTTTCTTTGTGATTTTACCGCGTCAGAGCCAGTTTAATGACTGATCTGGTAGGCGGAACAGGGCTTGAACCTGTGGCCCTCGGCTTGTAAGGCCGATGCTCTCCCAGCTGAGCTACCCGCCCTTTTTTGAGTCACAAAGAGATTGAACTTATATAAAAAACTACCAAGAGAGTCAAGTAAAAAATCAAACCAGCGGATGAATTTGATGAATATCCTCCGATTGCCGGCCAATGATGTCAAAAGTCAGATCATCCCCATTGAACAATCGGCTTCCCGGCTCCAAAATCAATGCATGGGTAAGGACTTCATCCATGTGTTCCACAGGAATAAAAGCCAATTGCTTGGCGATGCTTTCGGGAATGTCTTTTAAGTCCTTCTCATTTTCTTTTGGGAGAATAATTTTCTTAATGCCGCCGCGATGGGCCGCCAAAATCTTTTCTTTAATGCCCCCGACGGGAAGAACACGGCCCCTCAGCGTAATTTCACCGGTCATGGCTATGGTGCGATCAACCGGTCTTCGGGTTAACGCCGAGACAATGGATGTGCACATGGAAATTCCGGCTGATGGACCGTCTTTGGGGATGGCCCCTTCCGGAATATGAATGTGAATATCGAATTGTTTGTGAAAGTCTTTATCGATCATCAGATGATCTGCGCGGGAGCGGACATAACTGACAGCTGCCTGGGCGGATTCTTTCATGACATCTCCCAGTTTGCCGGTGACGATCTGTTCCCCCTTGCCCGGCATGATCAGGGTTTCGATGCCGAGCAACTCACCGCCTACCTGAGTCCATGCCAGTCCGGTCACGAGCCCGATCTGATCCTTTTCCTCAATCAGGCCATGGCGATGTTTCGGCGGGCCAAGATATTTCTGGACCGAGCGTGCATTGACAGTGATGGCGTCAAGGGTTTTGTTTTTGACAAGTTCACGGGCGATCTTTCTGCAGATGGAAGCAATTTCCCGCTCGAGGTTTCTGACACCTGCTTCACGGGTATAGCGTTGAATCAGGGTTAAAATGGCGTTTTTGGTGAATTCGACGGTTTTTTCTTTTAGTCCGTTTTGCTGGAGCTGTTTGGCGATCAGAAAATCTCTGGCAATATGATATTTTTCGTATTCGGTATAACCGGACAATTTGATGATTTCCATGCGGTCCTGAAGGGGGAGCGGAATGTCCGGAAGGGTATTGGCGGTCGTTACAAAAAGGATGTCCGACAAATCGTAATCCACATCCAGATAATGGTCGTTAAATGCTGAATTCTGCTCGGGATCCAGGACTTCCAGCAGCGCTGCCGAGGGATCTCCCCTGAAATCCATGCTCATCTTGTCCACTTCATCCAGGCAGAAAACCGGATTGTTGACCCCGGCTTTTTTCAGGGACTGAATGATTTTTCCGGGCATGGCTCCGATATAGGTTCTGCGATGGCCGCGGATTTCGGCCTCGTCTCTGACCCCTCCCAGGGAAAGGCGAATGTATTTTCTGCCGGTTGCCCGAGAGATGGATTTGGCCAGAGAGGTTTTTCCGACGCCAGGCGGGCCGACAAAGCACAATATGGGGCCGCGCACTTTTTTCACCAGGGTTTGAACAGCCAGATATTCCAGAATGCGCTCTTTTGGCTTTTCCAGGCCGTAATGGTCTTCGTTCAGGATTTTTTCAGCTTCAAATTGATCCTCCTGAACTTCGGTCTGCTCAAACCAGGGAAGGCTGGTCATCCAGTCAATGTAGTTTCGAATAACAGTGGCTTCAGCCGACATCGGCGCCATCATCTTCAGCTTCTTGAATTCATGAAGGGCCTTTTCAGTGGCTTCCTTGGACATTTTTTTCTGCTGAATATGACTTTCAAGCTCTTTGAGATCATCCCCAGCGTCCTCTTCAGCACCCATTTCCTTTTTGATGGCACGCATTTGTTCATTCAGATAGTAGCTTTTCTGGGTCTTTTCCATTTGATCCTTGACCCGGTTCTTGATCCGCTGATCCATCTGATAGGCATCGATTTCCATCTTGATCAGGCTCAGTAAAAGCGTGAGCCGCTCGTTCAGGGAATCGGCTTCCAGCAGGTGCTGCTTGCTCTCGATCTTGAATGAAAAATGGGCAGAGACAGTGTCGGACAACTGAGAAAGGTTGGAAATGGCGGATACAGTGCTCAGGAGTTCCTTGGAAATGTTTTTGGTAAGATCGGCGTATTCTTGAAAACTGTTAACAATCGCTCTTCCCAACGCAAGACATTCGGCATCTTCAACGTAGTCTTCTGTGATGGGCTCTATTTCAACCTGAAAAAAATCTTCCTGATGGACGAATTGTCTGATTCGTGCCCTGGATTTGCCCTCAACCAGGGCCTTTACCGTGCCATCGGGAAGGCGCAGAAGCTGCAAAACTTTTCCGATGGTGCCAATCAGGCTGATATCATTGATGTCCGGATTTTCTTCACTGATTTTCTTTTGGGTTGCCAGAAAAACATTTTTCTCGTTGTTCATGGCGTCTGCCAGGGCTTTGACGGATTTGGATCTGCCAACAAACAGCGGAGCGACCATGTGAGGAAAAACCACGATATCCCTCAGGGGCAGCAATGGCATCCGGGCAACCCCGGGAGGCGTGTCCTCTTGTCTGAATTTCTTTGATAAATTAATCATTATGGGTAAACCATCATGCCTGTATTTTTACCGGTTCATAAAGCAGGATCGGCGTTTCGTTATTAAGGACGACTTCTTCACTGATAACACATTCTTTAACATCTTCAATAGAAGGAATTTCATACATGATGTTAAGCAGGCAGTTTTCCAGGATGGCCCTGAGACCTCTTGCGCCTGATTTTCGTTTAAGCGCCTCACTGGCGATGGCTGATAGCGCACTGTCAGTCAATCGCAAATTGACGCCTTCCATCTCGAACAATTTTGCAAACTGTTTGACCAGTGCATTTTTTGGTTCTTTCAAAATGCGAATCAGCGAGCTTTCCGTAAGTTCATCCAGAGTGGCGATCACAGGGAGTCTGCCGAGAAACTCAGGGATCAGACCGAATTTAATCAAATCCTCCGGCCGGACCATTTTAAGCAATTCGCCGACATTGAGATTCGATTTTTCGACGATCTTGGATCCAAAGCCCATGACATTGGATCCCAATCGGCGCTGAATAATCTTTTCAAGTCCGTTAAACGTTCCGCCGCAGATAAACAAAATGTTGGACGTGTCCACCTTTACAAAGTCCTGCTGGGGATGTTTTCTGCCGCCTTTGGGTGGAACGCTTGCCGTAGTTCCCTCGATGATTTTCAAAAGCGCCTGCTGAACTCCCTCGCCGGAAACATCGCGCGTGATGGAAGGATTGTCGGACTTGGAAGCGATTTTATCGATTTCATCAATGTAGACGATACCGCGTTTGGCCTTGTCCAGGTCATAATCCGCATTCTGCAGCAGGGACAAGATGATATTTTCGACATCTTCTCCCACATAACCGGCTTCCGTCAAGCTGGTGGCATCGGCGATGGTAAACGGAACATTCAAAAATCTGGCCAGGGTCTGAGCCAGGAGTGTTTTCCCGCTTCCGGTCGGCCCGATCAGAAGGATATTGCTTTTTTGAATTTCCACATCATTCTGGCTGATTAAAGAATCCAGCCGCTTGTAATGATTGTGAACCGCCACAGCAAGGATTTTCTTGGCCCGGTCCTGTTCAATGACATAATCATCGAGCATTTCCTTGATCTGTTTGGGCACCAAAGTGCGCTGTTGGGAAGCGGCGTTTTGCTCGGTTTCTTCCTCAATGATTTCGCTGCACAACTGGATGCATTCATCACAGATATACACAGCGGGACCCGCAATCAACTTGGCCACTTCTTTTTGGTTTTTTCCGCAGAAAGAGCAGAATAGATTGTCTGTCGTATCTTCTTTTTTCGCCATGTTATACCTCCGTATTGGCCAGTCGATCCAGATCATCCCGATTGGCGATGACATGATCGATGAGTCCGTATTCTTTGGATTCCTGGCCGGACATGAAAAAATCACGATCCGTATCTTTTTGAATCTGCTGCAGATCCCTTCCGGTATGGAACGCCAGAATGTCGTTCAACGTGTCCTTCAGCCGCAGGATTTCCTTAGCCTGAATGGCGATATCCGATGCCTGCCCCTGAGAGCCGCCCATGGGCTGGTGAATCATGATCCTGGAATTCGGGAGCGAGTAGCGCTTGGTCTTTGTACCGGCCGCCAGCAGCAAAGCCCCCATGCTGGCTGCCTGGCCGATGCATACGGTTGTGATATCCGGCTTGATGTACTGCATGGTATCATAAACAGCCAGTCCGGCCGTTACAGAACCACCGGGTGAATTGATGTAGAAGTTGATTTCTTTTCCAGGATCTTCCGATTCCAGAAAAAGCAGCTGGGCGATCAGCAGATTGGCAACCTCATCGTTAATGGGAGTTCCCAGAAATATGATTCTGTCTTTAAGAAGCCGCGAATAAATGTCGTATGCGCGCTCTCCACGACTGCTCTGTTCAATGACCATGGGTATTAATGGCACTGAAGTTCTCCTTTTGATGACAACATGGAAAATGTTGCCCGAAGTCGGACTTTGATAAAGTCCATCAAGTAATGAATTGTTTCGTTGCTGCGTTACCCCTGAAGACGAGGTCTTCGCTGCCTTTGGGTATTGGCGCTTCCGGGCTGCTGTGAAACAACCTTAGAATAGTAAAGACGGAATCAAAAATAGCCGGCAGCTTATAAAATGCCATCTTTTCGTATGATAAGCAATTGTCGTACCAAAAGCCGTTATTCAGGAATGGAAGCAGCCTGATCTTCCGGAACGGGTTCAATTTCTTCAATCTTACTGTTATCAATGATAAGCTTGATTGCCTGTTTTTCAAGGAGCGTATGTTTGAAAAAGGCAAGGTCATCGGGATGCTGGTCGTAATACGATCTTATTTCATCTACTGGCCTGCCATAAGAAGATGCCATATCCTGCAATGCTTGGGTCAGGTCGGTATCGGCAAGTGTCAATTTTTCCTGAGAAATGATTTTCCCCAGAATCAGATGCCTGCGAACCTGCTTTTCGGCAGTATCGCGATAGGTTGTGGCCAGCGATTCGTGGGTCATGCCAAGGGTTTCCATCTTGACCTGCTGATGTTCAAATGACCGTTCGACTTCGCGAATAATGCCGGCAAGTTCCCAGTCGATCAAGGTATCGGGAGCTTCAAACGGCGCTTTTTCAATCAATGCTGAAAAAATCTGTTCATTGATTTCCTGCTCCGTGCGCTTGTTGTAGCCTTGCTGCAGGTTGCCTGTGATGGCTGTTTTCACATCTTCAATGGTATTGAAAAGGCCCCAGTCTCTTGGCGAACTCGTCATTGATTTCCGGAAGAATCTCTTCGCGGATTTCATGAAGATGAACATGAAACGCCGCTTCCTGGCCAGCAAGATCGGCGTTAGGATAGTCGTCGGGAAATTGAATCGAAAAATCTTTGTGATCACCCGGCATCATACCGATGATTTGTGCATCGAAGTCTTTGGAAATTTTCGCTGTTCCGATTTTCAAGGTCATGTTTTCAGTTTTCTGAAGGTCTGGATGGGGGGCTCCGTCTTTAAATCCTTCGTAGTCCAAAATGACAAAGTCGCCGTCCTGGCAAGCGCGTACGGGTTCAACCGGTTTGCGTTCCGAAAGATTTTTCTGGAGCATTTTCAACTGAGCGGAAAGTTCGTCATCAGAAGGCTTGTAGAGCGTTTTTTTGAGGGTAAGGCCCTTAAAATCGATATCAGGAATTTCAGGATTAATCTCAATGGTTGCGCTGTACAGATAAGCACTGTCTGCGGTGAGCGCCGGCGGATCAATGTCCGGGTGCCGCAACGGGTTCAAGCCGGACTGGGTAACGGCATCCGCAAAAGAACTCTTGATCAGCTGACTTGTCACATCTTCATAAACATCTTTTTTGTAGAGCCTTTCAAGAACCGATCTTGGCACTTTTCCCGGGCGAAATCCTTTAACTTTGGCGGTTTTATTCAATTCTTTGAAAGCACTCTCAATTTCTTTAGCCACCGCATCCTGGGGGATTTCAATATGAAGTACTTTTTTAACAGAACTGGCGTCTTCTACCGTAAATTTCATTAGATTGTTTCCATTTCTCTTTAAGCAGTTTTAACGGATTTTCCTTCCATCCGTTTGACATAAATCAGTATATTAAATCTATCCTTTGGAAGTTTTTGGAGTTGGTTGTCATGAGTCCATGCAGATTCCGTCTCTGCCCCGGCCAAGACGGCTTTATATTGTTGACAGAAGAGGACGGGGGATTGGGTAATCTGGTGCGAGAGGGGAGATTTGAACTCCCATTCTGTTTCCAGAGCTGGATCCTAAGTCCAGTGCGTCTGCCAGTTCCGCCACTCTCGCCAATGGGTTTCACAGCCCGGCTAAATGATAGTATGAATAAACCAATTACAATCAATTATTTATTCCAGTAAAATCTATATATAATAATCTAAAATGCATACCATGTCAAGTATAATTGAAAAACGTCTTGTAATGTCAATATGTTCGAATGATTTGTAACTATTTGCCATGTCTTGACAAAAGACAGGGGAGTTGTTCATCTGAGGGTGTAAAGCGTTAAGTTAATGTTGATGAATAAAAATGGCCAAAAAGTTTATGTCTTGCCTGATCCCAAAAACCATGATAGATAAATAAAATTAAATCTAACGGGGCGTGGCGCAGCCTGGTAGCGCACCTGCTTTGGGAGCAGGGAGTCGGAGGTTCAAATCCTCTCGCCCCGACCAATCAAAATTCTCCTCTTTGAACCGCCAGCCGTTTGGTCCTGTTTCGTTCTGTATTAAATTCAATACGCAACCGGTTTTTTATTTACGAGTGACGGACTCCAAAAATAATTTCTTTAAAGAAAACTTCGTCCCGATATGATGACCGACCACACTGCAATCGCCCCGAACCTGTTGTCTTATACCCGGTTTTTTGCCCCGCTGGCTCTTCAGGCTGCTTCGCAGGGGCTGACCTATCCACTGGTAGCCATGGTAGCCTCCCGAGGGGACGGCGGTCCGCTGAATCTGGCAGGTCTGGCACAGTCCAACACGTTGATGTACATGCTGGGAACCTTCGGGTTCGGTCTGGTTACTGCCGGTATGGTGTTTGGCAGGACCCGACACGGGTATCGCCAGTTTCGGGCCGTCACACTGAGCCTCGGCCTGCTGGTCACATTGGTTCAGGGGGTGCTGTGCGTGCCCCAGGTTGCCCATCTGCTTTTAGGTCGGCTGATCGGACTGCCGCCCTCCATCGAACATCCGGCCGCGATGACGTTGTTGGCCACTGTTCCGCTTCAATTTCTGTTTTTCATCAGAATCCCCTTTCAGGTGGCCATGTATAATGCCCGAGCCACGGGAAAGGCCAGCCTGGCAACCATTCTGCGGATACTATTGACAGCAACCCTGTCCCCCTTGTTTTGTTTGGCAGGAGCCGTCGGACCCCTCTGGGCGGTGGTCTGTCTGAGTTTTCCCGTTGCCCTGGAGGTTGCGGCTTCCGCCTGGCTGGCCAGGCCGTATCTGGCACGCCTGGAGGCTTCTGAAACCGTGCCGACGAAAATGGAAATTTTTTTATTCAACCTTCCCCTGTCCATCGGGGGGTATCTGCTTTCCCTGTCATCCATCCTGCTTGGGGCATTCATCGCACATGCTGCAAGCCCGGAACGCATGCTGCCGGCCTATTACCTGGCCCTCGGGCTTGCCACGCCGGTTGCCTATGGCGCTACACGGGTACTGGAAGTGGTGCTTGCATTCCCGCCGGCAACTGATCAGGATCGCCGGACCCTTGGATTTGCCGTGGCTGCTGGAGCTGTTTTGGGATTGCTTCCCTTGATGTTCATTCTGCCGGGATTGTCCGAACTGTATTACGTCAGGCTTCAGAATCTCGATCCAGTAAACCTGCCGCTGGTCCGGGTTGCAGCCCTGGCCTTGGCCCTGTATCCGGTATGCGTGGCGGTGAGGGCACAGGGCGAAGGACTTGCCGGTCTGGCTGGAAAGCCGATAGTCGTTGTTGCGGGTCAGGCAATGTTTATGGCCACCATATTATTGACCGGCAGTGTGTTGTTGACACTGGGATTTGATGGGAATCTCATCGGCGGCATCGGGCTGTGCCTGGGCAGTCTGGCATCCACGGCAACGCTTCGGATCCTGCTCTGGTGGATCAGGAAAGCCGATTCGCCTGTTTCACACCCATAAATGTTACTGACTATGCCCTGTCATATGTGATAATCTATAAAATCAGCACACTGCCTTTCACCTTCGTTTCGATTTTGTGGCAAAGATTCGCTGGAAAAGGTAACCAGCAGGGTCAAAAAGGAGAATAACCGTGATTGGTGATTCACTGCAATCAAAGTACGAAAAAGCGGCAAGTGTCATCTGCAGGCAGGGGATTTTCCCGTTTCCGGTCAATGAAACGACCCTGACCATCCTCAGGCGGGCGGTGGGGGATGTGGGCGCCGAACTTGATCTTATTGCCGAATTTGACAAAAAGGCTTCTCAAACACTTGCCGAACTGATGGATTCCAGCGGGATGCCGGAAGAGACCGTTGTCAAACTTACCAACAGCCTTGCCAGAAAGGGGCTGCTCTTCAATCAGCCCAATACCGGCGGCACCATGGTTTACCGACTCCTTCCCCTCATGATGGTCGGCCTGATGGAATATACCTTCATGGGGCCGCTTCAGTGGAATGACAGGGAAAAGGAACTGGCCGTTCTGTTTCAACGACTGATGGACGATGTCAGGGACCAGGTTCAAGAAAACTACGATGCGTTCGTGCCCATCTTCAACATATCCCCCCCGATTGACCGGACCGTTCCGGCGCGTATCACGGAAGACGGAAAGACCATCCGGGTCATTCCGGTAAATAAAAACATAGAGGGTGCCGGGGAAACCGTTCTTCCCAGCCAGTCCATCGATGAAATCATCGAAAAATTCGATGAAATCGCCGTGGGACATTGCTTCTGCCGTCAGCGCAGGGCCCTGCTCGGAGAACCCTGCGCTACGGACGCTCCCCTGGAAAACTGCTTCACCTTCGGAAAGTCCGCCCGTCATACCGCATCCCAGGGGTTTGCCCGGATGATTACCAGGAAAGAGGCGCTGCGGATCATGCGCGAGGCTGAAACAGCCGGCCTGGTGCATAAGGCCTTTCATCCCAATTCCAAGGTGGACCGGCCCGAAACCAGTATCTGCAACTGTTGCAAAGACTGCTGCGACACCCTTCGCACCTGGCGGGAAGGGGGGTTCCCGCTGGTCAATGCCACTTCCTATCTCTCACGGATCGACCGGAAAATTTGCACCGGATGCGGCACCTGCGTCGACCGCTGCCCCACCGAGGCGATCCGGCTGGATGATGACGGCAAAGCTGTCCGGGATGCCACTGCCTGCTTCGGGTGCGGTGTCTGTGCCCGTTTCTGTCCGGAAGAAGCCATTGCCCTTGAAGAAGGCCTTCGGAAAGTCTTTATTTTACCCCCGAGACTGAGGGGATCCGCTGGATAAGGGCGGAAACTGCTCACGCAATTTTATATTTTCGGGGAAGGCGTGCAATTGGTGGCCCGTTTATTTGCGGGACACTTATTTTATGCATTCAGCCGTATTTGACAGTGCGCTGCGAATCGAATCGCTCAAGTCCTTAAGCTGGTAGGGTTTCCCCAGAAATGCCTGCGGCCATTCGGCATGATTGCCGGCCGTGGCCTGTTCCTTGTTGTATCCACTGGAAAGGACAAACGGAATGCCGGGCGACAGGCTGCGAAGGGCCGCCAGTGTTTCCCAGCCGTTCATACGCGGCATGGATAAATCGCAAACGACGCAGCAGATCTCATCCTGATGCTGCCGGAACACTTCCACCGCCTCAACGCCATCTCCGGCTTCAAGCACCCTGAAGCCCAGTTGCATGATCATTGACGCGCCGATTTCGCGCACTGCCGCCACGTCTTCGACCAGCAGCACCGTTCCTTCCGCTTCAATATCCGGGGTTTGGGCCGATTTATATGGACGACTGGGGATTTTCTCAGTCAATACCGGGAAAAAGACCCGAAAAATACTCCCTCGTTCTGGTTTGCTCTCCACCGTGACAGCTCCGTTGTGTGCACGCATGATCCCCAGAACCACGGGCAACCCCAGTCCGCGTCCCGAAAACTTGGTGGAGAAAAACGGATCAAAGATTTGTCCGAAATCCTTTTCTCGCGATACCGCAGCCAGAATCCGCCACTTCCAGACACGCATATGCAGGATCCACGGGCTTCCAGTCGACCGGAAAACGTGCCGAAGCGGGTATGTCCGCTGCATAAACCGTTTTTACGGTCAGGATAATGGCTCCATTTATCCCGGCGGAGGCTTCCCAGGCATTGGCGAGCAGGTTGGTCAGAACCTGCTGTATCTGGCCTGCGTTCGCACGGATGATCGGACCGGATGAGGGGAAAACAGCCTTAATGGTCATGTTTTTAGGGGCTGTGGCCTGAAGCAGCGCGAGGCTTCTGCGGCATGCTACTGACAAGTCTATGGGTTCATGGATACCGGACGCTTGTCCGATATAGGTCAGCATCAGACCGCTCACCTCCGCAGCCTTGAGAGCCGCCTGCATCGCTGAGGCAAGGCTCTCTGCCGGACTCACACCCATCGGCAGGTTGTTAATTACCATTTCCAGGTTCCCCATCACAACCTGGAGCTGGTTGTTGAAATGGTGGGAAATAGCCCCGGCCATACGACCCAGGCTTTCAGCCTTTTGAAGCTGCCTTTTCCGGACAGCGATTTCCTCCTTTTCCGCTTCATACCGCTTGCGATCGGTAATGTCAGTAACAATTTCCATGCGAACAATGCGACCGTCAGGCCAATAAATACTCCTGCTCCGACAATCGTACCACCGTTCTTTGTCGGTGTCTTGAAATTCCCAGACAATACCTTCTGCCGGATTCCCATCAGGACCGATGAGTCTGCTGTTTGTGCTGTATTCAATCGGGCTTGCGTGGCCTGGATATGGCCTCTGCCAATAGTTTTTACCCTTTATAACATCCCATAGATTTCGCCCGTATGTGTTAATGAAAACTATCTCATTGGTTTTGATATCAACCACGTATATGATGACATCAAGGCTGTTTAAAACTTGACTGTGTATCTCATTCTGGGTCCGAAGTGCCTCCATCTGCCCCGCTTGCTTGCGCACGGTTATATCTCTCAACACAATGCGGTAAACGCAAGAACCGACGGCGTCTTTCACCGCAGTGGCATCCAGCCGTACCCAGAAGAATGATCCATCCTGGCGCAGCATCCGCAACTCGCACGCCTGTAGTGTACCGGTTTCACAGAGTTGTTTGCGGTACCGGTAGTAGATATCCTGGTCTTCCTTGGGAAGGAACCGTGTGATCGGCTGTTTGAACAGAAAGCCAGCGGGAACGCCAACAAAAGCTGCAGCTGCGGAATCTGCCTCCAGGATCAGCCCCTTTTCGCTGACCGTGCAATGGCCCACCGGTGCCATGTCATAAATCTCGGAGTAGCGCCCCGGCGAACCATCCTGTTTCTCCTGCCCTGAGCCTTCCGTATCCGTTGAAGAATCGACCGGCAAGTCTAAACGCGTTTTATTGTCAGTCAATGCGACACTCCTTATTTGCCGTTCAATCCCTTATTTTACGCCATATCCCGATGTGTGTCGGCGTATTCAATGCAACGGCGCCAATTCTGCTGCAAATTGTAAGGATTCCGTCATTTTTTGTCACGGTTCTTCCATTTAGGACGATGCTGTTAGTGGAACTGAAAAATGTGCCACCTGTGGTCTGATTAACTTGGTTAAAACCTCTGAGACAGATGGAATCAACCATGAAAGCATGGGAGGCTCAAATGGTCATTTATGCAGAACGTTTCAAGCAAAGGCTTCCAGGCTATGCGGTATAGGCAGAATCGCCGCTAAATTCCATCTATATTATGCATATTCCATACCATCATAATCTTCATTAATGGCTTGATTTCAGATTATCATTGATGCCAGCCTTTCCTGAGTCGGCAGCAATTGGTGGATTCTTTCTTGAACTGGCGCTGACTGCAGGTTACAAAAAGAACACTCATCTCCGTCCTGGACTGTTGAATAAAATGGGGCGGGAGTTACTGGTGTCCGATGGTGAAAGCAAAGTCTAGCGGCAATCCCTTTCAGATATCACCCACCATAAACGTCGGCATCTGATTGTCGAACATGGTTATTCGGAAATCGGGGGGGATAATGCGGGGAAGATAAAAAAGGGGTTCCCCGCAGTTTTGGGGGGTGCGGTTAAGAATTCTTGCTCATAACAAAAAGCATTTATTTCAGATTTTTTTTCATGCATCTTTCTGGTATTTTTAAGAAAACTGCCTTTTGAATACTTAAGTTTCAGATAACTATTTTTCAGATCAGTTCTTCGAACGTGTTTGCCACCCGAAACAGAGAGGAACCGACGCCTTTACCACCTTCGACAACGCTTCCAAAACGCTGAATTCCATCTTTCGGGATTTAATTACGTCCTTCCGTGAAAAAAAGCCGTAAACCGGTCAACATGCCAATTTTAGCCCTTCCTGAAACTTTTCCCGGGCGATGGCCAGACGCTTTTCCATCTCCGGCCCTTCCATCTCGGCGACAACATCTTTTAGAAAATCCGGGATCGGGATCTGCTGGGGACATTTTTCCAGGCATTCCCCGCATTCGATGCACTGGGAAGCATATCTCGGTTCGCCATCAGCCAGTATGCCGCTCATCCGAAGTGCGTAGCTGAACTTTACCATTTCTGTTTCGCCGAACATGTGCATTTTGTTGTAAGTCTCGAAACAGCCGGGGATCCAGACCCCCGATGGGCAGGGCATGCAGTATCCGCAGCCGGTGCAGCCGACTTTCATCAAACCCTGATATTTCCGGCTGACCTGATCCACCAGTTCCAGCTCTTCACGGGTCAGGGTATTGGCGCGGGCACCTCCTGCAATGGCAAGGTTTTCCTCGATATGCGTCTCCTCGTTCATTCCGGAGAGAACCACGGTGACCTCCGGGTGGTTCCATACCCAGCGAAGCGCCCATTCCGCCGGGGTGCGGCGCGTTTTCGCCTTATCCCAGATGGCCGCGATAGCGGGCGGTGCAGTCGCAAGTCCCAGGTTTCCGCCGCGCAGCGGTTCCATGACGATCACGCCCAGATTTTTTTCGGCGGCATATTTCAGTCCCTTGATGCCGGCCTGGTTTTCCCGGTCAAGATAATTGTATTGGATCTGGCAGAATTCCCAAGGGTATGCATCGACGATTTTTTTGAAATCCTCGGCCAATCCGTGAAAGGAAAAGCCGGCGTTGACGATACGCCCGCCTTTTTTTGCCTGATCGATAAAATCGATGATGCCGAGCCTTTCGAGCGTATCCCAGGATTCGCCGTTCAGGGCATGCAGAAGATAGTAGTCGATGCGGTCGGTGTCCAGCCGTTCTCGTTGGGCATCCAGGTAGCGGTCCATGTCCTGACGGTCTTTAACCATCCATGACGGCAGTTTGGTGGCTATCTTGACCCGATCCCGGTATCCGTCCATCAATGCCTTCCCAAGAAGCGCCTCGCTCTGGCCATCGTGGTAGGGCCAGGCGGTGTCCACATAATTGACGCCTTTGTCGATGGCATACCGGATCTGGCGGATAGCCCGCGATTCGTCGATCTTCCCCTCATTGACAGGCAGTCGCATGCACCCGAAACCCAGTATGGAAAGTTGATCCGCGTTCTTGGGCATCTTTCTGTAGAGCATGCTAACCTCCTTTTCTGCTTGGTTTGATTTCACCTTATTAAGATATTTCTTACTCGCACTGCTCGCAATTTTCAAGAGGTTCCTGTCAGGTCTTGGTTGACATACATGGCAAGCGGCATTGCTTATCTCCAGTACCCGCAGGTGGCTTTCATCCGAGGGGCGGATGATGCCAAATGCAGCAGCGGTCCGGGTCACCTCAAACTGATCTCTGCTCTGGCGCAACAGATATTCGAACAGCGCGTTGAAGCGATTCATGTCCCGAAAACCGAACAACCTCTGGATGTTGCGGGCAAAAAAGGAGTTAAGCCCTTCCCGGGAAAAGACGGTTTTTCCATTTCAGCAAGAAGCGCTGAAAGGGTGCGTCAATGTGTCTAAAAAAATACATGGCAAAGGAGCTCGGACCGGCCTGTTGTTATTTCCTCTCAGCCGATATTTCCGGGACGAAATAGTACTGTAAGATAAAGGTTTCTTATCCCAAACCGTTCCAGGGGAATGAGCACGGAATGATTTTGCGTGATGCCCGGCGGAAAGGAAATGGATACCGGCACTTCACCTGAAACGGCGCCTTCCCCGGCGCACCGGTGGCAGTGGTAGTAACCGATGCTGCCGAATCCCCGGCAGGCGGGGCAAACCGATTGCGCCGGAACCATCACGGTCGCATTTCCCCCGCCAAGCGCCTGTTCCCGGGTCAGGGGCACTTCCATCGTGAGATTGTGAACCCTCCCGGATTTGTTGCGACTGACATTTGAAAAATTACTCCACAGCCAATCCGATATCTCATCAAAGGAAGGCGAAAAACTTTCAAATGAGCAGACCGGCGATATTTCTCCCAGATCGAAAGGCCATTTTCGGGGAATTAGGGGCTCTGGTTCCGGATAAGGCGATTGCCTGGCAGTCCTTTGGATTCGGGTGGATGACAGGGTGTTTTCATAGGCTTTGCGTTTGGCGGGGTCGCCAAGAACAGCATAAGCTTCCTGGATCTGTTGAAACGGTTTGCTGTCTCCCCCGGAATAATCCGGGTGGTACGCCTTGGCCAATCGTCGATAGGCTGAACGAACTTCAGCGGGTGATGCACTCGATGTCACCTCAAGAATTGCGAAATAGCTTTTTGCCATAGGGCGCCTCCTTTACAGTTCTTCGGGCAGTGTCCGCCTTTTGTTAACTCAATCAACCCTTTTCGATTATCGCCGAAATTTTTCCAGCGATAATTTGGTTATTTTTTTTCCTTTTTCGATGATGCCCTCCATGTCCGTGAACGCAGTTCGATACGATCCGATGACCGCTTCGAGAAACGTGTAAATCGGATCTTCTTTGCCCACCATGTGCTCAATTTCACTTAAGAATTCAGCAGACTGACCGAAACGGGCCTTGATTTTAAACAGCGCATCCTCACGGTGTTTCTGCTGCTCGCGTTCCTTTAACAAAATGGGCAGGAGCCGCTGGATCGCGTATTCAACCAGATCGTCTCGGGATACGGCCAGTTCTTTGGATAACGTATCCAATGACATTAAGGATTTTCTGCTGATCACGAATGTTTTCTGGATGCGGTGTTTTCTTTCAACAGGGGGCGGCCGTTTGAGGCGCGCCAGGCTCAGCAGCGATTCCGTATCTTCCAGCAGGTAGTCAAAAAGGGATTTCTGCTTAATTCCGAAATGAGTGGAAAGGATGCTCAGGGCCTGGATGAATTCAGCCGACAGTCTGAACGTGGCCCGGACGGATTGTCGATCCATCAATTCGGATGTATTATTGAGCATCAATGGATCATGCATCTGATCCCTATCGTTGTTGTCCATAGCATACCACCCGCCCTTTCCCAAAAAATCATATTTTTACTAATAGTAATGTTTATATAAAGATCATCACATTAAATGTCAAGCCCCGGTTGACTTGAATTGAAAAGAATCAGCTAATAATTAAAACTATATGTTATATTGATATATTATATTAATATTGTATTCAGGATTCAGCGCATAAGCTCAAGGTCGATTCTCTCAGATAAAATTTTAACGGATGATTATTGATAGAAAAAGCGGCAATACAACTTGACACATAAAAATATAATATTACTTTTTAAATAAATAATAATAAGTAATGTTTTCAGCCGATGGGCATCGCAAAGGAGGAGGGCTATGGACATCAAGAAATGGGTTCCGTGGAATTGGTTTAAAAAGGAAGAAGAGGGTGCGGGCAAGACGGTGCCGGTGAAGCATAAAGGCGCTCACGAACAAGCCGGAATGCTCACCAGTCCCCTGCAGCAGTTTCACCGGGAGATCGACCGGCTTTTTGACGAGGCTTTTCGGGGGTTTGGGTTGGCACCGTTCGGATTCGGCCGTCCGGTCCCGCCGCACATTGGCGAGGGCATGCTCAAGCCCACCCTGGATCTGGGAGCCAATGACAAAGAGTACACCATCACGGTGGAGATCCCCGGTGTGGATGAAAAAGATGTCAAGCTGGAGATTGTCAACGACACGCTGACCATTCACGGTGAAAAGAAACAGGAGACCGAGGAAAAGGAGAAAAATTACTATCGCATGGAACGTTCCTACGGTTCATTCCAGCGGATGTTGTCTCTTCCGGAAGATGCGGACCAGGAAGGCGTCAAGGCGATTTTTAAGAACGGCGTTTTGACCGTGACACTGCCCAGAAAGGCAGTGTCGAAATTGCATGTCAAACACATCGAGGTAAAAAGCGTCTGATACAAGGCTTTCAACAGTGGGAGAAGGATTATTTAATCAGAACATCAAAAAGAAGGAGGAACAGATCATGGTAGCAAGAAGAATCTTCGATTTTCCATTTATGGGATGGCGAAATCCTTTGGCTGAAATGGATCGCATGGCTCGGCAAATGGATATTTTGACCAACGCAATGCTCGGCAGGCCGGAAATGCGGGTGTTTCCCGCCAGAGTTTTTCCGGCAATCAATATTACGGAAGACAAAGATAAATATTATGTGCGGGCGGAGCTTCCCGGCATGAAGGCGGATGAAGTCCGGCTGGAGGTCACCGGCAGAAGCCTGTCGATTTCCGGCGAACGGAACATACCGTCCGAGGGCGAAAATGTCAGATACCACCGCAGAGAGCGCGAGGCAGGCACGTTCTCCCGCATGATCGGTCTGCCCGGCGACATGGATGCGGACAGCGTGGATGCCAGGCTGGTCAATGGATTGTTGACGGTTGCCATTGCCAAATCAGAAGTCGCCAAACCCAAACAGATTACTGTCAAATAAATACCGAACCAGATAAGGAGGGATAAAAAATGGTTGAATCCAAAGAACTCCAAGCCAAAGAAAAACATGAAGTTGCTGCGCCGGCGGAGCAGACCCGGCCCGGGCTGGTCTTCACACCTGTGGTGGATATATTCGAAACGGAGCATGAAATCACCGTGCTGGCAGATATGCCCGGTGTGGCTGCGGGCGGCGTGAACATTGAGCTTCGAGACGGTGTATTGACCCTGAACGGTGACGTCAAGCCCTGGGAAGGACCCGAGGAATCGGATGTATTGGTTGAATTCGAAATCGGCAAATATTATCGTCAGTTCACCCTCTCCGATGCCATCGATCAGAACAAAATCGATGCCAAGCTTGTGGACGGAGTGTTGAGATTGGCATTGCCAAAGGCTCAAAAAGCCGTTCCGCGTCAGATAACGGTAACGGCCGGATAAAAACGCTCAATATGAAGGCCCGATCTTATCAAGATTGGGCCTTCTTTTGCTTCAACCAGACAGGCGGAAATGGATTAACGCACCGTATAAGGACAGGAAAAAGATTATGGGGACACTTTGCCGAATTGCTGATACAAACTATTTCAGGTACACGCAATACGTCACCTGACAGCATCTGTTCTTGATGACATGGGAACAGCCATAGGCACCATTCAACGTATATTGGGTCAACAAAACCGCAAGATGACTGAAATCTACCTTCTTTCTACTGGTGATGCTGAACGCAAGGCGATGGACAAACTCCAGAAGATAGACGCATTTTCGAAAGTCGAATGAACACTCCTTGAGGCACCGGTTAATATGGGAAGATCATTTCTTATCTCCAAGGCTGACCGCTCACCATTTAACGTATTGAAAGCTGAAATCAATAAACTGGGATTTTCGGCAGTTGGCCGTAAATATGGGGTAAGCGACAATGCCGTCAGGAATAGGCTGAAGGACTACAAGAAACAATAATCGTGATTAAAATTCATCCGCGATGAGAAAAGTCACACACAGATTCACACACAAAAAGAAAAAGGGGTTAGCCTTTTCAGGCTAACCCCTTGATATTTTTGGCTCCCCAGCACGGACTCGAACCGCGGACCCAGTGGTTAACAGCCACTTGCTCTACCTACTGAGCTACTGGGGATCAGTTAAGAATTGATCTTTTATATTTTTGGCATAGCAAAGTCAAGAAGATTTTCCTCAAAAAAGCCTTTCATTCGGCCGGCGGGGTGGCTGCCACGGCTTTTACTCGGATGGAAAGCTCATCCAGCTGGGCCTTGGCTGCTACGGACGGTGCGTTGGTCAGCAGGCAGGCGGCTTTCTGGGTCTTGGGAAAGGCAATGACGTCCCGGATGGAAGACTGGCCGCAAAGCATCATCACCAGGCGGTCGAACCCGAAGGCGATGCCGCCGTGGGGCGGGGCGCCGGATTCCAGGGCAGAAAGCAGAAAACCGAATTTTTCCTCGTAACTTTCCCGTTCCATGCCAAGGGCCTCAAACACTTTTTCCTGGAGATCCTTCTGGTGGATACGGATGGATCCGCCGCCGATTTCAGAGCCATTCAGCACCAGGTCGTATGCCCGGGATTTGACAGAAAGGGGCTCATCCTGAAGCCTGCCGTAATCTTCTTCCAGCGGGGAGGTAAAGGGGTGATGCATGGCCTGGTAGCGTTTTTCGGTTTCATCGTATTCAAACATCGGAAAGCGGGTGACCCATACAAAGGCGAATGCCGCATCGTTTATCAGATTCAGGCGTTTTCCCAGATGATTCCGCAGATGTCCCAGTGCTTCATTGACGATCTTTGTTTTGTCAGCAACAAAAAATACAAGATCCCCAACCTGCATATCCAGCCTTTGGGCCAGGGAATTCTTTTCATCTTCGGTGAAAAACTTGACGATGGGCGACTGCCAGCCGTCTTCCCGGACCTTTATCCAGGCAAGGCCCCTTGCCTGATACACTGCGGCTAGGGCGGTGAGATCATCGATTTCTTTCCTGGAAAAGTCCATGCATCCCTTAGCGTTAAGGGCCTTAACCATCCCGCCTTTTTTAACGCTGTCGGCAAAGACCTTAAAACCGGACCCAGAGACGATATCCGAAACATCCTTCAGCTCCAGGTCAAAGCGCACATCCGGCTTGTCGAGTCCGTATCGGCCCATGGCCTCATCATAACTCAAGCGGGGAAAGGGTGTGACAAGGGTCTGGTTCAGGACGTCCTTGAAGAGTGCGGCCATCAGCCCTTCTGCAACGGCCATGACATCCTCTTCGCCCACAAAGGACAGCTCCATGTCGATCTGAGTGAATTCCGGCTGCCGGTCGGCGCGCAGATCCTCGTCCCGAAAGCAGCGGACGATCTGGTAATAGCGGTCAAAGCCGGAAATCATCAGCAGCTGTTTAAAAAGCTGCGGGGACTGGGGCAGGGCGTAAAAATTGCCAGGATTCACACGGCTTGGGACCAGATAGTCCCTGGCGCCTTCCGGGGTGCTTCGGGTTAAGACCGGTGTTTCGATTTCCAGAAATCCGTTGTTGACCAGGTAATTTCGGACCGATACCGATGCCTTGT
This sequence comes from uncultured delta proteobacterium, assembly GCA_963789395.1. Classification (GTDB taxonomy): domain Bacteria; phylum Desulfobacterota; class Desulfobacteria; order Desulfobacterales; family Desulfatirhabdiaceae; genus RAAP-1. Next base: position 26,359 of record CAWBKP010000014.1, on the reverse strand, counting down.
GCCTGCGGATAATGTTTTGCTGGAGCTGGGGGCGCCTGAGATCCAGATGACGGAATTTCAGGCGAAGGGATTCCGATACCTCCACCTCGTCCTCGATCATGAAAGGCGGGGTCTTGGCAGTGTTCAGGATTCTAAGCTCGGTCACCAGAATCTCTATCTCACCGGTTGACAGATTGGGATTGGTCATGCCTTCGGGCCGTTTCTCCACCCTGCCGCGAACGCACAGGACAAACTCGCTTCGAATTTCGTGGGCCTTCTGATGGACCGTTTCGTCCACTTCGGGATTGAATACCACCTGGGTAATGCCTTCCCGGTCCCGAAGATCCACGAAAATCACACCGCCGTGATCCCGGCGGCGAAGCGCCCAGCCGGCCAGAACCACCTCCCTGCCCACATCTTCTGCGCCCAGTTGATTACAGGTATGGGACCGGCGCATATCTCCCAGCACATCCAATTGCAAGTTGTCAGACAATGGGGTACTCCTTCTCAAGAATTATTTAAATTATTTCCGGACATTCCACAGCGCTTCTGTCTTGCCGGGCTTGATCCGGCATCCAGGATTCCCATCACACACAAATCAGACTGGGTTCCGGCTTTCGCGGGAATGACGGGGATGACGACTTTATTATGAAAGCTTCATTTTTCATGCAAACCGGTTTCGCATCGCTTCTACCAGGTCTTTGACCGGGACCGGAACCTGGTCCTTGGTGGCCATGTCACGCAAAAGCACCTGCCCTGTTTCAAGCTCCGCATCGCCGGCAATCAGCACATGGGCGGCACCCAGCCGGTTCGCCTGTTTCATCTGGCTTTTCAGGCTCCGGTCTGCCATGTCCATTTCCGCATGAATCCCGGCCGCAGCCAGTCGGCTGACCCATTCGAAGGCCAGGGTCTGACTGGTTTCTCCCAGGGCGGCAATGAACAATTTGGGTTTTCTGGATAAATCGGGGTGATTCAGAGCCGCGATTTCCGCCAGGCGGTCCACGCCGATGGCAAAGCCGATGGCCGGAATGTCAGGGCCGCCCAGTGCCTTGACCAGGCCGTCATATCTGCCGCCGCCGGCAATGGCGCTTTGCGCGCCCAGAAGCGTGGTCTGGATTTCAAAGGCGGTGCGCGTATAATAATCCAGGCCCCTGACCAGGCGCTTGTCCAGCTCGAACGAAACCCCGAGAAGCGTCAGGTGCCGCATGACCGAGTCAAAATGGCTGCGGCAGTCCGGGCAAAGATAATCCAGGATCGAAGGGGCATCCGCCATGGCTGCTTTGCACGCGGGAACCTTGCAGTCCAGAACTCGAAGGGGATTTTTGACGCTGCGGCGGGAGCAGTCTTCGCACAGTGCCTCCGCTTTTTCTGAAAGCAGTTGAGACAGGCCGGCAGTAAAAGCCGGGCGGCAGTCCGGGCATCCCAGGGAATTGATTTTGGCCGTGCAGTCCGTTACCGACAGCCGGGAAAATAAGGTCATCAGCATGAACATGATCTGTGCGTCCACAAGCGGCGAGGAAACGCCGAACACCTCGGCATCGATCTGATAAAACTGCCGGTACCGTCCCTTCTGGGGGCGTTCCCGTCGGAACATCGGACCGATGGTGTAGAGTTTTTGGACCGGGTCGGCGGCGTACAGGCGGTGCTGGATAAAGGCGCGGACAATGGATGCCGTGGCTTCAGGCCTTAACGTGATCAAATCCCCTTTTCGATCCGGAAACGTGTACATTTCCTTTTCGACAATGTCCGTCTCCTCTCCGATGCTCCGGGAAAAAAGCTCGGTACGTTCCATGATGGGAATCCGGATATCCTTGAAACCGAAATCTTCAAACAAAGATGTGGTCTGTTTTTCGATACGCTGCCAGAGTTCGACTTCTCCGGGAAGGATGTCCTTGAACCCGCGAATTAACTGTATCATATCAATTAGTTCCGATGTCGATTAAAAATTGATCCAATATTTTGTAAAGGCTGATAAAGCTGTCGATATGAATATGTTCGTTTTCAGCATGTTGGCTTGCGTCGCCGTCCGCTCCCCAGACAATTCCCGGAATGCGGTGATCCGCCAGATGACGGGCATCGCTGGCCCCGTGTTCGCATCCGAGGCGTGTTAACGGGGAAAACGACAGAAGTCTGTCGAGATAGGGGGATTTGCCGCCCAGGAACACAGGGGCCGTGGATACCACCTGAATTTCTCCATCAATCGCCTCACGAATGGCCTTTACCAGAGAATCGATGTCATCTGCCTCGGTATACCGGATATCAAACAGGGCTTCTGCATAATCCGGGACCTGGTTGATGACGTTGCCTGCCTTTATCATGCTGAAATTAAGGGTCCGGTGCCAGTGGTCCGGGGCGGAACCGGCAAAAAAAACCTTTAATCGATGATAATCTGCGATCAGCCGTTCGATGGCGTTTTCGCCAAGCCAGGGTCTGGCGCCATGGGCGGTTTTTCCCCTGGCTATCAACTTCAGCCGAAGGATTCCTTTTTCCTTGATGACGATTTTTTGAAAGTTGCCGCCATCCAGGGCAATGCAAAAATCGGTTTTGAATTCATGAAGAACTTTCTGTGCGCCGTTTGCACCCCCGATTTCTTCATCGCCGGTCAATAGAACGCCGAAATTCAGGGCAGTCTGATTCTTTCCCGAGGAGTTGAGCCTATCCAGGTGGTTTTTCAACAGAACCAGCGACAGAGCCACTGCGTATTTGTCGTCAATACTTCCTCTGCCGTAAAGACAGCCGTTTTCTTCCCAGGGCGAAAAGAGGTTGTCCGGGCCTTCCACCACATCAAAATGGCTCATCAGCACCACCGGTGCAAACCGGTTTTCCGGAAGGATAAGAATCGACGGGGTGTTGTTGAAATTAAATCTCTGATAGGCAATGCCGGATGATTTCAGATACTCTTCAATAAAATCGGCGCAGGCGTGGATTTGATCGGGTCTGCTGTTTACCGATGGATACCGGATCAGGCTTTTTGTGAGATCAATGAGTTCGTTCATGTTTGGGCTCTCTTACATCGGTTTGAACGGCGCCGGAATTTTAGCGTCGGGTCTTCGAATGTACATGGGTGAATAACGATATATATCATCCACGTCGCCGATTGCAAAGCGTTTCATGCTGAGCCATGCAACGGTAGAGGCCCTTAGGGTATTCTGGCAGTTCTGGGCAAATACGGCAGCATCCCCCAGATGGTTCTGGATCAGCGCCTGGTAGAGCATCGCGCCGTTTCCAACAAACAGGGCCGGCGTGCTCAGACCGCTTATGGCAAGCTCCGGTGCCATTACCTGCTCGGCCGCCTCTTTGATCAACTCCCCATTGTCCCAGCGGTACCTTGCGCAATAGACTTCACCTCTTCTGCCGTCAACCAACGGGCAGATCGTCATGCCGGGAGCCGCCGCCTGCATGGCCAGCGCATCCAGGCCGGAAATGCCCGCTATGGGTTTTCGGGTTGCGGCGGCCAGACCCAGAATCGTGCTGATGCCGATACGAAGTCCCGTAAAAGATCCGGGTCCGCATGTGAAGGCAAGTCCATCCGTCATGGAAAGGTTCAGGCCGGCAAGCCCAAGCGCCGAATCAATCATGGCCATCAGATGTCTGGAATGGGTCTGTCCGTTTCCGGATGTGACCTCGGCCAGCAGAACGCCTCCGTCAACGACGGCAATGCTGCAACTGCGGGTGGAGGAGTCAACCGCAAGTATCCGCATCATTCCCCATCGAGTTTGAAAGCAATATCGAGCACTTCGGACATGTTTTTGACAGGAATGAAATGAATTTTCTTTTTAACGTAAGGCGGTATTTCATCCAGGTCCCGTTTGTTTTTTTCCGGGATCACAATGGTTTTTATTCCGGCGCGCAAGGCCCCGAGCGCTTTTTCCTTGAGTCCGCCGATTGGAAGCACTCGGCCCCTTAATGTAATTTCTCCGGTCATGGCCACATATTTATTCACCGGCTTGCCGGACAGAATGGAAATCAGGGCCGTTGCCATGGCAATACCTGCCGATGGACCGTCCTTTGGGGTTGCGCCGGAAGGCACATGGATATGGACATCCTGATTCTCGAATACATTTTCCTCGATGCCGAACTCGGCAAGTTTGGTCCGAGCATAACTCATGGCGGCCCGCGCGGATTCCTGCATGACATCACCCAGCTGACCGGTGAGGATCATCTCGCCCTTGCCGCCGATCAGGGAGGCTTCCACATAAAGGACTTCTCCGCCCACCTGGGTCCATGCCAGGCCTGTGGCCAGCCCTGCCTGGCTGTCCTCCTGATCCATTTCCGTAATATATTTGGGGATGCCAAGATATTTATGCAGGTTGTTTTTTGAAATGGCAAAAGGGCCTTTTTGTTCTTCGGCAAGCTTTCTGGCCACTTTCCGGCAGATGGTTCCGATTTCCCGTTCCAGATTCCGAACTCCGGACTCCGAGGTGTATTCGGCGATAATCTGCTGCAGTGCAACCGGGCTGATCAGGACATCCTTGGCCTTGATTCCGTTTTCTTTCAGTTGACGGGGAAGCAGGTATTTTTCGGCAATGACCGTTTTTTCCTCTTCTGTATAGCCCGAGAGCATGATGATTTCCATCCGATCCAGAAGTGCGGACGGGATGGTATCGGTCATGTTGGCGGTCAGAATGAACATGACTTTTGACAGATCAAAGGGCAGGTTCAGATAGTGATCGCTGAAAGAGGCATTCTGTTCCGGATCCAGGGCTTCCAGAAGGGCCGAGGAGGGGTCGCCGCGAAAATCAGAACCCAGTTTGTCGATTTCATCCATCATGAATATCGGATTGTTGGTGCCGCACTGCTTGAGGCCCTGTAAAATCCGGCCGGGAAGCGCACCAATGTATGTGCGGCGATGCCCCCGGATCTCCGCCTCATCCCGGATGCCGCCAAGAGAAATGCGAAAGAATTTCCGGCCCATGGCCTTGGCGATGGCCCGGCCCAGAGAGGTTTTTCCGACACCCGGCGGTCCGACAAAGCAAAGAATCGGACCTTTCATTTTTGGATTGAGTTTGCGAACGCTTAAATATTCGAGAATCCGCTCCTTGATTTTCTTGAGTCCGTAATGGTCGGCGTCCAGAACCTTTTTGGCTTCCTTGATATGGATGTCGTCTTTGGAGGATTTGCTCCAGGGCATTTCCACCAGCCAGTCCAGGTAGGTCCGGACAATGGAGGACTCAGCGGAATCCGGATGCATCTGTTCAAGGCGCTTGAGCTGCTTCAAGGCTTCGGCTTCGGCATCTTTGGTCATTTTGGCGCGTTTGATTTTTTTCTGATACTCTTCAATTTCCAGCGCCTTTTCATCGCTTTCCCCCAGTTCCTTGTGGATGGCCCTGACCTGTTCCCTCAAGAAATAATCCCGCTGGCTTTTGGCGATTTCGTCCCGGACATTGGATTGAATTTTGGCCTGCATGGAGGACAGGTCCACCTCTCGGGACAGCAGGTCGTTGACTTTTTGCAACCGCTCAACCGAATCCGTGACTTCCAGAACCATCTGCGATTCATCGATTTTGAGTCTTAAATTGGATGCCACGAGGTCTGCCAGCTTCCCCGGATCATCAATGCTTTCCAGAATAGCACTGACATCGCCGGTCATTTCCCCCCGGAACGCCAGGACTTTTTCGGAATTCTCGCGGACATTGCGCATGAGTGCCTGGATTTCAATGGTCATTTCCGTGACCGGAACAGGGGAAATGATTTCATGCTTGACGCGGTACAAGGATTTTTTCCGGGTATACTGAATGATTCTGGCTTTTGCCACGCCCTGGACCAGTGCTTTGACCCGACCGTCCGGGAGTTTGAGCATCCGCAGGACCCGGCCGATGGTGCCGATTTCGTAAATCTGATCTGGCTTGGGGTTTTCTACGCCGGTTTCCTTCTGGGTTGCCAGAAAAATAAACCCGTCCTTTGATACCGCTTCTTCAACGGCCAGAACGGATTTTTCCCGTCCCACAAAAAGGGGAAGAAGCATATCTGTGAAAATCACGATATCCCGCACCGGCATCAGCGGTAGAATATCCGGGATTGTGGATCCGCTTTCATCTTCTTCAATAATACTGATTAAATCGTCTTTATCGGTTTCTGCCATTGCGACTCCAGAAATGATGGTCTATAGTGATCTTTCAAACTGCTTGCCGGTACTCTGGATAAAACAGTTCTCAGATGATAACTTCAATTATCGTGTAACAATATAAAATACGACGGCAGAGAAAAAAGTTCAAGATCATGGAGTGGCAATCCTGAAAACCGGCGTGCGCCCGCCGTAGTGTCAGCACTCCGCAATGATGAAGAATCAAGCGCAGCGAAGATATTGAACTTAACACAAAGCCAATTAATACAATAATACATTTTTTTCCATTAACAAGTTTTTCTGTTTTTTTATGACATGACAAGAGCGAGTGCAATCGGAGCTTGTCATATCCACGCGAGTTTTCCAGGAGGCTTTGATATGTCGGCCTTATCCTTAGAGGACAAACGATATCTGCTTCAACTTGCCAGAACGGTTATCTTGAATCGCCTCGGAGAAAAAACTTCCTGCCCGCTGCCGTCAAGAAGTGCACCGGAATTCATGGAGAAAAGAGGCTGTTTTGTCACCCTGCATGCAAACGGAAGGCTAAGAGGGTGTATCGGCATGATTGAGCCTGTACAATCACTGATTGCCGGGGTAAAGGAAAATGCCATTCGCGCAGGGTTTCAAGATCCTAGATTTTCTCCCGTCACCCTGGATGAAATGGAGAATATCACAATTGAAATCAGTATATTGACCAAACCTATTTCGCTACGCTATGACAATGCGGATGCGTTGAAAAAGCTGCTGAAACCCGGAGTGCATGGTGTCATCCTCTCACGGGGCTACTGCCGGGCAACATTTCTTCCGCAGGTCTGGAAGCAAATTCCCGGAACTGAAGATTTCCTGGGTCATTTATGCCAGAAAGCCGGAATGGAAAAAACATGCTGGAAAGATACGAAAACCACTGTCGAGGTCTATGAGGTATCTGATTTTTCGGAAACAGGCATGAACCGGAATCGGTGAGCAGCGCCAAGAGTTGGGTGTGTCAACCACGGATTTATACTATCTGGCCAGCATGGCCCGCATGGTATCCCCCGCATTTTCAGCATGATTTGCAATCGCGCCAATGGATTCCGCCAGCCGGATTACATGAAATAAAGATATCGGGTCTGTCACAGATTCAAATGCTTTCTGGATAATCATCTCTTCTACTTTATCCGCCTCGTGTTCCTGCTGACGAATCGCCCGGATGATTTCTTTCACCTTGCTCCGCTGGCTTTCTGAAAATCGTTGAAAATATTTTCCGGCCTCAATCGCCATTTTGGTGATTTCCTCAAACGGATCCATGACGGCATCCACCAGAAGAAAAAAATCCTTGTGCAATTCCGCTGGCACGGATTCCCTGCTTCGGTATGAAATCCAGGCCAAAGCGCCGACCACGGCATCCAGAACCCCATCTTGTTCCTGAATATACTTGAGTAACAGCACTTTGTTCATCGGCATCAGCCTTTCGCGGGGAAGATAGGCGCGAATCCGGTTTTTGATGACGTCGGCTTCGCTTTCCAGCTGAATCACTTCTGTTCTGAGCGCGTCAAATAAGTCGCAGTTGAAATTTACATGACACTCGATGGCCTGCTGAAAAATCCAGGCGCATTCTTTCACTTTTTCAGCATGCTCCTGAATTCCGCGAAAAGTGGACGCCATGATAAATGGTAAAAACGGAAACCGCATGATAATCTCCTGAAAGCCTGTCTTTGGCAAAAATCCTAAACGTTTATGAGCCGCAATTTGAATCGTTGCTCTAAAATGATGCAAGCCATAATCAAATCATATCAATAGAAGTTGGAATGTTCAATGAAATTTGTAGGGTATGCCCATGTTGATGAATTCGCAAAAGATGAATCAGGGCATATGTCGAATTTTTCACTTTCCGGCTCGCCATTGCCAATCCGGAATACATGTTTAACTTTCGCCTAGATTTTTTTAAAAACTAGGTATTTTCAGTCTGCTGTCATTATTTGACTATCCATAATAAAGTTGGAGTTATCGATGAAAGAGTTGCAGTATGGTCCTGTCAGGAGTTCGTTCCTGTCAGGAGTTGTTGGATGGGCCCTGGCCGTAGTTGTTCTCCTGATACCCATAACGGAACATGTCCCCAGTGGTTTTTCAGGGAATTTTTTTCTTAAAGGAACAGGCCTGGCTTTAGCGCAGGAAGCCAATTTTAATCCATGGCCGCATGAACACAGCGATCTTGCCCCGGATGCGAACCTTGTCTTTGGAAAACTTCCCAACGGATTCCGCTATGTTCTGATGAAAAACACCACCCCGCTTGACAGAGTCAGCATGCATCTGATGATTCAGGCAGGCTCCTTGAATGAAACCGAGGATCAGCGGGGATATGCGCATTTTCTGGAGCATCTGCTGTTTTGCGGAACCACTCACTTCAAGCCCGGTGAACTGATCCGGTATTTCCAGAGCATCGGGATGGATTTCGGGGCAGATGCCAATGCCCGGACAGGCTTTACGGATACGGTTTATGATGTGCTGCTTCCCAATGGATCGCGGCAAAGCCTTGCGGACGGCCTGAAAGTGATGCGCGATTTTGCCGACGGGGCACTTCTGCTGCCGGATGAAATCGACAGGGAACGCAAAGTCGTTCTGGCTGAAAAACTGACGCGGGACTCATCCAGTTACCGGACATTTGAGTCGTCTCTGAAGTTTGCATTTCCGGATTCTTTGATTTCAACACGGCTTCCCATCGGGGACGAACATGTTTTAAAGAAAGCAGATCATGCCGCCCTGAAACGGTTTTACGATACCTGGTACCGGCCGGAAACCATGATACTGGTTGCTGTCGGCGATCTGGATCCGGCGGTTGCAGTCGGCCTGATCGAGGCGGCATTTGCTTCTGTGTCTTCCCGGGAAGAGGGGATGCCGGCCCCGGATATCGGCAAAATAGACCACCAGGGGGTCAAGGCGTTTTATCACCATGAGGCGGAGTCCGGAACCGCAGCTGTCAGCATCGGGTGCCTTTTTCTGGAAAAGGCCCGGCCGGACTCGATTCAGTTTCAAAAAGAAGAAGCCGTAATGGATCTGGCGGATAAACTCATGCAGAACCGGCTGGACGCGCTGGTTCGAAGACCCGGCACGCCATTTACATCAGCCAGTGTGCATTCCGGGCGCTTTTTAAAAAATATCTATATTGCCGAAATTTCGGCGGAGGGTGACCCCGACACCTGGCAAAAATCCCTTTCCGAAATTGAACAGCAATTGCGAAGCGCCCTGGAATTCGGTTTTACAGATACAGAACTCGAGCGGGTTAAAGCGGATTTCTTGTCCGGCCTCGAGGATCAGGAGAAAAAGGCTTCCACGCGAAACAGTCAGACAATCGCCCGGAAAATAATTGCAGCCCTTGATCAGAACCAGGTCCTGCAGTCCCCGGCGCAGAGACAGGCGCTGCTTGCCCCCTTTGTTCAGGCGCTGACAGCCAAGGATGTTCTTGAATCATTTAAATCGGTCTGGTCCAGGGATCATCGCCTGATCGAACTGACCGGAAATGCCAGGCTGTCGGCTTCAGGCGAATTGCCGCCTGAAAAACAGATTCTGGATGTCTGGAATAACAGCCAGGGGGTTGCCGTATCGCCTCCTGTAGCATATCGCTCTGTTTCGTTTCCGTATCTTCCCGTGCCGGCTGCGCCGGGTCCGATTCGCGCCCGCCGCGACATTGCCGATCTGGGAATCATTCAGGTGGATTTTGAAAACGGCATTCGCCTGAATCTGAAAAAAACCGATTTCAAACAGAATCAGGTGATGGCCAATATGGTTTTTGGAGCTGGATCCGCATCCGAGCCACCGGACAAATCCGGGTTGTCGCAATTGACTGCGGAAGTGGTCCAGGAAAGCGGGCTGGCAGGGCTCACCCGTGAAGAACTGGACCGGGCCCTTGCCGGCAAAAATACCCGGGTCCGTTTCAGTGTTGCCGAAGATCGGTTCATGTTCAAGGCAAGCTCGGTTTCCGATGAAATTGCGTTGTTGTTTCAGCTTTTTTACGCCCATATTCTGGATTCGGGATTCCGGCAGGACGCCTATGCCCTGTGCATGGAAAGATTCGCCCAGCAGTATCAGGAACTTTCCCGGACGGTTGACGGCATGGCAAGACTCCATGCCCGCCGGTTTTTTGCCGGTGGCGATTCCCGCTTCGGACTTCCGGCATACGATGTGTTCCGGACGTTGAAACTGTCGGATGTCAAGGCCTGGTTGATGCCTGCGCTTGAAAAGAACGCCCTTGAGATCTCCATCGCAGGGGATATGGATGTGGATGCCGTCATCAGAATAGCATCTATCTATCTGGGGAATCTTCCGGAAAGATCGACCCGTTTTTTGCAACCGGCAGCCACCAGCCCGAAATTTCCTTCCGGCGGCGATTTAAACCTTCAGGTGGAAACGGATATTCCGAAAACCCTTGTGATGATGGCGTATCCGACCGATGACTTCTGGAACATTCAACGGACGCGTCGGCTGTCCGTGCTGGCGGAGGTGTTTTCGGACCGGCTTCGTCAAAGCGTTCGGGAAAAGCTCGGGGCTGCCTATTCACCCATGGCCTTCAATCATCCCAGCCGGGCATATTCTGACTATGGCGTGTTTCAAACCATGATTACGGTTGAGCTTGGGGATGTGAAGCGGGTAATCCATGAGGTCCAGGACATTTCCGCCGCGCTTTCCAAGAAACCCGTGCCGGATGACGAACTGCACCGTTCTCTTGACCCGGTTCTGACCGGCATCAAGGATTTGATACGAACCAATGATTACTGGGTGAATTCCGTTCTGACCGGTTCGGCCGGGCATCCCCAGCAGATTGACTGGAGCCGGACGATACAGAAAGACTATGCAGCGGTTTCAGCAATAGAACTGCATCAGCTGGCAAAAAAATATCTGGAACAGCCCAAATCCGCCGTCATTGTCATTCAGCCGGAGAAATCGTCAAACCAGAAATGATTCCGCCTTGTTTCCGGCCAACTATTTTGATAATAATTGCCACAATAATAAGGCATTTATGACGATGGGATCACCACGCTTGTTGCGCCCATCGACAATACCCGATAACCTATGGCTCCCCGTAATGGAGAAACAATGAATTCCAGGCAGCATTCCCCGATATTTAAATTTTTCGCTTCGGTCCGATTGACCGTTACCGTCCTTCTGACCCTGGCTGCAACTTCCGTCATCGGAACGGTTATCCCCCAGAATCAGAACCTTGACGCCTATGTGCATACGTATGGTCAGAACATGGTGCGACTGCTTTCCGTGCTCGATATGTTTGACATGTACCATTCCTGGTGGTTTCAGCTATTGCTGGTGATTTTGACCCTGAACATTATTGTCTGCTCTTTCGACCGCCTGCCTGCAGCCTGGAAGATCGTTGTCAAACCGCCGGTTTTTAAACCGTCACGGTTTCAGAACGCTTCTTCCCAGCGACAGGTTGTGGTCTCTTCTCCCGGCCAGGTGCAATCCATCCTTGAAAAGGCATTGACCCGGAACGTCGGCATGGTCCGGCTTGAGCCCGCCCAGCACGGTTACTTCCTGTGGAGCGAAAAAGGGCGATGGACCCGTCTGGGGGTTTATGTCGTTCATCTGAGCGTGGTTTTTTTGCTGGCGGGCGGCCTGATCGGCTCGTTCTGGGGATTTGACGGGTCGGTCAACATCCCGGAAGGTGACACCGCCAAAACGATTCGGTTGAACAATTCCGGCAAGTCGATTCCCCTTGATTTCGAGATCCGGTGCGATAAATTCTCGATCAGCTTTTATGATTCGGGCGCGCCCAGCGAATACCGCTCCACGGTAACGATTCTGGAAAAAGGAACGCCGGTGCTGACCCGCGACATCATCGTCAATGACCCCCTGCGATACAAGGGCATCAATCTGTTTCAGTCCAGCTACGGGAACCTGCCTTCCGAAAATGTGGTTTTAAGTTTCACCAGCCGGGCAACCGGCATGGAATACAAGGAAAAAATTGCGCCGGGCCAGACAGTGACGATTCCGGAAGGATTGGGATCGTTTACGATTTTGGCGTTTAACCGGGATCAACAGTTTAAGGGCCATGCGATAGGGGACGCCTTTGTCGGAAAGCTGACGTCCCCGGACGGCAGTTCCGTTGAAGTTGTTCTTCCGGTAAAATTCCCCAGTTTCGACCGAATGAGAAAAGGGGATGTGGTCATTGCGATTGCTGAAACCGAAACCCGATATTATACCGGTCTTCAGGTTACCAGTGATCCGGGCGTCTGGGTGGTTTATGCCGGGTTTCTTCTGATGATCACCGGGTGTATCGTCACATTCTTTATGTCCCATCAGCAGGTTTGCATTGAAGCGCTTACTGATAAAAAAAGCGGCAGTGTCACGATTCGGGGAATTGCCAATAAAAACAAAATCGGTATTCAGAACAAGATTGACGCTATTGCCGCAGAGATAGAGCAAACTGAAAATAAATCATAACGAACCTTTTTATCTGAAATTCTAACGAATCAAGCCGAAAATGGTAAAGGAAATATGATGAACAGTTCCGGAATCCTTTCTGTTGTAACATTTGTTTATGGTTTTGCCGCATTCCTGTATGTGGCTTCATGGATTTTCAAGAAACCGGAGCCCGGCAGGCTGGCCACCTGGGTCGTTTTTGCCGGGTTGATGGGAAATGTGACAGGCATTGCGATGCGATGGATCGAATCCTATAAACTCGGATATGGTCATGCACCCCTTTCCAATCTGTATGAATCCCTGGTATTTTTCGCAGGGACCCTTGCCGCCGTTTACCTGGTAATCGAAAAAAAATATCATAACCGGATCATCGGCGCCTTTGCCATGCCGTTTCCGTTTCTGGCAATGGCCTATGCATCGCTTTCTCCGAACATCAGCGACCGGATTCAGCCCCTTTTGCCGGCACTGAAAAGCAACTGGCTGATTGCTCATGTGGTTGCCTGTTTCATCGGTTACGCGGCCTTTGCCGTTGCTTTTTGTCTCAGCATCATGTACCTGATCAAGGAAAAGGATGCGGATGGGGAAAGCCGGCTGCTGGAGCGCTTTCCCAAAACCGGGGTGCTTGACGAGCTGAACCATCAAATGGTCATGTTCGGGTTTCTGTTTCTGACAGTGGGGATCATCACCGGCGCTGTATGGGCCAACTCCGCCTGGGGCAGATACTGGGGATGGGATCCCAAGGAAACCTGGTCTCTGATTACCTGGTTTATTTATGCCACACTTCTACATGCCAGATTGACGCGCGGATGGCATGGCAGTCGGATCGCATATCTTTCTGTGGCGGGTTTTGCCGCCGTGTTGTTTACGTATTTCGGTGTGAATCTTCTGCCCGGCCTTCACAGTTACGGTGCAATGGGCCAATGATTTTTTCTTGACAAAAAAAGTTCCCCTATATAGAGAACACCAGATCCGATACAGGAATGAATCGTATTGGTTACCGGATATGATTCACCTCTCCATATAATTTGATTTGCAGTATTTCATACCCACATAATTATCAACGACAGACGGGGTTTCCATGAGTAAACAAGATGGCATGGCTCAAGCGGGTTCGGAGAAGGCGGTTTCCTCAACACATGGAAAAAGCGGAGAAGATGAGGGATCAGGAGGCGTCATTATTTTGTTTTTCTTTGTCGGGCTTGTGGCAAGTCTGATCGTCGGGTGGGTCCTCTTCCCGAAAGTGCTGTATTCGCAAAAAAAACAGCCCATTGATTTCAACCATACCCTGCATAACGGCCTGGTTGGCAATGGCTGCGAGAGCTGTCATTTTTTCCGTGAAGACGGCAGTTATTCCGGAGTTCCCAAGCTTGCTCAGTGCATCGAATGCCATGAAGAGGCACAGGGCAGTGATCCTGAAGAAATCAAGTTTGTGGAGCAGTATGTGAAAAAAGGGGTGGAAGTGCCCTGGCTGGTCTATGCCAGACAGCCCGATTGCGTCTTTTTCTCGCATGCCGCGCATGTGAAAGCCGCAAAAATGGAGTGCGTGACCTGTCACGGACCCATCGGCGAATCCGAACACATGAAGCCCTACCAGCAGAACCGGATTACGGGTTACAGCCGTGACATCTGGGGGGAGAATATCGGCGGGCTTAAGAAAAATACCTGGGATCGCATGAAAATGGATGACTGTTCCGATTGCCATCAGAAGGAGAAAATGTCGCTGGGCAGCGTTCAGACACAAAAAGAAGGGTGTTTTGTCTGTCATAAATAAAAGACAGGGCCTTTGGTTCTATCCAATATATTCTGTTATACGGTATGTTTTTATTTCAGGTTAAGGGGATGATTCAATGAAAATAGACCGAAGAAGCTTTTTATCGCTGGGCATTGGCGTTGCTGCAGGGACAGCCCTTTCACCGCTACCCTGGAAGTTGACGGATGACCTGTCCATCTGGACCCAGAACTGGCCCTGGACGCCGGTGCCTGAAACCGGTGAGAACAGTTATGTCAATTCCGTTTGTACGCTTTGTCCGGGGGGATGCGGCATCAGCGTCCGAAAGGTTGACGAGCGGGGGGTAAAAAACGAGGGCATGAAAGGGCACCCGGTCAATCAGGGTGGTATTTGCGCACTGGGTCTTTCCGGACTCCAGCTCCTGTATGGGCCCACGCGGATAAAAACGCCGTTAATACGGGTCGGGAAAAGGGGAGAGGGCCAGTGGGAGAAAATTTCCTGGGAACAGGCAATCTCCGAAACTGGCTGAAAAACTGGATGGACTCAGAACCAGCGGAAACTCCCATACCGTCGCCGGAATCGCCAGATCCCGTCAGGGAACCGTATCCCAACTGTTCAACCGATTTCTGACAGCCTATGGTTCCCCCAATTTCTTCTATACCCCTTCCAGTGCGGATACGTATCAACTTGCCTTGCAGTATATGAACGGTGTTTCCGCGGAACCGGGTTTCGACGTGGAAAACGCCGACTTTATCCTGAGTTTCGGCTGCGGACTTCTGGAAGGATGGGGGTCGCCGGTCCGGATGTTTAAAGCCAACACCGGCTGGAAAAAAGCCAAGGCTCGGGTGATTCAAATCGAACCGCGCCTGTCGCACACCGCCGCAAAAGCGGATCGCTGGATTACCATCGTTCCCGGGACTGAAGCGGCTCTGGCTATGGGAATAGCCCATGTCCTGATCAAGGAAATGCTTTATAACAAAGACTTTGTGGATAATTATGCGGTCGGGTTTGAGGATTTTGTCTCGGATAAGGGAGAGACGAAAAAAGGATTCAAGCAAACGGTTCTGGAAGACTATAGCCCGGAAACCGTTGCCAGGGCTACCGGCATTGATCCTTCCGCGATCATTCTTCTGGCGCGTGAATTCGCCAAGGCGAAAGCGCCGCTGGCGCTTTGCGGAAAAGGCCAGGGAAGAAGGGTTCCGGGAAGTCTGAGCGAAGCCATGGCCGTGCATGCCCTCAACGCATTGGTGGGAAGCGTCAACCGGAAAGGCGGGGTATGTTCCCTGCCGCGAATGGATTCTAATGGTTGGGCTGAAGTATCGATGGATACGGTGGCTGCAGCCGGCATGAAACAGCCGCGTCTGGACGGGGCGCTGCCAAATTCTCCGTGCCGCATCAATCAGCTTCCTGCCGCGATTCTTTCCGGAAAAGGATATCCGCTGAATGTGCTGTTTGTTCTTGAATCCAATCCGCTTTACACCCTGGCGGATTCCAAAACCGTAAAAGAGGCCTTTGATAAAATTCCCTTTGTGGTCAGCATGTCTTCTTACATGGATGAAACCACCCAGGTCGCGGATCTGGTTCTGCCCAATCACATCTATCTGGAACGCCTGGAAGACTGCCCAACCCCGAGGGGCTTTCCCAAGCCGATTGTCAGCTTATCAAAACCCGTCGTTAAACCCCAACTGAATACCAAACATGCCGGAGACACCTTGATCCTTCTGGCAAAAGAACTGGGCGGCGGGGTGGCCGAGGCTTTGCCCTGGGATAATTTTGAAGCCTGCTTTGAGCAGGCAATGGGAGACAAGCTGCAGACCCTCCAGAAAAAGGGTTTTTGGGTCGATTCTGAAACTGTGGCACCTGATTGGAAGGCGGCGTTCAAGACACCTTCGGGGAAATTTCAATTTATGCCTGCCGATGCTTCTCCCGGATTTGTGCCGGTCAAGATTGAAGGAGATTCCACTTTTCCGTTGCTGCTTATCCCTTACGAAACCATGCGACTGGCCAGCGGATATATCGCGAATCCGCCGTTTTTGATCAAGACCGTCGAAGATACGATACTCAAGCATAACGACAGTTTTATCGAAATCAATCCTAAAACAGCGCAGTCAAACCAGTTGTCGGAAGGCGATTTTGTGGTGCTGCAAACTCCCCGGGGGCAGGCCAGGGTCAGGGTTCATCTGGAAGAAGGCATCATGCCGGGTGTGGTGGCGCTTCCCAGAGGACTGGGCCATACCGCTTATGACGGTTATATCGCGGACAAGGGGATTAATGTGAATCGTCTGATCGGACCGGTTCAGGATCCTGTTTCCGGTCTGGATGCCGCCTGGGGAATCAGGGCCAAACTGAGTAAAGCCTAAACCATAGCATGAGGTTCTGATGAAACAAGAACACGGTGGTAATGGTACCCAAAAATATGGAATGGTCATTGATCTGGATTTGTGCACCGGGTGCGGCTCCTGCATGGTCGCCTGCATGGCTGAAAATAATGTGCCATTCAGAGAAGATGAAACCGACAAGCTTAAAAGCATCACCTGGATGCGCGTGTATAAATTAACCAATGCTAAGCCTTATCCCGAAACGGATATCTGCTATCTGCCCAGACCCTGTCAGCATTGTGAAGGGGCGCACGGCCATTCTCCCTGCGTATCCGTCTGCCCGGCAACGGCAACCGATTACGACAATCAGACCGGAATCGTCAGCCAGATCTATACCCGGTGTTTCGGATGCCGGTACTGCATGGGAGCCTGTCCCTATCATGCCCGGTATTTCAACTGGTATGATCCGATCTGGCCGGAAGGCATGGAAAAATACCTGAATCCAGGCGTATCCCCCCGGATGCGGGGGGTGGTTGAAAAATGCAGCTTCTGTTTTCATCGGTACCAGGCGGCAAAAGAGCATGGCGCATATGGATGGGCAAAAAGGAAATCGAAGAAGATGCCTATCAGACCGCCTGCACCCAGGCATGCCCTGCAGGTGCCATTACCTTCGGGGATCTCAACAATCCCCATCATGCGGTCCATGAGCTCAAAAAACAGCCGAACGCCTTTCGGCTCCTCGAAAGACTGGGTACCAACACCAAGGTCTATTATGTATCCAGCCGTGAATGGGTCCGGCGCGCCGGAGATAATTATCTGAAAACCGAAGGACCCAAAAAAGCCGTTTAGGTTGGGGGTTTTCTGGACAAATGAAATCATTTCAGGTTAACGAAGGGGTACGAAAGTTATGGATTCTGCGTTAATACCCAACGGAGTCAGGCGCTGTTCTCTTGACAAGTTTCTGGTTGCGCTGGCTGTGGTCGGCGCCGTTCTGTTATGGGGCGTATATGCCATGCTGCTGTGCTGGTTCAAGGGCCTCAACCAGACCAATATGAACGACAACTACGGATTCGCCCTGTGGATATGGGCGGATCTGGCGGTGATCGCTCTGGGCGGCGGCGCTTTTTTCACCGGCTTTCTCAAATATATCATCGGAAAAGACGAGCTGAAGAATATCATCAACTATGCGGTTCTGATCGGCTTTATCTGCTATAGTTCGGCGCTTCTGATCCTGGCTATCGATATCGGGCAACCGCTTCGGGGCTGGTTCATTTTCTGGCATGCCAATGTGCATTCCATGTTGACCGAAGTGGCGTTCTGCCTGTCGTGTTATTTCATGGTTCTGACCATCGAATACATTCCGCTGATCCTGGAAAACCGGCAGGTTGATAAAGTGCCGTTCCTTCATCACCTCAGTCACAACATGCACGGTACGATGGCGGTGTTTGCGGCAACCGGCGCATTTCTGTCCTTTTTCCACCAGGGGTCTCTGGGGGGCGTTGCCGGAGTCCTGTTCGGCCGACCCTTTGCTTACCGGGAAGGCCTCTTTATCTGGCCCTGGACGTTTTTTCTGTTCACATGGTCTGCGGCGGCGTATGGTCCCTGCTTTACCCTGCTGGTCACCCGGATCACCGAGGCCGTTACCGGTAAAAAGCTGGTCAAGGACAACGTGGTGGAGCTGCTGGCCAAAATATCCGGCTGGATGATGACTTCCTACATCATTGCAAAAATCATCGATACCTTTTACTGGGCCAATGTCACCGCGCCTTCCAAAGGGTTTACCCTGATGGATTTTTACAGTAACAACGGGTTTTACGGCATCTGGATTCTGGTTCTGGAAATTGTTCTGGGCGGCATCGTCCCAGCATTGATTCTGATAACGGACAAAGGCCGCAAAAGTCCGGTTGCCAGAACCACCGCCTTTGTTCTTGCAGTGATCGGCGTCAGCGTCAACCGCTGGGTGATGGTGCTTCAGGTCATGGCCGTTCCCATCATGACGTTTGATAAATGGGCCCTGTACTTTCCAAGCTGGCAGGAAGTGGCTACCACGATTCTTCCGGTCGCCTACGGTATCATATTGATCATGATCTCTTACCGGTATCTGCCGATTTTCCCGCAAGAGGCGGAATTGAATCCGGCTGAATAATCTAAGGGGGTAAACGATGTTTCCGTTTAATTTTGAATGGATTTGGGATATGTCTCACATGGTGTTCATGGGCGGGCTCTGGTATGCCTTGACCATTTTGGGTATCGGCATGACGTACTGCGTTGTCAAGGCTGCCATCGATACGGCAAAAGGGGATGATGGCCACGGACACGGCCATCACTGATCCTTCAAGCGGCCGGCAGTGAGTCCATAAAAAAACACAGACGAATTCTTGCATTCAAAAGCGCTTTTCCATATCATGACGTGGAAAAGCGCTTTTGTTTTTAACACTAACACGGTCTATTCTTACTCTGGAGAGTTATGGATAAAATCATTGTCGATGGCGGCCGCAGGCTTGCCGGAAACGTTGTCATCAGCGGTGCCAAAAATGCGGCCTTGCCCATCCTGGTTTCCTCGCTGCTGACGGACGGAAAAAATACCTATACCAATGTTCCCAATTTAAAAGATATTCAAAGCACCTGTGTTCTATTGCAGAATCACGGTGCCACTGTGGAAGCTGGTGAAAACTGCGTTAGCATTGACGCCGGGAACCTGAACAACACCGAAGCGCCGTATGATCTGGTGCGGAAAATGCGGGCCTCGATTCTGGTGCTGGGTCCCCTGATCGCGCGGCTGAAAAAAGCCCGCGTGTCCCTTCCCGGCGGATGCGCCATCGGCGCCAGACCCATAAATCTGCATTTGAAGGCTCTTGCCGGCCTGGGCGCAAAAATCGAGCTGAAGCACGGGTATGTCGAGGCCGAGGCGGACAGGCTGATCGGAGCGGATATTTATTTTGACATCGTGACGGTAACCGGAACGGAGAACATCATGATGGCGGCTGCCCTGGCCGATGGCGTGACCATCCTTAGAAACGCCGCGCGCGAGCCGGAAGTGGTCGCCCTTGCCGATGTCTTGAATCAGATGGGTGCAGATATCCGCGGTGCCGGCACATCCGTGATCACCATCGCAGGGGTGGAAAGCCCTTCGTCCGGTATCGGTATCCATCATTCCCGACCGCATTGAAGCCGGGACGTTCATGGTCGCCGCGGCATTGACCCGCGGGGACATTACCCTTGAAAACTGCGAGCCCGACCATCTGGATGCCCTGATTCATAAACTGCGTCTGGCAGGCGCAAGGATTCTGGTTTCCGGAAAGACCATCCGGGTGGAAGGCCCGGAGATGATATCCAGTGTCGATGTCAAAACCCAACCCTATCCGGGGTTCCCCACCGACATGCAGGCCCAGTTCATGGTGTTGATGTCCGTGGCAAAGGGCCTGAGCATCATTTCGGAAACGATTTTCGAAAACCGGTTTATCCACGTCGGCGAACTTCGTCGAATGGGCGCGGACATCACCGTTTCCGGAAATGCGGCGGTTATCCGGGGAATGCCGTTTCTTTCTGCAGCTCCCGTGATGGCATCGGACCTTCGGGCCAGCGCCTCGCTGATTCTGGCAGGGCTCGTTGCGCAGGGGCAGACCGAGGTCAACCGGGTCTATCATCTGGACAGGGGCTATGAAGCCATGGAAAAGAAATTTGAAAAACTGGGCGCTGCGGTAAGACGCGTCAAAGCATAGATCAGCCATTATAATATCACTTGACGGGTTCGTATCCGTTCATCTATGATGACAACCATAGCCATATCATATTCCCGATATGCGGATTTGCCGTTTCTGAAATTGCCGTTTAGACGGACAGCATCTGTTAGTGCTGCCCTCTTTGAAATTTTCCTGCCATTTGGGGCGGAAAGCAGAGCATTTCATCAACTGTACCACAGCGAAAGGAGGCGTTTATGGCAGCAGAAAGTGTGTATAAGATCGTTGAACTTGTTGGAACCAGCGAAGTTTCATGGGAAGATGCCGCAAAAAAAGCCGTTGAAACCGCATCCAAAAGCCTGAGGGAATTACGGATTGCCGAAATTACCCAGCAGGATCTGAAGGTGGAAAACGGCAAAGTCACAGCCTTCCGCGTCCGCATCAAACTTTCATTCAAATACGAAAGCTGATTCATCCGCTTATTGAGAGCGAAAGGAGGCGTTTATGGCAGCAGATAGCGTGTACACGATCGTTGAACTTGTTGGAACCAGCCCAGTTTCATGGGAAGATGCCGCGAAAAAAGCCGTTGAAGCCGCATCCAAAAGCCTGAGGGAATTACGGATTGCCGAGATCGTCCAGCAGGATCTGAAGGTGGAAAACGGCAAGATCACGGCCTTCCGCGTCCGCATCAAACTTTCATTCAAATACGAAAGCTGATTCATCAGCCCATACCGCCAGGAAAAGGATGGCCGGTTTGCCGGCTATTCTTTTCCTGGGCGTTTCCCTCCTGGTACCCCCCAATCGAGGCCACCTGCGCCTACATTATCGAATTTCTTCTGATACGGGGTTGTGTCGAGCGACACTCTGTAACAGCATTCAGCCCATGGAAACCTGGTGGGTGTTCAGTCTGCTGTTGGGAATATGTCTCACAAGCGGATCAAATTTGCATCTGCAGAACTGAGAAGACAGCCACTAAGTTAAGTGCGTCGCTGTTGTCCTTTATAGAATCTGGCTGTCTTCCCACTCAGTGGTAATGCGTTGCCAAGTTGATGGGGTAATATAGAACAGACGCACGCTTTAAATTTCTATCCTGTCCCAGTTACGGTATTTCAATGCGAATTATTTATCATCCAAATTTTTAATTATAAATAATAAATTGACAAGTTATTCTGAAATACTATAAAAAGAAATTCCAAGCTAATAACCTGTTTCACGTCTGAATGATGCTGCCCTCGCAACAAGAAAAAATACAGAATCGTGCAAGCAGCGACAAACCATATCCTTCAAGAGAACGCCCCGCACAGGCGGAAGCCAGCGCCCGCGACCATCGGCCAGCCCCAATTTGTCGGCCAGTTTCGCGATGCGGTGTTCACGCCATTACTGCCGACAAACTAAACAAATCTACGCCAAATGGGTCAAGCGATTCATTTTCTTTTATTACATCCGTCACTTGGTAATAATGACCGAGGCGGAAATAAGTGCCTTTCTCGCCTGCCTTTCGCCACACACTTGCTCAAAGGAAGCTACGACATCCGATCCGGTGCAGGAACTTTTAGGTCATAACGCTGCCAAGACCGCAATGATTTAAACCCATGTTCGCAACCGTGGCGCTTCTGGCGTTCACAGTCAGGCGGATGGGCTTTGAAGCAATAAAAAAGCTCATGTTATGCCGATCCGTATTCGTTGGATGACTAAAGTAGCAATGAAAGGTCGATCATGCATTCCTTGGGAAACATTGACGGAACAAGCCAATTCGGCAAGGTTCAAGGTAAAGTGAAAAGCGAAAGTATCAATACCATGCAGCTACAGTATCAACTTTAAAGATGCCAGCCATAGTCACTTTGTTCTGCCATAAGGGAATGGCATCAAAGGAGGACAGCATGCCACGCACAACTGTAGAAGAAAGCCATTGCCAGCAGCGACGACAAACAACCGAGCCACGGCCACTTTTATTGCAATGTAAAGCCTACGATACCCCGTGATTTCGGGCCCGGTGTTAATGCCGACCGGGTCAGAGCGATAAACACGCTCAGCGACAAATGGGTCAACGGCACCGAGTTGAGCTACTATTTCTTTGACAAACCCACAGACGGTATGACCGTCACTCTATCCGACGGCAGCGTTAGCTTCGTGCCCTGGCGTGGTGCCGTCAATCAGATGGAAGTTGTGCGCAAGGCCTTCAAGGCCTGGGCCGACCTTGGCATCGGCATCAAGTTCAGGGAAGTCGCATCGCTCGATCATGCAATGGTGCGCATCGGCTTCATGTCGGGTGATGGTTCTTGGTCCTATGTCGGCCGTGCCATCCTTGATATCGCTGCCGACCAGCGCACGATGAACTTTGGTTGGAACATCGCCAATGACATCGACACGGCAATCCATGAGATCGGCCACACACTGGGGTTTGAGCACGAGCATCAGAACCCGTTTTCAGGCATCGTATGGGACGATGACAAAGTCTATGCCGCGCTCGCCAAACCACCGAACAACTGGTCACATGAGAAAACTTTCTTTAACATAATCCGAAAACTTACCGAGAACAGCGTCGCCGGTACGCAATGGGATCCGAACTCCGTGATGCATTATCCGTTCGAAGCTGGGCTGATCCAAAAACCGGAAATCTACAAAACACAGCCGTTGCAACCTATTGGTGGACTTTCGGCACGTGACGAACCTACGTCAAACAGCTCTACCCATTGCAATCGCCTGTGTCAGAGTTCCCAGAACTGAAGCTAATGCAATCGATGCCACTGAACATCACACCGGGCCAGCAACTCGACTTAAAGCTTCTGCCGACTCGAAGCCGTACCTATGAGATCCGCACATTCGGCACATCAGACACGGTGATTGTCCTTTCGAGGAGGTGAACGGCGAGTTGAAGTACCGTGGCGGAGATGACGACAGCGGCGAAGACCGCAACGCGTCCCTCAGTTTTCGCCTGTCTCGTGACCGGCAATATGTGCTGCGGGTGCGGCTTTACTATGCTGATCACGCGGCGAGACGGCCGTTATGTGGTGGTAGGTCATGCCGCTGATTGCCTAAGACTGCGGCAGCCAACCCATAAGGTTTGCTCTGATGCCGCGGAGATGGCTATTCAGGCGGATAAGTGGTCCGTGGGAGCTGAATAACGCTTTGTCCTGTGGATGCGGGCGGACGATCTTATTGGCGAACACGGCACCCAGGTTGACTGCCGCGGAGACACCGCAGCCTGGGAGATCAGCCTGCGACTGCCACCCGCATCCGGCAACGGGGCGAAGGTGGCTGGTTGAAGCTGGGAATCCGGGTTTTGGATTTCTTCGGCATCGATCTGGCCGGGAAAACCGCCAAAGTACTGTGCGATAAGTTTGAGTTGAAGCGATTCGACGGCAATGCTCCCGGGCTATGCCGCTGGCCGAGGAAGGACGGCTTTTTGCTGCTGCCGGTAAATGACGAAAATACCATTTTTCAAGGAGCCGATCCTGCTGTTTCTGCATGGCACCGCATCGAGCAGCAAAGGCAGTTTCGGCAAGTTGTGGGAAAACCAGAATGTTCAGGGGAAAGAGGCCAGAAAGATTCTGGAGGAGAAATACGCTGACCGATATGCATTCGAACATCGCTCCCTGACCGAGAGCCCTATCCAGAATGCATTGAAATTGGCCAGACTGCTTCCGGTTGAAGCCGAACTCCATCTGGTCAGCCATTCCAGAGGCGGCCTGGTGGGAGATCTGCTGTGCCATGCAGAACGTGTTGCATTAAACGATCCCCTTAAAGGCGATCTGGAGGAACTCTTTCGCGCCGACCGAACCATTTCCAGGCAGCTTGGCTTGAAGCCGCTGGATCCGGAATCCGCGAAAAAATAGGAACGATGCCTATGTGGTGGGTCTGGGCATGCTCAATGAATTGCGGGACATTCTGGACAGCAAGTGGATCAAGGTCGGCCGCTTTGTTCGTGTTACCTTTCCGGCGCGCGGAACCACTCTGGCTTCGGAACGGCTGGACCGCTGGCTGTCGGTTCTGGATTTCATCAGCGGCCAGGGATTTTTCGGGGATGCGGTGGATTTCTTTGACCGTGGTCAAAGAACGCACGGATCCCCCGCACGCTTCCCGGGCTGGAAGCGATGATGCCGGGTTCGGCGCTCACCCGTTTGCTCCATCACCCGAATCTGACGACAGGAGCCGATCTTTCAGTGATCTCCGGGGATATCGAAGGCGATACCCTATGGGGCCAGATCAAGCTTCTGGCCACCGATTGGTTGATGGCGCGGAGCATGACCTCATCGTCGACACCGGTTCCATGTAAGGCGGGATCCGGCGCCGGGAAAAAGGTGTGCAGTTTCAGTTCGATCAAGGTGCCAAGGTTTGTCATTTCAACTATTTCGAAACCGAAAAAAGTGTCCGCTGGCTGATCTCAGGTCTGACCCGGAGCGATGCTGGCGATGGCGGCTTTCAATTGTTCGTGAAAGCCAAGGATGAGGAGCCACGCTGGCGTGAAGCCGTGCGACGCAGTCGGTCGGGAGGCAAGCCGAAAGCCCCTGGCGGTGGGCCACCGGGGATTACGGGCAGCACGTTGAAGGTAACTGCCGATTCGGTCTGGCTGAACTACTGGGCTTTAATGTGGGGAGGGCTGGAACGGCTTCTGTGACTTGCCCGGTGCGCGCACCGAAGCCCAGAAAGTGTTGACTTTGTTGAAACCAATGGCTTTCGCGCCATCGGCTTATCGATGAACGGACCGATGCGATCTTATCCGGGCTGCACAAGGATGCCTGGCGCATTTTGCACCTGTCCGGCATGGGATGTACGCATTTGGGGTGAACGACACTGTGAGTTCCGCGAATTCCGCTTACGCCGGGAAACCCGTAAAGCGTAAATCCGGCATGGTCATCGGCAAGGACACCCTCACCCCGGGCGACGTGGAGCAGATGCGCTGGGTCCCGGAACTGGTCTTTATCAACTGCTGCCACCTGGGCAAGACCGGCCATCATCCGATTTCGCCCACGGCCTGTTGGCGGCGAACCTGGCCGTGCAGTTCATCGACATGGGGGTCAAGGCGGTGATCGCCGCCGGCTGGGCCGTGGACGACGGCGCCGCCGAGCCTTTGCCGAGTCCTTTTATACACGGATGCTGGCCGGAGATCCCTTCGGCGAGGCTGTCAGGGCCGCCCGGGAAGAAATCTGGATGCGCTTTCCCAAGGTCAACACCTGGGGCGCCTATCAGTGCTATGGGGATCCCGGCTTCCGGCTGCATGGAGATGGTTCTGAAAAGGTGAAAAAGGCAAAAAGAGCGTATCTCACGCCCCATGCACTGATAGCCGACCTCAATAACCATACCCAGTGGATACGTATGCAGATGCGCGCCAAAGACACAGGTGAGTCGTCGCAGACAGACATTCGGGAGCAAATCGAAAATATTTATGAAACGTATCCCCGAATCGCATCGTACGAATGGGTAAATCGTGCCGACGTTGCAGCTGCCCTGAGTTTTGCCTGGGGCGAAACCGGTGCGTACCGTAAGCATCGGATTGGTTGGATAAATCCATCAAGGCTAATCAGGGCGACTGCCCCTTACGGGCCGAGGAACAAGCCGCCAATTTTCGGGTGCGCGCCGCCGCCACGGAATGGGACGATTTGCACCAAGTGAAGGACGGCACAGAAAAGTTAACCAGCGCCGGATACTGTTGAATGAGGTTCGGCAGGCACTGGATGCCTTAGATCGCCTTGTGAAAAACGGTGACAGTATCGAGCGATTGAACCTGTTGGGCAGCGCCGATAAGCGGCTTGCATATATTGTTGCAATTCCGGAAAGGCAGGCAAACCGCCCTTGAAAACATGGCAAATATTACGGTGCCGCGTATAAAAAGATCGTGAGGTAACCGCCAAGCCCGACCCATATGCCTTTTCCAATTGGGCCCTGGCCAAGGTGCTTGTGGAGCAGTTCCATAAATCCAGGGGTGACGGCCTGGAAACAGGAACTGACAGTCGAATGCCACCAAATGATCGACATCGTCCAGGAAACGCTATACGGAAAACCCCAATTTCTGGGATGCGACCGCCGGGCAGGCGGATTGCCTGCTGGTCCTTCTCCTGGCATACCCGGATGCGTCAGCTAAGAAAATTGAAGAGGATGCCAAGGCTATCCTGTCGAAATACAAGGATGCTGCTTGCTAGGCACCAGCCCCAGGAAGATGGCCTCGATTCAGGAACATCTG
>CAWBKP010000013.1:0-250494 GCA_963789395.1 uncultured delta proteobacterium | reverse complement strand
TTTTCAGAAGCTCCGGTGTTATCCGGTTCCCTTCGGCTGCCTGCGCCGCAGTGTACTGAACCATACAGGTGTAAAATGGCAGAAGCTCCGGCATTGTCTGGCCGATGGCCTGGATATGGGTTTCAACCGTTTGAAGATCGCCGCGCACCACGGGGCCTGTCAGGGCCTGATGAACGCCAACCCGGTCGATATTGGAAAGGGTGCCTTCGATGAGGGGCTTCAGGACGGCAAATGCCTCCTCCGGGGGGACGCCGGCCTGCTGGATGAGCCGGAACGCCACTCCCATGAGGGTGACCAGAAAATTTGAGGCCACGACTGCCGAAGCATGATAGAGGGGTTTTCCTTCAGTAACAATCCGCAGCGGAAGCGACTCCAGATCCATTGCCATCTGCACGGCTGTTGACACGGCTTCGGCATCTCCCTCAATTGCAATCCGAATCCCTTTAAACGGATTTTGAGAAAAATCCACGGAAGCAAAGCTTTGCAGGGGATGCATGGAACCGATCGATGCGCCCGACTTGCGGGCCGAAGACAGGATTGTCGAAGCATGGGCACCGGAGCAGTGAAGCACGATCGCCTCATTCAAAAACCCGTCCTGCCGCGATATCGACTCACAGACGGATTCAATCACCCCGTCCGGCGTGGTCAGAAACACCACATCGGCCTTAGTGGTGATCTCCCACGGCCGATCGGTTGCATCCGAAATGCCGCATATACCCGCCAGTCTTATAGCGGATTCCAGATGAAGGCTTGAAACCCCGACAATCGCATATCCCCTGTCACCAAGGGTTTTTGCCAGGGCCGTCCCCATTCGGCCGCAGCCGACGATTCCGACCGAAGGTTTCATGCCGTCTCCTTAATAGCAGTGCTCCTTTCCGGGAAAACGACCGGACTGAACCTCTTGCACATAATCCTGAATCCCTGATTTGGCCAGATCCAAGAGTTTGGCATATTGTTTGACAAAGCGTGGAATATGCCGATCGGTCAGCCCCAGAAGGTCGTGAATCACCAGAATCTGGCCGTCGCAATCCGGTCCGGCACCAATGCCGATTGTCGGAATATCGAGCTTCTGGGTAATGGTTTTCGCAATATCGGAGGGGATGCCTTCCAGCACCACGGAAAAGGCGCCGGCAGCCTCGACCTCAAGGGCGTCGGCCAGGAGGCGGTCTTGGTCCCGCTGAACCCGGTACCCGCCCATTTGATGCACCGACTGGGGGGTCAAGCCGATATGGGCCTGAACGGAAATACCGGCAAGGGATATGGCCTTGATGACACCGCTGACGGCAGCCCCGCCTTCCAGTTTTACGGCCGCAGCCCCGCCTTCCTTGATGAATCGTCCGGCGTTGGCAACTGCGGTTTCAATGCCGGTGTGATAGGACATGAACGGCATGTCGCCGACCACCAGTGCGTGCTGGGCGGCGCGGGTGACAATCTTCGTGTGATAAATCATTTCATCCATGGTCACCGGCAGGGTGCTGGAATGGCCCTGAACCACCATGCCAAGGGAATCCCCCACCAGAATCATGTGGACGCCCGATGTATCCACCAGTCTTGCCAGAGGGTAATCGTAAGCCGTCAGGGCGATTATTTTCTCGCCATTTTCCTTCATCTTATACAGCGTCGGAATGGTAACCGGGGAAGCCATACTGGGTCTCTCCTTGAAAACTACCGCGATTGTTTATACTCCAGGGCCGCCCTTATGAATTCCCGGAACAGGGGGTGGGGATCCATGGGCCTGGATTTGAATTCCGGGTGAAACTGGCATCCCAGAAACCAGGGATGGTTTTCAAGCTCGACAATCTCAACCAGCTCTCCGTTGGGAGACTGGCCGCTGATTACCAGGCCTTTTTCCCGAAGGTGTTCCTTGTAGGCGTTGTTGAACTCGTAGCGGTGTCGGTGACGCTCTGAGATATCCCGGACGCCGTAGGACTTTTCGGCCAGCGTACCGGGCTCTATGCTGCAGCGATAGGCGCCAAGCCGCATGGTTGCCCCCTTGTCCGATCCGGCGTCCCGTTTTTGAATCGTCTGCGTCTGTTCGTCATACCACTCCAGCATCAGGTAGATGACGGGGTTTGCGGAGAATTCGTTGAATTCAGAACTGTGGGCATCGGGAATTCCGGCAATATTGCGGGCAAATTCGATCACCGCAATCTGCATTCCCAGACAGATGCCAAAATACGGAATCCGGTTTTCCCTGGCGTATTTCACGGCGCAGATCTTGCCTTCGATACCGCGCGGACCAAACCCGCCCGGCACCAGAATCCCATCGGCCGATGCCAGCACCGCCTCGCAGGAAGATGAATCCAGGGTCTCGGAATCGATAAACATCAGATTGACCCGGCTGTCATTGGGAATGCCGCCGTGGTAGAGCGCTTCATTCAGACTTTTGTAGGATTCGGTCAAATCCACGTATTTCCCGACAATGGCAATCGTTACGTCATGTTTGGGTTCCTTGAATTTACGGATCAGTTCTTCCCAGTTTTCCAGCTGAGGCGCCCGTGTCCAGATATGCAGCAGTTCCACGATTTTGTCGTCGAGTCCTTCGTTATGGAAATTCAAGGGCACTTCATAAATACAGTCCACATCCTTTGCCGTAATGACCGCATCGACGCCGACATTGCAGAACAAAGCGATTTTCGACTTGATTTCCTTGGAAAGGTTCCTATCGGCCCGGCATAGCAGAATATCGGCATGAATACCGATGCTGCGCAGTTCCTTGACGCTGTGCTGGGTGGGTTTTGTCTTTACTTCCCCGGCGGTTGCGATATAAGGCACCAGGGTCAGGTGAATGTAAAGAACATTTTCCTTTCCCACATCCGCCTTGAACTGGCGGATCGCCTCGAGAAACGGGAGGCTTTCGATGTCGCCGATCGTACCGCCGATTTCAACAATGACGATATCGACATCCGCAGTGCCCAGCTTGATGCTGGACTTGATTTCATCGGTAATGTGGGGAATGACCTGAACCGTTCCGCCCAGGTACTCTCCCTTTCGCTCTTTGGTGATGACCGAATGGTAAATCTTTCCGGTGGTGAAATTGCTGTTTCTTCCCAGTTTGGCATGGGTGAAGCGCTCATAATGCCCCAGATCAAGATCGGTCTCAGCGCCATCATCCGTGACAAAAACCTCGCCATGCTGAAAGGGATTCATGGTTCCCGGATCCACATTAATGTAAGGGTCCAGTTTTTTGATGGTCACACGCAGCCCTCTGCTTTCCAGCAGCGCACCGATGGCGGCGGAAGCCAGGCCTTTTCCCAGGGACGACAGAACCCCTCCGGTTACAAATATATATTTTACGCTTGAACCCATATCGTGACCTCAGCCTTTCTTAAAACACATCATCGGAAAACCTGGCGCTTTCTCCCAATTCTTCTTCAATGCGCATGAGCTGATTGTACTTGGCAATCCGGTCACTTCGGGACATGGAACCGGTTTTAATCTGGCCGCCGTTTATCCCCACCGCCAGATCGGCAATAAAGGCATCCTCGGTTTCTCCGGACCTGTGGGAGATCACCGTTGAATATCCGGCCTGCCTGGCGATTTCAATGGCATTTAACGTTTCGGTGACGGTTCCGATCTGATTGAGCTTGATCAGAATCGAATTGGCAATCCCCATATCAATCCCTTTTATCAGAATTTCCGGGTTGGTTACAAAAATATCATCCCCCACCAGCTGAACCTTGCTTTCCATCCTGTCGGTCATCAGTTTCCACCCGTCCCAGTCCTGTTCCGCAAGCCCGTCTTCAATGGAAAAAATGGGGTAGCGCTCCACCAGGTCATCATAGTAATCGATCATGGCCTCGGCGGAGAGCTTGCGGTTTTCCGATTTCAGGATATATTCCTTCTTGCTGGTGTAAATCTCGCTGGCCGCAACATCCAGTGCAATGCCGATCTCGTTTCCAGGCTCATATCCTGCGGCTACTATGGCATTCATGATGTATTTGATTGCTTCTTCATTGGATCCCAGATCCGGCGCAAACCCCCCTTCATCCCCGACCGCGGTGCTCAGTTTGCCGTCTTTAAGAATTTTTTTCAGGGCATGAAAGATTTCAGCGCCCATCTGTACGGCCTGGGTAATGGATTTGGCTCCGAATGGAATGATCATGAATTCCTGAATGTCCAGGTTGTTTGCAGCATGGGCGCCGCCGTTGATGATATTCATCATCGGTACCGGCAAAAACCTGGCATTGATTCCGCCAAGATACCGGTACAGCGGAAGGCCATAGGCCTGGGCAGCTGCGCGCGCAGCCGCCATGGACACCCCCAGAATGGCGTTGGCGCCAAGTTTTGCCTTGTTGGGAGTGCCATCCAGCTCTATCATGAGCTTATCAATAAGCATCTGATTGGCAGCGTCTTTTCCCAGCAGCAGCGGAAAAATTTCACTCATGACATTGTTAACCGCAGTCACCACCCCTTTGCCGCCATAGCGCTTGGCGCGTTTGTTGCGCAGTTCAAGGGCCTCCCGGGTTCCTGTGGATGCGCCCGAAGGAACCGCCGCGCGCCCCATGGCCCCGCATGCAAGAAATACATCCACTTCCACGGTTGGATTGCCTCTGGAATCCAGTATTTCCCTGGCCTTGATATTGACGATTTCTGTCATGTTGCCTCCCCTTTTTATGGTCTATTGGATATCTATATGATATGATCCGATTCGATTCAATATAAAACATTTGTTACTCTTGTTCTGGTTAGATGTCAAGACGCCGTGGCATCATTCGGCCGGCGAATTCAAAGAAACAGGATGTGGTTTCAAACGATCGGGAAATGCTATGAAAGACTTGGATCTGTATCAAAAAGCGCATTTGATGGTTGCGGCAATTCGAATTCTGGAATACCAGCATCACAGCCCGCCGTCCATTGAAGCCGTCTGTCGGCTTCTGGGCATTTCCGTTGAAGAAGGCGGATTTTTTTGCCGGAAATTTGAGGAAAACGGCATCCTCGAAGCGGTCGAGAGTCCGCAGGGCATTCGCATGGCTGTAAGGGATCACACCCGAATCGAAGAAATCCCCCGAGGTATTTCTGAAACCCTTCTGGACAAGGAACTGAAGAATTTTCAGATTGCCCGGAAAGGATTGACTCAAAAAATCGAAAGCTTCCAGGCTGCTCAGGCTGAAAAGAAAAAGCAGATGTTTGCGGAACTGGAAAAAAAGCTTAAAACAGGCATGGAAAAGAAATAGGATGCGGCAAAGCGGACAAAGGTGTCGGTTTAAAGGCGAACCGGAATTACATGCCTACCGATCGCAGCCCCTTGACAAACTGGGATTCGGATGCCGAACCCATCAGATATTCATCGATTTCATCCAGCATGCGGCTGATTTTAAAAGGCTTGGAAATGAGACGGTAGCCAAAGCGCTTTAACTCATCGCTGATTTTGTCCCGGAGCGCCTCAACGCCCAAAAATCCGGTGATATAAACGATTTTCGTTTCAGGTTTTTCTCTGCGGATGACCTGAACCATCTCAATCCCATTGGTTTTCGGCATGATAATGTCGGTAAACACCAGATCCGGATGAAACCGCCTGAACACCGCAAGGCCTTCCATGCCGTTGGCTGCGGTCATGACCCGGTATCCTTCGGCTTCCAGAACCCCGTGATAAAGCTCCAGCAGATCCGGTTCGTCTTCAACAACAAGTATCCGGCGCCGGTCATCGGCTGTAGACAGCATGCCGGATTGAATCACCTCAATGATTTCCGGATCATTTAACTGGCTGATGACATCACTCAGCCGGTTGAGCCGTTTCATTTCCCGATGGGCCCGATTGGAGTTTTCCGGGTTCAGGTCCGGGTGGTATACCTTGCTGAGCAGGTGATAACTGGACTTGATATAGGACAGCGCCGCTTTTTCCCCTAATTCGGCCAGAATTTCCCTGGCCTTTTCCAGCAGGCCGAAATGCAAGAATTCGGTTTCCAGATAAACCTGATGATCCAAAGCACCCCCCTATGGATGATGTCATGCCTTCTGCATGGATCCAGCGTAAATTTCAATAAAATGTTTTACTGCCACCGAGTCTCCGCACGGGACAGCGTATCGGATATCTGCATCATGCAGGCAGGGCATCCGGTGGCCAGCACGGAAGCCTGGGTGGAAACAATCTGATCCCGCTTTTTTGCGCCGATTTTAGCGGAAAGTTCATAATACTGCAAATTAAAACTGCCTCCCATGCCGCAGCATGCATCGGGCCAGGCATTTCCCGGGGAAGACAGCCCCCGGCAGCCCGGAACATGGCCCTTGGCTGAGCCGATATGCCGATGGATTTTTTCAACGGATCATAGTAATTCCCTTTTTGGTAAATAGTGCCTGAACGAAGACCAAGATTTTGATAAACGGACATCAACGCCTTTATCTGATGAAAGCCAAGTGAGTTCGGCAAAAAGTTGACTTTACCACTTGAAACATCTATCTTGAATGCGCTTCTAACCCCTTGCCTGAAAAAGGCAGGTCAGGACAAACGGCTTCGGACATGACCCTATATAAAGAATCCATTCAACATCACATTCTCCGGACAATTGAAGATCACGCGAATAAAATCACTTCCCGCGATCTTGAAAAAAAAATCGTAACGCGGATTTCTGTCGGGCGGCGGGAATTCCAGGCCGCACTAAAGGCGCTGATTGCAGAAGGGGAACTGGCCTATACCTATCTCTACGGATGCACGTTTATCGAAAAATCCTTTAGCAGGCCGGTTCGGGTAGGCTCGCGGGTTGTACTGACCCCGCCGGAATATCATCCGGTGATTGACGGATCCGATATCGCCGTGATGCTTCGGCCGGGAGCATCCTTTGGCTGCGGCCAGCACCCCACCACCCGCCTGGCCGTTCAGGGCATTGAATATGCGTTAACAACGCTTCGAATCTGCAACGGCATCCCTGCTGCGACCCTGCTGGACATCGGCACGGGCTCCGGGGTTCTGGCGATCTGTGCGTTAAAAATGGGCATTCATCAGGCAATAGGAACGGACATGGACCCCTGTGCCATCGCCGAAGCCGGAGAAAACGCCCGCATCAACGGCCTCTCGCAGCGGTTTACGGTCCTGGATGTACCGGTTGAGGAAATTACCGGACAGTTTCATCTGATCGCCGCCAATCTCCGGTATCCGACACTGGCACGGTTAAGTGCGTACATCGCATCGCATATTCCAGAAAATGGCGCGGCAATCCTTTCCGGCCTTCGCGAAGAAGAAG
Source organism: uncultured delta proteobacterium (assembly GCA_963789395.1). Classification (GTDB taxonomy): domain Bacteria; phylum Desulfobacterota; class Desulfobacteria; order Desulfobacterales; family Desulfatirhabdiaceae; genus RAAP-1. The sequence goes on along the minus strand of CAWBKP010000013.1, from coordinate 243,313 downwards.
CCAAGGAGATTACGTCCGTCTATGCCGGGCTGAATCTGGAATGCCGGTGGGAGAAAATTGAAAGCAGGTGGGCAGGGCTGGTTCTGATTAAACAAGCACCTGCCCGGAATCAGCAGTCATGATTCCCTGTGCGGAATTATGATTTTACCGCATCATCGTTATGAACTTTCATCGATTTTTTTTATATCCGGTTCTGTCTCTACTTTTTTTACTCCGGATTCCGCATCGATTTTTCCGTCAGGATCATCCATCGCCTTCTTGAAATTCTTTATGGATTTTCCCAAGGAATTCCCCAATTCCGGAAGTTTCCCGGGCCCAAAAATAATCAGGACGATTACCAGTATGACGATGAGATGCATCGGCGAAAAAAGGCCTGAAAACATGACTGATCCCCCCTCTTTGTTACCAAACGGATTCGGCCTGCAATTTTTAGAATTGCACCGCTTAGCGTCCTCAGTCCCATAGAGGAATCAAGCGGTCTTTGGCAGCCGAATCACCATGACCGGCACATGACTTCTGCGGACCACCCGCATGGCTGTGCTGCCCATCATGGCGCCGGCCAGAATGCCGTGACCGTGCGTACCCATGACGATGACATCATAATCCGAAGCAAGGGATTCCGCAATGATTTCTTCCACCGGATGGCCGCTTCTTGTCTTGATGTCCGTCACCGTAAAAGGGCAGGCCTGATCAGCTGCCGCTGTTTGCGCACAGAACGCTTCCAGCTTCCGGACCAGGGTTTCCACCACTTCCGTTTTCCGGGCCTGCTGGAGTTCCTGCCATTTTTCCACCCCCAGCAGATCCGCAACCTGCGCGTTCATTTGACTGGAAATATCTTCGATGACATGAAGTACAACGATCTTGGCATTATACCGGTTGGCCAGGCTGACCGCATACCCAAAGGCGAATCGGGCATTTTCAGACATATCCGTCGTATACAGAATTGTTTTGATTTCCGGAATCATGGTAGCTCCTTCTGGGATGTTGCAGTGTTTAGAAAAATCATCCTTCCCCCTTGGGAAAGAAGTCACAGCGCTTTACATTCGTTGCTTGATCTTACAAAGAGACAGGCATCTCAGGGGTTCTTCAGGTTGTCGGCCACAACTTCCGCGATATGCCTGACCTGAATCCGGCTGTTTCGTTTATCCATTCCCCCGCGAAGCTGCAGCACGCAGCCCGGACAGTCGGTTACCAGAACATCGGCGCCGGTATTTTCAACATGATCCAGTTTCTGGCGCAGGATCTCGGATGATATCTCGGGAAATTCCAGCGAGTAGGACCCCCCGAATCCGCAGCAGACGTCTTCATCTTTGCAGGACGCATAATCCAGACCTGCCGTCTGGAGCAGCGCACGCGGCTCCCGGGTCACACCAAGACCCCGGCACAGATGGCAGGGGGAATGATAGGCTACCCGCGTTTGATTCTGAAGAAAATCCCCTGGCGCAACTTTTAAAATATTGACCATAAACGAGCTAAAATCAATCAATTTATCATGAAGGACCCGCAATTTTTCGGCCGTTTCCGGCTTGTCTGCCAGAAGCCGGGCATATCCTTCCTTCATATGCGATCCGCAGGAGGCGCACAGCACAAGAATGTAGTCATAGCTTCGGGGATCCATGGCTTCCAGGTTTTGGACAGCCACCTCGGCTGCGGTTTGCTCCTCGGCCATCATCATGGCCGGAAGGCCGCAGCAGCTCTGCCCCATGGGGTACTCCATCTGGACGTTGTGGGCGGACAGCAGCCGGACCAGGGAAAGGGCCTGCTCCGGAGACACGAAATCCACGACGCACCCCCCGAAAAGCGCCACCCGGTACCCGGGATTTTGGATCTGCGGGCGGATTTTCGGCCACTGGTCCCGGAACGGCTTTTCCGCAAGCGCCGGAAGGGTCCGAAAATCGTGGGCCTTTCCAAAAACAAAGGGCAGGTGCCGCAGGACCCCGGCGTCTTTTTGAACCAGGGGTTTTTGCAGGGTGGATGCCATTTTGAGCAGTGTATGAAAGAGCCTGCGGTTTTTCATGACCGCGGACAGGACGGTGTTTTTGGCGGGCTTTGTGCCTTCATCTTTCAGGATATTGCCGTACACTTTCTTGATGAGATACGGCAGATCAATGTTGACCGGGCATACGGATTTGCAGGCCTGGCAGTTCAGGCAGTTCCGGACAATAGCCCGGGCATTGTCCTTGCCGTGGTAAAAATAGGTCAGGATCAGGCCGATCGCCCCGATATAGACATGGCCCAGGGTATGGCCCCCGACTTTGCCGTAAACCGGACAGACATTGGAGCAGGCCCCGCAGCGAATGCAGCGAAGGGCCTCTGAAAAGACCGGGTCTCTGGCCAGCTCCAGGCGGCCGTTATCCAGAAACACGATGTGAAGGATTTTTTTCCCCGTGGCGGACGCCGCGCATGCCACCGCCCCGGTAATCCAGGTGACATAAGAGGTCAGGGCCTGGCCGGTTGCGTTTTTGGGCAGGACCTTGACGATGCGAAGGGCGGCCGAAAGGTCCGGAACCAGCTTTTCCAGCCCCACCAGGGCCACATGAACCCGGGGGAGCGTGGTGGTCAGCCTGGCGTTTCCTTCGTTGCTGATGATTCCCAATGTCCCGGTTTCGGCAATGGCCATATTGGCGCCGCTGATGCCCATGTCCGCTTCCAGAAAGGCCGGACGAAGCTCTTTCCGGGCCACCTTGACCATGCGGTCGATGTCTTCCAGATCCACGGGCGTTTTCGTGACATCACCGAAAAGGGTTCCCACCTGCTGACGGGAAAGGTGAATGGCCGGCATGACCATGTGGGAAGGGCCTTCGTGCCGCAGTTGAATGATCCATTCCCCGAGATCGGTTTCGGTCACCTTGAAACCGCCGGCCTCCAGATGATCGTTTAAATGGGTTTCTTCGGCGGTCATGGATTTGGATTTGACAATGGTTTTTACGCCGTTGTCCCTGGCGATTTTTGCAATGATTTCATTGGCTTCCCGGGCGGTTGCCGCCAGATGGACGATGGCGCCCGCAGCCTCAGCCCTTGCCTTGAACTGGTGAAACAGGCTCTCCAGCTGCGTCAGGGCCTGGTCCTTGCCTTCCGCGATCTGATCTTTCAAGGTATCCAGATCGACTCCCTCAAATGCCTTGGCGCGGGACACCTTGTAGGCGGAAGCGAAATTGTCCAGGGCCTTTCTCAGAAACTGGTTCCCCAGGGCGGCTTTGATCCGGTCCTTATAGGTTTTCATATCCTGGGCGGTCTGAATCATGACGGATTTTCCTCCATAATAAGAATGTGAAGCTCCTGGGGTCCGTGAACACCGATGGCCAGCACCCGCTCGATGTCGGCGGTCCGGCTGGCGCCGGTGATAAAGGACATATATCCCGGCGGGGATTTCATCCTCTCGACCAGATAGGCGGAAAGGGCCGCGGCATCGGGAACAATCCGGGACGCCGGAACCCAGGCGATATGGGTTTCGCTGAGCATGGAGGCGATTCGCAGGTCTTCGGAACCGGAATCCAGAACCAGGGTGCCGGTTTCGGCAATGGCCCAGTCCGCGCCGGTCAGTGCCGTATGGATCCGGCTTTGATGGGCTCTCAGCGGTGGATCCAGAACCGTCAATCCGGATGGGCCGCAAATCGCTTCAAGCTTTTGGCGGCTCTCCAAATCCAGGCCTGGCGCGGCAATGGTTTTACCGTTCTGCTTAAGGGTGACATCGACGGCATAACGCAGCACATCTTCCATGCCGCCGGCCGTTGAAACCAGGGCCTGAACCAGCCCGGCCTTTTCTTTCATGCGGTGAATCAGCTCATGATGCTCCATAACTTATCTCCGTAACTGGTTTTTCTCATTTTAACTGCCCGGCGCAAGATGAATCGAATCAATCGGGATGAACGGGTAACCATTCATGATCAGACGGACCGCCTCCAGGCGTGAAAAAGTGCAAACACCGTCATTCCTGAGAGATGCTCTGGCTGATAAAGGCAATGCTGCGCTGCTCGGCAAAGGTGAGGTGCGCCATCATTGCATCGCGGGCGGCTTGCGCATCTCCGGCCGCGATCGCTTCAAAAATGCTTCGGTGATGCCGGCAGAGCATGTGGTGGTCATCATCGGTGATATAAACCGCCCGCCAGACCGACTGCTGGAATTCCTTCATGGCGTCAAAAATATTCTGCATCAGGTGAAGCCAGACGATGTTATGGGTGGCGCGGGCGATAATGATATGGAAGTTGGCGTCCAGGTCCTCGGATGGGTGCAGTCCCTCCAGATTTCGCTCCATGCCGGCAATAATCGTTCCCATGCGGCGGATATCCTCGGGCAGCGCCCGCTGGGCCGCATAATAAGCCGTCCATGACTCCATGCATTTGCGGACCTCGATCACATCCAGCGCCCGATCCTGCTGCATGCGGATCAGTCCGCTGAGCGGGTTGGCGGAGGTGATTTCCACCAGCGACAGGACAACCGTACCGCCTCCCTGATTGGATTTGACCAGCCCGGCAGATGCCAGAACATTCAGCGCCTCGCGCACGGAGGGGCGGGAGACGCCGAACAGCTCGGCCAGTTCGCGCTCCGGAGGCAGTTTGTCGCCGGGAGAGAAGTCCCCGCTCAGAATCGAGGCGCGGATCTGATCCGCAATCTGGGCGGATACCTTCTTCGGTTTTATGGGTTGAAATTTCATGGGGCACGACTCGTCATATAAAGGTTATCGTAAATCCCGTTCTATTATATTGTTTCTTGCCGCACTGCAACGGATACGATTTTCAGGCCTCGATACTCCGTGCCAGCAACTCGGTCAAGTGGATGATTTTGACCTGCGGCAAATGGTCCATCAGGCCCTTTTTCAACTGCAGCATGCATCCGGGGTTACTGGTAACCACCACGTCCGCCCCTGAAGCCCGGATGGTATCGAGCTTGCGATGCAGGATAAGGTCGGCCATTTCCGGTTTTTCAATATTGTAGGTGCCGCCGCTGCCGCAGCAGGCGTCGGCATTCTCCAGTTCCATGTACTCCAAACCCGGCACCAGTCTCAGCAGGTCGCGCGGCTCCCTGCGGATCCCCTGACTGTGAGCGATGTGACAGGAGTCATGGTAGGTTACTTTCAGCGGAAGCGGCTTGAGGAGCAATTTCAGCGCATCGGCATGCATCGCCAGAACCTGCGAGATGTCCCGCACCTTGCCGCTGAATGCGATCGATGACGCATCATCCAGATGGTGGCCGTATTTTTTCAGTTCGGCCCCGCAGCCGCCGCAGTCCGTGACGATAAAGTCCAGATCCAGACCGCCGAAGACATCCACATTTTTTCGGGCAGCCGTGTTCAAGCCCGCCAGATCACCGGCCAGCATGTTGGGTGCACCGCAGCAGACCTGGTTTCTGGGGGTAATGACCCGGTACCCGAGCGACGACAGCAGTTTCATCGTGGCGCGGCTGGCATCGCTGAAGATCAAACTCATGACGCATCCCAGAAAGAATCCGATCGTACCCCGCGCCTCACCCAGGGCAGGCATGTCCGATTTGATGACCCGGCGCAGCGGCCTTTCGGGCAGATCCGGCAACAGCCCTTCCATCCGCTCCAGCGGTTTTGGGAACATCTTGAGAACGCCAAGCGTTCTGACCAGCTTTTGCAGGCCGGTGCGCTGGTAGAGGCGCATCGGCGCCACGGATGTTTCCAGCCGGTCCGGATGGGGCAGCAGTTTGCGCAGGACAAGATCCTCCATAAAGCCGAGCCGGTTTCCCGCTTTGCGCTCACAGGTAAATTCGGCCACCAGTTCTCCGGCGTTGACGCCGCAGGGACAGGCCGTGGCACAGGCCTGGCAGTCCAGACAGAGCGAAAGATATTCCAGGAGGCGCTCCGACTGATTCAGCTCGCCTTCCTGGATTTTGCGCACCAGCGCCACCCGGCCGCGGGGAGATGCGGTTTCAAGAAACGTCTCCTTATAGGTGGGGCAGGACGGAAGACACATGCCGCAGCGCATACAGTTTATCAGTTTGACATAGTCCATAGTAACCCTCAGATTCAGGCGGAGGCTAAAGTTCAGGGTATTTCAGGCCGTGATTCCAACCTTAAAATATTTTCCCCGGATTCAGTATTCCCTTGGGATCAAACGCCTGTTTGATGCCCCGCATCACCCGGATACCCGATTCACCGACCAGCCTTGGCAGGTATTTCTTCTTGGCCAGCCCCACGCCATGCTCTCCGGTGATGGTGCCGCCCATCGCTATGGCGGCGTCAAAGATCTCATCAAAGGCCTTGTGGGCGCGGGCGATCTCGTCCCTGTCCCGCTCGTCGGTCAGGCAGGTGGGGTGCAGGTTGCCGTCGCCGGCATGGCCGAATGTGCCGATGGTGATATGGTGTTTTTTGGCGGCATCCTGAATAACCTTCAGCATGTCGGCGATGCGGCTACGCGGCACGGTGGCGTCCTCCAGTATGGTGGTCGGCTTCAGGCGCGCCAGGGCGGAGAGTGCGGTGCGACGGGCGGTGGCCAGCTTGAGCGCTTCGTCGGCGTCTCTTGCGGTCTGAAAAAATGAACAGCCGTGTTTTCGGCAGATCGCCTCCACGCTGGCGGCCTCTTCCGCAACCACCACCGGGTGACCGTCCACTTCGATCAGCAGTACGGCATCCACATCCAGCGGCAGTCCGACATGGGCGTATTCCTCAACGCATTTGATGGTGACCTTGTCCAGAAATTCCAGGGTGGCCGGAATCACTTTGGCCGCGATGATGGCCGAGACGGTCAACGCCGCCTGACGCATTTCCGGAAAGTGGGCCAGCATGGTGGTCTTGACCTGCGGCTTGGGAATCAGCTTGACGGTAATGCCGGTGAAAAATCCCAGGGTCCCTTCGGAGGATACCAGCAGCGGATTGAGGCAGTAGCCGGCGACATCCTTTACGACCTTGCCGCCGGTGCGCAGCAGGCTTCCGTCTGCAAGAATCGTCTCCAGGCCCATGACGTAATTGGCTGTAACCCCGTATTTCAGGCCGCGCAGGCCGCCCGAATTCTCGGCCACGTTGCCCCCCATGGTGGAGATGTTCATGCTGCCCGGATCCGGCGGATAGAACAGGCCGAGCCCCTCTACCTCGCGGTGCAGGGCGCTGGTGATCACCCCCGGTTCCACCGTGGCGGTCAGGTTTTCCGCATCAACCTCGATGATCCGGTTCAGGCGGCTGGTCTGAATCACGACGCCTTCGCCGCCTGCGATCGCCCCCCCCGACAGGCCGGTGCCGGAACCACGGGGCGTGACGCATACCCCGGCCCCGTGGCACAGACGCATGATCCGGGCGATTTCATCGGCCGTCCCCGGCATCAGTACTACGCCCGGACGGCTCTCCAGCTCCGGGGTCGCGTCATAGCCGTAGACCGCCAGCGATTCCCGGTCGGACAGGGTGTACGGTTCGCCGACGATGGTCCGCAGTTCTTTTATGAATGATGGGGTCATGAAGTGTTTTCCTTTCCAAAGGAAAGGCCGGGAAAAGCCCCGGGCCCTTCCTTTGATGCATCCGATACCCGATGCTGCTTGAAATTGGTCATGGCCTGTTCGACCGGAACCGTAAATAACTATTTTTCAGCGCCCATTACACGGGATGAAATCGTTACCAGCATGACAACCGCCAGCGTCCCCCCCAGATAAATGAGCCCCTGCGATGGATAAGCGGCGGCAGCGGCGGCAGCCGCTTTTCCGACCGTGGCAATTACCGTTTTAGCGTAAGTCGGCACGATCCAGGTAAAGACATACGCCTGCAATACCGTCATAATGGCGATGACGCCGGTTAAAATCAAGGAATGTTTCAGCGTAAACCGGAAAATATCCGATTCCTGACCGGCGAGTCCCACCGCCGCGGATGCGACAGCCAGAGACTGCGGAGAAATCATTTTGCCGCAGACACCGCCGCAGCTGTTGGCCGAAACCAGAATCACCGGATCGACGCCGATTTTGTTGGCGGTCACTTCCTGAAGCTTTCCGAACAGGGCGTTGGTTGACGTGTCGGAGCCGGTCATAAATACGCCCAGCCATCCGAGGAACGGCGAAAAAAACGGAAAAAATTTCCCGGTTGAGGCAAAGGCATTTCCGAGCGTCGTGGCCATTCCGGAAAAATTCATGATGTAGGCAAATCCCAGAATCAGGGAAATCGTTGCAACCGGCCATCGAAGGTTTTTCAGGGTCTGCGCCGCAACCTGCCCGGATGTGGAAAGGGATGCGCCCATAACCGGGATGGAAAACAGCCCGGCCAGCAGAATGGCCGTACCGGCCGCGCTCAGCAGATTAAAGCCGTAGATGGCCGCCATGGGTTTATCGCCGCGAATGATCATGTTGTGAAGCCCGGATATCTCGAATTTATAGAGCGTGAAATAATCAAGTGCTTCTTTAATGGACTTGACGCCCCAGGCCGCCACGAAAATGGACAGGATAATAAACGGCGCCCAGGCCCTGAATATCTGTCCGCCGGTAAATTTCAGTTTTTCTTTTCCCAGGCTGGGGGCTTCTTCCGGAAAACGCCACGTGTTTTTGGGATGCCATTTTCTTAAAAATACCACCAGACACACGATCGAGACAATGGATGACAGAATGTCCGGAAGCATCGGCCCCAGGTAGTTGGAGCTCCACCACTGGGTCAGCGCAAAGGACCCGCCGCAGACAATGGCTGCCGGCCAGACTTCCATCCCGTTTTTCCAGCCGCTCATCAGCATCACGAGATAAAGCGGAATCAAAACGCTTATAAACGGGAGGGTCCTGCCGACCATCTGACTCAAGGCCATCAGATCCACGCCCGAAACCTGAGATCCCACAACAATCGGAATGCCGATCGCCCCGAAAGCCACCGGCGCGGTATTGGCAAGCAGACAAATTCCTGCGGCGTAAAGGGGATTAAATCCCAGTCCCACGAGCATGGCCGCGGAAATGGCTACCGGTGTACCGAAACCCGCGGCCCCTTCCAGAAAAGAGCCGAACGAAAATGCGATGAGCAGCGCCTGAAGACGACGGTCGTCTGAAATGGACGCCAGGGAATTCTTGATCACTTCGAACTGGCCGGTTTTGACGGAGAGGTTATAGATAAAGACTGCCGTTACAACGATCCACGCCACCGGCCACAGGCCGAACAACATGCCGTCCACCGTGGAAAGCAGCGCCAGTTTCAGGGGCATCCCATATATCACGGCGGCAATGCCGACTGCGATTGCAACAGCGCTCAAAGCTGCCCAGTGTCCCTTCATTCGCTTGAAGGCCAATGCCCAGAACAGATAAAAAATGGGAATTGCCGCCGCCAGCGCCGATAGCCAGATGTTATTTAACGGATTGGTTGCCATTGTCCACGTCATGTTACCCTCCTGTTGACTTGAATGGTTTTATTTAAAATTGGTCATACCATTTTTAAAACACCTATAATTATATTCGCAAGCCTTGTCAATACTTTTTTAAGATGCCCTGTAAAATACTTATACTAATTGATATATATAGTTTATATATACAATACTATGATTTTATTATTACAGGCAGCGTTAAGAAGGGAGGGGGGCAACATGCGCTTAAATTATAAGAAATTGATTTGGTATTACCAATTTTTCATCTATAGACAAGCAGCCGAGTGACATCCATGACATCCGTGCGGGTTTGACCGGTAATGAAAAAATCCTTCAATTGATTAAAAAATGATCGGCATCATTTTTCAGGAGGTATTTTTCGGGGTTAATTTCCCTGCGGCGCTTATCCTGTGAGGTAAGAGGTTGAAGCGGAACTGGCAAAGGTCAAGCGGGAGGTTGCCAGCACCGGGAAGGAACGTGCCATATTAATAAAAAGCGGCCGCGTACTTTGCAAAGGAGTCGCTGCACGGTACGCGATGATGGCGTGCTTGCGATCCAGATGTCCGATTCGGTTTCTCTGCCGACTTCTTGGGGTTTCTGCAAGTGGCTATCATGCCTCGCGAAGTCGTCTGTCGTCGCGTCGAGCTCTTGAGGAAGCACGTCTGGAGGCCGGTCTTGTAGACCACTCGGGTCGTGGGAGCCAGAACTGCGCCCATGAATGCATAAAAGACTGCTTGACCAATTCAAAATGCGGGCTTCCATGAGTGGAAAAGGCAACTGCTTTGACAATGCTCCCGTGGAAAGGTTTTGGGGAACGCTTAAAACAGAGCTCGTTTTTCAACGAAAATACGCGACTCGGCAAGAGGCTACTCAAGATATCACTGAATACATGGCGCTTTTTTATAACCGCCAAAGACGACAAGAAAAAATTGGCGATCTTTCACCAGCAATCTTTGAACGTCGATTTTATGAACCGGAACAATTTTCCGCTCAACCTGGTGTACATTATTGACGACCGATTTCACTGAACCGGCCGGATGATCTTGGGCAGAATTTTGCCCGAACATTTTCCGCAAATCACGCTTCAATGTTTTACCCGCTACGTTTCTGGGAAAAACAAGTTCCGAAAAGACATTTTCCAAAGGATATAGATCAGACCGTTGGAATGTGGCATAGAAAGTCCAGCACCTCCGCATTGAAGGTTTCCGGCTGCTCCATGTGAACAACATGGCCGCCACCCTCGATGATCCTCTTCCGAGCATTGGGGATGAGTCTCTTCAAAATATCTGCGTTTCCAGGCGGAATCAGAATATCTTTACTGCCGGTGATTACAAGTGTGGGGGTTTTGATCTGCGCGAGTCTTTCCCCTGCATTATGAGCGATGACTGCCTGCCATTGCAGTTTCAATGTGTTCCCGACAGGTCTGAACTGATGCGTTGTTTCACGAAACCTTGCAATGATATCCGGATGGTCTTGCCGGGTCTCGCAGGTGAAAAGACACGTCAAGGCCATCTCGAAGTCCTGGGACTTTCCAGTGACAATCCACTGCTGCATGCGCTCGAGTACCCATAGATCGGGCCGGACAGATAGGCGTCCGCCGCAATGGGTGGAAGCGAGCACCAGCCCCAAAATTCGTTCGGGATAGTTGATCGCAAGTTCTTGAGCGATCATCCCCCCCATGCTCACTCCCAGAACATGTGCCCGGCAAATACCAAGTACATCCATCAACCCTATGGTATCGGCTGCCATGCTCCCGATAGAGCAACCGAAAGCCAGTTGTCTGTGGGGAACGACCGATACCGCGATGGTCAAAGGCAACCACGGAAAAATGACCTGCGAATACGGGGAGTTGATCATACCAATGGGCTGCTGAACTGCCCAGACCGCGAATCAGGACCAGGGGAAAACCGCTCCCAGCTATTTCATAGTAGATAACCTGGTCTCCAACAATAACCCGAGGCACAATCCGTCCCCCTTTTCCCAAAATATTCTTACGGTTGAACTTCTCTCCGGTCCTCGGCATACGTGAGCACCATGCCGCCGTCAAACAGCATGTCTCCGCCTACCAGGTACTTGGCATGGGAGGAAAAACCAAAAACAATGAGATTGGCCACTTCGATCGGCGACATCATCTCTTTGATCCTTGAAAACCCCATCATCACATCCCGGACAACCGCATCAGGGGTGATTCCCCGTTGCTGGGCCTGGGCAGGTATCTGCTTGAGCGCCAGGGCGGTTTTCACAAACCCCGTACTGACGGTAAAGGCACGAATTTTCCCCTTACCCTCTGCGGCAATGGACTGGGTCAAGCCCCGCAGACCGAATTTATTGATATTGTAGGCAGGCTTATTCAGGGTGCAGATATGTGCATGGACAGAGGCCATGTTGGCAATGACGCCACAGCCATCGGAGCTTGTTTTCATATGGGGGATGGTCAACTGCGACAAGAAAAACGGGGCCCTCAGCATGAGGCGATGCATGAAATCAAACCGATCCATGGGAAATTTGTCAATGGGGTCAATGTGTTGAATCCCGGCAATGTTGGCCAGATATTTAATCTGCCCCAGCTTGGCTGCCTCGCCCACCGCCCGGATGATCTCTTCATCTTTGGTAAGATCGGTTCGGACAAAAACCATATTACCGCCCATGTCTCGGGCGATCTTTTCGGTTTCATGTCCGCCTTTTTCGTCTACATCCAGTCCGACGGTAAAAATCTGGTTGGCCGCAGCCGCAATGGCTGTGGCGCGACCTATTCCACTGGCAGCGCCTGTTACGATGCAGACATTGGCGCGATTGAAACTGGGATCCGAAAGAATCAGAATCTGTTCTCGTGAAATGACGGGTTCAGAAATGTCGATAGCCACAGTAAAATCTCCTTCAGTTACTGGTTAATTTTCAATTTCTTTGACGGATTGTAATTTTTTATGCCAATAATGCAACGATGTCAATGAATTGTGGCGATAGTTTCATCGTTTAGAAAAAAATCGGTAATGAAATTGTCGCAACAAATTGTCATCATGATTCAATAAATCATTTATTTAAAACATTTTGTTAAAGAATATTGATGAATGTAAAGATGTCTTAATCGGTATCGGATAGACCGTTTCTGGCAAGGATAAGGCAATTTCGTATTATTGATAAGCATGTATCAATCAACATGCATACACTGTGGGGGAGTGTGAATACATCGAATGTTTCTGTTTACAGCGGTTTGGCTGTTTGCGGGGGTAATTCAACAAATCAGGCAAATATTCCAAAACAAAAATTGGAGATGTTTGAACTCACCCTGGACCGCATGCATAACGGGTGCTTGTCACTGGTCCCGATGGGAATATAACGCATTTCAATTAAACCTGCGGATGATTTCTGGAATTGGACCCCTCAGCGCAGATCGGCAGACTTTGTACGGAAGCCTTAGAAAATTCGCGGGTGCATATCAATGAATTTTATAATCCTGGGCGCTTTATTATAATCCGCAATTATGGTGCTTTACGCCTGTCGAAAATCTGGATTCTATTTTTTCGATAAACTGGGTTGCCCCGCAACAATTGCATCTCTTCGGTTTCGAGTGCCTCTTTCGTTGAGATTTCGTGAATTTTGACTGATGACTCCTGACTCTTTTTATCAGCATTCAGTCCAGAAAAGGCGTTGCATTCGATCGACTATGGGCTGGATTTAACTGCCGCGGACTTGCAGATCTCGCCAATTAATCCAGGTCACTCAAAAGCAATTACAAAACCGATGTGGCTTCAAGGCTGGAATTTACAAGTAATTTCGTTCATCCGAAATGACAGATTGACAAGAACGATGTGTATTGCCTATAAACTCGCAATGGGCGATTCGAGTGCATATAGAATCATTTTAGTATTCTCACAATTCAGATGATTATATTTACTACTGCAGCGTACATATTTTTGAAAAAAGGGGGTTTTTTCTGATGTATATCAATGGCGAATGGTGCGAGGCCGATAGCGGTGCTCGATTTGATGTTGTTAACCCCGCCACCGGAGATAAGTTAGGTGATGTGCCTGACGGAAACCAAAAAGATGCCAGGCGTGCTGTTGCGGCGGCGGAAAATGCCTTTTCCGGCTGGTCGGGCTTGACTGCCTACCAGCGATCGGCATTTCTTTACAAGGCCTACGAACTGATGACAGCGCGAAAAAAACACCTTGCCGAACACCTGACTGCGGAACAGGGCAAACCGTTCAGGGCCGCGCTGGCGGAAGTACAATACGGTGCCGATTTTCTTCTATGGTTTGCCGAAGAAGCCAAACGGGTGTATGGCGAAACCATTCCCGCACCCCGCCCTGACCAGCGTTTTATGGTAGTACATCACCCCGTGGGCGTTGTCGGCGCTGTCACGCCGTGGAACTATCCGGTGTCCATGGTCACACGAAAAGTTGCCCCCGCACTGGCCGCAGGATGTACGATCGTGCTAAAACCGGCAGAAGCCACCCCGCTGTGCGCCGTTGAAGTCTTTAAGGTTCTGGCCGATGCCGGCATACCAGCCGGTGTGGCGAACCTCGTCACCGCCAGCCGGCCGTCTCCCATTGGAGAAGAATTTCTCACCAATCCCGCAGTTCGAAAGCTGAGCTTTACCGGTTCCACCGCCATCGGAAAATTATTGGCAAAAGGTGCCGCGGATCAACTCAAACGGCTCTCCCTCGAACTCGGCGGACATGCGCCGTTTGTCGTATTTGACGATGCCGATCCAAGGCATGCCGCCAAGGGAGCTGTACTCGTCAAATTTCTAAACACCGGACAGGCGTGCATCTGTCCGAATCGCATCTACGTGCAGCGGCGCATCTTCGATGCCTTCGCAGAGGAATTTACGGCCCGGACCCGGTCATTAAAAGCCGGCAACGGTCTGGACGAAAGCGTTCGCATCGGACCGCTTGTCAATGCGCAGGCGATTGGAAAAGTGGAAGACCAGGTCCGCGATGCGCTGACCAAAGGCGCAACGATTATGTGCGGCGGCAAACGCCTGACGGATAACGGTCTGAACAGGGGGTATTTCTATGCACCGACCGTGCTGTCCGGGGTCACTGCAGATATGCGCATCTATCGCGAGGAAACCTTCGGCCCGGTGGCGCCCCTGATTCCCTTCGATACAGAGGAAGACGTACTTAAAATGGCCAATGATACGCATTACGGCTTGGCCTCCTATGTGTATACTAACGCGATTGGCAGGGCCATGCGTATGTTGGAAGGTCTTCGATTCGGTATCGTGGGGATTAATGACATCAATCCTACGGCAGCGGCAGCTCCATTTGGCGGCATGAAGGAAAGCGGCATCGGCCGCGAAGGCGGCAAGGAAGGTATTCGGGAGTACTTGGAGACCAAACTAGTTGGGATTTCTTTCTAACAGCGCCTTCAGGATGGCGGGCGGACAGTTGCCGAAGCATTGAGCAAGTGAAGAATTTCGCTTCTGATTCGGTTGTGTTTTTTTCCGGTCCTGTTTCTGGGCCGATCCAGATCGACATCGAATATTTTCAAAATGCCTGTGGGACGCGGGGATAAAACGGCAACCCGGTCGCCGATGTATACCGCCTCGTCCACATTGTGGGTGACAAACAGGATCGTATCTTTTCTTTCTTCCCAGATTTTCAGGAGAAATTCCTGCATGACGTTCCGGGTCTGACTGTCGAGCGACCCGAACGGTTCATCCATCAGCACCACCTGCGGGTTGGCGATCAGGGTGCGCGCGATGGCCGCGCGCTGCTTCATGCCGCCGGAAAGCGCTTTGGGATAGGCATTTTCAAATCCTTCCAGGCCGAAATCCCGGACATACTGCATGGCCATGGCCCGGCGGACCGTGGCGTCCACGCCCTTGATTTCAAGAGCCACTTCAATGTTTTCCACCAATTTTCGCCAGGGAAACAACGCGTACTCCTGAAACACCATCCCCACCTGCGCGTCACATCCGATAAGGGGTTTTCCGTCCAGTAGAATTCCGCCTGAAGTCTTTTCGTCGAGCCCGGCAATCAGGCGCAGGAGCGTGGTCTTGCCGCAGCCGCTCGGTCCGACAATGGAGAAAATCTGCCCCTGCTGAATCGAGAAGCTCATCCCGTCAAATACGTCGATGTCCGTTTTGGACGTATTGCCGGCGTAAACTTTTTTTAGATCCGATATTTCAAGTCGAATGTTCATACGCTTTCCTATCGCCACCGGATCAGATATCTTTCGGCCAGTTGCAGACAGACATCAATTCCAAGGCCGACCGCGCCGATAACGAGCATGCCCGCGATGATCTCATCGGAACGTTGAATATCCCGTGCCGTCATGATCATATAGCCCAAACCAAAGCCCTGCTTGACGCCTGTAAACTCGGCCGCCACCAGCGACATCCACCCCACGCCGATACCGATACGCATGCCGGTCAATATGGAGGGCATGGCGCCGGGAACGAGGATTTTAAGAAAGATAAACCGTCTGCCGGCATTGAGGACACTGGCAACCTCGATCAACACCGGTTCAATTGCGCGAACCCCGTTGATGGTGTTCAGGAGAATCGGGAAAAAGGCGCCAAGGAAGATAATAAAAGCAGCTGAGTTGATGCCGATCCCGAGCCAGAGGATGGAAAGCGGAATCCAGGCCAGCGGCGGAATCGGGCGCACGATTTCCACCAACGGCTCTATCATGGTGCAAACGGTTGGGGACCATCCCATGAGAAGTCCCAAGGGAACGGCAGCCACCAACGCCAGGACATAGCCCAAGAGAACGCGTTGCAGACTGTAGTAAATATGCAGATGCAGCAGATGCCCCGGAGGCATGCCCGTGACGATCAGATCCACAAGCCCTTCCGCCACCTGAATCGGAGAAGGCAGTTTATAAGCCGGGATCACGCCGGTGGCGCACAGAAGCTGCCACACAATCAACAACACGATGGGCGGGATAATCCGCTTGCCTTTCACTGATGCAGGATATCCCGTAAAATTGCCGGCTGAAGAAATTGATCCACAAATGCGTCCGTATTCTTGATCCGAATCAGGCCGAGTTCCGAGAGAAACCGGACATATTCTTTTTCTCCCTCGACGTTCAATTCGTAGGTAAAATGAACGTTTTGCATGGCCTTTCGCACTGTGGCCTCATCCATCCCCGTTGATTTAACACCGATGGCAATTGCAGCCTCTGGATTGTGACGAATGAAATCGGTTGCCTGAACATGGGCTGCCACGACAGCACGAACTTTTTTCGGCTGTTTGGCAAGAAAGCCCGTATCGGTCACCAGCACGCAACACGGATGACCCGGCCACATGCCGGCTGATGTTGCCAGGTTTTGTCCCACAGCCATGGTGGCTGCTTTGGACGGATGGGGTTCCCAGGCAATGAACGCATCGATCTGGCCGGTGCGAAGCGCACTGATCATTTCAGGCGGCTTCACCACGATAATATTGACAGACGCAGGGTCGATCCCCGCATTATCAAGCGCCTTTCGGAGTAAAAAATCCTGCACCGTGGAATGTCCCGGTATCGCCACCATTTTACCCTTTAAGTCTGCCAGGCTTTTGATGGCGGTGTTCCCTTTTGCTATCACCAGGGCCGAGCCTTCGGTGTTGACCTGGGCCACCACTGCCACGCTGGCGGCATTGTTGGCAACGGCGGTCGTTGCGGGAGCTTCCCCCACATAGGCCATATCCAGCTCTCCGGCAGAAAATGCGGTCATGATTTCCGGCCCTGCCTTGAATACGCCCGCAAGTTCGACGGAAACGCCGTTCTTTGCATAGAAGCCTTTTTCCAATGCCACCCAGAAAGCCAATTGGTGAATATCACTTTGCAGCACGGCCACACGAATCGCCGGTTCGTCTGCCACGGCAAAATGAGATGCGGAGCCAACCATCAACAAAGCAAAAAGTTGCACTATACATACCGATCGTTTCATTCATGTCCTCTATTCAACTCGGATAGCCTGTGCGTCGCTGATCCAGAAAAGCATTGCAGGGGGTGTGGGTATGCGCCAAAAGAAACGAAACGGCTCATTCCTTCCCGTTGTAGTGAATGCCGGTAATTTCGTCTTTCCGAAAATCGAACAGGGTGATGGATTCCTGGTTCTGCTTCAGCGTGACGACCGGCTCCTTAATAACCGTGCCGATGATTCTTGAAGAAATCGATCTTTCACTAAAAATCGCCTGAACTTCCTGTGATTTCTCGGGTTTCACCGAGAGAATAAAGCCAAAACTCTGGAAGCAGTGAAGCCAGTCGATCAAAGCAATTTCAGATGGCCTGGGAATCGCTTCCAGATCGATAGATCCTCCCTTGCCGGAATTTTCAAGCATGATGGAGATCGTGCCGAGAATACCGGCATTACTGATGTCCTTAGCAGCGCATGAAAGACCCCGTTCGGCAATCAGGGGCAACGCCTCCAAGCGGTACAGTAAGGCTTCGGAGGTTTTTCCCGAATTGGCATCCCAGCTGACAACGGAACGACATCCCCTTTGTCCATTCAAATCCACGGCCAAGATAAGGTCATCTCCGGCTTCGGCAAGATGACATCTCAACAATTTTTTTGCAGACCCTAAAATGGCAACACTCAGTGACGGACTTGAAAGAGATGCGTCAGGGTGAAGATGTCCACCGAGCATGGGGACCCTGAGCTTTTGACAACCCTTTTGAATCCCCTCAACGATAAGGGCTCTTTGTTTTTCATCTCCACTTGCCAGAACATTTACCATTCCAATGGGTCTTCCGCCCATGGAATAGATGTCATTCACCGTTACCATGACCGAGGCTTTGCCCGCTGCATAGGGTTCGTTGATCAGCAGACCCGTCATCATGCCGTCGGCGGCAAAAAGCAGATATTCCCCATGCCATGGAATGACCGCAGCATCATCACCAAAATTCGGGAGCTGTGCGCCGTACTGATGGGTATGCTTCAATTTTTCAACCACTTCTTTTATAGGCTGTTTGCGAAGCAGTCCCGCATAATTTCTCACTGCTTCAACGATATCGTTTAAATGTGTTCCCATAAGAATTACAATTCACCCGGAACAAGGCTCAAATCCGCCTTCATGGATTGATGGGGAAATCCAAAATGTTTTATAATCGGCCCGACAGGCTCCCAACCCAGTTTTTTAAAAAAACGGACATTTTTTTCCTGGATTTCAGCGGTAAAAACCGTACATCCTTTTTTCTTGACCCGTTTCATGGCTTCTTTAACCAGGAGAGATCCGGTTCGACCGGTGCGGTACTCTTTTTGGACAGCAAGCCTGCCGCCGATCCAGTGCCCGCTTCGGGTTTTACCGGGAAAAACCCTTACAGTTCCGATGATCTTGCTATCCGTTTCCGCCACCAGGAGAATGCTTTCTGAATCGTTTTCATCCACGTCCGAATCGCTGAACATGCCCTGCTCGTCAACAAAAACCTGCCTTCTGATTCGGAATGCCTCATTTCGCTCGTGAGAATTTCGCGCACTGTGGCAGATGATTCCGGATTCTTTTTTCTCATAAGCACCCAGAGCAGAGCAGGCGCCGCATCGAACGCATCCGGCCAACGTCTCCCGGGTTGAAATGCCCTTTTTCTGGAGAATTTTGGCGACTGCGTCATAGATATGCTTCATTGTATCCGGGTCGGGTGGCGTGGCGTTTTCAAGGGCTGACCCGGGAAGGGGGCGCAAGGGGACAACAAAAGGGTACACTCCCAAATCTGCAAGGTATTCACTGCCCCATGCAATGGATTCGGCAGCTTCCCCCAGGCCGGCGATCAGGAAACTGCTTACTCTACTCGGCCCGAACAATTCAACCGCTTTTTTCCATGCATGTTCATAATGGTTCAATCCGATTTCAGCCTTGGCAGGGGCAATGTGCGACAGCACTTTCAAATCGAAGCTTTCCACGTGGATGCCTACAGAATCGACACCGGCTTCGCTCAAGACGTCAATGAGATCGAGGTCCCCGGGAGGCGCAAACTGGACCTGTATCGGGATATCCACGACAGCCTTTATGGCGCGAACGCATTCGGCAAGATACAGGATTTCACTTCCTGCCGGGTCCCCGGTTCCGGAGGTTAATACCATGTGAGAGACGCCATCCATCTGCCGGGCGGCCATAGCAACTTCGGCAAGCTGCTCAGGCGTTTTTCTCGCAATGGTTTCCTTGTTTCTAAGAGAGGTTTCCGTGGAGCAAAAGCCACATCTTTTTAATTGTTTCCAATGAACGCATTGCTGAAGAACAGTTGTAGCCAGGCAATCTCTTCCGTGAAGAAGTGCGATATTCCGGTAGCCGACACCATCCCGGGTGGATTGGCTGTAAAACGCCGGGTCAGGAACCAGTTCCAGAGAGGAAACCGCTTTTCCATCCTTTAAAAGAAGATATGATGTGTCCGCTGTCTTCAAGCTAAACGGAGACTGCGAGACATAATGGCCGGCAATGGGGGCATTCACCGGGATGCCACCTATGAGAAAAGCTTTGCCGGCAGCCGGCCCCGCACCGCCTTTTCGGCCTTGAATATCGTTATGAACCCTGATTCCCAGGCTTTGTATTTCGGTGATAAGATGACGCACATCACCCTCTCCAGCGGTGCGTTCAGTCGACTTCATATGAGAGCATACTTCCTCTGTATGACTAACTTTTAACATTCGAGATGACTTCATCCGATACGTTGTCCACAACAACCGGGGTCTCAAGATATTTCACTACGGGGTCTGATCCATATTTCCCTCGCACAAACGCCTTCCATTCACCGGTATACAGACGGTCCGCGTCTTCACGCGACTGCCATAAATAGATGCCTCCGGCAGTGGCGCCGTCCTGGGAAAGAAAATAGTACTTACGAATTAAACCGGGCATGCCCTGGTATTTTGGCGCCGTGCTCAAAAAAATCTCCTGGGCCTGCAGAACTGTGATCGCCTGTGGGAGTTTGAATTCAACAACTGCTGTAATCATGGAAGGTCTCCTCGTGAAGGGGCATTAGGCATGAGCGGAGTAAATGAGAAAGTCAATAAACACGCCCCTCAAACGCGTCGGGATCTGAATGCATATCCCGGTAAATATTTTGCAACGGGTCCACAACATTCAGTTACTGAAACGGCCTATGCGGCGATGCCGCGGATGCATGATAAATGAAACCGAACTGATTCATTCAAGAATCATTCCAAGTTTCCTTCAGTTACGGTTACTCTGAAATGATATCAAAGCAAAATATTTACCACAAGTTAAAGATGTGTATACTGGACATCAACCCGGGTAGCATGCAAAATCAATCAAAAGACAAAAATGCGGACTGATAATGGATCAGCAATCTTGTATATTTCACAATCGGATATTTTATCCTGACAGTTGCTTACAAAGCGACCCCGATAAAACAGGGGGTGCTTATTATTTCATTATCAGCCCGCCAAACAAAATCCTAACGTGGCATTACTTTAACTTATGCTTTTCGGGCATGGAAGAGATGGTCCCATCCCAGGTGTCCACTTTACAGTCAACCTGCTCTGTTTCCGGGAACCAGGTATGCGTCACGCATTTGGACTCCGTGAAGAACGTGAAACCGTCTCTTCCCATGACATGAAGATCGCCAAAGAATGAGTCCTTGTGACCTGTAAAACCGAAAATTCCCAGCGGAACAGGAATCCCTACATTGATGCCCACCATTCCGGCATCCGTACGGGCTGCAAATTCACGGGCATAATGTCCGTTTTGCGTATAGATCACGGATCCGTTGGCAAACCGGCTTTTGTTCATGATGGCCAGACCTTGCTCAAAGGATTCCACCCGCTTGATGCAGAGGACGGGTCCGAACACTTCCTCGTCTCCGATGGTCATTTCCTCCGTGACATGATCAAATATCGTAGGCGCCAGGTAAAAACCGTTCTCATAGCCGGGCACGACCGGATTACGGCCGTCAACAATGAGTTCGGCGCCTTCTGCAATGCCTTTTTCAATCCAGTCCGTTATAAATTTCTTGTGACCGGCATTCATGATGGGTCCCATGCCTGTTGCAGGATCATAGGCCGGCCCCAGCGTCATCTCCGCAACAAATTTTTTGAGATATCCGATGAGCTCGTCGGCAATGCAATTTTCCACAACGATAACCGGGCAGGCCATGCATCTGGCGCCTGCACATCCACAATAGGCATTGATGATCCCTCTAGCTGTTCTTTCAAGCTTGGCATCCCGCAATACAAGGGCATGATTTTTGGCTTCGGTTAATGCCTGAACCCGCTTGCCATTGGCAGCCGCAGTCTTATAAATGTGTTTACCGACCGGAGTGGATCCGACAAAAGAGACCCCTTTAATATCCGGATGTTTCAGAAGGATTTCAGCTTCATTACGTCCTGCTGTCACCAGATTGAGCACTCCCTTGGGGAGTCCGGCCTCTCGCCAAAGCTCCGCAAGGCGCATGGACGACTGGGGCACAAAGCTGGCCGCCTTTAAAACCATGCAGTTGCCTGTGGCCACGCAGATGGGTGTCATCCAGCCATGGGGAATCATAGCCGGGAAATTCCAGGGCGCGATGCCTGCAAAAACGCCCATGGGATGATGGTACAGGACCGTATCATAGCCCTTGCTGGCGTTCATCAGAGATTCGCCCTTCATCAAGTGGGGTGCACCACAGGCAAATTCGACCACCTCATTCACCTTTAACACATCACCCATGGATTCCGTCCAGTTTTTGCCTTCTTCCTGGCACAGAAGATAGGTCAGCTCCTCAAGGTGCTCATCAACAAGAGACTTGAACTTGAACAACACCTGCACCCGCTTGCTTACAGGGGTTTCGGACCAAGCGGGGTAAGCATTCTTAGCGCTCTCTATGGCGGACTCGACCTCGGCCTGCGTGCATTGCGGCGCATGCGCTATGACAGCCCCGGTTGAGGGATTGAAGCAATCCATGTATTTATCCGTTTTAGAGACGCGAAATTCACCATCCACAAAATATTTCAGTTTTTTTATGGGATTTTCCGCAGAGGCATCTTCAATGTCAAAATATCTATTTTCGTTTTCCGGCAACATCCAAACCTCCTTAACAGTTTAATATCCTAATATTTATGAATAAAAATACAAAAGCACTTTCCTATTGAAACAGCCTTAGTCGTTTACAGCTTCTAAAAAGGTTTATTTTCAATGACCAAACCCTATCATCTTGATCAGATTCGCTGCGATTCTATATGTCCGGTCTCTTCCGGCAGGATATATCTTCCCTGCTCTTCTTTGGTCAATTTCCGTAATATCCATGCCGGCCAGTTGAACTTTCCGGGTGAACAGGACTTTAAGCGCTTCAACAAGTTTATATATCCTCTCCTCCGTTAATCCCTTCCAATTCCGAAACCTGACACCTTCAAGGGCATTTACGGCACCGATGTCCATATCAATCGAGATATACACATAAGGCGTCGATATCATCTGCAACAACGTCTTAAGCTTTTGTGGAGACTGTGTGCACTCCTTTTTTGTCATTATTTTGGACCCGTTGCGTTTTAATTCTGCATATGCGCCCGTGTATCTGGCGATACGGGGGTCTTTGATGCGGAACGTCTTATTTTCCGGGTAGTCACTCACCCCCAAAATATAGAGATTCTTCGGATTGACGACCCCTTCGGCTGTCATGTAATGGATAAAAGAGCTGGCATTGTATGAATCAGGCCGGTTATACAAGAAAGGATCCCTCGGGTCATGAACAGAATCGGGATTCACGTCAATATCGTATTGAATGGCATCGGAAAGAGCGGACATGGGAATGGCATCGGTGTGACTGTCTATGACGATCAGCGAGATGTTATCTCTGCCATAGAATTCCGACAAGGATTTATACACGCCTCCGGTCAATGAATGGTCGATTCCGATCATGCAGGGTATATCGGGCAGTATCTTTGTTGAGACGAAATGCGCAACATCCTCTGCGACCCTTCTGCAACCATCTTCATCGATGAAAGCGATAATATTTTCCGCGTTGAGTTTTAACAGATCCTCGCCTCGGGGTTTCGGGCGAAGCCAGGTCGGGATATCCACAGAACCCAGCTCTTTCCACAAATCCTGTTGAATTTCAGAACGGATAAGAGACATAACCTCGACAAAAGGATCATCGCTTTTGCCCATTGTCCATAAACCGTTGTGTTTTTCATGAATGGAATCGAATTTTTCATCGCAGTCCATGGGACAGCCAAAAAATACAATTTTATTATTCGTTATGCCATTCATTGCTCTTACCGTCTGTTTACCAAAACGAGTTTCCTATGAATTGTTCTGGTAGTATTCTTAATCACAAATTAAGAACCACGTCAATATAAATGATTAAAACATCTGATGTTTAAACATATTTAAACCGATCGACCCAGTTGAAGATAACACCTTGTTTTGATACAGGAGAAAACAATTCAGAATTGCCATTAATACCAATGAGTTTCGTTCAATTCTTTTTTTTAGAAAAAAGCACTGAACGAAAGATATTGGACAGGCAAGTTGGAAGCAGATCAAAAAT
Source organism: uncultured delta proteobacterium (assembly GCA_963789395.1). GTDB lineage: Bacteria > Desulfobacterota > Desulfobacteria > Desulfobacterales > Desulfatirhabdiaceae > RAAP-1. Next base: position 219,629 of record CAWBKP010000013.1, on the reverse strand, counting down.
AAACCGGTTGGGGTGGGCAATATTGTCGTTCAGACATCATTGCCCACCGCCAATATTATCCCCTAGATTTGTAAAAATCGTCTCTGGCTTTTTTTAGCTGTTTGATGTTTTCAAGGGGGGATCCCGGCGCAATGCCACAACCCGGTGTCAGAAAATCGGTTCCGTTTTCCAGACTCGCTATTGACTCTTCATAACATTTTTCAGGAGTGCCCATGAACAGTGTCGTTGCCGTTGCCACATTGCCGAAAACGCGTACGTTTTTTGCGTGCGCCACCTCAACGGCTTTTTTCATGTCGGCTTTTTCCTCGATGCTGATCCCGGCAACGCCGGTTTCGCACATCATGGGGACAATCAGATCTGTGTTAGCACAAATATGCAGAACAATCGGGCCTTTGGCCTTGGAGCAAATCTCGGTCATCAAGGGCTGGACAAATTTTTTCCAGGTTTTTGGGCTCATCAGCGCCGGCCCTGACGAAGGCTCGGCCAGGCAATAATAATCGGCGCCCTGGTCAAATGCCCAGTTGATGACATCGATGGTTACGGCAGTCGTAATATCAATGACCTGTTGCACCTTGGCCTGTTCCTTGAAGGTCCATTTCATGAACTGCTCGGTACCGACCAGGTTGCAGGCGCAGGTCCAGGCCCCTTCACTCTCACCAAATACGACCAGCTCATCGCCAAAACGTTTCTTCAACAGCTCAAATTGTTTTTTATAGGCTGGAAAACGCCCTTTCTCAAATAGATTGTCAGGATAGGCAAGCCCATCCAGACTTCCCGCAAATGGATGTTCCTTGATGAAATACTGAAGATCGATCTTGGGTTCGCCCAATGTGCAGCCCATCACCTGGCTGATCGGTGTAATATCCCAGCCCATGGCCTTGACCCATTCAAAACCGGCAATTTCGTGACCGGCTATGGACAACTTTGCCATGGCCTCAGCATCTACATCCGCAAGCGGACGTTCCGCGCCGCACTGCTTCATGATATCTACAACGCCGTATGTGGTCGTACATCCGACCATAGCAGGCTCGCCAGCATCCTTGCCCGCCAGCCGTCGCATGAATTTTTCTTTTAATTTCATTTTATTCTCCTTGAATAGAACAATCTAATACCGGCCAGTAACAGTGAACCGGAGATCATGACTTATCCATCTGCTGTTTCACCTTGAAAATCCGCTTGCGAAATAACGGCTGGTAGATAAACCAGAACAATGCCAGCCACAGAAACAATATGGCCGTCAGGTATTCGCTGTCATTGAAAAAATGCTTCAACCCCGCAAGCCCGCCAAAAACCACCCCCATACCAACAAGCGTGTAGGGCAGACCGGCTTTGATAAACACCATGAATCGCTGTTTTCCTTCACTGGCGGCCATATTATTACCTTTCAACAAAAATGCATCGCAAACCGTGCATTCGAATAACAAGATCGGGTTAGTTTTCTTTTTTGGCTTCCGGGTAATACTCCAGTGACAAGTATAACACAGTGCCAATAATCAGCCCCATCGTAGGACCGGACCAGAACGAATTCCCCCAGAGCTTTACATAATTTGCGGTCACCAGCACAGCTCCCATGATACCTGCTATGCCCCGCTGTGTGTTTGTAGTGCACATGGCAAAAGCGAGATACACGCACAGCCAGCCCTGAATCAGCAAGGTGAGCGCAAATCCAATGTCCTTGGCAGGCAGAATGATCTGAACAACCGGGTGAAAGACCATGGCAATACTCATGCCCCAAAAGATAGAGGTTGCTCCTCCCCAATAAGAAGGCTCCTGCTCGGGAGTGGAGCTTTTGTAACGATTGACGACGAGTGCTTGACCACCTGTCCACTGTGGGCCAGCCAATGGAAGATATGGGAGAAAAAAACCTAATATGAAATTACGAATTGCACAAATGATATGGTTTCTGGACACTTCGACCACAATTTTTTCATCGGGACGGGCTTTATCAGCATCATCGACCAGTGCTTGCAATACCAAAATATCACCAAAGGCCAGAACATATGCCACAATCGCCAGGGAGATACCGGCAGCCCACATTCCGGCTGAAGGCATGCCAACAGCCAGAACGCTGAAATTACTCAGCATATCACCTACCGGAAAAGAGATGATAAAACGGTCAAAAACGCCAGACGGGAATTTAATTTCGCCAGTCATTAACCCAATAAAATAGCCAAAGACAAAGCCAGGAGCGAGACCAAAACTGGCAACCCAGGCAAACCATCCGTAACGTTTTCGATACTCCACTGCCCTCGTTGAAAAAAGAATAAAAAAGCTGAAAAAGGATGAGGTCATGAAAGAGATAGGCATTTTACTCATATAAGGCTGTGCCGGATCAAAAATCCGCATCAGCGATGCGAATCCCGCGCCCAGCAGAATTCCGGCCCGCATGGAGATAGGAAATCGCTTGATCACGGTACTGGTGATACCGGTTATCCCCAATATTAGAAAAATGAGCCCCACCAGAAGCTGAAAGGCAATCATGGCCTTGATTCGCTCAGGGCCTGCAGCAAACCCTTCAAGATAGCCAATATAAAGTGGTATGCCCGCAGTTATCCAGCCTGCGACAGAGGGATCACCAAAGGAAGTGTGCAGAAGATACAGAAAATTGTTTATGACAACCATCATTACAGCAATTTCAATGGGAATTCCCAGTACTTTGACCATGGCTGCCGTGATGCCCAGCGGTACGCAGCTTAATATCGCGCCCTGAATAAAATCCTGATATTCAATTCGGTAGTGAACAAAAGGAATACGTAGTTTCAGCTTTCCAGCGGCATAGGGTTGTTCCATGCCATGTGCTCTCTCAATTGCCATACACCTTTCTCCTTTTAGTTGTTCATAATAATAAATTCTCTGTTTAAAACTACTGCTGTACTATTAATTTGATTTTCACAATATTTGGTTATTTAACGACAGCCGATTCGCCTTCATGGGTCTGAATCCACTGCTGAAACGACTATCAACTCCTCCTTTCCGCGTGCATTAAAAGAGCAGATTCCGCCCATTCAATTGACACACGATACATAATTATCCAAGCGCCAATATGGCTTGAATTTATGAATACCATTCAAAATTACACAAAAAAAAATGCCCGAAAGATGCAGTCAACTAATTATGCTGCTATCCCACAACACGGTATTTCACAAACGCATCAGTCAGTGCGGTGTATCCTGGCAGACGATTAATCAAGCGCAGGACGGAGAGGCAGCCTGATAACCCGTCTGCTTTATGGTGGATTCCGCCTATAAAGCAGCGGGGCTATCAGTTTCCGGAGAAAATAATTCGATGAGTCGCAACGATTTGGCTAAAGCGCCATATCCAGAAATTCAACCAGATCGTAAAGCTTCATCGGGCTTTTTATCCTTTTGGCGCCTTCATTCAGGTTATAATGACAGAATGGGCAAATGGAAACCATATGTTCAGCGCCGGTACTCATGCCTTCTTCAATTCTGAGGCCGGCATTTTTTGTTGCCCAGTCGCCATACCCTGTCATGACACCGCCGCCGCCGCCGCAGCAGTAAGAATTGCTGCGAATTCGTCTCCATTTCCCTGAAATCGATGCCGGGAATGGCTTTTAGCATTTCACGCGGAATGTCATATAGACAATGCTCTTCGCTCTTGCCCAGAAAAGAACCGACCCACTGCTGCGATCCATCAGTGTCGATCTTAAAGTCGATCAGATGCCTGCCGGTATGACAGGGATCATGATAAGTGACCTTCCAGGGAACTTCCTTGGTGAATTTCATTTTTCCTTCCTTGAACAGACTGTAAAGAAAGTCCGTTGTATGAATCACCTGGAGATCGCCAAGAAGCGCATCATATTCGTCCGAAAGACTGTAGTCCTTCTTAATTGCCCTGAAACACCCCGCGCAGGAGGTGATAATGGTTTTCACACCATGATTGTCATGCAGATCCTTGAACGTTTTCATGTTGGTTTCAGCGACGCGCTTGAATTCATCCACATCACCAAGCCTCATCGCAGTCGAGCCGCAGCAGATTTCATTTTCTCCGAGGATGCCAAAATCCAGACCGACCTTCTGGAATATGGAGGCAGTTGCAACGGGAAGATTTCTGACCGGAAGGTTGAAAGCGCCGGTGCATCCGACATAGTAAAGAATCGGCGCATCTTGCTTCATGATATCCTTGATGGGTTTTCCCTGCCTTTTTAAAGGGCCGGGTCCAATCAGTCCTCACCCTGCGTGGCCCCTGGTAGGGGTTGTTGTAGCTTCGCATGGACTGGGCGATGACTTTCTGTGCCGGCATGGGGCCGGCACCGTCCTTTACCGCTTTTCGCCGCATGGATTCGATGATTTCGGGAATCATCGGCTTATGATCGAGCTCACACTGGTTCTGGCATCCCCCGCAAATCGTGCATTTATAAATCGCATCAACAAAATCTTCATTCCATTCCAGTTCTCCATCCAGAATTCCTCTGGCAAAGGCTATCTTGCCCTTGGACGCCATGTTCCCGTCAAAACCAAATTCGACGCCTGCGGGGCAGATCTCGCCAAACGTCGGTGGAGGACCGAATTCATATGCAGTTTTACAATTTCCGCATGCCGTGCATTTCCATACCAGATCTTCAAGTTCTTCAAGAGTTGGGATATCCCACTTCATAATAACCTCCGTATATCGCCTATGACCACTGCTGAAATAAATTTGTTATAATGCCAGTTTTCCGGTGTTCATGATATCGTTGGGATCCAGCATGTTTTTTACCTGCCTCAAAAGGGAAATATACCCGGGATGAGCCCGCTTGTTGATTTCCAGCCCGAAATCCACCGGGGGTTTATACGGAATCCCACCGTTATCCAGGTCAACTTTCAGACACTCGACAATAGCCTGTCTGGCATTTTCAACATCGGCCGGATCTTTTTTGGGAAAAGGAATCATGGCCCGGAGCATTCCGTAATGGACACCTCGGTAATTGGTCACCCGGACAGAGGGAGACAAGTTGCGGGCAATAAGAATTTTCTTCCATGCCTCATAAACCGGCTCCCACTTGTTAACGGGCGTAAAGGTTCCCGGCCAGGAAATACCGGCACCTGCCTGTTTGGTGTAATTTTTCGTTGATCCCACGATCTGGCTTGGCAATTGGGTTCTTGCCTTCAGGGCTTCCGCAGGATACTGGGTCTCCTTGAGGGAACTGCCTTTTTTTATTTCCTCGTCAAAAGCCATTTTCCAGATTTCTTCCCGGGCCTCTTTTTCTTTTTCTGTCCAGGAAAACGTCGTTGCAAAAGATATCCATTCCGGAGCGCCCTCCGGTTTCGGCTTATAGGGATAGGGAATGGGCACCTGCGAAAGCCACCAGGATACACCTGTCAAATCATCGCAGATTTCGTAATTGCCCAGCGTCCGCAGATACGACGCCATATCTGCGATTTTTTCCGTGGATGCGGTAAACACTTTCAGAATCGGCGGGATGGGATGAACCCGGACCCCCAGTTTGGTGATTACCCCGGTTGTACCCAGCCAACCGGTAAACAGACCATCGACACGGGGCAATGGCAGGCAGCTGTGCCATGAATCTTCCTGGATCGCGCAGGAGCCGACCCTGACCAGTTCTCCGGACGGCAGCACAACTTCCATGCTGGTAATCTCTTCACTGTTCAGACCATAACGCCCGCTCAAACCGCCGATACCGTGGCATAGGGCATTGGAAGAGACCGAAGCCGACGGCGGTCCGACCGGCCAGCTCCATCTCAGTCCGTGTTTATACAGAGCGCTGGCGAATTTAGCATGAGAAACCCCAGGTTCGATGATGGCATAATGAGATTCAGCGTCAATCCGGATGATCTGGTTCATGCGTTTTAAATCCAGGAGAATTCCCCCGTTTTCCGGAATGCACAGCCCGCCGATATTGGTGCCGGCCGTAAACGGCGTTACCGATATTTTCTCCTGGCTGGCAAATTTCATGATCTGCTGAACCTGTTCAACCGTCGTCGGCATGACGACATAATCGGGGCTTTTTCGCTTCACAAAAGACAAGTCGTAGGAATAAGCGTAACGGATGTGCTTCATGTCCGTTGCGTTTTTTTCCCCGACAATTTCACATAATTTTTTTGTGATTTGTGGATCAACTTTTGTCGCTTCTGGTATTTCGGCCATTTAATCCCTCCTGATAATTTTATTAGGTAATCAAATATCCTGATGTCCAAATTACAACCCGATACGCATTTTCAGATTTTTTTGAAATTCAGCATCCTGTTCGGTTCTGTGGCAGAATTTTTTAAATGCGTTCAGGTTGAGGTTATCCAATACAATCAATCTTCATTTGCTTCGTATATCCGATTTTAAAATTCCTGTTTCCGTTAAAACAATTTCTCCGTTTCTACAGGCCAGCATTCCCGTTTCGACCTCGATGATATGCTGCATCATTTCTTTGCTGGCTTTATCGGGATCACGCTCGCTCAAGGCATCCACAATTTTTTTGTGGCCCTCACAGACCATCGTCAAAAAGGCGTGGTCCATGTGCAGCATGCGCTTGACATTTATCAAGGCGGTCTGGACGCTTTCAACAATGAGGCTGACGACGCTGTTCCCCGTAATATCAACAAGCTTTTTATGAAAGGCGCAGTCAAGATCGCTCATGAAATTTTCGCCATCCACCTCTTTTTCCATTTCCATGATATTGTTTCTCAGAAAATCGATGTCCTTGTCCGTGATTCTTGATGCACATATTTTAACAACCTGCGGTTCGATAAAGGTCCGGATCTGGGTATATTCGCGGATGCTGGGATTTTGAAAGAAAAAATAATTGACCAGACCATCCTTAATCGTCTTGATATCGACTTCCCTGACAAAAGCGCCGCCGGACATGCCCTGCTTTATTTCCAGCAGCCCGTAGGCTTCCAGTACCCGGTAAGCTTCCCTGAGAGACGACTTGCTGACCCCAAAGTCCATGGCAAGCTCTTTTTCAGACGGAAGCCGGTCTCCGATTTTCAGCTCTCCGCTCAAAATGGCACTGCGTATCTGATAAACAATATTTTCCGATATTCTGTTTGATTTGACAGAATCAAATATTTTTTTCATATTGTCCCCCTACGCATCAAATTGCAGCTCGATTTCCATGAATTGGGTTCAACAATTCACATATCCTCCCACCCCTTGTCAAGAAATATTTTAATAATCTAAACATCAGATGATTTAAAATATATCATTGACTTTTAATTTTTCCTTGGATAATGATGCGGTATATTCACCATGCGCATTGGGAGCTTTTATCTGCTTATAAAAAGCTCATAACCCGAATCAAATGAAATGGTTAAGTGAGGTCGTAAAATGGGGATCAAAATTGATGGACTGAAATGTATCAATTGCATGGCCTGCGAAATGGCTTGCAGTTATCACAGAGATGATGGGTTTGCTTTTCTCTCTGCATGCATTGTCGCGTACCGCGCCAGGGAAAAAAAAGATTATTTTGGCGTGCTTCTTAAAGAGGAAGAATTTTTAAAGGTTGCCCGGCCCGAAGGACTTGAGGTCAACAGAATCGGGGAGGCGGCAGACCCGGACAAGGAAGCCGACGCTTCTGCCAAGCCCATGCTTTTAAGGGAAGGCTGTGACCTTTGTGAAGATATGGATGATTACGGGCCGATGTGCATTGCCTTTTGCCCTGTAGATGCGATTACTCTGGAATAAATAAGGAATACGAATATGGAATATTTATCAACCGATAAGATCCTTGTCATTGACTTGGCATCATCTGACGTGGCAGAAACGGCTTTGGATGAATCCCTGGTCAGTGAAAAAATTGGCGGCGCCGGAATAACCAAACACCTTTACGAAAAATATCAAGACGATGACCCCATTGTCATCGGAACCGGCTTGCTCACCGGCACGACCTGCCCGGCATCCGCCAGCGGGCTGATTACTGCCAAAAGCCCGGTTACCGGAAAATTATGCCACTGCCCCATAACCCTCAAAGTCGGCATTGAAATCAAGTTTTCGGGTTATGACTATATCGTTGTCAAAGGCGTTTCACAAAAGCCTGTTTACCTCTGGATCCATGACGGTGTCGCGGATATTTCCGATGCTTCTGACATCTGGGGCAAGGATGTCTGGGAATCAACGGATGCATTGCGCAAGGTGGTGGGCGATGACCTTCTCCAAACCTTAATGATCGGAAAAGCAGGAGAAAACGGATCCGATTACGCCCAGGTTTGCTATAATTACTGGAGCAGCCCGGATCGTTTTGGACTGGGCAAAGTCTTTGGCAATAAAAAATTAAAAGGCATGGCCTTCAGAGGCATGGGACTGATAGAAGCCGCCGATGTAGAAGATTTTGTCAGCCGCTCACATGAGCTCCTTAAAGAAATCAAAACAAATGACTTCATGACAAAAAAAGGCATTGGGGAGATCGCTTCGGCCCTTGGCGACGCAGACATGACGGCATGGCTTGCGCCCATTGTACATCGGCACAGTGCCGACTATTTCACGCCCTATGCGACCAATACCATGGTTTTTCTTGATGATGATCCCAAACGGCTTGAAGAGAGCAAAGTCGCCGAACCCGGGGTACTCATTTCTGACGTCCCCGCCCTGCTTGCATTTCATAAAATCGGGCTTTCGGCAGAAGACACCGCCCGGGTATTTAAAGCATGTGCAAAATACGGCATTGACCCTGCAGCCGTTGCGGCGCTTTGCGGAAAAACCGGCCTGAAAGATATTGTCGCCTCGTTTGAGGGGTTGAGTGGGACAGCCACTTTGAAGGGCAAGGGAATCTTCAGCCCCTGGTGCCCCACAACACCCATTTTTAATGATTTCGGGCTTTCCGGAGATGCAGCCGAGACTCTGGCCTGGTGGGAAAGAAGGCAGGCCGTGGCCATGATATTTGGAATCCAGCCGCTTTTTTCCGTCATGTGTCCGGAACTGTCGGAAGAAAATTTGTTGGCCCTTGCCGGCATTGGAACGGAAATCGATTTTACCCAGGATATCCTGGATGGGGTTATCACAGACATCTGCAATTAGTGGTGTTTTTTTATGAATTTCTTCCAACCCTATGCAGATATCAACCTTGAATTGTCGCAGGGAAAGCTTCGATATATCCGCAAGGCAGGTGATGATCTGCGGTTTTCAGCTGTCCCAAGCCCTGAATGCAGGCTGATGCGCTATCCTAAAATCGGCATCTATGCTGGAAGCGGATCTTCGCACTCCTGGCTCTGGTTTGTGGACATGTTTGAGAACATGGGTTTTTTCGATCTGGCATTTTTGGATGAGGCAGCCATAAAGGCAGACGGATTACAACCCCTGGATGTCATGGTGATATCCGGAGGCGATACGTTTGCGGTCGCAGAATCCATAGGCCGTCAGGGAGCCGATAAAATCAAATCCTTTGTTGCACAGGGCGGGATTTATATCGGTTCCTGCGCCGGGGCATACCTTCCCATGAATTCATCGAAAAAGCCATTGGACATGTTCAATTTTGTCGATGTAAAAATCACCAATTTAAGTAAAACGCTGCCTGAATTTCTGAAAGATTCCTGTAAATCCTGCTCGTCATATGGATGTGATTTTGTGTTTCATCCGGTCCGGGAAGAAATCCGCTTAAAAACCGCCGGAGCATTTGCCGCCATTTCCGAATTCAATGCTCCCTTATACGGTGGCCCCGGCATGAACGTCTCTGATCCGTCCACAGTCCTTGCTTATTACTGCGGCTTTACCGAAAAGACATCCTTTCTTGTCAGCGAGGCGATTGCTTCAAAAACCCTGATCGGACAGGCAGCAATCGTCCGCATCCCTTCGGGCAAAGGCTGTTTCTATCTGTTCGGCCCCCATCTGGAACATCCCGATTACCCCTATGCCAACAAATGTGTTGCGGATGCAATTTTCTGGGAGACGGGAAAATGCAATGGCATGCCAAACACAACTGCCGGAACGCTCAAATTCACCGGCCGAACTGAAATCCTATCCGGGGAAAAAGCCCGGGATTTGGTCAGAGAACTCAGACGTGAACTGAGCAATTCCAGGATTGCGGCATCCAGTCTGGAATTTTTGCCCATTCGCTGGTTAATCGGCAAAAAAGTTTACGATCCTGAGAAAGTCAGGGTTTTTCTTGAATCCATGTGGAAGCGGATCAAACTGCTTGAAAAGCAAGAAGCGTTTGAAGTTATTCCCGGCATGGCTGAAATGATGGTTCAGTATGCCAGACAGACTACGGCAGCGCTTCGAAAAATCAAATCGGCCGTGGATCATCATCTGGACACGCTGGACTTGGCGACTTCGGTTTTTGATCTGCTGCACCGATTGTCCATGTCTTTTTTTTATTTATATTTTCAAGCCCCCATCCATGATAGTACACGGCAATAACAATTTTACTCTTAACCGGCAGATGGAACAGCGTTAACAATCACAACAGGAGATTAAATTGCGAACAGGATCAGTTAACAATATTTCAGGGTTTAAAATCAAATTGATCTTTTCTCTGCTGATGGTGGGGTTATCCTTACAGGCATTTTTTGAGCTTCCCCATGCCTGGGGCAAGGCAGTACCCGCTTCCAATTCAGGCTGGTTTGTGGATATGAACCGCTTTTCCAGCGCTGCCCACGGCGCTATCAAATGTGAGGATTGTCACGGCCCCATGACAGAGATGGGAAAACCCCACCCGGATACCACGGCCAAGGACTTTCTTAAGGTAGAGGTCAAAAGGGTTTTTGACTATCAGAGCTGCCAAAAATGCCATAAAAATTCCTATGAACGATTTCTCTCGGGAGAACATGCCAAAGCCCTGACAAAAGAAAAGGAAACCGGTGTGACATCCAAAACCGGCCCTGCTCCTGTCTGCGGAGATTGTCACTCCGCACACTACTCAAAATCGCATCTCTCCCGTTCGCAAATCAACAAAGCCATGACAATGACCTGTGGCGCCTGCCATCCGGACCAGATGAAAAGCTATCTTGCCAATTACCATGGCAAAGCCGCGGTCAACCTGGGATTTGACAAATCCGCCTCCTGCACCGACTGCCACGGCGCCCATCACTGTGCTTCTTTAAAAGAGAAAGGGGCTGCGCTGAAATCATGCCAGAGATGTCACCCGGATGCCCAGCCGCAATTTGCAGACATCATCATCCACGACAGCAAAACCGATATGGACAATAAAAGCGACACAAAAAAGTCTGCGCTTCGGACGGTTCATACCCTGAGCCTGATTTCACTTGTTTTTATTGTTGTGGTTCTGGCCTTTTTTTACAGCCACAGTTGTTTGTTACTGTTAAGGAAAATTCACGAAAAATTGAGGAAGCATAACTAATGGAAACGAAATCAAACCAGACGCATTACTATCAGCGGTTCCATGTGCTGCACAGGTTGCTGCATATTGTCATTATTGTGAATTTTACGGGTCTGGCCATAACCGGGTTCTTGCTGAATCTGAGCCACTACAACTGGACAAAATTTCTGGTCTCCATCATCGGAGGCGCCGCAGCAGCAGGTTCCCTTCATCGTTTCTGTGCTGTTTTTCTCTATCTTGGAATTATAGTCCATCTCCTCTGGCTTTGCTATTACAAGATCGCGCTGAAAGGAATTCTTTTCGGACCCGCTTCCCTCGTGCCAAGCTCCAAAGATTTAACCGATCTGTACCAGAACCTGAGGTATTTTTTCGGCAAAGGCCCGCCGCCGCTTTTCGATCGTTTCAGCTATCTTCAGAAAGTGGATTACTGGGCTGTCATGCTCGGCATGCAGAGCATGGGCATAACGGGCTTAATCATGTGGTTCCCTGAATATTTTTCAACGATACTGCCCGGATACTTTGTCAATGTCGCCAATCATTTCCACTTCCATGAAGCCATACTGGCCGTCATGTACATCGGTATCGTGCACATGTCCGACACCCATCTTCTGCCGGAGGTTTTCCCTTTGGAGAAATCAATTTTCAATGGAAAAATCACAAAAGAAAAACTCGCGGCAGAACACCCTGAAGAGTGGAAGCGCATCAAGCCTCTTAAGGATTAACCGGCCTTCAATATTATAACAATCGAAAGAGTGGGAACTTCTTTATGAATTCGAAAACGACTATCTCTATTGTTGCCGGTGTTGTACTGTTGATAACGCTGGCGGGCTTGAATCTGATGAAAAAACAGACTGCCCCCCCAAATGATTCCGGAACAAAGCCGCTGGTCTGCCTGGATTGTCACAGATCCCCCAATGTCAACAGCAACGAGGGCGTTTTTGCCGCCAACGCCTTATGCTACAATTGCCACAGGGAAAAAACCTGTGTCAGAAAAATTGACGGCACAGACATCACGCTCCAGGTTCTGCCGGAAGATTTCAACAAAAATCAGAAGCGGCACCAGTTTATCGCCTGTGTCAAATGCCACGCGGACGTAGCCCGTTCACCCCATAAAACGGTAACAGGCGCCACCTGCCTTGAGTGTCATTCCGTTCACGGAGAAGGCACGGCCCATGATCCGCACCTGAGGGTCAGTTGCCAGGCCTGCCATTTCAAATCCCAGTCCGTTCAGCTCGATCCCAAAGACGACCGTGTCAAGCTGGCCCGAATGGATTTGAATTCCAAGCCGGTAAGCCTTTCAGATCACGCTCCTGCGGATGTCAGCGATTTGAAATCATGCGAAAAATGCCATTTTTCCGGCAATCCAGTTGGCGCGCCTGCTGCCGTGCTGCCTTCAAAAAGCGCCCTTTGCATTGTCTGCCATAATTCGCCCCTGTCCATGGGCCATCCGATCTTCGGCGCGGCAATGCTTATTTTCCTTGCAGGCGTTCTGGCTACCCTGCGCTTCTGGTATCTTGGCAGTGTTCAGGGCGAGGAGAACTCGCTGCACCGAAAGATCAGTTTAAGTTCCGAATCCATTTGGAATATTATTTTTTCAAGACAGATATTCTCCCTGTCAAAAATGTTTGTTCTGGACATTATATTCCAGAGAAGAATTCTTAAAGAAAGTATTGGACGCTGGTCCATGCATTCATTGATATTTTCCGCAATATTAATGCGCTTTTTGTTAAGTCTTTTTACCGCTCTTGTCTTTTATTTCAATCCCGATGGGGATTGGTCTCTGGTCCTGATCGACAAGAACAACCCGTTCACCGCTTTTGCCAACGACCTTCTGGGACTTTTTATCCTTCTTGGCATCATCTGGGCCGTGGTAAGGCGATTCGTCACCAAACCGGATCATGTTGTATCGGAATACCAGGACAACATTGCGCTTGCGATTATCGGGATTCTGATCCTGCTCGGCTTCTTTCTTGAAGGGGTGCGGATACTGTCCACCGGCATATCCGATCAAACGGCAATCTATTCCTTTGTCGGATATCCCCTGTCGAAGGTTTTCTCCGTCTTTGATTTGAACTGGGCATCAATTTATCCATACCTGTGGTATGCACATGGAATCGTCGGCGCGCTGTTCGTTGCCTATCTGCCATTCGGTAAGATGCGGCATATCTTCAACACCCCCCTGACTTATGCTCTGGAAGCGGTGTCTGGCGTCAAGAATGAGAAACGGATATAACATCAGCGTATAATTATTATTTTATAAAGGTAGTGAAAATGACCACAGAAGAAAAAATCCCTGATGCCTCACCGGAAAAAACAGCCAGCGAGGAAGCCGTCAGACAGATACCCATCCACAATCTGGATATAAAACGGTTAATCGCGCTTGACGCCTGCACCCGATGCGGCGAATGTCTTTCCTGGTGCCCCGTTTACGATCAGGACGCCAAAGAAGATATCGTTCCCCGGCGAAAAGTCATCGATTTTCTTAAAATCGCCAGATCTCAGAATGGATTTCTGGCTAAAATCATGAAAAGTGAAAAAGTCGGGGAATCTTTTAAGAAAGTGATCCGGAGTCTCTTCGGCTATCAGGAGGTGACAGAAGAACAAATCAAAGCCTTTGTTGCCAATTTGTATGAGTGCTCCACCTGCGGCCAGTGCGAAGTGGTCTGTCCGGCACATATCGATACGGTAAATCTCTGGGAGGATCTGCGAAGACTGATTGTCAGCGCAGGTTACGGACCCCTGGAGCCTCAGAAGGCGCTTCGAAAAAGCGTCATAACCTATGATAACCCGTGGCAGCAACCCCGTACCGGCAGAACCAAATGGTCGCGGCGCGCTAAAAAAGACAATCTTATCGCCGAAGAGCCGAGGGAAATTGTCAAGTCAAAGGGAAAGGTCCTGCTTTTTTTCGGATGCACGGCATCCTACGATGCCAATGTCAAGCAGGTTGCCATCAATACCATAAACATTCTCGAAACACTGAACATTGATTACGGGGTTCTCGGCAAAGACGAAAAATGCTGCGGAAGCGTGCTGCTCAGAATGGGTGATCCGGAGCATAAGCGGCTGTTTCAGGAAAATATCGATCAATTCAACAGCCTGGGTATTGAAACCCTGATCAGTTCCTGTTCCGGCTGTTTTAAAACCATCATGCAGGACTATCCGAAAGTCGGGAAATTGAATTTTGAAGTCCTGCATACCGTGGAATATCTGGCCCGGTTGTTAAAGCAGGGCAAACTGACATTTCCCCACCCGGTCAACAGAACCTGCACCTACCATGATCCCTGTCATCTGGGCCGTGCAACCGGGGGCTTTGATGCGCCAAGGCTGATTATGAATGCCATCCCCGGGCTCAAACTGATCGAAATGCCAAGAAACAGGGAATATTCACGCTGTTGCGGCGCAGGCGGCGGATTAAAAGCCGGGTACCCGGATATCCAGAACAAGATGGCCCAGCGGCGGGTCAAAGAAGCAGAAGAGACGGGCGCCAAAGAACTGGTTTCTTGCTGCCCTTTCTGCTATCAGGGACTGCAGGTCGGCGTCTCCTCATCGGCATCCGACATCGTGATGAAGGATCTGTCCGCCTATATCGCCGAATCGCTCCTGGGATATGATGTTTTTGAAAGAGCAGATGCGGAGGCAGCCGCCAAAAAGAAGAAAAAAGATGATGAAAATAAAGCCAAAGAGCCGGCAAGCAGCGATTGATGATACATCGACACCGGGCGGATGAAATATATGGAGAAGATCTGAATTCATTGAAATTTGAAACGGATTACGGGTTTCCAGGATGACCGGCATCTACACGAAGTTCTCTTATTGGTTGGACAAGCAGGCCTTTCTTTTTGTGCAGAATAAATTCTCTGAAATGGGAATCTCGCTGCAAGAAACCAGAAAGGCAGCCTGCCTGCCTTTATCCAGTAAAATTGCATTGGGTTATGTTCCGCCGGAAGCATGGTCGAATTTTGAACTCTGCAAAAGACAGCTTTCCTGGTATGGCACATCCCGATTTTCAGGCCAGTATCTACTGATCAGCGAAACGGATATCAACGCGTACGGTTTCGATTTCAAACCTGCGACCGTCATCTCAAAGGTTAAATTCAAGCCCATGGATCTGCCGGGGTCAGACAAAGGAAAGATCATGGGACTGTTTGAGAGGAAGAGTTTTACGTGCTCATGTCCGCCTGCTTTTAAGGATATTGAATCGATGGATGACAAGATGCAGTCGCGCTGGCTGAATGTTATGGGTATACGCGGCGTAACCTTCAAAGAACTCTTTGCCTTCCAATGTGCCAATCATGCCAATTTCATAGAACCGGATTATTATATCGAGTCAGAAGAAGGTCCTGTCCCTTACTCCATTGGCATGACCAAGCAGGTATGCTCTGCCTGTCTGGAGTTTTTCAATATCATCGGTGAAAAGTTCAAGAAAAAATTGGTAATCCCCTGCCCCGGCGCTGTTTTGTTTGCCGGAATGTCTGTCAATACCTATTACGAGGTTAGAACAATAAATGTTGACCCAACACCACTGGATTAAGGTTTTTGTATTCTCACCGCCGTGCAAATAAACAGGAAAACCATGAATCAACCGGCGCCACAACAATCAGATCAAAAGACCCTTGTGTTCCTTCTCTCCGGATTTCTCGGCTCGGGTAAAACCACTTTATTAAAACGCATCCTTTCCTGGGAAACCGATTTGTCCGATACAGTGGTGCTGGTTAACGAATTCGGGGATGTGGGCATAGACGGAGATTTGCTGAAAAATTCCGGATCTGACGTCATCGAACTGGTCAGCGGATGTATCTGCTGTTCACTCCGAAACGATTTGAAGCAGTCTTTGTTGAAAATATTGGACCAGTATCGGCCCAAACGTATTTTTATCGAGGCGTCAGGCATTTCAGATCCGACGGCCATCTTGTCTGCGTTAAGCGAATCGCCTTTGCCCGAATCCATGAAACTGGAAAAAATTGTGACTGTTTTAGATGCCGATCTTTGGGAAGCTCGCGAAAACTTCGGCCAGATTTTTTACAAACAGCTTGAAACCGCCAACCTGATCCTGCTGAACAAAGTGGATCTGTTGGACAATGCATCAATTCCAGCATGTTTGCAGGAAATACATGACGTTTTTCCAGATTGCCAGGTCGTTCCCACGGTTCGCTGTTGCGTTGATCCGGAGATCTTCTGGTCACAGACAATGCCGCGTAAAATGGAAATAAAACCCATGCATTCATACCATGAAGCATCGCGGGAAGACACCTCTCACAATTCTCTACAAAACCTGCCCAAACTTCAAGATGCCTTCCAGTCCTCTGATCATTTTGTTACATTTTCCTTTGAAGACTCCCGGATTATCGATGCAACGCTTTTCAGTCTTTTTATGGAAGCGCTGCCTGTGGAAGTATTTCGAATGAAAGGCCCGGTCCGATTCCATAATCGTACGGAAATCATCAATTTTGTCGGCGGAAAAGGCGAATGGTCAAAATGGGAAGGCGGCCCGGAAACGCGCTTGGCCTTTATCGGATGGGATGTAACTCCGACAGATATCCTGAACAGACTACACCGGTGTATTGCCGGCCAATGAGCGGCTTTCGGGTCACCAAAACCGGCGGTTAATCCTTTGGGGCCCGCCCTCCCGATTCAATACCCTGAAATTGCGGATAATGCATTGTCTGCAAGTTCCTCACTGGAAGCTGTTTCCACGAATTCTTTTCTCTTTCTTGATTGACATCAGACCTTGATCTTCCTATAGTTTTACCGACACATGCGCCGGATCCGTCACTGGCCATGATCATGAACATCACAACGACAAATGGCAGCGTTTTCTTCCTGCTAATTTCATTTAAAGGAATCCGTCCATGAGTAAAGTTCTTATCATCGGCGCCGGCGGGGTCGGCGCTGTTGTCACCCATAAATGCGCTCAGCACCCGGAAGTGTTTTCCGAAATCGTCCTGGCCAGCCGGACCCTGGCCAAATGCGAGGCCATTCAGAAACAAATTGCCATGCCGATTGAAATCGCGCAGGTGGATGCCGACCATTCCCATGAAGTCTCGGCCCTGATCAAAAGGGTTTTGCCGGATCTGGTTATCAATGTCGCCCTGCCCTATCAGGACCTCAGCATCATGGACGCCTGCCTGGAAACCGGGGTCGATTATCTGGATACGGCCAATTACGAGCCCCCGGACGAAGCCAAGTTCTGCTACAAATGGCAGTGGGATTATCAGGAGCGGTTTCAGAAAAAAGGCATCATGGCCCTTCTGGGGTGCGGGTTTGACCCCGGGGTGACCAATATTTTCTGCGCCCATGCCTTAAAACATCATTTTGATGAAATCCATACCATCGATATCATGGACTGCAATGCCGGCGATCATGGCCATCCCTTTGCCACCAATTTCAACCCCGAAATCAACATCCGGGAAGTCACGGCAAAGGGGAAATACTATGAAAACGGACAGTGGATCGAAACCGACCCCCTGTCCATCCACAAACCTTTTGATTTTCCCCAGGTCGGCGTACGGGAAATGTATTTGATGTACCACGAGGAAATGGAATCCCTTGCCAAAAACATTCCCGGAATCAAACGGATGCGCTTCTGGATGACGTTCGGTCAAGGAATATCTCACCCATCTTCGGGTGCTTCAAAATGTCGGGATGACCCGCATCGATCCGGTGAAATATCAGGGAATCGACATTGTTCCGCTTCAGTTCTTAAAAGCCCTGCTGCCTGAGCCTTCTTCCCTTGCCGCAGGCTATACCGGCAAAACCTGTATCGGCTGCATGATCGAAGGCGTCAAAAATGGGAAATTCAAGAAATATTTCATCTACAACGTCTGTGATCACGCGGAATGCTTCCGGGAAATAAAAGCCCAGGCCATATCCTACACCACCGGCGTTCCAACCATGATCGGCGCCATGATGATGCTGACCGGAAAATGGAAGGGAAAAGGCGTTTTCAATGTCGAAGAATTCGACCCGGATCCCTTTATGGAAGAGCTGAATCGCTGCGGACTGCCGTGGACGGAGGCATAAGGGACATGCAGGCACGTTTTTCGGACCCCGAAATTCCAACGCCTTGTTATGTCGTGGACGAGGCGGCCCTGATCAAAAATCTGAAGGTCCTGGAATTTGTTCAGCGGCAAACAGGCTGCAGGATTCTGCTGGCGCTGAAAGGCTTTGCCATGTTCAGCCTGTTTCCGGTTATCCGGGAATATCTTTGCGGGATTTCCGCCAGTTCCGTCGACGAAGCCAGGCTGGGCCGCGAGGAGTTCGGCAGGGAAGTTCATTTCTGCGCGCCGGCATTCCCGCATCACGATTTCAATGAAATCCTTTCCTGCTGCAACCACCTGGTGTTCAATTCCTTTTCGTTCTGGAACCGATATAAATCCGAAATCATGGCCTCCAAAAAGCCTGTTTCTTGCGGCATCCGCGTAAACCCCGAGCATTCGGAAGTGAGCGTGCCGATTTACGATCCCTGCGGACCGTTCTCCCGGCTCGGCGTAACCCGAAGCAATTTTGAACCCCAGCATCTGGAAGGAATTTCCGGCCTGCATTTTCACACCCTCTGCGAGCTCAATGCCGACGCCCTGGAAAGAACCCTTCCCGCATTCGAATCCAAATTCGGCGCATTTTTAAAGAACATGGAATGGGTCAATTTCGGCGGCGGGCATCACATCACCCGAAGCGATTACGATGTGAATCTGTTATGCAATCTGATTACCGAATTCAAAAGCAGGCATCCCCTGGAGGTTTATCTGGAGCCGGGCGAGGCCATTGCCCTGAACACCGGCGTTTTAATCGCCTCTGTGCTGGATATTTTCCATAACGGCATGGACATCGCCATTCTGGACACATCCGCGTCGGCCCACATGCCCGATGTGCTGGAGATGCCGTATCGTCCGGTCATCGAAGGGGCCGGACTGCCCGGGGAATATCCGTTCACCTACCGGCTGGCCGGCCTGACATGCTTGGCAGGGGATGTGATCGGCGATTTCTCTTTCCCTGCGCCCCTTAACGTCGGCGACCGCTTGGTGTTTCAGGATATGGCCCATTACACGATGGTGAAAAACAACACGTTTAACGGGGTTCGGCTTCCGTCCATCGGCATCCTGTCCCCTCAAGGCGAGTTCCGGCTGGTTCGAAAATTCGGCTACCCTGACTACCGGAACCGGCTTTCATGACAGGCCGGCTGGTATCATTCGATCCTTTGCGAACCCTGAATATTCCGGGTGTCATGCCGCTGAAGCCCGAACAGTGGCTCAGCCGCCAGGATGTTGTCCGCGCCGCGGACTGGATTCTTTTTCCCGAATTCTGGCAGGTCAACACTCTGGTTTACGGCTGGAAAAAGAAAATATTTCCCAGCATCAGCAGCTTTCATTTAGGTCATGACAAGGTGGAAATGACGCGGGTATTTCAGGCCGTCTGCCCCGAAAATACCCCGGTTACGCAAATCCTTGCCCATACGGACACGGCCGTCGAACAGGTGACGGAAACGTTCTGTTTTCCCTTTGTGGCCAAGGAAGTGAGAAATTCCATGGGCCAGGGTGTTTTTCTCATCAAAACCCGAACGGATTTTCTGGATTACGCCAGACGCAACGAAGTACTGTATGCTCAGGAATACCTGCCCATCAGCCGGGATCTGCGTCTGGTTTTTGTCGGGGAAAAGGTGGTGGCGGGTTACTGGCGGAAAGCTGCGCCGGGGCAGTTTCACAACAACGTGTCCCGCGGGGGCGCCGTAAGCTTTGAGGATATCCCCGAAGGGGCTGTGCGGCTTGTCGAATCCTTTGCCGGCAAAACCGGAATCAATCATGCGGGATTTGATGTGGCCGAAGTAAACGGCCATTTTTATTTTCTGGAATTCAATATCCGGTTCGGCACCCGGGCGCTCACAGATCGCGGCATTCAGGTCAGCCAGTGGATCCGTTCGTATTTAAAGGGTTGCCCCGCTACATTTTCTTCTTGACGGCATCCGCCGCTTCCTGCGTTTTTTGTCCTGCCCGTTCAATATCTTTGCCGATGCCATGAAAGGTGTTGCAGCCTGTTGCCAGGCTCAACATTCCAAGCAAAGCCATCAGCATAAAAATATTTTTCATCATGACGATTTCTTCCTAACCTGATCCTTTCATCAGCAGTCAACTTATCGGCCATTTCGTCGGCATCATCAATCTTTTGGGTCAATGCTGTCAACCGCTCGGAAATGCCGGCCATCCTTAATATCCGCGCTCAAAATCAACCTGGTAACGGAGCGCGGCTCCACGTATGAAAAGGAAATAATTGTCAATAAAGACCCGTACGATATCTTCAGGCAAACTCAGGGCCGCCGTATGAGAGGTGATCCACACATTTGGCGTGCGCCACAGGATATGTTCAGCCGGCAACGGCTCCTCCTGAAAAACATCCAGGACAGCGCCGGTGATCGTGCCTTTCCGGAGCGCATCGGCCAGCGCAGCCTCGTCCACAGCGCTCCCACGCCCGACGTTGACAAAAACGGCCTTTTGCGGCAGCCTGTCAAGAAGCGAGGCATTCACGATACGGTGCGTCTCCGCGGTATTAGGCAGAACGCTCACCAGATAATCAAGGTCTGCTGCAAACGCCGTGAGATCCGTGCCGTGATAATAGGCATCCACATATGCGCAGGTTTCGCTGGTCCGGGTATATCCTTTGACCGTCATGCCGAAATGTTTGGCTGTTTGCGCCAGGCAGGCGCCGATCGAACCGACGCCCATCAGGCCGATTTTTTTGCCACCCAGGGTTCCGGGCGGGGTCTTGTCCCATTTGCAGGCTGCCTGCGAGGCATGACGTTGAAGTATTCGCCGTTCATGAGCCAGCAGGTATGCAAAAACATACTCTGACATGAGCCCGCCGAAAACACCCCTGGCGTTGGTTAGAACATAGTCCCGGCGCAGCGTTGGATCCAGAAGCGGCTCTACTCCCGCCCACGTGGATTGCACCCAGTGCAGACCGGGAATCCGCGGAATTGCCCTGCAAACCAGGGACGGCTCGCCCAAAACGATGTCACAGCCCGTGCCGGACATCCCGTCTTCATCGGAAATCCGGGTTCCCAGGATGCTCAGGCCCGGCAGGTTGGCAGCCCGAATCAAACGCAGATAGGCATCCGCGTTCCTGGAGAGAATGAGAAGTCTGTGCAGGGGAATCATTGCTTCTGTGCCCGCACCGCATCCATCTGCCTTGCAGCATCGCTTTTCAAGGCAATCCGGAATTCGATATCTGCCAGAGAATTGGAATCGGTAATCATATTTGCTTCATATTGATTGTTTATTTCATGATAAGCGCCGGCCCTTCATTCGTCAATAATCAAAAACCCCAAGTTCCGGATTAACCGGCTTTCGCCCGCTTCACAATTCTTCTTGACAAAACCAGCCATGGCTGTAATGTGACTATAATATAGCTTGCGAAACGATTATAGAATCGCGTTCGGGCTGACTGAAAAGTCGCAGTTCTCAACGGGCATCCCTGCAAAGGGAACATCACTATCCCCCGCCGGTTATCGGCTGGGAAGGAATTTTCCAAGATAAGGAGTTACACATGAACATCGCGAAAAATCTGGAGCGAGCACGCCGTTTTTTTCCGGATAAGCCGGCGCTGGTTTTCGAGGGAACAACATATTCCTATCGCCAGCTCGATGAAGCTGTCAACCGTCTTGCCAACAGCCTGCAAACGCTGGGGGTTGAAAAAGGGGATCGGGTGGCCTTGTTTTTACCGAATATCCCCGAATTTATATTCGGATATTTTGCCGCACAGAAAATCGGCGCCATCGCCGTTTCCGTGAATGCCATGTTAAAGCGCCACGAAGTCGAATACATCGTCAACGACGCCGGCGCCACCGTGCTGCTGACAACCGCATCCCTGCGCCAGGAAGTGGTGGATGCGGATCTGCCCGACCTGAAACATGTCATCATCGCCGAAGGCCCGGCCGGAAACGATTTATCGCTTGAAGAACTCATGGCCAAAGGCGATACGCTTTTTAAAATTGCCGAAACCGATATGCATGACCCTGCGGCGCTTCTCTACACATCCGGTACCACCGGTTTTCCCAAAGGCGCCGTCCTGACGCAGATGAATATCGGTTCCAATTCCCATTCCGCATCCAATCATTCCGGAGTCCGCCCCGATGACAGGCTGCATCTGTTTCTTCCCCTCTTCCATTGTTTCGGGCAGAATTACATCCTGAACGGCGGCATCAGCAAATGCGCCACCATCGTACTGCACCGCCGGTTTGAGCCGGAGCCCGTGCTGGAGGCGATTCAAAAGGAGCGGGTGACCCTGTTCTTTGCCGTACCGACTGTTTTTATCTATTTTCTCAACATGGACACCTCCGGTTATGACCTGTCCAGTCTGCGTTACTGTTTTACCGCCGCGGCCAACATGCCCCAGGAGACGGCCCTGCGCTGGCAGGAAAAATTCGGCATGATCATCCATGAAGGATACGGACTGACCGAGTGCTCGCCGTTCGCCAGCTACAATCATGACTTCAGCCACAAATTCGGCAGCATCGGCACGCCGATTGAAAACGTGGACATGAAAATCGCCGACGAATCCGGCAACGAGCTGCCGGTCGGAGAAATGGGAGAAATCATCATCCGTGGACCGAACGTGATGAAAGGATACTGGAACAAGCCCGAAGCAACGGCCGAAGCCATCCGAAACGGGTGGCTGCGTTCCGGTGATATCGGCATGATGGATTCGGACGGCTATTTTTATATCACCGACCGGGTCAAGGACATGATCAACGTTGCCGGTTTCAACGTCTACCCCAACGAGGTGGAGCAAATCATCTACCGGCATCCGGCGGTTCAGGAGGCAGCAGTCTACGGCGTGCCGGATCCCGTCAAAGGTGAGGCGGTTCACGTCGCCATCGTGTTAAAGGAAAATGTCACCGCAACGCCGGAGCAAATCCTGGATTTCTGCCGGGCCAATATGGCGGTTTACAGGGTACCCCGAAATGTGGTTTTTGTGGATCAGCTGCCCAAAAGCGCCACCGGCAAAATATTAAAGCGGGTTCTGCGGGGAGATGAATAGGACGCCTTGGCAGATCTTGACACGTATTTATGGATGCGGCCCCGAATCTCGGGTCATGTCGTTCTCCAGGGCATCCCGTTCCTCTTTGGAATCGGCAAATTTGCGGGCGATATTTCTGAACTCTTCATGGATTTCAAGAAACGCATCCACCATGTCAGGGTCAAAGAGAGTCCCCCTGGCTTTTTTAATAATGTCCACCGACTTGGCATGCGAAAAGGGGGGCTTGTAGACCCGCTTGCTGATCAAGGCGTCATAGACATCGGCCAGTGCCATAAGTCTGCCGCTGATGGGGATTCCATCCCCTTTGAGGCCCTGCGGATATCCTGAGCCGTCCCATTTCTCCTGGTGCGAGTAAGCCATTTCTGCGGCAATGGTCAGAAAAGATTTTTTGCCGAGCTTACTAACGGAGGACTCGATGACGTCACGGCCGATGGTCGTATGGGTCTTCATGACTTCAAACTCTTCCTCGGTCAGCCTGCCCTGTTTAAGAAGTATATGATCGGGGATGCCGACCTTGCCGATATCGTGGAGCGGGGCAGATTTATAAAGCATATCAATGTTTGCATCATTCAGGAAGCCTTTGTACTTGTCGAGCTGCTTGATGTGCGCTGCCAGCAGCCTTACATATCTCCTGGTGCGCTTAATATGGCCGCCGGTTTCCGGATCCCGGTATTCTGCCAGGTTGGCCATGCTCTCGATGGTTATGTCCTGGGTGAGAAGCAGTTCCCGCATGCCCGAAAGCATTTTCTTTTCTTCCAGCCGATATTTGAGAACGGTCAGGAATATGTAATTACAGACAACAGTTGCAACCGGAAATGCTGTCCCGACAAACAATCCCATGCGATAAAAAAACTGTTGCGTTGCCAACCATAACCCAACAATAAAAAGCAGCATGAAAATAAAGCCAGATGCGGCACCACTGAAGGCAATCAACAAACTCACTGACACACCCAGAACGATAACAAGTAGCAGGACCAAGCCATTGGACCAGCTTGGCACCGCAATGAAATCACCGGTCAGCAGATTATCAACAACAGTGGCATGCACCTCTACCCCTGGAAATATCGGATCAAAGGGCGTGGTCCGCAACTCATTCAGGCCGGTCGCCGAGGTTCCGACAAAAGCGATTCGCCCCTGCAGCCGGTCTGATGAAACAATGCCGTCCAGGATATCCGCTGCCGATATATAGTCATAACTCCTGTTCGGGCCCCGGAACTTGACCAGCAATTGGCCGTGGGGGTCAACAGGAATGGCAATACCCTTGTAACTGATTGTTTTCAGGGTGCCTTCGTCTTTTTTCAGAAGGAGATTGTCGGCTTTCTTAAGTTTTAAAACCATGGCAAGAGCCAGGCTGGCATAAACTTCCCCATTGTACTGAATGAGCAGCGGCAGTCGCCTCAACATGCCGTCCGGATCGGGACTGAAATTAAAAAACCCTGAAGCACCGACCTTTTCAGAGAGAATTGTCAAATTACAAAGCACACCAAAGCTTTCCGGAAGCCCCAAGTTCTTTTCCTGTCCTCCCGTATTCTGCAAAAACGAAACCTTGACGGGGTGAAGAATGCATTGTTCCAAACTTTTTTCAATCCTGCTGAATTGGAATTTATTGCCCAAAACAAAGGGTCCATTGGCCAGTGTTTCAGCAAGGATCTGATCGTTATCGCTCAATTTACCGGGAAGCCCGCCAACTGCGAAATTAAGCTGATAGGCATCCGCAAGATCTTTCAGCAGCCGCCCCGCAGAGGTCCTGTCGGGTTCCGAAAAACCATGTCAAGGCCGATGACAGACGGCTCCATGGCTACGATTTTATCAAACAGCCTGGCCACCTGGTAGCGGGGCCAGGGCCACTGACCATATCGCATCAGGCTTTTTTCATCTATGTCAACAATTACCGGCCTGCTGCCGGCGTAATTGTTTGGGAAATTCCTGATAAGCAAGTCATAATTCTTAAAATCAAGCGGTTGCAGCAGGGTTGGCTTGAGGGCGAAGATGGCGGTAAAAAACAGGGTGGACAGGAGCCCCCAGATAAGGATGCTGCGGCTTCCCTGCCGGCTGATTACGATAACCTTCCTGGAATCCTGGGCTGGAAATATGATTGATTCAGTTTTCATGGATAACCGCGCTGTTCCGAAGGAAAAATTATTTTATCATGACCTCTACCCTTCGGTTTCTGGGTTCCGGAACATTATCGGATGTTTCAACAAGCGGGTGCCCTTTGCCGTAGGCGGCGACGGTAATATTGGCAGGAGTTGCGCCGTTGGCCACCAGAATGTCATAAATAACCCTTGCCCTGTCAAGGGACAGCTTTTCATTGAATCCAATTGAACCGACCGTGTCGGTATGCCCCGAGATAACAATGTCGGCAGGATCCCTCTCCTGAATGGCTTGAATAATTTGCGGCAGAACAGGCCTGGATTGACTGGTCAGTTCATTTGAATTCGACACAAAATAAAGGATGAATTTTACCGGCGGCAGTGGCTGCGCAGCCAGCACATCGGAAAATGTGGACCAGATCTCATCTGCACTGAGTTTTCTTACCTCACCCGGAGTTGCCTTCCGACCTTTTGCCTGCACCGACTGATTGGCTTCGCTCAAGATCTGCTGCCCGCCATCTGTCGCCACGACCACCCGCCCGACATTACCGTCAAGGTCCGGGAGCAATACTACCATGCTCTTGCCTCCACAGCCAGCCAAACCCCCAATGAGGGCAATGCCTATAAGTATCGATATAACTCTTTTCATATTCCTCTCATTCGTACGAACCGTATGACAATTTAACGGGTAATTTAAAAGTGCCGGAATGCCGCCCGCAAGGCCTATGATTATTTGTCTTCCACCTTAACGAGAAATTTTGTACCCCGGATACCGATTGTTGCATCCGGAGTCTGAAACTTCACCGATTCCGGTGACTGCCGGCCTATGATGCCGGATAGATAAGCGGCTGTGCCTTTGAGCATACTGGCAATCATGGACAGTTTGCCTTCCTGGGGGGCAAAAACATATTCATCAATGGCTATTTCGCTTTTCGGCCCCAGGGACAACATCGTGTCGTCTTCAAAAATAATTCCCACAGAGCTGTCCTCCCCCGTCCGTATGATGTCATTCTGGCAAATCTTATCACCGGTATTCATGGCGATTTCTTCGCCACTGCGGATGAAAACAACATCACCCCTGCTTGTTTTTATTTTTCCTATCGGCGGTTCTTCGCCCGTGGCAAGGCACGGCAGCAGAATCGTCATCATGATACAAATGGAAAATAATCTTTTCATAGCTTGCCTCCATCCTTAAATTGCCGAAACTCCCGTTGCAGGGCGCCCGTATTCAATCCCGTTTTGCATAACTCACCGGATATCCTGGACAAAAAGTGGCCGTTTATGGCATCTTACGATGCATCCAATATTATTACAGCATTGGGGCCCGTTTCTTCGTTCCGATACAGATGCCGCTGTCCGGAGAGCCGCAGAAAGCGCGCGTGCAGCAGAAACGGGCAAACTCCTCCGATGCCCCCTGGTGATCCCTTCTCAGATGGAAGTTCAGCCAGGATGATGTGCGGTCAAGCTCCCATTTGCGCGGCGGAATGCAGCCTTCAAGCATTTCATCGGATTTCCCGGCATGCGCCCAACGCAGATAGGTCTGATACCAGATGCACCATCTGTCCGGATACACTTCACATCGGCCGTTACGGCTACCGCCGCAGGCCCCGTTTCGGATGTGTTTGGGACAGCCCGATTCCGGACACTGGAATGCCAGGTGCTGGATGGCGCAGTCGCCGCACTGCCGGCAGTCCAGCATCACCTGTTTTCCCACATTTTCTGCAAAATGCAGGGTCGCTCGCGCCGACGGGGTGCCATCACACCATTTACTCAATCGCTGATACAGAGGGGCAAGGGAAGCGTCGGTGTTGAAAAAAAGACTGTGGGCCAGTTCAAGCAGGTGGAAATGGAGCCTTCCCAATAACGGCATTCGTATCGGTTTACGACCGTAGTTGTGCGGCAGAGCAGCGGATGTGGCGGTTTCCGGAAAAGCATGGAATCCATCGGGGGGTGAGAAATCAAATTCCGGAAGAAATTCCGGCCAGCGGTTCTCGATTTGTTTCATGCGGTCCAGAATCCTGGCAACGGATTCAAATCGTTTATGAATGCCACTGATATGAATTCCCCGGTACCCCAGCCCTTGTAATACCACTGCAAGCTGCGCTGCCCGCTCAATGCCGGCCGCCCGGCCGCCGGCCGGATCCGCCCACTCGTCCCGGACCCTGTTAAGAAGCCGATCCGGCACCACTGCACCGGGGATTTTTCCCTGGTTCATCAGGCTTGCAACCTTCGGGGTCAGGACATATACCGATCCCAGAGTCGGCAGTTGAATCCCCATGAGCGCCTGTATCCGCATCAGCTCCTGAAATTTTCGCGCATCATACCCAAGCTGTGTGATGATAAACTGCGCGCCGGCCTTTGTCTTGCGGCACAATTTGGCGTACTGGGCAAAGCTCTCGGCTTCGGTATATTTAAACGGCGAAATGGCGCAGCCGCTGAAAAAACCGTCCGGATCCCCTGCTGTCATGATGCGATCACTCAGCATGGCCAGCAGACACTGCATCGTGACCGAATCCAGGTCAAACACCGGAGCCCCCTGCCCGGCAAATCCCTGCCCGGCATAGTCTCCGGTCAGCGCCAGGATATTCTTCATGCCCATCATGGCAAGCTGAAGGGCCCGGCTTTCCAGTCCGACCCGATTCATGTCCCGGCAGGTGAAGTGGACGATCACATCCATGCCGAGCTTGAAAATTTCAGATCCCAGAACATCCGGGCTGAGCGAGGGGTTCCCGCCGGGGTTGTCCGTCATGGACACTGCAGAGATGCGGCCATCTGAAAAAGCATCGGCTGCAATCCGCATGACCGTTTCAACGGATTTGCCCCCGTGCTCTCGGCCCGGCACCAGCTCCAGTGTAACGACAAACTGATTGGAATCAATCAGATCATTTCTGAAAACACGCATCATGGCTGAACGTCTCCTCGGATGGTGATCGTTATTTCTTTATCCGATGTCTTTTGAAAAAGCGATATATTTATGTGCCGGAACCGGGATATCCCCGATGTTTAACTGCCTGGCAAGTTCCCTTTGTTGACTTTGTATGATATCTTTATTATTGGGTAGATACTCAAGTGGACAGGCTGAAGGTTTCTCGATTATAGTCAACTTTTATTTTAATGAACGACTGAACTGACTTTCCGTTCTGGCAAAAATTCGTCAACTGAAATATTGGATGCCCTATGGCATCACCGGATATATCCTTATGAGCTCCGATGCCCCCTGTTATATTCAGACCTGGGGAAAAGGCCTGCTGCGGGAAAAGATTCAGCAGGCGGCAGCTATGCTTCAATCCTGCACGCTGTGCCCCCGAAAATGCCGGGTCAACCGGAAAGCGGGCGAAAAAGGCATTTGCCGGACCACGGAGCAGGCCATTGTTTACGGATACCACGCCCATTTTGGAGAAGAATCTCCACTGGTTGGCCGGTATGGGTCCGGAACCATTTTTTTTACCCACTGCAATTTGAAGTGCAATTTCTGCCAGAATTTTGAAATCAGCCACAAGGGCATGGGAAAACCGGTTTCAGAGATGGAACTGGCCAATATGATGCTGGAACTCCAGAAAGAAGGCTGCCACAACATCAATTTCGTGACGCCTTCGCATGTCGTTCCCCAGATTCTCTCCGCGGTGCTGCTGGCAGCCGAAAGAGGTCTGTCGCTTCCCCTGATCTATAACTCCAGCGCTTATGACGCCGTGGAAACCCTTCAAATTCTGGATGGTGTTGTGGATATCTACATGCCGGATTTCAAGTTCTGGGATCCGCGCACTTCGGATATCACGTGCGGCGCGCCCGATTATCCCGATGCGGCCAGAAAGGCTATAGTGGAAATGCATCGACAGGTCGGGGACCTGGTCATGGATGCTTCCGGCCTGGCCAGAAGAGGCCTGCTGATCCGCCACCTGGTCATGCCCGGCGGCCTTTCGGAAACACTTGAAATCATGAAATTTATTGCAACGAAGGTGTCAGCGGACACTTATGTCAACGTCATGGCCCAGTATCATCCCAGCGGCGACATCGGAAGCATGAAATCGCTTCGCAGACAGATCACACCGCAGGAACATGCAAAAGCGCTTCAGTACGCTCTGGAAGCCGGATTGACCCGGATCGATAAACAATAAGTTCAGGAATCGCAATTGTGATGGATCAGACAATGTCTCCGATAACAGGCTGGCAGAACCGCGTGGTTTCTCCGGAAAAGGCTCTGGCGCAGATTGAACCGGGAATGAGCATATTTCTGGGAACCGGCGTAGGTGAGCCGAGAACCCTGGTCAAACACCTGATGGCATCGGAGGCCGGAAACCTGATGGACCTGGAACTGATTCAGATCGTCAGTTTCGGCGATGCCATTTCCCTTCAATCCCTTCAATCCCAAAGATACCGCCTGAAAACTTTTTTTTCCGGCTGGGTGGCCGGAGAGGCAATCGCCACAGGCCGCGTGGATCTCATCCCCAGCCGGTTTTCGGATATCCCCCTGCTCATCGAGTCTGGCCAGCTTCCGGTGGATGCCGCCTTTATTCAGATTACGCCGCCAAATGAAGCCGGATACTGCAGCCTCGGAATTGCGGGCGATGTATCCCGTCAAGTCATGGAGCGGGCCTCTCTGGTCATCGGAGAAATCAATTCCCTGATTCCAGAGACCTTTGGCGATACGTTTGTTCCGGTTTCGGATTTTCATTTTCTCGTGCATTCCACAGACCCGCCGCTCTATTTTGACCGGTGGCCGGTGAATGAAATCATTGACCGGGTTGCGGAAAATGTGGCTTCGATCATCGAAGACGGCAGCTGCCTGGCTTATTCCATCGGGTCCTTGTTCGATGCCCTCAGCCCCCATCTGTCCCGCAAGCGGCATCTTGGCATCCACACGGCCATTTTCACAGACGCGCTGATGGATCTGGTGACCAGCGGGGCTGTCACCAACCGCTACAAGAACACGTTCCGCGGCAAATCCCTGGCCTGCTACGGATTTGGAACCCCGGCCATGCTCTCCTGGCTGAATCGAAACCCGCTGGTGGAGTTTCAGGGAATAGACCGGGTGATCAGTCCCATGCAGATCGGACGAAACCCCCGGTTCGTGGCGATTCTGCCGGCCCGGAAAGTCGATATTTCCGGCCGGATCGCTTTTCACATCGGCAAAGGGAATGTCTCCGCCGGCCCGGGCGAGGCCATGGATATGCTGAACGGAGCGGAAATCTCAAGAGGCGGCTATACCGTATTTGCCCTTCCCAGCCGAAACCTGAAAAACGAGCCCAATATTCTGCTGTCGGTAGAGCATTTTCCCAATGAACTCGGCATCCGGGAATCGGTGAACCTGGTGGTTACCGAATATGGCGTGGCATCTTTGAAAGGACGGACCCTGAGGGAACGGGCACAGGCGCTGATTGAAATCGCACATCCCGATGACCGGCCCGGACTGATCGAACAGGCCAAAGCGGAAAACATTCTGTATCCTGACCAGATTTATATTGCTGAAAGCGCGCATCTCTACCCGTCTGAAATATCCACCCGGCATACCTTCAAAGGGGGAACAACCGTCAGATTTCGCGCCATCCGTCCATCGGATGAAGAAGAAATGCGCCGCCTGTTTTACCGGTTTTCCGATAAGGGGGTGTATTACCGGTATTTTTCTCCCATTAAAACCATGCCCCATGCCAAAATGCAGCAATATGTAAATGTCGATTTTCGTGAGACCCTGTCCATTGTGGGTGTCATCGGTGATACGGGCGAGGGCCAGATCATCGCCGAAGCCAGATTTATAAAACATCGGGAAAAACCGTACGGCGATGTGGCCTTTGTTGTCGACGAAAAATACCAGGGCCTTGGCATCGCCAGCTACCTCTATGCCATGTTGATCCGTCTGGCAAAGGAACGCGGGCTTCAGGGCTTTACCGCGGATGTACTCACCTCCAACAAATCCATGATGAAGGTGTTTGAAAAAGGCGGACAGGCTGTTAAAGCTACCCTCTCCAGCGGGGTGTATGAGTTGACGATAGCGTTTTCACCCGAATCCCTGCCGGCTGAAGAAGTGATTCCGTGAGGCTGCATACTGAAGAAATATCTATCAACGCCTGAGTTTTATCAATTTTTTTCGTCACCATCTGACAAGGAGATTGCTATGGAACACGCAGAATGGAATCCGGGAACGCTTTTGGAGACATCCGGGGGATACTGGAAAACCTGCGCACTTCATGCAGCGGTACAGCTGGATGTATTTACGGTAATGGCAGACAAGCGCCTATCTGCAGGGGACATCGCGGAACAACTCCGGGCAGACCCCAGAGCTCTGGCCATGTTGCTGAATGCCCTGACCGCCATGAACCTTCTGGAGAAATCCGGCGACATTTATGCCAATACACCCGAGGCCAAGGCGTTTCTCAGCAAATCATCTCCCGGCTATATCGGACACATCATCAAACATCATCACCATCTGGTCGCGTCCTGGAGTCAGCTCGATCAGGCGGTTCTAAGCGGCAACCCGGTTCGAACGCGGGCCACGCACAGCAGCGACGATGCCAGGGAAAGCTTTCTCATGGGCATGTTCAATATGGCCATGATGCTTGCGCCCCGGATCGTTCCCGAAATCGATCTTTCAGGCCGCAGATCATTTCTGGATATGGGGGGAGGTCCGGGAACCTATGCCATTCAATTCTGCCTGCAACACCCGGAGATCGAGGCTGTCGTGTTTGATCTGCCGACCACCCGGCCTTTTGCCGAAGCCACCATCGGAAAATTCGGTCTGTCGGACCGGATCCGCTTTCAGGCAGGCAGTTATCTGGAAGATCCGGTGCAAGGAAGGTATGATGTGGCCTGGCTTTCCCATATCCTGCACGGCGAAGGGCCCAAAGACTGCCAACGGATCATTGAAAAGGCGGTTTCCGCCCTTTCTCCGGGCGGCATGATCCTGATCCACGAATTCATTCTCAACAACGAGATGAGCGGCCCGCTCTTTCCGGCCCTATTTTCACTGAATATGCTCCTTGGCACTTCATCCGGCCAGGCCTATTCCGAACAGCAGCTCAGCGACATGCTGGCCGGCGCCGGAGTCCGCAATATTCACCGGATTGCCATTGACAGCCCGAACGACTCCGGTATTATCGCAGGAGTCGTCTGATCAAAGGATTTAAAACATGATACCTGCCATTGAAGCAGATGTCCTGATTGTCGGCGCCGGCATCATGGGCCTGACGATCGCAAGAGAACTGGTCCAGAACGGCCGGCGGAACATTGTCGTCATAGAAAAAGAAGCGGAGACCGGAAAGCATGCCTCCGGCCGCAACAGCGGGGTACTGCATGCCGGCATTTATTATGCCCCGGACAGCTTGAAGGCCAGGTCCTGCCTGAACGGCAATTTTCTGATGAAAGCCTACTGCCGGGAGAAACAGCTTCCGCTTCTGGAAACCGGAAAAGTCATCGTCGCCCGAAGCCAGGATGAACTTCCCGTGCTTCAGACCCTGTATGAACGGGCCCTTGCCAATGGCGCGAAAGTGGATCTGCTTGATGAAAAAGAACTGGCGGAAATCGAGCCCAATGCCAGGACCGTTCAAAAGGCGATTTTTTCCCATTATACCGCGGTTGTGGACCCGCAAAAAATTCTGAAATCGCTGAAAAACGACCTGGAAGGGTCTGGGAACGTTCGGTTTTTCTTCAACTGCGCATTTGAATCCGTTGCCGGCAGCAATTTGGTTCAGACGCAGTGCGGCAGGATCCGGTTCGAGCGGTTCATCAATGCCGCGGGCGCCCATTGCGATCGCATTTCAAAGGCATTCGGCATCGGAACCCATTATCGGCTGATTCCCTTCAAAGGCATCTACCGCAAGCTAAAAAAAAACAGCGCCTGGCGGGTCCGGGGCAGTATCTACCCGGTTCCGGACATTCGCAATCCGTTTCTGGGCGTACATTTTACCCGGAATATTCATGGAGATGTCTACCTGGGACCCACGGCAATTCCGGCATTCGGCCGTGAAAATTACGGCGTTTTTGAAGGAATTGATACGGAAGCCATTGATATTTTGCTCAGTGATGCGCATCTTTTCCTGAATAACCCGCAGTTTCGAACCGTGGCTTTGACCGAGCCCAGGAAATATTTTTTCCCCTGGTTTTTTCAGGACGCGGCCGCGCTGGTAAAAGTCCTGGACCCTTCCGAGGTGGAACCTTCAGCAAAAGTGGGAATCCGGGCACAGCTCGTGGACTGGAACACCGGAGAGCTGGTTCAGGATTTTCAGGTAATTCAGGACGGGGCCTGCCTGCATCTTCTGAACCCCATTTCACCGGCATTTACCAGTTCCATGGATCTGGCGCGGAAAATCGTCCGGTTAATGCAATAGATAAAATAATAAATACTGAAAAGGAAATCCACATGACACAGGACGAACAAATCGAGGCCATCACCCTTCGGGCCAGAAAAAATTTTTCAAAAGGATTCAACTGCGCGGAATGCGTGGTGGAGGCCGTAGTGAATCTGGTTGAAACCGGCCTACCCAAAGAGATTCAGAAACTGGCCACCGGTTTCGGCGGGGGCGTCGGGCTGTACGGCGATTCCTGCGGCGCCATTGCCGGAGCGATTCTGGCGGTTGGAGCCGTCCACGGCAGAAGCACGATTCCGGAAGGCGACCCCAAAGAAACTTCCAAAAAGGCGGCCCAGGAACTGTACGGCAAACCCGGCCTGTATCGGCTTTTCAATCAGATCCCCAACCGGATCA
This sequence comes from uncultured delta proteobacterium, assembly GCA_963789395.1. Lineage (GTDB taxonomy): Bacteria > Desulfobacterota > Desulfobacteria > Desulfobacterales > Desulfatirhabdiaceae > RAAP-1. The sequence continues at coordinate 185,592 of CAWBKP010000013.1, read as the reverse complement.
AGGACAAATTCGGAAGCACCCTTTGCCGGGATATTACCCAGCCCTGGAAAGAAAACTGGCTCTGCCGCGACCATGCCCTGCACTGTCGGGAAATCATTACCGAGTCTGCCAAGATTGCTGCGGAAATGATTCTGTCGGATAAGACCGAACTGGCGTCTCAACCTTTCGGCGCCAATGTGGAAAATATGGTCGATGCCCCTGAAGCCTGTTCCATCAAGGGCTGAGGGACTGCACTGAATCAGGGCGGCGCCCTGAGCAAATAATCACAGACAACAACAATTCGGAGGATGGATTTTCCACTTCTGACTTCTTTCACATAAAGGAATTCACATTTACATGTTTTTCGACTGGTTAACAAAAATATTCGGAAGCAAAAATGAACGGGAGTTAAAAAAGCTCTGGCCTGTGGTGGACCAGATCAATTCCTTTGAGCCGGCCCTCAAAGCCCTCAACGACGATGAACTCAAAGCCCAGACCCTGCGCTTCAAGGAACGCATTGATAAGGGCGAAAGTCTGGATGAGCTACTCCCGGAAGCTTTTGCAACCGTCCGGGAGGCCTCGGTCCGCACCCTGAAAATGCGCCACTTCGATGCTCAGCTGATCGGCGGCATGGTGCTGCATCAGGGGAAAATCGCGGAAATGAAGACCGGTGAAGGCAAAACCCTTGCCGCCACCCTTCCGGCCTATCTGAATTCCCTGACCGGCAAAGGGGTTCACATCATTACCGTAAACGACTATTTGGCCAGACGAGACACCGAATGGATGGGGAAAGTGTACAATTTTTTGGGCCTTTCGGTCGGATGCATTCTCCATGGCCTGGACGACCCGGAGCGCCAGAGCGCCTACCACTCGGACATCACTTACGGAACCAACAATGAGTTCGGATTTGATTATCTGAGAGACAACATGAAATTCTACAAGGAGAGCATCGTACAGGGGGATCTCCATTACGCCATCGTGGATGAAGTGGACAGCATCCTTATTGACGAGGCCAGAACCCCGCTGATCATCTCCGGCCAGGCGGAAAAATCCACCCACCTCTATTATGAGATCAATACCATCATCCCCCGCCTTTCCCGGGATGTGGATTATGCCATCGATGAAAAAGCACGGTCCGCTGTCCTCACAGAAGACGGGGTGGCCAAGGCCGAGCAGCTGATCAAGGTGGAAAATCTCTACGATCCCCGCAATATCGAAACGCTTCACCACATCAATCAGGCACTGAAGGCCCACACCCTGTTCAAACGGGATGTGGACTATATCGTCAAGGAAGGGGAAGTCATCATCGTTGACGAATTCACCGGGCGGCTCATGCCCGGAAGGCGTTACAGCGAAGGCCTTCACCAGGCCCTCGAAGCCAAGGAAAACGTTAAAATCGAAAACGAAAATCAGACCCTTGCCACGATTACCTTTCAGAATTACTTTAGAATGTACGAGAAGCTGGCCGGCATGACCGGCACGGCCGATACCGAAGCAGCGGAGTTCAAGAAAATTTACAACCTGGATGTTTCGGTGATTCCCACTCATAAGCCCATGATCCGGCATGATTTTCCGGATGTGATCTATAAAACCAAAAAAGAAAAATTTGAAGCCGTCATGCATGATATCGCCGAGCTTCATAAAAAAGGCCAGCCGGTTCTGGTTGGCACCATTTCCATTGATGTGTCCGAGGACCTCAGCCAGAAACTGAAAAAAAAGGGAATTCCCCATACGGTTCTGAATGCCAAAAACCATGAGAAAGAAGCTGAAATCGTATCCATGGCCGGTCAGAAAGGTGCGGTGACCATATCCACCAACATGGCGGGCCGCGGTACGGACATCGTGCTGGGAGAAGGCGTGACAGAGCTTGGCGGGCTTCGCATCATCGGCACGGAACGCCACGAGAGCCGGCGCATCGACAATCAGCTTCGAGGCCGTTCCGGCAGACAGGGAGATCCGGGATCATCCCGGTTTTACATGGCCCTGGAAGACGATCTGCTGCGGATCTTCGGAGGCGAGCGAATGACCAGCATCATGGAGAAGCTGGGCATGGAGGAAGGCGAGCCCATCGAGCATAACCTGATCAGCCGGGCCATTGAGAACGCCCAGTCCAAGGTGGAGGCGCACAATTTTGATATTCGAAAACACCTGATCGAATATGATGACGTGATGAACCAGCAGCGTGAAGTCATTTACAGACAACGCCGCGAAGCGCTGAACGGGAAAAGCCTGAAACCGGCTATCGAAGACATGATCCGGGATAAGGCCGAGGAAATCGCCGAAACCTTCGCGGATGAAAAAATCGCACCCGAGGAATGGAATTTCAAAGGCATTGATGAAGCCGTATTCAACCAGTACAATTTTCATATCAATATCACCGATGACTTGCTGGATGGGCTGAATCCCGACGGGCTTGCGGAAACCATCGCAGCCACTGCCTTTGAGTTATATGCGAAAAAGGAAGGCGAAATCGGAGAAGAAAATTTCAGGCAACTGGAACGTTATGTGATGCTCAACACGGTCGACACCCTCTGGAAGGACCACCTGCTGTCCATGGATCACCTGAAGGAAGGTATCGGACTCAGGGGGTATGCCCAGCAGAATCCGCTGATCGTGTATAAAAAAGAGGGGTTTGAGATGTTTCAGGAAATGATCTCCCGCATTCAGGAGCAGACCCTTTCCATTCTGTTTCGCATACAGCCTGCTGAGCCGGATAAAATCGAAGAAATCCATAAACCACGGGAGCAGAACCTGATTTTTTCCGGTTCCGACGGTGAACCGCAGAAAAAAAAGCCGGTTCGCCGGGCAAATGAAAAAACTGGCCGAAACGATCCCTGTCCGTGCGGAAGCGGGAAAAAATTTAAAAAATGCTGCGGAAAGTAAAAACAGCCCATAACAAGGATGTTTTGTGAATGATACCGATGAAACCCCATGCAGCGCTTCATATAAAATGCCAGGCGGAACCCGCCGGGTCGGATCCATTCCATCCGGAAATGGAAGGCGGCATTGATGAGGACACTCAGGAACTTGTCAAAGAACCGTCGATGTTCAAGGTGCTCCTGCTCAATGACGATTACACCACCATGGAATTCGTCGTCGAAATCCTGATGCATGTATTCGCCAAATCGCTTGAAGCGGCAACGGAAATCATGTTGAATGTCCATCATAAAGGCGTCGGGGTTTGCGGGGTTTATCCCCTTGAAATCGCTGAAACAAAGGTGGAAACCGTCCATTCCCTTGCAAAGGAACGGGGGTTTCCGCTGCGATGCGACCTGGAGGAAGTGTGAACCATGATCAGTAAAGAACTCAGTGAAACCCTCGGGTTTGCCGTACGTGAAGCAAAGAGACGCCGGCATGAATACGTTTCGGTCGAACATATTCTGTTTGCGGTACTGCATGACAGCAGCGGCATTGAAACCATCGAAAACTGCGGGGGAAACGTACAAAGTCTGATGGCATCCCTGGAGCAGTTTTTTGAAGAACGGATGGAAAAAATTGCTGAAGACCGGGATTATGTGCTTCAGCAGACCCTTGCCTTTCAGCGGGTCATTCAACGCGCCGTCAACCATGTGCGTTCCGCCGAAAAGCAGGAAGTGGCTGTCAGCGACATCCTGGCATCTATTTTTCTGGAAAAGGACTCATTTGCCGCTTTTTTTCTCAATGAACAGGGAATCAGCCGGCTGGATATTTTAAGCTATATTTCGCATGACGCCGCCCCTCACCCGTTGATCCGGAACCCGGATCCAGGAACAAAGACCGAAAAACCGGACAAGCCCAAAAAAACAGACCCCATTGAACTGTACACGCTGAATCTGACGCGTGCTGCAGCCGATGGCAAGATAGATCCGTTGATCGGCCGGGAAATCGAAATTGAAAGAACCATTCAGATTCTCTGCCGCAGGCGAAAAAACAACCCCGTTTATGTGGGAGATCCGGGCGTCGGGAAAACCGCAATGGCCGAAGGCCTGGCCCTGAAAATTTTCGAGGGGAAAGTCCCTGAACCCATCAAAGGCCTGACGATTTTTTCTCTGGACATGGGATCGCTTCTGGCCGGAACCCGGTTCCGGGGAGATTTTGAGCAGCGGCTCAAAGGCGTGATCGATGCCCTTGGCAATCAGAAAGATGCCGTTCTCTTTATTGATGAGATTCATACCATTGTGGGTGCGGGAGCCACCAGCGGCGGTTCCATGGATGCCTCCAATATCCTCAAACCCGCTCTTGCCAGCGGGGAATTTCGCTGCATCGGCTCAACCACCTATGAAGAATACAAAAATCATTTCCAGAAAGACCGGGCATTGTCCCGGCGGTTTGAAAAAATTGATATTATCGAGCCGTCGGTTTCCGAGACCATCGACATTCTGAAAGGCCTCAGATCCCGTTATGAGGAGCACCACAAAATCGTGTATACCGATGCCGCGCTGAAGGCGGCGGCCAGACTTTCCGACAAACACATCAATGACCGGTTTCTGCCGGACAAGGCCATCGATGTCATGGACGAGGCAGGCGCATGGGTCAGACTTTCCGGGTATAAGCACCGGAAAAAAATCCACCCTGCGGACATTGAAAAAATAGTAGCCAAAATTGCCAGGATTCCGGAAATCCGGGTGAACACATCCGACCGGGTGCGGCTTGAAACCCTTGAAGACCAATTGAAGCAGGTCGTATACGGCCAGAATGACGCCATCCGAGCAATGGTGACCGCTATCAAACGGTCCCGGGCCGGATTGGGTGCACCGGATCGACCGGTGGGCTCTTTTTTGTTTACCGGCCCCACCGGCGTGGGAAAAACCGAGCTGGCCAGACAGGTGGCAACGGCTCTGGGCATATCGTTTTCGCGCTATGACATGAGCGAATACATGGAAAAGCATACGGTTGCCCGGCTCATCGGGGCACCTCCCGGCTATATCGGGTTTGACCAGGGCGGACTGTTGACCGACGACATTCGAAAACATCCGCATGGGGTGCTGCTGCTGGATGAAATTGAAAAAGCGCATCCGGATATTTTCAATATCCTGCTTCAGGTTCTGGATTACGCCACCCTGACCGACAACAACGGTAAAAAAGCGGATTTCAGAAACACGATCGTCATCATGACATCCAATGCCGGAAGCCGTGAGATGAATACGCAGACCATCGGATTCGGAGACACGAGATCCGATTCACTGGACAAGGGCATGAAAGCGGTTGAAAAATGTTTCAGTCCGGAATTCCGAAACCGGCTGGATGCCATTATCTCCTTTCAATCACTCAGTATCGAAATCATGGAAAAAGTGGTTGACAAGTTCATGGCTGAAATCAATGCCCAACTTTCACCCAGAAAGATACACATCCGGCTTTTACCCGAAGCCAGAATCTGGCTTGCCAAAAAAGGATATGATTCCCAGTATGGTGCAAGACCTTTATCGCGCCTGATTCAGGTTCAGATCAAGGATGTGCTCTCCGACCGCATTCTTTTCGGCAATCTTGAAAAAGGCGGAACCGTTCAGGTCGGGCTGGACGGCGAAAATCTCACGTTTGAGACAGAACCCCTGCGTCCGTAAACATGCCGGTATTTCGATTGCCAGATCAACTCATTTTTCCGGAACCGGAATTGTCCCGGGAAGACGGGCTTCTGGCAGTCGGCGGCGATCTGAGCATCGAGCGCCTCGTTCTGGCCTACCGTATGGGTATTTTCCCCTGGTATGCCAAGGGAGATCCTATTCTCTGGTGGTCACCGGACCCGAGGCTCGTGTTGTATCCCGATGCGCTGCACGTTTCCCGCAGCCTGATGAAAACCCTTAAACACAGATGTTTTGCTGTCACCCTGGATCGGGATTTTGCCCGGGTGATCGAAGCATGCGCCGCCGCTCCCCGTGAAAAACAGCGGGGAACCTGGATCACCGCAGATATGGTGGATGCCTATCGCCGGCTCCATGAGGCCGGCTTTGCCCATTCGGTGGAGGTCTGGGACCAGAAGGGAGAGCTGGCAGGCGGCCTGTACGGCGTCTCATTGGGACAATGCTTTTTTGGAGAATCCATGTTTTCCCGCAAAAACAACGCCTCCAAAGTCGGACTGGCGACCCTTGTGCGGCTTCTTAAAAAATGGAATTTCACCCTCATTGACTGCCAGGTGACCACACAGCATCTGGTCCGGCTGGGCGCAACGGAAATCCCCAGAAAACGGTTCCTGGCTGAATTGGAACTGGCATTGGCATCGCCAACCCAAAAAGGCAACTGGGGGGATTCAACGGAAGATATCATATTGTTATCATTTTAATTTATCATCTATTGATTAACGCTTTCATACAATACAGGGAGGATTATTTATGGAGACAGATTGTATCTTCTGTAACATTGCCAATGAAAAAACAGCCACGGAACTGCTGTATAAGAACCAGAATCTAGTGGTTTTCAAAGACATCAAACCCCATGCACCGGTACATCTGCTGATTGTCCCCAAACAGCATATCCGCAGCGTCAACGACCTGACCGCAGCCGACCTGCCGCTGGTATCGGAACTGATCATGGCGGCCAGGAACATGGCAAAAGAGGTGGGGGTCAATGAATCGGGGTACAAGCTTCTATTTAATGTCGAGCGCGGCGGCGGCCAGATGGTCTTTCACCTTCATCTGCATTTGATCGGCGGGTGGATTCGATAGAGGAAACAACATGAAAACCGTGGTGATTATCCCCTCCCGATATGGATCAACCCGCTTTGATGGCAAGCCTCTGGCGCTTATTTCCGGAAAGCCCATGATTCAGTGCGTTTATGAACGAGCCGCCAGCGCCGAGATGGTGGATGCGGTATTTGTTGCAACCGATGACAGGCGGATTTTTTCTGCCGTGACCGGCTTTGGCGGCAAGGCAATCATGACGTCTGCAGAGAACCGATCTGGTACGGACCGGGTAGCAGAAGCCGCTGACAAGCTGAATCTTTCCCATAGTGATATCGTGGTCAATATTCAGGGGGATCAGCCCCGCATGCATCCGTCCTGCATTCAGGAAGTTGCCGCCCCGCTGATTGAAAATTCGGACATTCAGATGAGTACGCTCGCCTTTAAGATCACCAACCCGGAAGAAATCACCAATCCCAAGGATGTGAAGGTTACTTGTGATGTGCTGGGTAACGCCCTTTATTTTTCACGATCCACCATTCCGTATGGCCGGGATGCTTCCACGGTTTTTGATACTTACAAGCACCTCGGGATTTACGCGTATACCCGGCATTTTTTGGATATCTTCCGAAGCCTTCCGGATGGCAGGCTCGAGAATATCGAAAAGCTCGAACAACTCCGAGCGCTTGAATATGGACATCGCATCCGCGTAATGGTCACGGAGCATGACTCTCCCGAGGTGGATGTCCCGGAGGACATCCAGAGGATTCAACGGCTGCAACTTTTTTAATGCATTAATCCCGGCTTATGGGCTGAAGCCGCTCACAGCAAGCTCTGCCTGAGACTTGGAAGCCGGGTCAGACAAAGGTTATCCTGCCTGTGGTTTCTTTGGGGCCGGCGGCGGTGGATTTTTTTCCATAGCGGATTTGAATTTTTCCAATTCTTTGATGTCGGCAGTGATGCCTTCCAATTTGCTTTCCAGGTTTCGAATCAGCTGATTTGTCTGATCCTGAAGATGTTTTTCCTGATTTTTCAGTGCAATTTCCGTGAGTTTTTTGTCCGCTTTATCGGCAGAAAGCAGTTCAATGTTCGCCTGACATTCTGCTATTCGAGTGGTCACGTTATTGACGGTTTCAAGGGATTTGGCAAACTCATCCGACATTTTTTTTTCAATGGCCTTGACGTCAGCATGCAATTTCTCCAAGCTGGCCTTCAGATCTTTCTGAACCCCGGCCAGTTTGGTGTCCAAGCCGGAGACCTCCCCGGCAATATCTTTTCTGTCCGCCTTTCCGGCCTGAATTTCCGCAAGGGACGTTTCGGTTTTTTTGATGCTGTCCTGAACAGTTGCTTCCATCCTTTTAATACTGTCATGAACAGTCGCCTCCATTTTTTTCAGGCTGTCCTGAACCGCAGTTTCCAGCTTTTCCTGGTCAGAGATTTTTGCGGCCAGGGTTTCCTCCAGTGTGGCCTGTTTGATGGATATATTTGAAATGCTTGACTCCAGGTTCTGAGACAGACTGGTCAACTCCTTTGCCCCCATGTCCTGGGTCTGACTGACCATTTCCCGGATATTCAGGTATCCGAAAGCTATCATGATGCCGATTAAAATCGGAATCAGGACGGTGATGATCGTTACCCGCTGGTTCAGTTTTTCAAATCGCTGATACTCGATCTGTTCCGTAAGCAGCAAATCCGGACGGTCATCTTCCGAAACCCGGATTTTAAATTTTGAAGCATTCCGATATGTCATGGATCTGTTATTCCCACTCGATCGTACCCGGCGGTTTTGAGCTGATGTCATAGACCACCCGGTTTACCCCTTTAACCTGATTGATGATTTTGTTGGATATGGTTCCCAGTAGCTGATGGGGCAGTTTTGCCCAGTCCGCGGTCATGGCATCCTGGCTGGTAACCGCCCGAATCGCAATGATGTTTTCATACGTGCGCTTATCTCCCATCACCCCGACGCTTTTAATCGGCAGCAACACTGCAAAAGATTGCCATAACTTTTTATAATAACCAGCCTTCTTGATTTCTTCAAGCAAAAGGTCGTCTGCTTCCCGCAAAATCAAAAGCCGTTTGGGCGTGATTTCCCCGATCACCCGAATTGCAAGCCCGGGTCCCGGAAAAGGCTGGCGCCAGATCATCTCATCCGGCAGACCGATTTCAGCTCCCAATGCACGGGCTTCATCCTTGAACAGATATCGCAGCGGCTCAACCAGTTTCAATTTCATATTTTTGGGCAGACCGCCTACATTATGATGGGATTTGATCACGGATGAAGGACCGCCAAAGGCTGACTGGGATTCAATCACATCAGGATACAGGGTTCCCTGGGCCAGAAATTCGGCGCCCCTGATTTTTGCAGCTTCGGCTTCAAAGACATCCATGAAGACTTTGCCGATGATTTTCCGTTTCTTCTCAGGCTCGGTAATCCCGGCAAGCGGGGTCAAAAACTTGTTTTTTGCATTAATGAAACGGATATTGATATCCAGATTCTGTTTCAGAATGACCTTGAGTTTTTCCCCTTCGTTTTTTCTGAGCAGTCCGTTATCCACAAAAATACAGGTCAGGTTTTTGCCAATGGCCTTGTGAATCAACAAGGCGGTGACAGATGAATCCACACCGCCGCTGAGGCCAAGGATGACTTTTTTGTCCTGAACCGTCTCACGGATCTGTTCAACGGCATCTCTGGCAAAAGATTTCATGGTCCAGCTTTTCTTGCATCCGCATATCCTGAACAGGAAATTGGCAAGCATGGTTTTGCCCATGGGGGTGTGCTCGACTTCAGGATGAAACTGAAGCCCGTAAAATCGTTTTTCACGATGTACCATGGCCGCAATGGGCGTGTTGGGGGTTGAGGCGGTAATATTAAATCCGTCCGGAAGGCTCACGATGGAATCCCCATGACTCATCCAGCAGCGGGTATGGGCTTCAACATCATGAAATATCCCATCAGAAGCTTGAATACTCAGTTCTGCAAAACCGTATTCCCGTTTTTCAGCGTGCGCTACTTTTCCCCCCAAAGCATGCACCATGAACTGCATGCCGTAACAAATCCCCAGAACCGGAATCCCCAGCGTGAGAATGGCGGCATCCACTGCAGGGCTTCCTTTTTCATAAATACTGGAAGGTCCGCCGGACAAAATAATACCTTCGGGGTTGAGCGAGCGGATGCGATCGATATCCAGTGTCGGCGGCTCTACCCGGCAGTATACATGACATTCACGAACGCGCCGGGCAATGAGCTGGTTGTATTGAGAACCAAAATCAATGATGAGAATCATGAAAGTTCCTTATGCAGCATATTTGGATTAACAATTTGCGAATCATTTCCGAATATGTTAGACACAGGGTAAAAAGTCAATGGTATTTTACCGCGTCAGCCGTGTCCAGCTCATGGTCAACCACTTATTTTGCTTTTTCAGGTCAGACTGCCTTCAAGATGATCATTCAGGTATATGAAGTTCAAACGCAAAATGAAGCCGACCAGCTGATTTCACTGGGAGTTGATCATATCGGCAGTGTCATCCTCAGCACCGACAACTGGAAGAATCCTGTTTTAAAGGATACAATTCGGACAGTTGCCGAACTAGGCGCTCGCAGCAGCCTGATTCCGCTGTTCAGCAATTTAGATATCATCTGCCGGACAATTGAATATTATCAACCGGATATTATTCATTTTTGCGAAATGCTTCCCGACAGGATCCAACAGCCGGCTGACTTTGAAAGGCTGCTTCACCAGCAGCGGATTGTCAAGGAAACTTTTTCACAAACCGATGTGATGCGGACCCTTCCGATTCCGCAAGCTTTCTACCCTGACGGATATTCGGTGCTGGATGTTGCCAGGTTGTTTGAACCTGTCAGCGATTATTTCCTGACCGATACCCTGATGGCGCCAAAAGATCTTCCGGCGCTCAGCCAGGCGGCGGAAACGCAACCGGTCAACGGGTTTATCGGCATTACCGGCGTGACATGCGACTGGGAGTCTGGCAAGGGATCTGGTTACCGCCTGCAGAATTCCGGTCATATTGGCCGGCGGCATCACACCGGATAATGTCGCCGCAGGAATCCGGCAGGTTCGCCCCGCCGGCGTGGACAGTTGTACCGGCACCAATGCCTGTGATCAGCAGGGCCGGCCGATTCGCTTTCAGAAGGATATGAACAAGGTCAAGCGCCTTGTCGCGGCAGCCAGACAGGCTGCGACTACTTAACCAGGAGGATTTTTTATACCATGCTCGAAAGTGCTGACCTGAGAAAAGGTCTTAAAATTGAGATTGACGGGGCACCCTATATTCTGACGCAGTTTGAATTCGTCAAGCCCGGTAAAGGCCAGGCCCTGTACAAGTGCCGGCTGAAAAACATGCTGACCGGCGCGCAGTTTGACAGGACATACCGATCCGGTGAAAAATTCAACGAAGCGCAGATGGAAGAGATCGAAATGGAATACCTGTATGCCGAAGGCGACCGGTATTGTTTCATGAACACCAAGAATTACGAACAGGAATATTTAACCGCCGAGCAGGTGGGTGAAGGCGTCCAATTATTAAAGGAAAATACCCTGTGCAACGTTTTGTTTTTTCAGGAAAGAGCCATTGGCGTGACCCTGCCGATTTTTGTGGAGCTGAAAATCATCCGGGCCGATCCCTGGGCAAAAGGCGATACAGCTTCGGGCGACAGCAAGCCGGCAACCCTTGAAACCGGTTATGAGCTTCAGATTCCACCATTTGTCGAGGAAGGCGAAGTCGTTCGGATCGACACGCGAACCGGTCAATATGTGGAACGGGTCAAATAACAAACCATCCTATATACCATAGAACCGTTGAAAACAGGGTCCTGGATGAAGGCACGGAACCGCGGACAAGACAGCACCATCCCTGCGAAGGCCCTGTTTTTAACGATACATGTTCTCTTTGGAAACCACCGCTTCAAAATCCTCCGAGCACGTCGCATATCGCAGGTTTCCCTCGACGGGCGAATGGCGGCATGCAGCTGCCTAACACGAAACAGCATTTCTGTTCAGATACGACATCACACCTGGGTAACACGATTCCGTACAATACCAAAAAGGAATATGTTAAATCCGGAATATTTTTGTTGCACTTATACATTTTTTCGTTATAGTGCACCGCATGTTGAAATAATATATCTTCAGGCATGAATTGTCATAAACTCTTTATTTTCAATCAGTTCCAATCAACTGCGTGAAGTTTTTCCTTGTAAAAGTTTGCCAGGGACGTTGTTTCTGACAGCACGATGACGGCCCATCACTCCCCATTTTATCGACAGAGGAAATCTTGACATGATACATCCGGTTTTCGTTCCACTGGAACCGCTTGAAGTCGAAGAAGACAACGAGCCTCCAAGCCTGGGAAAGCGGCATGATTTTATTGCATGCCCATGCGTTTGCATGGAATCTCCTTCCTTTTGCCTTTCAAGCGTATCAAAATTCATCCAGCAAAATCCATTTTATTCTGCTACCGATCCTACTGCAATCAGTCGGCAGGGACAAGTCGTCAATATTGCCCTGCGCGGTTCGGCCGGTAATGTCCTGACGGTTTTTCCGCGGCATTCCTTTTCCGGTCCGCCGCAGTGCTGATATCCATTCTGTGTTATTCAGACATATTCGACTTCAACCCGGCCAATAGACCTTTTGGTCTGATTGGTTTTATATAGGAAACCGCCAATGAGAATTGCTGTTTTGTATGGCAACCTGTCCGAGAATACCTCAATAGATGAGCAGGATGGTCTGATACAGGTCGAATCCGTTTCCCAGGCGCTCTCAGAGCTGAATCATGACCCGGTCCCTGTCAGTTTTTCCCTGGATATTAAAGAAACCCTTGGCAAAATCACCGAAATCAATCCGGCGCTGGTATTTAATCTCGTGGAGTCCATTGACGGCCGGGGCCGGCTGATTCACCTGGCCCCGTCCATACTGGATGCCATGAATATCGCCTACACCGGCGCCGGCACCGATGCCATTTATACCACATCCAACAAGGTTCTGGCCAAACAGATGCTGAGGGGAGCGCGTATTCCGACTCCTTTTTTTGTGACCCCGGAAAAAGCCAGGCAGCACAAATCGCCCCTGTGCAGCCCCGGCATCATCAAGTCCGTATGGGAACATGGTTCTGTAGGAATTGGATATGATTCCGTGGTATTCCCCAAAACCCACGACCAGCTCCTTCAAGAGATGGACCGCCGCAAAGACCAGCTGGGCGGAGCCTGTTTTGCCGAAGCATATATTGAAGGCCGGGAATTCAACCTTTCCCTTCTGTCAAAAAACGGGAATGGCATCCCCCAAGTGCTGCCACCCGCTGAAATCAGATTTGACAACTTTCCCAAGGACAGACATCGAATCGTAGATTACAAGGCCAAATGGGAATCGGAGTCGTTTGAATATCAAAATACACTTCGTTCATTTGATTTTCCGGATCAGGACAGGCCGCTTCTGGACAGGATGAATAAAATTGCCAGAGAATGCTGGAAGCTGTTTAACTTAAAAGGGTATGCCCGCGTGGATTTCCGGGTGGATGAAAGCGGCAATCCCTGGGTCCTGGAAGTCAACACCAACCCCTGTATTGCGCCGGACAGTGGATTTGTAGCCGCAGCCGACAAAGCGGATTTGACCTTTAACCACATCATCGCGCGCATCATTCATGAGCCGATGGCCCATATCACGGACCGGCTGCACTCCGAATCCGACGAACAGTCTTGGAAAATCGCCATCAATGCATAAGCAAGCCCTGAATGTTACCTTTCGGGAAACCGTTCAGATCTCAGACCCTGACAATATTTTTCACCTGACCGAATCCTGCGATATTTTTTATCCAGAGGAAACCGCGGTTGCACGGGAACTTGCCGAGGAAAGACTGGCCAGGGGACCGTCCAGCGGCTATGATTTCCTGTTTGCGGAAACCGACGGCAATGTTATAGGATATACTTGTTTTGGCCCCATTCCGCTCACTCAGGGACGGTTTGACCTTTACTGGATTGCCGTCAATAAAGGCCTTCAGGGATCAGGTATCGGCAGGCGTCTGATGCAACTGACGGAATTGCGGATTCAGGAAATGAAAGGCCGGCGAATTTACGTTGAAACCTCCTCCCGGAAACCATATGCACCGACCCACCGGTTTTATCGTGCCTGCGCGTATCGGACAGAGGCCATTCTGAAAGATTTTTATGCTGATGGTGATGATAAAATCATTTATTTGAAAGACCTTACATGCCGTTAAAAGACATTCAGTTTAATCTTCACACCGTTGATCCCTGCGGAGCCAGACGGGCTGAGTTTACCACCGATCACGGAACGGTCCAGACCCCGGCGTTCATGCCGGTGGGAACGGCCGGTTTTGTGCGCTCCACCATGCCGAAAGACGTCGCCGAAACCGGGGCACAGGTGGTTCTGGCCAATACGTACCATCTGTCGCTCAGCGAGCGCCTGGCGACTGTCCAGCGCATGGGCGGGCTGCACCGCTTCATGGGATGGAAACAGACCATCCTGACCGACTCCGGCGGATTTCAGGTTTTTTCCCTGCCCCAGAAAGAAATTACCGAAGCAGGCGTCAGCTTTGCCTACGAGGAAAACGGGGAGCGGCTGTTTCTTGGCCCGGAGCGATCCATGGAAATCCAGCGGGATCTGGGGGCCGACATTGTCATGGCCTTTGACGAATGCGTGGAATATCCGGCTTCCGAGGCATATGTGGAATCATCCTTGAAGCGCACGACGAGGTGGGCCGCACGGTGCAGGGAGGTTGCCCTTCAGCCCCATCAGTTTCTGTTCGGCATTGTACAGGGCGGGGTGTATCCGCATCTTCGGGAAATGAGCGCCAGAGAAATCACCGCCATCCCCTTTGACGGTTTTGCCATCGGCGGCGTCAGCGTCGGAGAGGGTTTTGATCTGATGCAGACGGTTGTCAGGCACGCAGCCCCGCTTCTGCCGGAGCTCCTTCCCCGATATCTGATGGGCGTCGGTCTTCCCGAAGACCTTCTGGCGGCAGTATCGCTTGGGATGGACATGTTCGACTGCGTGATTCCCACCCGGTATGCCAGGCAGGGAACGTTTTTTACCCGTCTGGGAAAACTCAGGATCATGGACAAGACCTTTCGCAAGGACAAATATCCGATCGATACCCATTGTTCGTGCTACACCTGCCGGACCTATTCCCGCATGGTGCTCCGGTACCTGTTTTTTACCCGGGACCCCCTGGCCGAAACCCTTGCCACCATCCACAACCTGACGCTGTATCAGGATCTGATGAAGGACATGCGGCAGGCCATTTCGGATCATCGCTTCGCGGCATTCCGCAAGGAGTGGCTGGCCAGGTATTATAAGACAGGTTGAAGGCTGAAGTGAAGTGATGACCGAAGGGATGTTCCGCGCAGATAAATCCGAATGAATCGAAATCCGAAACAAATTCAAAATTCCAATATCAAAACGACCAAACCCATCCGTTTTGAAAACACTCCGTTTTGTGCATTATAACGAACAGCAGAACTATTGCAAGCGGCTCTCTTTTCTGGTTTTGATTAGATTATCGAATTTCGTGCGTCGATGATCCGGCGGGCAACCCGCTGGCCGTCGAGGGCCGCCGACACGATTCCGCCGGCATAGCCGGCACCTTCCGAGCAGGGGTATAAGTTCTCGACCTGCGGGTGCATCAGGGTGGTTTCATCCCGCGGGATCCTGACCGGAGAGCTGGTTCGGGATTCAATGGCAAGAACGATCGCTTCTTCTGTGAAATACCCTTTCATTTTTGCGTCAAAGGCCTGTAAGGCCGCCTGCAGCCGCCTGCGGATGCCTTCCGGAAACAGCTCGTGCACCGGCGCGGAGATGATGCCGGGTTTATACGAGGTTTTCGGCAGAACAGGCGACAGCTTTCCTGCAGCAAAATCCGTCATGCGCTGAGCCGGCGCCAGCAGTCCCTTGCCGCCGGCCTGAAACGCCAACTGCTCCAGCTTTTTCTGAAAATCCATCGCTGCCAGCGGCCCGCTTTCAGGTGCCGCGCCGATATCCTCAAGGCGGACTTCCACCACAACACCCGAATTGGAAAACGGGGCATCCCGTGCGGAAAGACTCATCCCGTTGATGACCAGCTCGCCAGGCGCTGTGGATGCCGGCACGATGAACCCGCCCGGACACATGCAGAACGAAAACACGCCCCTGCCCTCAATCTGTTCGACCAACCGGTAGCTGGCAGCCGGCAATTTCGGGTGTCTCGGGCTGTGATGGTACTGAATTCGGTCTATGAGCTCCTGGGGATGTTCCACCCGAACCCCGAGCGCAAAGGGCTTGGGTTCAATTACGATGTTGTTGCGGTTCAGCAGCTCGAAAATATCGCGGGCGGAATGGCCGGTTGCCAGAATCACGGCATCAGCGTGGCATTTTCCTTTTCCTTCCACCCAGACTCCCGCAGCCCTGCCGCCTTCAATAATCAAGTCCGTTACCCAGGAATCAAAGTGGATTTCGCCGCCATGGGACAGGATGGTTTCCCGAATGGACTTGACCACGCGCGGCAGCCGGTTGGAGCCGATATGGGGATGGGCGTCTATCAGAATGTCTTCCGGAGCCCCATGCATGACCAGCAGGGAGAGTATCTTGCCGATATTCCCCCGCTTATGGGAGCGGGTATAGAGTTTGCCGTCCGAATACGCGCCGGCGCCGCCCTCGCCAAAACAGTAATTGGAGTGCGGGTTGACAATGCCCTTGCCATGAAGCTGCTGAATGTCCTTGCGCCGGGACGTGACATCCTTTCCCCTTTCCAGAAGAATCGGCCGGATACCCTGCCCCAGAAGCTCCAGGGCCGCAAAATATCCGGCCGGCCCGGCCCCGACAATCACCACCCGGTAATCCGGGGATACGGGTTTGAAATTTAACTGAAACGGCGTTATATTTTGTAACGTTTCCGGAGAGAACACCTCAATATCCAGTAAAAACCGGGGCCGCTTTTTTCTGGCGTCAATGGATCTGCGGCGGATCACATACCCCGGGTCCGTATCGGCAGGCAGATTCAGCTGTTTTCGAACAAGATCACGGATTACCTGAGGAGAATCGATATCATCCGGATCAACATAAAGGGACAGCTTGGTGTGCATAAGGCTTTTCCAGGGGACATGGAAACAGGAGAATATTTGTGGATACGTGTATCAATCATTCAGGCAGAGAAACCCGCTACCGGTGCATGAAACATGAGATCGCCCTGTGCGAAGAGTGCCTGCAGTGTCAGGATGCGGAGATTTACTGCAAATTCCGATCCGCCTGCCCGATCTGGTTTCTCCAGAAAAAAGGAAACAGAGACTGGCTATCTGCTTAAGACAAGCTCCGGATTCTCTGGAAAAAGACTGAAACCGGAAAAAGAATGGTCAGGGTGCAACGCAGGGAAGCCGCCTGACCAGGCTTCTGATTCCGGACTCCCGTGAAATTAACTCAGCTCCGCCATTTTGTCGGCAATCTTGTTGAATGCCAGCGTCACCGGCGATTCCTTGTAGGTTTCCTGAAAGGCGCAGCCGGTATCCCCGCAGGTCACCACTTTCTGATCGAAGGGAATCTTTCCCAGAAACAGAATGCCAGCATCATCCGCGGTTTTCTCCCCGCCGCCGGACCCGAACAGATCGATATGCTCTCCGCAGTGCGGACAGGAATACCCGCTCATGTTTTCTATCAGCCCGAAAATATTCATTTTAACGGTTTTACAGAAGCTGATGGATTTTCGGACATCGGCCAGCGATACTTCCTGCGGCGTGGTGACGATAATGGCCTGTGCATCCGAAATGGTCTGGGCGATGGTCAGGGGTTCATCGCCCGTACCCGGCGGTGAATCAATAATCAAATAATCCAGATCTCCCCAATCCACATCCCCGATAAACTGCTTGATGGCGGAATATTTTACCGGCCCCCTCCAGATAATGGCTTCATCTTTTCCGGACATCAGGGATTCAATGGAAACCACTTTCAGGTTGTCCGAGTATTTCATGGGGCAGAGCTTCTGATTTTCCGTCATTCCCAGCATCCCCTTGATCCCCAGCATGCGGGGAATATCCGGTCCATGCAGGTCAACGTCCATGAGGCCCACCTGATAGCCTTTGCCGGCCAGCGCCACCGCAAGGTTAACGGATGTGCTTGACTTGCCGACCCCGCCCTTGCCGCTCATGACAATGAATTTATGTTTGATCTTCCCGAGAGCTCCCTTGACGGAAGCGTCCTGTTCGGCATGCTGATCTTTTTTCTTTGCGGATGAGGGACATCCGCCTCCAGAAATATAATCCATGATTCTTTCCTCCATAACAACTGATGAACGGTTTAAAACGCCATTTACGATTCGAATCACTGCGGATTCGGTTACCATGCGTCGATAATTGAAATGCCATGGAAAATATGGCTATGAAACAAGGGATGTCAATAGAGAAAAGGCATGCAGGCACGATATTCAATGATCTGAAAACCGTTTACATTCTCAGATCATTGAATACAGCGGAGAAAATTCCCCTGAACATGAGAAACACGCTGTGGAAATTCGCGGGCTTCCTATCCGATTTTCAGGACCAATCCGGCGCCGGTATCCCCGGCCGCACAGCCGCCCCAGAGAAGATACCCGCCTCCGGCCATGACGACTTCTTCGATGCCTTCGATGATGCACCGGCCGGCTGTCGGGGCCTGGGGATGTCCGTAAACCAGCGAACTTCCGTAGTTGTTGAAACCCATCACGTCGATTCCCAGCTGCTTGGCCATGTGGACGTCATTGGCGGCAAACGGGTTATGGGTTTTGATGGCTTTGACATCCTTGATGCCGATGCCCGCTTTTTCAAGGGCCATTTTGACAGCCGGGGTAACCGCCATCGCCATATAACCTTTTTTGGCTCTGGAAAAGCCATAAGACACCACCTGAATTTCAACGCCGGCATCCGCGCTCAATTCTTTTGCCTTTTCGCGGGTGGTGACGGTGACGGCGCAGTTGCCGTCCGCCGGGTGAGTCTGCGCACCGAAGGTATGGGCGCCGTCCGGGAGAACCGGCTTCAAGCTCATCAGGCCTTCTTTGGTGCAGGGCGTAATGCCTTCATCGTCTTCAACCAGAATGGTTTTTTTCCGGGAAACCTTGACCTCGACCGGAAACATGTAGCGTTTTTTAAACGCCTTGTCATTTGCCGATGCGTCCATGTACTGTTCATAACGTCTCAAGGCAACGGCATCGCACTCTTCACGGGTGATGCCGGCTTCCTTGCACACATTTTCCGCAGTCTGGATCATGGCGCCCTTTGCCCAGGGATCTTTTCCGAAATTGTCCATCATCCAGTTCTCGGAAATGACCTGGCCGCCGGGACCGTTTGGATTGGGCCAGATGGTATGGGGACCGTTGGAGCACCGGTCCGTCATCAGGCAGTAGACGTTTTGATACAGCCCGGTTTCGATGCCCGAAGCCGCCTGAAAAATACAGGTGGTGGATGTTGTACAGGCCTGGCTGATCAGCATTCCCGGCGTGCTGACGGCACCGATCAGCGCCGCAGCCCAGGGGCTGCCGTAAAACCATTGGGGCTGCCCGATGGTTATTCCCAGAAACAAATAATCAAACATCATGGGATCCCATTTTTTTTCAGCCAGCCAGCGTTGTGACGTTTCTGCAGCCAAGATGATGGCATGTTCATTGGCCATGCTTCCCTGCCACCTGGCAAACGGGGAGCTGTAATAGCCCTTATACGGGATGTACGCTTTGCTCAACATGATTTACTGCCTCCTTCTGTAGGTTATAGGTAATCTTTTCTTTAAACCTTTCTGTTCTGTTAAATTTGCCGGAACGGAAGATAGTGCGTTCAGGCAAGATCCGAATACTGAATATTGAAATCCGAAACAAATTCAAAATTCCAATATCAAAATGACAAGAACGCTGCCTGTTGGAAAACACCCAGTTTTGGTCATTGTTTCGAATTTCGTGCTTCAAATTTCGAATTTATACTTGGAATCCGTTCCGTTCACGCAACCAAACAACTTATGTCGTATAACGCTCCCTGAGAACCCTGTGGAGTATTTTACCTGTTCCGGTTCGGGGCATATCTTCCGGCACGATGAAAACGATTTTCTTGGGACGTTTATAGCCGGCCATTTTCTCCTTGCACCAGTCCATAATTTTTTTTTCATCAACCGGGTTTCGGGGGACCACCACTGCCATGACCAGCTCACCCCATTTTTCATCCGGCACGCTGATGACGGCCACATCAAAGACATCCGGATGGTTCCCGATCACTTCCTCAACCTCGCTGGGGTAAACGTGCTCGCCGCCGGTTATGATCATGTTGTCTTTGCGGTCCACGATCTCATAAAAGCCGTCTTCATCCCGCCTGGCCATATCGCCTGCGCTGAACCATCCGTTGTTGAAGGCGCCGGCGGTTTTCTCAGGAAGCTTGTAATATCTGTCAAACAGCATGGGGCCTTTGGAGAAAAGTTCGCCGACCTGCCCTTGAGCCACTTCCTTGCCGTTTTCATCCAGAATCCGGATAAAATCCGTTCCCAGAGACTCGTAACCGATGGAGCCCAGCTTACGGAGCTGGTCTTCGGGCTTCAAGACCGTCACAATGCCGGCTTCGGTGGAACCATAGCCTTCATAAAGCTCAACTCCGGGGAAAAACTCCATGATGGCTTTCTTGACGCTTTTTCGGACCGGCGCCGAGGAGCACAGCAGCTTTTTAATGGAGCTGACATCGCAGGTTCTGGCGGATTCGCAGACGCTCAGGATCAGATTGTAATGCGTGGGGATCAGGGAGATAAAAGATATTTTTTCCCTCTCGATGATCTCCAGGATTTCTTCGCCCCGGAACGAACGGGCCGGATGGATATAGACCGACCCGCCGATGTAAAGAAAGGTGAACGTAAAATAGGTTGAATTGATATGGCAGAGCGGCATGACATTCATGCAGATGTCATGGTGGCTGAACCCGAAATCAATGGCGTTGATCAGGTAAAATGCGATATGGGATTCGTGGGAGCGGATCACGCCTTTGGGTTTGCCGGTCGTGCCGGACGTATAGATCAGAATCCAGGTGTCTTCCGGGTTCACCGCGGCATCCGGTTCGTTGTCGGAGGCAGAAGCCATCACCTGATCGTAGGATCTGAAACCCGGAACCGCTTTGCCGACCGCGATATAGTTTTCAGCCGGAATCTGCCGGAGATCGGCTTTGATGTCCTGAATGACCGGCGCAAATTCATCATCCACCATCAGGGCTTTGGCATCGGAATTGTCGACGATATAGGCCACATCCTTTCCCAGGAGCCGGAAATTGATGGGCACCATTACAATGCCGGTTTTGGCGGTTGCCAGAAAAATCTCGACGATCTCGATGCTGTTCTCCATAAAGACAGCCACCTTATCGCCCTTGTTCAGCCCAAGGGACATCAGGCCATTGGCAAGCCGGTTGACCCGCCGGTTCAGTTCCGGATAGGTAAAGCTTCTGTTTCTGTCTTTAAGCGCAACGGTGTTGGGAAATTTTCTGGCGTTTATTTTAAGATTCTGTCCAAGATTCATCCAGCAGGCCATTTAACCCCTCCCCTTGTCAAATCATTATTATACAATAGTTAGAATCCAAAAGTCTCAGGAAACGATCGCACCTGTTGTCTGACTTGCTTCCGTTGCCTTCTGTCTCCTGTCTTTACAAATACGATCTCGCGCCAACATACTGCTGATTATAATGCCGGTCGGAAAGCGAATTAATGCGGATTTTTTGACCCCTTCCGGGCGCATGAATAAACTTGTTATCGCCGGCATAAACCCCTACGTGGGTAACCGTGCCCCATTTGTTACTGGAGAAGAAAACAAGATCCCCTTTCATCAGATTGTCGCGATGAACCGGATGCCCCGTTTCAAACTGGCGCCGCGAGTTTCTGGGAAGATTCAGGCCGTTCAGTTGATAAACCGTCATGGTCAGCCCGCTGCAGTCAAATCCCGTATCAGCCGAGGTCCCTCCCCACAAATACGGCGTGTCTATAAACCGCATCGTGGTTTTCACCAGCTCATCCCGCAGATAAGCTTCTCCAAGGCTGGATTGCCGGTCCACGGCATATTCGCCGGGGCTGACAATATAAAACACCTCGATGATTCCGGATGCCCGTAACCGCTCCGCCTCTTTCCGGGCCTCCTCTTTGGCGGCAAAGTCCCCGAAACGCACCTTGAACAGGCCATCCTCGGCCCTGAAATAGGTGGCATCCAGCCCGTGACCGGAGAGCGTATCGGAAAGCCGGGCCGCATTTCCCGCAACAGCAAACGCACCGACCTGGATGGTATAGCCCATTCGCTGCAATCGTTTTTGAGGCGGCAGCAAGGCCGGAGCATGCCGAACCGACTCATGCCCACCGCCGCATCCGGACAGAAAGATCGCGAGCACCACCACCACGTACCTGAATAAAAATGCGATTACCCTGTGACGACGATTTGTGTGATCCGGCATGGTTAATTTCTAAATCCCTTCACCCCATTGCCTACAGTCCCTCACCTTTAACCTGTCTGCTGTTGACATTTAAAAGCCGGTCTCGTAATGATCAATGAAACATTTAAGATCGGCAACTCATCTCATGGGCAGCGACATCTATAAAGTTCAACTGGAAAATATTTTTGAAGGTCCGATGGATCTTCTCGTCTATCTGATTCGAAAAAATGAAGTCAATATCTACGACATCCCGATTTCACTGATAACCGACCGGTATCTGGATTACATCGAATGGATGAAATCCATGAATGTCGATATTGCCGGCGATTTTCTGGTGATGGCGGCAACCCTTATCCAGATTAAATCCCGCATGCTGCTGCCGGTTCATGAAGATTCCGATGAAGAAGATCCCCGTCAGGAAATCACCCGGCCGATCCTGGAATACCTTCAAATGAAATCAGCCGCCCTGCAATTGAATGAAAAAGAGCTGCTGGGAGAACATACATTTATACGGCCCCCGGTAAAATCATCCAGTCCCGGAACCCTTCCGGAGCGCGAAATCCAGGTGGATATATTCGAACTGATCAAAGCCTTT
Source organism: uncultured delta proteobacterium (assembly GCA_963789395.1). Lineage (GTDB taxonomy): Bacteria > Desulfobacterota > Desulfobacteria > Desulfobacterales > Desulfatirhabdiaceae > RAAP-1. The sequence goes on along the minus strand of CAWBKP010000013.1, from coordinate 163,017 downwards.
CAGCGGATTCTTGACAACCTGGCCCCGGATATTTCCCTGGATTTGGTCGCCGATAAGCTGTCCATTCAGGATCGCATGACGGAACTCATCCGGATACTGAAAGTCAAGGGCCCCCTGATCTTTCAGGAACTGATCAGCGACGCTGCCGGAAAGGCCGATATCATCGTCACCTTCCTGGCCATTCTGGAAATGGTTAAACGCAATGCCGCCGGCGTTATCCAGCACGCCGACACCGGCATCATCACCTTGTATCTGAATGAAAGACCCCATGCCGGAACTGAAGTTTATCATTGAAAGCTTTCTCTTTGTCTCGGAAGAACCGCTGAGCCTTGAAAAAATGAAGTCGGCACTTCCATCAACCGACGCCAAGGATATTAAAGCTGCCATTCAAACGCTCAAGGACGATTACGACCATCGAGAAGGCGGCATCTGTCTGGTGGAAGTTGCCGGCGGATATCAGCTCCGAACCCGTCCGGAATATGCCGAGTGGGTCCGGAAAATCATCCAGCCATCCGCGCAGCGCCTGAGTCCGGCCGCCCTGGAAACCCTGGCAATCATCGCCTACAAGCAGCCGATCATGCGAAGCGATATCGAGCACATACGCGGTGTGGACGCCGGCGGTATTATCCGGATGCTTCTGGACAGAAAGCTGATCAAAATCCAGGGAAGAAAAGAACTCCCCGGAAGGCCCCTGATCTATGCCACCACACGGCATTTCCTGGAACTGTTCGGGCTGAAAGATATCAAAGATCTTCCGGCACCCAAGGACATTTCGGATCTGGGCAAACCGGCCGTTGACGTCCCTGAATGACGTTTCCCGATAAATTTTATACCCCTTTTAGATGAAAACGCTTGACTTCAGGGGCACAATATCGTTATTTAAAGGACATCAATCAGGGCGGTTAACTCAGCGGGAGAGTGCTACCTTCACACGGTAGAAGTCGAAGGTTCAAATCCTTTACCGCCCACCAGCAAATTCAAGGGGTTGTGACGAAAGTCATAACCCCTTTTTGATTTTTTCCGTCCGGCATCCTTCCGAGTTACCCGATCCCTTTTACCAAGCCGTCTCATCATTACTAGGCTACATTGTAGCTGTCAAGGTATTTATGCTTTAATTCCGCCCAGTCCTTTTCGTAATCTCATTTATGGATGTTTTCTTTTTGATAAGCATATGTTATTCAAATTGAATATCTTGTCTGCAAAGGTGAAGAAGAAATGGGAAGCGCTTTATCTGTAGAGAAATTGTCGATTGAAGAGAAATTTCAGATTATGGAAACTATTCGGGATGACTTATGTAAAAACACAGATCGAATTGCATCCCCACCTTGACGCGAAAAAGTATTGAACGACAGAGAAAACAGAATCAGTAATGGTGAGGAAATTTTTGTTGATTGGCAGAATACTTAAGAAAAAAATTGAAAATTCCATTGAAATGGGCGGGGTCAAGCTATGGAGATTGAAGGGACATAAATAAATATATAAATTGAGCCTCTTGCAAAACCCTTTCAAATTGCCTCTTCCGTCATACCGGCGAAAGCCGGTATCCAGTGAATTCATGGCTTCTGGACCCCGGTTTTCACCGGGGTGATGAACTGCGGTACTTTTGCAAGCGGTTCCAATGACCAAAATATGTAAATTCGAAATCCGAAATAATGACCCAGAACGCGAAAATCGGCCTTGATCATCATCAATGCAGTATTTCCCCCTTTGGAAAAGGGGGGATTAAGGGGGATTTGAAAACGGGGCTTAAATTACCGCAATCATGAAATCCCCCCTGGCCCCCCTTTTTCAAAGGGGGGGAGACGAGTATTCTTTACAGTGGCCGAAACGATGATCAATGCCCGAAATCTTAAAGTTGATGATTTCACAAAAAGCCAAAAATCAATACCGATCCCGTCATTCCGGCGAAAGCCGGAATCCAGTACGTTCAGATAGTTGCCAAATTACTGGACCCCGGTTTTCACCGGGGTGACGAACTGAGGTACTTTTACAAGCAGTTCAAATTGTGTATATTCCCACACTCTCTGGCAAAATATAACCGTTAATATCAACATGACGAAAAGCGAGGAAACCAAAAATGGAAAACAAAACTTTTTCTGAAATAAACCTTCAAGAACAGATTGCGTCATCTGTGACCACTGCCATTTCTGTGATCACCAACCCGATCGGTTTTTTCAGGACCATGCCCAAAACGGGGGGGCTGATAGAGCCGCTTATTTTTCTGGCCCTGATAGGTGGCGTTGGCGGCATTTTGCAGGCGACTTTTATCGATCTTCGGTGTGGGCCATGTGGCATCATTTTCGATGGCATTGGCTTTTATCATCTTTGTCCCGATCGCAACTGCTTTTTTTGGTTTCGTTTCCGCGGCCATCTTATACGTTATCTGGAAATTGCTGGGTTCCCAGGAACCGTTTGAAACCGCTTTCCGATGCGGCGCTTATGCTGCCGCCATCTCCCCGCTGACAACACTTCTGGGTATTATTCCTTATTTGGGGCCAGTGCTGGGGCTCGGCTGGATGACGTATCTGCTGGTGATTGCCAGCGTTGAAGTTTACAAGATTGAAGCCAAGAAGGCCTGGATAGTATTCGGCATCATCGCAGCGCTGCTTGCCCTTTCCAGCATTTCTTCACAGATGGCTGCCCGCAGGATAACCAGCCAGCTTGACCAGTTCCAGAAGACCGTTAAACAGGTAGATCAACTGACGCCCGAAGAAGCGGGGCAGAAAATGGGTGAATTCCTGAAGGGACTGGAGAAAGGAGCGGGAAAGCAAAAATAACATCCCGTTGATGAAGGAAACCTTACAATGATTCTTGCTCCAGAAATCAAATGAATCACCAGGAGGAAAGAACATGCCTGATTACAGAATAATTACACCGGAAGAAATTGACGACAATGTCTTTAAGCTTATCGGCGCCGAGTGGATGCTGGTAACCGCCGGCGAATAAAGAATCGTTTAACATGATGACGGCATCCTGGGGTGGCCTGGGGGTTTTATGGAGTAAAAACGTATGCTTTATTTTTATCAGACCAACCCGATACACCTATGGATTTATCGAAAAATCAAATACCTTTACACTGTCGTTCTTTGACCGGAAATATAAGTCAGTTTTGAATCTATGCGGAACCAAATCGGGACGAGACTGCGACAAGGTCAAAGAAACCGGTATCACACCGGCTGAAACGAAAAGCGGCTCCATATATTTTGCAGAAGCCAGGCTGGTTATCGAGTGCAGAAAAGTGTATTACCAGGACCTGGAGCCCGCTAATTTTCTTGATCCGGAGATTTCGGCCAATTATCCGGAAAAAGATTACCACCGCATGTATGTCGGTGAGATCATTTCCGGATTTTATTCTGTTTCCGCATAGTGAGAAATCCTGTTGATGATTACGCAATGGCGTCAAATGGATAAAGGAATATTTCAAAAACCATGAAATTACTGATCTGCGGAAAAGGCGGCTGTGGCAAAAGTACGGTGGCGGCTCTCCTGGCAAAAGCCATGCAACGGAGAGGCCGGAGGGTTTTTCTCGTGGATGCGGATGAATCGAATATCGGTTTGTACCGCATGCTCGGGATGGAGATGCCGGAATCGCTGATGGATTTTCTGGGCGGGAAAAAAGGATTCAGGGAAAAGACAAAGGCATCCGGGACCGGCTTTAACGGATCACCGCAACTGTTTCCAAAGAATCTGGGCATTGATGAACTGCCAGATGCCTGTATCGCATCATTAGACGGGATACGGGCGATGTCCGTGGGAAAAATCCACCACTTTGGAGAAGGCTGCGCCTGTCCCATGGGAAACCTGTTCCGGTTGCTGTTTTCATGCCTCCGCTTCGACCAGCAGGATCTGGTAATTGTGGATACCGCAGCCGGAGTGGAGCATTTCGGGCGCAGCCTGGACGGACTGTGCGATCACCTCCTGTGTGTGGTGGATCCTTCCTTTGAATCCATGATGATGGCCAAACGGGTAAATGCCTTTGCCGGGGAGGCAAATCTGGCGGTATCCTTTGTTCTGAACCGGTTGATTCCAGAAGCTGAAAATGAGCTGAGCCAGGCCCTCGACAGTGTTGCCATTATCGGACGCCTGCCGGATACCCGCTCCATTTTCTTGAACAATCTGAAAGGAAACCCGCTTGACCCGGAAATCCCGGAGATGGAATCTGTTTGCGATGCCCTTGAAAAAGCGGCGTCTGCCGGACGTATTGCAGGTATAGCAGTCTCCAATTAAAATATTGAATAATATTAAATTTTTTCTGGAGTAAAGAATGAAAACCATCGGCCTTATCGGCGGCATGAGCTGGGAGTCCTCAGTCGAGTACTACCGCATCGTCAACGAAACAACCAAAGCGAAACTCGGCGGACTTCATTCGGCAAAAAGCATCCTGTATTCCGTGGATTTTGCAGAGATAGAGCGCCTGCAGCATCAGGACACCTGGCAGGAGGCGGCCCAAATGTTGATTGAGGCAGCCAGAAGTTTAGAGAACTGCGGTGCGGATTTTATTGTCCTTTGCACCAACACGATGCATATAGTGGCGGATGAAATCCAGGCGAATATCCTGATTCCCTTTCTGCACATTGCTGATGCGACTGCAAGGCAGATAAAGAATTCCGGGATCAACAAGGTTGGTCTTCTCGGTACGCGCTTCACGATGGAAGAAGATTTCTACAAAAGCCGCCTCACCCAGAAATACGGCCTGGAAGTAATCATCCCGGAAGCCGATGCACGCGAAATTGTGCATCGGGTGATTTACGATGAACTGGTGGTCGGTGAAATACGACAGAACTCCAAAGAACGTTACCTGGATATCATCGAGCAGTTGGCAGAGACCGGCGCTGAAGGAATTATCTTGGGATGCACCGAAATCGGGTTGTTGGTTCATAATGAAGATTGCCGGGTGCCTTTATTTGATACAGCAAAGATCCATGCCGTGGCAGCGGTCGAATATGCGTTGGCAGAGTAAACCGATGCGGCGATGCCGCCCGCAGATGTCATGAAAGGGAGTTTTTACTTTGGGATCAACAAATTGACAATCAATGTTTCAGCAAGAAATTCTCAAGACGCACTATGCGGGCAGGAAATTGGAACTCTGTATCATATGCAGATCAACCCAAATATTATGGAGCTGGTTAAGCAATAAATGAACAATATCTCTATCGTGGAATTTATTAAGAACACTCCCTGCATCCTCGGAGAGGGAGCGGTTATCGAACGCCTTCGGCGAAATGGCAATCTGGAACTCGATCCTTTTCTGGTCAATTCTGCATTTATCTATGACGATTCGAAACGCACGGCCCTGGAGACCATATACCGGCAGTACCTGGACATTGGTAACGAGTTCGACTTGCCGCTTCTGATCTCCACCCCGACCTGGCGGGCGAGCCGGGAACGGATCGATGCGGCCGGTTATGCCGGATCCGATGTGAACGGCGACAATATCCGGTTTTTTGATGCACTGCGGAAGCGTTACGGAGACTACGCAAATAAAGTTGTCATCTGCGGCTTGATGAGCTGCCGCGGGGATGCCTACAGTCCTGCCGATGCGCTGGCTGTTGACGAGGCGATGGCGTTTCACGCCTGGCAGGCGGAGAAGCTGGCAGGAAGTGATTTTCTTCTTGCCGCAACACTTCCGGCCTTGAGCGAAGCTACCGGCCTTGCTATGGCGCTTGCCGCAACCGGCAGGCCCTACGTTATAAGTTTCGTTGCCCGCCCCGAAGGGACCCTGCTGGATGGAACGCCGCTGAAAGAGGCCATCGCTGCAATCGATGCCGCTGCATCACCGCAGCCCTTGGCCTACCTGATCAACTGCACCCATGTTTCCTTTGCCAGGGCGGCACTGACGGATCCAGTCAATTCTTCATCCCTTGTCCGGCAGCGGGTCATCGGACTGCTGGCCAACACCGCGGCGCTCAGCCCCGAAGATCTTAACAACAGCACAAGCCTGGTAGAGGAAGATCCGGAAACCTTCGGCAAATCCGTTGCCGCGCTGCACCGGGAACTGGGGTTGAAGATTCTTGGCGGCTGCTGCGGAACCGATGACCGGCATATCCGGGCATTGGCAGCACAGCTTAAATCAGGTGTTTAGCGTCTAAAAAAAAATGCGTGAAGTCCCGGCCCTGACTCACGACTGCCGCCGGAAAACAAGGTCTGTTGTTTTAATGCCCATATGCCGCCGTATTGACATGAATTATCTCATAGTTTATATTTCATAGTATAAACTATAAAAAAATGGAGACAGCATCATGAAAGCGACTGCAAAAGACCTCCGGTTCCACTCCAAAGAATTGCTGGATACGGTCAACAGGGGCGAGGAAGTTGTCATAACCTTCCGTGGCAAGCCTCGGGCCAAGCTGATTCCCTACACAGAAAAACAAAAGGAAATCACAAAAAACGAATTGTTTGGTATCTGGAAAGATAACGAAATGATCCAGGATGTCGATGAATATGTCCGGGATTTAAGAAAAGGCAGACATTAAATGGTTATCGATACAGATGTTCTTGTTTGGTACATGAAGGGGAATGAAAAAGCGTATAAAGCCATTGAAAATTCAAAGAATTTCTTTATTTCCGTGATTACATATATGGAATTGTTCCAAGGCATGAGAAACAAGAATGAGCTGAATCATCTTCGCAAGGCGCTCCATGCCTGGAACTCGAAGATTCTGTATATTTCAGAAGAGATATCATGCCAAAGCAATGTTCTTTGTAGAACAACATTATTTAAGCCATTCCATTCAACTTGCGGACGCACTGATAGGGGCAACGGCCATTTCTTACGGTATGCCGATTTTAACTGGGAATGACAAACATTATAAAATGCTTAAAGACATGCAAATTGAAAAATTCCGGCCTTGATTGATTGAAACCTTTTGAATTGAAAAAGGAGAGCATGATGAATATAAATCCGGATTTTATAGCACCTTGCGGGCTTTATTGCGGCGTCTGTGCCATTTATGTCGCAGGCCGTGACAACAATCAAAAATTCAAGGAACGGCTGGTGAATGTCTACCAGGGAAACGTTCAGGGCAAAGGAATTCTCCCCAACAGTGAAACGCTTTCCACGGAAGATATCAAATGCCGCGGCTGCCTGTCGGATGATCTGTTCATGCATTGCCGGCAGTGCGAGATCAGGACATGCACCCAGGAAAAGGGCTACGCGGGATGTCACCAGTGCGATGAATTTCCCTGCCGGCACATTGACAATTTCCCCATGGCTGTCGGTAAAAAAGTCATTTTGCGGGCGATTCCCTATTGGCGAGAGTTTGGTACGGAAAAATGGATTCAAGATGAAGAAGCCCGCTATATATGTCCCGAATGCGGCAATAAAGTTTTCCGGGGCGTTGTAACCTGCAATCAGTGTAAGGCGAAACTCGATCTGGACTAGTTTTTCCTGTCAAGAAATAAAACAGCTCAGATGATAGACATATAACAAGACCGTTGAAATTGGATCTCAAGATATGACCCTGAAGCAAAAGGAGGCTCAATGAACGAGAGCACCATTAAAATCAGACTTATGAAGGTTGACGATTTTGACGCTGTGGTCGGGATTGACCGGAAAGTACTCAAGGTTTCCCGGTCGGAGTACTATGAAATGAAGTTTGAAAGGCTTTTTAAATCCAAGGAATATTTGCCCACATCGCTTGTGGCGGAGGAAGCCGATGGAACGGGTGGTGGGGTTTGTAATGGGGGAACTCTATATGGGAGAATTCGGTATTTTCCAGGAGCAGGCCACTCTGGATACCATCGGCATTGATCCCGATTATCGGCATCAGGGTATCGGCGCAAAGCTGATTCATGAATTCATGGAGCATTTAAGAAGCCTCGGCGTTAAAAAAATAAACACCCTGGTCGACAGTAAAGATGCTCAGCTGACCCATTTCTTCAACGCGAACCGGTTCAGCCCCTCCGAAACCATTAACCTGGAACGAAGTCTTTGATGCCTGCAGGGATCATCGCCCTAGAAAATAGGGAGGGAAAATGCCGGAAAAGCTGAAAACAAATTATATCGACCATATCAGTATCGCCGTCAAAGATCTGAAGATGGCCGAAGAAGATTTCCGGCAGACTTTCGGATGGGATGTCGATGGCCGGTATTCCGACGATGACGAGAAGATCAATGTCGCGTATTTCATGATAGGGCAAACAGCTCTTGAAATCATGGAAGACATGGATGGAACCGGCGAGGTCGCCAGGTTCATTGACAGACATGGTGAAGGGATTATGGTGCTCTCCATCAACGTGGATAACGCCTTGAAGTTGGACTGCTCGCAAGAAACGGGGCAAGGCTGATCGACCGGAAACCGCGGTTTGCCAAGTTGAACCGGTACTTTGCATTCCTGCATCCGAAACAATGCCATGGCGTACTTGCAGAGGTGATTGACGGCAAGTATTGACCCTTGCAAGCGTTTTGTGGGATAAAGAGGCACGCCCCGAAAGGAGATGACATCATGAACAGAATCATGCGTATTCTTGCAGCAGCTTCGATTTGTCTGATCTCTTCCTCTGCAATGGCGTCCACCTGGACAATCGATCCGGATCATTCCAATATTCAGTTCAAGATCCGTCACCTGACGATCGCCAATGTCAAAGGCACATTCGGTAAGGTGAAAGGTGTGGTCAAGATTGATGAAAAGGATATGTCGAAATCGGCCGTGGATGTCACCATTGACATTGACTCGATCAACACCGGTGTCGCCAAGCGCGATGCGCATCTGACAAGCGATGAGTTCTTTGATACTGCCAAATACCCGACCATGTCTTTTGTATCCAGAAAAGTGACCCCAAACGGAAAAGGGAAATTGAAAATCCTTGGCGTCCTTTCTATCCGAGACATTTCGCGCGAGGTTGTTTTAGAAGTGGAAGGCCCCACGAATGAAATTAAGGACCCCTTGGGCAATATCCGTCGCGGTGCTTCGGCGACCACCAAAATCAATCGCACGGATTTCGGCATCACCTGGAATAAACCCATGGAAACTGGCGGAGTGATGATCGGTGATACGGTATTTATCAACCTAGAAATCGAAATGATCAAGGATCAGAACGCGAAATAATCCCTGTTTTTCACTGCGATTGCAGAAAGAGAGTAAAAAAAATGAAATTCATGCTGCGGATCATGCCCTTCTTCTTTGCATTTTTGCTTGCAGGTTGTGCGACCCTGCCCACCACATCCGGCAATCCCGAAATTATGCTGACAAACGTCAAAATCGACTGTGTCCGGTCTATATTTTTGAATGGACTTATGAATCAGGGATACACGGTTCGAAATGTGTCGAATACGCAAGTCGTAGCAGGCAAGACCGCTGAAGATGCCCCCTACTGGTACTACACGTTTTATGGCGGCGCGCCGGAAAAGCGCGTTACAATTCTTTTCTTCACCCTGGACACTCCGAATGCATTTCGCATTGTCAGCTCTGCCGCCTATGTCGAAAACCCGGCCACCGCTTCCGAAACAGTCCATGCCATTCAGGGAACCGATGCAGATCAGGAAGAGCTCATGGCCATGCAATTCATCATCGAACAGCAATGCCGCAAATAGCCGTATTTCGCCGATGCGGATCAAGAATTCATGTGGCGCGCATTACCGGCGACCGGCGTTAACGGTAAGCCTCATAGCGCTCCTTAAAACAGGAAGTCATCGAAAATGAACCATCAGGATGGGTTTTTTGAAGGTGTCCACGGCACCCGCATCTATCACCAATGCTGGCTGCCGGATGGCGAGCCGAAAGCTGTGCTGATGATCGTCCACGGGTTGGGCGAACACAGCGGCAGATATTTGAATGTCGTCAATCACTTTGTACCGATGGGCTTTGCGGTTTACGGGATGGATCACCCCGGACACGGCAAATCAGACGGCACCCGCAAATATGTGGACCGATTTGAGGATTTCATCGATAATGTCAAATCGTACTTCGGCCGGATACAAGGATGGCAAGGCGATAAACCGATTTTTCTGGTGGGTCACAGCATGGGCGGGTTGATCGGCGCGGTATACCTGCTGGACCACCAGGCAGGCTTGAAAGGAGCGATTCTTTCCGGGCCGAGCGTCAAAGTGCCCGGCAACGTTTCACCGGTTACCGTTTTTATCGGAAAAGCGCTGGACGCACTGATGCCAAAGCTTGGACTGCTCAAGACAGCGCCCGAGGGTGTGAGCCGGGATCCGGCCGTAGTTCAGGCATATATTGATGATCCCCTGGTGCACAAGGGGAAAACCACGGTCAGACTGGCTGCCGAAATGCTGAAAGCCATGCAGCGGGTCAGCAGCGACGCAGGGAAAATCACGCTGCCGATTCTGATTCTGCAGGGCGGCGCGGACTGGATTGTCGACCCTTCCGGAGCCAAAATGCTGTATGATTTGGTCAGCTCCGCCGACAAAGAGATCAAACTCTATGACGGCCTTTACCATGAAGTATACAATGAACCCGAACACCCGAAGGTGCTTCAGGACGTTGAACAATGGATAGCGGCGCGCATGAAATAACTCTCTTATTCCTCTGATGCGGATTTGGCCGAAGGCAAGGGGGAAAACAAGGCCTGGGTCAACACAAAAGCAGCCTGAAGCGCTTCGGTCGGGCAAAGCGGAAAACATTCCTTGCAATTCCAGCACTCCTTGGCGGCGATTTCCGGAATGAAGCTGATCTCTTTCCGGATGCCTCTGTCCACAAATCCGACAGCGTTCTTTTTCTTGACCTCGGCGCAGTATCTGACACACAGCCCGCAATGAATGCAAAATGAGGCTTCTTTTTCAAAACGGTCTCTGTCTGCGCCATACTCTTTGGCCAACTCCACCAATTCGAAGGCATCGGGAGCATGGGCCATCAACAGCTCCAGAATCATTTTGCGGATTCGATCCACCTTCTCGGATCGGGTTCTGACGACCAGATTTTTTTCAACCGGATATACGCAGGAAACAACGAGTTTTGTCCAACCGCGATCATCCACCTCAACGATGCAAAGGCGGCACCCTCCGAAAGGCTCCAGCTTTTCATGGTGACAAAGTGTGGGGATGACGATCCCCGCACTTCGGGCCGCCTCCAGAACGGTCATCCCTTCCCGTGCTTTAACTTCATTGCCGTCAATCTGTAAAAGGATTTCACTCATTTTTCTTTGCCCTTTCGGGTTATAATTCTATCTTCTTCAGGGATAGGAGATGGAACAGGCACGCCGGAAATTTTCGTCACCGCACCAAAACGAGGCGGGCAGGCTTCAAAGCATGTTCCGCACTTTGTGCATTTTTCCTGGTCAACGACATGTATCCTGTTCTTGCCGCCGACAATTGCTCCTGCTGGGCACTTCTTTGCGCAAATCATGCAGGCCTGACACTTGACCGGGTCAATATGGAACGCGATCAGTTCCTTGCAGGACAAAGCCGGGCACCGCTTCTCCTTGATGTGCGCTTCATACTCCTGCCTGAAGTAGCGCAGCGTGCTTAAAAAAGGATTCGGGGCGCTTTTCCCCAGAGCACAAAGGGACGCTTCAATGGCTGTTTCGGACAGTGCCTCCAAGAGCTCGATATCGCCTTCTTTTCCCTTTCCTTCGGTGATGTTCGTGAGAATCTTGAGCATCTGCCGCAAGCCTTCACGGCACGGGGTGCATTTGCCGCACGATTCATCCGTGAGAAATTCGATGAAGTACCGGGATACATCCACCATGCAGGTATCTTCATCCATGACGATCATTCCGCCGGAACCCATCATGGAGCCTGCCTGGGTGAGTTCATCAAAACCCACTTCCAGATCCAGCATGTCCTCGGGAATGCATCCGCCGGACGGCCCACCGGTCTGGACGGCCTTGAATTTCTCTCCCCCGGGATGCCGCCGCCGATCTTGAAGATGATATCTCTCAGCTGCGTGCCCATGGGGACTTCCACAAGGCCGGTATTGGTGATCTTGCCGACCAGGGAGAAAATCTTCGTGCCCTTGCTCCCTTCGGTCCCGAATTGCGTAAACCAGTCCGCGCCTTTATTGATGATCAGCGGCACATTCGCCCAGGTCTCAACATTGTTCAGTACGCTGGGTCTGCCCCAAAGGCCCACGATGTTGGAGCGGACATATTTCGGTCTGGGCTCTCCGGCCCTGCCTTCCAACGCCGTCATCAGCGCCGTGGATTCCCCGCAGACGAAAGCGCCGGCCCCCTGGTGCACGATCACCTTGAAATCAAAACCGGAACCCAGGATGTCTTTGCCCAAAAACCCGTACGCCTCGGCCTGCTTGATCGCGATGTTCACATTCTCAACCGCCAGGGGGTATTCCTGGCGAACGTATATATAGCCTTCGTGGGCGCCGATGGCGTAGGCGCCGAGAGTCAGCCCTTCGAGGATTGCATGCGGATTTCCTTCAAGGAGCGCTCTGTCCATATAAGCGCCCGGGTCTCCCTCGTCGGCGTTAACGATCACATATTTAATCGGCTCCGGGGCATTTCTCGACCCTTCCCATTTTCTCCCAGCGGGAAATCCGCCGCCTCCCCTGCCCCTGAGGTTGGATTTCTTAACTTCCCCCAATACCTCTTCAGCGCTCATTTCGAAAAGCGCCTTGGCCAATGCGGAATAACCGCCGATTGCCAGATAGTCGTCGATGCTCTTGGGATCGATGCTTCCGTTGGAACCAAAAACAAGCCGGTTCTGGTTTTCGTAAAAGGGGATTTTCGATTCATGGATAATCTTCTCTTTGGAGTCGGGGTCGGTATAAAGCAGCCGCTCGATGACCTTCTTCTCAATATCGTCTGAGAGATAATCTCCGGAACGTCCTCAGGCTTTATCTGGAAGTAACAAATTTCATCGGGGTGAATAACGATTATCGGGCCCCTTTCGCAAAAGCCGTGGCAACCGGTCCGTCTGATGTCCACTTTATCATTCAGGCCATGTTTTTTTATCTCTGCGACAAGGCTTTCGGCAACTTCCCCGCTGCCCGAAGCATGGCAGGCAGAGCCCGAACAAAGCGTAATACAGGGTTTATCCGGATCCCGCTTCGACAGGATCGCCCTTTCTGAATTCTTCCAATTCAGCTGGTGAATTTATCCTCGACATAATTTTATCCTACTCGTAGTTTTTTAACACGTCCGCGGTTGCGCCCGGCACCATCTTACCGTAAGTCTTCCCATTGATTTCCATAACCGGTCCCAACGCACAGCAGCCGAGGCAGTTAACCGTTTCAAGGCTGAATTTCATGTCCAGATCCGTTTCGCCGGGGCTAATCCCAGTCATTTCCTGCACCGTATCGAGAACACGCTTGGCACCGCGAACATGGCAGGCAGTCCCCATACAGATGTGAATGCCGTGGCGTCCCTTGGGAACCAGACTGAAGGCTTTATAGAAGGTGGCAATATGCTGTATCCGGGTAAACGGAACACTCAATTTTTCGCCGACCCTCTCCAATGCCTCCTTGGGAAGCCAGTTGTATTCGCTCTGAATCTCCAGTAATACCTGAATCAGTGAGCTGGCCTCTCCATGATGTTTTTCAATGATTTGATCGATTCTATCGTTATCCATAAACACTGTCCTAATCTATTGTTCCCTCAATCCTCTATTTACAGGGGGCATCTGGCCTCTCATGATCACCCTAAGCGAGCGCATAGCACTTGCGGCTTTCATCGTACCTGACAAATCCGTGCCTTGATGACACATTCATGTGTTTTGATATTTCAGACGGACTCAGACCCAGCATCTCGGAGATGTTGCCCGTGGAAAGCGGCCTTTCCCGAAGGAGCAGCATGATCTGGCTTATGGCCATTTTGCTGGCGATCAATTCATTAAACAGCCCGTCAAACACGTCGCTGGTGAAAAATTCATGATAACTTTCTTTCGATTTTACCGGGATCCTCAGCCGCTCTCTTTCCACCAGCCGGATATAGGGAACTAATTTTCGAACGGCTTCAAGTTTGATCTTCAAGCCCTTTTCGTCGATGCCTTCACCTTTGCCGAGCGGCCCCAGGGCCTTGATCTTTTTGGTAAACTCATCTGCAACTTCAGCCAGAAGGTTTCCATCCGCTCCCGACATAAACTGTATCCTCAGTCTTTCCGGGTTCAGGCCGATGTGTTCCATAATTTTCTTGCAGATATAGGTGACACTCAATGCGTCATAATTTCCATGCGTGATGTAGTTGCATTCATCCAATTTGCAGCCGCCGATAAACACGCCGTCCTGCCCGTTCGAAAAGGCTCGGAGGATAAAGTCCAGGTCTACTCTGCCGGAACACATGACGCGAATCAGCCTCATTTCATTTGCATATTGCAGTCTGGAAACTCCAGCAAGGTCAGCAGCGCCATATGCTCACCAATGGCAGACAAACCCCAATATTCTCGGTTTAAATTCAAGACCCGTACTCATCCGTTCTTACCTCCTTTGTTAGTAATCCCGGCTTTGTTCATTCATATGCCTTCGCACATCTTACCCCGCCGCATCAATTTGCCGGATGATTTCTTCTTCCGTAATCGCAGCGTCAATCTGACTGCAGAGCTCGTCATTGTTAAAATGCTTCAGATAAATCGCATTTGTGGGGCATTTGGCGTTACAGAGCCCGTCTCCCTTGCAGAGGACGGGATTGACCCAGGCCTTTCTGCCGTTTTCCGTTTCAATAAAATCGATTGCACCATACGTGCAGGCCGTAATACATGCCCCGCACGATACGCAATCACTCTCTGTTACCTCGCAAACAGAACCCGATGCAATGACCGTGTCTTTTGACAGAAGCGTCATGACCCGGCCGGCAGCGCCATAAGCCTGGTTGATCGCCTCGGGTATATGCTTGGGATAATGTGCGATGCCACACAGGAAAACGCCATCCGTGGCAAACTCGACGGGTTTCAGTTTGACATGGGCTTCCTTGAAGAAATCATCCGGGCTCAGCGTCACCTTGAACAACCCGGCAATTTCCCGGGTCGAAGCAGACGGAATGACCGCTGCGGCCAGCGAGAGGATATCGGCGTCCAGTTCAAGGCGCTGACCCAAAATGGCATCCGGAACGGTCACTCTCAGAAAAGACCTTCCCCCTTCTGTCACGGCTTGCACCTGGGGGCTGTCCTCCGGTTCATACCGGATGAACTTCACATGTTTCTCCGATGCTTCCCGGTAAGCATCCTCTCTGAACCCGTACGTTCTCATATCCCGAAAAAGTATGTGGATATCCATCTCGGGGTTTATTTCTTTCAGTTTCAAGGCGTTTTTTACAGCATGGCTGCAGCAGACCCTGCTGCAGTAATTTCTGTCCGCGTTTCTGCAGCCCACGCACTGGATCATCACCAGACTTTCGGCCTGAATGACTTTTTCTTCTCCCCTGGCGATCTGCTCCCCCAGCTCAAGGTGGGTGAAAACCCGGTCGTTTTCGCCATAAAGGTATTCGACGGGTTGATAAACATCCGCACCGATCGCAATGACGGATGCCCCATGTTTTATCTTTTTGACAGCGCCTTCGGCTTCCACCGTGGTGATGAAATTTCCCACATAACCGGAAACGTCCGTGATGGTAGCGTCATGGGATACGTGGATCAGGGGGTTCTTGTAAACCGCCCGGATCACATCCTTCAAATAGGATTGCACATCCAAACCTTCAAGGGTGGTGTGTATCCTTCGGGCCATCCCCCCCAGTTCTTTCTCCTTTTCCACCAGGTGAACCTCATGGCCCTGGCTGGCAAGAGAGAGGGCGCAGGTCATGCCGGCAATACCGCCGCCAACAACCAGCGCCGTCTTGTTCACCGGCAGATCAAATTCCTGCAATGGCTCCAAATGCCGGGTACGTGCCACCGACATCCGGATGATGTCCTTCGCCTTTACCGTGGCCTCTTCTTTTTGCTTGGAATGGACCCAGGAGCAATGCTCCCTGATATTGGCCATCTCGCAGTAATATTGATTCAACCCCGCCTCCCGGAGGGTGTCCCGGAATAACGGCTCCAGCGTCCTGGGGGAACAGGCTGCGATCACCACGCGATTGAGCCCTTTTTCCTTTGCCAGGTCGGTTATTTGCTTGGCGGAATTTGTCGCGCATGAAAACAGCTGTTCCTGAGCGTAGACGACACCCGGCAGGGTCAGGGCATATTCGACCGCAGACGGAACATTGACAACACTTGATATATTGGCTCCGCAATGACACACAAAGACGCCGATTCTCGGCTCTTCCCCGGAAACATCCCTTTCCGGCGGATAGATTCTTTCCTTGGCCAGATTTCCGCGCCGGTAGTCAAGCAGCTCGCCGCACCGGGCACCGGCTCCGCTGGCGGTAAACACCGACTCCGGGATATCCGTAGGCCCCTGGAAGCCGCCGCTGACAAAAATCCCCGGACGGTTCGTCTCTATGGGATTGGAAGAAATCGCCTTGCTGAATCCGTGTGAATTGAGATCAATTCCGAACTTATCCGCCAGCCCCTTATATTTAAGGGGTGGGTTCAGACCAACGGATAATACCACCATATCGAATTCTTCTTCTTTAACGCCATCGTCGGCAGTCGCGTATCTGACAACCACATTCTTGCTTTCCGGGATTTCCCGGTCGATGGCGGCGTAGCTTCTGATAAACCGGACTCCGGGAAGTTTTTCCGCCCTTTGGTAGTACCGCTCAAAATCCTTGCCGAATGACCGGATATCGTTATGAAATATCGTACACTCCGCGGACGCGTCATGATCTTTTGTCAAAATCACCTGTTTCTGGGTATAGGTGCAGCAAACGCCGGAACAATAGCTGTTGTCACCGGGGGTAACCCGCCTGGAGCCCACACATTGAATCCATGCCAGTTTTTTGGGATGCGCCTTGTTGGAAGTCCGCAGCACCACACCGCCGTATGGCCCGGTGGAGGACAGCAGCCGTTCATAATCCATACTGGTTACCACATTCTGCATCTTTCCATAGCCGAATTCATCTTTGACCCTGGGATCATACGGCTCGATACCGGCAGACAGTATAATGGCCCCGACATTGACTTCCATCTTCTTTTTCGTTTGTTTTAAATCAATGGCGCCTGTTTTGCAGACAGCTTCACAAATAAGGCATTTCTTCTCTTTCAGGTAAAGACAGCTTTCATCAATATACGCGACAAGGGGAATCGCCTGGGAAAAATACACATGAACCGCTTTATTCTGCGAGAGCTCTTGATTAAACGGATCGGGATACTGGACCGGACAGTATTTTACACAGGTCGTACACCCCGTGCACTTTTCCTCAATAATATACCTGGGCTTTTTGGTCAGGATTACCTTGAAATCTCCCGCCTCGCCTTCCACGCTGTCAACTTCGGTAAATGTCAGAACTTCTATGTTCGGATGCCGGCCGACCTCGACCAGTTTGGGTGAAAGTATTCACATGGAACAGTCATTGGTCGGAAATGTCTTGTCCAGCTGGGCCATATGCCCGCCGATGCTCGGCGATTGTTCAACCAGGTAAACCTTGAAACCGGCCGTAGCAAGATCCAGAGAGGCCTGGATACCGCTGACGCCCCCACCGACAACCATGACATCGCCAAAATTACTGTCTCCAAGAGTTGCGGAAAATTGTTGAATGACTTCTGTTGGCAATACTTCGTTTTCCATTTTCTATCACCTCATCCGTATGTGCAATCGGTTTCAGGCGTTAATATAAGCGCTTGATACCGAACACTTGAAACTATTTTTCAAATCACTTCCTGGATTATTTCCGTGATGTCCTTAATCTCCAGGACGTCACCATACTCCAGGTTTAACCTGCTCTCCTCGAAATTGGTGATGCAGTACGGGCAGGAAGTAGCAAGCACCTGGGCGCCGACCGCATTGGCCTGTTCGATTCTGAGATCCGAGAACCGTTCATTCTTTGGCGTGTCCATCCAGATCCTGCCGCCTCCCCCGCCGCAGCAGAGGCTATCCTTGCGAGAATCCGCCATCTCGATCAGTTCCAGACCGGGTATTTTCTTTAAGACGTCCCGGGGTTCGTCGTAGATGTCGTTATGACGACCCAGGTAACAGGGATCATGATACGCCACTTTCTTTTCATACGCCTTGGTGATCTCAAGCCTTCCCGCATGAATCAACTCAAATAAATACTGGGAGATAAAAACCACCTCGAAGTTTACCATGAATTCGGGATATTCGTTTTTGAAGGTGTGATAGCAATGCGGCGAAGAAACGATGATTTTCTTCACCCCATTGTCGATAAACGTCTTGATGTTTTCCCTGGCCAGGCTTTTGAATACGTCCTCGCTGCCCGTCTTTCGGATGCTTTCCCCGCAGCAGTTTTCCTTGGAGCCCAGTATCCCGAAATTCACCCCTGCTTTCTTAAGGATATTGGCCGTGGCGGTGGCGACCTTTTTCATTCTGGGGTCAAAGCTGAGGTAACAGCCGACAAAATAGAGTGCTTCCATCCCCTCGGCGAACGTTTTCACAGACAGATCCTTGGCCCAGTCCGCCCGCTTGTTTCGTTCAAACTGCAGGGGGTTGCCTTCGGAAATGAGGCTGGCTCTTGCGGTACGGGCGGAACGGACGGATGCGGGGAAAACCTCGTAATTCGAGGCAAGCCGCCTCAGGGATACCCCGACTTCGATTTGTTTGACACCTCTGGGACAGCGCTGAGGGCATCTTCCGCAGGTCGTGCAAAGCCAAATATCTTCGCCTTCTATCTCGGTCAAGCCGAACGTGGCCTGCCGGATTATTTTGCGAATACTGAATTGTCTGACCCGGTTCCACGGGCAAACCGTATCGCACAAACCGCACTGGAAGCAATATTTGAAGGCTTCTCCACCGGCTTCTTTTATCTCTTCTATTACCTCTTTAAAGGGGGCGACTGTTTCCACTGCCTTTATTAATCCTCTTATTTCGAAGTGATGATTTAATCCTTCTTTGACATTCGGGCAACGGAGTCCATTACCTTCTGCAGTCCATATTTGTCTATCATTGATGCCAGTCCGATCTCAACGTCCTCCATCTTCACCTCTTCCTCTACTTCCTCTTCCCTTTCTTCGACAGTCAGGGCATCAACTGTGCACCACTTCACGCACAAAGGCTCTTCTTCGCCTTCACACATATCGCATTTTAAAGGCAGGCCGGAATCGGGTTCCTTGAACTCGCTTCTGGATGGACAGGAAGCCCTGCAGAATGCACACTCTTCGTATTCCTTTCCATCAATCATGTATTTGTCTCTGCCGGCACATTCGGCCACCGCATACTCCCCGGCGTATACCGGAACATATATGTCACTGAGCGGTTCACGGATTACCCGGATACGGGATCTGGCCGGATTGTTGCTGCTGTATTTGGGCTCGGCGTGAAAGGCGGAGCATATCATTTCGCATGCCCGGCAACCGTTGCACTTATCGACATTGATTTTTATGGTCTTAATTATTTTCTTTTTTTTCTCAGCCTTCACGGTCATCACCTCTCCTTCTCTCAATTCCTTTTCTTATCTCGACTGAGTCTCTTCGGTGGGAGCCTCTTCGCTCTCCGTCAAAATCCCCCGCTTCTCAAAGTCTTCCCTTACAAAATCCAAACCCATTTCATGTAAGGACGCTTTCGTCGGAATACCCTGATCATTCCACCCTTTAAATTTGTAATACGTATCCAGGAGTTCCTTCTCAAGCTCGGGGAATCTTTTCTTCCAATGGTCTTCCGGCGGCTTCTCGTCTTTTCTGCGCATGCCCCTTCTGATATTGTTGGCCCTGACCAACGTCCGGTACCGCTTGGTTGCCTGCGTGAGTTTGTCTTCATCCATATCGATTCCCGCCCCTGATGAGATGAATTTCGGGTAATTGTGAATATGATACGGCGGTTTTAAGGGAAATGAAGACAGCCCGGCGCACATGCCGAGGGCATCATCAATGTAGTGCATCCGCTCCTGCCAGTCTACTATGTCGCAACACATTTGAACCGTTGGGTACAAGGGCAGGGACTTTTCTCCGCGCAGTTCCCAGTCCAGAAAATACTGCTTGAATTTTTCATCCGGCACCTGGAACCAATCCTTAACAAATTCTTCTCTTTCCTCTCTCGTCAGGAAAGGCGCCTGGGGGAACTGCCCTTCAATCTGGGTAATGTTGATTTTTTCTCCCGTACAATACATAAGAAAATAAATGGGATTCAGCATGGACAGCTTGAGCGGCAGCTGCTCGTGTTTCTTGATATTATTGTGCGCATAGGCTTCCGCGCCCTTACCGATCTCTTTGGCCGCCCAATATGTGCCATTGGCCAGAATATCGCCGATTCCTTCACGCCGGACGATTCTGTCCAGCAGCCAGTAAAATCTTCCCTCGCTGTCGGCGGGCATTCCCGGAAAGTCATCATCCGTTAATATGCCGTTTTCATAAAGTTCAAGGGCAAACGCCATTACCTGCGGGGCCGAGAATCCATCCACGCCGTATTCCGTTGCACGCTGCGCGATTTTTAAACCGAAGTCCAGGTCCGACATGGCCGCCATGGTATAGGTCAGTTTCGTAAAGCATTTCATCATGTAGGTGGGATGACCCGGCGGCTGAATCGTTGCGCCGCATGTCATCGGGCAGTTATAGCAACTGACCAGCCGCTTGCGCATACTGTCCAGGGTATTCATCCACTCCGTTGCGATTTCTTGGCTCCAGAAATCTTTTCTGCGGGTACGGGAATTTCCCCACATGAAATTTTCGGTGTGCCACTTCTCATCATGGACTTTCATCTCCTGCGGTGACCCGAGCCCGGCCAAAATGGGCATGACACCCGGAATCGGATTATCGTTCCGGAATTTGATGTATTCCAGGACTTCGTTGCAAAGCCCCATAAATTCAGCAGGCCGGGCAAGATTGATGTCCTTTGTTCCGCGAACAACGATCGCCTTTAAGCCTTTGTCGCCCATAACCGCACCCAATCCGCCCCGGCTGGCACTGGATCTTCCCTGCTCGATGGACGCAAAAAAGACCCTGCTTTCACCTGCCAAACCGATGGCCGCCACCTGGGCTTTGGGCTCCTTCAACTCCTTTTTGATAATTTCCGCGGTTTCAACAGCCCCCTTGCCCTTCAAATGGGAGGCATCCCGTATTTCCACTTTGTCATTGTTTATCCACAAATACACCAGCTCCGGGGATTTGCCGCGAAAGATCACCTTGTCATAACCGGCATACTTCAATTCCGGGGCAAAAAACCCCCCCATCATCGAAAATGCCATCAATTGGGTCTGGGGAGAAATGGTGGTAACAATCGTGCGGTTGCAGCCGGTAGCCGGTGTGCCGCATAACAGACCGGCGCCGAATATGAGGAGATTGTCCGGAGAAAAGGGTTCAACTTCAGGAGGAACCCTGTCCCAAATGATCTTGGCGTTCGTGCCCAGTCCCCCCAGATAAAGCTCGGTGTCTTTGGGGTCGGTTGCCACCCTCTCGATGTTTCCGCGGGTCAGATCCACTTCCAAATTAAACCCTGTCTCTGCGTACCTCATGTGTTGTCCCCTTCTATATTACCTGAATCCGTGGCATGCTTTTCGGTTTTCTGTTGATTAATGATGGGTTGCAGGCAATTGATATCAAACGGCCTTCACCCGTCGGGAGAAGGTTGGAATCGCTTAAGTTGCTGAAGCTGTTTTATTCATCAAAATCGATATCATAGGCGCTGAGCATATTCAGCGCCCATTCTATTAAACCTTGGAACAATATAGTTACGATATAGCCATATTGTAACTACGTGTCAAGGAAAAAGAGCATTGCTGGAATCTCTGCAACGAGTCATGTCGAGATAAACAGGTCAAGGGCCTAAGGTGATATCCCGATAGGAGAGCGGCTGACCAGCAGACAGATAACGTCCATGACATTCGTGCGGGTCGGACCGGTTATGAAGAGATCGTCCAATTGGTTGAAAAAATGATATGCGTTATTCTCCAGGAGGTACTTTTCGGGATCGTTTCCCATGCGGAGCGCATCTATACAGGTATGACCATCGACAAACGCCCCGGCCGCATCCGTAGGTCCGTCCGTTCCATCGGTTCCCGCACTAAGAAGGGCCATCTGCGACCACCCGTCCATTGCCTGAGCCGCAGCAAGGGCCAGTTCCTGGTTCCGACCTCCCTTCCCGTTGCCCCGAATGGTAACCGTGCTCTCGCCTCCCGCCAGAATACATGCGGGTGGCTGGATGGGATGTCCCGACATCACGATCTCTTTTCCGATTGCAGTAAAGGTTCGGGCGATCTCCCGGGCCTCCCCCTCAACAAAGGAGGAGAGAACAAGGGTGTTGTAACCGAGTTGCTCTGCCTTGCGCGCAGCGGCAAGAAGCGCTGCGCGATTGCTCCCGACAACCAGGTTCTGGGCAGCCTTGAAAACAACATCTTCAGCTTTGGGAGTATCCTCAATCAACCCTTGGGCACCGTCTTGCAGCAGCTTGAGCACCGCAGGAGGCAATTTTTCGAAAAGACCGTACCGATCAACAATACGGATGCAATCGGAAAAAGTACTCGGATCGGCAACCGTGGGACCCGATGCGATGACATCAAGGGGGTCACCCACCACATCCGATAAATACAGGGAAACAAGTGTGGCTGGAAATGCTATTCGGGCCAGTTGGCCCCCCTTGCAGCGGGACAGGTGTTTGCGGATGGCGTTGAGCTCGAAAATCGTCGCACCGCAATTCAGAAGAAGCTGAGTCGTCTTTTGTTTTTCTTCCAGTTTGAGTGGTGCCCGGGGGGCGGGAGAAAGGGCGCTGCCCCCACCTGAAAATGCGCACAGGACAAGATCTTTTTCCGTGCACCCCTTTAGACGATCCAGGAGAAATCGTGTGGCCTGCAATCCGGCCTGATCCGGTATGGGGTGACCTGCTTCCATCACACGAACTTTGTTCAATGGAAGTCCATGACCGTACTTAACGGTAATCCAGCCCTCCGTAAGGCAATCACCCAGGATATGCTCGAGGGCCCTGGCCATGGGTGCGGTTCCTTTTCCGAACCCGGTCACGATAATCCTCTCGAAGGCGGCAAGGGGGTACACATGCTCACCGACTTTGAGATGATCTCCCGTCAATTGAACGTGACGCCGGATCGCCTCTTCGGGATCCACCGCGTTGACGCCGGCCATGAAAATTTCTTCAAGGGTACGTTTCGTTTTTTTATCCATGGCTCCATGCCAACCAAAATCCCGTATGACGGGCCCTCGTTCGAAGCAGCAAGGTTGCGTTGATCTGTTGATAGACCAGATGGTGTTGATCCGGGCTTGCCTTCCCTTTCTTATTCCTTCAACTTTATCTTGATGCGGCCATCCTCAACGCGGATATCCTCGACACCTTCGGAAAAAGTTTTCCAGAATCCCGTCCCGCCGCCGGTTTCCGCCACCAGATCGATATTTTTCAGGCCGCCCAGCCAGGCATTGGGCACCGGCACGCCCATAATGCTGACTCCCTTCAACATCACTGACGGTCTGCCGCCCTGGTAGGCCATAGCAACACCGGCGTTGAAACGCAGGGTTTTGCCGCCCAGCACCGGAAAGTCCGGCTCCATGGGCACGAGCAGCTTGACGCTGACCAGATCCTCTGACAGGTCGATGGCGAGTTTGCGCGCCAGATCGGTGTTATGCGCCAGGAGAGCGTTCAGCTCGCGTTCGTTGAAACTGACCTCGCGTTTTGCACCCGCCTCGCTATAGCGTTCCGGCTTGAGCACGCCGCGCGCATCGAACTCCCCGGGAGACGGCCGGGCAGACTCGGTTCGGCCGCTTTCAGGCTGATAACCCAGCATTCGCAGCTTGCTGTCAAGCACCTGTTGTTCTTTCGCACTGAGTTCAACCGGTTTGAAATCGCGGGCGAACACGTAGGTCTTCAAAAACCAGTAGCTGCAACCAAGCGTCACCAGGATGGTGACCAGTACGATCAACAGCACTTTGGGCAGGCTGATCCCGCCCTTTTTGTCATATTCTGCCGGTATGTGTAAGCCGCTATCCATGGGCCTGCTCCTTAGAAAATTCATCCTCATCATCGATATTCGGTTGCCCGTACATGCGACGGCATGTTTGGGCCAGCCGTTTGTTGGACGCGTCACAGTTTTTCAAAGTTCATTGTGAAAGAAACCTTGTTGCCATAAAAGCCCTTCTCTTTAAAACCGGCAGAAATGGCCAGTTGTCTTACAGTCCGACACCGCATAAAGTGAGGGTCAGCAATTACCTCAGTTACGGAAAGAATGCCATGTTGCTTCAAACTGCCAAATATTTCCTCCAGTGCTGAGCCCTTAGCGGGGATTTCTCCGAGCACAGTAACCAGCAGAACACGGTCATAGTGGTTACGCTCAAGCTTTCCTTCCCCTGAATGCGCCTGCAAAAGCTTAATGTTGCCAAGTTTTTCGGTCTCACGTCTTGCCCTGACTTTTTGTAACATGCCGGGTTGTACATCAAGGGCTGTTACTTCGCCTGCCGGACCAACCCTTTTTGCCAGCGGAATCGTCAGCCTGCCTGGACCACAGCCAAAATCCAATACTTTCATCCCTGGCTGAAGCGCCAAATGCTCAATAATTACATCAGCCCTGTTGTTTCGAAAAAAAGGGTTATCAAGTTCAACAAGCCAGCCCAACCATGCAGGACAAGGAATGGATATGCGGATCGAAAAAAGCCTCCAGACAATCGCCACCAGGGCCAAAAATGAAACCAAGCCTAATGCAATATATAAAAAAGACAAATCGTTGCCCCATAAAGTGTGAGTGCGTCAGTTACCAGATGGAAGATGGTTCTTTATAAAAATAGTGCTTGATGGGTTTTGCCACAAAACCGTTCGGACAGTTCTCAATATTTGGGTGAGCTTTTCTTTTGGACCTTTGATAGATTCAATTTTCGCCCCGTAGCCACACGAAAGGTGATTTCGATAAAAAATGCCGCCCCTGTCATTGCGCACAGAAACCAGATCTGACCGGGTGAACTGATTGCAGTCTGCCAAAGCAGGGTCCCCAATGCACCAAGGCACAGCCCGACTCCGCTGAACGAGAGATAACGTTTGCTCAGCGTTTCGTCTGCCAGTAACACATTGGCACCATTGACCGCAGCAAAGATCAGGAGAAAGCCGGCACTGCCCATCGTTGACATACTGGAGATGTCGGCCAGATTGGCGATCAACAGGGTAAGACCTGAAGTAATCAACAGTCCTTCCAAGGGCTTTCCCCAGGTTTTCCTTTCCAAAATACTCGGAAGTTCCCCATCTTTTGCAATGACATAACTCAGCCGGGCAGCACCGTAAACTGTGGCATTCATGGCTGAAGCCGTTGAAAGCATGGCAGCGATGGCAATCAAGAGAAATCCTGTTTGTCCCAGGGCCGGCAGGGCTGCCTCAGCAAGAGCGTAGTCTTTGGCATTTACGATCTTTTCGACAGGCAGCGTTCCGACAGTAACCGCGGCAACGAGGACATAAAGCGCTATCACGAAACCAACGCTGGAATAAAAAGCGCGGGGCAAGGTCCTGGCCGGGTCTCGCACATCCAGAGCGGTATTGGCAATCAACTCAAATCCCTCATAAGCCACAAAAATAATCATCCCGCCTGCAATCAGATGCACAGGGGATGACCATGTTGACGGGGCCAGCCGGGTGCTGTCAACGCCCCAGATACCAGCGGCAATGAACAGGACGAGAATCACCAGCTTGATAAGCACAATCCAGTCTTCGGCCTCACCGATCAACTTGGCGTTCGCCAGATTCAGCCCGGTAATGCCAACGATACTGCCCGTGATCAGACTATGTTTCCAGAAAACTTGAGAATCCGGCGGAAAGAATGATGCGCCATAGCTTCCGAAAGCATAGGCATACAGCGAAAGCATGACGATATAACTAATCCAGAGCAAGATGTTCATGCTCCCAGTCAGCAGGCCTGACGCCGAATGCCCGATCCAGGAATGCAACCGTTCCGCCTTGACTGGGATACGTGACAGAGAGACGGGCATACGAATAGGCGGTCACAAGGGCAACGACCCCAGCAATCAAGAAGGCTATCGGCGCTCCTCCACCGGTTAACTCCACGGACAGGCCTAAGACAGCAAAGATCCCGCCGCCGACCATACCGCCGATACCTATTGCTGTTACCTCCCAGTAGCCGAGGTTCTTTTTTCCGGGATTGCTCATGCCGGTTCAATCATTTCCATATTTTCCGGAGGCTCCGGATTTGTTAGCTTGCTTTTTCGAAGTTAGATCGTTTCGAGTTTCTCGACTGTTTTTTCATTTTTTGTATTTCCAGTGTTGAGAACAGATTTCGGTTCAAAAAGCATGACATGGCATTCTTCTTCGGCCACGGGAAGATGTTCGACACCGCGAGGGATTATGAAAAATTGCCCTTCGTTCAGTTCGATATTTTGGTCTTTCAATTTGATGGTTAGTTTTCCTTTAACCACCATGAAAAGTTCGTCTTCATGTTCATGGTGATGCCAGACAAATTCACCTTTCAATTTTGCAAGTTTTACATATTGACCGTTGAGTTCACCCGCAATTTTCGGACTCCAGTATTCGTTGAATAATGAAAATTTCTCTTTCAGATCTACGACATTCATATTTTAATTTCCTTGAGAACTAACGAAAAAATCAGCCGAAGCGGAGCGATCAGCTGTATTGATCATTTAAAACTCTTCACCTGGCCATCGTTTTGGCCAGGCTTTCCAGTCGAAAGTGTCGTCATAGCCAACGAATCCCGGCGTTATTTTTTATCTTTTCCGTTCCGGGATTTCTGCCCGGTACTGCTTCTGCCGTTCCAGCATCCAGCCCGGATATTCCTCCGGCAACCGGCTGACCTGGCCCAGCGTCTCGAGTTCCCCGGCGCTCAGCACCACTTCCGCAGCTTCCAGGTTGTCCTTGAGCTGATCGATGGTTTTGGCCCCGACAATCACCGAGGAGACCGGCGGCTGTGACAGAACCCAGGCCAGCGCAATCCTGGCGATGGAGACGCCGCGCTGCTCCGCCATGGGTCGCATGGCATCCACGCAGCGGTAGGCCCGCTCCTTGTCGACAAGGGGAAAGTCGAACTTGCTGCGCCGGCTGTCGCCCGGCCCTTTGCCGTCCGGACTGAATTTGCCGGTCAGCAGACCACCTGCCAGGGGACTCCAGACCATGAGCCCCAACCCCTGATCTCGGATGAGCGGCACCACTTCCCGCTCCAGATCGCGGCCGGCGATGGTATAATAGGACTGGACAGCCGCAAAGCGCGACCAACCCCGTTTTTCGGAAATGGCCAGCCCCTTCATGATCTGCCAGGCTGCCATATTGCACAAACCGATGTAGCGTACCTTGCCGGAGCGAACCAGGTCATTCAGCGTGCCAAGCGCTTCCTCCAGCGGGGTCAGGGGATCAAACCCGTGCAAAAGAAAAAGATCCAGATGGTCCAACTGGAGACGCTTCAGGCTTGCTTCCACAGCGTTCATCAGGTGGAAGCGCGACTGGCCCCGGCCGTTTGGCAGCTCGTCCATGACACCGGTTGCCTTGGTGGCAATCACCAGTTCGTCACGCGGCAGCCCCAGATCCCGGAGGGCCTGCCCGACCATCTGCTCCGACTGCCCGATCGAGTAAACATTGGCAGTGTCGATAAAGTTGATTCCGCGGTCAAAGGCGTATCTGACCTGCGCGCTCACCGCCGCCTGGTCCAGACCGCCCATGACTTCCCAGAACCCGGCGCTGCCATAAGTCATGGTTCCGAGACACAGTTCCGAAACGTAGAGACCGGTTTGTCCCAAAAGTCGATATTTCATGCTGTAGTCCTCCTGTATTATTTCACAGATTCATTTCTTCAGCCGCCCGAATACCAATTCCCGGGACTCGAAAAGTCAAAAGGGATGTTCCAACTTTTGTGCGCACGCGACAGAACACGCGTGAAACAAGGTCATATCCGGGTTTCGGATTTCAGACAGCAAGGGGGTAGCCTTTGTCCCGGAGATGTCTGACAATCCGGAACAACTGCGCCATGGTCCTGGGGTCGGCATCCGGACCGGGATGCCTGACCTTGGCCGTGGTAAAAACACCCAGGTGCTTTAAAACCTGCTTGCGGAGCGAAACCCCGATTCCGGGCTGGAATTCCCACCGGTTCAAAGGCAGAAAATCATAAAAAAGATCTGCAGCCTGTTTCCACTGGCCGTTTCGGGCCAGTTCGTAGAGCTGGACAAGAAGTTCGGCATAAACAAATCCCGTCATGATCCCCACAGCCCCCAGCTCCAGTTCCTCCAGGGCATACATCCCGCCCAGGGCGCCGAAAACCTTCAACCGGGCCCCGGCAGTCCCGGCCAGGGCCTGCATCTTCATCCCGGTCGGCGGATCTTCAAGTTTGATATACCGGATATTTTCCGAGGCTTCGGCAATGCGGGCAATCAGCTCCACCGACAGGGTAATGCCGGTTACGGCAGGGTAGTCGTGGATGATGCAGGGGATCCGGGCGGCATCGGACACCTGACGGTAATATTCCAGAAGCGGCGCATCCTTCTGGACATTGTGGGGACCGAGCAGGATGGCATCCGCGCCAAGATCCCGGGCGCTCGTGACCATTGTCCTGGCCGGGTCCGTGGCCGGGGCTCGCACCCCGACAACCAGACCCATGCCCCGGGGCAGGCATGTCCGGTAAGCCTTGACAACCTGCGTTCGCTCCGTCTCCGTCAACTTGTGGCCTTCGCCCAGGGCCCCCATGATCGCCAGCCCATGAACTTTTTTGCCTGCCATGAAGTCAACCAGCCGTTCGATGCTGGCAAAGTCGATCTCCCCGTTATCCAGAAAGG
This sequence comes from uncultured delta proteobacterium, assembly GCA_963789395.1. Lineage (GTDB taxonomy): Bacteria > Desulfobacterota > Desulfobacteria > Desulfobacterales > Desulfatirhabdiaceae > RAAP-1. The sequence goes on along the minus strand of CAWBKP010000013.1, from coordinate 134,423 downwards.
GGGTTGGAACGATGGGGTAAATTCCACTCAACTCCATGACGGGTCTCCATTTCTATAATCAGTGCAAATTGCGGGTGGTTTATATCGATCACCGGGGCCTTCAGGGTTTCAACTCCCGTGATCCGTCATTCAAGATATCCCATTTTCCTTTTTCCCGGAGCCCCTTGATGATTTCCGCCGCCAGTTCCTGCAGGGCCAGTTTATCCACTTTTGTACTTCGGGTAAGCGGAAACGGTTTGTCAGCCGGCCATATTTCCACATGCTGGGGCCGCTTGTAGGATGCAATCGATTTACAGTAGCCCATTACAGCTTCCGGTGAAAGAGAAATTCCTGCTGCCGGGCGCACAAAGGCAAAAATGCCTTCGTCAAAAATACGGTGAGGCATCCCGACAACTTCTGCGACATCAACGCCCGGCATGCCGGCAATAAACGACTCGACTTCATCGGGAAACACATTGTAGCCTTTCTGCTTTATCATAAACTTGCGTCTTCCCGAAAGGTAGAGCGCACGGTAGCTTCCCATCTCCTTGAAATACCCGAGGTCTCCCGTGTAAAGGATTCCCTCTTTTGAAATCGCCCTGGCTGTCTCATCGGGCTGGTTGAAATAGCCGGGAAAAACGATGGGCGGATGATAGCATATTTCGCCGACTTCCCCAACGGGCAGCTCAACGCCTGCCGTACCATCTTCGTTCATCGGACTGCGGACGGTAACCGGAGCCAGGTCCGGATATGCCTGCCCTACCTGACCGGCCATCTCCTCAATGGATATCCCCTCGGGGGTGAATGTGGCAAAGCCGGCGTTCTCGGTCATTCCGATACCGGTACCGAAACGCGGCGCCATCTTTGACAGCTTTTTTAAAAATGCAACGTCAACCGCAGCCCCGGCATAGGCAACGAATTTGAGGCTTTTCAAATTATATTGATCATAGTCCTTATGGGCCCACAGCATCCGAAACTGTGTCGGAATCTGGCCAAGAGCATTGATTTTCCATTTCTCAACGGCTTCCAGGGTCAGTGCGACATCAAAGATGCGAAGAAAAACCGATGTGCCGCCACAATAGGTTGTGGTCATGAAAAGCTCCGTTACACAGCCCACATGGCTCGGCGGAAGGTTGATCAGAACTCGCATGTCCGGTGAAAGGCCGGTACCACGGGCAAGGATCGCGTTTTGCACAAGAATGTTTTCATGGCACAGCACCGCCGGTTTTGGCTCACCGGTGGTCCCCGTCGTATAAATGATAAGCGCCGGCGTCTTGGGCCCGATCTCTGCATAAGCCCTTTCCAGCCTCCGGGTGAAAATATTCTTGATTTTAAGCCATATGAGGCGTCCGTTGTGCATCAATTCAGAAATTGATACGGCGCCGGTGATGATTTCACCCGGCTTTGGATCCGGTGTAAACTGGACAAGGTGTTCCACATACGGGCATCGGTCACGGACAGCTTCACCGATTTTCGTAAAATCGACAACAGGGGTTTTACCAAGAAAAAAGAACACCCTTGGTTTGATCTTGCCCAGATCACGCACCACCTCGTCTTCCTTGAGGCGGAGATCCAGAGGGGCAATAATTGCGCCTATTTTAAAACAGGCATACATGAATATGATGTGTTCAGGAATGAGTACAAGCTGCGTGGCAACGCGGTCCCCCCTGCCTATACCCATATCAAGCAGCTTCAATGCAAAAAAATCAATAAGCGTTTTAAATTTACCGTAGGTTACCGTCTTGCCGTCTTCATGCTGGATCATTGCCGCCTTGTCCGGAACCTTTTCCGCCCAGTGCTCGACATAATTGTTTAAAAGCGGCAACCTGTCCATTGCATCCTTCATACATCCCCCCCGAGATTTTTTCCGTTGCTGCGTTGCTTCAAAGCGTTAATCGGTAACGAGACACCCGCCGCTGATAACCCGCTCGCCCTTCACGTCGCACACATCGAAGAACAGGTCTGTTCCGGCATTAACTTTTCTTTTTTCAATCAACCGAACAGCAATATCAGAGCCCGGCTGAACCATCCCCGTGAAACGGCAGGAAACGGATCTGACCCTTGCCGGATCGCTGTTCAACTCCCTGTTGACAAGCTGCGTAACAGCAAGGGCAAGCGTTGCAGTGCCTTGAAGGATAATGCCCGGAAGACCGACCATGCGTGCGAATTTCATTGATGTGTGAATCGGGAAAACAATCCCGGTACAGCCATCATAAACAAATGGCATGAGCGGATCTATAGATACGGTGCTTACCCAGCAGGGTTGGGCTGGATCTCCGGCATTATTGACAACGGGAAGCGATTCCTTCCCTGAGCCGCCGATGCATTCAACACTGCGAAGCATGGCCCCGATATGTTCGGTGAATACCGATGCGCCTTCTTTTTCCCGTGCATCCAGACGGATTACGACATGCGTGCCGGCACGATGGGGCAGTATCGCAGCGATTCGGCCTTTAATCACAAGCTGCATTCCGGGCGATAATGGCCGGTGAATTTCCAGGTGTTCGGTATAATGCACCTGGGTCAGAAGCAGCTCCGCGGGGAATTTTTCCGAAAGGATAAACGCCCGCAGATTGCCGATAATATTCCAGGTGACTGCCACAGGATAAACCGGGTGAGCGATAATTCCATCGGGATTTTCATCGTCAAAATATCGGGAATTATTGTCACCAATCGCTGCGGAATAATTCATGATATCCCGCCAGTTCACGGACATTTCGTAATCCCGCAAAACTGTACCGGTCAGTTCCGCATTCATGGCTGGTTGGTTCATGACAGTGGACTCAAATAATTTTTTAGCATCTACTTTCCCTCTTCATATCAAATATCCTTCAAGTATGCCGGCCCGAGGTTTTTCATCTGTTTTTCGATTCGCAGCGTTCTTTCCTTGACATAGGCGGATGGGGCTTCCACCTTGAACCTGATTGGATTCGGCAGGACTGCCGCCAAAAGTGCGGACTCTTTCTTTGTCAGTTCGGATGGCGCTTTTCCAAAGAATTTATTCGCCGCTGCCGCCGCGCCATAAATCCCGTCTCCGAATTCGGCGACATTCAAATAGATTTCGAGGATCCGCCTCTTTGGCCACATAACTTCCATCAGGACCGTAAAATACGCCTCCAGACCCTTTCTGATGAAGTTTTTTCCTTTCCAGAGAAACAGATTTTTGGCGACCTGCTGACTGATCGTACTGGCTCCCCTGAACCTGCCGCCGTCCTCAATTTCTTCCAGCGCCTGCGCTATGGAACCGAAGTCAAATCCGCAGTGGTCCGGAAACTTCTGGTCCTCTGCTGCGACCGCTGCCAGCGCCAACTGGGGAGAAATCTCTTTCCAACCGGTCCAATGGTAGGCGATTGCAGCTTGCCTGCCTGAGACAAAGAGACCGCTGCAGAACCTCTCAACCATAAACGCACTGAACACGGGCGGAACAACCCTCAAGACAAGCACCGCGACCAGGGAGATCACGAACAAGCCGACCGCCAGCCGCACTGCCAGCCCGGCAACCCTTCGAACAATACTTTGAGATTTGCTTCGCAGCATCACGATATTCTCAGACGCTTTCCACCTCATCATAAAGGTTGCAGATGCAACAGAGAAACGCACCCGGTTCGTCGCTGATATTTCTCATCCCATGCGGCTCCATGCTGGGCAGATAAATGGCACACCCGGGACCGCAGATCTCTATTTTGACCTTTTCATCCGTTTGCGGGTCGAACTGCCAGCACTCGAACCGGCCGGACAGAATATACATGGTCTGGCTGTAGAAATGATTGTGGATGGGAATCTGACCACCTGGCTGAATCGTAAAATATCTCAGTCCGTAATTCGGACTGCCATGGCCGTCGTCTCCCTGTTTCGAAAGCCATCGGATGCTGGTGCCGATGACCGCATTCTGCTTGCCCTTATATGGAAATTTTTCTATTTTGACATCTTCACAGTCCTGCCAGTGTAGTACATTCATATCATGCTCCTTATTAAGAATATGAGGGATACAATGCAATTTGAACTAACTGCCGGCGCACCTGAACTCGCCTCGCCATGCCATGCTCGATTGGTCGGGCATGGCTCATGCGATCTTTGCGCCCCTCTCGGCCAATAGTGCTCTCAGCACCGACCGATGACAGTTTACTTCATTCTTGCAGTAGCACCCGACAGAGAAATTGCTTTCATGGGAAAGGACCGCCAGCAGATCAAGTGTCCGGCTGTTTTCTGGAGTTGCCATCTCGGCACGGTACTTCTTGAAGAAAGCAGCCCACTGTGCAGGCGTATTTGCCTCTTGCCCGAGCTTCATGGTTTCAACGCTCGGAGCCAGATTTGGAAACCACACGTCGTACCAATTTTTCGATGCGAACTCGGACTTTGGAACCCCCCTTGGCGGACGACGAACAGTTCCGATGCGAATTCCCTCTCCTTCTGTTCGCGCAGTGCCAAGTCTGACGATGCTGACTGTCATTGCTTCCTCCTGCTCATGACGCCCATTCGGCTAAGTGAATGGCAAACGAAAGGTTTTTCATTAAACGCCCGAACATTTTACGGATGCCGTCGGCTTTCGAGAAAAATACCTCAGAGGGGGGTATTTTTTTTGCAACGCGATCCACCACTGTTACAGGATCATCATCAAGGGCCATCAGAATAGCTTTCATAACAAATCGTTATAGTATGAGCCTCTTGCAAGAGAACCACTGTTCGTCACCCCGGTGAATACCGGGGTGACGAAGCATTTGATATCACTGGATACCGGCTTTCGCCGGTATGACGGAAGAGGCGGAAGGTGTTTTGCAAGAGGCTCATGTGGTTTTTATGGTTAAATTAATCCACATTGAAAATTGTGTCAAATCGATTTCATGCGTCAACATGTAATTCACCGGGCGCATCAGCGCGCGGGTGCAATGACCTTGTTTGGCGTCGATTGCTTTGTGTGTGTGTTCTTTTTTCTCACCACAAAAATGCAACTCCGCGTTTGCCCAGGATGGCGGCATCAAAAATCGTTGAAGCGGGTTTTTCCGCCATACCCAGACAGACATGAAGTGGCATTAAATGCTCTTCGCGAGGGTGACAGTACCGGGCCGAAGGAGCTTTCTGCCACGCGATCAAAAGTTGTTCCCGCTCAGACTGGGATATCGGGCCAGTACATACTTCAATCAGCCAATCCTGGAAGGCTTCATTGGCGGGATCCGGCGAGTCAATTCCCTGCCGGGAAAATGCTCTCATGTTATGGAATGAAAACCCGGACCCAATCACCAGGATATTCTCACTCCTCAATTCCCGCAACGCTTTGCCGATGGCAATATGTGCCGTCGGATCAAGACCGCGCAACAGCGAAAGTTGCAGTGATGGAATATCAGCCTGAGGGTACATCAGTTTCAGCGGGATGAATAAGCCATGGTCAAATCCCCGCTGAGGGTCGAGGCGAGCCGATATATTATGCTTCAGCAGTAAGCCGGCTATCCTCTTCGCAAGTTCGGGGCTTCCGGGAGCTGGATAAATGATTTCATAGGTTTCTTCAGGGAAACCGTAATAATCGTAGAACATCGGAGGAGCATTCGCGCTTAACAGCGTTGCTGTGCTTTCTTCCCAATGGGCGCTGATGACGAGGATTGTATCGGGTTTCCTTAGCCGGGATGGAAGCTGCTGCATAAAATCAACCATCGCTTTGTGGCTGGCATCTCCGAGAATTGGCAAGGGGCCGCCTCCGTGGGAGAAATAGACAATTTGGGCTTGATTTTTAGAACTTTTTTGCTTCAGCATGATAACCTCTCCGCTATTTCTGCCGATGTTATTCAATTTAAAAACGAATCTTCTCAGGGGATTTCCGGGGACAAATTTAGATTTCCGGAATGATGCTCCTTTGCTCATTGGGTTGATCTAATGTTTTGACGACCACCGGTCAGATAGGATATTGTTAACCATACCAGAAATATTCATGAATAAAAATCCGGAAATAAATACTCAAGCATATATGCAAGTTATGTGCGCCACAAGCGCCTTGAAAAGGAATATCTCTTCGATATTGAGACGATGTATAATTGAAAGGAAAATTGCGTGAAAGCGTCATTATATTGGGCAGACAGTTATTTGAATAAACGTCTGAAAGCATCTGAGGCCATTAAGAAGATTTGTTCAGGGCAGCGGATTTTTATAGGTTCGGCCTGCGGAGAGCCCCAGGAACTTGTTCGCGCACTGAACGAAACGGGCGGAGGCCTGACAGGCTTGGAACTTGTCCGATTGATGAGTTTTGAAACGCCTGCCATGGCAGATCTTTCCCGTAAAGCTGAAATGTACAGCCGAACTGTCCGGATTATTTACCTTGGTGCTGCCAGAGACGGGTCCATGATTCCGACCCGCCGTTTCATCACCCCGCTTAACTTGTCCGAAGTGCCGGATTTGTTTTTAAGCCGAAAACTTCCGATCGATGTCGCACTGATTCAGACGAGTCCACCGGATGACTTTGGCTGGATGAGTCTGGGGGTATCCGTGGATGTAACATTGGCTGCCGCTAATTCAGCAGATATCGTCATTGCTCAAGTGAATCCACGAATGCCTCGGGTATTGGGACAAAGCTTCATCCATATGAATGATGTGGATATCATTGTCGAACACGAAGAAGATGTTATCTCTGTTCTACCTCAAACCCAGTCCGACGCCACATCCCGGATCGGGGAACACATTGGACGGCTGATTGAGGATGGTGCAACGCTTCAAATCGGGCTTGATGCCGCATCAAAGGCAGCTCTGAATGCTCTATCCGACAAAAACGACTTGGGGATTCATTCCCAGTATATTACCGATGACATCATGCATCTTTATTCCATGGGGATCATCAACAATCGGAAAAAAGGACTCAACGAAGGAAAAATCGTTGCATCTGCCGCCATCGGATCGACGAACCTTTATGAATTCATCAATGACAATCCTGCGGTGGATTTTCATCCCTCCAATTACGTGAATGATCCGTTCATCATTAGCCAGCATCACCGGATGATATCGATGAATTCGGCTCATGCTATCGATTTAACGGGTCAGGTGACGGCAGAGTCCTCGGCTCGCACTTATTTCACGGGTATAACCGGGATTTCTGATTTCGTCCAGGGTTCCAGAAGATCTGCAGGCGGTAAATCGATCATGATTTTGCTGAGCACCTCCGAGGATGGCAGTCAAAGCCGGATTGTTCCCAACCTGGATGATGCAGCCTGCGTGGTACCCCGTGGGGATGCTCAATATGTTGTAACCGAATACGGCGTGGTCAACCTTTTTGGGAAAAGCTTTCAGGAACGGGCCATGGCCATGATTGAAATCGCTCACCCGGATTTTCGGCAGCAGCTTTTCGATGCTGCGAAAGAAAGAGGACTCATCGGGGCCGACCGATCTTTAGGGGAAGCGGTCCGAGGTGTGTATCCAGTTAGGATGGAAGAAGTCATGGAAACAGAGGGCATTTCGGTTACCATCCGCCCATCCAAACCTGTCGATGACCGGCGAATTCAGGAGCATTACTACAATCTTGAGAAGGAAGACATCCTTTCCCGTTTTTTTAATGAAAAAACCATTTTTGGTCTACCAGAAACCGAGCAGCGGAGCAAAATCGACTATATAAAGGATCTGACAATTCTTGCGCTGGTAGGCGAGTTTGGTTTCGGTCGGGTAATCGCCGTTGGTGAAAGCATGTATCTGCCCGAATTGAACATGTCTGAGGTGGCGTTTTCAGTCAACAGGAAATATCAGGGAAAAGGTATCGCCCGACGGATTATCGCGAAATTAGCCAAGGCTGCCAAGGAAAACGGTATCGCGGGACTGATTGCCTACACAAACCCGCAAAATAAAAAAATGATCAACTTATTCAGATCGCTCCCTTATCCCGTGAAAAGTCAGTTTGGGTCCGAAGGGCTCAAACTTGAGTGCTACTTCGATGATGGTGAGGTAGTTTGAAAACGGAGGTGTTAGCCATATGGAAAATTCCACACGATCAAGGTAGGTTGGTGCTGCAAGTAATATTGGCTTTAAAAGCATCTGATTACGCTTTTACGATGGTGTCCCCTCCACATTCAATTAACCCTGCAGGGAGAAACGAAAGGCAATGGTGATTGCTTTTTTATAAAAACCTATCGAGATGCATGGGATTATGCAGGACGGAAAAGATAATAATAAATAGTCAATAGCGGAGGTCCCAAAAAACTGGGCAATGTCATAAGCACTATACCAGCAAAAATGAAAGGGGCTTATGAATTCAGGATGACACAACTGCCTCAACTTTATGATAGGTTATCCTAAGCAGAAATATTCACAGGTCACTTTACTGATAAATACCTTCCGTATCTTTAAAGAAGGCCAGACTCATGCTTAGTATGCAAAAATGGTTGAATTAATATCCCGAAAAATACTTTTGAATGTTTGATAATTATTGACATTTTCTGACATGTTTTTATTGATTTCGAGTAGGACACTTAAAAACAATAGCGAGTAACCAGAAAAGTTTAACAGCTGCAAAAGGTGTCACTCCTATCTGGGTTATCTCAGCTCAAAAGAATTTGAGGAATCGTGGGTTTTAATGAAAGGCGCTTAACGAAAGTGTCCATTTTTTCTTGACCAGGTTATATCATCACTATCCCCCATGCCCGGCGCCGGCACAACGAAGGATGAAAATCTATTTTATATAAAAAAGAATGGAGATGAAATCATGGAAAGATTCAAACTTCTGAAAACCGCATTCAGCCTGTCTTTGATGCTCATGCTGGCCCTGCTGACCACGGCGCCTGTCACCGCCCAGGAAGCAGCCCCCGCGCAGGTGGTACTGCCGACCGACCGGACGGTGCTGCCGATCCCGGAACCCCAGTATCCACACAGTACCGTGTTCGATGTCCGAAACGCCACACCGCCGCCGCGGTTCGTGGTCAAAGCACCGGCCAATGCTCCCAACGTACTTATCGTGCTGATTGATGACATGGGGTTCGGCCAGTCAAGCGCCTTCGGTGGACCTATCCATATGCCCACGGTGGACCGCTTGGCCAACGCCGGGCTGCGCTACAACGAGTTTCACACCACGGCGCTTTGCTCTCCGACCCGTACCGCGCTGCTCAGCGGCCGCAACCATCACATGAACAACATCGGTTCCATCGCGGAGACCTCCACGGCGTTTCCCGGAAAACCGGGCAGCGGCCGAACAGCGTCGCGCCGCTGGCGGAGATGCTGCGGTTAAACGGTTACAGCACCGCCGCTTTCGGGAAAAGTCCCACGAAACCGCGGCTTGGGAAGTCAGTCCTTCCGGACCGACCGACCGCTGGCCGACCCGTTCAGGTTTTGATAAATTCTACGGTTTCATGGGCGGCGAGACCAACCAGTGGGCGCCGCTGATCTATGACGGGATGACGCAGGTCGAGCCGTCGCATGACCCGAACTACAACTTCATGACCGACATGACCAATCAGGCGATCAAATGGGTGCAAGCAGAGAAATCGCTGACACCGGACAAGCCGTTTTTCGTCTACTTTGCGCCCGGCGCTACGCATGCGCCTCACCACGTGCCCAAGGAGTGGATCGCCAAATATAAGGGCAAGTTCGATCAGGGCTGGGACAAGCTGCGCGAGGAAACGCTGGCGCGTCAGATTAAATTGGGCGTGGTGCCGCCAGGTACGAAACTGGCACCCAAGCCGGAAGCAATCAAGGACTGGAACACGCTGAGCCCGGATGAAAAAAAGCTCTTCGCGCACCAGATGGAGGTTTATGCGGGTTTCGGCGAGTATGCCGACACGGAGATCGGAAGGCTGATTCAGGCGATCCAGGATACGGGCCAACTCGATAACACGCTGATCTTCTACATCGTCGGCGATAACGGGGCAAGTGCCGAAGGCGGCATGACCGGACTCTTCAACGAGAATACCTATTTTAACGGCGTTCACGAAACTGTTTCGGATATCCTGAAGCATTATGACGAACTCGGCGGCCCGACGACCTATCCCCATTATGCCGCCGGCTGGGCGGTTGCCGGGGATACGCCATTCACATGGACGAAGCAGGTGGCTTCGAACTACGGCGGCACCCGCAACGGAATGGTGATCCACTGGCCCAAGGGCATCACGGCCAGGGGCGAGCTGCGCTCGCAGTGGCACCATGTCATCGACATTGCACCCACGATCCTGGAGGCGGCCGGCCTTCCGGAGCCGAAGATCGTGGACGGAACACCCCAGACCCCCATTGAGGGGGTGAGCATGGTTTACACCTTTGCGGATGCCATGGCGCCGAGCCGGCATACGACCCAGTACTTCGAGATCTTCGGCAACCGGGCCATTTACAATGACGGCTGGCTGGCCGGCACGGTCCATCGCGCGCCCTGGGAATTCAAGCCCCGCACGACGCTTGAAAACGACAAATGGGAATTGTACGACACGCGGACGGATTTCAGCCTGGCCAATGATCTGGCTGCTAAAAACCCGGAGAAGCTCAAAGAGATGCAGGACCTTTTCATGAAGGAAGCGGTCAAGTACTCCGTGCTGCCCATCGATGACCGGACATTGGAACGTTTCAACGCTGCCCTTGTCGGGCGCCCCGACCTGATGGCCGGCCGAACCTCCCTGACCGTTTACCAGGGGATGGTCGGCATGTCGGAGAACGTCTTCATCAACGTGAAGAACCGGTCGCATACGATCACCGCTGAGTTGGAAGTCCCGAAAAAAGGTGCCAGCGGCGTGATCCTCGCCCAGGCCGGACGATTCGGCGGCTGGAGCCTCTATGTCAAGGACGGCAAACCATCCTACACCTACAACTGGCTTGGATTGCAACGGTATACGGTGGCATCCCAGCAGGCATTGCCTGCAGGGAAGGTGAACCTTCGTTTCGAGTTCGCCTATGACGGCGGCGGCGTCGGCAAGGGCGGCATGGGAACGCTCTTTGTCAACGGCAAGAAGGTCGCCGCGGGTCGGATCGATCAAACCCAGTGCTGTGCATTTTCGGGGGATGAAGGGGCGGATGTGGGCGCGGATGAGGGAACGCCTGTCACCGAAGCCTACAAGGTGCCGTTCAAGTTTACCGGGAAGATCGACAAGGTGACGATCGCACTGACCGAAGTCAATGCCGCCGGCAAAGACGATGTGGACAAGGCCCAAATGGAAGCCAAATTGAAGAAAGGGCTGTCGGACTAAAAAATCAACATACGTCAGGAGGGAAACAGAACCAGGATTTCTTTCCCTCCTGATAGCTTTTTTTAATAGACCATCAAAATTAACACCCAAACATGAAAGGAGAAACCCTTGAAACGCTTATTACTGTCAATTCTTATGATAGCTTGCGGGCTGACGATTGTCACCAATGAATCTCATGCCGACGGTCATTTCATGCCGGGCGTCTTTGGCATCCGCGACTATGTCGTGCCTGATCCGGGCTTTTACGGTACGCTCTACAACTTTTACTACACGACAAACAGGATGAACGACAACAACGGCAACAAGGTCGAATCTGTACAGATCGGACCGAGAAAAAACGTTACGGTTAACGTGGACGTGAATGTGGACCTTTATGCCGTGGCACCGGCTTTTGTCTGGGTATCCGAGTGGAAGATTTTTGGCGCAAAATACGCAGCCTTTATCGCGCCCACCTTTGCCAATACCAGCTTGAGCGGGGCTCTGTCCACCGAGAGAGGCCGCGGCATCAACCCAGAAAACTCGACTTTCAATGTGGGAGACATGCAAGTACAACCGCTCTGGCTGGGCTGGACGATGACAAACTGGGATGTTGCGCTCGGCTACAGCTTTTACGCGCCAATCGGAAAATACACCACGGTAACAGAGACACTGCCGAACGCCGGTCAGGTGACCTATCCATCACCGGATAACATCGGCTATGGTTACTGGACGCACCAGTTCCAGGGCGGGTTGACGTGGTATCCCTGGCCAGACAAACGCATGGCGGTGGCCACCGCATTGACCTACGAAATTAATCAAAACAAGCAGGATTTTGACCTGACTCCCGGCCAGAACCTCACATTCAATTACGGCCTTAGCCAATATCTTCCTTTGACGGATGATCATAAACTTATTCTTGATATAGGCCCGGCAGGCTACAGCAGTTGGCAGATCACCGATGACACCGGCAGCGACGCCACAAATCCCAGCGATCACATGCAGGTTCATGGCGTGGGGGGCCAGCTCGGCTTGGCCTATGTGCCGTGGCATGCGGCGATGAATTTCCACTACTTTTACGAGTATGCAGCCGACAATCGGTTTCAGGGTCAATCCATCGGACTGAATTTCGCAATGAAGTTCTAAGCTTTTTTGATTGAAAGAGATACAAAAAATAACAATCCCCGCCGGATACAGATGTTATTCAAGACAATCGACTTTTTGCGGGCTTCAGAATGGAAAGAATTCTTCGAAATCACAATGCTAACTTTGAGACAATTGGCGTTAAAGGGTTTCTCATGAAACCCTTGGCAACAGGGGATATATCCTAATAGTCACATAACTGCTGGATGAACCAAAAGCTTCGACTTTTGATTTTGTTATCCAAAGCACAAATATTCACAGGTCGTTTTTCTTAAGGATACCAAAACAAAATCGAAACTTTATTTAATTCGACACTTCGGCACATAATGAGCAAGTAAGCTTGACATTTCAAATATTTTTTTCAATATTTCGGGTAGGTCACCAAAACAGCGACGAGCCAAAAAGAGAATCTCTTTTTGAAGACGAATCGGAGTCCATCAGAAACTGAGGTGGCAATGAAGATCACGGAAATCTGGAGATATCCAGTCAAAACCATGGCCGGCGAGAAGCTGCAACGGGTTAGCATCGGGCCGCACGGCATCGATGGCGACCGAGTTGTACACGTTGAGGATGCCAACGCGCAAGTGATCACCTCACGCACCCATCCGTGTTTCCTTGGCCATAAGGGTACGCTGGGGCCAAATGGTGAACCTCTGGTGGATGGCCGGCTGTGGAACAGTCAGGATGTCGCCGCCGAGGTTGTTGACATTGTGGGGCCTGGCGCAAAGCTGGTGCGCTTCGATGGTATTGAGCGCTTCGACATGCTGCCATTGCTAGTTGCCACCGACGGTGCCATCGCTGCCTTCGGTCACGACCATCGCCGCTTGCGTCCCAATATCGTGATCGGCGGCGTCGAAGGTTTGACCGAACGCGAATGGCCTGGCGGCTTTTTACGCATCGGTAAAGTGCTCATCGGTGTTCGGGACTTGCGCCTGCGCTGCATCATGACCGCATATGACCCCGACACGCTGGTCAAAGACAAAGAAGTCACTCGCAGCATCTTCCGCCGCTTCGATGGTAAGCTCTCACTCAACTGTTCTGTGATTGAAGGCGGCGAAATCACCTTGGGTGATATTGTACAACTGATACGTGGTCGCGTCTGATCTGAGCAAATCGGATAGTCGGGAGCTCTTCTCCCCCATTTTCACCAAAAGTGTCTTTTTATGGAAAGTCCATTCCACTTTATCTGCCCAAGCTGCTCCGCCGTGTTCGTGTTATCCGAATATATCCCTGATTCTGCAACGGTATACAAGCGGTGTATAGCCTGCCGGCGGAAACTGAAAATCACACCCGATCGTGTAGAGATAATTATGACACTTGTTCAAATCATATCCGGTGGACAAACTGGCGTTGACCGAGCAGGACTTGATGCCGGCATAGAAGTTGGATTACTGATCGGCGGATACGTTCCGAAAGGCAGATTGGCCGAAGATGGACAAGTTCCAGATAAATATCCAATGACAGAGACCGGATCGAAAGATTACAAAGAACGAACGAAACGGAATGTTCTCGAATCAGACGGTACTTTGATAATCAACATCGGTCCCATGGTCAGTGGTACGGCATTGACCGCCAGAATAACCTTGGAGCTTAACAAACCACTGATGATCGTGCAACTTGACCAGGCTTACCAGGCATCAGACGTTATCGACTGGCTTGACGAAAACCAGATCCAGATATTAAATATTGCCGGCCCGAGAGAATCAAAAGATACCTGGGATATACGAACAGACGAAGTAGTTTTTGGAGAAGGTGTTGATGTCAATGGGAATTAAAACTGTACCATTTTCGGGAATTGAAAAGTGTACCACCCGACCGTTTGTGACGGACAGATGAAGGCGGTGTTTGTCGGGGGGATCCATAAAAAATCCCCCCGACAAACAACCGCCCGGCTCCTGACTATGCCTGGTTGATATTTCTTTCGTTCATGTAAATGCCATGGTTACGAAGCCGGTAACTATGGCCTTGGATATTGATCACTCTGCAATGATGCAGCAGGCGATCCAGCATGGCGGAGGCGATTACCGGATCGCCAAAGAGTTCCTGCCATTCGCTGAAACTTTTGTTTGATGTAATGACAATTGAGCCGCGTTCATAACGCCAGGTAATAAACTGGAAAAACAGATACGCCTCCTGGCTGTCGATCGGAAGATAACCGACTTCATCGACGACCACCAGCGCCGAAGTCTGATAAGCCTTATGCCGGGATTGAGGCTCTTTTAGCTTTTGCATCAGCTTGTCCATGGTGGTGAAATACACCTTGAAACCATGCGCGCATGCCTTGATCGCAAGGGAGATGGCCAGGTGGGTTTTCCCCACTCCGGGAGGGCCCAGAAAGATCACATTGTCATGCTTGCTGATAAATTCAAGGTCAAACAGGGACATGACGTCCTTTTGATTCAGGTTGGGATGGAAACTGAAATCATAGGAATCAATGGTTTTGGCTGACGGCAGCCCCGCAGTCTTCATGGCTGTCTGGACCCGGCGCTTATCCTTGGCAGCGACTTCTTCCTCAAGGAGATGATCCAGAAAGGCCATATAGGAGCTCTGATCCACTTCGGCTTGTTGCAGAATGTTATCGAGCATGCTGGCGGCCTGGTTGAGTTTAAGCCGGTTTAAATTGTCCCGGAGTCGATCACAGATCAGTTGCTCCATGATGCACCTCCCTGGGCAAACTGGTCATAGAAAGAAAGCGGCCGGCTGGCTACCTGGGAAAACAAACTGCCGTCCACCAGTCCACGGGTGGCCCGGGCTTTGACTTTAATATATGGATTTGCTTTGCGCTCTTTTCGGTTTTTCAGTAACTGCTCTGTAAAAGAAGAATTCATAACCCAGCTGCCTTTGCAGGGAGCTTCATCGTATGTAGCCAGCAGACGCTGATCATCGTAAAACCGGATGCTGCCATCTTTAACCTTAAGCAGCACTTTTTGCCCAACCACATCGGCAGGCAATTGGTAGTGGCTGGCGTTGTAGGAGATCATGCAGTCTTTGTAAACCTTGCGGTATACTTTGATGGAGGTATCATAGCCCAAAATCAGGACAGGGTCTTAGACTGGGCCGCTCCTTCTCCCATCTGGTATTTACGGCCTGGTGATAAGTGCCGTGGATGCGACAGTTGGCTGTCTGATTCAGCCAATCCAGCAAATCGCTGTTTGCAGCCTCCAGGCTTTGGAAGGGATATCCACGCCAGAAACTTTCGCGGATATAGTCCACAGGGCGTTCTACTTTTCCTTTAACCCAAGGGCTATATGGCGGACTTGCCAGGGGCTTGAACGCATAGTGGTGGCGCAAAATGGGAAAATTCGATGTTGAAATTCGCCTTTCCCTGTCTGCGGTCAATTACCACATGCTTCATGTTATCATAAAGGATCTCCATCGGAACGCCCCCAAGATACTGGAAGGCCCGCATGTGGGCATCCATGAAAGCCTGCATCGTGCAGCTTGTTAAAAGCTCGGCGTATATCGCTCGACTGAAACCAAGAACCATGATGAATAAATAAAAAGTGAGAACCAGAGCTGATGACTGAATAACCTGAAAATCGGCCCAATCCACCTGGGCCTGAAATCCGGGGATGGTTTCAAAACGGATATACGCCTGACGCTGCAGCCTGCTTTTGATGCTGCGTGCAAAGTTCTTTACCGTATCATATCCGCCTGAGTAGCCCATTTTCAGTATCTGATTATATAACCAAGTAGACCTGTAATTGTCCTGGTGCAGGATAATCTTCAATCGTTTGCTGAAAAGGCGCCAGAATCGATTCCTTATGATTTCTTCTGTGCTGTTCAGCAGGAGGACGGTTTTCCTGTAAATACTTTTTTACAGTTTCACGATGAATGCCCAGTTTGTGAGCAATTGCCCGAAACGAAAACCCTTGCCGCCTTAATGCAAATATGTCCATTTGAACCTCCCATGTTTTCATGGCTGATCCCTCCTTGTCCGAAGGATTTTACCATGACGTTCAGCTTATGGGTGGTACATTTTCGATTCCCATTTTTGGTACATTTTTGCATTCCCAGTGACATCAGGGTCTGAATGTGCGATCTGTCCAGGTGATAGAAGCGTTCACCAATATAAAACAGGCCAAACGCGGCCACGGGTCCTATGACTCCCAGCGTCATGGCAACTCCCAGCACCATGCGCATGTTCCATGCTTCTGGCTTGTCCTGGTAATGGACGTTGTCATACGCAATGGACAGGATCGCCCCGTCGTTCAGCAGCGCCAGCATCTCGATTCATCACGGCGGTCATCGGGTAGAAATTAAAAGACTAGGATCGCGACGGTCATGAACAAGAGAACGCGCAGCGTCTCGGCAATGCCGCAATCGGCCTTTTTCAGCGCAGGAGCGTCGTTTACCCCGTCACCCGTCATGCCGACGATGTGGCCGCGCTGCTGTAGGACAGCGATAATGTCGAATTTGTGTTCGGGGAATACCTGGGCAAAGCCGTCCGCTTTCTCGATGGAATCGGCCAGCTGCGCTGTCTTGCGATGCTTCGTATCTCCGAAGGCGCCGGCATCGAGGATACTTTCTTTAACCTCCCGAAGCAGTTCGGGCGAATCCTCAAATATAAGTGTCCAGTATCCATTCGCCCTCAACCCAAAATATGCGTTCTGTGTTACAGCTAAAAGCTCCCTTATCTTTGTCCAAGTTCCGTTTATATTTCTTTGCATCGTGACTGCATCGCAAACCAGACCGACATGTCATTTTTGACAGGGTATTCCTTTATGGCATATTTATACATGACTGAAAATACTGTTTACGCGAAAGAGCGATTCAACTGATTTCCGTAAACGTGTTGTCTGCAAATTGATGTCACCATTGGGCTGTAAATCAGAATTTTTTTCATTTCCATTCCCTTCGGAAAATTTAACCGGAGGCGACAACCAGGGATATGCCGATAATGGTCGACAGCAGCAAGGAAAAATCAACACACCCCTGGCGGCAAGAAAATAGCCGCCTGTCGCGGTGATCAGGTTGCCGAAGACCAAACCAGGCTTGGTAACGCTGATAAATTTATTGATCATTTCAGTCATAGTCACATCATGCGATAATCCAGATTGGACATGATCCAGAGCGTCCCCCCGACATAAAGGATTAAAATATCAACACGGTGACCACGATGGCTATCACGTTCCAGCGCACCTTTGAGCAGGTATCCAGGTGCAGGAAACAGTGCAGGTGCACCAGGATCTGTGCAACGGCGGTGCTAAAGATGCCACACAGCAGGACCGTGCGGGACAATGTGCCGGTGGTCACCAATCCGAATGCGATGGCGGTTAAAACAACCGAAAGAATGAAGCCGACGCCATAGGACCTGAAACTTCCCCGACTCGCGCCGCTGCTATCGATATGCCTTTCACCCATTTAAAGCACCCCCATCAGGTAAACAACGGTGAGCACGGCCAGCCACCAGATTTACCATATCAAGGCAAAGCCCAGAGCACGAAGACCAATGCCCCGGTGATCATGCCGTCCAGACGAAAATCGGCATCCGCATCAGCGTCATCCCGGGCGCACGCATTCTCAAGATCGTAACGAGAAAGTTGATGCTGGTTATCAGCGATCCAATGCCTGCGACCTGCATTGCCCATAACCAATAATCCACGCCTGTGCCGGGGCTGTATTGCAGTTCCGTCAGGGGCGCATATCCGGACCAGCCGGCTTTGGAAAACTCGCCCACCCCCAGCGATACCATGACAAGCATGGCTGCGGCTGCGGTCAACCACAGGCTGGCCGAATTCAGAAAGGGAAACGCACATCCCGCGCACCGATCTGCAGGGGGATGACGATGTTCATCAACCCGACCACAAACGGCATGGCTGCAAAGATGATCATGATCGTTCCGTGCGCGGTGAATATCTGGTTGAAGTGCTCCGGCGGCAGATAACCGTAAGACATGCCCGCGGCAAGGGCCTGCTGAGATCGCATCATGACGGCATCGGAGAATCCGCGCAGCAGCATGACCAGCGCAAGAACAATATACATGACGCCGATTTTTTTATGGTCGAGGCTGGTCAGCCATTCTTTCCAAAGATATGTCCACTTCTGGTAGTACGTGATCAGAGCAAGAATCGTCAATGCCATCAGAATCGAACCACTCACGGCACCCATGATGATCGGGTTGTGGTAAGGCACTGCTGAAAGGCTAACTTTTCCGAACATGTCAACTTTCCTTTTAAGCACCGATTTTCAGTTGTGTCGAGCTGGAATGCATGTTCCTGACGCCGGACTTCATACCCATGGATTTATTGTATTTATGCAGAATATGGTCGAACAGGTCGGGCATTACCGAAGCGTAGTACATCACCGGATCGCGGACGCTCGGCTTTTCGAGTTCCTTAAATCTAATCAGATCGAGTTTGTCCTGTGATTGCTTGACTTGTTGGATCCATGCTTCGAATTGTTCCCGAGACGTGGCGGTGGCCTTGAAGTTCATATCGGCGAAGCCCCGGCCGCTGAATTGCTGATTTTGGCCGGTGTATTCACCAGGCTCATCGGCCATGAGATGCAACCGGGTCTGCATGCCCGCCATGGCATAAATCTGGCTGCCCAGCTGCGGGATGAAAAAGGACGTCATTACCGTGCCCGATGTGATCTTGAAGTTCAGCGGAACGTTGGCGGGAAAAACGAGCTCGTTGACGACGGCGATATTCTGATCCGGGTAGATAAACAGCCATTTCCAATCCAGGGATACTGCTTCGATGGTGACGGGCTTGACGGCTGAATCAATAGGTTTATAGGGGTCCAAGTGGTAGGTGGTGTTCCAGACCAGAATCGAGAGGCTTGTAACAATGGCGGCGGGGATCAGCCAGATGACCCATTCGATCTTAACGGAACGGCTCCATTTCGGTGAATAAACCGCCTTGGTATTGGTGGCCCGGTATTTCCAGGGAAACCACAATGCCATGACAACAACCGGAATTACGACGATCAGCATAAGGGCAAATGACACAATGATGACGAATCGTTCAGAATCGCCGACCGGTCCTTTTGGATCGAGCAGGATCAATTTGCAACAGCCTCCGGAAAAGACAGCGGCGCACAGGAATGACAATCCGACAAACGTGAAACAGAGTCTACTCTTCATTTGTCCATCCACGATCATCATTGTTATACGAGTTGAGTAAAGATATATCTCATAAGGATTGCGTCCGAAACGCCGCCGGTATCATCCCCCGGAGTCTCCGTCGTTCCCGGCCAGCGATTTTTCCACGGGCTCAGGTCATTAATCATCTGCGGCAGCAGAGTCCCAGCTCGGCATGTGAACGCCGTCTGTCACATAACCGATGGGAAATCCTTCCGCAGGCCGGTTCGGGAAAAGCAGCTCAAAGAGACCCTTGCTGGCTTCCCAAGCAAGCGGCTTGCGCCATTCATCGCCGCGCTCCGGCGCCACATCAACTATCCGACAGACACAGGCATCTGACTGAGGACAGAAGGATCAGTTGCAAAAGGGCTTGTCGATACACGCCTCCGGCTCCTTCTTGACGAGGAGGATCGAGCAGGGCATCTTCATGAGTAGTTTCTGGTTGCTTCTGCCGAACAGAAAATGTTCCAGGTGGCCTTCCTCATGTGCAACCATGACGAGAAGATCGATATTCTTTTCCTTTACCGTCTTCAGGATTTCTTCCGTCGGATCACCCTCTGGCATGAGCACTTCGATATGCATGCCGTTCCGGATTTCAGTTCCGATGATTGCGTCCAGTTCCTCTCTCTTTTTCTTGAGTAGTCTCTGATAGTCTTTCCCCAGATCCGGCAGTGGGAGATTCCAACCCTGAAGCGAGAAGGGGTTGTTGATCACATGGATGACGGACAGCGATGCCCCGTGCTTTTTGGCCAGGGACACACCGTAATTAACGGCAGTAATACTGGATGTGACCATTCTGCTGACGACAAGAATACGATTGATGTTTTCCATAATAAACCTCCTCTGATATTCCCAGAAAGCCTTGAAGATCCAGGTCGCCATCGTACCTGGATTCCACTTTCTTTATTTCGATCCCCCGGGCGGCTGCGTGTGCGATAAGGCTCGTCGTCAGACAACCTGACAGGGCAACGAGAAGATACTCCACTGGGTTCGCCCCCAGATTTCGACCACAGAGAACCGGCGGTTCATCTATCTCAAAAACCAGAGAGTCCCGTGAGTCGTCCTCTTTGAGAGCACCATAGAAATCCTTGACAGTAGCACGGTTGTGTGTGCCTTCGATCCATGTGTTCTTTGCTCGAAATTGAAACCGGGCAATTTCCGGATTTGCCTTAACCTGCTCTATCGTGCTGAACAACTGGTCGACATTGATTCCGTTTACATTCTTTTGCTGTGACATGTTACGCCTCCTCAAAAATTGGGTTGAGATTACTGGTGAAAGTTGATGGACCAAATTTTCACTTATTTTTTTCAGCGTTTAATTTGCCAACCTATCCGTTATGCTTTCCACAGCCCATGTATGTTACAATATTCTCTTGCCGTAACTGTTGCGGCATCCACGTTGCTTTCAACAATCAGTTTCATGGGCTGACCGCAGCACACAAGTTCGCCGTCGCCGCCATGAAGGACTTCAACAATATTGCCGCAAATCTCACATTTATAAACTTGAAGTTTCTCAGCCACCCGCCTCTTTTGCTTGAATAATTATTACAAAAAATGGTCCGATTTCACCAAACGCTTCCCCAACTGCCCTGACATCGGATAAGAGCAAAGAGAATGCCAGATGATCCAAAAGATGAAAACCGATAAAACATACTGAATTAATGAAGAATACTTAGAATGGATGCCTACGTCTTGGATGGATCACTGGAGGGAATGCCGGGATACAAATAGTCACTTTTGGACTATTTACCGTCAAAGACTCTTATAATTAAACGGGTTACTGTGATGTGCAATTCTGGACATGATATTACTTTCTGGCACATTATTTTACCGAAAGGCCATAGCCCGGTTTTCCCGGGCTATGGCGAATGACTGTCGGTGATGGTGGGACGCATTACGGAAATGGTAAAAACCGAATTATCGATTTACCCATGCTATGCAATCAAGCAATTGGCGGCATTCCTTCCACTCTCTTTTGCAACGCGCCGATAACAGTCATGATGATCTTTATAATTGTCCGAGCAATAATCACATGCCCGGAGCTCCGATACCAGCTGCTGTTTTTCCGTGGAACAACAGCGACGCGCTTTTATGGATATTTTTTTCATCATTTCAATACCTCCTGTTTTTGATCGTCTGTCACAGCGAACAGTCCTCGAAACAGTTTCGCTCGCGGGTCTTGCAGATTGTGGAACCATTCTCGGTTTCAACGCAATCGACCCATTCATATGTGCATCTTTCCTCACAGCGGAGCTCTTCCTGGCTGAAAAAAATGGTATCTTCCATGGTAGCCTCCTTTATGCTTTCACGGGGAAAGGTAAAAACCACCCCCGCTTTATATCCGATCCGCTGATATGATCGCCGTAATAGGGCGATGAATTTGCCTGATGCTGCATCATTTCGGTGCATTCAGCCCATCGCAGCCACGGGATCCCCATAACCTAATTGCAGGCCTTATCCCGCAATGATCGGGCATCACATACCTTATAATTAATATTTAATCATCAATTCGAATTTATAAAGTGATGCGGAGAATATGGGGACAGATCCGGCAGTCACTCCAGCGCGGCCAGTTAACCGGTAGCCCGCGTTTCGTGGAAAAGATTGAGTATAAAATCGAAAGGCGGTTGGAGTTCAGAGGACAGGGTAGGCCGAGGCAACCGATAAAAAATCCGTCCCCTTATTGTCTTATTGTTTATTGTGGGAGACATACGTAAGTATAGCTGTTCAAGGGACACCGCCGTCACCAACGCCGTGAAGGAAACCGTTCCCTTGGCTGCTTTGGATGAAGTCAGCACCACCGTGCCGTATGAGCCTGTTGTGCCAACCGAAGTACTGCTTTTTGTCCCGGTCTACTTTACCGTGAAAATACACCCGTCATTCCGTATTTAACCCGGAATGACGGAATATATCGGTTTCATGTAAATGTTAAGGCAATGTCACGGAAGCGCTTGTTTCAATATTCAAGCCGGAATTATACGTATATCCGGGCAGGCTGACACCTGTCACCGTAAATATGGCAATGCCTTTTTTGATTGTTTTCTTTGAAACAAAGGTCGCTTTTCCATAAGCATCGGTTTTCAAAGAAGCCGTACCCGTAACCACGCCGGTCCAATTTCCCGTCACGGTAGCTCCGGACATCAAATTTCCCGATCCATCTTTTATGGTGACCACCGCCGTTGCCGTATTGCCGCCTTTGACCGGGCTTTTTGACATGGCAATATCTGAAACGTAGACGACTTTACTGGGATCCGGCGACACGGTGATGCTGACCGTGTCCTGATCCGTGGCGCCCATGTTATCCGTGACCGTCAACGTGGCGGTAAAAGTTCCCGCACTTGTATAAGTATGAGAGACATCAGGATTGCGCCGGTCTGGGATGTCCCGTCCCCGAAATCCCAATTGTATGAGGCAATGGTGCCATCCGGATCAGAAGAACCGGAACCGTCAAAGCTTACCTCCAGAGGGGCCGGGCCGGACGCTGGAGAAGCCGATGCAACCGCCACAGGCGGAAGATTTCCATTATTATAATAATAGTCCGCATACGCATACGCCTGAGAGGCGTCGGCGACTTTCGGAACATTCGAACTGACGGTTTCAAAGTCCCCGTTTAATACATCAATGAGTTGAAAGGATAACAATTCCGCCGGATTTCCGGATGCGCTGTCATACATGCCGACGTAGTAGCGGTAATCGGAACCGGAGCCGGCAGGCGCAATATCGGTAAAATCCAGTACAAACGTACCCATCGACCGCCGTGGTTGACCCGTCAAATGCATACGGTCCGCTGTTATACTTGGCATTGTTGATCATGACGGACGGCCAGGTGGTGGACGGCGTTGTCCGCGTATGATCGGAAATTCCCAGGGACATGCGAAGCTGATTGCGAAGCTGGTGATGCAGTGTAAACTCGGCGATCAGGGTGGGCTGATACTGAAGGCCGTGCGGTGACCCAGTGGGCCCGGGACGGAGACCAGCCGGTCACGCGACCGGTGCTTGGCCCGCCGGAAACCGCGGACGGATTCTTTAACGCATCATAGGCCATCCAGGCAAAGCCGCCCTCGCCCCATCCGGTACCCCATGAATTGGCGATTCTGAAAGCGCCCTTTTCGCCCGGATCGACAGCGCCGTTTCCATTAATGTCAACCCAGATGTCATCGTTATAGCCAACCACGGTCATGGCATGATACCCGCTGGTGCCGTTCACCCAGTAGGCGCAGTTTTTACCTGCAAAAGCATCATCGGCGGTTGTGGCCGGGTCATTGCCGATGGTTTTCCACTGCCAGGAACTGATATAAGTCGGAATATTCAGGATATAGCCGTTTATCAGCAACTGTTTGACCTGCGCGATGCCATTGTCCGTGTTGGTTCCATCCACATAGCCGAACTGGTCAAACCGGCGGCTAATGGCATTTCTCCACACCGTTGGATCCATGCACCATGCCCTGTAATTTGCCGGGATCGCTGGTCGATCCGTTATACGGGAATTCCGCAAATGTGGCGCAGCCGTGTTTCTGACCGATTTCATAGGCCCAGTAGTACCAGCTTCCATTTGTGTAATCCCCGCCGTTGACCATGTTATAGGTCCATTTGGGGCTGAGACGATAGGCGTCGCCGCCGTTTTTGGCATCCAGATCATTGGCAAGGCATTCATATAGGTCATTGCGTAATAGGTGCCGCTGTAAACGCCGCAGGAACCGAATGACCCTTGAGAGCGAATGGGCGGAAAATATTTCAGGGTGCTGTTGTCCACGGCCGCCGGAATGACTCCCGGGGATTGCGCGGCAGCATCATCCGGCGCAGGGGCCGCGCCGACAGTGCCTTCAATTTCTTTTCCGATTTCCACAACATCGGCATCTGCTTCGCTGAGTTTGTTAAGCCCTTTTGCTTTTCTGGCCCCATTCACCCGGGTCAGACCCAAATCGTTCAACTTGACATTTTTTACCCGGAGATGATGCATATTCTGATATTGCAGCTCCTCGGGCGTGAATTCCGGCAATCCGGTCATTTGCGGGTCATCGCTCATCCTTGCCATAGATGGTTCCGGCAATTCCAAACCCCAGAATCATGACAACCGCCAGAACGCCGGTCCACACTTTTATCATCGACGTCTTTTTACCCATAAAATATCTCCTTTTTTAGGCCGATAGAAATAATTAAATCGGCGCTGCGCGCCGTGGCTGGGGCCCAAAAAAAACGCCTTCGGGCGGATAATCCCCGAAGGCGCCAACCTGCTGCATTCGGCAACCCTGCTGTCATGGCCTTTCGGCTTTAGACCAGTGGCTTTGCGTCACCGCCTTTCGACGGTTTTGCCGTTTCGTGCCCCGATATATTCTGATGATACCGTGTGAGAAGCGTTCCATCGCCTCCCAGAGCGGCCGATACCCAAAACCTGTGCAGCAAATTTACTTGCTACAGAGTCCACTTATTCATAAAAAATAAAAGCAATTAATGTGCCAACCATGAGCATGTCAAATGTATCTACACGGTGTCTTTCTGGCTTGTCAGCGGATTATTGATACCCAGCAAGCATCTGAGAGCGTCTTTCTCAAACATGATCCCCTGAATTGCAGGATATCCGATTGAATCGATGTGTGCCCATCTTCCGGATCCAAAGCATGGTGACGGCAAAAATTGTATATGCGTTGTCTTTTTTTGCACAAAGAAGGCAGCATCTTTGCCAGAAGACAGGTTTCCCCCGCCTCTGGCCGTTGATGAGGTAGCCAATTTACGGACACTTTCATAAGCGTGGATTTATTTTCCGCGAGGGGGTGTTCAATGGGAAAGATTCTACTCAACCATTTTAACATGATCGATAAAACCCACCTGTTTCCAATACGATACATATATTTCAAGCGGGTATAATATTTACAAGACTATTTGAATGAGGCTGGATATTGTTTTTTTCAGGCAGTAAGACCCCGCTATTCTTCTTGTTCAAGTCAGTTCAGGCTGACCTGAATGCCCCAGCCTTAAAAGATCCGAAAAACAAAACAACTGGAAAACCGGATGCAGGGTGTGATAAGAGTCTTATTCATGGGAGATTTTCCGGCTGAGAAAATATCGACGGAAATGAATGCCGCCACCAGTTCTGGGGGGATGATTCCCGGTGAACCTGCCGGCAGGCTGAAGTTCTTGATTCGCGCCCAGTATTTTCTGTATTTCGGGGTGATGGGCGTTTATCTGCCGTATTTTAACCTCTATCTTTACCACATCAAGCTCAGCGGGTTTCAGATCGGCGTGCTGTCTGCCCTGCGCTCTGTGCTGCTGGTGCTGTTTCCGGTATTATGGGGCCTTCTGGCGGACCGGTTTCAGGCCAGAAAGTCTATTTATGTTTCCTGCAACATCGCCAGTGCGATTATCTGGTCCCTTTATCTGCTTACTGTCCGCTTTGAGTGGCTGGTGATGATCACCCTGGGGTACGGGATTTTTTTCTCTCCCATCATCTCCTTTCTGGAAGCTTTCACCATGGGGGTGCTGGGCAAGGAGAAACAGCGATACGGCCAGACCCGTGCATGGGGTTCCATTGCCTTTATCTGCGTTGTTATTCTGGTCGGCCGTGTGATCGACGCTTATCCGGTCAGCATTATTCTGCCGCTGATTCTGGCCGGTGGGCTCATCCAATCCGCGGTTTCAGCGGGAGTGCCGCCGGTTCGAACCGCCAAGCGCCAGGGGCTTTCCGGGGGCGCCGGGAGTTTGATGAGCCGCAAGAGCGTCATTTTTTTGAGTCTGTGCGTTTTTGATGCTGCTCAGCCACGGTGCCTATTATGGATTTTTCTCGATTCATCTGGAGAAACTGGGTTTCGGAAAAACATTTATCGGCATTTCATGGGCCGTGGCATCGGCTGCCGAAATCATCGTGATGATCCATTCCGAGCGGCTATTCAAGCGGTTTGCCCTGGAAACCGTCATGGTCTTTTCTTTCAGTATAGCGGCCTTGCGCTGGTACCTGCTTGCCGTTATCGACAGCGGCCCCCTGATTCTGATCACCCAGGTGCTGCATGCATTCACATACGGGGCCTTTCACATGGCCAGCATCCTTTACGTGGATGCCCTGTCTTCCGAAGCATCCAAAACCCTCGGACAGGCTGTCAACAACGCGGTCAGCTACGGTTTGGGGCTGATGGCGGGATTTTTTCTGAGCGGATATCTTTACGAAACCATCGGCTCTCGCGCCCTGTTCATGACCAGCGGGGGAATCGCGCTTTTCGGGGGCTTGATTATGACACTGTATCGGATTGGCTTTGAAAACAGGCAAAAGGAGTCTTTATGATACATGCGGCAAGTGAGAATCCGGTTGCCTCTGCCATTGACGCAATACGGCGGCATGTTGCGGAGATAACCGGCGAAGCGCCCACCGATTCCGAACTTGCAAGGGCGCTGACCCGATATTTTGTTCTCAGGGAAATCAGCGAACATATCGAGATGCATCGGGACAATCCGCAATGGTAGGAAACATAGCGGTTGGCGAAAACCCCCAGTCATCGTGCTTGATAAAATTGGAATCCTACGTTAAGCTGATATTAAGGTTTGTTTTGAAATATGGATAGCGTGGGATAGCCAGCTTGACCATAATCTCAAAGATCGGCCAGGGTAAAGCGTCCTGTGCGCGTCTTCGTTTCCTAACGCCCGTTTCGATGGGGAGAAAGATTATGAGCAACTACTACTTGTTTCAGGATAGAAAAAAATGTATTGGCTGCCATAGCTGCGAAATCCAGTGTGAAAGCAACAAATCCCTTCCATCCGGCTCGAACCTCTGCCAGATCGTCCCAGACGGCCCCACGGTCATCGACGGTTTGCCCAGGGTATCCCATGTATTGATGTCCTGCTTCCATTGCGAATCGCCCTGGTGTGTGGCGGTCTGCCCGGCAGGCGCCATGAAAAAGCGCCCCAAGGATGGAATTGTTTATGTGGACCCGCTGCTGTGCATTGGTTGTAAAAACTGTATAGCCGCCTGTCCCTGGGGATCGGTACAATGGGATCCGGAAAAACGCCAGGCCATAAAGTGCGATTTCTGCATGGACCGGATCGATCGGGGGCAGAAACCTGCCTGTGTGACGGTGTGCACCTCGCATTGCCTGGAATTTGGTACGACAGAACCCATGTTGCCGGGATTGCGGAAAAAACCGACTGCTGCCCTGATGCCTTCAGGTGAAGATGAGAAAGAAGAAGCCATTCCGCCGGAACGCTGTCCGGTGAATGCCGTAATGGCTGAACTGGAGCGGATTCTGGATACCGGAACCCTGATCGATCCCAAAAGCCGGAGAAGGGCAAAAAAAATTCTGGAATTGATACAGGACGTGGCGTGGGGTAGGGCGGGCGCAGAGCATCTTCAATCCATCGAATCGTTTGCGCTGAAAATCATCGCGGAAGGCCCCGATGACATCAGTAAAAAAACCGGGAAATTCGTGGGACAGATGCTGTCCGAATATAATGAGGTGTTTGTCAGCCATGTTCAAACGGGCAACTGCGCAATGGGCGAATGCGTCAAAATTGTGCCGGCTCCCTGCCAGATGGCCTGCCCTGCCGGTATGGACATTCCGACCTATGTCACCCTGATTGGTATGGGACGGGATGCCGAAGCCATCGAAGTGATCCGAAAAGACAACCCTTTTCCCTGGGTTTGCGGGCTGGTCTGTACCCGGCCCTGTGAACTCATGTGTGTGCGGGCAAGAATCGACGAGTCGATTTCCATTAAATATTTAAAGGCATTTTCCGCGGAGAAGTCGATGCGGGAAGGCCGATATGTCAATCCGCCTAAAGAACCGGATAGAGGCCAGAAAGTCTGTATCGTCGGTGCGGGGCCTGCCGGCATGAGTGCCGCGTATTACCTGAGTCTGAAGGGATACGGGGTCAGGGTTATCGAAGCGCTGCCGACGGCCGGGGGAATGCTGCTGCTGGGCATTCCCAGATACAGGCTTCCGTGCCGGGTCATTGATCTGGAAGTGTCCATGCTCGAAGAGCTTGGGGTGGATTTCCGGTTTAACACCAGCTTTGGAAAAGACGTCACGCTGGATTCTTTACAAGCCGAAGGATTTGAAGCTTTCTTTTTTGCGATTGGCGCCCATAAATCGTTTAATCTCAATATTCCCGGTGAAACGGATTATCCCCAGGTCATTCAGGCCATAGATTTGCTCCGGCGCGTGGCATTGGGAGACTGGGAGCTTCCGGGTGAGAGGGTCGTGATCGTCGGCGGCGGGAATGTGGCCATTGACGCAGCCAGAACCTGCCTGCGCCTGGGCTGCAAGGAAGTGATTCTGGCATACCGCAGAGACCGCTCATCAATGCCTGCCGATGTCGAGGAAGTCGAGCAGGCCGAAGAAGAAGGGGTCAGGATTTCATTTTTGACCATTCCGGTTGCCGTAATCGGAACCGGCCTTGGTAGCAATGGACGGGTAACTGCGATTCGCTGTGTTCGTGCGGAAATGATCGTTCAGAAAGGCAGCAGCCGCAAAGTTCCGGTTCCGATTGAAGACAGCGAGTATGAGATTGAAACCGATGCGGTGATTTCCGCAATCGGACAGCAGGTGGATCAGGACTGCCTGTCATCGATTCCCAGGCTCAAATGGACCCGCAGAAATACTCTGTTCGCCAGCACGGTCAACATGAAAACATCGGTTCCCGGCGTATTTGCGGCCGGAGACGCGGTTTCAGGGCCGGCGACCGTGATTGAGGCCATCGGCGGCGGCAAACGCGCGGCAGATGCCATTGACCGGTATCTGTCGGAGATTCCGCAGCCAAGAACGCCGCCGGTTCCGGTTCGAAGGGGCAGAATAGACTGGATAGACATACCGGCCAAGGTCAAAATGGAATTGAAACGACCCGCCATGACCCTGCTGCCCATTGAGCGAAGGCGAAAAACATTTCAGCAGGTCGAAACCGGTTATCCGGAAAAAAGGGTTCGGCAAGAGGCCGCCCGGTGCCTTCGCTGTGATATCTGCACCCGATGCGGGCGTTGCGAGGAAATCTGCCGGGACAAGATAAAGGTCGATGCCCTGAAAATGGGGTATCTTGATTTTGACCGGCCCGGCCCAACCGATTTTACCATTACCGAAACGCGATGCGTGTTGTGCGGCGCCTGCGCCGCCAACTGTCCTACCGGCGCCATGAGAATGGAAGATATCAATGGAGAAAGGGTGCTGTCGCTGTGCGGGACGATTCTGAACCGCCAGAAATTAGTCCATTGCGATAGCTGCGGCGCGGTCATGGGGACTGCCGGATACCTATCGTATATTCAACACAAACATCAGGCCGTCATACAGGTTGCCGGCTCAAGAACGCAGTGTTACACCTGTGCCCGGAAGACGATGGCAAGATATCTGGCGACCCGGCTGCGTCAGTATGATTGAAATCGAGGTGAGAAATCGGCGGTACCTTCCCCGTTTCCAAGGGGGGAAAGGCTGCAACATGTGTTGTTGTGCCAAGAAAACAGGTGGGTTATAAGGGAGGGGAAAAATGGGGTTTCGTAAAGGACAAAAAGTTGAGATTTATAAAAAGTCAACGGATGATGGATGGGAAAGTTTTATGGATGCTTATGTCGGAACTCACGGCATTATTACCGATCCGGATACCGCCATCAATGATTCCGACGCCCTGGTTGAAGTCAGCCTGGTGGGAAAAGGCACATTCCGATTTCCTCAGGACTGCCTGAGGTGTATTGACGCATAGGGGCAAAAAATTGATCATGCGCAAATTGTCCGGCATCATGTTTGACAAACGTGACCATGGTTTGTTGGCCATCGTCAATGACGTGCTGAACCGGGATAAACGCCAGGAATATAATAAACGCAAGTTTTACCCCCACTTCCACCCGCACGGCATTAAGAAACTGGCCGAATCCAGGGGGTTGCGCATTGCCTATGCCGTCATTCATTTGCTCGAGTCCCTGGATGCAGGTAAACAGGACGAGCGCATCAGCGCACTGCGTGCATTGCGCGACGAAGTGCTCAACGCCTCGGACGGCGCCATGCCCAGAAATACGGCCCGTGCCCTGCTTCAGATCATGAAGGAACTGGTGCGAACCCAGGGAGACTACAACCGGCAGCTCCAACTGGCCCATGATTTCAGAATCACAGCCACGGGCAAACCCCGCATCGTGCGAAAGCAGCTTCAGCGCTATCATCTTCTGGAACTGCCCGAAGAATGGAATCATCTGGCCTTTGACGACCATGTTCACGATGTGAACACCAAGGGCCGAAAGTCCGCCACGCACCTGATCATGGATGCCTGGATCAAAGGGATTCGCAGGCTGCGCGTGGTGTACTATAATTATATTCAAGCGCCTTTTGCCGCTGAACTTCTGGAGGCGGCCGAAATCATGGGAATTACGATGCGCATCGGCATCGAATATGCCGCCCGCTTTCGCGGCCGATACGTGCAATTGATCTGGGTCCCCAGAGGGTTTATCGATACCCAGGCCTTTCTCTGCTTTTTGACGGAGGCGCCGGTCCGGACCCTGATGGAAGAAGGCCGCCAGATTTCAGAATACCGCCAGGAGCAGGTCCTGCAGGTTCTGGAGGCATTCAACCGGCGGCATCTGCCGGTGATCAATGAGACTTACGGCATTTCCCTGAAACCCATTGATCCATCGGCTTTTCTGACATTCGTCAAACCCGGCCAGACCTCCCTGCTTCATCTGGCCAAATTCATACATGCGCAGATCCTTCCGGAAATGGAGAAAAAAGTTGCCGAACTGCGCTTTCAGTGTGATTCGGCAAGCCCGCAAGAGCAACGCATAAACGATACGCGTGTGGCGGAAATGAATTGCCTGGATTTTGACACCATTCTGGAGCGGTTTCTGAGTCCGGCCCGGAATCCGGAACTGGCTGATCCGCAGGATGTTCAGGACGGGCCGGATGTTCCTCCCCTGCTCAGGCTGTCACCCCGCGAACTGCTCCATCGTCTGGTGCAACTGCGCACGGCGTACCGCATCACCTTGAATCTGACGGACCTGCATCCCGCGGACGTGCTGGAGCTGATCTATGATTGCGATGGGCTGATCACGCGGCTGGAGACATTCAACCTCAAGGACTACACGGGCGGCAAGACCAGCCGTGTTCCCGAGATCAGCCGTCTGCAGGTTGCGATCAACGAAGGCAATGTCATTACGCTAAAGCGCATCATCCGTGAAATCATGGATCAGACAGCTGCGTCGTCCTGTCAGGACAAGGCGGACCGCCTGGAGAAATTGGAAGGGATTCTTCACGATATTAATACATTGCGCCTGATGTACAAAAAAACGCCCCTGAAATCGAGGATCGGCAGCGATTCAACCGGAATGTCGCCGCGCATGCATGGTATGGGCCTTGCGGTCATGGAAACCCTGCCCGGCCGGGCGGTCAGGGAAATTTATCACCCAGGTTCGGAGCGCATGATCATTCCTTTCCGGATGACCGCTTACCGCCGCGTAACCTATATTCCGCGACAAGGTGTCTCGCCGCTGCTCAATCGCTTTTTCGACTGGGCCGGATCGATTCCGGGCCTCGGCTGGCTGGCTTATGAACACCGCAAGGACTGGATAGGGCTGGAGCACACCACCCGCATGGAGTCTCCGGGCAATATCGTTACACTGGGCGGAATTCATGAAGATGCCGGAAACGCGCTTTATCTGTGCCCCCCGCCGGTGAAACAGGAAGCGCTGCGACTGTCCTGGCCATATTTAAATACCCTGGCCAAAATCATCATCAAGATGACGATCGGATTTATCCCTGCATTTCTGGCCTTTTCCCTTCGCTATGACTGGTGGGTGCTGAAATTCGGCGGCGCATTCATCTGGTTCGGCATCACCGGCGTGCGCAACATTCTTCAGTCCATTCTCGGCGGCGGCGGGCTGCGCAGTTCGCCGCTGTTGGGCTGGAAAGATTACATCAGCTGGGAGCGGATCGGCGATTCACTGCTCTATACCGGTTTTTCCGTTCCGCTGCTCGACTGGGTGGTAAAAAGCCTGATCCTGGATAAATCCCTGGGAATCACGACCCATACCCACTCTGCGGAGCTGTATGCGATCATGGCGGTCGCAAACGGCATTTACCTCTCCTGTCACAACGCATTCCGCGGGTTTCCCAAGACCGTCATTGCCGGTAATTTTTTCCGTAGTATGCTCTCCATTCCCATTGCCATTATATTTAATGGCGTGATTGCCGGCCTGCTGTCGGCTGCCGGGGTTCCCGAAATTGATGCGGTTCTGCAGAAATGGGCGGCGGTCATCTCCAAGGCAGCCTCGGATTTTGTCGCCGGCGTGATTGAAGGCGCCGCGGACCGGTACCGGAATATCCATCTTCGGCTGCGCGACTATCGGGAAAAGCTGACCCGGCTTCTGGAGGCCTATACCAGTCTTGAACTGCTCTTTCCGGACAAGAAGGTCATGGAAACGCTCAGCGCCATGGACAAAAGCCTGTCCGGGGATGCCAAGGATCTGGAGCTGGTCATGATCATCCATGCCCTGGATCTGCTTTTTTTCTGGAATTATCAGCCACGGGGCCGCACCGCGCTGATCATGCTGGCCAAAACCCTTTCCGATGAGGAGCGCCAGATCCTTCTGGGCTCTTTGCACATCCTGAAAAGAGAGCGTGAAATCAGCATGCTCTTTATCGACGGCATTATCGGGAAAAATTTTTCTGCCGGACTGGCCTTTTATCTGAATGCATCCGGGCAGTATCTGCAAGATGTTCAAAAGATCCTGGGCGGGCCGGTCAAACACAAGGCGATTTCTGGCCTGGGAGAAATAAAATGAATCTTACCCTGTCCATCGCCCAGATGCGGGTGGCCGTCTCCGAGCCCGAAGCGAATCTTCGAAAAGCCGAGGCCTGGATTGTCGAGGCATCGCGACGGGGCAGCGACGTCATCTGTTTTCCGGAGATGTGGACCACGGGATTCAACTGGCGGAACAATGACCGGATGGCCGCTGAACACGATAAAATTGTCGATCGCGTTGCAAAGATGGCAAAAACATATGGAATTTGGATCAATGGGTCCATGCTGGCGCTGAACGATGCGGGAAAAGTTTCCAACACCTCATTTCTGTTCAACGCAAATGGCGAGCAGGCAGGGATCTATCGTAAAACCCATTTGTTCAGTCTGCTTCACGAGGATGCACACATGGCTCCGGGAGACCATGTGACGGTTGTGGATACCCCATGGGGGCGGGTGGGACTGGCGATCTGCTATGATATCCGCTTTCCGGAGCTGTTTCGCACCTATGCGCTGAAGGGAGTGGAAATCGTGTTTTGTCCCATGGCGTTTCCCTATCCACGGCTTGATCACTGGAAGATTCTGGTGCGGGCCCGCGCCATTGAAAACCAGATGTTCATTGCCGGAATCAATCAGGTCGGCAGCGAGGACTTCGGGCCGGACGGGGTCGTCACCTATTTTGGTGATTCCGTGATCATCGATCCCTGGGGCAGGACTGTGATCGAAGCCGGAGAAACCGATGAAATGCTGCTGACCGCCACGGTCAACATGGATCGGGTCAAAGAAATCCGCGCGGCCATGACGGTTCTGGCAGACAGAAGACCGGATCTCTACGAATTGGGATGATCCGCAGAAAAAATGCCGCGGACGGCCTGCCGGGATTGAAGCTCGACAGGCCGTCCGCGGATTCATGATGGTAACGCGCTGACGAAGGACTATGCAATTCCCAGTTTGAATTTCAGGGATTTGAGGGTGTTTTTCATCAGCATGGTGATGGTCATGGGGCCCACGCCGCCGGGTACGGGCGTGATGGATCCTGCGATTTCCTTGGCAGCATCAAAATCCACGTCTCCTTTAAGGATGGCAATTTTTTTGCCGGTCTTTTCGCTGACTTTCTCGCCGACCCGGTTGACGCCGACATCGATCACGCAGGCGCCGGGTTTGATCCATTCGGGTTTGACCAGGCCGGGAACGCCGGCAGCCACGATCAGTATGTCCGCCCGTTTGCAGTGGGCATCCATGTTCTTGGTGCCGGTGTGAACAATCGTTACCGTAGAATTGGCGCCGACGCCTTTTTGAAGCATCATGTTGGCAATGGGTTTGCCGACGATGTTGGAGCGGCCGACCACCACAACTTCGGCGCCTTTGGTTTCAACGCCTGCCCGAATAATCATTTCCTGGATTCCGGCCGGGGTGCAGGGCGGGAATTTGACTTCAGAGCCGCCGATCATCAGACGTCCCACGTTCACCGGATGAAACCCGTCGACGTCCTTGTCCGGATCGATGGCGTTCAGCACTTTCTTTTCATTGATATGCTTGGGAAGCGGCAGTTGCACCAGGATGCCGTTGATGGAATCGTCCTTGTTGTATTTGTCGATGAGCGCCAGAAGATCCGCTTCCGAAATATCCACCGGCTGGGAATCCTGGACTTCGTTGAAACCGACCCGATGAGCGGTTTGAATCTTTAAAGTGACGTAGGACATCGATGCCGGATTGGCGCCGATCAGGATGGTCACCAGTCCCGGTACCACGCCGTGTTTTTCCTTGATTGCCTTTACTTCGGCCGTGATTTCCTCCAGGATTTGTTCGCGAATTTCAGTGCCCAGGATTAACTTTGCTGTCATGTTGGATCTCCTTTTTTGGGTAAATGTGGGTACTTCCTGTATCAATTGATTCTACGCAACCTTGTCAACCTTTCCCATCAATTATATCGGGTACGGAACCTGCCGGAGCCCGGTTGTTTCATCGAGTCCCAGCATGAGATTCATGTTTTGAACGGCCTGCCCGGCAGCGCCCTTTACCAGATTGTCGATCGCAGAAATCAGAACAAGACGGTTCCGGGAAACATCCAGCTTAAAGCCGATATCACAAAAATTGGTGCCGCGGACATTGCGGGTGTCCGGCAGCTTGTTGTCGGGACATAACCGGATAAAATAGCGTCCGCTGTAAAAAGACGCCAGGCAGTCTGCGGATGGCATCGGAACTGACGGATTTTTCCGGGGTGGCATAAAGGGTGGTCAGCATTCCCCGGCTCAAGGGAACCAGGTGGGGAACAAAGGTGATCGAAACCGGTTTTTCGGATTCGATGCTCAATACCTCGTCCATTTCCGGGTTGTGTCGGTGATTGCCGACTTTATAGGCTTTAAAGGATTCCTGGACTTCACAGTAGTGAGCGGTCAGGGAAAGGGAGCGGCCTGCGCCGCTGACACCGGATTTGGAATCGGCGATTATCCCGTTCGGCGTGATCAGTCCGTTTTTTAATAGCGGAATCAGCGGCAGCAGAACGCTGGTGGGGTAACAGCCCGGATTTCCTATGAGACGCGCCGTTTTGATCCGCTCCGCGTAGATCTCGCTAAGGCCGTAAACCGATTCGTCAATGAGTTGCGCGGCCTGATGCGGCTGGTAATACTGCTCGTACACGGCCACATCGCGGAACCGGAAATCCGCCGAAAGATCGATCACCCGTTTGCCGTTCTTCAACAGCGGCGGAATAAACGACATGGGAAGCTGATGCGGAAGCGCCATGAAAATGATGTCGGTCTGATCGCAGACCGCATCAAGGGAATAGTCACTGCAGACCAGATCGACACTGCCGGCCATGGACGGAAATACCGCATCAAAGCGCGTTCCCGCATACTGGCGGGAAGTCAGCAGCGTTAATTCGACGGCCGGATGGCCGGCCAGCAGCCGGACCAGTTCAGCACCGGCATATCCTGTGGCCCCAACGATACCCACGCGAATCATTTTTTTCTCCTTCTGGCATCTTTTACACAAACTATCTATGTAGCAAAGATGACCGGCTTGTTCAAGGAGTTTTGGATGGTAATTGTCATCTGTCTTCCGTTAAGCCGAATCAACGGCATCTGATTTTTTTATTCCAGATACAATTCTCCGGTGTCGTCGTCATAGGCGAATAGTTCCGCATGACGTCCCCAGCTGATGGCGATATCGAGCTGATCTTCGGCCCGGTTCCCGAAATCGGCCTGAAGTTTGTCCAGAAAATACTCCCATTCCAGCCTGTGGTGTTCATCCCTTCGCAGGGATTCATAAATCCAGGCAATTACCGGCATCCTCAGCACCCGGCCCGCCAGCATTTCCTTTCTGGCAAGAATGCTGGCTTCGGCATACGTCTGCCCCAGCAGCGCCAGAAGCAAATCGCCTTCCTTTACCGAAAGAAATCCCAGCAGGTCTCCGGCTTCGACAATGGGCAACAAGTCATCCAGTTCCAGGGAGAGCTCCCCGGCGATCCGGTAGAGATCCGCTCTGCCGCCTTCATCAGAGAGTTTTTCAACAAGGCCGGCCAGCTGATTCAACAGGGCTCTGGGGAGTCGCCGGGTTGCGCCCGGCTGACCCGGGGCCGTACCCAGGGACTCGATTTCCGGGCGGGTCTGACCGGCAACCGCTGCATAGACACTATCGACGATGTTCTGAAACGAGGCATCCTTTCGGTGCCGCGGGTGGCGAAGGGATACCTGGATTTCGGATACGATTCTGCCCGGATCTTTTCCCATGACCACGATCCGGTCGGCCATCAGAACCGCCTCTTCAATATTGTGGGTGACCATCAGAATCGCCTGGGTGGGGATGGATTTGTTCAGCCAGAGTTCCATCAACTCTCCGCGCAGTGATTCGGCGGAGAGAATGTCGAGTGCGGAAAACGGCTCGTCCAGGCACAGCAGTTCCGGTTCAACCGCCAAAGCTCTGGCAAATCCGACCTTCTGGCGCATGCCGCTGGAAAGCTCCCGGGGATAGGCCGATTCAAATCCGTCCAGACCGATGGTATCAATCAGTTTCCGGGCCTTTTCCTGCCGGACCGATGCGGAAATGCCACGGGCTTTCAGCGCAATTTCAACATTTTCTTCAACCGTCAACCAGGGATAGAGCGCAAATGTCTGGAATACGATGGTTGCATGGGGATTAATGCCTTTCAGTTCCTGTCCCCGGTATTGTACGGTTCCCGATGTGGCGGTGTTCAAACCGGTAACGATTCGAAGCAGTGTCGATTTGCCGCAACCCGACGGCCCCAGGAGCGATACAAATTCACCGGCTTTCAGGTTCAGAGTAATGTCTTTTACCGCCAGAAGCAGTTTGGGCCCGCTTCCGTAACCCTTGCAGACATTCTCAAGATTCAACAGGGTCTCGGCAGTTTTGATTCCGATTTTTGCAGGCATCGTTTTTCCTCACTTCAGACAGTTGCAGCGGGTGATATTCAAAATCCCATCAACACCCCATCGCTTTTTCAATCATCATTCCATACAGTACCGTTCCTCTGCCAGGCGGTAAAGCCGCTGCCAGAACAGCTGGTTTATCACAATTACGCTGAAGACCATGGCCAGTGTTCCGGCCAGTACGAGTGCATAATTGCCCGTATCTGTTGCGTGCGCTATCGTTGCGCCGATGCCGGTTGTTGCATAAGTCTTGCCGCCGAATTCCACATACTCTGCAACGACACTGGCATTCCATGCGCCGCAACTGGCTGTAATCGATCCGGTGATGATGTAGGGAAAAATTCCCGGAAGGATCAACGTTCGCCAGCGGTCCAGCAAGGACAGCCCCAATAGATCGGTTGTAAAACGCAGGTCCTGTGGAATGGCCGAGGCACCTGCAATGACATTGAACAGCAGATACCACTGGGTACCCATCAGCATCAGGGCGATTGCGGCAATATTCAGGCCCCCGTAAACACGCAAAAGTGCCAGCAGCAAAACGGGAAAGAGTGCGGTTGCCGGTATGGCCGCAACTATCTGAACCAGGGGTTGAAGAAGCAAAGAAAGTTGACGGTTGGTGCCGATGGCGACCCCGACTGGAATGGTCCAAAGCATCGCAATAATAAGGGAGGAGAAAACACGGGCCAATGTGGCCAGAAGTCCAATTCCCAGATCTATCCAGTCGGTTAACACAAGGGTCGTCATCATGGTAATAGCCATGAAGGCGCAGTAAAGAACTGCTGCCAGCAGTATGATTGCCAGAGCAAAATGCCAGGCAGGCCGTCTGCCGACAGGGGGGGATACCGGCAGGATGAGGCGTTCGTCTTTTCTCTGAAAGTAAATATCCATCTTCTCATTCAGCGGGCCCATCCGGCGCTGGAAAAAGTCCATCAGCCACGAACGGTAAAGGATATCCAGAAACCAGGAGGAAGATTCTTCATTGCCTTCTATCATTTCAATTTTGAATTTGTCTGCCCAGGCCAGCAGCGGACGCCAGATAAACTGATCCAGAATAACAACCACCAGAATCAGAACCCCTGTGCCTGCCAGAACCGCCATGATATCCCCCTGGACAGCTGCGGTTTTTAAATATGACCCCAGCCCCGGCAGACGAAAATCACGGGATCCGACATGAAAAATTTCAGCCGCCATTAAGAAAAACCATCCGCCGGACCAGCTAATCATGCTGTTCCAAATCAGGCCCACAGCGGCAAAGGGAAGCTCCAGTTCCTTGAAGCGAAGCCAGGAAGAAAAACGGAAAATGGCGGAAGCTTCCTTGAGTTCATTGGGAATGGTGGTCAGGGATTGGTAATAGCTGAAGGTGATGTTCCATGCCTGGGAGGTGAAAATCAGCACGATAGCCGATAACTCCGTGGCAAAATGTTCCGGTAAAATGGCGTTCAGGCTCAGCAGTACAACGGGTAGAAATGAAAGAATCGGTAAGCTTTGCATCACATCCAGAAACGGAAGCATCACTTTCCGTGCGCCGGGATTTCGTGCAGCGGCGTATCCGTAAAACAGGCTGAAGACCAGTGACAGGAAATAGGCGATTGCCATCCGGCCCACCGAAAGCAGCGCATACCAGGGAAGCGCCCCCGGGGACAGGGAAATCTCGGGTCCGGAGACAACCAAGGGGGAGTCAAAGGCAAGCCGGATGAAGCAATAAAGGATTGCAGCAAGTCCCAGCAGGATCAGGCCGTCTCCGATGTAAAAAACAGGCCTTGGTGGAAATGCGGGTTTATAATAGAACTGTTTCATGTGTGCCGCCTGACTTGCCGGGTTCAATCTTATCGCTTGGGGAAATCTCTCGACAAACCTGAGCGATGACTGTTTTTAACGGGATGTTCCGCATTAACGCAATTTTTTTGCAGTCCTCGAATTCCGGTGACCGATGGAGGATGTCATCCTGAATCCATGCTGTTTTCACCCGGACAGTTCCCAGGGAAGTCGATATTTCCCGGATTTCCCGTCTGGCTTTGATCCGGTTTTCAAAACGCCATCGCAGTCCGATGGATGTGGTTTCTTGCAGCAGAAAGCGCGAAAATCGCTGAAGATCATCAGGTCTGCACATCAGGGTCAGCAGAATGCCGGGTCTGTTTTTCTTCATCTGGACGGGATTTAGAAAGATATCCAGGGCTCCCAGGCTGAAAGCCTGCTGCATCACATAATCATATATCTGCGGGTTCATGTCATCGATAGTGGTTTCAAGGACAGCGACCTGATCCATCTCGCAGTCATGCATATCCAAAGCGGCGTTGCCGATGAGCACCCGAAGCAGATTGGGGATTTCCGGATTCGACATGCCGGCGCCGTAACCGGATGTTTCAACCGTCAGCGCCGGCAGGGGGCCGAATCCCTTGGCCAGCGTGGTCAGGATGGCGGCTCCGGTCGGGGTCAGCAGTTCTCCTTGAATGGCCGTTGCGTAGACCGGGATTTCCTTGACGAGCTCAAGTGTTGCCGGCGCCGGTACCGGCAACACGCCATGGGCGCAGGTAACGGTCCCAGAACCCAGATGAAGGGCGGAGCAATAGACGGCTTCAATTCCCAGAAGCGACAGCCCTGAAACGGCTCCAACCACATCGATGATGGCATCGATGGCCCCGACTTCATGAAAATGCACCGCTTCGACCGTAGTCCGGTGAACCCTGGCCTCAGCCCCGGCCAGCCGGGTGAAGATCGCCATACTTTTATCCCGGATGTCCGCGGAAAGCCTGCTGGCCTCGATCAGGGTGCGGATATCGTGAAGGCCTCTGTGCGAATGATGCGCATGGGTATCGATATCAACGACTGCCTGGCAGCCGCCGATACCTCTTTTGAGCGCCGGCTTGAAACTGAGAGACCAGTGATCCAGATGAAGTTTGGCCAGTTCGCGGTTCAGCAGATCCGGATCGAGTCCGGCATCCACCATCGCCCCCAGAATCATGTCGCCGCTGGCGCCGGCAAAACAGTCAAAATATGCGATTTTCATTCGGGTTCACTTTCTCAATGGCATCCAGGCGGCATCGCAGGTAGTGGAAATGGGCTTGAGGGATTTGCTGACATCTCTGGCCTGTTCGGTGATATAAAAGGCCCCGGGGTCTTCTTCCTTGACAAGGGACAGAATCCAGGGCAGATCCTTGCGGCGGACCGCCGTATAAAGCAAGGCAACGGTTCCGTCCCTCCCTTGGCCGGGAAAAACGGTTACAGCCAGTCCTTTGCTTCTCAGCCGTTCCGCCAGTTTCTGATCGGTGTCGGTGGTAATAATCCGCAGCACCATAAGCCCGAAGGCCAGCTTGCGCTCTACCAGGATTCCCACCACGTTTCCGGTGGCATACCCGAATGCATAAAAAAGCGCCAGAACCGGGGATTCCTTGATTTGCAGGACAACGGTACTGACAATGGTGATCCAGATGAGCACTTCAAACAGCCCCAGAAAAAACGCCAGCACGGATCTTCCCTGAACCGTGATGATGGTTCGAACGGTTCCCAGCGAAACATCACACACCCTGGCCAAAAAAATCAATATCCCTGTCTGCAGAATGCCCAGTTCCATGAAGACTTCCCTTATACGATACCGCCTGCCAGGGCGCGTTGGTAGACGGCATGGTCCGCGTCGGAAAACAGGACGAAACTGATTTGTTGAATGACCGGCCAGACATCCAGGGCCTTGCGGCAGGTATCCACTGCAATCTTGCTGGCTTTTTCAATCGGATACCCGTAAGCGCCGCAGCTGATGGCCGGAAAAGCGATGCTTGCAAGGTGGTGTTGCGCGGCCAGCTTCAGGCTGTTTTTATAGCATCGGGAAAGCAGAACCGCATCCTGAGCCGTACCCGTGTAAACCGGACCGACCGTGTGAATGACGTAGCGGGCCGGCAGAAGGTATCCCCGGGTAATCCGGGCTTCGCCGACCGGACATCCGCCGATTGACCGGCATTCGGCCAGAAGCTCTTTTCCGGCTGCACGGTGAATGGCGCCGTCAACCCCGCCGCCGCCGAGAAGCGACGTGTTGGCGGCATTGACGATGGCGTCTACCTTCAGCCGGGTAATATCTCCCTGCCGGGCTTCCAGCCTGTTTCGCAGTTGCATTTCGACGGTCATATCAAAAGCCTCCGGATTTTATACAATGCCGTTTTTCTGAAACGCGGCAATATCATTCTCAGCATACCCGATTTCCCGCAAAATGGAAACCGTGCTTTCTCCGAATCCGACGGCCGGGGTGCGCACCGTGCCGGGTGTCCGGCTCAGTTTGACGGAAACGCCAAATACCGGCGTTGATTTGCCGTCTTTTCCTTCAAGGTCAATGACCATTTCCCTTTCCCTGAACAGAGGGTCTTTCAATACATCTTCAAGATTTTGAACCTTGCCCCAGCAAATTTCCAGGTCTCCGAGATCGCTGTTCCACTGGTCAAGTGTTTTCCGGCGGAAAACAGCGCGCAGGGTGTCGATGATTTCCATCCGCACGCTGTCATCATACTGCAGATCGATATATTCCGGCAATTCCAGGTGCTCGCAGAGCTTTTTCCAGAAGCGGTGTTCAACGGCGCCGATGGAGAGGAATCGGCCATCCGCTGTTTCGTAGGTATTGTAACAGGCATACCGGTGAGACAGTATGGCATCCGATCGGGTGGGAATCTTGCTGGTCATCTGATGAAAAAAAAGCGGGATGGATAAAAACCCCAGCATGCCGTCCGTCATGGAAATATCAATATACTGGCCCTTGCCGGATTGATTTCTGGCAAAAAGAGCCAGAAGAATGCCGATAACCGCGTTCATGCCGCCGCCGGCGATGTCTGCGATCTGAACGCCGGGGATGGCCGGAGAGGCATCAGCCTGGCCGATCAGATCGAGGATTCCCGCATTGCTCAGATAATTGACATCGTGGCCGACCCGGTTTACGCAGGGGCCTGTCTGGCCATAGCCGGTAATGGAACAGTAAATGATGCCCGGATTGACCCTGCAGACCGTATCATAATCCACCCCCAGGCGCTGAACGACTCCCGGCCGGAATCCCTCCATCACGACATCGGCTGTTTTGACCAGGCGGAAGAAAATTTCCTTTCCCTCGGCGGTCTTTAAATCCAGGGAAATGTGTTCCTTGTTCCGGTTGACGGTGGTAATAAAAAAGCCATCCGCGATAAAGCGCTTGTCTTCGATGGAAATCACCCGCGCGCCGTGATCTGCCAGAATCATCGAACCAAAGGGTCCGGGCAGAAGTCTTGACAGATCCAGTACGGTGATTCCGGTCAGTGCCCCTTTTTCCAGCATAAGTCCTCCAAAAGTCGTTTGAAAATCTCCGGCCGGCCGTCAATTTCCCTTGAAAGCCGGGGGCCGCTTTTCCATGAATGCGGTGACCGCCTCGATCAGGTCATCGGAAGGCAGACAGGCGGCGTTTTTCTGGGCCACATACCGCAGCCCCGAATCCACGCCGTGATCCCGGTTGTAAAGCATCACATCCTTTATGCCCTGAACCGTCAGCGGGGCAAGGGAGGCAATCTGCAGGGCCAGCCTGCGGGCCTCATCCACCAGCTCCGGATGGGAGTTGCACATGCGGGTGATCAATCCCATTTTCAGGGCTTCTTCCGCGGCAAAGTCCCGGCCCGTCAGGGCCAGCTCTCCGAACCAGCCCTGTCCGATAATGTGCGGCAGGCGCTGAAGAGTTCCCAGGTCCGCAATAATGGCGATGCGGGTCTCGCGGATGCTGAATGTGGTATCGGCTGCCGCGATGCGGATGTCGCAGGCGCTGATCAAGTCGATGCCGCCGCCGATGCAGTGGCCGTGGATGGCGGCGATAACCGGCTTTCTGCATTTTTCAATGGATGAAATGCTTTCCTGCAGACGGCCGATGGTCTGCCTGAGCGTTTCACGGCCTGCGGCGGACGTGTCGGCAATCAAAGCCCCTGCTTCCATCAGGTCGAGCCCTGCGGTAAAGCTTTTGCCTTCGGCGCGGATCACCACCACCCGAACTTCCGGATTCCGGTCAAGCTCCAGAAAATGGGTCTGAAGCGACGAAAAAAAATCCATCCCCATGCTGTTTCGTTTGTCCGGTCGGTTGAGAATCAGCCAGGCGATGGGGCCTTCATTTTCAATCTTGAATGGATCGGGTGCAGCCATGATGTCGAATTCCTTTTCAGGAGAGAATTTCATTCATTAATGCCATGTTATTTTCCAGCATGGCGCCTTCCATGAGATCGGACATGGCGGTTTTGTAGTGGTCCAGCACGATGCCGGGAATCAACCGATTCTGATGGATTCCGGCAAGAACGGCCATGTTCTGCATGCGGGCATCGGCAAGGCCGGGTTTCAACACGCGGATTACCTGAATGTTTCTTTGGCGGCAATGGGTCAGAATGGTGTCGTTATCCACTTCGGATGCCTGATTCAGACGAACCGGCAGGGGCTGCCAGACCGCATCGTAATAGATGGCGTTGCCGCCGTCTTTCAGATATGCGGTGATTCCCCGGAATGCCTCGTGCCGCTCCAGGGCCACAACCAGGTCGGCTTTACCCTGACGGATCAACGGAGAGTGGACCTCGCTTCCCATGCGGATCTGGGATACCACGATCCCGCCGCGCTGCGCAAGCCCGTGCGTATCCACCCCTTTTACCGGAAAACCGGCATGGTCGGCTGCCCGAAGCAATATTTCGCTCAGAAGGCCGATTCCCTGTCCGCCGACGCCTGTCAGATAGATATTGAATGCTTTCACAAACCTCCTTTAGCTAAAATCAGGGTGAATGACAGAGAATGTGTCATCAATAGATCGAGGACTTTCTCGATTATCTTTTCAGATGTACTTCTCAATTATTCATCTCTTTCGGTCCGCAAGAGATTTCAATAGCCTTCCATCCGGACACCATCCGGCATGCCATCTCCATAT
Organism: uncultured delta proteobacterium; assembly: GCA_963789395.1. Lineage (GTDB taxonomy): Bacteria > Desulfobacterota > Desulfobacteria > Desulfobacterales > Desulfatirhabdiaceae > RAAP-1. The sequence continues at coordinate 90,146 of CAWBKP010000013.1, read as the reverse complement.
CCGCCCCAAAAACGATTTGGGATTGTTGTCGTATTTTGCCCTGAAAGAACAATTCTACAGTTGTGATCAGCCATCGGATTCATCTCCTTTTATCTTAACAGACCAAGTTCCAATTCGAGAGCGTATTGTGAGTTGACCGGATCACTTAGCGGTTTTTCCACACCGGCGTTTTCTTTTCAATAAATGCTGCAATGCCGTTCTGGGCGTCTTCGGCTGTCAGATTCATGGTGATGGTGTGTTTGGCGTAATTCATGGCAGCGTCGTCCGGCTGATCGATCTGGGCGTAAAAGCCCTGTTTGCCGATACCCAGGACAAAGCGGCTGGCTTCTGCGATCTGCACGGCCAGTTTTTTGGTTTCCCCGGGCAGATCTTCAAGCGGCACGACGCGGTTGATCAGGCCCAATTCTTTGGCTTCGGATGCCGGAAAAAACCGGCCGGTCAGCAGCATTTCCATGGCAGCCTTGCGTCCGATGGCCCGGGAGATCGCCACCATGGGGGTGGTGCAGAACAGGCCGATCTTGACGCCCGGGAGTTGCAAACCTGGCGCCTTCTTCTGCCACCGCCAGATCGCACCAGGCCACCAGCTGACATCCGGCAGCTGTGGCGACCCCCTGAACCTGGGCAATGACCGGCTGGGGAATCGCGTGAATCAGCTGCATCATCTGCGTGCACTGGTCGAAAATAAACTTGTATTCCTTCATGCCCTGTTCCCGCATCTCGGACAGGTCATGTCCTGCGCAGAAATGTTTTCCGGCGGCCCGGATGACGATGACCTTGATTGATTCATCCACTCGATAAGGCCGTCAGCAAATGGATCATTTCGCCGATCATTTTTTTGGACAGGGCGTTGAATTTTGACGGATTGTTCAATGTCAGATATCCGACAGGTCCTTCCGCGGAAAAAAGTATCTCTTCGTAATTCATTGAAATTCCTCCTTGATAGTCCCCGCACTCCGGTTTTGTGGCTTTTGGGTCCAGTTCCGGCAATTTTTATTCTTTTCTTTCCTTTTTATTACAGGAAAGCCGGAATGGCAATATGCGGCGTTACTCTTTTTGCAGTTATGAGGTGGCAGGAGGATATCGATCGGGTCCGGTGATACCCGAGAGAACCATTTGCGTTTTTTGGGGAAATCATTCATAAACTGAAATCAGTCATAATTCCTTTACTTTCAGCAGGCAGTCATTCATGAAGCCATTCAGTGAAAAGTGTTCGGGCGTCATTCTTGCCGGCGGCATGAGCACGCGGTTTAACGGCAGAGACAAGGCCATGATCGAGGTCAATGGCAAGCGGATTCTGGATCATATCCATGCGGTGTATTCAGAAGTTTTCAGCGAAATCATTCTGGTCACCAATACCCCTCAGGCGTATCTGGACTGGAACCTGCTGATGGTATCGGACCTGTTTCAGGTCCGCAGTTCTTTAACCGGCATTCACGCCGGGCTGTTTTACACCTCCCGGCCCTATGCTTTTGTCAGTGCCTGCGATGCGCCGTTTCTAAAACAGGAACTGGTCCACTTGCTGATTTCACAGGCCAGGCCCGGTGCGGATGTGGTCATGCCGGAAACCGACAAAGGGCTTAGAACCGCTATGCGCGGTCTATTCCAAATCCTGCCTGAACAGCATCGCGACGCATATCCGGCAGGAAAAGCTGAAGATCCAGCAGGTATTTCACAAATCCCGGATCAATCGAATTTCCGAAGCCAGATTGCGGAAAGCGGATCCCGATCTGGTTTCGTTCATCAATATCAATACCCCCGAAGACCTGATGCGCGTGGCGTCTTTGGAAAAGGAGTTGTCATGAGCCTAACCGAGTTGATTGACAGAATCAAACAGCATCCGGATTATCCCAAGGTCGGGATGATCCTCTGCCATAATGGCGTGGTGCGCGCCACCTCACGGGAGGGACAACCGGTATCCGGGCTTCGCATCGCCGTTGACCGGGAAAAACTGCGTCAGGTTGTGGAAGCGCACAAAAACCGGGCCGGTATTGTGGAAATCCTGGTCCACATCAATGGCGATATGGATCTTAAGGTGGGAGAGGATGTGATGTATATCGTGGTGGCTGGGGATATCCGGGAAAATGTCATCTCGGCGCTTCAGGATACCCTGAATACCATTAAATCGACGGTGACGCAGAAGACCCAGTTTTTCGTGTAACTTCCCGCTTTCGAAATTCCGGCGGACCGGTGTGATCTGTTGAACCGACCCATGCGTCATTAATTTTCAATGAATGGCTTGCCATGGGCTGACAAGGTGAAACGCATATGGTTCGAACTGCCTGAAAAGGAGAATGTTTTTTGGTGGAAACAGAAATTAAGTTTGATTGTTCCGGAGTAGACTGGAAAGTAATATCGGAAACGCTCAAACGCGTCGGCATGTCTTATGGCGACCCGGACTATCACAGAAAGGCGTTTGAAAACAGTCATACCGCCGTGTTCGTCTATCAAGGCGATCAATTGATCGGTTTCGGCCGGGCGATTTCAGATGGCGTTTATCAGGCAGCCGTCTACGATGTCGCGGTCGTTCCCGAATTCCAGAAGAAAGGCGTTGGAACAACCATCATCCAGCACATTCTGGACAGGCTCTCTCACTGTAATGTCATTTTGTACGCATCTCCCGGAAAAGAGGGGTTTTACCGGACACTGGGGTTGCGGCAAATGAAGACGGGCATGGCGCGCTTTTTATAAAGCGTCGGTAATGCAGGAAAGAGGATTTACGGATTAAATCGTCCGAAACCGATTACACTGTTTCAACCCTGATGAAGGAGGCAAACGCATGACACCCGCTTCACAGCAGGCTTTGGAAGGTCTAAGGGATTTGACGACCCTGAAATGGTACGTCATTCCCTTGCTGGCCATTGTTTTTTACATCTATACCGCCGAGATGAAAAAAGCGCGCCAGACCGGCAACTGGGATGCTGTTTTGCCGGCCTGACCCTTTTCGGCATGGATTTTATCAACGAAACCTGGAACGGCTGGGTACTTTATCTGACGGAACGGTCCGCCTGCTGGACCGCGCCGGGGGAAACCGCCCTGCGGACCATGGTGGGATGGAACATCGAGATCATGTTCATGTTCGCCATATCCGGCATCATTTTTTACAACACCCTTTCGGAAGACCGCCATGAAACCATCCTCGGCATGCCGAATCAATGGTTCTGGGCCATCGGATACTCGGCTTTCTGCGTTTTTGTGGAATGCCTGCTGAACATGGGCGGCCTGCTGGTCTGGGAATATCCATGGTGGAATCTGTCGCCGCTGGGTATCTGGCCGATTTTTTTCTTCGGCTATTTTCACTTTTACGTGGCGATCATTCTGGTCATCAACCTGAAGCAGATCCGCAGCAAGATCATCGCCGTGGCAAGCCTTTATGCGATTGCCATCGTCGCCAATGCGGTCTGCCTGGGATTTCTGGGGTGGATTTATTAGATGGCGACCGAATTTTCCGATGATCAATTTGACCATGGCCTATCCGGACGGCATCGAGAACCACTGGTGGAATCTGGCGCGAAACAGGATTTATCACAAATGTCGTCAAAAAATTCGCGGGGACCGGTGCCGTCGTACTGGATGTTGGGTGCGGACGGGGCATTGTCGTCAAATATTTGCGGGACAAAGGGATTGATTGTACCGGCGTCGAACTGGCAAAGGCACAGCCCGTGCTTTCTGTCCGGGACCATGTTCGCGTGGGAATCGACGCCTGGGATCTCCCGCTTGCTGAGAGGATGCGCTATGACACGATACTGCTGCTTGATGTCATTGAACATGTTTCCGGATCCCGCCGCTTTTCTGAAGCGTCTGATCCGATGGGTTTCCCAATCTGTCGCATGTGATCATTACCGTTCCCGCCTGTCAGGAATTGTGGTCGAATTACGATGAATGCTATGGGCATTGCAGACGATACAGCCTTGAAATGCTGAAAAGCACTTCCATTGCACTGGGTGCGGACTGCATTTGGGCCGGTTACTTTTTCCACCTGGCATATCCCGTCTGTTGGGCGGCGGCGCATCTTGCGAAAAAAAGAGAGACAACGCTGCATGCCCCGCAGGGAATCGGCAAATGGCTCCACAAGTTGATTTCCTGGGCAATGATTTTTGACTATTACATCCTTCCCGGACGCGTGCCGGGCATGAGCGCTCTGGCGTGTTTTTCCCTTGGAGGAGGCGGCAATTCCGGCGAAAGAAATAACAAGAGGGGTTAACCTCTCCTTTTCCGGTATCTGGGAAAGGAAAAGCTAACCCTGCTCGTTCTCAGCTTTTATTCTCCGGGGCTTCCGCATTGGTGATCAGGGCCTGCGGATCCGCGAGAAGCAGCTCGGCTTGACGGTCCGGCAGGGTAAACACGGAAGCGGTTTCCGAGGATGATGCCGGATATTCCTTGGCATCCTGTTCGGTTTTGGCGTAAAGGGTCAGGGTGGAGTCTTTTTTCCCTTGATTGCGATGCTGATGATCGGATCGGAAAGATCGGTTATGGTTTTCCCGTCCAGGATAGGATTCGCAGGACAGATGGGAAAGCATGGAAAGCAGCCGGTTTATTTTGGACAGGTCGGCGGGTTTTCCCTGATCCGTCAGCCACTGGACTTCGGACGGGCTTGCTGCCGCCGCATCGGCAGGCGGTGATTCCCCTCTCGCGCGGGAGCAGGCGCGCGGGCGGCGAGGCCGTTTCGCTTTTTCGGATCATCGTCTGTTTGCCTTCCTTTGTAATAGCGATTTCCGTTACCTCATCCAGGTTGAATGCCAGAACGGTTTTGTCCCGCAGCTTGTCCGCGGTCTGGTCAAAGGCGGTTTTCAGGTTCTGCTGGGCATGATACACCTCCGGTGCATCCCCGACCCGGACAAACGTATGCTGAAACGTGGGCGCGGGCTTTCCGATCTGAATGTCGCGCTTGAGTTCCTCTCCGGCCCAGGCCTTGACGCGGATGGCTTTATCGGGCTCCAGATCGTAACGGGAATAAGATTTGGATTCGGATACCAGTGCGGTCAGGGACAGCTTTTCCAGATTGTCCAGCATGGCGGTCACCTTGCCGGAATCGGCCGGATAGTCCTGGGGCTGAATCCGCCATTTTGCATCCTTTTTCTCCAGAACAACCGTTCCTTCCTGGCGGGCAATCTCGATCCGGGTGATGTCGGATGCCGGCAACTTTGGCAATGGCCGGGAGCCGGTATTCGGTCCGGTCGGTTTTCCGGACCGACAGGTAGCCGACAAGCAAAACAATGGCAAGGGCAATAAAAATATATTCTTTTTTAAGTTTCATCATCAACCTTCCTGCTTTTGAAACAACAGTTGAATTTGCCGTCTGCGGGATTTGCGGCGAAGCCATACGACCAGACCCGCAAGGACAACCAGGACCGGAAGCCCGGCAATATTCAGGGACTTGATGCCGGTTTTTGCCATCGGCGAAAGATCCGCCAGCGGATTGAATCGCTGTTCCTTGCTGCGCATCATGGCAATGTCCTGATGGTTGTTGAGATAATCCAGAACATTCAGGATAAAGACGGCATTGGGGCTGCGGCCGGCCTCATCCAGGATGTTGTCTTTCAGCATTTCAGAGGATGCCATCAGAAAAATCTTTCCGGGTTTTCCCTTGGCGATCACTTTGCCGCCGCCTTCGATTTTTGAAAGGTCGGCGGATTTTGAGCGTCAGCAGGAGCGGCAGGTGTTCCGGGGCCGGTTTTTTCTCCGGAGTTTCCAGTTCAGCGGATTCATCCGGGTTTTGTTGAGATTTATCCGGTTGCGGCTTTTCGGGGATGGGTTTTCCCGCAAAATAACTGGGGAATTCCCCTTCCAGGATATAGGCCAGGGGTTGCGGCGGCCATTTTTTCATTTGCGGCCGGCGGCTGAATGAACAGGGGATTGAGGTTCAACGGCGCTTTCATTTCCCAGGATTTCGGGGAGGATGAGAACAGCAGATTGGCCTTGACCCCGTTTTGAGCAAGTTTGTCGCTGTTCGCAATCAAGGGGGACATTTTATAGGCGACCAGCCCCTTGATCGGTGCCATGAAGGGAAGATCCTTGTTGATCTGCTCGTTTTTGATCAGGGGCGCAAAATAGATGTTCCGCTCGCCGCCGCCGTACTGCTGCGGCACCTGCTGCTTGAAACAGTTCTCATCCATTACCATCGCCGGTTTGATGCTGATGCCGTAATGCTCCAGAAGTTTTTCCAGGCCGGTATTCAGGGGAACCTCTTGAGGGCCCTGGGCATTGAACATGTTTGGCTGAGAGCCGCCCTCCTTAAAGGCATCCAGAAACAGGGCCAGGTTTTTGCCCTTCATCAGATACTGGTCGATCTGGAAGAGATCATAATCGCTGAAAGGCTTTGTGGGGCCGGCGATTATCAGGCAGTTGAATCCGTCTGAAATCGACGGGTCCTTGAGCTGAATGTCCTTGAATGAATAGGTCTTGGAAACCAGGCCGCGAAACGTGTCAACGTCTTCCGGGGCGCCCTGCTGGCCGCGGCCCATCGGAGAGCCATAGAGGTTGGGCGTGCCGTGATCCGCAAGATACCCGATGGTTTCATTGATGCCGATGAGGGTTTCCACCTGCTGATTGATGGCCTCTTCTATGGCGTTCATCTCCGCCAGCTGATACTGGGTGCCGAGGATGGGAATCTGAATGACCTGCAGCAGCGGAATGGAGGCGGTTTTGGCTCCGTATTGAACCACCAGGCCGATAGCACCCTGGCCGGCCGGAATTTTGCCGTCGGAAAGCTCCGGCCATTTGATCGACATGATCTGATTTGCCGCGACATCAGCTTCCAGCTTCGGATCCAGGGTGGGATCCAGGAACGTATAGGACAGTTTACCGTACAGCTGATGATTCAGTTTTTTCACCAGGGAGGCGATATCCGTATTGAGCTTGGGCAGGGTTTTAAGTCCCATGTAAGGGGCGATCGCATCCAGCGATGAAGACATGTAGAGCTTCACCTGGATACTGTCTTTGAGCCCCAGCAGCACGCTGACCTTGTTGGTGAGTTTCTGGATCGCCGTTGTGATCTGATATTCAAGCCCGTCGGTGCTGGTTATGGCCGGAATGCGCTCCACCAGATCCCCGTGAATCAGCACCAGTCCCATATAGGCTTTTTGAAATTTGACCTCGTCATTTTCAACCGCCTGAATCTGAACCGGCTGAACGCCGTAGGATTCCGCCAGCTTCTGGTTCTCCAGTTTGGCTGACTGCGGCGCCCCGTCATCCGGGCTGACATCGTAAAAGCGGTAATTGAAATTTTTGCCGGCATATACCGCATATTCGGCCAGAAGGTCGTGGAGATACCGCTCGGTGCTGTTGTATGGCGCCGGAAGATTCCGCGTAAAAAAGACGTTAATGGTCAAGGGTTCGGTAAGGGCTTTGACCGCATCGCGGCTGGCTTTTGAAAGTGAATAGATATGATTTCCGGTCAGATCAATGCGCGCAAAAAGCGTCATGCCGGCCATGTTCAAAAGGATCAATGCCGCAGCATAGGCGATAAATTTGATGTATTTTCCGGATCGCTGTGTCCGATTCGTCTGTTTTTTCATAATACCGCTCCTTAACATTTTTCCCGTATGGCCAGATTGGCGCCGTAGAGTCCGATAAATCCGACACTGATGAAATACAGGATATCCCGCGTATCCAGAATGCCTTTGGCGATGTTTTGAAAATGAAAATCCGCGCCCAGGTATTCAAAGAAACCCAGCAGAGACTGGGGCAGAAAAAAGAGCATCTTGTCGATCAGGCACAGGCTGAAGCAGATGGCCATTCCCACGATAAAGGCAATGATCTGGTTCCGGGTAAGGGATGAGGCCAGAAGACCGATGGCTGAAAATGCGGCGCCCAGCAGCAATGCGCCAATATACCCGCCCAGGACCGGTCCCCAGTCCAGGGAGCCCAGAACCGAAACCGTGATCGGGTACAGCAGGGTCGGCGCCAGCATGACGGCTGTAAAACCCGTTGCCGCCAGAAATTTTCCCAGAACGATATCATTGAATGTTACCGGAAGCGTCAGCAGGGTTTCGTAAGAGCCGACGCTGAACTCCTCTGAAAGCAGGCGCATGGTGATTGCCGGCACGACAAAGGCGAAAACCAGGGGCAACAGGGAGAAAAAATTGCGGAGACTGGCCTGGTTCTGCAGAAAAAACGGTGTGAAGAAAAACCAGCCGGTGATGATCAAAAACACGGAAATGACGATGTAGGCAACCGGCGATACCATGTAAGCGCTGAATTCTCTCTTGAAGATATGGATGACGGGGCTCATGTTTAGTTCTCCAGGGTAAGTTCACGGAAAATATGTTCGAGCGTCTGGGTTTCCTGACGGAATTCCAGAAGCAGCCAATCGGCCTGACGGATGATCTGATATATGTCTTTTCGGATATCCGTCTCGGATCGGACGGTAACCTGGATTTCGAGTAAATTCGAATCGGATGCGGCTATTTTTTCGATCCGGTCGATTCCCTTGACAGCCCCCAATTGCTGTTGAACCGCTGCAAAATCCCCATTGTCGAGCGTAATAAAAATCATCCGCTCCTTGCCGGCCGACTGTTTGATGGCCTGGGTGCTGCCGTCGGCGACGATTTTCCCCTGATGGATGATGGCGATTCGATCGCAGGTGGCTTCGGCTTCACTGAGGATGTGGGTGGACAGGATAATGGTTTTTTCCCGGCCGATCTTTCGGATGATTTCCCGGATTTCCACGATCTGGTTGGGATCCAGACCCGATGTGGGTTCATCCAGAACCAGTATCTCCGGGTCGTTCATCAGTGCATGCGCAAGGCCCACGCGCTGCTTAAACCCCTTGGACAGCTCTCCGATGGTCTTGTGCATGACCGTGTTCAGGCCGCATAATTGCGCCAGTTCGTAAATCCGGGACAGTTTCCGGTCATTTTCGATTTCCCGGATAGCCGCGATATAATTCAGATAATCATAGACAATCATGTCATGGTAGAGGGGGGCGGATTCCGGAAGGTATCCGATCCGCTTTTTGATTTCAAGTGTATCCGGGCCAATGGTTAAATCCTTGACCCGGATCTGGCCGGCAGTCGGCTGAATGTATCCGGTCAGCATCCTCAGGGTCGTGGTTTTGCCGGCCCCGTTGGGCCCCAGCAAACCCAGGATTTCTCCTTTTTGAATGTCCAGATGGATTCCGTTTACCGCACAGAAATCATCATAATACCGGGTGAGGTTCTCAACATGAATCATGTTTTTCTCCTTGTGAAACGGAAAACAGGTTGCAAACGTACAAAAGGCCGAATTCGGCATGGTCATGCCGGCAATTTCGGCCTAATTGATTATAAATGTTATAGATAATCTTCATGACAATTGTTAATCAAACCTCCCTGCATTGTCAAGGGAAAGTTCTGAAAACCGTCTGTGCGCATAAGAAACCAATTGAAGAGTCAGGCTTTTTATGATCCAATATCAGCCGGCACGTGACGCTCACGGAAGTGATGCCGGAATTTTTTAACCTAATAATATAAGCAAGCCTTTATTAAAATCAATACCGCCAACGGGACTGCAATTTTGACGTCTTCTCTTGAAAAACGCATCAAACGAAATGTCTCGGGCCGAACGCACGATTTTTTTGCCATCACGCCTCCGGGACTGGAAAGCCTGTGCCGGATGGAGATGCTGCGGCTGCCATCCTTTGCCGCTGATACGGCCGAGGTCCCCGGAGGCGTCGAGTTCAGCGGAAAATTGGTTGACGGGTATCTGGCCAACCTGTATCTGCGGACAGCCACACGGATTCTGATGAGAATCGAAACCCTATCTGCTTCCCATTTTACGGGGCTTTCAAAAAAAACAGCGGAAATTCCCTGGGAGCTTTATCTGCCGACTGATGCCGTGCCGCAGATCCGTGTTGCCACCCACCATTGCCGATTGTATCATAAAGATGCGGTGTCCGCTGTTTTTGCAGAAAGTGTCCGAAACCGCTTGTCCCGGTTTGCCGGTGATCCGCAACCTCGGGACTTGCCTGTCATGCAGCAGCGGCTTTTCATCCGCGGGGTGGATGACCGGTTCAGCGTTTCCATAGACAGCAGCGGCGATTTGCTTTATAAAAGAGGCATTAAAACGGTTGCGGGAACAGCGCCGGTCCGGGAAACCCTGGCAGCGGCCATTTTGATGCTGGCGGGATATTCGGGGGATGAACCGCTGGTCAATCCCATGTGCGGCTCCGGGACCTTTGCCGTAGAGGGGGCGTTGATGGCCCGGAACATTCCGCCGGGGTGGAACCGTGACTTTGCATTCTTGGGGTGGCCGGGGTTCCGGCCCGCTCAGTGGCGTCATATTCGAAAAACGGCGGAAATGCGGTTTATCTCCGGGCCGCTTCCCACTGTGGTCGCATTTGACACCGCTCCGGAAGCGTGCGATGCTCTGGTCGAACTTGCGGCGTCCCATGCTGCGCTGGATCAAATTCAAGTCCTGGAAAAGGATTTTTTGGACCTGAACCCGGAAGAGTTGATGCTTGAGCCGGGTCTGGTGGTCATCAACCCGCCCTATGGAAAACGGATGGGAACGCGCCGGGAAAGCAGGCTGCTGATTCAGGCCGTGATGCGGAAGTTGACAACCGATTACCGGGGATGGAAATTTGCGCTGATGGTTCCCGATCGCTCGGCTATTGGCGGCATTTCTCCGAAATGGCGGTTTCATGCCGTTTATCACGGGGGGTTGAAATTGGAACTGCTTGTTGGAAAACTGGTGTAACGGAGCATGTTATAAGGCGGGTGTTTTGAAAAAATTTACTGCAGTTATCTTTGACCTGGATGGCACGCTTCTGGATACCCTGGAGGATCTGGGGGATTCGGTGAACAGGGTTCTGGCGGATCACGGATTCCCGGTGCATCCGATGGATGCCTATCGGTATTTTGTGGGGGATGGATCGGCCGTTCTCATTGAACGGGCATTGCCGGAATCCGCCAGAGGCACCGATGTACATCGCGATTGCCTGACGGCGTTTATGGCGGATTACGACAAGAGCTGGAAAGTCAAAACCAGGCTGTATGACGGGATTTCAGAAATGCTGGACAGGCTGACGGCCCTGGGGATCGATATGGCCATTTTGTCCAATAAATCTCATCTGTTTACGGTAAAATGCGTTCAGGACCTGCTTTTCAAATGGCGGTTCAATGCGGTGTTCGGCTTAAGGGAGGATGTTCCCCGCAAACCCGATCCGGCCGGCGCCCTGGAAATATCCGGCTTGCTGGGGGCGGATCCGGTTCGCATGCTTTATCTGGGAGACACGGCCACGGACATGCAGACCGCCGTATCTGCCGGGATGTTTCCGGTCGGTGCGTTATGGGGGTTCCGGTCCCGGGACGAGCTTCTTGAGTCCGGCGCAAAAGCCCTGATCCAGCAGCCCCAGGAGCTGTTGCGCCTGATGTGAGTTCTCATTCCAGGGGGCGTTTTGCGTGAACGAGATAATTGATATCCCGGTTTCCGCCCAGCGAACAGGTTCGTAACAGCGGATTGTAGTGCATGCCCATGATATTTTGCGGAATCAGGCCTGCCTGCCGCATCCAGCGCGTCATTTCGGAGGGTTTGATAAACCGGCCATAGGTGTGGGTGCCTCTGGGAATCAGCCGCAACAGGTATTCTGCTGCGGCAATTGCCAGCAAAAAGGATTTGGGATTTCGGTTGAGTGTTGCAAAGAACACGTCCCCTCCGGGTTTGACCAGGGCGTTGCAGGCGCTGATGACGGAACGGGGATCGGGAACATGCTCCAGCATTTCCAGGCAGGTTACGACATCAAAGCAGGATGGGCTGGTCGCTGCCATGGTTTCCGCGGTAGTTTGCAGATACGTCACCCGAAGTCCGCTTTCCAGAAGATGATGACGGGCGGCTTGAAGGGGCGCCTCTCCGCGGTCGATTCCGGTTACGGTCGCGCCAAGCGCCGCCATGGCTTCGGATAGGATGCCGCCGCCGCAGCCGATATCCAGAACCGATTTCCCGCAAAGGGCGGCGCGTTCATTGATATACCGAAGGCGAACCGGATTGATGTCATGAAGGGGTTTGAAATCGCCCTGCCGGTCCCACCATTCATGGGACTGGGATTCAAATCTGGATATTTCAACGGCGTCTACATTTTCGATTTTATTCATTGTGATGGCGAAATCATGGGGCAAGCGGGTTATTTGAAGGACTTGTCTCTATAATATTTGTAACTACTCAAGTATCCAGGAGTCAGAATTCAGGAGTCAGAATTCTCTATACCTGAGTAGTTGCGATAATTTTACCATGTGATGGGGGATTATGATACAGTTATTGATAATGTTATCCGTTTTGTGTGCGGGGTCATGCGGTTATGCGCAAACCACCGACATCCCGGATATGGAGTGCATTCCGTCTCTGGTATCCAGTCTTCGCGTCAAGGAGCCGCTTGATTTTTGCGGGGAGCCTGCACCGCTGAACAGTATGGATGCCAGGGAGCGACTGGAGCGCGAACTTCTTCTGATGCTCTGGGACCGGGATCAGACCATTATGTGGCTCAAGCGGGCCAACCGGTATATGCCTTATATTCAAACCGCATTAAAAGAACAGGGCCTGCCGGATGACCTCAAATACATTCCCGTGGTGGAAAGCTCGCTGCGGGCACTTGCCGGATCTCCCAAGGGAGCGATGGGCTACTGGCAGTTTATCAAGGATACGGGCGAGCGCTATGGACTGACCATCTCGGAAGAGCTGGATGAGCGCCGGAACATGGCTGCCTCCACCCGTTCGGCCCTTTCCTATCTGAATAAACTCCATGGCGATTTCGGATCCTGGACCCTGGCTGCCGCCGCCTATAACATGGGCGAGGCGGGGCTCAAAAAAGAGATTCTTCTCCAGGATACCGCCGACTTTTACGATCTATACCTCTATCAGGAAACCCAGCGGTATGTCTTTCGAATTCTTGCGGCTAAGCTGATTTTATCCAATCCGGGAAAATACGGTTTCAAACTGATGCCGGAGGATCTGTATCCGCCCGAGGAATGCGACCGCGTTCAACTGAATTTGTCCCAGAAAACACCGGTGCTCTCCATTGCACGGGCTGCCCGCACAAGTTACAAGGTCATTCGGGACCTGAATCCGGAAATCCGGGGGTATTCCCTTCCCAAAGGCGTTTTGACGCTTTCCGTTCCCCGGGGGGCCGCTGCCGGTTTTCAGGAAAGACTTGCCGGTCAGATGCCATCCCTGGTATCCGCTGGACCCGAAAACGTGTATGTGGTGAAAAAAGGCGATTCGCTTTCCGAGATAGCCGAGCGCTTTAATATTCCGGTACAGTCCCTCTTGATGTGGAACAATCTTGGCATGAATCAGCCCATCCGTCCCGGAGACAGGCTCATACTGAACCCCGGCAATGAAAGCACTCTCTCACAGGAATCTTCGCCTTGATTCGACTGAAATGGTGAGCCGGGTTGATCATTCTTTGTCGTTTTGCACAGGAGATGCCGTTGGCGATCAATACAAGCAGGATCATTAAATCGGATATTTTTCTGGATATTTTTTATGGAATCCTCCGGGCCTATTGCCGGACGTTTCGAATCACGACCGTCAACGAAGTGCCCTGGCGGAATTACATGCAAAATGGCGGCTCCGTATTGTTCTGCTGCTGGCATCAGCAGGTTTTCCCCACGCTTGCATATATCCGGAAATTTCGAGAACTTTCCCCGCCGCTGATGATCAGCCAGAGTAATGACGGTGATATCGGGGCCGGCATCGTCGGGCGCTATGGCTGGAAACCCATTCGCGGCTCATCCTCAAAAGGGGGGTTGAAAGCGCTCAAACAAATGATCCGCGAACTCAGACGCTCGCGGATGGCCGGACACATCGTGGATGGTCCCCGGGGGCCGGCCGGGATTGTCAAACCGGGGACGATAACCCTGGCCCTGACTGCCCGGGCCGTGATCGTTCCCGTTTCGATTTCAGCAAACAGGGCCTGGTTCTTCAACAGCTGGGACCGGTTCATGCTGCCCAAACCGTTTGCCGAAGTGCGGCTCGCTTTCGGGGAAATGATTCATCTGGCCGGCACTGCAGGGAAAACAGATGCGGAAGCCTGTCGGCGCCATCTGGAATCCGTGATGCGGCCAGGCCTGATCCAGCCTTGATGGCTTCGCAGCGTTAATGATCAGACGGATTGCTCCCGGACATGAAAAACACAAACAGCGTCATTCCGGCATGCGCCGGAATGACGGGGACGTTTCATTTTCAGGATGTCAGCGCAATATTTCGCTATTCCTTATAGACGTCCAGAATATCGAACTCTTCCAGGTGAAACTGCGGATTGGGGTAGATGACGATTTGTTTGGCGATCATTTTTTCAAGGCGGCAGATCAGATGATTTTCTTCGCCGTGAAGCAGTTCCGCGATTTCCGGATTGACCCTGACCATGATCTTGATACCGTCCAGCATGCGGTGTTCGCTGAGGATTTCCCTGAAAATGTTATGGCAGATGGTCTTGCGGGACATGAGATACCCTTCGCCCTCGCAGTAAAAACAGGGCTCGCACAGCAACCGGTTCAACGGCTTTCGTATCCGCTTGCGGGTCATTTGAATCAGCCCCATCTCCGAGATGGGCAGGACATGGGTTTTGCTCCGGTCGATTTTTAACGCCTCGATCAGGGCATTATAAACCTTTTCCTGATTGGATTTTTTTTCCATGTCGATAAAATCGATGATGATGATGCCGCCGATATCCCGAAGCCTGATCTGATAGGCGATCTCCTTTACGGCATCCAGGTTGGTTTTCAGAATGGTCTCTTCAAGATTGTGTTTGCCCACGTACCGGCCGGTATTGACGTCAATGGCAACCAGTGCTTCGGTCTGCTCGATGACGACATAACCGCCGGATTTCAGCCAGACCTTTCGCTTCAGGGCCCTTGAAATGTCGCCTTCCAGATTGTAGGCGTCAAAAATGGGTTCCTGGCCCTGATAGAGTTCAACCGAGTCTTTCAGGCCCGGCATAAAGGTATTCAGAAAGGAGAGAACCGATTCATACACCGGACGCGAATCGATGATAAGGGAATCCGCCTCGTGGGTCAGCAGATCCCGTACCGCCCGCAGGCTGACATTCAGCTCTTTATGCAGCAGTGAAGGTGCGGGGGCTGTTTTGTATTTGGCCAGAATCGCTTCCCATAAATTCTTTAAAAAAACCATTTCCGGCGCCAGCTTTTCCCGCTGAATGCCCTCACTGGCTGTCCGGACAATGTAGCCGACGGCGTCATCCCGCAAGGACATCACCATCTCTTTGAGCCGGGTCCGCTCAGCCTCATCCAGAATCCTTCTGGACACGCCGATATGATTCGAATACGGCATCATTACCAGAAAACGGCCCGGCAAAGAAATATAGGTCGTCACCCGGGCACCTTTGGTGCCCATGGGAGATTTGGCCACATGCACCAGGATTTCCTGGCCTTCCGTAATCAGATCCTCGATATGAAGGTCCTTATGGGAGGCGGGCCTGTCGATGAACACGGCATTGATTTCATCTGAAAGCTCTTCTTCGTCCTGGCTGCGAATCATGAACTGTTCGATCTCGGTATCCTGATATCCGACGACATCATCCACATAAATGAACGCGGCCTGGCTGAGGCCGATGTCCACAAAAGCGGCCTGCATTCCCGGAAGAACGCGCTGGACCCTGCCTTTATAAATATTGCCGGCAATGTCCGAGAGATCCCGTCTTTCGATGAACAGCTCGACTATGGTGCCGTTTTCAATCAGGGCCACCCGCGTTTCGTGGCCCATATCGTTGATGATCAGTTTTTTCAGCATGAGGGCGCTTTATGTGAGATCAGAGTGTATTGACCGCTATATATAACGTATTATGCCGTTTTCATGCAATGCCATTCTGTAGATTCCAGCAGAATATTTCAATTGAAAACTTTATTCAAAAGGGGCAGTATGGGTTGAACAACAACGCATGGAAGTTGTCGTGCATCCGACTCGATATGATTGGCTGACAATTTGTAACTGCTTAAGTATTCAGGAGTCAGAATTCAGAAGACAGAATGAGGGATCTTGCAAATTCGTTTTTTCAATATTGCCCAAGGGTTCCTCGACGAATCGAGCTGCTGTTTGATGATTGTCCATGATATTGCTTATAGTGATGTTTTAAGCAACCTGCTTGATTGAAGACGTCGGCAAATTGCTTAAAGCTTTCATGCGGGCCATTCTGAATTCTGACTCCTGAATTCTGTATACTTGAGTAGTTAAGACTATTTTACACAAAAGGGAACAGAGATGATACGCATTACGGAATCCGTTGAAGAGTTATTCCATGCCGGCGATACGGTTTTGGGATACGATGTTCTTCGTGTCGTTGCGCTGAAAGAATTGCGCTGCACGTTTTACGAACTCGAGCATGTTACTACCGGCGCCCGGCACATCCACATCCGGAACGACGATGCCGAAAATACATTCGGCGTGGCCTTTAAGACCGTTCCGCGGGATTCAACCGGGGTGGCCCATATCTTGGAGCATACGGCGCTTTGCGGATCCGTCAATTATCCGGTACGGGACCCGTTCTTCTCGATGCTGAAGCGCAGCCTGAGCACGTTCATGAATGCCTTTACAGCTTCCGACTGGACCATGTATCCCTTTTCCACCCAAACCCCGAAAGATTATTACAACCTGATGGGGGTGTACCTGGATGCGGCATTTTTTCCGAATCTGGATGAGCTCAGTTTCATGCAGGAAGGCCATCGTCTGGAAATCGAAGTCCGGGACCCGGTAAAGCTGGTGTATAAAGGGGTGGTTTACAATGAAATGAAAGGGGCCATGTCGTCTCCGGATCAGGTGATGTCCAGATCCCTGCTGAATGCCCTGTTCACGGATACCACCTACCGGTTTAATTCCGGCGGAGACCCCGCTGTCATTCCCAGCCTGACCTGGGATCAGCTGAAGCATTTTCACAGCCGGCATTATCATCCCAGCAATGCATATTTCTATACCTATGGCAATCTGCCGCTGAAAGATCATCTCCAGTTTATTCAGGACAAGGTGTTGAATCGGTTTGTGCGGATCGATCCGGGTACGGAGGTGCCGTCCCAGCCCAGATGGCAGGCGCCCCGGGAGGCCGCCTATTATTATGCCCTCGATAAAAATCAGGATCCTTCCCAGAAAAGCCAGGCCTGCGTGGCATGGCTGACCTGCGACATCACCCATTCCTATGAAGTCCTGGTCCTGACCCTGCTCGGGGAGATTCTGCTGGGAAATGCTGCATCCCCCCTTCGAAAAGCCCTGATGGATTCCGGACTGGGGTCTTCCCTGAGCGATGGGTCCGGATTCGATGCGGACTGCCGGGATGCGTTATTCTGCTGCGGGTTAAAGGATATCAATGTATCGAATGCGGCCCGGATTCAGACCCTGATCTTTGATACGCTGGAAAAACTGGTCAAAGACGGCATTGACAAGGAACTGATCGAGTCCGCCATCCACCAGATTGAATTCCATCGCAAGGAAGTGACCAACACCCCTTATCCCTACGGGCTGAAGCTTCTGATGGCTTTTGCCGGAACCTGGCTTCATGGCGGTGATCCCGAAGAAATCCTGGAACTGGACGCTCTCATGGACAAGCTGAAGACAGCCAATGCCAAAGAGCCTTTTCTGGAAAAATGCATTCAAACCTATTTTCTGGACAATCCGCATCGGGTGCTCCTGACGCTTGAGCCGGATTCCCATATCGAAGAAAAGGAAAACCAGCGGGTGGCTGCGGAACTGGATGCGGTTGCCGCCACCCTTTCGGACGCAGATCTGGCAAAGCTGGCGCAATATGCTTCGGCGCTTGAGGTCCGCCAGGAAACACAGGAAGATGTCTCCTGCCTGCCGACGCTGGCAATTGTGGATATCCCCAGAGATGTCCGGGTGATTACCGAGCTTCCTGCCGAAAAGGATTCCCCTGCGCTGTATTATGATCAGCCGACATCGGGCATTGTTTATGTTGCGGCTGCAAGCGAAGCCCGCGGGCTTTCGGCGGACATGCAGCCGCTGGTTCCTTTTTTTTGCTACGCCCTTCCCAGGATCGGCACGGCGCTTCGCGATTATACGGAACTGACCCGCCGGATCGATCGCTATACCGGCGGTATCGGCTTTTCAACCCACAGCCGTACCCGATTCGATGATGCCGGCGCCTGCCTTCCCCTGGTAACGTTAAACGGCAAATGCTTGGTGCGAAACGTGGATCGCCTGTTTGAAATCATTCAGGAAATCCTGAGCCAGCACCGGTTTTCTGACCTTGTCCGCCTAAAGACGCTGATTCAGGAATACCAGGCAGGCATGGAGTCCATGATCGTTCATAACGGCCACCGGCTGGCGATGTCGCTTTCATCCAGACGATTCTCAGCTTCCAGCAGCCTGAACGAAACCTGGCATGGGGTTCACCAGCTGAAAGCCATACAAAACCTGACGCAGAACCTTTCGGATCAATCCCTGGGCGCGCTTGCCGCAAAATTGTCCGACATCGGCAAGGTGATGTTTTCCAGAAACAACCTGAAGCTGGCCGTGATTGGTGAAACCCGGCCGCTCTCGGATGCTTCCCACTGGCCTGAAACGCTTTACCGTGCCTTGCCTGAAGGCAGTCAGGCAGTTGACAGCCTGACGCAATCGGACGGGGCAGGGCTTCCCCATGAAGGCTGGTCCACGTCTTCTGCCGTATCCTTTGTGGCCTTGTCTTTTGAAACGGTTCGCATGTCCCATCCCGATTCGCCGGCCCTGATGCTGGTCAGCAAAATGAGCCGATCGCTTTATCTGCACCGGGAAATCCGTGAAAAAGGCGGGGCGTACGGCGGCATGTCCATTTACTCGCCTGAAGACGGGGTGTTCAGTTTTGCATCCTATCGGGACCCGCACATAGTATCCACGTTGAAGGCGTTTTCCGGGGCGATGACGTTTATGGCATCGGGCGACTACAGTGCAGAGGATGTCAAGGAAGGCATCCTTCAGGTCTGTGCGGATATCGACAAGCCGGATTCGCCGGGGCCGGCCGCAAAAAAGGCGTTTTACCGAAAAATCGTATTGCTTTCAGATGACTTGAGACGCCGGTTTAAACACGACCTTCTGTCCCTGACCCGTGAAGACGTAATACGGGTTTCGCAACAATATCTGGATCCCCTGCGTATCCGAAAAGGGGTAGCGGTCATCTCCGGGGAGGAAAAACTGAAAGCCGCAAACCAGAAGTTAACGGATGGCCCGCTTTCATTGAACCGGATATGAAATTGGCGATGCCGCCACACGCGTGCATTCGCTGAAAATGCAAGGCTGAAGGTCGGATTATAAATTGCCTGGTGTTCTGTTCAGGCGAAATCCGAATACAGGTAACCGGCTGGGGGGTAACTGCCAAGTTTACCATAACAAACAGGAGGTGAATCGTGAAAGACATCAGTGAACTCAATTTTCCGGAGAATGTCCGCTACACCAAAGACCATGAATGGGCAAGACTGGAAGGGGATATCGTGATCGCCGGCATCAGCGACTATGCGCAGGACCAGCTCGGTGATGTCGTCTATGTCGAATTGCCGCAGGTTCAGGACCGCTTTGAAACCGGCGAGGTCTTCGGCACGGTGGAATCGGTCAAGGCCGTGTCCGAACTGTTTATGCCAATTGCCGGAGAAGTGGTCGCCGTCAATGCGGCGCTTTCCGATGCACCGGAAGTGGTGAACGCCGACCCGTATGGCGCCGGGTGGATGATTCACATCAAGCCGTCGGATCCGGGCTTTTTGAAAACCCTCATGACACGGGAGGCATACCTTGACATGCTGAAAGGATAATCGCCATGCGGTTTTTACCCCATACTCAGGAACAGATTCAGCACATGTTGAAGGTCATCGGCGCCGACAGTCTGGAGGCGCTTTTTTCCGGTATTCCGGAAGAATGCCGGCGGCATGCGGGCCATGAATCTGCCCAAAGCGCTCACCGAATGGGCGCTGAACCGGCATATGGATAATCTTTCCGCCACGCTGGCGGTCTCTCCGGAGTACAAGATGTTTATCGGCGCCGGCCGATATGATCACCATATTCCGGCAACCGTATCGTCCCTGAAAAGCCGGTCCGAATTTCTGACCGCCTATACGCCCTATCAGCCGGAAATCAGCCAGGGGACCCTTCAGGCCATTTACGAATACCAGACCCTGGCTGCAAGACTCATGGGTGTGGACGTGGTCACGGCTTCCCACTATGACGGTGCAACGGCCCTGAGCGAAGCGCTTTTGATGGCCATTCGAAAAACCCGGCGCAGACGGGTGGCGCTGTCATCGCTGATTCACCCGTTTTACCGCAGGGTGGCCAGAACCTATCTGGAGCCGGCGGGGTTTGAAATCATAGAGCTGCCTTTTCTGGAAACTGGGCTGACGGATCTCTCCCTTCTGGAAGGAACAGCCGATATCGCCGCGGTTGCGCTGCAATCCCCCAATTTTCTCGGATGTATTGAAGATCTGAAGACAGCCGGCCAAAAGGCGCACGAAACAGGCGCGCTGTTTGTTGCCGGATTTACCGAGGCCATTGCTTACGGAATTTTAAAAAATCCGGGAAGCCAGGGCGCGGATATCGTGTTCGGCGAGGGACAGAGCCTGGGAATTCCCGTTGCTTTCGGGGGACCCGGACTGGGAATGTTGGGATGCACCCAGGAACACATGCGCAATCTTCCCGGCCGGCTCATCGGCAAGGCCAAAGATTTGGACGGGAAAGACGGATTCGTGTTGACCCTTGCCACGCGCGAGCAGCACATCCGCCGGGAAAAAGCCACGTCAAACATCTGCTCAAACAACAGTCACTGCGCCCTGACAGCCGCCATGTACATGGCTTCTCTCGGGAAAAGCGGATTTTGCGATCTGGCCAAGCTGAATCATGACAAGGCAGCTTATCTTTGCCGGGGATTTTCGTCAGCCGGATTCAAGATACCTTTTCAGGGGCCGTTTTTCAATGAATTCGTCGTGGAATTCCCAGAAGAACTCGAAACCCTGTATCAGCGGCTGCTGGAAAATAAGATCGTTGCCGGGTTGCCGCTGTCTGCCTTTTATCCGGAGCTGTCCCATCATTACCTGCTCTGCGTGACCGAAACCGCGTCCCGGGAAGATATGGACGCCCTGATCCGGGAGGTGACTCCATGCATGAAACCTTAGGCGCATCAGGTCTGATCCTGAACGAAAAACTTCTCTGGGAAAAAGGCCGCAAAGGCAGAAGCGGGTTTTCCATGCCCGAAAGCGATGTGCCGGATCAGCCCCCTGCCAGCGGAGCTTGTCGGCGACGGGCCGGACTTTCCCGATCTTTCCGAAGTCGATGTGGTCCGGCATTATACCCGGCTGTCGACCTGGAATTTTGGTGTGGACACGGGCCTTTACCCGCTGGGGTCCTGCACCATGAAATACAACCCCAAAACCAATGAACGGCAGGCAGGGCTTTCGGGCTTTAGCTGGCAGCCATCCCCTGCTGCCGGAATCGCTCTGCCAGGGAGCGCTGAAGCTGATGGCGGATCTGGAGCGGTTTCTGGCCGAAATTACCGGTATGGATGCGGTTTCGCTTCAGCCCGCAGCCGGAGCTCATGGAGAACTGGCAGGCATGCTGGTGATTCATGCCTGGTTCAAACAAAAAGGCGTTCCCCGCTCCAAAATCATCATCCCCGATACGGCCCATGGCACCAATCCGGCCAGCGCGGCCCTTTGCGGGTACAGACCGGTTCCGGTGTCGTCCAGCGCTGAAGGCATGCTGTCTCCGGATGCCATCGCAGCGCTCATGGATGAAGATACCGCAGGCATCATGGTGACCAATCCCAATACGCTGGGGCTTTTCGAGAACAATCTCAAGGCAGTCTGCGAAATCATTCACGCCAAAGGCGGGCTGGTATACGCGGACGGCGCCAACATGAACGCGGTCATGGGAATTGCCGATATGGGGCGGATCGGCGTGGATGTGCTTCACCTGAACCTTCACAAGACGTTTTCAACGCCCCATGGCGGCGGCGGCCCAGGAGCAGGGCCCGTCCTGGTTAAAAAACATCTCGAGCCCTTTCTGCCGGTTCCAAGAATCATAAAAAAGGACGATGGCCAGTATGCCCTGTCCGAGGCGTTCCCCGAATCCATCGGAAAGCTCCTGACCTTTCACGGTCATTTCGGTGTTCTGGTCAGGGCCTACAGCTACATTCTGTCCATGGGAGCCGATGGACTCAAGATGGCCAGCCAGCTGGCGGTGTTGAACGCCAATTACCTGAAGGAGCAGCTAAAAGATACGTTTCATCTTGCATACGACAGGCCCTGCATGCATGAATGCGTGTTTTCGGACCGCAATCAGCAGGAATACAACGTGACGACGCTCGACATCGCCAAGCGCCTCATGGACTACGGGTATCATCCGCCGACCATTTATTTTCCGCTGGTGGTCCATGGCGCGCTGATGATGGAGCCGACCGAGACCGAGTCCAAGGAAGATCTGGATCAGTACATCGACGCTTTGAAAAAAATTGCCGCTGAAGCAAAAGAGACGCCCGATGTTCTTCGCGCCGCTCCGGCCCGCACCAAGGTCAGGCGCCTCGATGAAACGGCGGCCGCCAGAAAGCCATGTCTTGCCGGATGATTGCATGACAGGCGATCTGGTGTCATCTGTCATCCGTCCCCCGTCGTCCGTTTTGTGGCAGGGCGTAAATCTGGGGACTGTGCCGTATCCGGATGCGCTGGCCCTTCAGCACAAGCTGGTGGAAATCGTCAGCCTCGGCGCCCTTTCCGGCGTGCTGCTGATGCTGGAGCATCCGCCGGTCTTTACCCTGGGACAACGCGGGGGGATGGAAAATCTGAAGGTAACGCAGGCGTTTCTGGAGCAGTCCGGCATTTCCGTGATTCAGGCAGAACGCGGGGGCAGCATCACCTATCACGGCCCCGGGCAACTGGTGGTCTATCCGGTGATCGATTTAAAGCTTGCCGGAGTTTCGGTTGCCGGATATGTCCAAGCCCTGGAAGAAGTTATGATCCGGACGGCCGGCGACTGGAACATCTCAGCCGACCGGAATCCGGCCGGCCGCGGTGTATGGGCCGGTAACGCCAAGCTCGGCAGCGTCGGCATCCGGGTACGAAGGACCGTTGCTTTTCACGGACTGGCATTGAATGTTTCGGTTTCCCTGGCCCCCTTTGACTGGATCAACCCCTGCGGGCTTGAAGGCGTTTGCATGACATCCATGGTTCAAGAGGCCAAAAGGGATATATCCATGGCCGATGTCCGCCGTGCCGTGGTCCGGCACATGCAAGCCGTGTTCGGTGCCGCCCTGGCCATGACGGATGAAGCCGCGTTGAAGGCGCTGCTGGAATTTTAAGCACACCTGTATACACTGAAACGATGAATCCGAATCATCCCTCTTGTAAATATATTCAAAAACCGGCATGGCTCCGGCGCAGGCTTCCTTCCGGCCCTCAATATGAAAGCGTCCGGACCCTTCTGAAAGACAGCCGGCTGCATACGGTGTGCCAGGAAGCCAGATGTCCCAATCAGTGGGAATGCTTTTCCAGCAGAACCGCGACCTTTCTGATCATGGGGCCTTCCTGCACCCGCAGCTGCCGGTTCTGCGCCGTGGATCACGGGCCGGTACAACCGCTGGATACCCAGGAGCCGTGCCGAGTTGCGGAAACCGCCCGGCAGCTGGGGCTGACCTATGTGGTCATCACATCCGTTACGCGCGATGATCTGTTTGATGGCGGGGCCCGTCATTTTGCCGAAGTCATTAATGCGGTGCGAAACTTGATGCCGGAGGCCGGCATCGAGGTGCTGATCCCGGATTTTCAGGGAAACCCGGAGGCCCTTAAAATTGTGCTGGATGCAAAACCCGATGTCCTGAACCACAATATGGAAACCGTACCGAGGCTCTACCCTTTGGTCAGACCGGAGGCTGTTTATTCGCGGTCCCTGCTGCTGATAGAACAGGCAGCGGCAATCGGGACGCGGATTCGGACCAAATCCGGGCTGATGCTGGGAATGGGAGAGGCGCCCGAGGAGGTTCGCCGGACCCTGAAAGACCTGCAACATGCAGGGTGTCAGATCCTGACCCTTGGCCAGTACCTGCAGCCGTCTTCAGATCAGTTGCCCGTTGCCCGGTTTATACCGCCGGATGAATTTGACGCCTGGAAAGATGGAGGCGCTTGCCATGGGGTTTTCACAGGTAGCCAGCGGCCCGTTTGTCCGAAGTTCCTATCACGCCAAAGAACTTTCCGCATCACCCATTCAGCCATAATCCGCTTGTTTATCGGACTGCGCTTGTGATAAAGAACGCATCAGGCATCAAATTTGATCCATTGCAGAAGGAACGGTTATGAATGTCATCCCCACAGCCTTAAAAGAAGTGCTGATTGTTGAGCCCGACGTTTTTGGAGATAAACGCGGCTTTTTCATGGAAACCTATCACCAGGAGCGATACCGGAAGGCCGGTATTTCGACAGCCTTTATCCAGGACAACCTGTCCTTTTCCGTGAAAGGCACGTTAAGAGGACTTCATTTCCAGATCACCCGGCCCCAGGCCAAACTGGTTCAGGTGGTTTCCGGCGAGATTTACGATGTGGCCGTGGATATCCGAAAAGGTTCCCCCACATTCGGCCAGTGGGCAGGGGTCCATCTGTCCAGCGAAACCAAACATCAGCTGTTCGTTCCCGAAGGATTCGCCCACGGTTTCTGCGTGCTCAGCGAAACCGCCCTGTTCCTCTACAAATGCTCGGATCTGTACGCGCAGGCCGATGAAGGCGGCATTCTCTGGTCTGATCCGGCCATCGGCATCGAATGGCCCATAACAGAGCCCATCATATCCGACAAGGACAACCGGCTTCCCTGCCTTTCGGCGCTTCAGCCGCATCAGTTCCCCCGGGTGGAGGTGGCCCCGTGAATATCTTGATTGCCGGCGCCAAAGGCCAGCTTGGAACGGAATTGATGCGACAGGGTCCGGATAGAGGAGTTTTGGTTTTTCCTGTTGATCTGCCGGAAGTGGATATTACCCTTCCCGATCCGGTTCGGGCGGCTATCCGGGATTCGGGCGCATCCCTGGTTGTCAATTGCGCGGCCTATACCCAGGTGGACATGGCCGAGTCCCAGGAGATGCCGGCCTTTAAAGTCAACAGTCTGGGGCCTGCCATTCTCGCCCATGTCTGTGCGGAAGCGCAAATTCCCATGATTCATGTTTCAACCGATTTCGTGTTTGACGGAAAAAAGCGATCGCCTTATCTGGAAACAGATCCGATTTCGCCGATGAGCGTTTATGGCAAAAGCAAGGCCGTAGGAGACGCCGTGGTGGAAAGGATTCTAAACCGGCACATTATTGTCAGGACAGCCTGGCTGTATGCCCTTCATGGCCAGAATTTTGTCCGGACCATCCTCAGGCTGGGAGCCGAAAGGGATACGGTGCGGGTGGTTTCGGACCAGATGGGCAGCCCGACCTGCGCCGCGGATCTGGCCGAAGCCATATTGACCATAGCGGAAGCCATCCGGACACAAGGGAAAATCGACTGGGGGATTTACCACTACTGCGGAAAAGGCGTCATTTCCTGGTATGAATTTGCACAGGCGATTCTGGATATCGCAAAAGCCTATATTCCGTTGAAAACCACCCGGGTGGATCCCATCACTACCGATCAGTATCCAACGCCTGCAAAACGGCCTGCCTACTCCGCCCTGGACTGCGAAAAAATTCAGAACCAGTTCGGGATTGTTCCCAAACCCTGGCGGGAAAGCCTTGAAAAAACGCTTTGCCAGATGCTGGCCGAGACTTGAAAAGACATCAAAAAATCGAGCTGCTGGCGCCTGCCGGGAATTTTGAAAAGCTGAAAATCGCCCTGCATTACGGGGCAGATGCCGTGTATCTTGCCGGCAAGGATTTCAGCTTGCGGAATTTTTCCGGCAATTTCACCCTATCCGAACTGGATACGGCGATCCGGTTCAGCCATGATCTCGGGAAAAAAGTGTATGTCGCCTGCAATATCTATCCCAGAAATCACGAACTGGATGCCATATCCGGCTATCTGGAACAAATCGGGCGATTGGGGCCGGATGCCGTCATCGTAGCCGATCCCGGAATCTTCATGATGGCCCGCCGCATCATTCCCACGGTTCCCATCCATGTCAGCACCCAGGCCAATATCACCCATGTTGAGGGCGCCGGATTCTGGGCAGATATGGGTGCAGCCAGAATCAATACGGCAAGGGAGATCACCCTTTCCGAGATTTCCGAAATCGCTCGAACATCCCGGATCGAAGTGGAATCCTTTGTTCACGGAGCCATGTGCATCTCCTATTCCGGACGCTGCCTGCTGAGCAGTTTCATGACCAAGCGGGACAGCAACCGGGGGATGTGCTGCTCATCCCTGCCGCTGGCAGTATGCGGTGGTTGAAGAACTGCGGCCCGGAATTTTCATGCCGGTTATGGAAGACGAGCGGGGAACCTACATTTTCAATTCCAGAGACCTTTGCATGATAGAGCATCTTCCGGAAATGATTGAGGCAGGCATCTGTTCGCTGAAAATCGAAGGCAGGATGAAGGGCATCAACTACCTGGCTACCGTGGTGAAAGTCTACCGCGAAGCCATCGATGCCTGGTACGCGAATCCACAAACGTATAAGGTCGATGCTGCATGGTTGAAAGAACTGTCGCGCATCAGTCACCGGGGTTACTCTACGGGATTCTATTTCGGAGACCCGGATCAGACCTCTCCCAATTTTGACGATTACAAGTCATTCCATGATCACGTTTTTCTGGCGGAAATTATCGATGCGTCTGAAGATGGCAGCGTGATCTGCCACATCCGGAACAAGATTCAAAAAGGAGATGCTGTCGAAATTCT
Source organism: uncultured delta proteobacterium (assembly GCA_963789395.1). Taxonomy (GTDB): domain Bacteria; phylum Desulfobacterota; class Desulfobacteria; order Desulfobacterales; family Desulfatirhabdiaceae; genus RAAP-1. The sequence continues at coordinate 63,405 of CAWBKP010000013.1, read as the reverse complement.
GACCCGAAAAGGTCCTGGTCGGATTGACACGGTTCGGAATATTTCGGATTTAAGCGGTTCCCCTCTTGATTTTACTCCGACCGGAACCCATGTTAAGTTATTATTGAATGGCCGATACGATGTCCATGATTTAATCCGAAAAGCCGAATGATTTTATGAGGCGTCCAAAGACCCTATATTTTTTTGATTCATCAATGCCCATAACCCATAACCTATTACCCAGTACCGATATCAACTATGGAAGATGACCTGATCCCCCTGTCGTTGGATGACACGTTCCAATTCTCCTGCAATGCGGGCGTACCCTGCTTCAATGAATGCTGCAAGGATGTGAACCAGTTTTTAACCCCTTATGATGTGCTGCGGCTTAAACGCCATTTCGGCATGACTTCCGGAGAGTTTCTGGAAAAGTATACGACGCAGCATATGGGTCCTGAAACCGGGCTTCCCGTGGTCTGCCTGAAAACGGATCCTGCTGACGGCTTTACCTGCCCTTTTGTGTCTCCGGATGGATGCAGGGTGTATGACAGCCGTCCGTCTTCCTGTCGCACCTACCCGCTGGCCAGAATGCTTTCCAGATCCCGGGAAACCGGCCAGATATCGATTCATTACGCCCTGCTGGTTGAACCCCATTGCCAGGGGCACAGTCAAAAAAATACGCAGACCGTTCGCGATTGGGTCGCATCCCAGGGCATTGCTCCCTATGATGCCATGAACGACAGGATGATGGATATCATCAGCCTGAAAAACAGACTGATGCCCGGTCCGCTGGATCTAAAGTCCAGGCATCTGTTTTCCATGGTCTGTTATGATCTGGATGCATTCCGGAAATATCTGACGGATAATTTTTCCAAGGAGCGTCTGGGCCTGAACGCCGAATCCTGGCAAATGCTTCTGGAAGATGACGAAGCACTTTTAAAATTCGGCCTTAACTGGCTGAAGCAGGCCTTGTTCGGCTCTTTGACGCATCCGTGATTCCAAACGCCGATGGCGTGGCCTGCCCCTTGTCATCTGTGTCGTTGTCATGTACACTATGCAGGAAAAAAAGAAAATAAATAGCCAGAAAGGAGCCAGCCATGAAAGATCGCATTGAATACGAATGTGCCACATGTGGGAAAAAACGCACCCTTGCTGCGGATGAGCCGAAACCGGAATGCTGCAAAAAGACCATGCGCCTTGCTGAACCGCTTCCGGTCTGTGAAATTGCGCCAAGCGCGGAGCATTCCCGGATGGATGACGATTCCGGTCCCTGCGATGACGGCAGGGCAGGGGGCAACGACTGACATTCATCATGGCCGGATAGACCGGAGCCAAGTGTTTCACGCCTATCATGCAGGGTTTCCAGAAACCACTGGGAGTTTAAGAAAGGACGGAAGATGAGGACGGAAGATGTGATTCTATTTAGCGGCGGCGCCAATGGTGCTGAAGCGGAGTTTGGTGTGAATGCCGAGCGTTTCGGCATTGATGAGGTGAATTTTACGTTTGAAGGACACACCAGTGTCCGGCAGCGCGGCCTGCGTTTTCTGAACCGCGAGGAATTGAAAAATGGGGATGTGAGCCTGGAATATGTGTCGCGGTTGATGAACCGCCGTTACACGGACAATCCCACATTTCGTAAAATCCTGCAAAGCATCTGGTATCAGATCAATAATGGGCAGGAAGTTTTTGTAATCGGAGAGATACTGCCGGATAAAACCGTAAAAGGCGGTACGGGATGGGGAGCTGAGTTCAGCAAACTCTGCAACAAACCGTTGTATGTGTTCGATCAGAAGCGCAATGCATGGTTCAGCTGGAATCATACCGACTGGGTCGAGCGGAAAAAAGGGGACGAACCGGTCATCAGCCATGTGCATTTTGCCGGCACGGGAACGCGCTTTCTGGAAGAAAACGGCAAAAAGGCCATTCGGGAACTGTTCGAGAGAACATTTGTCCTGTAATCGTCAGATATTTTTCTTGCCTTCCGCAAATGCTGCAAATCTCCGACGCCATTGCCCTCCCTGACACCGAAATCGAAATTGTTGCGATTCGGGCACAGGGAGCAGGCGGCCAGAATGTCAACAAGGTTTCTACCGCCATCCACCTGCGCTTTGATATCGATGCGTCATCACTTCCCGATTTTTACAAGGAACGGCTGTTAGAACTGAAGGATCATCGCATCAGCCAGGATGGCGTCATTGTGATCAAGGCGCAGCAGCACCGGAGCCGGGAAAAGAACAGGGAGGAAGCCCTTCGCAGACTTCAGGAGCTTATCCGGAGCGTGGCCATATCCCCTAAGCTGCGTAGGCCCACCCGACGCACGCGCAGTTCTCAGGAAAAACGTCTGGACAGCAAGGTTAAAAGGGGAAAGACCAAGGCCCTGAGGCGGAAATATCAGCAATCAAGATATGACCCGGGCGCGATGTGATTTTAATAATAGGATCTGGAATAATGCCGGTATCGTTACGTGATGGGCGTTTTGAATGGCGCTGATCGGCTTTAAAGATGTGAGTGTGAGTTTCGGGGGACGCCCGCTGCTGGACACCGTCAGTCTTCAGATGGAGCGCGGGGAACGCATCTGCCTTCTTGGGAGAAACGGGGCCGGAAAATCGACCCTGCTGCGGCTGATCCATGGCGATATCCAGCCGGATGACGGCGAAATTGTCCGTCAGCAGGGCCTGCGGATTGCCATGCTCTCCCAGGAAGTGCCGCAGGGCCTGACCGGTGCAACGGTTGATGTGGTCTCCGGCGGACTGGAGACGGACCCGGCGCTGTCCGCTCTGGAAGATGCGGGCAGGCGCCAGCAGGTTGAAAAAACCCTTTCCCGCATGAATCTGGATCCTCAGGCCCGGTTTGAAACGCTCTCTGCCGGTCTCAAGCGCCGCGTGATGCTTGCAACAGGCCTGGCGCGCGACCCGGATATTCTGCTGCTGGACGAGCCCACCAACCATCTTGACATTGACGCTATCGGCTGGATGGAAGAATTTCTGCTGCGCTACGGCGGAACCCTGCTCTTTGTCACCCACGACCGGATGTTTCTCCAGAAGTTGGCCGGCCGAATTTTCGAGCTGGATCGGGGGATTCTCACAGACTGGTCCTGCGACTACGGAACGTTTCAAAAGCGGAAACAGGCAACCCTTGAGGCGGAAGCCGGACAATGGGCCGAATTTGACAAGAAGCTGGCCCGGGAGGAAACCTGGATCCGGCAAGGTGTCAAGGCCAGACGGACCCGCAATGAAGGCCGCGTGCGCATGCTGGAAAAGATGCGGGAGGAGCGGCGCGACCGGCGCGACCGGGTGGGATCGGTCCGGCTGCGGGCCCAGGAGGCCGGGCGTTCCGGAAAGCTCGTGGTCGAGGCTGAAGATGTCGGTTTTGGTTATGACCCCGAGTCCCCGGTGATCCGTGATTTTTCAACCGTCATTCAGCGCGGCGACAAGATAGGGATCATGGGCCCGAACGGCTCCGGCAAAACCACGCTGCTTCGCCTGCTGCTGGGGGATACGCTGCCGCAGAAAGGGTCGCTCCGGCACGGCGTCCGACTGGAAATGGTCTATTTTGACCAGCTTCGCGCCCAGCTTGATGAGAACAAATCCGTAGCCGATAATGTCGGAGAAGGAAACGATACGGTTCAATTCAATGGCAGGTCCCGGCATATCATCGGTTATCTTCAGGATTTTCTCTTTTCTCCGGAACGCAGCCGGTCTCCGGTCAGGATCCTCTCCGGCGGAGAACGAAACCGTCTGCTGCTGGCCAAACTCTTCACCAAACCGTCCAATGTCCTGATCATGGATGAGCCCACTAACGATCTGGACACCGATACCCTGGAGCTTCTGGAGGAGCTCCTCTTTGACTATACGGGGACCCTGCTTCTGGTCAGTCACGACCGGGCTTTCCTCAACAATGTCGTGACCAGTACGCTTGTTCTGGAAGGCCAGGGCCGTGTCGGTGAGTACGTGGGGGGCTATGACGACTGGCTGCGCCAGCGAAAGCTTCCTGAACCGCCGGCCAAGGCGGAAAAACCAAAGGGCGCAAAACCAAAGCCGGCGCGTGAATCCCGCCAGACACTGACCTTCAAGCAGCAGCGGGAGCTGGAAGCTTTGCCGCAGCGAATTGATGCGCTTGAAGACGAGCAGAAAAATCTGTATCAGGCCATGTCCGATCCGTCTTTTTACCAGCAGGCCGGCGAGAAAATCGCCGAAGCAAAGGCCAGGCTGGAGGCCCTTGAGCAGGAAATCGAAACCGCCTGCCTGCGGTGGGAGGAGCTGGAGTCTCAAAATGGAAATTGAAGGCTGCGTTGCGCTGGTACTGGGCGCCATTAAAGGCATTGGAAAGGGCATCGGGCTGGAACTCCTGCGCCAGGGTGCACGGGTTGTCTTTAATTATTATGACTGGGAAGAAAGTCTGGCAGCGCTGAAAGACGATGTGGCCCCTTATGGTTCACGTGCGCTGATCGTTCGGACGGATCTATTGGATACCTCCGGCATTCAAGCGCTTGTTCAGCAGGTGATGGACCGGTTCGGCAGGATAGATATTCTGGTCAACAATATCGAACGGGGCGGCTGGCCGGTGGTTCACGGGCAGTATACGCCGGAGCAGTGGGATCTGGAAATGGCCACCACCCTTCGCGCGAAAATGTGGGTGTTTAACGCTGCCCTGCCTTTTTTAAAAGCAAGCCCAAACGGCGTTGTGATCAATTTTTCCTCGATTGCGGGGATTGTGGGCAGATCCGGTCCTGCCGCCTATGTGTTTAACGAAGGATATGCGGCCGCCAGCAGGGGCGTATCGCTTCTGACCGAAACCTGGGCCCGGATCGGGGCGCCGGAGGTCCGGGTCAATGAAATCATGCTGGGACTGGTCGAAACCCGGCATGGCGATCAAACCAGGGGGTGGGGCCTGCTGACGGCGCAGCAGCAGCAGGCGATTGTCTGCACATACGCTGGTCGGGCGCATGGGTAAAATCGAAGATGTTGTAAAGGCGGTTCTTTTTGTGGTGCGGGATGCACCGTTTATGACCGGAAGCGTCCTGCGGCTGGACGGCGGATATGTTCTGGGCGGCGAGGCCGTGGCGCCCATGCCGGAAGGAGTAGTGTAGACTCAGCCTTTTCTGGGTTTCAGCAGCGGGGATGATTTCCCCCAGACAAACAGCTCGATCCAGGCCAGTCCGATTTTCAGCAGTTCCACATCATCGGTTCTGGCTTTATACAGGATCGCGGATGCGATCCGGTAGCGCTTCAAAAAACTGCTGTTAAATACAAATTCCCGAAATGCATCCATGTTGTAGGCTGCCATGAATGCCATTTTAACCCGTTTTCCGTCCGGGCCCTCGCCGGCCCAGGGATCGCTGCGGAACAGTCGCATCAGCTCGGACCACCGTTGCGTCATTTTATTATACGTCTTCAGCGCCCTGATCCTTGATCCATGCGGCCGGCGTCCAGTGTTTTCCGCCTTTTGCACCCTGGCAGAACCCGGGCGGCTTGAAGTAATGGATTTTTCGATTCCGGCGGGTTTTGGCGTCATAGACAAGTCCCTGCTCGATCGGGAACATGCGGCAGGCTTCCGGGCGATGCGGATACACGGAACAGCCGGAAGCCGATAGAAACGGGCAGGGTTTTTCCGGAAGTTCCGACATGGACAGCAGTACTTCCGGGAAAAAGCAGCCGTCACGAAGCACCACATCCACGTGCCTTTCCAGAAACGCATCCGAGGACAGTTTCAGGTGGTGCTTCAGCCGGATGACATCATAGGGGTACAAAAACAGGTTGAGGTTGTGACAGCAACGGTTGAAGCAGGAAACCCCGGGATTGCAGTCGAATGCAAACAACGTGTCATCATCGATGGCGCCCTCGGGCAGGCCTTTGGATGTCATCCAGTTCGATGTATTTCATGCTCCGGTCAATCTCCAGGGAACCGGATGAGCTTGCCGCCCAGGTACCCGGCAAGGACAGCGGCACAGAGAATGACCAGATGGAGTAGCAGATACGTGATGCGTGACGGGGATGACGCCAGGGCAACCATCGGGTCCATCCATCGCCAGACAACCAGAAAGAGCCCCATCAGGAAAACGATGGCGCCGCAGATCATTTTTGTTAAGATCAGATTGGTCAAATTGCCGCCGAGCCGGTGTTTCCAGTCGTTGTAACCGGTGAACAGGACCTTGGGCATGACCAGCACCACGATGATCATATTGTAAAATGAAGCGGCTTCCAGTCCGGCTGCCTGAAACAGCATGGAAAGCACCAGAAAGAGAACGGCTACCGGCAGGACGCCGTTGGGGATATGGACGGTGATGGGATGGGCGTGATATTTGACCATCAACCCCGTGATGACTGCGTAATATTTCTGAATGGCGGTCTGCGCTGGCTGGGGGATATCATTTTCCGGTAAGTCTGACCCATCCGTGATCTGGTGCGGGTTGTTCGGGAGCCTCGGAAGGAGCTTCCTGAGCGGGGGTCTCGTTCTGCTGAGGGGCTCTTCAACAAGTTCAACGAATTTGCTGCGATCCGCTCCGCAAACCGGACATTTTTCAGGTGGCTCATCTCCCGTGTGAACATAACCGCAAACCAGACATTTCCATTTTTTCATAACATCCACTCCTCTGTTGTCAAATTACCATTCAGTCATCACTGCATCCCAAATCGTCTTGTAAAAACCTCCACAGGCGATTTTGACCACATATTTTTTATAAGTAATGATTGCTTCATGAAAAGTCAAATTATGCTTTTATAAATCGCCTGGCATAAGGCATCGAATGAATCGGAGCGTTATTCCGGCTTGAATGCTGTCAAAAGCTGGGATATAAGGGGAATCATCATGAACCATTCACCTTCCAACATGAAAAGACAAGAAGGGGGAGATATGTCCCATCATCACGAACACGAACACTGCCACGATCACGACCACCATCACCATCACGAAGTTCAAACCGAAATGTCCTTTGAAGAAAAAATGGTCAAGCTGCTGGATCACTGGATTCGGCACAATGACGATCATGCCGGAACTTACCGGGGATGGGCGGAAAAAGCCAGGGAGAACCGCATGGATGCGACGGCTGATTTGCTGAATGAGGCCGCCCGGATGACGGTTGATATTAATTCCCGGTTTGAAGCGGCACTGGCCGCATTAACCCCGCAAAAACCATCCTGAAAGGTCAGCCGACCATTTCCCACGTGAAAATTGATTCCCGGGAAAACAGGCGACACATGCGGGCCATACGAACCGATTCGGCGTTAAGGACATTCATCAGAATCATGCTCAGCCCGGATGCGGCCAGCATCGGCAAATAGGTCTGCTCGGCCAGCTGTTTTTTGATTGGATCCCTTGCGCCAGCCGTCAGATTGGACAGACCGGCGATGGTTCGGACGGGAAAGCCCAGGAGTTCCGGAAGGGTTTTGATGACGGTCAGCACCTCTCTGGCCTGAAACAACCCGTCCTGCCAGGAAAGCGGGGCCACAACCGGATCGATAATCACACGGTCGGGTTCGACTCCGGTTTCGATGCATTTCTGATACAGCGAAACCGCGACATTCAGGCGTTCTGCGCTGTCCGGCGGGACGTGCCCATTTGGATACAGCAGATAACAGACAAGATCGCACTGATGTTCTGCCGCAAGCGGCAGGATATGTTCGAGCTTGGATGGCTCCAGAGAAAGTCCATTGAGGGTAACGGGAGTTTTGCTGGCAAGAAGCCCGGCTTTCAATGCTTTCGGGTTTGAAGTGTCAAGAATCAGGGGAAGAATAGTGACTTCCTGGATAGCTTCTACCATGAAAGTCATCCGTGATTCCGGATCATGGTAAAGGGGACCGGAGTTGATGTCGATCCCGTCGGCTCCGGCCAACTGGCATCGTTTCGCCAGCTCCTGCAGCGGAAAAGCATCATTTTCTGCCACTGCGGTTTCGATGGTTTTTTGGGTAATCCGCAGATTATCAGCTATGATGCGCATCATCCCGGATCACTTTTCAATGCCGACTCTGGCCTCAACCCCCTGGTTGTAATTGTGCTTGATGCATTGCATCTCGGTAACCAGATCGGCTTTTTCGATAATCCGGGGATCTGCTCCCCGGCCTGTAATGATCAGTTCAACAGAATCCGGCTTGGCGGCGATCAGCCCGAGGATGTCATCGGCAGAAAAAAGCCCGCATATCACAGCGACATTGGCCTCTTCCATGATCACCACATCGTGCTGCGCATCCATCAGAACGGCATGGACTCTATCAAGTCCTTTTTTGGCAGCTTCGATATCGTCAATTGAAGGTTTTTCCTTGATAAACCGCCCAAGGCCATACTGCTCAACGGTAATCAAATCCGAGAAACGTTGCAGCGCTCTGACTTCACTGTAATCGCCCATTTTGATAAACTGGGCGATAAACACCTTCAGGCCGGCGCCCGCAGCCCGAAGGGAAAGGCCAAGTGCTGCCGTGGTCTTTCCCTTTCCGTCTCCTGTGTACACCTGAACGTAACCTTTCATGACAATATCCTGTATAACAATAAGTATAAGCGGATTGATTCTGCTATGGGTTAGCGCTGAGAAAAAAACGCAATCGCTAACCTTGCCGGTCGGTCTTCCTAATGAACCACATAACAAATTTTAATATCAGCCTGACACAAAAACCACAAGTATTTATCCGAAACTGTCTGGCCTCAGCATGTCAATGAATCCCAATCAAGCATCCAGGCGGGCAGATTTTGATCCTTGCATTTACACTGCTCATCATGTATTAAACACCAGTGATTTTTTCATCAATCTGCCGTTTAATTCCAATCAGCCTGGGTGGCGGAACAGGTAGACGCAAGGGACTTAAAATCCTTTAATACATATTGAAATAATTCAATATTCTTTGCCACTGTAGTGTAATCGTAGTGCATATCTTATTTTTTTGCTGCCGGCGCGAACCCGTAATTGAGGCGGGAATTGACTTCCCGTAAATGGTCAGGTGAGACTTTCGCGTAAACCATTGTGGATGCTATCGAGCGGTGGCGCATTAACTCCTGAATACTCTTTAAATCCTCACCAGCCATGGCAAGATGGCTTGCGTATGTGTGCCTCAAATCGTGAAACCTGCATCCCGTAAGCATCGCCTTGTCAGCGCAAGCCTTAAACTTGTGCGAGATGTCATGGATCGACTTGAATCGAAAAACCGGCCCGACATCTTTTTTGCGTCTTTCGAGGATTGCCCTCGCCGCCGCATGAACGGGAACCCGGTCTTCTTTTTTATTTTTCTGTTCTGATCGGATCCTGATAAAACCCTCCGGGTTATCAATATCATCCCACCGCAATCTGATAATCTCCCCGGACCTGAGCCCGGTGTAACAGCAGAACAGGCAAAAGTCCGCGAATTCCTGATCGTCCATTACTGAGAAAAGCTTAGTCAGTTGCTCGGTCGTTAAATAGCGAATATGCTCCTGGAGTGAAAACGGCTTCGGGAACCGAAACTTTTCAATGTATTCCCATTCGATGGCTTTTTTAATGGCCATTTTGATATGCCGCATATATTTGTTGATGGTCGGCTTCGCAATGCCATCAGCGATCATAAGCTCCATCATCTTTTCAAGGTGACGGGTTGTCAGAGACGCCAGCCTAATATCTCCGACGTAATGGATGATCTTTTTGAGGGATGTTGCCGTGATCTTTACCGTTGCGACTGACAGCCTTGATTCTATATGGCCTATCAGTTCTTCTGTGAACTGGCTGAAAAGGATCGTAGAGGTATTGTGCATCGGGATAACCTTTCCTGCAAGGCGATCCCTTTCAAATTCGCGGAACCTCTTTTTGGCTATCCTCTCGTCTTTGGTGTCGAGAGACTTCCGGCGCTGCCGCTTGCCATCCTGCCAGACAGCAGAATAAGTTCCGTGTTGTGGGTGTTTCCAAAGTGTTGCCATATTCTTGGAATATCGAATTGTCATCTCTATGTCAATCCTGTTTCAACCAGTCATCAATGGATTCTCTATCGATTCTCCATTCGCCCGTGGTCTTATTCGCGTGGATATAGCCTTCATTTATCCATCGACGGATAGTGTTGTCGGATTTCAATCCCGAATACTCCTTGGCCTGTTTCACGGTAAGCCATCGCATCATGGGTTTCTTGGACTCCATGATGTCGATGATCTTTGAGGCCAACAGATTAGCCATTGCGTCAAGTTCAGCATTTGTCAACACGGCAGCGGCCCCCTTATATCTGATTAACCTGTTTTTGAAGCATGTAAAGTATTTGCAGGTCCAGCGGCCTGAACTCATTCCGTGCCATATCTGATATGGCTTCAAAGATATCCTTGTGACCTGAGAAATCGACCGTTACCGGGGTAGATAAGGGGCCAATGGGTGAAAAGCCCGAAGGCTGTAATAACGGTTGCGCGTCTGCCTCGCGTGGCGGTCGCGTCAACTTGGAGAGTTTTTTCTTCAACTTCTCATCAACGCCCGTCTTTTTGGCTACCGGCTTCTTCTTATTCTTTTCATACCATGCCTTTGAAGCCTTTGACCGGCATTGTTTACACCATGAATCCTTGCCGTCTTTCATGTTTTTGTGTTTGCCGAATTCATCCAGAGTGAGAGTTCTCCCACACGGCCCCTTACATTTTTTTTCAGCTTTTCCATCTTTTTCTTCCAAATGCTCCCCCTTTAACTGCCGGCAGCTCCCACATCCGGCGCTCGCGTAAGTTGTGCGGTTTTCATAATGGCCGGTTATGGCCCGCCGCTGTCTTGCCTCGCAACTGCTTTTAAGCATCCAGCATGAATACGCTTCGCAATAAAAATCAAACTGGATCCCCCCGGCAGGCAGCACCGGGGGGGCTGGCGTTATTACTGGTTCCATATCGCATCCCACACTTCACTTGCCCGCTGTCCTGCCATCGCGCACAAGGGATACTCTCGTTGTGCGAACCTGCCATATATTCCAGCCTCGATCTCAATCAAAGTATCAATGGCTTCAATGCGGCGTTTGTCCGCGTTATGTGCTACAAGCTCGGAACGGATGTTCTCAAGCAGCTCCGAGCTGAAATTCATCAATGTCTGCGTGTGGAGGGGTCGGTTGTCCCAGTTCATTTTGTCGCAAAACGCTGAGATATTGCGCGCGGTAAGCCGGATCTCCTTCTCGTTTAAAAGGCCCGGGAAAGCTCGCATCGCGTTAATACTCTCGTCATTTAATCTGGCGAATTCATTCTTGGCGTCTGCATCGTCTGTCATTCCGACAGCCCTGTCAGCTATCGCACACGCTATTCCTATCGTTGCCAGTGTTTTTACAAGTGGTCTCATCTTTACACCCCCATACCGCAGACCAGCATGAACCCATTCGGCTGTGAAATATGCACTGTGAACGGCCCATAATTGCAATTTAGCCGGACTTCCGAATTCGGAATAACGGATGGCCGGGGGGCCGCCGGTGGCTGAGTCGTTGCAATGGGTACGACTTTTGTCTGACATTTTTTACAGGTGGTCACTTCAACATCAGTTTCCTTGCTGCCAACAAACCGTTTTCCGCACATGCCGCATGTGGTGTATTTGTCCTGGCAGTAAAGATGGTAACGTCTTCGTTTAAAACTTGTCGGCATTTTCTTCTTCTCCTTTTTACTGGTCTATACCTCTCGGTTAAGGTTTGATTTTTGTCACTTTGTATGCCCTGATATCGGCAATCACATACTGGTAGTATTTCCCTGCCCTGATATGCGGCGGCCCGGACCCGTTATCCCGAAGGGTCCGCAGACTCCTGCTTGAGATGCCTAAAAACGTGGCCGCTGCCGGCGCCGTCACGATCTCGGCGTCTGGCATTTCTGACCGCAAGAACGCCCTCAACACACTGATCTTATATTCCTGCTTCCCTGATGGATTTAATGTGGAAACGGGTCCGTTTCCAGCCTTTTCCAGCTCGCGCAGGCGGTCCCGGCTGATACCGAGATAGATTGCCGCTTCACGCTGGTTGACGATCTCTTTCCGGACTTCCTTGACCGCATCAAATGCATCCTCTTTTTTTGTAGCCATGTCCATGTTCTGGCATACCGAACATCCGAGGTCGCGCTTGTCATAGATGGCAGCCCTTGACAGACAGGTGTTGTATTGATCGCAAAGCATGTTCCGGTATGGCATGGAGTTGTGGGGCTGAAAGAATCTGTTCGGCTGAATCCGTTGCATTTGCATTGATTTTAATCCTCCTTATATAATGGCCAGCTCTTTGCTTTGTTCGAAACTCGCGGTATCCCGCACCCTCTGACTTTTGACAGCGGGTAAGTATCCAGGACAAATTCATAGACCTTTTCCAGTTCATCCCCGCTCATTTCTTCACGGGGTTTCCCGTTGAATTCACGTTTTATCTCTGAGTTGATCCGCTTGGGGTTTGTACCGGTTCTCAAATGAGTACTTGCGGACATGGGCGTCTATAGTGGATCTCAACTCAGATTCGATTTCAGATGGGGTTTTGATAGTGACGGCTGGAACACAGGGGCGGCCGTGTCTTGAACAAGCTGACCTGAGCCCCGAGGGGCAGCTCGCGGCGTCCTGTCAACTTTGATCCGACAGGGGTGATCCTGTAAATGTTATCGTGTTCCCGTTCGCCACCAAACAGGCTCAGTTGTTTGCCGCCGCCTGTCTTTTCCCCGGCTGCTTTTGCAATCGGGAGCTGTTCGGCTTCAATCGCCTTAACGATTTTCCGGAAAAAAGGGTCATCGGGAGCAAAGATGTGTCCGGTTTGGGATTCATACGGGTATCTTCCGTCCACACGGACAGCCCGGCCCAACATCTGCTCTATCCACGGGTTTGACCGGATATGAGTCAAACATGCCACATGGGATATGGCCGGAACATCCAGCCCTTCATAGGCCATGGCAATAGTCACAAGGACGTTCAACCGGTCCCCCTTGAACAGCTTAATCATCTCTTGCGCGTGGTCCGAATCGTGGCTGGTCGCTATTGCAGCGTGGTATAGCTTCTTGCCCATGAACTCAGCGGCGGCCTTTGCATGTTCGATACTTGCAGTAACGACCAGCAGCTTTGCGCCCGGAAAGCGATACTGATGTTTGGTCCAGTGCGCCATGGCCATGCCGAGAAGCTCATTTGCGTATTCAGTTGATAGCGCGGTATAGATCGCGGCCCCTGCATCCTTTTCCATGACTTTCCCAAGAGACTCCCGGCGCGCCCGGTTTTCTTCATCCAGCCATTCGGACACTCCGTCATGGAGCTGAAATTGAAGGGGCAGGATCGCCCGCTCCTGCAAAGCATCCGTTCTTGAGTATTCAATGACTGCCGTTTTGTCTGTCCCGTACATGGCCGGAATACAGCCGGCTACCATTGGCGGTATATTCAATAAAGGCAATTTGGCTGTCATCGCCTCTTTGGATGGTCCCAGTCATGAAGATTTTGAACGCGGCCAGCTCTACCAGCGGGGCAATGGCTTTTGCCCAGGTGCCGTCTTTTTCGCAATGATGGAATTCATCAAGGATCAGGATGTACCGTTTTTTCTTGAAATCATTCAGGACTGTGCTGTCTTCATCAACGCCTATCGCCTGATAAGTTGTGATGAATCCGGCATGGCCTCGGCACGGGTCAATGTCGTTTGTCGCTGCCCGGACCGTGGACGTGTGCCCCAGTAAGTTGCGGAAGAAGGGATCAAGGAAGTTGAATTCTCCCTGGACCTGCAAGGATTTTCGCGGGCAAACCCAACAGAGTGCATCCGCGAGACCGGCATCAATCAGCTTTGATGCAATCTGAGGGATTGCGGACTTGCCGGCGCCGGGAGTCGCTTTCAGGATGATCGTATCTGTCGGATCCCCGGCGATAATTTTCTGGATGATGGCATCCATTTCTTTCTGATGTTTTCTTAACATATGGCCTACCTTGTTGTTATGCTGAGTTGTTTTTCACCCGAATTGGATATCCTACCGCTATGTCACCTGAGATTTTCCGTGGATTGTGGCGAATGTTTCAACATTCTTTTTAGCGATCTGATAAATCTCTTTGTAATGTAAATCTGTTTGCCATACCATCTTTAATCGCCTTGACCACGATCCGGTCAGCAGCCTCTATGGTGCTTAACTGATGCAAATCGAGAAGGTCACGGATATTATGGAACCGCTGGTCAATAAGGAACAGCGCCTTATTCTGCATTTTACTGATATTCATATAATACGTTTCTGCTTTGGTGCTTCCCTGATTCTTGGCGTAATCGACAAACACTTTAACCGTATCAGTTTCTTCGCGCCTAATCAGTTTCCCGGAAGCACGGCGTTCCAGCCATTCGGCGTTGGCTTTTTGGGTTGCTACCTGTTGTATAGCGGATTCCATCTGAGCGAAGGCATCAATAAACTTCAATTGCCATTCCAGAGCTCGAATCTGTTTTGAATTTTGATGCGATATGTTCAAATGCTGTTTTGTTCATTTCATATCCATTAAAAATCTGACCACGATATTCTTCGATTCTTTCGATAAAAACAGGTGGGAATTTTAAATTTAAGGTAGTCTTTCAAAGTCTCCCTTAAATTTCCCCAGGCGGTCTATAAAATTACTCGATGGTCACTTACATAACCTTATTGTGTTCTACCCCAAACTTTTCCGCTACCATTCTGCTATCGCAAAATACGAAACTCCCGGCTACTACAACCAGCGATTCATTTTGCTTTTTAATAATTTGTTTCATGAAATCATCTCCTGTCAAAATACTCAGTATTCTACCCAATCAGCTCGCATTCATTCGGTGACGGGATGTAGCAGTCCAGAAACTCAGCCGCCCACCGCTGGATGTCGTCATAATATTGGTTGAATCTTTTGGTATCCATCTTTGCCGTGCTTTCGATGACAAGCAGGCCCGTGTCTGGATCCGTCCGGCTGGCGAATTTTGCCTTGAGCGCTTCGTGCATGGTCTCTTTGTCGTAGCCGGTGTGATTGCACAGTATCTCGACCATGACCCCCCAGTATGCCGCATTTTGATTGAGGCTCCGTTGGCGTCTTTGCTGTCTGATCGCCAGCTCGATCTTTTTTCCGTTTAGGGCTGAGAGCCGGACAAAATACCGGTGAGGATTATCAAGGATCAACTTTCCTTTTTCTACCCGGCCTGAGAATATGGGGCTTGGCATTCTTTGACTATCTCCACCCGGGATGTCCGGGCAGCTTAATCATTCTGTTGTTGAGAAGGTGCTGCATGTCAGGCTCAGCGGTCCGGAAAAGTGCCAGGGCTTTTTCAAGGACCGCCCACCGGTCCTTGTCTGCCGGAGTGACCCCCGGATCGCAATGGATCGCGGGGGATTTGTCCATCAGCACGACCGAAACGCCGTGCTGCTTGTTTTCCTTGAGGTAGTCGGACAGGGTTACGACCGTTGGAACATCTTTCCATGAATATCGTGTCATGTTTATGCCCCGCTTATTTTGAACACATTTCTATGACTTTTTTCCTGATTTCTGACAGGCTGTCTCTATCGACACTGATCCTTGTCACGTTGGCGTGTTGGGGGTTAAACAAGATGATCCCTCGGCACAACAAATCTCTGGCTGATGAACCTTTATTCCCCAGTTTGCCGACCAACGCCTGTCTCACAAAGGCGCTACCGACTGGCGGCAGATCGGTTAAATCGCTCATCACCATTTTCTTGTATAACTCTTTCGCATAAGTCCGGTTGTACGTCTTCATGCACGCTACGGCGGCAACCTTCATTGTCGCGCTTGCGAAAAACTTCCTTGACCTTGGAGCAAAACCAATCAGTTCAACGATGTCATCCAGAATCATGTCTTTTGCCATCTGTATCGACTCTGTTGTGATGTACCCATACCCTTGTGTCAATTTGGCAAGGGCTGTTATGGGTTGTGCGACGCGCTTATCAATTTCATGCCGTTCCGCGACAGTTCGTTTTTTACCGCCATCAAAATATTGATAGGCGCTCAAAGGGACATCGCGCGTTACATTCATTATCTGTGGAATCCCGGTTTCCACGATTGCATTGAGCCGATGTTGCCCGTCCAAAAGCGCACCGTTGACGCCGATTGCAATACCTTGATGAGTCGTGGCAAAATTATCACCGAGTATCTCATCGACAAAAAACTGGACGTGACTGGGGCTTAACTTCCTGTTGTGCTTGTAATTTTTGCTTAGAAATTTTTTAGCCATTTCAGGGGTAACTGTGGTCAAAACTGTTTCCATTCTTAGAATCCTCTCGCTATGATCTGTTAAAAATTACTCAATCACGATTCCGTCATTCCCAAACTTCAAAACATGATCGGCCATGGACACGCATTCGGGCTTATGGCTGATGAAAAAACCGGTATCGAACCCGCCTGATTTCATGAACGAGCGATACATTCCGATAAAACTCTGAGCGTTCTCGGAATCCAGGCCGCCATCTTCCTCATCGGCCAGGAAAGACGTGAAGGCTTTTCCGCTCTTTTCCTTGGAGATCAGCGTCATGGCAAGGCGCATGGCCTTTAAACTCCACACCCGCTCGCCGCCTGAAAGATTGTCAATTAGAACCTCGGACCCGTCATCACGGATCGTGAGGACATCCAGAACTTCTTTCCCGGTTTCTTCATCCTGAGTCCTCAGTTTAACCGTGTACTGCGGTCCGAAAGTTTGGGTCAGAAGATCATTGGCATACCCGGAAATGATCGGTGCAACAGAGTCGATTTCAAGAGCCCGGAGTCCGTCTTTCGAACATGCGTTTTTCAGGTACAGCCAATCGGCAGCTTCATTGACTGCCCGCTCACGGTCAGCGGATAGGCCCGCAAGTCTGGATACCGTTTCAGCCTTGATTGCGGCTTCTCTTTCAAGTGCTGCAAGCTGCGTTTCTTTCTTTGAGATATCTGCTACTGCCTCATCTATGTGCGCCCGGTGCATGTTGATGATCGCCTGGATGTCTGCGACTTTGTTATCAGCCAGAAGGTCCAGCGCCGCCCGCGTTTCCATGATCTGTACATTCAGTTCACCCTGAGCGGTCCGTTTCTCGTCAATCCGGGCGTCCCATTCCTCCCTGATCCGTTTGCCCTCTGTGATGATCTCGTTTTTCCTTGCAATCAGGTCGTTGCGCCGGGATTCCGCGATAGCGATTCTTTCCCGGTCCGCTGCTATTTCTTTCACTTTTTCCAGCTCAGATTTAAGCCTGAACCCCTCGGCTTCAAGCGCTTTGCGGGTTGTGCCAGCTTTTCCCAATTGGGCGTTGATCTCTGCCAACTCCTTGACTTTTTGATCTACAACAGCTTGCGCGGCTGTTATCTTTTGGACGGTTTCAGCTCTGAGCGCTACCAGCTTTGGTTCTGTGGTCTTGATTTCTTCTGTTGCCTTGAGCGCGCCGACGATAAAAGCGCATGTGGTGCTGGTACAGGATGGGTCTTTCTTTTCAAGGTCTGCCGTTCTTTCCTTGAGTCCCTTGATTTTTGCTTCCAGGATCCTGATTGCCGGGTCGCTGATGATTTCGGAAAGCTGGCTTTTGGCCTCGGCCAGCTCTAAAGATACCTTTGTGGATTGGTCAATCAGGGGGGTTGACAGCCTTGTGACTCTCAGATAGCTTTTCGGCATTCAGCGCCATCGCGGATTCGATGCCTGCCATTTTGTATGCGGCATCCTCTACCATCGCTTTCATTGCAAGCAGCTTATCGGCAGCCTCGATCTCATTCAGGATACTGCGTGTCTTTGCGCGCAGTCCGGAAAGCGCGTTTTCTGCCGAGACTGAATCAGCGGCAATTTCTTTTTCAAGCCTGACAAAATTAGCCTCCATATCCTCTATCCGTTGCCGGATAATGGTGTTGTTTGCCGCCGCTGCCCGTGCGGTTTCAAGATCGCGCTCGGAGTCTTTGAGTTCTGCTTGCATCGTCTTGACCAGCGCGCGGGTGCCGTCTAAATAGACTTCCCATTTGCCTATCGTGTTCTCGATGTCTTCTTTTCCCTTTAATGATTCCTGAGCTGCAAGGATGTCCCGGTGTAACCCATCGGCCTTTGCGGTAAGCAGGCCAACACACTGTTTTGCGGTGTTCTCAAATTCGACCAGCCGGTCCAGGCGAAGGAATTCGGAGAACAGCTTTTTCAACTCGCCGGTGGTCATATCGGATATCTTTTCGGCGTTTTGGGCGCAGAAAACAGAGGAAAAGAAAAGCTGCTGGCTGCCAAAAAGGGCTGTGATGTATCTGTCATATTCCGATACTTTGCCGTCCACCTGGGGGACGTCATTTTTCCAGATAAAGCCCTCGGTCCGGTCGCTCTCGGCGTCGATCTTTATCAGGGTCCGGTAGGTGTCACCGGCAAACTCAAAGCAAAGCTCCTTAATGGAATCCCTGAGAAAAACGTGGTGCTGCAAGCTCTTGTTCCGGCTGGCAAGTACGCGGTAAGGAGAAAGGTTATCAAGGATAGTTGTCTTCCCATGACCGTTCGGGCCGGCAAGAGCTACGAGGCCGGACAGCTTTGAAAAATCCAGACTGATTTCATCCAGCCCCAAACCTTTTTTGATTCCGATAAAGCCCCTGAGTTTAAGAGAAGTGATTTTCATGCTGCACCCCCAATCGCGTGGGCAAACACTTGGTCAGGATTCAGATTTTCCAGAAGATCAGCCTTTGACAGAATCGACGATGGAACCGTCTCGGCTTTCAAGGCCGCCATTTCCTGAATCTTATCCCGAAGTGTGGACAGCTTTAAAATCTGAGCGCTTCTGATGTTCTCCCGGGGGATCCGGATAATCCGGATATCAACCTCGGCAGCGCCGGCCAGGATGGTTTCAATCTCATCCTTATTGATCTTGACGGCTTCATCCTGATAAACCTTCAGCTCGACGCGGATATAGGCGCCGTCAATTTCGTGACTATCGGCTGCATTAATCATGAAGACATCAATGTCATCAATCGGGGACTTGCAGGTGTCTGTAAAATCCCGCGTGATCTTAATCAGCTTGCGGGTGGGAGTCTCAAGGAACCGGGAAGACAGAAACCCGGCATCATCGAATTCATGGATGTAAAAGCCTTTTTGCGTCCAGCTCCCCGAAGTCCTTACGGAAGATGGACCCGGAATAGAAGATGTTCTGCCCGATCTGCTGGTGAAGATGGATGTGTCCGAGCATTACAAGATCAGCATTGGCATAGCCGATCTGTTCCCGGCTGATTTCGATATCCAGGCCGTTGAGCTGTTGCGTTTCGGAAACAAACGCGCCGCCGATCTGGAAGTGACCGACAAGAATGTGGGGAACACCGGGAAAATTCGCCGCCTGAGACCCAAACCCGGCGAACATCGCGCCCATGGCCTGAGCGATCTCGTTGTCGGTGCCCTTGATGTCCGAATCGGAGTTGAAAAACTGTTTGGTGGGGGTCGGCACCATGCTGATTATAGCCGTCGGTGGGACCGGTGACGCGGCACGGATAACCATCTTGCCACCAATTTCGTATAGGTGTATCTGTTCCGGCCTGCTTGATACCCATACCTCATTTTTGGCTTTGATATGTTCCAGCACCTCGGCAGCGGTCCCGTCATGGCTCGGTGTGCCGATCACAACGACAACCGGGGCGATGTCTGCAAGGTCCGAAAACACGTTAAAGATCAGCTTTGCCGCCTTTGAGTCGAGCTTGACGTTCTGGCTGTCAAATACGTCACCGGCGCATACGATCAGGTCCGGGCGTTCGTCTGGCTACCTGAATAACGATCTCATCCAGGCATTTTTCGATTTCATCCAGATCGTTGTCGCGGGCATGTATGTCCGCAAAATGCAATATTTTCATTTCGTACCTCCTTATTAAGCGGTTTGGTTTGCTTCCGGCAGCGCCAACAGTTTGCGGAAGAAACCGATCTTATGGGCGTCACTGAATTCAGACAGGGGTTGTTTCAGGCTCTTGGAGTCGTAGGCTTTCCGGGTCATCAGGGTTTCAAGGATTTTGGCCTGTTCTCCGGTTCGCAGTTGGAGAAATCAATCACCTGCTCATTTACGCTTTTCTGCCCGTTGCCGTTTCCGTTGCCGGGTGCATTGGTCGGTGGGGTCGGTTCGGGGTCCGGCGTTTGGGTGAGGTCTGGTCGGTGTAGCTGTGGATAGGCTCTCCCGGAGGCAGATAGCTATCATCATCAAGGGGGATATCAATCACGTTCCCGTCATCAAACTGATTGCTATCTTCCGGTGTGTGCGTGATTCTGGCCTGATTCGCCGCGTTGCCGCCATATATCCCGGTTATCGCATTAAGCGCGACGTCTTGCAGTTTTCGCATTATGTACGGGTTGTTGTAATCAGGGACCAGAACGTATCTACAGATAACAAATGGCTTCATGAGTTCTTGGGTTGTGTATCCGTTTTTGACGGCCAGCAACTTCCGAATCACGATGCTTTTGGCACCCGTTTCGCATTTCTTGAGCTTGTGTTTGCGGATGTATAAGACCTCTTTTCTGATTGCGTATTCGATTTCCTGCGGCGTTTTATCCTTTTTGGCTCTTTGGGTCATGTCCACTTCTTCGGCTATGACAACCATGTCAATGTCATACTCCCCGATTTGCCTATCAAGGCTGCCATCGAACCGCCTTACACTCCCTACCGCCTGATAGGACACATAATCGGAATTATTGCACCTGTCCGTTCTCCGTGTATGCTCGGTATCCCACATAACGCCGGCACACGCGGCCAGCTTGGCCAGCGCGTAACTGGACAATTGCAGCTTGCCCTTATCCTGGTAGCAGTCCTTGTCATTTTTGGTGTCAGGCGACAATTTGATTTCTTCGATAACCGGGGTGAAAATCGTCTGCGGGACTGTTGTGGATGTCGGAGCCATTAAAATATTGGCCCCTGCCTTTTTGTACCTTTCAAGATCCTCAATGTAACCCATTTGTACCTCTCTTTCCTTTCTTGTTTGATTGTTAGAATGTCAGGCCGAAAAGAACGGCCATGACAACGATCACAATGGACGGGATAACCGGGGTATTTTCCTCAATCATTCAGATCCCCCGTTCCAAAATCCCCTTGGCCGTCCGGCCATTTCCAAAGACCGTCATATAATCGGTGAAGAAATCATATGGATTGGTCCGGTAAAACCACCAGCGGTTGACCCGTTTGGCTTTCCGGAGCAATTTCCAGCCGGATTCTTCCAGTTTGGCTATTGCCTGTTTGGTTTGCGGCTTCATGGCAGAAGGAAACTCCCTCCATAGAGGATGACGATCAGGGCTGCCGCGAACAGATACCGCGAGCGATCTTTGCCTTGGATTGGGATCTTCTTGACTGTGATTGATTCTGATATTCATTCATGCCGGACCTCCGTGCTCTCGGTTTATTGGGATGTCATTCTGCCGATTTGAGTTTCCCGGTCTCATCCGTGCCTTGATGCCTGGGCGCAAACGCCGTCTTCCATGGCAACCGCCCACCCCGTCTTTGCGCCGGTCAAGGTCGCTCGGGGGTGGGTGGGTGTTTGTGATGCATGGGTATTTTTCCATAGTGGAAAGATTATGTCAACAATATATTAACGGTATATTATTTTTTAAAAACGGTATGGAAAAATAAGGGAGGAGTTTATCGGGGAATTTTTATGGTGGAAACAAAAAAGGCCCGAATAACCGAAGTTAAACGGGCCTAAGTGGGGCGTTATTTTGTTTGTTCAGGCTATCTTCTTCGGAAGTTATCTCCGTTCTTTGCAACCCAGAAATTCCATTTCGATGATTACGTTGATGTAATAATTGTGGGCCATCCGCGACAGCACCATGTAATCCCTGTTTACCTGAGTTGTCACTATAAGCTCAACCGTGTCAGGTGGGTATAGAGGGGGTGACCCAATCAATACCGCTCCGACGAATTCCATTAACCCTATGACTACACCGGGCGTTCCTGGCTCCTTTGCATTCCAGATAAGCTGCGTACCCCACTTTACAATATTGGCCTCTTCCGGGGTTTCTGAAAGCACTACGCCATGATTCATCAGTTCAGTGATGAGATAACCATAAAATGCTTTTCCAAATTCCGATGTGTCGGAATGATCAATGTAAACCCGGTTCAAGTCTGGTTGATGGAAGAGATGGTAGAACTTGTCATTTCACACTACATTTTTTGCAAGCAACTGCCAGTGAGCAACCGTTTCCATTTTTAATTTGTTTCGAATATTCATGGTTCGTAAACCTTTGGAGCCATTGAGCAAGACGAAAAAAGCATAGCGTAATCCTAAACAAATAACTGCAAAAATACGCATTTCAATTCCTCCTTTTTATGGGTTGATATAATCGACGACGTGAACCGCTGAAAGCTTCATTTTTCCGAAAAATAAAATTCTATACTTATCATTATTATGTATTGCTCAACCATCGCAATACGTAACTGAGTATAGATTCTTATTAAACAATCGGTTATTTTAGATTAAAACCTGAATCCCTTTTTCGTCCCATCACCAGCTCTTAAATATTGCTGATATCCCGCCACATCCAAACAGCCCTGCCAACGCAGAGCCTGGACCACTCCATATCCGTGAAAACCGGCTTAAAATGCGGATTATCACTTAATAGAAAAAAGCCATTTTTTACCTGCTGAATCCGCTTGATTGCCGCCATATCCAGCCCGGCCTCCGGGGTATTCACGATAAATATCCTGTTGTCGTAACACTCCTTGTCCGACAAATCCACCACCACAATTGATCCCTTGATGACGGTTGGCTCCATAGATGTCCCGCCAACTTTTATCGCAGCAAGTCTATGCCGCGATCTTCCCTGTAATTCTGGCTTGTAAACAATAACGGTCGATGCCGGTGCTTTCATATGGATCAAATTCAACTCCATCTACGCCGGCTGCCAGGCGGCCAGATTCATAAAGGGGATGCCACGATAATCATCGGAAAACCCGCTTAAAATTTCTTTTTCATCCTTGGAATTAACAACGATTTTTAAGACTGGATCTGCGGTTTTATTATTATTCGTTCCGAATTAATTCATTAAAGTTGCTGATCCAAATTAACTTTCAATAAATTATCAAGTGTTTGAATACCCCTTGACATTTTTTTACCTTTTCAAAATTTGATATATGTGATTGGCTGACACCACTTTTTCCAGAAAGTTCTTAACCTGTGTAAGCCCCAGCTTACCGTCTCCAATTTCTTTTAATTTCTGTCATTCTCAATATGCCATTATGCCACCATGTATATTTTTCTTGACATAAATATACCGCTCTATAATGATTAATAGCCATGAAGCTTGAAAAGAATTTTTAAAAAATAAAAAAATGACCGTTTCAGTTTTGCGATGCCGATCTCATGTGGTACAACCCATGGTCTCGCTACTCATATTAGGGAAGTGAAATCCCGAGCCCACGACTTGCCCTTCGCATCGAAAAAGCCACTGGAGGCCATGTGACAAGGGATGAGCTGTTGTTCCCTGAGCTATACGAATCAAAGGGTAAGGATGAGAACAAGGCCGCATAAATAACCCATATCATTTTGTAAAAGGCTTGACAATGGAAGATTTAAAACCTCTTTACGACCACATGATCCAGTATTTTCCCAAAGGAAAGTGCATCACTTTCCTTCTGAACCAGATTGGCCGCTCGGCCACACAGATAGCGAAAGAAGCAAACATACATTACTCCTACATTTCCCTTGTTTTGAATGGACATCGTGTTGTCACCCCGCCTATCCGGTCCGCGATATCTGACGCCCTTGGGTTTGATCCGTGGGATGAGCCGCCTTCGTAAAAAAGCAATCAAAGGTTAAACCTGTGGCCATAGTAACCATCAACATAATTTTACAGGACGATATATGCCATGTTCAGACTGCCCCCTGTCAGGAGGCCCAAAAATGAAAAATGACCAAGCATTTAATATCAGAGTCGATGAATCCCTGGCGCGTGAAATCGGAAAACTGGCAAGCAAGTATGATTGCACACAGGCTGACGTTATCAGAACGTGTATCCATCTTGGAGCCTCGCAGATTGATAGGTGGCCGATCATGTTGAAGATACTACCAGTTCCACAGGCGGCCGCAACAAACGATGTGTAAACAGATGGTAAACAAACAATGTCCAATAACGTCCAGCTATGGACAGCGGAGCCAGTATGATCGTCACATCAGCTAATCCCCCGTCAACACGGCAGCAACCCTTTGTGTTCTCAATGCCATTGATTCATCCACTCAACGACGATGGCGCCAAAGACCTGCCCGAAAGCGTCCGCAAAAAAGAAACCATCGAGCAAAGATTTAACCGCTTCCATTCCAGAAATCCCCACGTCTATGAGGCCATCGTCGCTATCTGCAAAGGACTCAAGCAGGCCAATGTCCACGAATTCGGAATGAAGGGCATTTTTGAGCGGATGAGATGGGAATATGCCATCCGGACACAAGGGGAAAAATACAAACTGAACAATATATTCACGTCGTATTATTCCCGGATGGTGATGGACCGCGAGCCAGGGTTCGCCGGGTTCTTTGAGACGCGGAAGCTGTTATCAAGATGAAGGAAGGACGTTTTCAATGACAATGGCCACGGAAACAAACCGTCGATTTTTTCCCACATGACTGTGTTCACAAAAACACCACGTTTATTCTGGAACAGAAATACTGGGAACGACGGATATGCATTCTGGTTCAAGCTGTTAGAGCTATTAGGATCGGCCTACGGCCATATCGGACCTGAAGATGAAATGCCGCTTTCATGAGTTTCTACAGACTAAAACCCGCCTACGATAGTTTCCGTAATGATAACACTCGACACCCTCTTTACACGAGGCCTTGACGCGTTGTGGTCAAAACGGGTAATTTGTGTGCCGTAAAATTTCAGAAATAAGTCTATCGTGTACAAAAACCGACGTGTTTCAGTACCCGAAAAACCATCAATTTTCAGTTTCTACAGTGAAAAGGAGGGTTATCACCTGTAGAATACCCCCTCGCAACCGGGTAATGACAGTGAGGATGCTCGTAGATATCCGCAGAATAGCGTAGAGGAGAATAGAGTAAAAGATAGATTCTACGCGTACTCTCGCGTGAGCGAAGCCTCAACCTCGCGCCTCGAAAAAACCAGAACAAGGGGAAAAGAAAGGAGAACAGGAACAGGAAAAGGAACCTAAAAAGACAAAGACTTGCACCGAGTCCGAAAAAGCACCGAACTTAGTGCGCGACTATCCGGTTATTCATTCATTCACCTTAACTGCTAAAAAATACGGACGCATCAATTAAGTAACTCAGCCCATGATTGACAGTTGGGCCGCTGGAATCAGGGCGTTGTCCTGCAACGACTCAAACAGACTCGGCATTGGAACATCAAAACGCCTCCAAACGGAAAACACCAACGGCGACCCGAAAACGGATCAACTTCTTGCTGTCCGACAAGCGAACATTGAGGGTTGCCCGACAAATGGGCCACAAAATAATCCCGGGATTCTACCTGTAACGAGTGCAGGATACCAGCACGACAAGGCCAATCATATCGCAGCGTGTCAATCGATTTATCGAAACCACGCGGGCAAAAATGGAAGCGAGGAGGCAGTTCAGGTATGAAACCACAAGACGTAGAACATTTTTCGACATTAGATGATCGGTCTGGCTGAAAACTTCACATACTCAGATGACAGCTCTACAGGCTCCCTGAAGTGTACTGGAACACGCTTCAAAAATACAGCGATGAAACAGTGAGGCAGCCTTTAACCACATGATTTTAAATCTGAAATTCTTTCCGAAACCGGTTGATTTCATAGAGGCAATAACAGGTATGGGCGCGATAACTCCGCATCTTCACCCGACAAGGCCACGGTCCAGGTATCTGAAATTCTACAGCAGGTCCGTAACGTCGGGTCATGGGGCACACCGGTTTATTCTGACCCGATCACAAAGCGGCTGATGACATCCAGATGGTCGTGGCCTTCTGTTTGCGCGATGACCGAGGATGAACACAAGTGGTGGGCAAAGGAGTTTTCCGAAGCGTATCAGGCAACCGAAAAACTTGATCCACACCCGGCTATCGAATGCGGGGATAACCCCAGGCTGAAACTGCTTGCCGGTGGGATCGGCAGATAACCAAAAGCAAAACGACAGGAAAGGAAAAAGCAAAATGGCAGGAATTAACAAAGCGATCATCGTAGGCCGGTTAGGGAAAGACCCGGAAACGAAGTACATGACAAGCGGGGATGCTGTCTGCAATTTTTCAGTGGCTACCTCAGATACCTGGAAGGACAAGGCAACCGGCGAAAAGAAAGAGAAAACCGAATGGCATAACATCGTCGCTTACCGGAAGCTGGCCGAGATATGCGGGCAGTACTTGAAGAAAGGCGCTCAGGTTTACATCGAGGGCAAAATCCAAACCCGGTCATGGGAACAGGACGGCCAGAAGCGTTACATGACTGAGATCATAGCCGATGACATGCAGATGCTCGGCAGTAAAGGGGAAGGCGGTGGTGCTGGCGCCGGGCAGAAAGCGGGGTCCGGGCAGTACAATCCATCGACCGCTGAAGATGACATCCCGTTCTGATCGAAAGGAACCCAATGCTTATTTCACTCGACATCGCGTTTAAAAACATCGGCTGGTCAGTTTGGGAAGGTAAGCGTCCTGTTGCGGCAGGTGTCATCCAAACTGAAAAGACCGAAAAGAAAAGCACCCGCGTCTTTGATGATAACGCCCACCGATGCGCTGTAGCCTCTCGTATGATCCGGGATATCGTGGAGAAGTACAACGTCAAGGGAGTTATCGGAGAGATGCCAACGGGATCACAGAGCGCGTCAGCGGCAAAAAGCGCCGGCCTTGCGATTGGGGTAGTCGCAACGACTGCGGGTGCCTTGGGCTCCCGACTGAATGGTGTACCCCGGATGCAGTCAAAAAGGCTGTATGTGGCAGGAAAGACGCCGGTAAAGAGGCGATTATGGATAAAATCTCTGAGCTGTATGGCGGCGAAAAAGTATGTAAGCCTTTCCAAGTCACAAAAGGCAAGCGGGCCGGAAAGGTTTCAGAGCTTTTGACATACAGCTTCCTCGGGGAGTGCTGGCCGGGCGGCGCATTTGAACATATCGCGGATTCGTGTGGAGCGTACCTGGCATTGCAGGACAACAACCTTGTCAGGATTTACGGATGAAATCACACCAACATGTCAGCGCCGGATCCCTGTTGCGGCATGAAATGGCAGCCAGGCGAAAACAAGCTAAACGGCGAAAGGCCATTCTCATCCTGGCGATATTGGCCATCATCGCTTACGGTGCCTGCTTTCCTCAAGACTTGGCGGATCATACATCAAGGACCCCATTCCGTGTTGGACACCCCCTCCACCACCCCGGATCGTTCTTGTAGAGTTCGGGGTGATCTATGTCCTGGATGAAGACCCACAGTGGATGCAAGCAAAAAGGAGCCTGGATGATCTGCCAATTCTGCTCGAACGATGATTCATTAATTATCCACACGCAGAAATACCAGTCCCTGGTGCGGCGGGTCCGCTTCTGCCAGCAATGCGGTATGGCATGGAGGACGTTTGAAGACTCTCCAGTCTGCCGTGATTGCGGGCATGAGGACTCAGATGTCACCAGCTCTGAAAAATATGAGGAAACCATCAGACGGACGCGAAAATGCCTCAATGCCAACTGATTTGGAAGACATACGAGTCCATGATTGATGACCACTCTGTAATTGATTTTGAGCCTCATGAAATCGAGGAAGAAATCTTCAAAGCGAAGAAGAAGGCCAGACTATGCCACCCGCGCCAAAACACAACTGGAATTACCTATATGACGTATATCAAAAACTATGTGAGACGGCACCCGATACGTCCTATGCCGAGTTCGCACGGCAGCACGGAATTAATGAGGCGTCACTTAGAGCGGCTTTTAATCGGATCAAAGCTAAGCGCGCCAAGCGGACGATCCGAACGAAAAACGAACGAACGAACGAACGAAAAAAGCCAAGCGTTTTTGATGATGTTTCCCCCGATGAAGCTGTCGAGATCGTCAAGCAGGTGTCTTCTGACCGGGTTATCGCGGTCCATGCAAAGGTCTTGAGATTCTGTGCTGCTCTCTTTCCCGGATAGAATCAGTCCAGAAAAAGCAGTCCGAAAAAGACGCGGATGGAAACGACAAGATCAAAATCGAGACGGTCCGAGATATCAAGGATTGTTATCAGGCCGAGGGGGTGCTTGTCGGATTAATGCGGGAAATCATGCCGTTTATCGCGGAGCTGAAGGACCGGACCGGGATCGAGGGGATTATCTCTAAACTCCAAGACAGGCAATATGACGTTACCCAGGCAGCGCTTGAAATCTCAAAAATGGGCGTGAATCTTCCAGAGGCATTAAGGATCATGCTGTCAAAGACGCCGCCTGTTGTGATTGCCAATAATTTTGAAATGCCTGACACCGATGAGTTGGATCAAAGGGCGCTTGAAACGTTGCAGCAGGTTCAGTGGCAATACGAGTGTTTTCTTCCTGAACGCCGGGAAGAAGTGATCCAGATGAAAAAGGAACTGAGCGGCGCGGAGTCTTTTGTGCCGGAAAAGGGGAAAGATGATGACGATGACCCCGATTGACTGGATCCAACACTGGCACAGATAGTCATGCTCGCATGTCTTCTTGTCCTTGTTGCGATCTATATCTTAATGCAACCGCCGTCTGAAAAACCGGACGGCAATCAAACAAAGGAGAGAAACCATGACAAAAACACAGATGATTGCAGAAATTGCGGAAGAACTTGAAGTGCCCAAAAAGACGGTATCGGATGTCTTTGACGCCATCACCAAAAAAGTCATTGACGCGGATAAGACCATCATCAAGGGCTTCGGGACCTTTGAATGGAAGACCACAAAGGCCCGGACCTGCCGGAACCCCAAAACCGGCGAACCCGTTGAAGTGCCGGAATCAACAACTCTGAAATTTAAGGCGTCTTCAAGCCTGAGAGAGCTGTAAACATGCCGACCCTGGAACTTTTGGCGATTCTTGGAGACGTCTGTGCTGCCGCTGGCGAATGTGACGATAGACCGGTTGCTTTTCTTCCCGATAGGGTCAGGCGATTGAAGGCTGGCCATGATCGGTATGAGAAGCTCAGGAAGCTGTCTCCACAACAATTCATGCACCTGTATTACGACAATATCGCCGGTGCGGGCACTTTTGATGAATTGGTAGATAAACTCATATGACGCCAAAAGAAACGGGAATCCAGGCAATAGCTGATAGTGTCGAGGCACTTGCTTACCGGCACTATCAGCATCCGAGAGACGTTGCAAAACTCCACGCCGCGTATATGGCGGTCGATCAGGCTGTTTTGATGAAGAAGATGTCAAAATCAACGAACAAGACAAAAAGGAATAAGCATGTCAACGATTGATGTCATGGATGGTGACGGGTATCAAAGTCAAAACCAAACTCTCTTTGAAACAAAACCGGATGCCTGAACGAAAGCACCCGGGTGATGCCGGATTTGATCTTTTTGCAGATGACCAATACAGCGTTTGGCCCCATGAGGTCGTACTGGTTAAGACCGGTATATCTATCGAGCTTCCCCCCGGTTACGAGGCACAGGTGCGGGGCAGAAGCGGACTGGCTTCAAAACATGGGATCTTTGTCGTCAACGGAGTTGGGACCATCGACGCCGGTTATCGCGGAGAGATCGGAGTGATTCTGAGCCGTGTCGGGTCCGGGCCTTATGTGATTGCCCGTGGGGATAGAGTCGCTCAGCTTGTCATTCAAAAACTCCCGGATGTTCGTCTTGTCCACGCAAAGACACTGGGCGAGTCTGATCGTGGTGAGAACGGGTATGGTAGCACGGGAAAATGAGAAAAAGGAAAACAAGAAAGAAAAAAATAAGTAAAAACTCCGAGGCTTACGCTTATCCTTTTGATGAGATTGATGCCATAGGTCTAAGAGCAGGGCTGACGTCAAGGTCCGATTTTGAAGATGCTACACTGTACGGGCTGCCTGATGGTTTTTTGAGGTCAATCGGTGAAGCAGAGCCCTGCTGGTTGGGGCAGCAGTGTGAATACTCACTCTTCCCTGCCAAAGACTGTAAGGACAGATTTCTTAAGAAAAAAAAGATCATGCGACTGAAAACATTCTGGAAATACAGGGCATGGAAAGCCGCTATGGATTTTCTGGCCGAGGATGAGACCCTCGGCAGGTAAGATAACCGAACTGCCAAGTACACCGTGGTGTGACAACGGGTTCAGGACCAGGGTTTTTTGCAAGTTTCCCCCTTTCGCCAGCGTTTACCCGGACTGGTGGTCCGATGCCGGGTTTCAACTTTTAAGGATTCCTTGACAAACATTGAAGCACGATCTTCTGACCGACAAACGATATCATGACTTTTGCAAAAGATACCGGGGTAATCTTGTCCGGTATGTGTCTGAGCTGAGCCGGTATCCGATAACATGGCAGCAGTATGAACTTTTTCAGGCAATTCAGGAGCCGGGTAGTCAGGTCGCTGTAGCTTCGGGCCATGGGACCGGAAAGAGCCACGGGATAGCCTGGATACTTGACTGGCACCTGCGGGCTTACGATGATTCAAACGCGATCATAACGGCAACCAATATCGAGCAGATCCGCTCCGTCGTCTGGAAGGAGCTGGATACCGTCATTGCAGACGTCAATAGGCGTTATCCGTGGATGGCTCAATGGTTTATCAAGGAAACAAAGCGGTATTACGTCAAGGGGCATAAGGATTCATGGTATGCGATCCCCAAAACGGCTTCAAAGGCGGCGCCGGAAAACGTCGCTGGTCAGCACCGGAAATATTACATCTGCATTGTGGATGAAGCATCGGGCGTTGTGGATGAGATCATAGGGGTTTTACGCGGGGCGCTGACTTTTGAGGAAAACCGCTTTGCCATGTTCTCTCAGGCGACGCGGCAGGTAGGGCATTTTGCAGAAGCGTTCTCATCGTTAAAGGAGCTTTACAAGACCTTTAACCTGAACGCGGAAGACAGTCCGATTGTCAGCAAGAAGTTCATCCGGACCAAGCTGATAGAGTACGGCGGGCACCATTCCCCTGAGTATCAGATCAAGGTTTTGGGCCGGCTGCCGGATAACCTGTCCGGTTTCCTGATCCCCAAAAGCTGGTGTCAGCAGGCTCAGGCTGTCCAAGTCACCCATGAGCAGCCGTGGGGGTGGGTGATGACCGCAGATGTTGCAGAAGGCGTTCACCGGGATTCATCTGTCTGGACGCTTGCAAAGGTATCCGGGTTTGGTCCTGAGCGCATTGTCGAAGTCGTAGAGATGAAAGAGTACCTCGGCGCGGATGAGTTGGCCTTTGCCCGGGAGATGTACGCGGAGATCGTGAAATACCCGAAGATCACGGTCGCGGTTGATGCGGACGGTCCGGGCCGGACGGTTATTCTGATCCTTGAAGAACTGGGCGTCACAGTTGAAAGAATCCACTGGGGGCTTCCTCCACATGCTGAGGCAGACCGGAAACGGTATAAAAACCAGCGGGCGTTTGCATCTGTAAAGGCAAGGGAGGCGATCTTTGACGACCGGTTCAAGACCGCGCCGGGTACAAAGGTCGTGGAGCAGGCTTCCCGGATCCCGTACAAGATTGATGAAGCGGGCCGGTATGTGATTATGCCGAAAGAACAGATGAAGTCTCAAGGGATCAAGAGCCCGGATATCTTTGACACCCACTGTTTCTTTTACCTTGTTGACTATGTGCCGGCTGATATCGAATCCGATGAACAAAGCCAGCAGAAGGATGAAATGCTTGAATGGGCCAGAAAGATGATTGAAGGGGAAGCAGCATGACAGACGAACTTACCCCCACCGCTCTCAGGATCATGGCCGCGTCACTGGTTGTTGGCCAGAAGTACAAGGCGTATGCCGTCTTTGATGGTGAGAACCTGATCGTCACACAGGTCGAAGCAATTCCCTGGACGGATGTGCTGTGGAAGTCCAACTTGATTGCGGAAGTCAAGGACCGGGCCGAGAAGGGGTTTGCGGTCCTTATCGAAGAAAAGACGGACATCATTGCAAAATACGCTACCAAGTATCTTCTGGATGATCTGTGGGAGGGCCGGACAAACTTCTGTGATGCAATGGACTGGTATTTTGCGCTTCAATCCACCGGGAACCTGCTTTTCCATAAAAGCTGCGACCAATACAAAATCTATACAGGTGGTGAAGGTCAAAAGGTCGAAAAGAAGACAGACGACAAGGGCCGGACCATCTATCATGTGGATTGGAATTCCTTTCATGCTGGATACCGGGCGATTTTGCTCTGTGTTGTCGCTGCCATGACTGAGCCAGTAAGCAGGCGATACCTTGAGGCGTTGTTCGGGCCGGATATCGAGGAGAAACGGCCCTTGACCCTCTCAGGCAATTTAAGGCGATTACAATCGAGTATGACCGTGCGCGGCAGGCGTGGTGGGATGAATACGATAAGAACCGAAAATGAAGGAATTAGATTATGGCAACCGAAATATCAAGATTGTCACCATACAATATCACGGACCCGCTGATCCGTAACGAACTTTACCGGGAGATCCGGAAAGGGCAGATAGAAAATAACGGCTGGCTGGAATATGAAATAAAGCCTGATGAACGCCTGCGGCCGGAATTGGCCGGGTACCGGGTCTATGGATCCAATGATATGAAGTGGGTCATCATGATTGCTGCCGGCTTAGATGACATGCGGGGAGAGCTGGAAGAGGGCTCGATGATAAAGCTCCCGGAAGCGGCGTGGATCAGGGAGCGGATTCTATATTATCATGGGTAATGGGGATTTCCTTCGGTCGTTTATCATTTAGCTCAAAGTTTCCAGGTCGGATATTTTATTATCTGGGGTATCCATTTCGCTGGCGCACACACTACATCGTTGTGGCTTGATATTTTTCGTCCTCGTACGTACTTAACCATCTGCCTGTAGGTTGTTGGCTCGATCACCATGGCATTTTGGAGGAGTCGGAAGAACAGCAACCCTCGATGCTTTGCGCTGCGACGGTTGAAGCGAAACGTAAATTCGTCGAGGTAGTAGTCCAGATGCTGGTGACTTACAGCTCCTTGAAGTGTGCCAGCGAGCCAACGTTTCATCAAGGAGATGACCAAGTGTGCAATCTTCAAATCATGGGAGGGAACTACCGTGTGCAGGTATCCCTCTTCCGGAAGCGCGCCATATCCAGACCAGTCGTCGGTCCGTATCGTAGCTACCCGGTTCCACCGTCCCTTTTGGAAGGCGGTGAGGCTCTCCTGAGAGGCGTTTGGGACCACAGTCAACCGGATTCTACCGATCCCATCGTTGCCTTTGTCTTCGACCGCAACAGCCACAAGGGCCTTTCCGAGTGCCCCACGGCCTCGTTTGCCAGGTTTCTCACCGCCCACGTAGGTTTCGTCCATCTCAACGACTCCACTAAGCCGGTCACGACCAGGTCGAACCATCGCCCGTCGTATTTTATGAAGCCACGCCCATGCCGTCTGGTAGCTGCCCAGTTCCAGCATCCTCTGGATACCCTTTGCGCTTGCCCCGTTCTTTTGGCCAACGACCCACCAAATGGCACGAAACCACATCAACAACGGTTTACGAGTTCCTTCGAAGATCGTACCGGCTGTCAACGACAGCTTGTACTCGCATGAACGGCAACGCACCAGACCGTTACCATGGGCCAAGCCTTGGTGCCGCCGCAACGGGGGCAACTAAAACCAGAAGGCCAACGGAGATCAGCAAGATACTTGCGACATGCCTCCTCGGTGGCAAAGCGGTGTTCGAGATCTGAAAGCTTACGGGGGTAATCGTCCATAGCCACAAACACTACATGTTGTGGCAACGCCAGTCAAGTGGATACCCCAGTTTTTTTATTCCAGTAAAAAAAAATTGACAAATGACTCTGAAATATCATACAGATTCAACATTCAATAAAAATATTTTAATTACGTTGTAATCCCATATAATTTAGTGAGTCTCCACCCGCAGAGCGGGTGGCCTCAGGAGCCCCCCATAGGGGGGCATTGACATAGGGAAAGCCCCGCTGGGGCTATATGTTATTTATTCTAAATCCAATTCCAATTGCTTCTTTTCATTGTCTTCTTGTTCGCGGATATATTTCTTTATGGTTTCTTCATCCAAGCCGACTGTGCTTACGCAATACCCTCTTGCCCAAAAGTGCAGCCCCGTTACCCTCTTGTTTTCCAAAATCTCTCGATGGATTCTCACGGCACTCTTCCCTTTTAAAAATCCTATCGCAAAGGCAACACTGTACTTAGGCGGAATCTTCAAGCACATGTGGACATGGTCCGGCATCAAATGCCCTTCCATCAGTTCGATTCCACGCTGCCGGCATAAATGCCGGAATATCTCCCCTACTCTTCTCCGAAACTTCCCGTACAATTTCCTCTTTCGGTACTTCGGAATAATTACCATATGGTATTTGCAATCCCATCTCACATGCGATAAACTTTCCCAATCATGCATAGGTTCTTCCTCCATCTTTCCCATTGGAGCTTTCCCGGAGGAAGAACCTATATTATTTCACCCCGGATCGGTAGAACCTATCCGGGTCCTCCACCAGAGGTGGAGGGTTTAGATCGAAACTAAACTTTCGCAGTTAATGGTTCTTTGAAACTGAACAAGGCGTCCTCAATAATATCAATGAGTTTGATAACGTACTTGTACTCGGTTCTATTCAAAAAAAGGTCTATTGACTTGAACATTGTGTGTTTGATCTGCTCCCAGAGCTGGTTGGCAACCTGTAGCATCAGTTCGGTATCCGACACATCCCGGAACAGTGGACCCAGAGGGCCGATTATTCGACTGTTGTTCATGAGGTAATTCAAGAGAAGGTAGCGGATCATCATCACGCTATAGCCGGCAACTGCAGCATCAAATGTTTTGCTCTGTTCTTTGCCCAGATAAAGCATTTGTTTGGCATCTTTAAAGAAAACCTCTACGGCCCAGCGCCTGGAGTAGTAGCCCACGATCTGCGAGGCATCCAGACTCAGATCTGTGGCAAGAAACCCATGCCATTTTTTATGGCCATCCGATGTGAACAACAATGTTCACCTCTCCAGTTTCGGGCAGGGTGACAATCAGACAGCAGCCTTTGATCGGATAGCCGGCTATCAAGCGCTGTTGCTTTATTGCAATCTGCTTCCAGAGCTCCTTCAGGGTGTAATCCTTTCCCTGGTATTGGTATTTGATGTTTCCATTTTTCAATCGGCAAACAACGTTATAGCCTGTGGTAACGACCTTATTGATGATCGAATCATATGAAAACCATGAATCAAATAGAACACAAGCTGCATCGATTCCCGAATTGTAGTCATTTTGGCCATCCTGGGTCAGCATATCGGTTTTCTTTTTTAAAGGCTTCCTGTCGCCTTTTCCAGCCGCAGGTCCGCTTATCAATCTTGCGCAGATTGGTGTTCGGGCGTTTTTGGGACGTGTAGAAAGCCACATCCAGGGGAAAAAACTGGATCCCGTTATGATAACCGATCTGTAAACAGGCTCCTCGCTGTCTACTAGTGGGTAACTCCAAAAACTCATAAGGGCAAGTTGAAGCGTAGTTTGCCGGTGATAAGATAAATCATGGTGATCAGGTATTCGTTTGTACGATACCCACTGGCTCTGGCTTTTGCGGCCTGGACCAAACTGTTGATTCCTTCCAGGATGCCATTGTTGATCCTGAATGTGAACCAGTTTAAAATGCCGCCCCATTGTAATTTCGTGATTTTGGCTGCTTCTTTCATAGACTCTATTTGGCTATTAGAGGCCCAGGAATGTCATTTTTTTCAAAAATCTTCTGCTTGTCCTGGGGGCTGAAGCCAGAGTTCCTGGAAATTAAATCGAAGATGGTATGTGGATAATGTAGCGCGCATTATCTATATGGTAAACACGAACAAAGACGGCATTTGACAATTTACAATGGCACCTCACTATGCCGACAATATCTAACCTGGTATGATGGCAATCCGGCGATACCAGACAACGTCATGGATACTTATGATTTTCTTCAAGCATTGACCGATGCACAATTATGGTGGGTATAGCGATTGGAGACTTCCCACTATAAAGGAAAATGCTGAAAAGGGTTTCGGGAGAGCATCTTATATTTTACATTGAGATCAAATGTTGTCTTATTTTACGAAAGGAGGGGGTAATGGTTTTTGGGGTTAAATTTAACAGATCCAGATATTTATTGGTATTTTTAATTGGATTAATAGCAAATATACTTCTATCGTTTAATTCTGAAGCTACCGATTGCGGTTTTAATGAACATTACGAGAACCCTATAATTGACGTATTCTTTGGCCAAGACACAATTATAAAGACAGTCAGTAACATCAGTGTAGTCACTCATAATTATAATAGTAATTATGAGTGTCCCACGGTATTTGATTTTAATTATGTACCTACGGCCTAAAACATACTGTCAGATAGATTGTATCACAGGAAATTATGGCGAAGGTGGTTATGGAACTGTGAGTTCAAGTTTAACTGTCAGATTTAAGAGCAAGGATTATAATTGGGAATTTCCTCCTTTGCCTATGAATCCGACTATTACAATAAAATATAAGGTCATTAAGTTTGATACAGATTCAAGAGAAGCAGCTGCTGATGTTGCAATACAGGCAAGTTTTCTTAGGGATACGACGACAGGTACATACGCCGGCATTGTAGATGAAAGATGCAGGATTAATGCAGCTGTTGCTCAATGTCAAAAACAGGATTCTAAAACTGTTTCATTTACAACAAAAAATATATCAGAAGATCAGCCTATTACCCTTTATCAGAGTTATTTGTTTGCAATGGGCTATCATGGTGGACCAGGTCAAACTAATGCATATGCGGAGCTTGTAATTGAAGAAGTTAAAATTACTTTTAATGAAAATCCTCCAAATAACGATAATCCTCCGATTGCAAGCTTTAATTATGGTCCAACTGAACCTCAAGCCGGTGAGCTTGTAACTTTTGTGTCAACATCCCAAGATCCAGATAATGAGCTTTTGGCTTATACCTGGACGATTGAAGATATTAGTAATGGTACAATATTGAAAACGTCCACAGAAGAAAGCTTTTCTTGATCAATTCGAAAAAGATAGCGCATATAAAGTGGCACTAACAGCTTGTGACGGTAAATATAGCGATTCAACTTATAAGTTCATAGGAGTTACTACTCCTGCTCCTGAAATAAAAGCATTGGGTGTTGTATCTCATATATTAGAATTTGGCTGGCCTTACAAATTAGCCTATGAGGTGACTAATATTGCACGGGTTCCTATCGTTGTTGATCTAAGATTGGAGGAGGTACGCTATCCCATAAGTGAAACTATCACATGGGACCCTTTTCCTCAAGATATAGATACTCTTAAGCATGTTACATACAATTTTGCAGTTGGAGAAATGAAACCCTTAACGATCAGTTTGCCCATAAATGATGCTTTCATGCATAAATGGCATTGGTTAAGCGAAGCCAATTGGTTTAATATGTTTAAAGTAAAATATGCCGAAGAAGCGATAAAGAAAGATGAAAGAATTACTGATTTCGAACCCTTCTTTATGGATAGCATATCATGATTTATTAAATAGCATAATTGCAGAGCTCGCCCAGATACCAGAGCAAGCACAAATAATTTCAGTTGATTATGGATTACACGATGTAGGGGGGAAATCAAGATGGTGGGCAATGATAAATATCCAAACTCTTTGTTAGTACCGTATACGGAGATCAGGTTATCAATCCATAAAGTAGAAAATATATGCTTTAGAAAGCAGTTATTGCAGTATGTTAGAAGCTCTTGAATTTTTACTGGATAGCTGGCGAACCAGAAAATTTTGCCAAGTTATTTTATTATTTTAAATTTGGAACTGAGATCAGTGACTTTATGCTTTTTGATATTGTCCGAGATGCTTTCTTTGCTGCTGCATTATATCAATCTTATGTGGTCTTTAAAGTCGCTTACGATCCACCAGATAAAAACTACACGGAAATAGCTTTACCTGAGACAATGCCTTTTCCAGAGTTCACTGGAATACCCCCGGACTCACCGATTATTTATTTCTTGGCTAAAGAATTGGAAATACTTTCATTGCAGCGTGCTCATGCTAAATCAATAGATCGTTACGTTGGGGCTATGAAAGATGGGAACACCCAGTGGATGGTTACTCAATATAATGCGGCATTCAATTATTCTAAACAAATAGCAGAAAAATCATTAGCTCTCTTACCGTTATATTTTAAAATTTCATCTTTACTGCCTGACGCTACAGACAAAGAAATTCTTGATGCAAAAAACCGAATTATTAATAGTGATGTCCAAGAAATGCTTGGAAACGTTCTTGCCCAAGAGACGGAGATAACTGCAGATGAAATTTCAAAGATAAAAGAATTCATAATTTCATTGGATAGTATTTGGTTTAAATCTAAAAACATAGGCCCTTATCTTGCTCTTGTTTCCTGGCACCTTAATGATTTGATAGCGGATTCTGAGCTAAAAAAGTTAGTTAATTATAAAACCAGCCTGTTGGGCGAAAATTATGAAGAACCAACCAATCAAGAACTTAATTCTTTATCGATGCAGAAAGCAGAGATAGAAGGAGTTTTTAACTCAGGCAATTTTACTCCTGATGTAATTAATAAAATAGATTTGTTAAGAAAATTATGCGAACAAATTATTTCCCGCACAAATAATTATAAAAGCTTGGAAGCTTTTATTACTTTTACACAGGAAGCGCTTGAAAAATGCCTCTAACTGTTTTTCTGAGTAGTTTAGACAATGATGGGGATGGATTCTCTGTTGAATCTGGTGATTGCAATGATAGTAACGCCAATGTTTATCC
This sequence comes from uncultured delta proteobacterium, assembly GCA_963789395.1. GTDB lineage: Bacteria > Desulfobacterota > Desulfobacteria > Desulfobacterales > Desulfatirhabdiaceae > RAAP-1. Next base: position 24,830 of record CAWBKP010000013.1, on the reverse strand, counting down.
TGGGGCAGTTGAATTGCCGGGAAATAACATTGATGAGAATTGCGATGGCATTTATAGTTGTAATCCAGCTGCAATATGGATAGATCATGGAAGCTTTGTGAGCTGTGTCTCAAGGGAAGTTGATGAACTCGTGTCAGGCGGCCTAATTTCTCAGGAAGCAGGAGATGAATTGATTAAATCTGCAGCTCGATCTCTTGTAGGCAAAAAGTAAATTGGCTTAATGTTCTGATTATTAAAATAGTTGAGTTTAGGATTGGATTTCGGTTAAAAAAGCACACTATCCCATGCGAAGCCTTGACTGGTCTTTAACAGTACGAAAATAAATTTTGTGCTGTTAAAGACCAGTTGTTGCTGCTCAGGACGCGAAGCGAAGACAGCAAAGCGCCCGTGTCCCCGTCTTTGGCGTATTCCTCGAAAATCAGGGAAATATAGCTGTCAATTTCCTCTGGATGATCTCGGAAATAGTCCGCTTCCACTTCCGAAAATTTTCTATATGTGCTCATTGTTCAGGTACTCCTGCCAATAGATTTTGGCCTGTTTAATATCTTTCTGCTGACTTCCTTTATCCCCGCCGCAGAGCAAAACGACTATGTTGTCTTCATCCTCTCCAAAATATACCCTGTAGCCGGAACCGAAGAACAATCTTAATTCGCTGATGCCTTCCCCTACCGGTTGGCAATCCCCATAATTGCCCTGCTCAATTCGCTTCGCTCCCATGTTGGGGCGTTGAATAAAAACAGACAACTATCCCAATTATTATTTTCTCCCTCGTCCAAATAGCCATATCTGCTTCAAGCGGCATTGCCTTTAGCCTCTGACCCTGCCTATTTATCAGCCAAACGTCAAGCAAAAAAGGCACACCATGGGTCTTTTCACCAACCTGTTCAACAGCAAAACCAGCGCTTACAAGAAATTCGAATCCCTTTTCGGCAAGGTGCTTCAAAAGCAGGTCACAAAGAGAGACGATGACCAGCGAAACGCCTTCTTGACCCGCGATCTGCTCCGGAACCGGGAAAAGATCACCCAAAAGGGAAAGAAGAACCTCGTTCTTGATTTCGGCAAAAAGGGGCACACGGTCACATACACCCTTGCCGATCTGAACCGGATGGCCAGGGCCGCCAAAAAAGCCGAAACAAAGTTTGAGACCCAAACGCGCGGCGTACCGATTCATCAGCTCCTTGGAGCATCGGATAAAAAAGACATCATCCGGGCTCAGACACAAATCCGGACCGCAGCACTTTATAAATTCCACGGGAACATGCTGCATTTCCGGGTTACAGCCAGTGACATGAGCGAATTCACCCACCATCAGGTTAAAGTCCGGCTTGAAGAATGGGACCAACAGCTTAGGGGGATTGACGCCGGCAGCTACCAGCAATCCGCAAAAGCGGCGGCAACTGGCCGGGTATCCTTTAACTGCGATTGCGGGCGTCACCGGTTTTGGTATCGGTATCTTGCGACCATCGGCGGGTTTGGGCTGGATCCAGAGGAACACGTTTTCCCGAAAATCAGAAACCCCGGCCTTAAAGGGTGCTGTTGCAAGCATGTGATTAAAGTCCTTGCAACGCTCAGGATGACGCCAATCCATTCCCGGATCGCCAAAGAGATGGAGGAACAGGCAAAGAAAAAAGGCTTCTTCACGAAGATTTTTAAAGGGGATGCCCCGCGTGAGAAGTTTCTTTCCGAAAACGATCTTTCCACAACAGAGCTGGCCGGGACCGGTTCGTCTGTTGCGGAGATGCAAAAAGAGTATCGACGATACAAAGCGGCAGCAAAGGGGTTCAGCAAAAAGATGAGCGAAAAGGCAACAAAGGCAGCGCTTAATACCTTGAAGCTCCAACGGGACACATACCGGGGAGAATCCAAAAAACTATCATCGAAAGTCAACCAGCTTGAACGGGATAAGCTCATCGCGGATATGTCGGCGTCCATGGCGCTATCGGTTTACCGGGATAAGATGTCCCTTAAATCCTCCATCGAAAAGTTTGCAAAAGAGCGGAAAATACCGGTTTCAGACGCTAAGGAACTCGCAAAACAGGTGAATATCTGATGGCAATACGAGATTACCGTGGATGTAACAACGTGATCGCGGCAGACATGGAAACCATGTTTAAAGACGATCCCGAGGCCATTGACCTTGTTCTTTTCAAGGCCATATTGGGAAACCCTGAAACCGTTGTTGAAACCGAGGACGTTGTGGGGTCCATCGAAGATGATGAGCGGGCAATCGAGTACGCGGACCCGATCAACACGCGGGGGGTTTTCCTGCCATTTGACTTCCAGGGCATTCAGGCAATGAGCGACGGGGAGCAGGCCGGGGATTTTGAAACCCCGGTTGTTATGCTGATTCAGGAAAAGGATATCCCGAAGGGATCCGTGGTCCAGTACACCGAATACGTTTCAGATACCGAGACACAGACGATCTCCCTTTACATCTTGAAGTCTGAGGCAATCGGGCAGGCGCCGCACATCGCCATGAAACATTACCTGATTCCGTTCTTTGATGATGAGGGGGCGTTGACCCATGAGTGATAACGAATTCTCAGAACTACAGGCAATCGACTTTGCCCTGGGCGCGTATATCGCAGGCGCGTTTTCCGGCCTGAACGCGGTAAAGGGGCCGAAGCAATGGCGTGATTTCCTCTCCCGGGAGAACAACAAGCGGATATTCAGGGATGATTCGGACGGTCCATCTGAATTCTTGCAGCACCTTTCAAGCTCCGGGAAGACCGAAAAGACGGTTGACGGCGTAAAATCAAGACTGCCGCAACTGCCCGTTGCCTATTACTACCGAAAACCCGGCATGACCAACGGCGAGGGCCGGAACTTTCCCGGCAGGGTGGTCCGGCTTGAAGATACACTGAAAGCCTTTGATCTTACCCTCTCCCCCGTTGAGCTGGATTACCACCTTGTCTTTGCCGCATGGGATAAGCTGAGCCTGGATAAGCTGCAACTTGCCTGGTATCAGTACGTCATAAAAAACGCCCGGTTTGAGGTTCAATATGAGATCGCGGGTGAGCCTTTTCCCGTGGGCGCATGGGTGGGTGATCCCAAAACGGTTGTGTTCTCAGACGCATCAATTCCAAGGACCGAGGGCAGGCTGTTTGCCGTTGACTCCACACTGACCGTTCAGACATCCATCCTTTTTGGCGTAGAAGTCACGCCAGCAGCTAATCCGACGTTGTCACCATCACGGGCGTATGGGGCGGTTTTTCTTGCGAGGATCCATTCGGGGATTGCAATGGCTGATACAAAAACACCGCTTCTGCAATCTGTTAAAAAGGATGGCAAGGATCTTGACCTGTCTTTCTGCAAAGAGGCTATTTTCGTTGAGACCCTTGACCTGTCCGGCCCGCGCCTGATCCTGACATTTGATGACACGCTCTCAATCCTCCGGAATGTCATGCAGGTCAAAGTCGGTGACATTCTTGACTGTGTGCTGGCCGATCCATGGCATGAAGACAAGCTGAATTTAACGGCTGGCTTCCAAGTCATGAGTATGCCGGTTGACGGGGAGCTGGTGACGGTCAATTGCCTGCAAAAAGAAATCGCGGATATGAAAATTCCGGCTGCAAAGGCCCGGCTGTTTTCAAAGGAAGGCAGCTCCATTTCCGGGATCATGAAGGCGCTTGCCCCCGGATTCACTTCTTATGAGGGGGATGGCTTTGCGCTCTTAAACCCCTATCATCTTCTTCCAGGGGAACGCCCCTCACTGGTTTTAAGGCAGATGGCAATCGAACACGGCGCCGTGGTCTATGCTTCCCGTGGAAAGCTCTGCTTTAAAAAGCTGGCTGATATCTTCGGATCCGCAACCGATGTAACCTTTGAGTACAAAAACCCGCAGGCAAAATTTCAGGTTGTCACCTACAACCATCTGAACAAAGAGCAACTGATCGCGGACCGGGTTGTCCGCAGGAATTCCGGTTTCCATATCACAGAAGGCTTCATTTCCGCTGAAAAGTACAGCGACGCCGCCCCTGAAATCACATCTGCCGACACACAGGCTGTCATGGATAACCTGTCAGTGATCGCGGTCCCTATTCTGGATATCATCACATGGGGGGCCGGGCACCTGTGCCCAGGGACTGCCGATTCAATTCAAATGGAATATGGACGTTGCCTATAAGGATTCACTTACAGATGAAAGCCTGCCCACGCAGGCCGTTATCGGAAGTGTCGCCCATTATAGCGCCGGAGCCACAAACTACTTTTGCAGGTTAAAAGCGGTGGTGCCGGGATGAGTGACATTGTATTGTTCAGCCTGCTTCTTCTATTTGTTATAGCATTCGCAATGAGGGGTTAAATGAGCGGCGAATACATGACAATGCCAAAGCACCCGAAACGAAAGTTCTCGGGTGAATACATAGGTATCGTAGAAACCGGGGTCCATGATGAGTTTCTGCGGGTACAGGTCCGCGTAAAAGAGATTTTTACAGACGATGTGCCGGCTGCCGATCTTCCGTGGGCAACTTACCGGATGCCGGTAGGGTCAAGGGAGAACGCCGGCATGTTCACCCCTGTTGCCAAGGGGGATGTCGTGTGGGTTGATTTCCCGTTCGGTGGCGGCGATAGCAGGCGTCCAAGGATAACCGGCAGCGTTCATTACTGTCCAAAAGAGATACCCAACTTCCCGGATGAGGCATGGAACGGGCCGGGCAAATGCAAACCGCTTCGAACCGGTATTGAGGAAACCGTGCCGGATGAGGCCCGCGAACCATGGCCATGCGTTTACAAGCAAAGAGGGGTAGCGGTCGAGATCCTTCTTGATGGAACGATCCGGGTCACAAACACAAACGGGGGAAACCCGGGCTCAAATATCGAAATCTCTCCCAGTGGGGCCGTGGTTGTTCACGCGGAGCAAGACTTGTTCCTTTCCACAAAAAGAAACGAGGAAAGCGCAATCCACGGGGACCGGGATATTACCGTACTTGGTGATATCATCCAGAACGGGCAAGGCGATGTGACTGAAAATACAAAAGGGCAGCATAGCATTTCAGGCGCGGGTGGTGTAACAATATCCTCGGCTGTCAAGGTTACGATAACCGCGCCCATGGTGGAGATCAATTGACATGGCGATGACAACAGAATGTATGCTCCTGGCCGCTGAGTTCGACTCTATTGCCAACACGCTTGAAAAAGCTGCAAAGGCACCCATGCGGATGATCCAGACCCTTAACGGCATGATAATGAACGCGGCGCTCGATGCCTTGCAGACAACCGAGGCGATGTTTAACAGCCTTGCGGCGCAACTTGGAATAACGGCGATTGAGGATAATATCGACTGGCTTCAAGAGGGGCTTGAAATCCTATCCAACTGCTCAAAGACAATCGGCAACAATCCCCTTATCCAGTCTGCTATCGGAACCGATCTTGCTTCTTTCCCGGGGGCAACGGACCCGAGCCAGATTACAGGCATGACGCGCAAATATGCTCAGGCCCAGGCAAAGAGAGCGGCCATGGCCGCAATTGATAAGGGCATGAGCGCTTTTGGGTTGGGCGGGCAGATCGGTAACACCTCCATGCGGTATCAGCAGATGCTTAAAGGCGCCGGCATTCTGGATGCCATTGACGGGCTGAATGATATCGCGGACTGTCTAAGCTCCTTGTGCGAACACGCCGGATCCGGACCGACACAAAGAATCAACGGGTATATGTCCGGGCTGAACCTGAACCCGGATAAAACCGTCAAGAACCTTTGGGAAAGTCAATCCACGGCGGCGCAAGCTGCAATCAATGACACCGTTGCAAGGGGCACAGCGCTTCAGGCCCGCGTAGGCGCATGGACCGGGGGGCTTTTTTAAGTGGGCTCTCAGGTTTGCAGGCAGGGGGATGCAACAGAGGGTTTTTGCAAGGCTTGCCGGAAACAGGTGGGCGGCAAGATCATGTCTGCATCCGAAAATGTCAAGGTGAACCAGCGGGGAGTTGCAAGGCAGGATGATATTGTCATGTCCATGTGCGGGCACCTTGGAAACATCAAGGCAAGATCGGTTCAAACAGAGGTCAATCAAAGGGCAATCGCAACCGTGGGGGATATTTTCACCGGAACTTACACCGGTATCCTTAAAAACGGCAGCGAAAACGTAACGGCAGGATAGAGACATGAGAAAATACAAAGTTCACACAACGCATGGTGTTTTTGAGTTTTCCGGAACAATTCGTAAAGATACTCTTGGATGGATTTATTTTGATACGACAAAGGAATATGCGCTCAAGTTCCAGAAGGAGCATATCATTTTAATTGAAGAAGGCAATGCTGTTATATATGGGCCAGCGATGATAACTTTTGAAACGAGGATAAACGGCACAATGATATCCCATATTTACGCGCATAATTTGGGAAAAGCACGGAACGGAAAACACAGATACAGATATGAATATTATCAAACCGGTGACGGGCCAAAACTCATCACCGGGAGAATCGAACACGACCGGGCAGACGGGGCGATGTCGCTTCTTTCTGACTATCATTGATGACGTTCAAATTAAACAGATAGAGGCAAAGCAAAACGCATGACAGAACCAAAAATTATCGCGTTCTCAGGGGCGCATGGGACCGGAAAGACAACAGCCGTCTATCAGATGGCATGTGATCTGAAAAAGAAGCAACTGGGAGAGGTCGGGATTATCCTTGAAACCGCCCGCATATGCCCGTACCCGATTTTTTCAAAAAACTGCTCCACGGCCACAAGAGAGGCTCAGCTCTGGATATTCTCAGCTCAGATGCAAGCTGAGATGAACGCGGCAAGAAGATATGGGGTGGTTGTATCTGATAGAACCATCGTTGACTGTATCGCCTACACAGCGGCGGCAAAAATGCATGACCTGGCCTTTGCCATGAAAGCGATGGCCGGGCAGTACGTCAAGACGGCCTACAAAGAAATATACCTCAGAAGCATTACCCAATACGACTACCAGATTGATGACGGCAGCCGTGAAATGGGCGACGAACTCCGTAAAGAGGTTGAACTTTCGCTGGTTTCGCTCTACGGGGAATTGGGTATCCGCGTAAACCGTAGCAATCCATGTGAGGGATAACCATATGGCAGAAGAACTTACACCGCTTCAAAAACTCATCGAAGACCTTTCACAAAAACTCGGCAAAACCGTTCAGGCCAAAAAAGGCGTTGATAAGATGGTGGAGGATCTGACGGCAACAAAGGACTGTATCGTGGATGCCGCCACAAGCCCGCTGCTTCAAGGTGTTCCGGGTGCTGCCGAGGTCATTGACTTCCATTTAACGAAACTTCCTGGCAGCTTCGGCAACTATGGCATAAACGCTCAGCTTGAAACCCTGACCGCGATGCAAGATGCAATGAGCGCAGAGCAAAAATTCTATGAAACCGCAATCGGCATTTATAACCGGATTGAAAAGGGTCTTGCCGTTCAGCCGGTAACAGATGAAACGCTTCAGGCTATTGGGTATGACACCGACGCCGGCGCTCTTTACAATAAAGATATGGATCATCCGGGATCCCGGAAAAAATTCAAGGAAGGCGCTGACCTTCATCTGCAAAACCGCCCGCCCGATCCATCTCAGCCTTTTGGCTTTATGCTTCCAGACTCAGCTCAGATTGGTGATTTAGTCTGTCTTGATGGCGTCGAATTTATCTATGATGAAGATGGCGCGGACTTCCCGTTCCCGGTTGGTTTGCAGCAACCTGATGATCCTTGCGACTCATACGGGGTCCAGCATCAAATTTGCGTCATTGAGGGTGGGGGCCAATAGACACCACAAAAACCCACTAACCCCTTATATTTTCCCCTTTAAACGGCTCGCCTAACCAGCGGGCCGTTTTTTTTTGCCTTTTTCCTGCCTTCTAAAAACTGCCCCGAAATCCATATAAACCTATCTATTTTTGGCTTCATTTACAGCCAGTTACTTTCATGGAACCTTGCGCGTGAAGCTACACCTTATATCGAATTTATCAACCCATAAATAGAAGGATTTTAAAGCCATGGAGCAATTCAACAAGCGCGTAGAGGAAATCACGGTCAAGGCTCAGCACATGAAAGATCATCTGCTGTTTCCCATTCTGGATGAAAGCACCGGAAAACTGATTAGCGACAAGAACGTCCGGAACGAACGTCTTGCCGCAGCAACGCCCGGCAGTATTTTCGAATCCGCTGGCAAAAACGCCCCGGCTATGCAGGCAACGGCAGCCAACGCACTCCGCGAGTATTGCCGCAAAATGCGACGCCCGCCCTCGGATGAGCTTCTGGCGAGCGCATTTCAGGCAATGACCAACGCCTTTGAAGTGACTTCCGGAAACGGCGAGCGCAAAATCGGCGGCATGGTTCTGGAAGGCGCGGAAATGTCCACGACTCAGGGCGTTTTGATGCGTGACCGGCTGATCGGCCTGATCCTGCCCGTTATGCTGAACAGCGTATGCGGAAACATCGTTTCCTTCATTCCCGGCACCTACAACCAGTCCGAGATTTTCAAAATTTTCCGGAAAGCCGGTAGCACCTTTGGCGATATCACCAAGGGGGATCGCCTGCTTTGGAATTACAACGGCCAGTATTCCAGCATGGACCAGCGGCACCTGACCATCAATGGCGATGGCACCAAAACCGGTTCATCTGATGAATTTGAGTTCGACTCCGACTACCAAATTCGGGGCTGCTCAGCCGTTCAAGAAAAAATCCGTCAAAATCTTTCACGACCATAATCAGGTCGCAAAAGATGATGGAACTGGGCAATCTGTCCGGCTCTTTCCTGGTTGGCGCAACCCCGGTAACCGTGACAGGCACCGTCAATTATGACACCGGCAACATCAACCCGCTTTTCAGTGTCGCGCCGGCCAGCGGAATAGCTGTCCATGTCGGCTTTGATGTTGACATCGAAAAAGACCCGACCCTGATTCCGCTGGTAACAACCGAGATGGATTCACGGGTGATTTACCCCCATGAAGCCGCGATCTCGGCAGACACCACGCTTCAGGCACTTTGGGCGATTCGCCGGGAACTGAACCTGAACTCCGAGAATATGTCCATGACGGCCATGCGGAACCTGCTGTCTGCTGACAAGGACCGGAAGGTTCTAAAAGACCTGTACTTTTTTGCCAAGGGCACCGAGGCATGGGACAAAGGCGCAGCCGAATCTTCGAATGACATCGGTTTTTACTGGAAGGGACTGCTGGAAGTCCTTTTGACCGTCGATGCCACCCTGCTTTCTCGCACCGGAACCTCCGGCCTTGTCGGTATCGTCGCAGACACCGCGTCAACCGCGATTTTCAAAGCCATGCCCGCACCGTATTTCATTCCAGCCCCCGGATACAAATCTGTGCCGCAGCCGCACTTTGTCGGTACGCTTTTCGGGATGTGGGAACTTTACACGGACCCGAACGCCACCACTTACACCTGCCTTTGCTACGCCAAGGGGCAGGGCATTGGTGAAGCCGGATATGTTATGGGCGATGCAATCCCGGCCATGAGTTTCCGTCATGCGATCCAGCGCGATCTGGTTTACAAAAGCACCCTTTGGGAACTGGCATACCGCGAGCTTCAGCCTTTTGATGGCCGTGAATACTTCATGACGCTCACGATCACCCCATAAGGAGTGAGATATGAGAATCCAAATCGTGAACAACCATTGTGACACCCGGAGCGTTCGCGTTCCGGGTGCGAAAAGGAAGATGGTCAGGCTCCCGGCTTACGGTTCTGTGAAGATTGATCTAAGCAGCGCCGCAGAAGCCGTGGAGCTTGAGATTGAACTTCGGAAAGTTGCGCCCGCCGCAACGATCATCATGCCAACAACGACGGTAGCAGCGCCGGCAGCCGAAACGCCGGACTCAGGCACTGCACGTTATGATGACTTTGCGACCACTGATTCAGAACAAACGGGTCGAGTTGACCCCATTGTCGCTGATGACATTGCGGGCTCCGATTCTTCCGCTGATCCAGTCGAGGATGTCCAACCCACGTCTGATCCTGAATCCCCTGTTTCCGAAGGGGATTCTGAGCCAGCAAAGCGGAAAAGGAGAAGTAAGAAATGAAAAGTATCGTCACCAACGCCGCTGCGATTTCGATCCTCCGGCTGATTGACAATACCCTGAAGACCGGTGGCGGTCCTATTTCGATAGGCGCAACGGTCATTCAGGCTCCCCGTGGCCCGGTGGGAAAAATCTCACAGGTAAACGCGGCCACATGGGAAAATATTTTTGGGAAGCCTTATCCCAAAACCATATCGGACAGGACTCAGATGGAAGGTCTCAGACATTTAAACGACGCCGCAAGAGAATGCGCGTATGTCAATGTCGTAAGAGTCCTTGCAGAAGACGCCAAATTCCCATCTATCGAGATTCTTGCAACCAAGGACAAGGGCGCATGGGCAGAAGGCGTCGATTATGTCCCGGGGGATGTGGTTACGATCACGGATACCTCAAAGCTCATTTGCGTGGTTGCCAACACGTCAACTGCTACTGAGCCGACCGCCGCCTCTGCCGATTGGGATGCTTTCACAACTCCGATAGAAACGAGCGCCCAGGCTTATGGGACCGCCATATCGGTATCAACCGGGTATCTATGTTCCATCTACCCGATTGACGGGGATCCGTGCCTTAACCGGTCAATCAAGATCACTGATGTCGATCCGGTCAAAAAGCGGTTCACGATCAAGTTTTATGACAAGAACGAGTTGGGTGAAGAATACCTGCTTGAGTACTGGCAGGTTGGATGCAGCCCCCTTGATAAAGATGATATGGGCCGAAGCGTCTTTATCGAAACCCTGCTTGAAGAACGGTCCAGCCGATTCCGGTGCGACTGGCAGGCAACCGCTGATTGGGATGATGCAGTCGGCAGCCTGAACCTTGTCAAAGCGTTTACGTCCAACACCGCTTTTGAAGGCGGGACCAATGGCGGTACGCCCACGACTCAGGACTGGATTGCGGCATGGGATATGTTCAGAAATGACGCTGTTGCAGCCTACCTGATGTTTGCCGCTGGCAATTACGATGAAGACGTCCTCCAGAACTGCGTTGAAATCGCAGAGCTTCGGCATACCATGTTTTTCTTTGACGCGCCCCCGATCCAAAATCAGGAGACGGTTTTGACCTGGATTGCCGCAACGTCGATTGATTCAAGGTTTGCCGCCTCTTATCATTGCCCGGTTGCGGCAAAGGATCAATGGTATGGCGGGAAAACGGTATGGGGCGCCTCCGGTGCCGCTGCCGCCGCGTGTGCCATTGGGGATGCAAACTTTTCCGGCGATATTCCCGGAATCCATTACGCACCTGCCGGAAGAAACCGTGGAAAGCTCAAAAGGACCAATGTCGAGTTTCTTTTCCCAACTGATATTGTTGACCGGGATGCGTACTATGATGCCCGGATTAACCCGGTTGTCACATGCGACGGGGCCGCGATCATAGACGATTCATTGACCATGCTTCATATGGCAAATTACAGCCGCTTCATATGGGTCAACCGGATTGCCAACTATATCGACTACCGGTTCTCTGAGATGGCTACCTACCTTCAGCATGAACCCGATGCGATTACCGCACCCGGCCTGAAACGCGGGATGAAAAAGATTCTCGATGACCTGGTTACTTCTGGCGCCTTGTCCAAACCACGGACGGATGCCGCGATTTCAGGGGTTGACTACTCTGTTTCTCAGGGTGAAGACAGCAATCCGTATATCTTTGTCGTTGAACAGCCGGCCATTGACCAATGGCTTGTGACGTGGGAGTTCTGCCCGACGGGTTCCGCTCGCCGGATTGTCGGACAACCGATTCTGATCCTGTAACCAATACCGATACTGACAATAACAGTCTTTTTCTTTTAATAAAGGGGTCGTGATATGGACGAATTTATTTATAACACCGGGGTAGAGGAATTCCCTTCTTTTGTCGGGAGCTGACGAAAAACCGGCCTCGATTTTTGAGGACTTCCGGGTCTGATACATCCGCTGCCGAGGACTTTGCGGCAAAACAGCTAAAGTCTCAGGGCATGGCTTGTGTCTTGGAATGGGTGGGTGGTGGCGATTTTTCGATTGATGCCCTTGATGTTCTCATTCAGGGAATGGCCGATCTTGACGGCGATGGTGAAGTTGAAGCCGGCAGTGATGAGGAAAACTATTACAATGACCTTTATGGCGCCGCTGCCGAGGCCATGGTTTCCCTCGGGGCCGATGCTGATGCAATCGGAAAATTCATCGACGATGAAGATGCCGCGTCCGGTGATGCAATCGGCTCGATGCTGGCCGATAAGCTGGATGCGGTCGATAAGTCCGACGATGCACTGGTCAGCGATTATGCGATGAGCGGTGATGAGCCGATCATGGAATCCACGGTCAAGGTGGTTCGCGCCGGGAAAGTCGTTTTGAAGAAAAAACGGCTTCGCCGGGTAAAGCTGTCTTCTGCTCAGCGGGCAGGTCTTAAAAAGGCCCGGATGAAGGCGTTTACCTCAGCCGCCAAACATGCCCGCGCCAAGTCCATGAAAATCCGCAAGAAACGGGGCTTATAAGCACCAATGCCTACCTACGGAGCTACCGGCTCTGAGATATCCTACTGGCATAAAATCTGGATCATCCAGAACGATGTCATGGTTGTAGGATATCTCGGTGAGGGGACATCAAAGGAGATCGTATCAAACTGGGATGCCCCCTTTGCCGATTCAAGCCTTGAGAGCCGGTTCCGGATTGCGGGCGGGTTGGTTCAAGCTCGAACAACCGGCATGACTTCTCTGACACAGACCAACAGCCGTCAAGTTTGGGTTGGAAACCAGCCCTACACCTTTAACCTTGTGATGAAATTCAGGGCTTTTAAGGACGCCGCTCTGGAAGTCGAAAAAGCCATAGATGCACTTGAAATCATGATGGCCCCCGACTTACAGGCCGGATCCGTGGCCGGTCTTACCGGTCTTCCCTCTCTTAATAGCCGGGTGCCTCAGCCTGTCACGGTAAATCTCGGGCGGCGCAAGGTTCTTTCAGATTGTTGCATCAGGAGTATGTCAGTACCGCAGGATAAGGAACGGGACTCAAAGGGAAGTTTGATCCGCGCCGATGTTTCTCTACAGGTAGAAACCCTCCAATCTATCACGAAAACAGACTTGGAGAAGGCCAACGCAGGGACACATCAGTTTCATTAAAGGAGATTTATCATGGGAAATATAAGCGGCGTACAGGCAAATGTCAGCTTGCTGCGTGAAACGTATAAGAAGATGGCGGCCCTGGGCGAAGCCGTCAAAGGTCAGGATTTCCGGATGGAAGTCGAAGGATACCCGGATCTTGAATTTTTGATCCAGTCGTCTCAGACTCCCCCGATGAAACGGGAGCTTGTTGAAACGGTCGGCCCGTTCGGTGTGAAATGCAATCAGCAAGGCAGGTTCATGAACGAGATCGAAATGCCGATCACGTTTAAAGAAGTTATGTCCGCTGCCGCGTACCGCGCGCTAAAGACCTGGGTACGAGACAAGAAATACCTGGAGGTCATGCTTACCCTGATTTCAGAGTCCAATCTTACGGCTTCGGATGACCACACATGGCTTCTTGAAGACTGCTGGATTGAACTTGACGGCGGCGATCTGTCCGTTGAGGATGCGGTGGTGCTGAAACCGTCTGGAACCCTTCATGGCAACTATTTTCCGGTGTAATCCATGACCCCAAACGAGGCACTTGAAGACGCCAAGATTCAATTCACGCCCCTTTACTTTAACGACGCCCCAAAGCTCACGGCTTTACTGAAAAGAGCTTTGGGGGTCTATCAGGATAAGGCCGGCGTGATAAAAAACGTAAAGACAGCCGATCTTCTTGAAACATCTGTTGCGGTCCCTGATGACATGCTGTCCCCTATTTATGCCAGTGACACAAACAGCCGGTATCATGAAGTGTTTGAAGGCGATGGCACCCTGTATGTCGAGCCTGGCTCTTGATAGCGTTGCCCCTTACACCTTTTATTATTTTGTGAACCTCAGAGACTACGACCTGGACACGGATCTTCCGAACGGGATAGTTGGGACCATCATAGATTATCTGGTTGCCCTGATTGATATCCAGAACACGGAACGTGCAAGAGCTGTAGCGCTTTCTACCGGCAGGCAGATGGAGCTTCCGACAAACGATGAGATGAATAACCGGAAGGCCATTGTCGAGGCATACATGGAAGAAAACATGGCCATGGTGCCGATGCTGTCTGTCTTTTAAACCTTTTTCCCCGACCGGTAAAAATGGTGCTTCAAGGGAGAGGCAGCAATGGAAGATTTCAACAAGCTCCGGCTTCTTGCAAGACAGATGAACCGCACGGATTTCCGGCACGGATGGCAATTCCGGATTGAGGTCACGTCCGCACACTCCCAAGACCCCCCGTCTGATTTTGATATCTACGTCAAGGATGTCACCTACGATCCCATTGAGATAGAAACCGAGACCGAAAAGCTGGCCGGGCACACATTCACCTGGCCCGTGGGGGCTGCCCCGGTCACGGTATCCATGACCATGCGCGACAATATTGACCAGCGTATCCGAAAATGGTTCCAGGGGATGACCGATATTATCATCCTGCCGGACGGCACCGTCGAGATGATAAAAAAGGTCGAGGTCGAAGTGGCAAGGTACGCACTTGCCCCCGATGGAACAGACGTGGGCGAGCCCGAAATCCTCTGGATGATCCCTACCAAACTGGGAGGGATCACAGAAAGCCGGGATGACGGGAACAATATCGAGTTTCCGATCACCTTTGTTCAACACAGGACCACAGAAAACACTTAAAACTCAAGGAAAGATATGAATATACCGCCTTTTTCATTACCGAGTAACCCGACAAAGAAAATCGCACTCAGGGAGGCAACGGTTTCAGACGCGCTCGACTTTTGCGATACGGACCCCAACATGGAGGAACATTTGACCACGGTATTCTTGAACCGGGTGCAATGTGTTGACCCGGTTCACGGGTTTTTGGATTCAAGTCAGTGGACGGCAGACGACAGACGTCTTGGGCTTTATTGGTACTGGCTTCATACGACAGATGAAGCGATAACGCAGCTTAAATACAGGTGCGGGCATTGCGGAAAATCTCACACGGTAGCCTATGACATGCGAAAGCTGGCAGAGGGGTACAAGTCCATTACCGGAAAGCCAGAGCGTGAATTCATCTTTAACGGAGAGGCGGTTCTTATCCGGCCATTGACCGGGGCAGATGTCGAAGCGCTTGAAATGAAGCGGCTTGAGATCCTGCCGGACATGCCAAAAAAAGAAGCCCGGAAAATCTATTCACAGATTCGGCTTACTGCTCTGATGAGAAGCCTTTGGTTTTCCAGTACCGGCATGGATGAGGACAGGCTTGCGGCAAACGAAAGGCAAAATCCTTGCGCTGTCTGTCTCTGAATTGAAAACCCTTACCGATATCGCGGCTGAAAAACTGGCTGAAATGGAGCATGGCCTTGAAACGGTCCTTGACCCGGATGACAACCGGATGTTTTTGACCATCCGCGTAAACTGCGAAGCAAAGAATGGAGATGAAACCCTTTTGAGGGTTCCGTTTCGGAGTTTCGTCAACATTCCGATGGTATAGCCGGCATTCGTGGCAGACCATCATAAATAACCTGTGCTTGTGGGCAGGCCAGAGCGTTAAGGACGTTCTTGACACGGATATCCGGATAATTCTCGATCTTGAGGCCGCTCTTGCAAAGAAGATGAAGGCAAAGTGATATGGCTGACCTGAAAAACAATATCATGCCGATCCTTATCGGCATTAAAAGAGATACCAAGGGGATCCTTGATGCCTTTTCATCTGGCGTAACCCATATTGCGGACCGCGTTGTAAGGCAATCGCAGGGCACGGCAGAACGGGCAGAGCGCGCCCGTGTCCGTGTTAACCGTGCCCGTGGCGCCGGGTCCAGTCAGAAGCCTGATATCAAGGTTGTCGTAAAACTTGAAGATTCCGGAAAGTCTTCTTTTGCAGAAACAAAGAAGGTCCGCACAAAGCAAAAAGGCACCAACTCCGTCAATTTCTCCCGGAAGCCCGGGAAGGTAAGCGCTCAGCCATCTGGAAAGATTGGCGCGGATACCGGTGCGGTTGATACCAGTCCGGGGAAAATTCTTGCACGGACCCGAAAGGCCGGCGCTCGCGTTCCATCTGCACTTGCGGCAGCCGTGGTCTCTGGCGGAAAGAAACGGGATGCGGCAGGCAGGTTTTTAAAAGGCGGGTCAAAGAGTCAGCAGGCACTTGAAGACAAAAAGCAGCGGGCGGCCTTTGCCGAACAAGAGGAAGGCGTTATTGGACGGGCCAACTCGTTTCTTACAAAACTCTTTGGTGCCGGTTCTGAGCTTGCAAAAAACGCGGATGCGGGTGAGGCCGTTGGCCTTGCCACTCTCGGACCGATTACCGGGGCCGTGAGTGAGATGGCTCAGCTTGGATCCAGCATGAAGGATTCTGTAACCGGCGTTATCGGCAAATTCAAGGGTGACGGCGGCGAAAAGGTATCAAAGCATGATGCCAAGCAACTTGAGGTAGAGCAAGAGACTCTTGATACCACAATTGAGGTCCGGGATGCGCTTGTTGCAGGCGATGACGATCAAAAGGACCGGGATAAAAAGCTGCTTGCCGCGACCAAAGGAGCGAACAAAAAAAGCGGTAAGGTGATGAGCGCTCTCGGTAAGGTCATGGGCGGCGGCGAAGGCTCCGGTGGGATGATAAAGAGTGTTATGGGTACTGCCCTTGCAGGAGGGGCGGCCCTTGCGATAGGTGGGGTGGTCGGATCGTGGATAGATGACAAAATAACAAAGGCTCTTGGGGGCGTTACCCTCGGGGAATGGCTTGAGGGTAAGGTTTCCGGGCCATGAGTCGCCAAAAAGAGAGTTCAAGGATGAAGGCATACTGGCAAAAGCCTTGAAGGGCGCTTTCGCCGCTGAAAAAGCGATGACGGACGCGGTTGTCGAGCTGATATCAGGCAGAGAGGCACAGGCGGCAGAACCAGGCGAACAACCTGGGCAGCCTGCAAGTCCAGGCTCGCAAGAGGGGGATTCCGGTGGCAGCGCGAAAAGCACGGGAAGCAGCCCAATCATGGATTTTCTGACCGGCAAAACGGCTGATGAAAGAATCAACAGGATCAGAAAAGAAGTCGAGGCCGAAAAGAACAAGTACAGCATTTACCTTGATAAGCAGGAAAAAGGCATATTCACAGAAAAAGCGCTGACCCCTGAGCAATCTCATGCAGGTATCGGGTCTTTATCATCGCGGTACGAATCAAACGGAAACCCCGGCGCTGTAAATGAAAACGATGTGGGCGGCGCCGCTTACGGCTCCTATCAGATGCACTCAAGTGGGACCGTTGGGGCGTTTGTGAAAAACAGCCCGTGGGCCAAAGAGTTTGAAGGGTTAAAGCCTGGAAGTAAGCCGTTTACCGCAAAATGGAAAGAGATCGCGGCGCGTGACGGGCAGGCGTTCGGGGATGCGCAACACGAATCCATCAAACAGACCCATTACGCGCCAATGGTAGAAGCCGCGTCCAAAATGGGCATTGATGTCTCATCGAACAAAATGCTTCAGGATGTGATGTGGTCAACAGGCGTTCAGCACGGAACAACTGGCGGGCCTGAGATTCTTTCACAGGCTCTTGCGGGCGTGGACCCCAAAACGCTGACCCCCATGCAGATCAAAAACCGGATATATGCAGAGCGCGGCAGAAAGGACATGAACGGGAACCTTGTCCACTTCCCCCGTGTCAAGGGTGCCGCAGCTCAGTCCGGACTGGTGGACAGGTTCACAAATGAATCCAGAGACGCTACTGCCATGGCCTATTCATCTGATAACCTTGCAACGATCACGCCGGCCAAACTCCCGACGCCTACACCGATATCAAAACCGGCTGAGCACTCACAAAGCGCTTCTTCTTCTCCGGGGCCATGGCTGCCGGGGCAAGGGGCTGGCGGTGCAAATGCTGGCGGGTGGTCCCCTCCGCAAATAGACAGGCGGGCAAACCCTCCACGGCAGCAGTCGCAGCCGAGGCGGGCAGAAAACAATATCCCGATGGAGTTTGACGACACCCTTTTAACACTCATGGTACATGACCTTATGTGAGGGCGCTATGCTTGAAGAAATAGACCATTTAATGGAATTGTCCATATCATCGCAAGACGCTTTTGCAAGGTATCAGGGGCCGGATGCTTTAAATGACCGGATTGCTGAATGGTTCGAGACTCCGGAAGGCACGATTTCCGATCTTCCGTCATGGGGCAATATGCTGTGGATGTTTAAGCATGAACCCCCTTCAATCCATCTTGAAGTGATGATGGAGGCAAAGATCATCAGTAAACTGTCCGCTGATTGCGGGGTGCCGATAACGGGTATCCGGATTGATTTTCTGGATATTGACCTTTGCCGGGTCCAGATCCTTTATCCGGGTGGTTATTTTGACAACGGGGTAACGCTCAATGCTATCAACTGATGAAGCGGTAGAAAAATTCAAGGAGATCCTCGGGGCAAAAGAAGGCTGGCAGTTTCTTAAAGACTCCCAGTTCTTCAATCATCTGGCTACGTTCCAGGCATGGGCGATGCGGTCCGCGCAGTTCGATGCAGAGCGGGCGCTTCAAGAATTTTTCTTGTCAACGGCGCTGAACCGGTCAAGCATTGCAGCACAAGCAGAGGACAAGGGGTATCTGCCGCGTCTGCCCGGTCCTTCATCTGGACAGGTGAGCATAAAGAACAACGGGGCCAATCAGGTTGAGATCCCTGCGTTGCAGGCGTTTCAGTCAAACCGTGGGGTGGCCTATTTAATCAAGTACCCTGTTGTTGTCCAACCCGGCGAAACGGTTACTGCAACGGCATATCAGCTTTCTATCCAGACTGTTGTTGAAACAATCACATCCGCTGACCCGTTCATTGAAATCCTTTTTGACACCGGCGCTTACCCCTTCAATCCATCAAGTTGACGTCTATGTCGATAAGAAGGACGGGGCCGGGTATGTGCTGTGGACACTATCGCGGCAATTTAGAGACGCCATATCGACTTCAACGGTCTATGACCTGTTTTATTCGCATTCCGGTCAGATCGGAATCAGATTCGGGAATGGTTATTTCGGGAAAATTCCCCCTGTATCGAGCGATGTGAAATGCGTCTTATGGCTTACAGACGGCAATACGGTTCTGCTTGAAAATCTTTCCTTGCCGATAGTCGGAGACGCTTCTTGACTCGCAGGGGCAACCGTCGACCAATCAAGGTGACGTCCGCTACTCAGATTTCGGGCGGGTACGCAACGGAAGACACAGAAGAACTTCGCCGGAACCTGATGTACTGGCCGCTTTATAATGACAGCTTTGTGTGGAAAGAAGATTATGAATTCTTCTTGAAAAAGAACATCCCCTCTTTGCTTTGGGTGAAAGTTTGGGGAGAAAAAGAGGCTGAGGCTGAGCTTGGGGGCTCCGAATCTCGGCTTTATCAACAGCATTTTTGTCTCTGCTTACATCAAGGGCGCTTCTGACACAGAGACACAGGTATTGAACGCTTTTAACGCTGTTAAGCTCTACAACCGGCGTATCCGCTGGATAGAGCCTGAATTCGTTACTGCAAACATCGCAATTACCGGGAAAATACACCGGTCTCGGACAATTGAGAATGTTTCAGGAACCGTTTCCGCTGCCCTTGATGCTGCTTACGGGAAAGACTCTGCATCCAGAAAAAGCCAGCTTTTGATTAAGGATGTGTATCAGGTCATTGCCGGCACCGGGCTTTTTGATGAGGACGGCGCGGCTTTTTCAGTTTCTACATCCGGCGCGACACAGGCTGAGAAGATGAAACAGATGCTTTGCCTTGGGACCGTCACGTTTTCCCTGGAGTATATCTGAATGGCTGATTGGCTCAAAAACAGGCTGTCTCCCGTAAAGTCAGAGACAAAGCGATGGATTGAACTTGCAGAAGCCAACGAAGCCTTTTGGGAAGAAAACTCAGATCCGGGTCTATCTTATTTGGAGTCCTTGCGGTCCATCTTTTCTGCAACGCCCGAAGGCCGCGCGCTTATTCTCAGTCATTTAGGCGGGTACTTCGAATCCGATCTGCCCGATAACAACATCCCGGTAGCGGTGCTTGCGCGCAAGATCGAGCTGTTGATGAAACAGACCACGTCCCGCTTGAAAACATGATCGCGCGGGCAGGGTCAAAGGCTAAATGGGAGCCGTGTTGGGGGTTGTCGAGTGATACTTATGGAGGCGCCTTTTATATTGCATCAGAGTTGCCGACGACTTACCGGCTTGACGGCACCTGGAAGATAGGCGCTTTCCGGCCAAAGAAATTATGGCCGATGCAGATACATGACTTCCAGAGCCGTTCTTGCGATAGACCTGAACGCGGTAAGAAATTACGGGGATCATGAGATCATCCGGCGCCGGGCGGTTATGCTCAGGCCGGCCCATATCGTTTTTGACGGATTCCGGTATTTAGGCAAAAGCGAGGTTACGCTTGTAGCAAATACTCAGCCGCGACTGGATGCCACATGGAAGGTGACAAGCCCTACGGATGTGGTGATTAAGTCTTTTCCCTTATCGCATGACGATATCATGGCAAAGTCAACTGCCGCCCAGTATGGTTTTTGGGTCAACAACCGGGGCGCTCCAAACGTCAAGCACGACAAAGCCGGTTCGGGTTGTGGACAACGGGAACAGTATTGACTTTATCGGTGTGGCTCAAAACAGCGATTTTGTCGGGAGTATTATAGGAGCTGCCGGACTCAGGATCGGCGGCGTAATCCAGGCGCCTTTCGGGTTTTTAAAGAAAACAAAGGCAGCCGATGACAGTTATAAGATCACAATCACGCTTCGATTCAGATAGGAGATAGCAAAATGGCCTTGCCGTTTGAAAACATCACTCAAATCCCGAATACGGATCCGGCCCCCGATGCCGAGCCGAGCCTTTGGAACACTCGTTATGATGAGATTGACGAGAACTTTTCACACGTCCAGACAGAAATCGAAGGGCTTGACGTTGAGATTGATGACATCAATTCGCGCCTCGGGGTCGTAGAGGTCGAGGGACCGCTTGCGATCACAAAGGCCGTAAAATCAGACTGGTATTACCGGACAAACAAGACCAGCATGGAGCTATGGACACCCTACTGGACACTCATTGACATGGTGCCGATGGATATCATCGCGGTTATTGCCGGTGATGACTCCATTGACATCTCAAGCACGGCGGGACTTGTTGTCGGCAGCGAGTACGTCATTAAGGACAGTTTGAAAAGTGAGATCGTTGAGGTAAAGCAGGTTCTCACATCTTCAAGATTTCTGGCCGCCGCGCCCGCGCAAAACACCTATACAGCCGGCGCCACGATGTCAAAAACCAGCTTTACCGTCAATCAGGCGCTCAGTAAAGCGGTTGTAAAAGAAGGCGATATTTATCTTTGCGGTCCGCTGAACCTCGGAGACGCGGACATGAAATCTTGCATTGTCCGGCGAAACGATCAGGCGGTGATGTCGCTGTACTTTAAGGACGGCAACCATCCGGCATGGATCCAGGTTCCTGTTGCATGGTCCAGGGTATCGGATGTGGATGGAACAATTGAGGATGAATATCTTTTCCCGGCAGACGGCGGGGATATCCGGATCAGGGTCGTGTGCGATTCTGAAGTCGGTGATTCTCCGGCTGAAATCTACTGGATTATTTTTCTGTCTGAATATTCTGAACTGGGAGGCTGGCACACTCCCCCTGAAACCCCTGTAAATGCCGTGCCCGCTGCCGATGCCATAGATGTTGTTGAACAGCCTACACTTGTCCTGCAATCGTACTTTTCGCAGGTTGGATCCAAGAAAGCTGCCGCGCAATTTCAGGTCGTTCTTGAAACCCCGAAATCGTCATTGATCCTCTTGAGACCGGTGAGCTTGCAGAAGCCCCTTATGATGCAGGGTGGGAGCCGGAAAACATGAAGTGGGATTCAGGCCCGCTTACCGGGGAGTCCTTATCAGTAACCATGCCTGCCGGCGTTCTGCTTGATACCGAGACCGTTTATAAATGGCGGGCGAAAGTCTGTGATTCAGGCGGTTCGTGGTCGGAGTGGTCAGAGCCGACTTCTTTTACGACAAAGGTATCTTTTGCTGACCCGTTAATTGTGCCGCCTGTGCTTTCAAGCCCTGTGGACGGCAACACGATATCGAACCTGACACCGACGCTGACAACCGACGCCTTTGCTGTGGCAAACGGATCAGACACACATGAAAAGACGCAATGGCAGCTCAGAAAATCTTCTGGCAGCTATGACGTCGCCGGTGCTGGATGTGGAATCAGTGACCGACTTAACGACACATGACGTACCGCTCAATCTCTTGTGGTTTGGGGGAAAATATCTGTGGCGGGCAAGACATTACGGGACCGCTTACGGGTGGTCCGACTGGTCAAGCGAGGCAGTATTTAACGCGCCCGCGTTTGCGGCGGCCCCCTCCTATGCGATGGCGTCCATTAAAACCTACGCCACCGGGTATATGTCTCACATGGTGTATGATGACATAAACGATGTGCTTTATATCGGTGCTAAGGGCGTGACGGGCTTGGAGCTGTCGTTCACAGGTATAAGGCCGCCGCATGGGCTGATGCTGTCGTTGCAAGCTCCTTGCTCAGTTCAAGATATTTCTTCCCGATGCTTCTTACTCCGAACGGGATTGCGGTTGGAACCCCATTTAACGGGATTGCCTACGCAACAAAAGCGGACTTTGTTTTTACATCAAAATTCTTTGAGCCGATTAATCCTACAACCCGATACCCTGTTATGTGGCAGGCGGCATTGTCTGTCGGCTCCATTGCAAATTTTTACGGGGTAAGATCGGCATGGTGGTCGAGGGACTACCTGAACCCGAACATGCAAATGGTTTACAGGCTGTCATCAAATGATGAATTTGCTTCTACCTCGTTGTCCGGATTCGGTACGTCGCTACTCAGGACAAGGACTCATACCCGTATCCCGTATCATCAAATCCTTAAAGCGGTGCTGCTTGGAAACAAGGAGATCATAGGGCTTTCCACCATATATTCGATGAAAAGCGCTACCTTGATGGACTGGGGAACAAAGAGCTACCTTGCGAGCCTGCCAATGGGGGTAGAGGAAATAAACGCCTTGTGTGACGCGGGTGAATACGGGCTCTTTGTTGGAACAACAGGCGGCCAGATTTACAGGTCTGTTGACGGCGGTGCGACCCTCATAAAAGTCGGTGACTACCTTGACGGGTCGGTCATAGATATCCTGCATGTCAATAATGAGCTGATGCTTGCCTCTACATACCCAGGTGGAAGGCTCTATGCCTCAAACAATGGCGGCAACACATGGAGCCAGGTCACGGGATGGACTTACGGGAATATCTCATGTATGGCAAAAAAGACAAACGGTGTCGTTTATGCCGCAACGCTGCCAGTTGGCCGAAGGGCAGAGGAAAATTCAAGTTCTGTTTATACAATCACCATAACGAGATAGGAGAGCGGACCCATGTCATTATCAATAACTTTTGAAAAATTCGACAAGGCCGGGTTAAAGCCTGTCATCAAGAAATTTGAGGCGCTTGGACTCACCGTCGATGACGTAGAAGCCACAAACAAGGCAAAGCGCGAATCCGGATTTCTCCTGAAGACCGCAACGGTGATATTTGCTTCCGGCCAGAAGTTGATGGTTAAGGCCAAGGCGGGCGGCGGCGTTTCCAGGTCAAGCTGAATGGCCGGGTGCTGCCGATAAAAGCCGTTGACGATCTCGGAAAAGCAGTTGAGGAAGTCACAACCCACGTCAAGGCAAACGAGGCCGCTTTCCTGAAGCAAAGAAGAAGGCTGGCGTTGTGAGGGTGCCAAAATTAAAGCCCGTCAATACCAGCGTGGCCGCTCAGATTGAAACGGTTTCCGCGACAATCGAGCAGCTCAAGGGGACCAATGAGAACATCAAGGCTGAACCGAAACCAGGCGGCACGGTCACAGAACTTAACACGCAGCTTTCAGGTCTTGAAACAGAGTTGGCCGCTGAGAAGGACAAGACCGACAAGCTGACTCTTGATATCGAGATGCTGCAAAACGCAATAGGGGGAGGGGCATAACGAACCCATTCGCACATGGTAAAAAATATGAAATCGGGCTGGATCTTTGTGGCAGGGATTTAGAATTAAATATGTTATCGATGGCTCACCTGAAAACTCGACCAACACCCGCGAGGCAGAAAGGCCCACCCTGGAAATGCGCGACGCTCTGATGAAGATGGACTCTGAATACAATGACGGAGAACTCCTTATGCAAGGCATTGATGAAGCTGTCACGGTCCGGCGATCTCTCCGACCGGAGAGCCGGAATGAAGCGTTCCCCCGCGTTTCTTCAAGACATCTGCCAGAGGGGATCACGCCGCAAGACGCCGACCACCGGGAAGCCGAAATAGAAGGGCTCTTTGCTTCTGTCACGGCTCAGATCCCTTTCTCAGATGGCCAGGTGATTACGATTGTTTTCCATTCTCCCAACGGGGACGCAAAAAAGATCGGGCCGAGTGACGAGATCATCGCCTACCGCTGGCTTCTGAACAAGCGCGACATCACGCACGTCGTTTCTCCTGAAGGCGAGGGCGAAGTCACCCTTGAAGAAGTAGGCAGGCGTATTGCTCAGCTTGTCGGAAAGAACTCAGCGCGTTTCCAGACAACACAGAAGGAAGTGAAGGCCCAAAAGGAGCAGCTTGATACCCTGAAGGCTGACGCGGACAAGCTGAGCAAGGAAAACGTCGATCTGATGAATGCGCTCCGGACCAGCAGTCGGCTGCCGAGGATGTCCTGTCAAAAGTCGGTCGGACCCGCGGCCATGGTTGAAAAGCAACAGGAGATCAACGCGGACCTTGAAAACCAGCTTGCGGCACTGCAGGCACAGAAAACAGCTGCCGAAGCAGACAAGAGGGTTGC
>CAWBKP010000012.1:0-361263 GCA_963789395.1 uncultured delta proteobacterium | reverse complement strand
CGTCTCTTGACGAAATTCAGCGCCGTTACATCCGGTATGTCATCACGCAGTCGGGGGGAAGATCAGCGGTCCCGGGGCCGCGGCCGACATGCTCGGAATGAAACGGACCAGCCTGTATACCCGGATGAAAGCCTTGGGGATGAAAAAGTAAGATTCCGGGTCAGGATTTTATCTGAATTCCCTTTGTCCGTGATTTGGATGCTGCCTGCTTTATAGAGACCGCCGATAGCCTTTTTAAACTCTTTCTTGCTCATCGAAAAGATGCGCCGAATCTCATCGGGCGAGCTTTTGTCATGACAGGGAATAAAGCCCCCCTTTTTTTTAAGGGTTTCCAGAATTCTGGCGCCGGAGCCGGTTACGGACTGGTATCCGGGACTTTTCAAGGTCAGGTCGATTTTCCCGTCTTCGCGGATTCTGCTGATGTATCCGGTTATTTTTTCTCCGACCGAAACGGATGTAAAGACTTCGCTCCGGTAGAGCAGGCCGGAATACCGGTTGTTGACAACGGCCATGATGCCGATTTTTGTGATGCCGTAGATCAGAAGATCGACTTTTTCCCCTTCGGACAGATCCTTCGGATTTTTGTCGCAGTTATGGGTAATCCGGTTTGTGCCGTAAACCCGGCCGGTCATTTCATCCAGACACACCTTGACGACATAGCTTTTCCCAACCTTCATCCGGTCCTGCTGCTGGCTTGACGGAACCAGAAGATCTTTTTCAAGACCCCAGTCGAGAAATGCGCCGAACGAAGCAACATCCTTTACCTGAAGATAGGCGAATTCTCCCACCACGGCCTTGGGTTCAAGGGTGGTTGCCACCGGCCGGTCCTCGGAATCGGTATAGACAAAAACCCGCAGGGTATCTCCCGGACGGGTATTTTCGGGAACGTATTTTAAGGGAAGCAGGACTTCATCCGGCTTCGGGTTCAGGTAGAGCCCGAAATCAACCACCCTTTCAACCACCAGTTCATTATAACTGCCGATTTTCAACATGCCGGACAACCTCTCGACATCATCGTTTCCTGCATTTATAGCAGTCAGAATTTATCGCGCCATGTCAGATTCCAGTGTAATCACGTCCTGAAATCAATGAGCGAAACTTAATATTCAAGATGAATATGACAAACGGTTGATGATCACCCGAATTCACGCCGAGTTTCAGATTGTGATAACCATTTATATTGAAAAGACAGTCCATTTACCTGACATTCGCCTTTGATATTTTCGAGTTCATAATGTTTTTGAAAAAACTGCAATCTTTATGCGGTTTTTTCCGGACTTATTTATTGACTTTCCTGTTCAAGTCAGTAATCTTCGCACATATATTTTAAACGCATTCCCGTCCGGATTGGACAGTGATTCATAGAAACGACTGACTGATTTTGAAGGAAAAGTCATGCTGGAATTTGATGTTGTGGTGGTCGGATCAGGTACCGCAGGGCAGACGGCGGCATATGATTTGAAAGCCGCCGGGCTCAGGGTCGCCGTTGTCGAGAGCAGCAACCGGCCAGGAGGCGTCTGTGCGCTGGCCGGATGCCAGGCGAAAAAATGGTTCTATGAGGCTGCGGAGACGGTCTCCAGATCCTTGCACCTGAAGGGCAGGGGAATCATTGATGCGGCCACGGGTTCATGGCCCCAGGTACTTAAGGAAAAAAATAAATTCACTTCCGGTGTTTCGCGGCGAACCGTCGACGGATTTAATGAAGCCGGCATCGAATATATAGAAGGCAGTGCCCGGTTTGTCGCTCCCGACACGCTGGCTGTCGGCAGCCGGCAGATTCGATCTCATTTTTTTGTCCTTGCCACCGGAGCCCGGCCCATGCCTCTTGAAATGCCGGGCAAAGAACACCTGGTGCTCAGCACGCGAATTCCTGGAACTTGAATCCCTGCCCGAACGCATCCTGTTTGTCGGCGGGGGATTTATCGCGTTCGAGTTTGCGCATTTTGCCGCAAGACTGGGTCCCGCGAACAGCCATCTTGTCATTCTTGAGGCCGGAGATCGCCCCCTGGGTCCTTTTGATGCGGAAATGGTGGATCTTCTGGTTCAGGCATCCAGGGAAGTGAATATCGATGTCATCACGGGTGTTCAGATTGTTGCCATTGAAAAGCATGCAGCGGGATTCTCGGTAAAAACCCGATCCGGCCTGTCCTATGAAACGGATCTGGTGGTTCACGGCGCCGGAAGAATACCCAATATTGAAGCGCTTGATCTGGAAGCCGGTGGCGTGACGTTCAACAGGCGGGGCATTGTCGTGAATGAGCGCATGATGACCTCAAACCCCAATGTATATGCCGTGGGTGACTGCGCGGACAGCATTCAACTGGCGCGGGTAGCCGATTTCGAGGGGCATACGGCGGCCGCGAACATCCTGGCGCATTTTGGCAGGGCCGAACCCGCGACAATCAGCTATCAAGCGGTCCCTGCGGTTCTCTTTACCTGCCCCCAGTATGCCATGGTCGGAAAAACCGAGGCAGCGCTGCAAAAAGATGGCATCGCGTACCGAAAAAGCTTTGGCAAAAACCTGCGATGGCCGACCTATCAACGCATCGGACTGGCCCATGCAGCCTATAAAATCCTGGCCTCGGCGGATGGCCGCTTTCTGGGGGCCCATTTCCTGTCGGACAATGCCTCGGGTCTGGTCAATACCCTTCGGCTGGCCATGATCAACGGAATCACCGTTGATCAGCTTTACCGGCAGAGCATCATGAGTCCCTATCCGACCCGGGAAAGCGATCTGATCTATATGCTGAAACCATTGCTTGCTTGATGAGTGTGAAGCCGCCGGCTTCAGTGGTCTGGCAGGTGGATCAGCATTGAATCCAAATTGCCGATAATTTATATTTCATTTAATGCAATCACAGGAGATGCAGCATGACACCATTAGTTGAAAAAGGGCTTAACGCCATTACGATCGGAACCAATTTGTCTACCGGCCTGTCTTTTCCAAGCGATATGAATCGGGCAAAAGAAATGTTTGTCCGGCTGCATAAAGCCGGCGAGAAACTTTTGGCGGAAGAAATCAGCGCCTGGGCCAAGTCGAACGGATGGCAGGCAAAAGATGCCGATGAACTGGGCGCGTTGGGCGAACAAATCGGCAAGGGAGAAAAAGTTGCCGATTCCCGATGGACCCTGGTGGAATGAAAACATCCTGGAATTGTTGATGCAGAATATCATCATGACAAAAAAAATCGCATCATAGCGGACTTCTCTACTTTTCCATAACCGTTTAAAAATATGGTTCCAGCTTTCGCCGAATGACAGTAATCAGCCGGTTCCTGTCTATTTGCGAAGTCAGGAGACTTTCATACAAAGGAGAAAACAGACATGAAGAAAATAAGGTTGGCTGCGGGTCTTGTTGTTGTCCGTGTTTGTGGCGGTCGGAACGGCTTACAGTGCCGATCCCATCAAGATCGGCGCATTTTTTGATCTCACCGGCCCATCTTCCGCGATCGGGACGCCGACAAAGCTGGTTGCTGAAATGGTTGTAAAAAAAATCAACGATGAAGGCGGAATCAATGGCGCTCCCTTGCAGCTTGTGATTGCGGATGACGAGGGCGACCCCACAAAGGCCGCGCTCATTGTCAAAGAAATTTACCGAATCCGATAAAGTCGTTGCCATCATCGGCCCCACGCGGACCGACACGGGAATGGCGGCAAAGCCGACCATCGAACAGATGAAGATTCCCACGTTCATGACCGTTGGCGGGGATGCGGTGATCGCAGGCGGCAAGTTCGGACCTTTTCACTGGACGTTCAAGTCCCCGCAGCGGACCACGATTGCCGTTCAAAAAGTCTATGCCTACCTGAAGCAGAAAGGCATGCAGAAAATCGCCATCCTGACCGCGGCCGATGGTTTCGGCAAGGATGGAAAGGCCGCGCTTGAAACCCTTGCCGCGGAATACGGGATCAAGATTGTGGCAGCCGAATCCTTTCAGGCAACGGACAGCGACATGACGGCGCAGCTCATCAACATCAAGACGGCTTCTCCGGATGCCATCGTCTGCTGGACCATCGGCAAGGCAGGCTCGATTGTGGCCAAGAATGTCAAACAACTGGGCATTCAGGTCCCGCTTTTCCAGTGCCACGGCCTTCCGGACCCCAAATACATCGAACTTGCCGGAAAGGCATCCGAAGGCAATATCATGCCGTCCACAAAATTGATGGTGGCCTCCCAGCTTCCGGATACCGATCCCCAGAAAAAAGTCATCCAGGAGTTTATTCATTTATATAAAGATGTATTTCCACTATGACCGGCAGTTTCCCATCAATACCCATTCCGGCTATGCCTGGGATGCAATATACATCGTTGCCAACGCCATGAAAAAAGCCGGTACGGACAATGAAAAGCTACGGGACGCCATCGAAAAAACCACGGGCTATGTCGGGGTCAGCGGCACCTATAACATCACGCCTGAAGACCACAACGGGCTTGGGGTGGACTCCATGGTTCTGGTTCAGATCTCAGATGGCCAGTGGAAATTGCTGCAATAGTGTATTCTTCGTCGGCAGGCTTCCGGCAATGCGGGAGGCCTGTCCCGTGCCAGGGTGGATTTGCCGGCTGAACCATGGAAGCGCTTTTTGTCAATCTCTCGACGGATGATGCCAATACCTGCCTGCTGATTCTGGCAGCCGCCGGGATCACCTACCGGCTAACCGGTCAGCCGGACAACTGGACGGTATCGGTTCATCCCGCAGGACACCGAAAAAGCCCTGGCGGAGATAGAAAGCTATTTTCAGGAAAATCGGCAAAGCCCCGATGAAGCCGATGCCTGGAGCCGTATCCCCCATAAGATCCATACCGGCATCGGGGCGGCTCTGGGACTTTTGGCGGGCCATGTTTTCATGACCCATCATGGGGGCATTCCGCTTTTTGCGCAAAAATATGGTGCGTCCGCCTCTTCCATCCTGAATGGCGAGATCTACCGGACCGTTACCGCCCTGATGATTCACTCCGATTCCGTTCATCTTGCCGGCAACATGGCCAGTCTGGCGCTTTTTTTTACTGTTGTTTGCAGTGTTCAGGGATTCGGGGTCGCCTCTTTTTGCGTGCTTGCCTCAGGCGCTCTTGGCAATTATTTTACCGCGCTTCTTTATCGGTCCAACCATCTTTCGATCGGAGCATCCACCGCCGTCTTCGGGGCGGTCGGCATACTTATCGCCCATCAGACATTCAGCAGCTTCCGGGTTGCCAAACAGCGCTTCAAGGTCTGGCTTCCTCTGGGAGGCGGTCTGTGTCTTCTGGGATTATTCAGCGAAGGAGAGCATACCGATATTCTGGCCCATCTTTTCGGCCTGGGAAGCGGCATGCTGATCGGCTGTATTTATGAGTTTCTTGCGAAAAAACCTCCCCGCCCGCCTATCCAGTATCTTTTCTTTTCACTGGCCGTTGCCGTTATGCTGCTATCCTGGATGCGGGTGGGATGACAGGGGTTTCCGCCGCCGTTTCGTGCCGCGATACATATCAATGGAAGTCGATTCATGCACATTTTCGACAGGGATACAACGCTCAGAGAAACCGCACCTTCGGTCTATGCGGGAGCCATATCAGAGAACTGGCTCATCAATAACAACCCGAACGGCGGATACCTCATGGCCATTCTCGCAAGGGCCATGCGGGATAAAAGCGAAAAAACAGTCCACACCGATCATCACCGCCAATTATATTTCGCGCTGTCGGCCCGGCGATGTGACGGTAAGGGTGGAGGAAATTTCGGTTTCAAAGCAGTTCAGCCGCTATGAGGCAAGACTCTTTCAGGAAGGCGCCGAAAAAATCCGCGCCTTCGGCACCTTTGCGGATGAAAATATCGACTGCGCGATCAACCGGAACGAATCCTCAGCGCCACAGCTTGCGGAAAGAAAGGCTTGCATCGGGATGCCTCCGATTCCCGGATTCACGGTGTTCGACAACATCGAGCTGCTGCTGGATCCGCCGTGTGCGGGATGGCTTCAGGGAAAACTGATTGACACCTCAGAGAACCGCGGGTGGTTCAGGTTCCGGGAAACACGGCCTCACGATCTATTGTCCGTGCTGCAGATCGCTGATTCGATGCCTCCTGCGGCGTTTGTAAGCCAGGGGGTGACAGCGTGGGTGCCGACGATAGAGCTGAGCGTCAGCATCCGGAGCATTCCAGAGACGGAATGGCTCCGGTGCAAGCTTCGAACACGGCACATCACCTGCGGCCTGCTGGAAGCGGACTGTGAGGTCTGGGACGAAACAGGCAACCTTGCTGCGATATCCCGGCAGATTGCCCAGTTCAGAAGTCAATAGCCGGAAAAATACACCGGGATGTCATAGCAGTTGTTAGGCAGGCCGTTTCGCTTATCAATTGAAAATGTTTGTCTGAAAGGGTAATAATGGAAGCTGCGAGGGGATGGTTCAAGGCCGGCCAATGGCGGCTCCTGCCGATAACGGGGGATTATTGAAGAGAAAACAGAATCTGATACTCATCGGGATGCCCGGGGCCGGTAAAAGCACCATTGGTGTGCTGCTGGCCAAACGGCTGGGGACGGGGTTTCTGGACACGGATATTCTCATACAAATCGGTGAAGGATGCTATCTTCAGGAACTCATTTCCAGG
The DNA here is from genome assembly GCA_963789395.1 of uncultured delta proteobacterium. Taxonomy (GTDB): domain Bacteria; phylum Desulfobacterota; class Desulfobacteria; order Desulfobacterales; family Desulfatirhabdiaceae; genus RAAP-1. The sequence goes on along the minus strand of CAWBKP010000012.1, from coordinate 354,685 downwards.
AAAGGCATCAGCGGCTTCCGGCAAATCGAGGCGGCGTATCTGCTTGACGTACCGCCGGATTGCGGGGTGATAGCCACCGGCGGAAGTGCTGTCTACAGCGAAAGTGCCATGGTCCGTCTGAAATCGCTGGGGCCTGCGGTTTATCTGCAGATCGGGTTGAAACCCCTGAAAGCCCGGCTGGGCAATCTGTCTGAACGGGGGGTGCTGATGATGCCCGGCCAGACAATTGACATGCTTTATGAAGAAAGGCGCCCTCTGTACGAAAAATATGCGGACATCGTCGTTTCCACCGACGGCATGACACCTGAACAAGTGGTGGCTTCGATTTTGAATTTGCTTTAAAAACCGGATTCGAGATCCAGGGGATACTGTATCAGGGTTAACAAAAATAACCGGGTTAACCGGTGATTTTCACATCGATTCTGAAACTACTTTTTTGACGAGATATCGGGGAGCCAACCTATGGGCCTGATCAATCTGTTGATAAATAATCCGCTTGAATTCGTTCTCATCGCCATACCGCTTTTGTATTCCATCATTTTTCATGAGCTGGCGCATGGTTGGGCAGCCTATCTCATGGGGGATCCGACAGCCAGGCAGCTTGGTCGCCTCAGCCTCAATCCGCTCAAGCACCTCGATCCCCTGGGGACCATCATGCTCTTTGCTTTCGGTTTCGGCTGGGCAAAGCCGGTTCCAGTGGATTTCAGCCGGCTGCGTGACCGGCACATGGGGATGATATGGGTCTCTGCCGCCGGCATCATCACAAACATGCTGCTGGCGTTTATCGCCTTATTTTTGGTCCGGCTGCTGTCCATTCCGCTGTCAAGCATGGCGGGGGAGCTTTTGTATTATTTGGCGCAGATCAACATCATTCTGGCTGCATTCAATCTGATACCTCTGCCGCCCCTGGACGGGTCGAAAATTCTTATGGGATTCGCATCACCGAACGTCCAGAATTTCTTTTTCCGTCTGGAGCGCTATGGATTTGTTATTCTTATCGCACTGCTTTATTTTGGTATCCTCAACCCGGTCATCAACTTTTTCAGATGGATGATTCTGGCACTCATTAAGCTGGTGTTGCCGTAACTATCTGCAGCAGTCCAATTTTACCACTCAAAACATAGGGAGAGAACATGGACTTTAAATGGCATATTGAAACTGCGTGGAAACTCACATTTTCAAATATAGTTTCCCTCATTTTGATAACGCTGGTCATGGCACTGGTCAGCGGATTTACATTCGGCATTCTGGGGCCAGTCACCATGGCAGGGTATATTCAATCCATCCTGCTAATGCTTCGTGAGGGGCGCGAACCCAAAGCCCAGGACATTTTTTCTCAGATGGGTCTTTTCTTCCCACTATTGGGATTCAGCGTTGTCGCTTTTATTGCGATCATCATCGGCCTTCTGGTGCTCTTTTTGCCCGGCTTTCTGATTGTTGTAGCTGTTACGTTCTGCTGCCTTTATATGCTGCCGTTGATGACAGATAAGGGTTTGGGAGTCATGGATGCCATAAAGGAAAGTTACCGGATGGCTGTAAAAGGCCAAATCCTGGATCATGTTGTTGTCGTGGTGCTCTATATGGGAATTATCGCCCTGGGGGGATCCGTCTTTATCGGGTTTCTCATTACCTGCCCGCTGGCAACCGTTTTCCTGGCATCCGTCTACAATGAAAAAACCGCTGCGGTTCCTGAAATCCGGACTTGATAGTTGTAAAACGCCAGAAACTCGCCACGGCAGCAGGCAGGTGATTGTCAATTCGGGCTTGACTTTACCGGCATACATTTTATGATAGTCATCATCATGCTCCTGTTACCTACCATTGACAATTAACTGTAATCCGTCGAGGTATTACCATGTTTTCCAACCTTGATCCCGTATTCCTGGCGCGCGCCCAGTTTGCTTTTACCGTGGCCTACCACATCACCTTTCCGGCCTTTACCATCGGCCTGGCCAGCTGGCTGGCCGTGGTGGAGTGGCGCTGGCTCAAAACCGGAAATCCCCTGTATGAGCAGATCTACCGCATGTGGGTCAAGATCTTTGCCGTGACGTTTGGTATGGGCGTGGTCACCGGCGTGGTGCTCTCCTACCAGTTCGGCACCAACTGGTCCGGTTTTGCCGATAAAGTTGGCAATGTGCTGGGTCCGCTGCTTGGCTTTGAGGTGCTCACCGCCTTTTTCCTGGAGGCCTCTTTTCTGGGCATCATGCTCTTTGGCTGGAACCGTGTGAGTAAAAAAATGCACTTTGCCGCAACGGTTACCGTGGCAGTGGGCACCCTGATTTCAGCCTTCTGGATCCTGTCCGCCAACAGCTGGATGCAGACACCGACAGGTTTTCGCGAGGGCGCAAACGGCCTGCTTTATCCCACCGACTGGATTCAGGTGATTTTCAACCCGTCTTTCCCCTACCGTCTGGTCCACATGGTTACCGGTGCCTATCTTACAACTGCTTTCGTGGTGGGCGGCATCGGCGGGTACTACCTGTGGCGGGGGCTGCATGTGAACCATGCCCGGATCATGCTGGGCATGGCCATGATCATGGCAATTTTCGTTTCGCCCATGCAGCTTTTTTTCGGCGATCTGCACGGCCTGAACACCTTCGCGCATCAGCCGGCGAAGGTGGCTGCCATGGAGGGCATCTGGGAAACGGAGCAGGGCGCCGCGCTGCGACTTTTCGCCTGGCCGGATCAAAACAGGGAGCAAAATGCCTTCGAGATTACCATTCCCAAACTCTCCAGCTTGATCCTCACCCATGACTTGAACGGGGAGGTGAAGGGGCTAAAGACCTGGAAAAAAGCGGATCGTCCCCCTGTGTTTCTGGTCTTCTGGACATTCCGCATTATGGTGGGTCTTGGGATGCTGATGATCGCAACAGGCCTGGCCGGGCTCGTGCTGTTCCTGAAAAAACAGCTCTTTTCCACGCGATGGTTTCACCTCTGGTGCATGGCCATGACGCCTGCCGGCTTTGTTGCGGTGGTGTCCGGCTGGTTCGTCACCGAGGTGGGCCGTCAGCCGTTTATCGTGTTCAACGTATTGCGAACATCGGAAACCATATCGCCGGTTGCCGGCGGGTCAGTTGCCGTTTCCCTTGCCGCTTTTGTCATTACCTATGGCCTGGTGTTTACCGCCGGGGCCTATTACATCTTGAAACTTATCGCAAAGGGGCCGGAAACCGCGGAAGAAGATGCCTATGGAAGCCACGGCGTGAAACAGCCGCCCCTGATCACGGATCTGGCTGTTCAGACAGGAGGGAAAGATGTTTAGTTTCGAAAGTTTTCTGGATCTGCCGCTGATCTGGTATGCGCTGATCGTAACGGTCATCTTCCTGTATGTCCTGCTGGACGGATTTGATCTGGGCGTGGGCATTCTGTTTCCCTTTGCCCCCACAGATGCGTGCCGGAACCGTATGATGAACTCCATCGCCCCCTTCTGGGACGGCAACGAGACCTGGCTGGTTCTCGGGGGCGGCGGCCTGTTCGCAGCCTTTCCCCTGGCCTACGCCATACTTATGCCGGCCTTTTACATCCCCATCATCCTCATGCTGCTTGGCCTGATTTTCCGCGGTGTGGCATTCGAATTCCGCTTCAAGGCCGAAGGTAAATCCAGGCGCATCTGGGACTATTCGTTCCACATCGGCTCCGTCGTGGCCACGTTCATGCAGGGCATGGTGCTGGGCACCTTTGTTCACGGCATTGCCGTGGAAGGCCGCAATTTTTCCGGCGGCCCTTTCGATTGGCTGAACGCCTTCAGTTTCATGACCGGCGCTGCCCTGGTGACCGGCTACGCGCTGCTTGGCGCCACCTGGACCATCATGAAAACCGAGGACGACACCCAGGCTTGGGCGCGTCAATGCGCCCGGTACATGATGCTGTGCGTGGCCCTGTTCATGGGACTGGTGAGCCTTGCCATGCCGCTGATGAACGACGCCATCAAGGACCTGTGGTTCAGTCTGCCCAACTTCTACTGGCTTCAGCCCATGCCTATCCTGTCTGTGGTATTCTGTGTCATGCTTTGGCGGGATCTTGGTGCGGGTCGGGAATACCGGCCTTTTTTTCTCGCCCTTGGCATATTCCTCATGAATTACATCGGCATCGGGATCAGCACCTGGCCGTGGCTGGTGCCCTTCAAGGTTAGCCTCTGGGCATGCGGCAGCAGCCCCGGAATCCCAATCCCTGCTGCTGCTGGGCACAGTTTTCCTTCTTCCCTGTATCCTTGCCTACACGGGATATTGTTTCTGGGTGTTTCGGGGAAAGGCCTCCCACGAACATGATGCGGTTTACTGAAAAACAGCGCCAGTGGCTGTGGTTTGGCGGGTTGTTTGTCGGCGGCATGGCAGCCATGCTTGTGTTGGCCGGGATCGTGCGCTTGATGCTCGGTATGGGGATGTAGAGATCGACTCGGCAGGCGGATATTGCCTGTAGATGCAATAATGGAGGTTGGCGGTGAGATTGTTGGTGGTCGAGGATGACGTTAAGATCGCCTCATTCATTCTCAAGGGGTTGAGATCCGCAGGGTATGCCGTTGACCATGCACTGGACGGCGAAGCAGGACTCGATCTGGCCATTTCTGAACCTTACGATGGGATTGTAGTCGACATTATGCTGCCCAAACGGGACGGTTTGTCGCTGATCCGTCAACTGCGCAATCAACAGGTCAATACGCCGGTCCTGATCCTCAGCGCCAGAGGTGAGGTCGATGACCGGGTCAAGGGGCTGGAGACCGGAGCGGATGATTATCTGACAAAACCCTTTGCTTTTTCCGAGCTGTTGGCGCGGGTGCAGGCGCTGATCCGTCGGGCCGGCGGCATTTCCGAGCCTACTCGGCTGAGCGTTGCGGAGCTGTCCGTCAACCTCCTGACCCGTGAGGTGATTCGGGATGGAAAAAATATCGCATTGCAGCCCCTGGAGTTTTCTCTTCTGGAATATCTGATGCGGCATGCCGGTAGGATCGTCTCCAAAACAATGATCATGGAACATGTTTGGGATTATCATTTCGATCCCCAGACCAATGTGGTGGAAGCCAGAATCAGCAGGTTGCGGGATAAAATCGATAAAGGATTTGAAAAAAAGCTGATACATACCGTCCGGGGAGTGGGATATGTCCTCAAGGAAACCCAGCCGCTTGCACAGTAGCCTCTCCTTCCGACTGACCCTTTGGTACGCCGGGATTTTCGCGGTCTCCTCCTTTGTCGCCTTTCTTCTGTTTTATGCCCTCATCACCTCCGTAATCCGGGAAAGAACGGATCAGGAGCTTTTAAGCCAGGCAGCCCAGTTTTCATCCCTGTTGCGGGAACGGGGCATCGGCGTGGTCGAAAATTTCGCCCTGCTTGAAGCCCAGGCTGCCGGTGAAAAAAAAGTCTTTATCCGGCTTCTCTATCCAACAGGAGAGGCCGTGTCCTCGTCCAACATGACGTATTGGAAAGATATTCCCGTCCGCAAGACGGCGATCGGGCAGCTTCTTTCCGGCAGCAGCCAGGTGCTGGAAACGGCCAGCCTGGATGGCCGCCGGGACCAGGTGCGTATCCTCTACGCATTGATCGGCCCCGGCGTTATTCTCCAGATCGGCCAGTCGATGGAAAATTACGCGCGGATCATCGACGCCTTCCGGGGAATATTTCTAACGACGATGGCGCTTCTCATTGCTCTGGCGACAGGGGTCGGCTGGTTCATGGCCCGCCGGGCTGTTTCGGGCGTCGAGGCGATTACCCGAACGGCCCGGAGCATTTCCGGGGGCACGCTTGAAAAGCGGGTTCCCGTCAAGTCCAGGGGCGATGAAATCGATCAGCTGGCGGTAACTTTCAACCAGATGCTGGACCGTATCCAGGCCCTTGTCACGGAGATCCGGCAGATGGGCGACAATATTGCGCATGATTTGAAGAGTCCGCTTACCCGTATCCGGGGCATGGCCGAGATCACCCTGACCACCGGGGAGTCCCTGTCCGAATACCAGACCATGGCGGCAAGCGCCATTGAGGATTGCGATCGCCTTCTGGATATGATCAACACCATGCTGATGATATCAAAAACACAAGCCGGTGTGGATCAGCCCGTTCGGGAGAAAATCGATCTGGCACATCTTGTCCGGGATGCCTGTGCGCTTTTCGAAACCATGGCTGAAGACAAGGGCCTGACGTTGGTCCGGGATATTCCTGAAAACTGCGACATCCTCGGGGATGTCCGTTCGATTCAGCGGATGCTCTCGAACCTTCTGGACAATGCGATCAAATACACCGCCTCCGGCGGGACCGTCCAGATGCTGGTTTCGGAATGCACCGAAAATACGTTGACGATTACGGTTCAAGATACAGGCATCGGTATTTCCGAAGCGGATATTCCTCACATTTTCGAGCGCTTCTACCGGTGCGACCGGAGCCGATCCGAAGCCGGAACCGGCCTTGGCCTCAGTCTGGCACGGGCCATCGCCCGGGCTCATGGGGGCGATATCACGGTGTCAAGCCGGCCGGGGCAGGGAAGCGCCTTTACCGTAACGCTTCCACAGTCCTGATCCCGACTTTTCGAAGGAAACCGCTCTCCTGCAGTTCTAAAATGACCAAAAGGTAATCTACCGATCATCTTCCCGTCAGCTTCTCTGCCGACCCGGCATGCAGCACGGTTTTTTCCAATATCATCGATTTCTGATCCAAATCTCCCGCATTTAGCGTCCGGCTTGATTATTCATCAATTTATGGACTATATTGCGTCATGCGCAAGAAAGGCAGGCAACATCCATGATGCCCATCCAACTTCTGCTGGTCGATGATGAAAATGGCTTTGTTGAAGCGCTGTCCCGGCGGTTGGTGAGCCGGGGCTATCAGGTGGTTTCCGCCCTGAGCGGCGAAGCTGCGCTTCGTATGCTGGATGATATAAAAAACGTGGATGTGGTGCTGCTGGATGTCAAGATGCCCGGCATGGATGGCCTGGAAACCCTCAGCCATATCAAAGCGAGGCAGCCCCTGCTGGAACCGATTATGCTCACGGCTCACGCCACGGTTGCCACTGCCGTTGAAGCCATGCGCAACGGTGCGCGGGACTATCTGATGAAGCCATGCGATTTGGTGGCGTTAACCGCCAAGATTGATGCGGCTGCCAGGCGAAAAAGGGAGCGCGAAGGCAAAATTCACGATGTGCGCATGCGACCCTACATTACCAACCGCGAAAAAGAAGCGCTGATTGACGCCATCTTGGAGTCATAGTCACGCATAACAGTGTGTTTCATGCCTGGAGTTGTAATGCTTCGCATCATTTTGCTTGGAATGCTGGCAGCCTTGTTTTTCAGCAGTACGTTTGTCCTGAACAGAGCCATGAGCCTGGAAGGCGGTCATTGGGTCTGGACTGCAAGTCTGCGGTTCGGATATATGCTTGTGTTTCTGAGTGTGTGTCTGCTCTTTACAAAAGGCGCAAAACAGCTTTCTGAGATCAAGGGGGTGTTTCTTCGATATTGGCGCTTTTGGATCACCGCAGGGAGTATCGGCTTTGGTGTGTTCTATGCGCTGATAAGCTTCAGTGCTTCCTATGCAGCGGGGTGGATCGTCGCAACGACTTGGCAGACTACCATTCTGGCCACGCCAATCGTTCTGCTTGTCTTTGGCAAGAAAGTTCCGACCAAAGGGGTGCTGCTCACAGGGCTCGTCTTTACGGGTATCCTGCTGGTGAACATCGAGCATGCGGCTTCGGCAACGACTCAAGATATGATCCTTGGCGTTTTCCCTGTTCTGATTGCTGCATTCGCCTATCCGATCGGCAATCAGATGGTATGGGAGGCAAGGCAGGGGGGCAATGGCCTCATTCCACACATTGAGCATGCCGTGATGGAAGACAGCTTTGCCCGTGTGCTGCTGCTCACCGTGGGTTCGATTCCATTCTGGATCATGCTTGTTCTTCTTGCCTCTCCCCCTGCGCCTTCATCAGGGCAGCTGATTCACACGGCGATGGTGGCGTTGTTTTCCGGAGTCGTTGCAACAACCCTGTTTCTTCATGCCAGACACCTGTGCGTAACTCCCGGCGAAATTGCCGCTGTTGATGCCACTCAATCCATGGAAGTGTTTTTCTCGCTCGTTGGGGAAATTGTTATTTTGCAGGGCGTCTTCCCGGGTCCCATCGGGGTGATCGGAATTGTACTGACAATTATTGGGCTGATGGCTTACACACGCCTGCAATCTGCATCTTAAGGGGCGGATTTTCTCCCGTTTGGCTGGTCCAGGCGGAGGAGACCCGGATAGCCTTGTTTGCATGATGCTGCAGTCCTTACCGGCCAGCCAGAATGGCTTTGGCGGGTATCAGTCCTGTTGCGCTGGCCGATACGATGTTGCCGGCCACGCCCGGACCGTCGCCGGCCACAAACAGTCCCTTGATTGCCGTCTCCAGATGAGCGTCGGTATGCACCTGGGTTGCGAAGAATTTGATTTCCGGTGCATAAAGCAGGGTCTCGTCATTGGAAACGCCGGTGACCACCTGATTGAGTTTTCCCAGCCCTTCGGTGAGATTGGTTAAAATCCGTTCGGGCAGGGCCATGGCAATATCGCCGCAGACTACATTCGTGAGGGTAGGGGTGATGTATCCCTTGTGGATGCGATGCCAGGTGCTGCGGCGTCCCCGTTTCAGATCTCCGAATCGCTGCAGGATCGGTTTGCCGCCGCCGATCAAGGTTGCCAGCTGGCCGATGGACTCGCCATATGCCTGGTTGTCGGTAACGGGTTCCGTCAGCACCACCTTGGACAAAAAGGCAAAATTCGTGTTTTCCGACTTCCGGTCCTGATAGGCGTGACCATTGACGCAGACAAAGCGGCTGTAATTCTCCATGGCCACATATCCACCCTGGTTGGTGCAAAAGGTGCGCGTCTGATCATCGTATTTTTCGGTTTGAATGAAAAATGTGGGATCATAGATGATACGGCACAGATCCTGTAATATGTCGTTATGCACCTCGACCCGAACGCCGACTTCGATACCGCGCTGAGACAACCCCAAATTGTATTTTTCGGCCAATTGGCCCATCCAGTTGGCGCCTGCCCGGCCGGGAGCCAGAATGACATGGGCCGCGGCGTAGGTTTTGCGGTTGGTGACCACGCCGGTCACCCGGCCGTCGATCACCGTGATGTCGCGCACATCTTCAGAGGTGTGCATTCCCACGCCCCGGGAGCGGATGGTTTCGGCCATATCGGCGATATAGTCCGGCAGGCGATCGCTGCCCAGATGCTTCTGTTTGATGATCAACAGGTCGATTCCATGGCGCTTTGCGGTTTTTCGAATAGTCTGGGCCGCTGCCATGTCGGTGGGATAGACCGGTCCGTCCATGCCGAAAAGGTTGAAAATCTGCTCTGTTTCATCGATTAATTTCTGGGCGTCGCTTATGGACAGGAATTGCGACAGGTCGGTTTTGCCCAGTTTGTAGATGTAGTTGAGTTTGCCGTCCGAAAAGAGTCCGGCGCCGCCGATGCCGCAGAGGATATTGCACGGTTTGCAGTGCTGGCAGGGATTTTTGGCATTCATGGGACATTTGCGGCGAAATGGGGTCTTGCCCTTTTCAATCAGCAACACCCGCAGATCCGAATGTTCGCATAAATAATACGCTGCAAACAGACCCGCAGGGCCGCCGCCCACGATAATCACATCGAATTCATCCGTCAAAGGCTTTATGTCCTAAGTCGTCAATCTTAACCGCGATTGGTAATGGGCAGAAATCCGCAATTAGTCATAACTGTAAATTTTATAGACGGTCGCTGATCCGAGCAGCGCATCCACATTGCCTTCCTTCTCCGCCCGTTTCTCGTTGGCAAACCATTTCTGCCATGCTTCAAGGGATTTCCAGGTGCTGATAACAAGATATTCGTTGCGGTCCTCGACATTGCGCATGGTTTCCCCGGAAATATAACCCGGCTGATGATTTGCCATATTCCGCAGTTCGAACAGCAATTCATAGAGATTGCGCAGCATGGTGGCTTCCAGTCCGTTCGTCAGTTTCGGAACTCTTCGTGTCATGAGTACGCGTACCGTCATTTTCCCCTCCTCAAAATAAACTTTGAACAGTTTGCCGTGAAAATGCGTTTTCGTCGATTCATAAGCGGTTACAATTAAAACACTTACACAATTAAAGTCTTCAATGTCAACAAAATACGGATTGACACAGCCGAACCGAAAGCGCCTTCCCGTTCTCAGGCTCTGTGGATGAATAAGCAGAGAAGAACAAGGGAAACAAAACCTCCTCCAATTGAAGGCTACAGGTTGAATTATCGAGACTGGATCACCGTAAAGGCGATAACGTTCACGACATTTTCCATATCCGTATCCCGCTGCAGCACATTAAACGGCTTGCTGATGCCCATTAAAAATGGTCCTACGGCCTTGGCCCCACCCAATCGGTTCAGCAATTTATAAGCGGCGTTTCCTGCGTCCAGATTGGGGAATATCAGCACATTGGCCGGAGAGCCCAGCCGGTTGAACGGATACAGCCGGTTTAAAATTTCTTCGGAAACCGCCGTATCCGCCTGCATTTCGCCGTCGATAATCAGGTCCGGATTCCGTTTGCGTACGATTTCAACGGCATTCTCCACCCGCGTGGCGTCCGGATGACGGGTGGATCCGAAATTGGAAAATGACAGCATGGCGATAATGGGTTTGATATCGAAAAATTTGACCATTTCAGCGGAAAGTATCGCAATCTCGGCCAGATCTTCGGAACTGGGATGGATATTCACGGTGGTGTCCGCCATAAACAGGGTGTGGTCCCTGAAAATCATCATATATATACCCGCGACCTTAGAAACCCCCGGTCGTTTGGGAATCACCTGAAGCATCGGACGGATCGCATCCGGATAAGACCGGCTGATGCCGTGCACCTGGCCGTGCACCAGCCCTTCATGAACCATCATGGCTCCGAACACGAAACGGTTTCTGAGCTGCCACCGCGTTTCCGCCGGGGACCAGCCCTTTCGGGCACGCATTTGAAAGAGTTTGTCCGAGAACTTCTCAAAAAGCGGGCTTTTGAGATGATCCAGAATTTCGATGCCGTCCAGAGGAATGTTCAAATCGCCGGCAATAAAGCGGATTTCATCCTCGTTTCCGAGAAGCAGCGGAATGGCGATGCCTTCCCGCGCCACTTGATGCGCTGCTCGCAAAATGGTGGGATGGTTGCCTTCGGGCAGCACGATCCGCTTGGGGTTCTGCTGCGCGCTGAAAATAATTTTCCGCATCACTTCCCGTTCGGGTCCCAGCCGGGTTTCCAGATCCTGCAGGTAGGCCTGGGGGCTGGGAAGGCCCACGCGGGCCACTCCGCTGGCGACCGCGGCATTGGCAACCGCAGGCGTTACCATAAGAAGGACTCTGGAATCCAAGGGCTTGGGGATGATGTAATCGGCTCCGAATCGAATGGGCTTGCCGCCATATGCCCGGATTACCGAATCCGGAACATCTTCACGGGCCAGTTCGGCAAGTGTGTGAACGGCGGCCAGCTTCATTTCCAAATTGATGGCTTTGGCGCGCACATCCAGGGCGCCTCTGAAAATAAACGGAAACCCCAGCACATTGTTGACCTGGTTGGGATAATCGGAGCGTCCGGTCGCCACGATGGCATCCGGCCTGGCTGCTTTTGCTTCATCGTAATCGATTTCAGCATCCGGGTTGGCCAGTGCGAAAATAATCGGTTTATCACTCATCTGCCTGAGCATTTCCGGAGTGAATGCGCCTTTTACCGACAGGCCGACCAGTACATTCGCACCGCGTACCGCCTCATCGAGGGTCCGAAGTTCCGTATCGATGGCAAACGCCTCTTTGTAGGGGTTCATGCCGCGTTCACGCCCCTTGTAAATAACGCCGTTGGAATCCAGAAGCATGATGTTTTCCCTGAGGCAGCCCAGCTGAATATAGAGCTCGGCGCTGGCGATGGCCGCAGCGCCCGCCCCGTTGATCACGATGCGCAGGTCTGCCATTTTCCGGTCCGTCAGAATGCAGGCATTCACCAGGCCAGCGCTGGATATGATCGCGGTGCCATGCTGATCGTCGTGAAAGACAGGAATGGACATCTGTTTTTTGAGCGTTTCTTCAATATAGAAGCAATCAGGCGCCTTGATATCCTCCAGGTTGATGCCCCCGAATGTGGGCTCCAGCAGCTTGACCGTCCGGATGAATTCGTCCGGATCCTCCGTGTTGACTTCGATGTCGAAAACATCGATATCGGCAAACCGTTTGAACAAAACCGCCTTGCCTTCCATAACTGGCTTGCCGGCCAGTGCGCCGATGTTGCCAAGCCCCAGAACCGCCGTGCCATTGGTGATGACGCCGACAAGATTCCCGCGGGAGGTATAATCGAAAGAGAAATTGGGGTTTTTCTGAATTTCCAGGCAGGGAATCGCTACTCCCGGTGTGTAGGCCAGGCTCAGATCCCGCTGCGACAGGCAGGGCTTGCTGGGAACGACTGCGATTTTGCCGGGTCTGGGCTCCATGTGGTACTGTAGAACTTCTTTTTCGAACGGATTCATTAGCTTTGCGATTCTCCTTATTAGATGCTTATAATGAGCGAATTGATATCTTTGACGCTGGGTTTTTCCAACCACAGCGGATATTCCGGGTACAAACAATTATTATACCAATCCCTTTTTATTAATCAACAATGGAATCCCTTTCCAATTTGCAGGTAACGTTAACTGTTCCAGTCATCAACTAATGGGCATTGGTGAATTGAAAAAGCACCAGGAATAATTAACTGGCGTAAATCAGCCAATATGTGGCGTAAATCAGCCACTTGATTAGTGCTAAATATTATTCGATAACATATCTGATAGATCTTTAAAATTGATAAAAGATCGGTAATTTATTGAATGTGTCATAATAAAAAAATATATCCTGGAAAAAACAGTCGATGTGTGTTATAAAAGATCAGATCTGTTCGAGATTTTGCTGGTGTTCAGGATCGATTCCATTAAAAGTTAATTTGCTGTGTGTTGAAGCAGGATTGATCACCGGCTTGCCGGGAGTGTGTAAAATCTGTTTGCGTGTTTTCTTGGCATTTTTCCTGCATGTCTGATGATTTTATCAAGTTTATTATCCCAATAATTTCTAAATGGAGGATAACATGAAACGTGTAACTGTGATGATGGTCATGGTGTTTGTTTTTGGAATTGCTATTACAGGTCTTAGTATGGCAGATACTCTGGAGTTTGGGATTCCTCTGCCGCTGACCGGCTCCCAGGCCAAGTTCGGTGAAATGGAAATGCGATCCTATCAGATTGCGATGGAAGAAATTAATGCCAAGGGCGGAATTAAGGGCAAGACCGTTGCTCTGAACTTTGAAGATGCTCAGGGCAAGCCTGAAATTTCCCGCGCAATTGCTGAAAAACTGATAGACGTTAATAAACAACCGATTCTTTTTGGTGATTACAGCTCTTCCTGTTCAAAGGCAATTGCAGCAGTAGCCAATGAGAGAAAAATCCCCTATCTGGTGGTTACCGGAGCGGACGATTCCATTACCCAACAGAATTATGAGTATGTTTTCCGGATGAATCCATCCAATGCATATTATGCCGCAGGTCTGGGCTCTTTTTTGTCTAAGGTCGTTAAGCCAGTTTCTATCGCCATTTTATATGAAAGTTCTGATTTTGGAACGTCCGGCGCTGATGAAATGGAAAAGTATGGGCAGAAAATCGGCATGAAGGTCGTTGTTAAGGAAAGATACGAAAAAGGTGCCGTTGATTTTAAACCGATTCTGACCAAGGTAAAGTCTGAAAAACCCGATGTAATTTATATGGTATCTTACGTTATGGATGCTTCTCTTCTGATGAAACAGATCAAGGAACTTCGAATTGACGCCAAACTGTATGCGGGCGGTGCTGCCGGATTTGCTATACCCGAATTTATTCACAATGCCAAAGATGCAGCAGAATATGTGGTTACGGCCACACTGTGGAGTAATCAGGTGAAATATCCGGGAGCAAAGGATTTTGCTGAAAAATATAAAGCGAAGTTTGGAGACTATCCTTCATATCATGGGGCAGAGGCCTATTCAGCACTTTATATCATCAAGGATGTGATCGAGCGGGCAAAAAGCATGGATCCTGCCGAACTTCGGGCAGCCATGAAAGCCACCAAGATGATGACGGCTTTTGGACCTATTCAGTTTGAAGACAAGGAAGGATACCAGAATCAGAACTTCATGGAGACACTTGTGCTACAGGTGATCAACGGTAAGCATGAAACCATATGGCCGGAGAACTCTGCCAGTGCCAAATATATCTACCCCATTCCGGCATGGAGAGACAGAAAGTAGCAGTAGGTTGTTATCATGAAGATTTTACCATTTAAAAATGGCCATAGATAAGCGGCCGGTTTCTTGCTCCCGCGATCCAGCGCGGGAACGATTATAAGATCAACTATTTGAATTGTTTTAATAATCGCTTATCCAGAAGGATGGGATTGTTATGGAAAGTTTTCTGCAAACGCTCATAGCAGGGCTGTTGCTTGGCGGTCTTTATGCATTGATCGGCATCGGCATGACGCTTATCATGGGGGTGATGAAGATCATCAACCTTGCCCATGGCGAACTGATGATGGTGGGCATGTACGTTGCCTTCTGGATGTTTACCCTGGTTGGCGTCGATCCATATCTTTCGGTGTTTATCGCAAGTCCGGTTCTGTTTTTTCTGGGGATATTCATTCAGAAATATTTGATCAATCCGGTGTTGAAAGTGGATTCCATCCTGCCGGAAAATCAGGTGATTCTGACGGTGGGCGTCGGTATGGTGCTGGCAAATCTGGCCACCATATTTTTTACATCCGATTATCGCTCTACTCCGGTCAGCTATGGCACCAGCGCCTGGTACCTTACCGATTACTGGAAAAATGCTCCCTTTGAACTTTCCCTGTCTGTTCCCTGGACCGTATCTTTTGTTTTTGCAGTGGCCATTACCATTGCCCTGTGGTTTTTTCTTGCAAAAACAGATTCGGGTAAATCCATACGAGCGACTGCTCAAGATATGGATGCGGCCCTTCTGATGGGGGTAAATGTCAAGCTCATGCGAGTGGTAACCTTCGGACTTGGTTCGGCCCTGGTCGGCGCAGCAGGGTGCCTGTTTATCCCGATTTACTATCTTTATCCTTCCCTTGGAGGACAGTTTACCCTGATTGCCTTTGTCATTACCATCCTTGGAGGGCTGGGTTCGACCATCGGCGCCATCATTGGCGGGTTGATTCTGGGTGTTTTCGAGTCCATGACAGCAACGTATATTGGAATGGGGTGGGCGCCGGTAGGCCGTTTTCTGATTTTTGTGGCTGCCCTGATTTTTCTGCCCGGTGGGGTAGCATCTCTTTTGAAAAAGAAGCGGGTTGGAAAATGAAAAAATATTTGCCTCTGATAGTTTTGACTCTTCTGGCGATATTGCCCGTGATCGGGCTGAGCTCCTACATGCTGCACATGATCATACTGGTAATCATGTGGTCAGCGGTTGGCATGGCGTGGAACCTCCTTGCCGGTTATTGTGGCCAGGTTTCATTTGGCCATGCGGCCTATTTCGGTGTTGGGGCTTACACGTCGGGTATTCTTTACTACCAGTTCGATCTTTCTCCATGGTGGGGCGTTCCCCTCAGCATTGTCGTAGTTACCATTTTTTCTTTTCTTCTCGGGCTTATCGTTCTCAGGCTCAGAGGGCCTTTTTTTGGGCTGGCAACCTTAGCCATGGGAGAGGTCATGCGGGTGTCCGCCGAGAACATGAACTGGCTGACCGGAGGTAACCTCGGTATTCTGATCCAGGAAAGAACATGGGTAAACAAAACCTATTATTATTACATCATCCTGGCGATTGCGGCAGCCACTTTTCTCGTTGTTAAATATTTGATCGAATCAAAGCTGGGATATTATTTTGTTGCCATTCGCGAGGATCAGGATGCTGCGGAATCGCTGGGGATCAATACCACTTGGTATAAAACCATTGCGCTGTGTATCAGCGGCGCTCTGACCGGAATTGCGGGCGCTTTTTACACCAATTACATGGGTTATATCGATCCGCATGTCGTTTTTGCCCTTCATGACGTTTCCATCGTCACAATCATGATCGTTATGGTCGGCGGAGTGGCCACATTCTGGGGTCCCTTCGTGGGAGCCATCATCATGGTCTTCCTTGCGGAGCTGGTCCGCTCCATTCCCGGTCTGGGAGTTGCCCATCAAACGTTTTTCGGAATCCTGCTCATTCTGATCATCATTTTCCTGCCCAATGGTATTGTCGGAGATTTTCAAAAATTGAAACGAGTGCTTAAATTTGGAGGCGCTTTCAAATGAGTTTACTTGAAGTCAAAAATGTATCAAAACTCTTTGGGGGACTTGCCGCCTCCTCTGATGTATCCTTTACGATACAAAAAGGGGAAATTCTGGGATTGATCGGACCCAACGGCGCCGGCAAAACCACCTTGTTCAATATCGTGGACGGGTTTTACGCACCGACAAAAGGCCAGGTGCTGTTTAAGGGCCAGGTTATCTCCGGTCTTAAACCCCATCAGATCTGCAAACTCGGTATTGCCCGGACATTTCAGGTGGTCAAGCCGCTTCAGCGGATGAGTGTTCTGGACAATGTTATCGCGTCTGCGTTTTTGCGGGCAAAAAACAAGACCGAGGCAGTAAAAATTGCGCTGGAGACAATTCAATTTACTGGTCTGTATGAAGACAGAGATATGATTTCCCGGGGCTTGCCGCTGGGTAAACGCAAAAAACTGGAAATTGCACGGGCGCTTGCGACCCAGCCGGAACTGCTGCTGCTGGATGAATCCTTTGCCGGCCTGAATCATTCCGAATTGAATGATTCCATCGAAATTATAAAAAATATAAAGGCGCGCGGGATTACGATCATGATTATCGAGCATCACATGAAAGTAATCATGAGTATTTCAGACAGGATTGTGGTGATCAATTATGGCCAAAGAATCGCTGAGGGAACACCTCAGGAGATTCGCAACAATCCACTGGTCGTTGAAGCCTATCTGGGAGAGTAGAAACGGTGCTTGAGATAAAGAACATTGATGTGTCTTACGGGGATGTCCAGGTGATATGGGGACTATCCTTTAACGTAAAAAAAGGCGAAGTCGTGGCATTGATCGGCGCTAATGGTGCCGGCAAATCCACAACCCTCAAAACCATATCTGGAATATTGCGGCCGAAAAACGGGGAAATCCTCTTCGAGAATCAACCCATCCATACGGTTGAGCCGTTTCGTCTTATCGAAATGGGAATCGCCCATGTGCCGGAAGCCAGAAGGCTTTTTGTGGAGATGACGGTTGAAGAAAATCTGGATATGGGGTCCCTGAAAGGAGAGGCACGCAAAGATCGCGTAAAAACCAAGGAAATGGTATTCAAGATGTTTTCCCGGCTGCAGGAACGCCAATATCAGCCTGCCGGTACCTTAAGCGGCGGAGAGCAGCAGATGGTGGCCATTGCCAGGGGGCTGATGTCCAAGCCCAAACTTCTGATGCTGGATGAGCCGTCTTTGGGTCTGGCGCCGATCCTGGTTCGGGAAATATTCAATGTCATCAGACGGATTCGGGAAGAAGGCATGACCGTGCTGATTGTCGAACAAAACGTCAAGCAGACCCTTACCATCGCGGACAGAGCATATGTGCTTGAAAACGGCAGGGTCACGCTTGAAGGAACCGGAGCCGACCTGTTGAACAACCCGCATGTCCAGGCGGCGTATCTTGGCATATAGAAGCTTCAGCTCGCCATTCATGTGGTAACCATTAAAAACACTTTCTGATTTTAACATGGAGGTAATTTCCATGCTTGTAAAAAACTGGATGAACAAACCAGCGATTACGATAGAAAAGCACAGCTCTATGCAGGAGGCCATGAATCTGATGAAAACGCATCGGATTACCCTTCTGCCGGTAATGGACAAAAAACGCCTTGTTGGCGTTGTAACGGACAGGGATCTGAAAAAAGCGTCTCCGTCCGATGCCACTACCCTGGAAATTCATGAGCTTCTTTATCTGATCTCAACCATTAAAATTAAAGACATCATGTCGGCTAAACCGATTTCGGTGCCGCCGGATTTCACGATAGAAGAAACTGCCGAAATATTGCTGGCCAATAAAATATCCGGTGTGCCGGTTGTGGATAAAGGCGGCAATGTCGTCGGAGTCATTACCCATACCGATCTGTTCAAAGTGATCATTTCCCTGACGGGCATCGGGAAAAAGGGTATCCAGTTTGCCTTTTGTCTGGAAGACCGCCAGGGCTCCATCCTGGAAGTTGCCCATATCATCCGCGGATTCGGAGGAAGAATGGCCAGCATTCTGACATCCTACGAGAAAGCGCCCGAAGGATTCCGGAATGTCTATATCCGCATGTACAGCATTGATCGTATCAAACTGGAAGAGCTCAAGTCCGCGCTCAAGGAAAAAGCAAAGCTGCTTTACATGGTGGATCACCGGAATAATATTCGGGAAATTTATTGATTCTGATGGTGTAAGAGCGTGAGAGCGGGACCATTTCACGATATCACGCAGATCATTGTTATTTTTGATATTTCTCAAGCTTGTACCGCAGGTTTCCTCTGGGGATGCCGAGCAGTTTGGCTACATGGGAAATATTGCCGTTCTTCATCCGCATGGCTTTCTGGAGCAGATACTGCGTAAATTGATCCACAACATCTTCAAGATCTATCCCGGTCGCCGGGATCGAAAAGTCAAACGGCAATGACGGCAAATTCTTCCGATTGTCAGTCAATTCCTTCGGCAGGTGCATTTCTTTCAGCATCTCATCGTCATGCATGATGCAGATTCTTTCAAGGATATGCCGCAGTTCGCGAACATTTCCCGGCCAGCGGTAATCTAAAAGCAGCTGTTTGGCATCCGGGCCGATCCCCTTGAATGTTCTTCCGAATTTCCGGTTGAATTCCGCCAGAAATGTCTTTGTCAGCGCCAGAATATCCTCCGGCCGATCCCGAAGCGGGGGAAGGTGAATGGGAACGATATGAAGCCTGTAATACAGGTCTTCGCGGAATCGTTTGCTGCTGACAGCCTCCCGCAGATTCTGATTGGTCGCCGCAATGATCCGGACATCGATTTCATGGGATTGAATCCCGCCGATCCTCCGAATTTTCTTGTCTTCCAGAACCCGGAGCAACTTGGCCTGAAGCCCGAGATTCATCTCGGCGATTTCATCCAGAAAAAGCGTGCCTTTATCGGCTGCCTCGAAAATTCCGATTTTTTTGCCTTTGGCTCCTGTGAAGGCGCCGCTTTCATAACCGAAGAGTTCGCTTTCCAGAAGATTTTCGGGCAGGGCCGCGCAGTTGATTTCAAAAAAAGGCCGATCCGCGCGCGGGCTCAGATTGTGCAGGGTCCGGGCGATAAGATCCTTTCCCGTGCCGCTTTCCCCGGTCATCAGCACCGTGGTTTGGGAGTGTTGGGCAACCTCGCGGACCTGTTTCAATATCTCCATAAAAACAGGGCTTTCGGCGATCAGGGCCTGACCTCCCAGGAGGTCTTCTGTCTGCTTTTTAAGTGTACTGACCTCTCTTTTAAGGTGCTGGGTTTCCAGTGAGAGTCTGACGATCAGTTTGATGACATCGGCCTTGAACGGCTTTTTGATATAATCGTAGGCGCCCAGTTTCAGGGCCTTGACAGCGGATTCCACGGAAGCGTAACCGGTGATGATGATGACCAGCAAATCCGGGTCCCACTGTTTCATCTTGACCAGAATATCCAGTCCGGACATCTCAGGAAGGTTCAGATCCAGAAAGACCAGATCGACGGTTTCCTGTTTGAGGATGTTCAGGGCATTGCTGCCGTCCCGGTCCACCACCGTTGCGTAGTTTTCCTCTTCGAGAATCCGCTTTAAATTTTCGCAGATGAAGGGTTCATCATCAACAATAAGGATTTTTTCCATGTGTTACCACGCCTCACAGACAAAATACTCGCCTTGAGCCTCTTGCAACAGTGCCGCCGATCGTCACCCCGGTGAAAACCGGGGTCCAGAAGCGTTCGAATTCACTGGATACCGGCTTTTGCCGCTATGGCAGAAGAGGCAATTAAAGAGGTTTGGCAAGAGGTTCGCCTTGTCTTAAGCGTATTGCCTGGAAAATACTGAATGCCACCACGACAGGCAGGTCGATCCAGAATGTGGTTCCCTTGCCGGTTCACTGAAAACCGAGATCCGGCCGCCGTGTTCCTGAATGATGCTATGTGCAATTGCAAGTCCCAGGCCATGACCCTGTTGGATTTCGGGAAAAAAACGGGTCAAAAATAAAGGGGATGTCGCCGGGCAGGATCCCCTTTCCCGTATCGCTCACTTCAATCCGGATGGCCGGCTCGGATAACATGGATTCTTCTGGCATCGACATTGTTCACCCGGATTCTGACCTCACCGCCATCCGGCATTGCCTGAATGGCATTCAGAAGCAGATTGAGCAGTGCCTGGAGCAACCGTTCCGGGTCCAAATTTGACCTGGGGCAGGACTTCCTCCAGGTGCTCGATCAGTTTGATGTTCTGGCTCTTGCATTGTTTTTTTGATCAAAAAAAATAGATGCTGAAATACGTCCTTGACAGGACGGGCGGTGAGTTGCGCGGGCTTTGCCGGAGCCGCAAAATCCAGAAGGCCGGTAATGAGATTCTCCAGCCGGTCGATTTCCTGAAGGGCTCTTTGAATCATTTCCCGGTTCTCGCCCCGATCTTCGAGATGATCGTGAAGATCGTCCAGGAGCAGGGAGATGCCGGTCAGGGGATTTCTCATTTCATGGGCAATGCCGGCAGCCAGCACCCCCACGCTGATCAATCGATCGGAGCGCCGGATATGCTCTTCCATGTGTTTTCTGGCCGTGATGTCCCTGCAGAAAAAGCAGATCAATGATATGGCGCTGATCGTTCTGGCGGATTTTTGAGAAATGCGTTTCCAGAAAAATCGCCTTACCGTCCGGAAATACCAGATGATGTTCCAGGGATTGCTTCTCTTCCCTGGCCTGAAGGAAATCATCGATCACCTGCAGCCAGGAAGGCAGCTGGCCGAATACCTCCCGATAATGTTTGCCCAGCGCCTGCTTTCTGCTGAATTTTAAACACGTTTTCGCTGTAGGGATTCAGAAATGTAACGTTTCTGTTTTCATCCAGCGTGATGATGCCGCTGGGGATGTTTGCAAAAATGGACTTGGATGAAATCGCGTTCGGCCAGAAACCGCCGGTAGAGCTCGGAGCGCTCGATTGCCCGGGCCGCGTCATTGGCAACGATCTGCAAGGGATTCGATTTCCACTTTGTCGATTTCACGGCGGCTGGTGGCCGTATCCGCGCCCAGGATGCCGATGATCCGCTCTCCGCTTCGGATAGGCGTGAACACGAAAAAATCGAATTCGCCGATTTCGCTGATCTTGATGTCCAGAGGGGTGGCGATTCTGATCCGTGTGAATATCATGGATGAAAATGGTTTCTCCGGATCGAAACGCCCTGGTCGGAACGCAGTCATGAAGATCGATGTCGTAGGAGGCGTTTTTTGCGCGCTTTTCATGTTCGCTCGAAAATCCGAATGTCTGATGGCAGATCAGGCGGCGGGTCGGCGGATCGTAAAGATAAAGAATGGACCGGTCAAAGCCAAGTCCCGTGACGCAGGTCTGAAGCACCTGCTGCAGCACGAGTTCGCGATCGAATTCATTGCCCAGGTAATGGCTCAGGGAATGGACGCTTTTCAGAATTCTGACCTGTTTTTCCAGCTCGAAGGTATATTGCTCCACGAATTTCTTGGACTCGGCCAGCTCGGACAGCGAGTGTTCAAGGCTTTTTCGGTGGTCCGTGATTTCCACAACCATGCGGACGAAATTATGCGCCAGCATCTCCAGCTCATCTCCCGTGGAAATGGTGATGTCGTCTGAAAGATGTCCGGTGGCGATCTCCTTTGCTTTGTCGGAAAGAAGCAGGATGGGACGGGTCAATTTTCGGGAGAGAACAAATGCCAGCAATATGGCGACAAAAGCCGTGATGCTGATGATAACCAAACTGTTTTGTTTGGTCCGCAGAACAATCTCATCAATTTTGGCACGGGTAAGCAACGCCGGTTCCTTGAATTTATCGGTTTGAACGCCGATGGTGATCCCCCCGAAAACACCGAATCTGTCGTAGGGACCGCTTTTGTACAGAATCGGTGCATAGGCCATTACCCGCGGGATGCCGCCGACGTTGAACGTATTGGTGACGCCGGACCGGCCGGCCCGGACTTCTCTGGCAATCAGGGGATAATTGGGATTGATGAAGTCCACGTGATCCAGATTAAAGGGGACTTTTCCCTCGACAACGTCTTCGAGGGTATAGTCGGCGGCCGCCAGACTGAATTCGCCTGCCGTCCGGAAGGATGCCCCGGATATTCCAGTATTTGGGATGAGAGATCGTCCAGCCCTCATCATCGAACATGAATGCGTAATTGCCGCTGGAGTAGCTGGGAAAGACCACGAATCGCTCTTCCGTGGGCAGAACATGGAGTGTCAGTCTCCATCAGATGGCGATGGTCCAGAGACAGCAAAACCATCCCGTGGAAATATCCGTTTTCTCCGAGGCACGGGACGGCGAAGCGGATGACCCCCTGGAAGCTCTTTCCGCCGATGGCCGTATCCAGCTATTGGCGCCGTTAAGCTGTTCTTCCTGAGTGACATACCATCCGGTAACATGAGAAACATAGATTTGGCCTTGTAGAAGCTTTCGGGTTTCCTCAAAATACCGCTCGTTCCCGTAATCGGTATTCTCGGGCCGGCTCACATCCCGGAGCTCGGATTCGGCGATGAATGCGGTTGCCAACGACCCGGACGCGTTCCTGGCCCATTGCATCGATAAAAGCCAGTTCATGATAGAGCGGCGAATCCAGATATACATCCGATAGTTTGTTGTCGGTTATCTGCGTGTCCAGATCGTGCGGTGATGATTCAGGGAAAACTGCCGGTAGGTTTCAGCGTCTCTTTTGAGCATCTGGAGTGTCAACAGGTCCGCCTCGCAGGACATCAATAGCTGCGTGACCTGATTGGCAAGATTGATGGCCTGAAGTTCGATGGACTCCCTTGCCCGCTTTTCAAGTTGGATCGTGCTGCTGGCAATCGCACTCTGGCCGATCTTCCAGGTATAGTGCCAGGTATACGCGCCCAGCACGGCAAGCGGAACAATCGAGAGAAAAAGAAATGCGAAAATGAATTTTTTTAGTATCGAGAATCGGAACATGGGTCGCCCCTGCAGCCATCAACATGCTTGTTTGATAAACGACTTGAAAAGACATAGCATATCATCGTTTTTCCGCAGCATGAGCTCCGGGTGCCATTGCACCAGGTCCATGGGCAGGGTTTTGTGCTGGGCCGCCTCGATCACCCCGTCCGGGGCTCTGGCGGTAATGATAAGATCCTTTCCAAGGATTTTGATGGACTGATGATGACGGCTGTTCACCATGATTCGGGGACCGAAGAGGTCAAAGAGTCTGGAGCCGGGTTCGATGATCACCGGATGATCCACGTCAAAAGAAAGCGTATCCTGCATGTGTTTCAGAACGGGTGCGGAAAACTGGGAAGGAATGTCCTGAAAAAGGGAGCCGCCAAGGGCCACATTGATCAGCTGGATTCCCCGGCAGATGGCCAGAACCGGTTTTTGCAAAGCCGCGGCTTCATGAAAAACCGCCATCTGAAACCGGTCCAGTTCGGCGCTGACTGATCCCAACCCGGCAATCCCCTTTTCACCGTAAAACGCGGGATCGACATCCATGCCGCCCGTGAAAAGAAACCCGTCGGCCTTATCCACCATCAGGGGGATGAGATCTTGTTTTTGCGTAAAGGGAAGAATCATCGCCAGACCGCCTGCCTTTTCCACGGCTTCGGTATACGTTACTGAAATGCTGTCGGCCAAAAGGCCGAAGCGGTTGATTTCCGTGTGGGCCACGACGGCAATGAGCGGTTTCGTGCGGTCATTTCAGTTTGGGGTCCAATGCGGCCCGCAGGCCGTCGCCAAAGAGATTGAAAAACAATACGGTCAGGAAAATGGCGATGCCGGGGAAAATGGTCATGTGATCCGCCACCCCGATGTAATCCCGGCTTTCGGCCAGCATGGCGCCCCATTCCGGTGTCGGCGGCTGGGCGCCGAGTCCGAGAAAGCTCAGGCTTGCCGCCGTGATGATGGAGGTGCCGATGCGAAGCGTAAAATAAATGATCACGCTGCTGAGGGTGCCGGGCATGATATGCACGAACATGATGCGTTTTTTGGATGCGCCGATGCTTCTGGCGGCCCGGACATACAGGCTTTCCTTCAGGGCCAGGGTGCTGCCGCGCACGATGCGGGCAAAAGTGGGCATGCTGAAGACGGATACGGCCACCACCACATTGACGAGCCCGGGGCCCAGGATGGCGACAATGGCGATGGCCAGCAGAATGCCGGGAAAGGCGAACAGGACATCCGATGTCCGCATGATCAGCCCGTCCAGAAAACCGCCGAAAAAGCCGCTGATGAGCCCCAGGGTGACTCCTGCCAGTGCCCCGATCAAGACGGAAGTGAACCCCACGGCAAGCGATATTCTGGCGCCGTAAATAATCCGGCTGAGGATGTCCCTGCCGTACAGATCGGTTCCGGCCGGATGGTCCGTGCTGGGCGGCATCATGGAGAGGCTGTAATTGATCAGATACGGATCATAAGGGGCGATGGCCGGCGCAAAAACAGCCACCAGCACCAGGATCACGATAAACAGTCCTGCGACCACCGCGGTTTTTCGCTGTCTGAATTTATGAAAAAATATCCCGAAAGGGGTTAACTTGGTTTCCGGCATAAATACCTTGTCAGACTTTAGGCACTAAATTCGAATACTAAAATCGAATATCGAAAGCCGCAATTCGAAACAAATTCAAAATTCCAATATCAAAATGACGAAAACGGGCAGTTTGTAACTGCACCGTTTTGAACATTAAGTTTTTGGTCATTGTTTCGGATTTCGTGTTCGGATTTCGAATTTATTCATTCGTACCTGATTTCCGGATTGATCAGCGCGTACAGCATATCCACCAGAAGACTGATAAACACAAAATGAAAGGAATAGAGCAGCAGCAGGGCCTGCAGCACGGGGTAATCCCGCACGGCAACCGCTTCGATCATGAACCGGCCCATGCCCGGCCACGCAAAGACCATCTCCACCACAACGGAGCCGCCCAGAAGAAACCCGAACTGAAGGCCGATCATGGTGACCACCGGGATCAGGGCGTTTCGAAAGGCATGTTTCCACATCACCAGATGCTCGCTCACCCCCTTGGCCCGGGCCGTGCTGATATATTCCTCATCCAGTACGTCCAGAAACGCCGAGAGCGTAAACCGGGCCATGATGGCGGCAACGGTCGCACCCAGTGTGATGGACGGCAGGATCAGCTCCGATATTTTTCCGGTGTATCCGGTAACCGGAAGCCAGCCCAGATACACGGAAAAAAACTGGATCAACAACAGCCCCAGCCAGAACTGGGGGATGGAGATGCCGGAAACCGAGACGAGCATGGCGGTGTAGTCCTGCCATTTGCCGCTGTAAATGGCGGCGATCGCCCCGAAAAAAACACCGAACACCACCGACCAGGCCATTCCGGCAACGGCCAGGATCATGGTGGGCGGATACCGCAGGGCGATTTCGTCAAACACCGGCAGTTTGGATTTCAGGCTTACGCCAAGATCACCCCTGAACACCTTGCCCATATAGGTGACGTACTGTGACGGCAGGGGGCGATCCAGCCCCAGATCTCTGCGGAGCCTTTCGATGGTTTCGGCGTCCGCATCCTGGCCCGCCATCATGCGGGCGGGGTCTCCGGGCAGCAGCCGCACAAATCCGCACGCCAGAATGGAGACCACCACCAGCACCGGTATGATGGCAAGAAGCCGCTTGAAAAAATATTTCAGCATGACGATAAATGCCTGCGATTAATCCGTCATTTCTGCGTCTTCAACAGAAAAGCTGGCGTCAGCCATGGGATAGATGCCTTTGAGGTTTTTGTTCTTGGCGGCCACCAGCGTTTCCACAAAAAGATATCCCCAGGGCGCCTTTTCCCAGACCATGTCCTGAGCTTTGGCATAGGCCTCCCGGCGAATCTTGGGATCCGCGGAAGCCAGGCCGGCTTGAATCAGGTCATCCAATTGTTTGTCTGAAAAAAAACCGAAGTTGGAGCCGGGAGGAAATGATGCTGTCGCCAGCAGGGGCCGGATTCCCCAGTCCGCATCACCCGTGGAAGCAGACCATCCGCCAAAGCCGATAAACGGGGGCAGATTGGGATCATCCGCCTTGTGGCTTTCCAGCTTGGCGAAATAACTGGCAATGTCCATGGACTGGAGTTCTCCGGTGATGTTGATCTCTTTAAGCTGCTGCTGAACCATTTCCGTTGCGCGCAGCCGGTTGGATGCGTTGGGGGTCAGAAAAACGACCTTAAACCCGTTTTCATAACCGGCTTCCTTCATCAGGGCCTTTGCTTTTGCCAGATCATAAGGCCAGACAGACTGTTTTTTATAATACTGAAGATCGGCGGGAATGATGGAATCCGCTTCGGTAGCGGCGCCGCCGAAGGCAATGCGGATAATGGCCTGTTTATCCAATGCGTAATTGATGGCCTGACGCACCCGCTGATCGGAAAGGGGTTTGTACAGGGTGTTTAAAATCATATACCGTTCGACGATGGAAGGCTGCTTGATGATGTCGATGTTCTTGTCGTTTTCAACAACCTTGAGCAGTTCGGGCGGCATGGGATAGATATACTGGGCCTGGCCCGCGCGCAGCATGGCAAGCCTGGATCCGCTTTCCGGAACGGGCCGGAAGGTAATGGTGTCCACCTTGATTTTTTTCTTCCAGTATTCCGGATTCTTCCTGATCTTGACATGGTCTCCCGAAACCCACTCGACAAAGATAAAGGGACCGGTTCCCACGGGATTCTTGCTCACATCATCCCCGTATTTCTGAATGGCGGCCGGGCTCATGAGCAGGGAGCCCGGATGGGCAACGGCATTGATAAAGGCGCCGAAGGGCTCTTTTAAAACGAATTTGACGGTGGCTATCGTCAATGACGACCAGTTCCTTGACGGGTTTCATCAGGCTGCTGCGTTTGTATTTTCCGCTCATCAGCCGTTCGATGTTCACCCGGACGGCCTCGGCGTTAAACGGCGTGCCGTCATGAAATTTGATGCCTTTGCGGAGTTTGAAGGTAAACTCCGTGGCGGCGTCGTTAAAGGTATAGCTTTCAGCCAGAAGGGGAATCACTTTCAAGTCCTTGTCAAAACCCATCAGGCCCTGCAGCATGGTTTTTTCAATCGCGCCGGAATAGGTATCCGACGTGTCATGGGGGTCCAGGGACTTTGTCGTGGAATCGGATCCATAAATGATATCCTTGGATGCGGCAAAAGCGGGGCTGGACAACAGCAGAAAACCAGCAGAATCAGGGTCAATTTTTTAACGGTCATTTTTTTCTCCTTTTCTAATTTTGATTGTTGATACCAATGTCACTGATGTAAACAGATATTCCTTCGTTCCGTATTTTAGAAAGAAACACACGCCTATAAAAAGCACAGTCACCAATGCTGCCTATACCTACCGTTAATCTTCAATGTTTAGTTCGGCATATCGTTCCCTGGACTCTCTAACCGCCGAAAGAATATCTTTTGTAGTTGCTTTCGTTTGGATTCCTGGAACGTCAAATGGTGATTTTTTGCATTTCCTGAAAATTACTGAAAAGGTTTCGCCACCTCTCCTTTTAATAACAACTTCTTCACTTCTTGCAATATTCAGCACATCAGCAAGACGTTGTCTCGCTTCAGAATATGTATACACTTTCATGATATCTACTCCAAAATTGTAATTCCAATCTCCCGTGCCACCCTTTGCATTCCAATATCAGAAGTTGCAATGTTCGCAGGTTGCCAAACGCTCGATAAGATATCATACATCATTCTATGGCCGCCGATGACTAAGGGGTCTTTCAAAATAGGAACCTGTCCCTCCGCACAATGTGTGGTGTATAACGCCCTTTATGAGGAACGCGCGTGCTATCTGCGTCTCCTCAATACGGAGTGATGGGACGCCGCGATGGCGGCCCGACAAGTTGTTATCATATTTTCTGTATAATTTCGTAATTCATCAACTTTCAGCACGATTATGTTATTTTTAATGCATCTGAATTCCGCATGTTGATATTTCTATATTATGGGAAATGTGTCACAAGCGTATTCTTATAAAGAAGTTGGTATTGCTGTTCATCTTGCAATAAGGAAGAAAAACTGTTTTGGGATTACTTGCAAAGCTCATGTCAAGCTTTCTCTGGGCAATTGTGCCACGATATGGCCTGCCGAGACTTCCCGGTAGATCAGGCGGGCAGGGGGATCGCCGACTCTCCGGACCGGGCTGGGAATCTCACCTGTCAGCATGTTGAAATTGGCTCGCAGGCCGGGATCGGCAACGGGTATGGCTGAAAGCAGTTTTTTGGTGTAATCGTGCTGCGGGTTCTCGAAAATGTCGCTGCGGCTTCCCATCTCAACGATCTGCCCCAGATACATGACCGCCACGCGATGGCTTACCCGCTCCACCACGGCCATGTCGTGGGAGATGAAGATGTAGGATAGTCCCAGCTCCTTTTGCAGTTCCATCATCAGGTTGAGCACCGTGGCCTGAATGGAGACATCCAGGGAGGAAACCGCCTCATCGGCAACGATCAGCCGGGGGCTGGTGGCAAGGGCCCTGGCAATGGCGATGCGCTGTCTCTGGCCGCCCGAGAATTCGTGGGGATAGCGGGTGGCGTTGCCGGCAGGGATGCCTACGCGCTCCAGCAAGATCGGCGACTTTTTTGTCCCGCTCTTTGCTGTCCATCGTCTCATGGATGATCAGGGGTTCTGCGATGGATGCGCCGATGGTCAGACGGGGATTGAGCGAGGCAAACGGGTCCTGAAAGACGAACTGGATGTTCTGCCGCAGTTTCTGCATCTGGCTGTCGGTGAGGGTCATGACATTCTGGCCCTCGAAAAGCACCTCTCCCGTGGCGGGCACGAGCTTTAACAGGGAATACCCGGCCGTTGTCTTGCCGCATCCGGATTCGCCCACGATGCCAAGGGTTTCACCGGGATATAATTGAAAGCTGACATTCTCCACGGCGTACACCAGATGGGTGGGCTTGCCCCAGAACGTCTTTTTCGACACAAAATGGGTGGTCAGGTTCCGGACCTCGAGAATCGGCTGTTTGTGATAATCCGCGGTGTCGATTTCTTTTTCCGCGGGAAGCGCCTCGCCTTCCTTTCTTTGCAGTTCGCGTTCCATGTCGAGCACCGGCAGGGTGGCGGGATTTTTCCGGCCCTTCATGCAGCCAAGCTTGGGAACCGCCTTTAACAGCGCCCGGGTGTAAGGGTGGGTCGGTTTGGAGAAAAGGGTGAAAACGTCGTTTTCTTCTACGACCCGTCCCTTGTACATGACAATCACGCGATCGGCCAGCTCGGCCACCACGCCCATGTCATGGGTGATAAAGATCACGGACATGTCAAACTGCTGCTGAAGAGACCGGATCAGGGCCAGAATCTGGGCCTGAATGGTTACGTCCAGCGCCGTGGTGGGTTCGTCCGCGATCAGGATCTGGGGCCTGCAGGCAAGGGCCATGGCGATCATGACGCGCTGGCGCATGCCGCCGGACATCTGATGGGGATATTCGTGAATGCGTTTTTTTGCATCCGGAATCCGCACGATTTCAAGAAGCGCATGCACTTTTTCCGCAGCTTCCTGCCGCGAAATGTTTTGATGGGTAAGGATGGCCTCCTCAAGCTGATTCCCGATGGTAAAGAGCGGATTCAGGGACGTCATGGGCTCCTGGAAAATCATGGACAGATCCACGCCGCGGATTTCCCGGGCTCTGGCATTCGAGATATCGGTGATGTCCAGGATCGTGCCGTCCCGTTTTTTCAGGGTGATGGTTCCCGAATCCGTGCGGACGTTTTTCAATAGACTCATGACCCGGCGAAGGGTCACGGTCTTGCCGGATCCGGATTCTCCTACGATTGCCAATGTTTCGCCTTTTTTCACGGAAAAAGACACATTATGCAGCACGGAGGTAAAGCCGCCGTATGTGGGAAAACTCAGCGACAAATCCCGGATGGTCAGAATCGCATCCGGCGACATCTCGGGAGTGGATCCTGGCCGGTTATTCAAAATACCCTTTTCTTTCGATGATGCGGTTCCGGACCATGATCACGCCTTTTGCCATGACATCTTCAATGATCATCTTGTCCGGATCAAGCAAGATAATATCGGCATCGGCGCCTGGTTTTAGCTCGCCCTTGACGCCCTTCAGGCCGTAAATCCGGGCGGGCGTCGTGGTCAGGGGGCAAAGCGCCTTTTCAAGACCCATGCCCTTTTGATGGACCAGACGGGAGAGTTCGAACAGGAGGGAATCCGGGGCGCCGATTCCCATGGACACAATCCGGCTTTTATCCTTGTTCCAGACCGGAAGCGAGCCGCCGGCATCGGAACTGAAGGAGACCTGGTCAAACAGGCCCTGGTCATCGGCCATAACGGCAAAGTCGGCGGCGGACAGGTAAGCGGAATCCTCGGCAGGCAGGCTGCTCCAGCATGTGGCATCGATTGTTGCGCCCTGCCTGGCCAGAGCCAGTGCCTGATCCGTCAGTATCGGGTTTTTGCGGTTGATGTGTGTTGGAACGAACATGTCCGCACGCATGCCGTGTTTTTGAACGATTTCAAGAATCAGATCCAGGCCAACGAGTTTGATGCCGGTGTGGACCGTGATGATGCCCGGTTTATTGGCGACCAGGGCCGCCACCCGGACCTCGGAGGCCAGCGTCGCCAGATCCCGTTCTTCAATGTGGGGGCCGCGAATATCGGAAAGAGCCAGCTTGACGCCGATGACCGGCTGAATATAGACCAGGTCGCGCGCCGCGCTTCCGGTGATGGTCGGCGACGGATACCAGTACGCGCCGGTCAGCATGAAGGCGGTGATGCCCTCGGTGTTAAAGCTCTGGGTTTTGGCATACAGGTTTTCCACCGTGCGGGTGAGAGAATCGGTTCCCAGCAGCCCCACCGCCGTTGTCACGCCGTTTGCCGTATTCATGCTGAGCTGCATTTCCGGCGTGCGGGTGTGAAAGCCTCCCTCGCCCCCGCCGCCGGTGAAATGCTGATGCCCGTCAACAAAGCCCGGAACCGCCGCAAGCCCGTCGGCATCGATGATTTCCACTTCACCCGGCAGCACGCCGGCCTGAATGCTTTTTTCAATCGCCAGAATCTTCCCGCCGCCCGTCAAGATGTCACATCGGCCCATGGCGCCGGGTGCAAAGACCTCTGCATTTTTTATCAATATCATCATGATCATTCCCTGATGTATGAGCCTGTTTCATCATGTGTTTCCCCCTTTGAAAAGGGGGATCAAGGGGGATTTAAAACGATGAACAGTGTCCCGATTTTATTCTGTGCCAGAAGGGTAATCCCAATGCACTAAGATGGCTTTCAAATTATATGCAATCCTTATGAAAGTCAAGTTTGCGAAACATTCCATTGTCGTTTAAAATCTCTGTTTCTGAATGCAATTGACAAGATTTCATGAAAATAGATTAGCCTGACTTCGATACCCGATCCGGATAAAGATGTTTTGAAATATTTCGTGAGGAGATTTTACATGAAACGCATCTGCTACGGTATTTTCTTTGGACTATTGATTCTCATTTCAGTAAATGGATGTGGCGATGGAGACCCGACGGACTCAGACAACGATGGTTTAAGCGATAGCGATGAAATACATATTTACGGCACCAATCCATTCATTGCGGATACCGACGGGGATGGCCGCAGCGACGGAGAAGAAGTACTGGCAGGGACGAATCCCCTTATAGCGGATGAAGCGAGAACCCTTACTCTGAACAACGGCGCAGACAAGGATGTGACGGTTTATATCGTTTTGTGGGCGGCATGACCGTAAATGGGGGGAGCTATACGGATCAGGACTTTATTGGCCAGGACTGTAACGTTTACAGGCCGGACAGATGCAGTGTGCTGATTCCCAAAAAATCAACCAAAACATTGACCCTCAATAAGGGGGGCATCAACCTCTCCGGCGGGGTGGATAACGAACCGATGGGGCCATGCCCGACTACCATGTTCGAAATCAACATCAGCCCAAAGGACAACAAAACGCATGATCACTTTGACCTTTCATTGGTGAACGGTTTCAATTACTCGATGCAGATCGTCTCAGCGGCCGGCTCTGAAACCACATATGTGAAAAAGGCCACCGGAAATCATGATGCCTATTGGCGTTTTCCCCCTGGGCTGTACACAGTGCGTCAGTCAAAACTCCAATCCGCCCAGTTGGACTGATTGCCCTGGAAATCGGGATGTCCTGTGCCCCCCAATGTTATGATGCGGCTGAATGCAAGAGTGGTCCGGATGAATTGCATCCGAATGTCGCCTGTGATCTGGAAGTGAAAACAGGCGGAAGCTACACGGTTAATTTCGGAGCCTCATAAACATAAAATTTAATGCGACAAACCGACCCGTCGCTCCGGTCTTATCTGAGCACGGGTCGCCATATGGCATCCTCTTCCAGGAATTTTCCCACGATCTCTTCGTATTTCTTCACGGTGTTGATCTTTTTGATCTTTTTGAAAACAGTTTCTCCGTTTTCAAAAGACCTGAGAAAATACAGCCAGTACCCTTTCATTTTGTCTATCAAGTGGGATTGCCCGCTAAACTCGGCCCGGTACGCTTCAAACAGATCATCATGGAATTTTTTAAATCTTTCCACAGGCTGAAGGATGTTTTCTTCTCCGGACCGCAGGATTTCCGGCAGAAAGGGATTGGAAAGAACCCCTCTTCCGATAAGCCAGCTCGAAACGGTTTTAAACCGTTCTTTCAGCTTGATAAAGGAGCTGTAGTCAACGATGTCGCCATTATAGGCGACCGGCATCTTTAGCAGCGGCAGGCATTGCTCGAACGTACCCAGATCCACTTCTCCGGAATACATCTGGACGCCGGTTCGGGGATGGATGATTAACGCTTCGAGGGGGTATTGATTGAAGATGGGGAGAAGGTTGAATATTTCCTCTTTTTTTTTGCTGCCGATTCTGGTTTTAATTGACAGCCGGGTAGGAATGCGCGGTATCACATCGTCCAGAAAAGCCTTGATCACCTCCGGGTGAGGCAGCATGCCCGAGCCTCGCTGCTTTTTTGCAACCATGGGAGCCGGGCATCCCAGGTTCCAGTTCACGGTATCAAAGCCAAGGTCGTGGCATTTTGCAGCAAGCAGAATGAATCCCGCCGGATCATTGCCGATGATCTGAGGAACGACCGGCATCCCGTGGTTGTTTTCAGGCAAAATATCCTTGATATGGGAACGAGTGATCTGTTTTACCGAAAGTGTGTTGATAAATGGGGAAATAGCGGAGTCAATCCCTTGGAAATGGATTGAATAGAGATTCCTGTAAAGGGCATTTGTAAAGCCCCGCAAGGGGGCAAGAGAGAGAACTATCGGCGTCACTGATTTGACTTCATGAAAATTAAACCGGTTCGTTGAGGTAAAACGCATTCGGGAAAAACGGCAAAAAAAACCATTTTTCGTTTCATTCATTTCTGTAATGTGTTGGGTGTGTCCTACCAGCGTTGCAGCCCTAAGGCAAGAATATTCATTGCAGGATCATAACTTGGGCCCATCATACCCCCTCCGACAGTAATGTGCCTCCGACCCTGATTTGTTCCGGAATCCCTCAACAACACGAAACCCTCTTCCAGGAGATGGACTTGCAATGGGATCTCAAGCAACAGGAAACGGTGCAGGCTCGGTAACCCGGCAAGGGCATTCATTACAAGGCGGAATGACAACAAAGTAATGCTTGAACTTCACGCGAGGATTTATTACGAAAGACAGCACAGTGCGAAGCATTTCGTGAACGCGTGAATTTAATAATTAAGTGGGGTTAGACGCATGACAGCACGACAGATTGTATTATTGAGTATCATTTTTCTGTTGGTTTTTTGCGCACCGGCAACGGGAGAGAACGGCAATGCCAAATCACCTCCGGATGCACAGGCGCCTTCGGTCGAGATAGTGGATGACATGGCGGTTTACATGAAGAATGAAGCCGCTCAGGTAAAAAAAGATCTGAAACATCAAGCCAATACGCTTATTAAGCATACGCCGCTCGGATGGGACGTGAACACTCTTGATTATGCATTCGAGCAGGCGGTGATGCTGCCCGCCCGGCTTCCCCAGTTGGCTGTCCCATATTTTTGAGCAGAGCCGTATCCTTGGTGTTGCCGGATCAGCCATCATGTTTGTGTTTTTTGTGGCCATCGGATACAGTCTGATCGGAAGAAAACGTGTCTTGGTCAAATCCGAAGCATTGGCCAAACCCTTGATAGAGAAATTGCCCGAGGAGATCCGTCCTTATTTTTATCTGGCTCTGGTGTCCATTACCGCGGCACTGATCCCCTTGATTCTACTGGTGTTATTTTCGCTGGTCAAAGGGGTGATCGATTATGACGCGCCCTGGTTCATTCTGATAGGAAAGATGCTCGGACTCTGGTCAATAGGTGCCTTGCTGATGAGCCTGGTCAGCGGAATCGTCGATCGCGGTATTCTGGAGATCCGAACCGAATATGCCGGAGTTGCCGTTCGGCTCATTCGGGCGGTTATTCTATATATTCTTGTCGGGATCGCTGTTCTCTGGAGTGCCGGAGCCTTGAGACCTTCCAAAGGATTTTCTGGCGCTGCTTCAATTTGTCGTATTCCTGTCTATTGTCATCGTGCTGTTTTTGGTTTTTCTTCGGAAAAAAATAATCCTGTCACTGCTGCCGCAACTGCCATACTTAAGTTATCAGGGATTTTTAAAAGGCCTTGAGCGGTATTATTACCCGGTTATCCTGATGACTTTTTTGTCCGGGGTTCTATGGTGTATCGGGTATAAAGATTTCACCAAGACGCTCTGGATAAAGACGTGGGCAATTGCCGGCGTATATATCGGTTTTTCATTAATCTATCATATGTTGATGATAAGAGTTCAGAAATGGTCAGATGGCATCGAGCTTTCAGACGAAAAAACGCATAGGCTCATCCGCTCGATTAGGGTTCTGACCTTTTATATTACGATCATTATGGCGATTCTAGTCATGTTGAATCTGCTCGGGGTGATGGAGCCGATCCGCAAAATCATGTCTTTTCCCATCATGAGCGTCGGCGGGTCATTCCTTTCTCTTTGGGTGTTGCTGCAGGCAGCGCTGATGTTGGCCGGATTCTATTATGCGGCGCAGCTTCTTTGCGCCTATCTGGATTATAAGGTTTATCCTTCCATCGGGGTTGCACCCGGCCTTGCGTACGCCATCGATACATTCCTGAAATATTTCATGCTGTTCCTGGGTGCTATGATTTCCTTGCAAATTGTCGGCTTTGACCTCAGGTCGCTGATGGTTTTTGCCGGCGCCATCGGTATTGGTATCGGGCTGGCCATGCAAAGCATCGCTTCCAGCCTGATCAGCGGTTTTGTGATTATTTTTGGTGGAAAGATCCGAAAGGGGGATTGGCTGGAGGTCAGCGGAACCGTAGGAGAAGTGACGGATATTTATCTGCGGGAGACCAACATCAGAACCCGGGACAATATTGAATATCTCATACCCAACTCTGCGCTTATTTCCAACACCATCATCAACTATACCCTGTCATCTCCGATTATCCGAATCCGGGTTCCGTTTGGCGTATCGTACGCGGCAGATCCCCATGAAGTATCGCGCTTGTCCGTATCGGTGGCTGAAAAAGAGCCGCTGGTGGAAAAGGTGAAACAACCCGCCGTGTGGTTTGACGGGTATGGCGACAATTCCATCAATTTTAATCTGCTGGTATGGATGGATATCCGCAAGGCGTCGGCCAATTATGTGCGCAGCCACCTGTATTACGCTCTATTTGATGTTTTCAAGACCGCCGGAATCGAAATACCGTTTCCGCAACGGGATTTGCATATTCGTTCGGGGTTGCCGCTGGAGAAGATCGCAGAATCGGTAAAATGAGTGAGCCTCTTTCAAAACCCCTTCAAATTGCCTCTTCAGTCATACCGGCGAAAGCCGGTTTCCAGCGAATCCAGGCTTAGTCACCGCCGGAAACAGGATTGGCGTCAGGATCAGGATCATGGGAGCCATATCCATGGGGCCGTCGAGAATCAACAGCAGGATGCTGATCATCAGCAGAATCACCCACTTCTGATCCGACACGGAGAGAAACCACTGGGTAATGATGTCGGGAAGATGCAGATAATTCATGACCCATCTCGGTGGAGTAGCTTTTCGAGTGTGTTTCGGCCAGTTTGATCACCATGGTCAATGAGAATTAAAACTGTTACAAGTTTACGGAAAAATAAAAATATACCACCTTATCGTTTTTTGTTGATATAGTTGTCCCAAATTCCGGACAATATTTTCAACAGTATCCTGCTAAAAAAAAGATCAGGTAATGAGTGAAATAACATCAGAATATCATCATGTTGATGACGTCATATACCCCGCTGTCCGGAGTCTGGGCATATGACGCGCAAAGGCCGCCACGCTCTTTCTGGCCAGTTCACGGGCGTCCCCGGCTTTGTTACCGGGTGTGTCACGGTTGATGGCGGGTTCTTGGTTCACAACATCTGAGGTTTGACATGACTTACGGCATCGGATCACCCGATTCAATCATAGATGAATCCCGGATACGGGAGATCATCGTCAGCGGCACGCCCGCCTTGCTTTATACCGGCAAGCGCGTTCTGGTCCTGACCCCCGATACCACGCGAACCTGTCCCTTGCCTCTGATGATCCGCTGTATCCAGGACATCATCGGCACCAAGGCCGGCGCGCTTGATTTCATGGTCGCCCTCGGCACCCACACCCCGTTGGCGGAGGAGCGAATCCTTGCGCTTTACGGAATCAGCGGGCAGGAACGAAACAGCCGGTACCGCAACACCCGGTTTTTCAACCACCGATGGGATCTTCCCGGCACCCTGACCCGTGTCGGCTGGATCGAAGAAAATGAAATGGCGGAGATTTCGGGCGGCAGGCTTTGCGAGCGGGTGCCGGTTGATATCAACCGAACCATCTTTGATTACGATCTGATTCTGATTCTCGGCCCTGTTTTTCCGCATGAAGTGGTCGGCTATTCGGGCGGTGCGAAATATCTCTTTCCGGGGATTTCGGCTGGTGAGTTCCTGCACGCCTTTCACTGGCTCGGCGCCATCGTGACATGCCCCGGAACCATCGGTATCAAGCATACCCCGGTGCGGGAAGTGATCAACCGGGCCATGCGCCTGATCGAGGTCCCGGTGCACTGCCTGGCGATGGTGGTCAAATCCCGGCAGGAACTTTACGGTCTGTATTGCGGAGACTGGCGCGAATCCTGGTCGCAGGCTGCGGATCTGTCCGAGAAAGTGCATGTCATCTGGAAGGATCGTCCGTATCATACCGTCCTGGGCGTCTGCCCGCCGATGTATGATGAAATCTGGACAGGCGGCAAGGTCATGTATAAACTCGAGCAGGTGGTTGCCGACAGCGGCAGACTGATCATTTATGCCCCGCACATTACCGAAGTTTCTCGCACCTGGGGCAGATACATGGAAAAAATCGGCTACCATGTCAGAGACTATTTCCTTGCCCGGCCCGATCAGTTCACCGACATTCCCCGGGGGGTCCTGGCCCACGCCACCCATGTCCGGGGCATCGGAACCATGGAAAACGGCATCGAAAAGCCGCGGATCGAGGTTGTTCTGGCATCCGCCATTCCGCCTGAGATGTGCCGAAAAATCAACCTCGGCTACCTTGATCCGGCAGCCGTCAATCCTGACGATTTCCGCAACCGGGAAGCAGAAGGGGTTCTTTTCGTCGAAAAAGCGGGCGAAATTCTGCACCGTCTCAGATCATGAGCGCTTGGGAGTCCACCATGAAACCGTTTCTATCAGATGAATTTCTGCTGCAGACAAAAAGTGCGCAAAGACTTTACCATGAATTTGCCGCCTGCATGCCGATCTTTGATTACCATTGCCACCTGCCGGTGTCGGAAATCCGCATCTTCAAGTCGGCCATGCTCTTTGTATGCGCTGTCATGGATCATGACTGTGGCTGGACCCAGCAGTTTCATTTTGGTGCCCTGAGGAACACGAATTCCCGGGCCTTCAGACTGCTTGGTTCCGATACCGGGTATGATTCCATCGGCGATTTTGCCATGGCAAGCGCCCTTGGCCGGTTTCTGGATCAACTGGAATCACGGGACAAGCTTGCCAAAACCATCCTTTACATCCTCAACCCCCGTGATAACGAGATGATTGCAACGATGATCGGCAATTTTCAGGACGGCCGGATTCCGGTGAAAATGCAGTTTGGCTCGGGATGGTGGGTTAACGACCAGAAAGACGGCATGGAAAGGCAGATCAATGCGCTTTCCAAAATGGGCCTGCTTTTCCGTTTTGTCGGTATGTTCACCGACTCCCGGAGTTTTCTGTCTTATCCGCGCCATGAGTATTTCCGGCGGGTACTGTGCAACCTGTTCGGAAACGATAACGAAAACGGCGATACTCCGCCGGATTTGGAGCTGATCGGCACCACCATCCAGGACATCTGTTACCGGAATGCCGTCGGTTATTTCGGTATCGAACGCCAAGGAGACTGATCCGGTGATCCTTGTCCTGATCGGCCCCATGGGCTGCGGAAAAACGACCATCGGCAGGTTGCTGGCCGAAAAACTCGGATATTTTTTCGACGACGCCGATGACTTTCATCCACCGGAAAATATCGCCAAAATGCGCTCCGGCACGCCGCTTGACGATTCGGACCGACTCGGATGGCTCACCATCCTGAAAGCGCGCATTCACAGCAGGCTGGCTGCCGGTCAGGATCTGGTCCTGGCGTGTTCGGCCCTCAAGAAGTGGTATCGCGACCTTCTTGGCGTCGACCAGAAGGACGTAGTTTCGGTATACCTGAAGGGATCATTCACCCTGCTCCAGGAGCGGATCGGCAGCAGGGATCACCAATTCATGAACAAGAGCCTTCTCTCCAGCCAGATGGACACCATGGAAGAGCCTGCGGACGGCCTGATCATCGATATCGGCCGCAGCCCGGAGGCAATTACCGAAGATATCATCGCACACCTTAACTGCCTCAAAGGTGAAGACAGATGAACACATGCCAAACAACGCTTTATAGGGAGAAACGATGAAACTGGCTAAATACTCCTTTTGGACCGGCGACAAATACCCCTGTTTCTATAGCAAAGAGGGGTTTTTGTTGCCGCTTTTCGGAATTGACAGCCCTTAATAGAACGGGAATTTATCCCAGAATCCGGGGTCTTTCTGCTGCCATTTGGAGCCGAATGTTTTCTCGCAAAAACCGGCCATGCGGTCCACCCATCTGTTCCAGGGGTCTTTGCCTGCTTCCAGCTCTTCCAGTACATCTTCCAGAAAGCTGTCGATGTGCAGCATTTCTTCCTTCGGGATATAAAACGAAGCGCCTTCGATGTACGATTTTTTAACGTCTTCAGGTGTCAATGCCCGGGCGGTCAGCATGACGGATATCACCTGGCGTTGACGCGCCAGCGCCAGCAGGTCATATCCATTTACTCCCATAATATCCAGAATGGCGACGTCGAAGGACTCTGTTTGCAGGTACCCTTTGGCCTGTTCAAATGACGCCGCTTTTGTCACGGAACACATGGGCAGTAAATCTTCCAGTGTGTCCAGAACATCCGGCTCATCATCGACGATGAGAACCCGTTTGCCACTCAACAGTTTATTCTGCTTTTCCATTTTTCAAAGTTCCTCATCTGATATTGGATATCCTGGCCGAATCGCCGACAAGTTCTATTCGGGATGGCGGTACGATTCAATTGCATCATAATTCCGGGTGGTTTTATCAGTACATCAACCGGGGAAGAATCAGGATAATCTGCGGGAAAATGGTCATCAGAATAATCCCGACAATCGTTGCAATGATAAATGGCACAACGCCCTTGAAAATCTTCTCCAGCGGAACCTTACCGATAACGCCCTGGGCCACCCCATACACCACATAGACATTGATCCCCACCGGCGGGGTCAGAACGCCGATCTGGGTCAGCAGTACGATGATGACCCCATACCAGATCGGATCATAGCCCATATTGGTGATCACCGGATAAAACACCGGAATGGTCAGCATGATCAGGGCCAGGGCATCCATGATGCAACCGCCGATGATATAGATAAGACAAATTGCGGACAACACAACGAAATTCGGCATGTTCAAGTCACTGACCCAACTGGCTGCATTAAATGGAATCCGGGTGACGGCCAGAAACTTGCCAAAGACCAGCGCCCCGGCAATCAGAAAAATAACCATACAGGATGTACGAAGGGCTTCATAAAGGGACTTTACAAATCCTTTCCAGTCCAGTTGTCTTCTGATAACGGAAACCGCCAGAACCGAAAACGCCCCGACCCCGGCCGCTTCCGTCGGTGTAAAAATTCCCCAGAAAAGACCGCCCATCACCACGATAAAACATACCGCGGTATCCGCCATATTTTTTAAAGACTTGAATTTTTCCGCCCAGGTGAATTTATCTCCCGGAGGCCCCAGTTCCGGAGACTGTAAGCATCTGATATAAATACAGATAAAATACAATAGCGTCATCAATAGAGCAGGCAGGATACCTGAAACAAAGAGCGCGCCAATCGACTGTTCGGTCAACACCCCGTATACGATCAGAACCACACTGGGTGGCATGATCATGCCCAGTCCGCCGCCTGATGCCACAGATCCGGTTGACAATTCATCATCATAGCCATACCGCCGCATTTCCGGAAGCCCGACGACTGCAAGCGTTGCAGCCGTGGCCGGACTGGAACCGCACACCGCGCCAAAAGCAGTACACGCTGCAATGGTAGCCATGGCCAGCCCACCGCGGATATTTCCAAAAAACTTATAAGCCGTATCATAAAGCCGTTTGCCGATTCCCGCATTGAACGCAAACTGTCCCATCAGGATAAACAGGGGAATCGTTGTCAGTCCATACGAGGAGAACGCCTCGTACATGCTTCGCGACAGCAGATTGAGCCCCCCTGTCCAGGATTTCATCAAAGAGAAACCGACTAATCCGACAATTGTCATGACGTATGCCACCGGCATTTTGGTCATGAACAAGATCAGCATGATCACAATACCCAAAACGCCAATCACCCCAGGATCCATTTATCACCTTTATCAATCTGTCCGA
This sequence comes from uncultured delta proteobacterium, assembly GCA_963789395.1. GTDB lineage: Bacteria > Desulfobacterota > Desulfobacteria > Desulfobacterales > Desulfatirhabdiaceae > RAAP-1. The sequence continues at coordinate 313,521 of CAWBKP010000012.1, read as the reverse complement.
TTATTGTTAAACACATAGAGCTATGCGGTTTCATACATTGCAGCGCGATAATCATTTGATATTATGATTTTTATTTATTTTGCCGGTCAATTTGATAACATCCAGCATCAAAATGAGCGTAAAAATTAGAAAACAAACCGCTATTATATACATGATGATATATTCAGGGAGTTTCAACGTCATGGAAACTTCACCGCTCTGGTGAATGGTATTGGCATAAACCGCCATCCGCCATGTCACGATTCCAAACAGAAAAAAACTGACCACCCGCGTTATCAGGTTGATGATCTGCTGCGTTTTCTGGGAAAGCGTATTGACCAGAAGCTCCACGCCGATATGGGCATCCATCTGGTGGGTGTAGGGCAAAGCAAATGCAGTCGTCAGGGTGGCGAAAAAACCGACAAATTCAACCGCTCCCAGAATTGGGGTATTGAAAAACCGTCCCACGACATCGACACAGGTAATCAGCATCATTGCAGCCAGGCAAAATGCGCCGGCGATTTTCAGTTTATCGGACATCCATGATACAATATTGTCAATTTTTTCCATGGGCACTCCATATGCCTCTAATCAAAATGTTGAACCGACAGATATTACGGTAGCGGTGACAGCAATCGTGAAAATGGCTCCCCATTTGGAAAAGGGGAGCCAGGAAGGATTTCAGACGGCATTCAGCAGAAAAATCCCTCACGGCCCCCCTTTTTTTACCGTTACAGGTTACAGACAATCATTGATACTTCTTCAAATCAGTTTCAATAAACTCGATAATTTGTTTACCGTTCAACCCTTTATTATTTAACTCTTTGGTATATTGAACTATTATGGGTGCAACCGCAGCTTTCCATTTGGCGCTTTCCTTGCTATCCTGCCCGTTGATCTGGCCGCCCTGCTCCAGAAAATATTTCAATCCGATCATGTCGCTGTTGTCCCAGGCTTCGCCGTGCTTAACGACCCATTCCGCATTGATTTCCTCAATAATTTTCTGAACATTGGGGGAAAGCGCTTTCCATTTGTCTTTGTTCATGACGACAAAAAATGATGTGGTGTATGCGGAAGAAAAATTGGCTGTACAATACTTGACCACCTCGCCCAGTTTCCAGCCCTTGTTGGATTCCAGCGGATAGACAGCCCCGTCCACGACCCCTTTTTGCAGCATTTCATAAGTTTCCGGCATGGGCTTGGCTATCGGCGTGCCGCCCAAAGCCTTGACAACTTCGGCACTGGTTCCATGGCCTCTGAACTTGAGGCCTTTCATGTCTTCCAATTTCAGAACCGGCTTGTCTTTGGTGAAGATCAACCCCGGTCCGTGTGCATGCAGATACATGACTTTCGTATCATCCAGTTCCTTGGGTTTGAACTGGTTATAGACATCATTGACAACTTTGGTCGCCGCCTCGCCACTGGTGTAACCCAGCGGCAGATCCACTGCCAGCATGACCGGAAAGCGGCCGGGCGTATAGGCCAGAACGGCAAAACCGATATCCGACAATCCTTCTACCACGCCATCATAGCACTGGTTGGATTTGGTAAGGGTCTGCCCGGGGAAATATTCGATTTTTACTGCGCCGGCGGTTCGTTTTTCAACTTCCCTGGACCACTGTTCCGCCAGAATGCTTTGAATATGGGAAGGCGGGAAAAAACAGCTGTAGGTGAGTTTGACAGGTTCTGCGGAACTGAGTGTGACCGTACAAAAAATCATTGCGACAAAACATATTACGCTGATAAAAATACTTGTTTTTCTATTCATCGACAGCTCCTCCTTTTTTATTCGGAAATGAATGAGGCTAAGACTATGAAAGCCCTGAAACGATAGAAATCACCTCCTTTTCCCAGTAGTATGGAATCCATTTGTATGCATGTAATCATTTATGTGAGCAAGATTCCGTATCAATCCTTGAATTCTGCGACGTGTCGCTTGAGCAATGTGAACCGTTTAGCGGCTTACTTGAAGTGCTTTGAAGGATATTTTCAAAAGAACGGTTCATCTGGATGATCATCAATTAGCTTTCGTGGTAATGGCGACCATCTGTCATGTCCGTTTATAGGGATGTTCGGTGTTATGGTTGCGGCGAATACAACCTGTGATTCGGGAACGGTTATGGGCTATCACATAGCCACAATGTAACTGGAATAATTTTAATGCATGGGATTGTCAAGCGCTTTTTTTGCTATGTTTGATTTCAAGAAGTGGCGGTTTATGTACTCAAGTCGGAATAACCATGCGTATTTCAAAGCGCTGTAGGGTCCTATCGGAGAATATTGGGTGAACAGCTCTTGTGAAAAAAATGAAAGCAGAATTGTGTTGCCATATGGAATCTGGCGCATAGGGATCGCTTGCCTCAGGAATGACATTAATTGTTCATTATACTGAACCATAGGAAAGGATTTCCTTTTGAAACGATGACCGATCGCACCAAGAGCGAATATGTCTGCCAAGTCAAACAGTCAAAACTACTTTAACTCTTTGATGCGTCCAATGTCTTCGGATTTGCCCAGGATGATCAATAGATCGCTGTCCTTGATTATAAAATCGGCCGGTGGCGCAAGGATGAAATTTTCAGGAATGAATTCCTTTATGGCAATGATGTGCACATGGTATCTGGCGCGAAGATCAAGATTTTTCAGGGTCTTTCCTATGAAAGCTCTGGGAGGATCCACCTGTAGCAGGCTGTATTCTTCGGCCAAAGGAATGAAATCCAGGATGTTGGGAGTAGACAGTCCTTTGGCGATGCGAATGGCCATGGACATTTCCGGACGAATGACTTCCGTTGCGCCGACTTTTTTAAGGATTTTCGCATGGTCATCATCCATGGCTTTGGCCAGGATTTTCTTTACGCCGATTTCATTAAGGTGAAGGCAGATCAGGATGCTGTTGCTGATTTTTGCGCCGGCGCTGACCACCACGCTGTCCATTTCATGCAGTCCCAGAGCCAGTAAATTTTCTTTGTCCGTGGCGTCCATGACGATGGCTTCGGTGCAGTAAGGATCGATTTCACGAATGAGCTTTCGATCCTGATCGATAGCCACAACCTCATGTCCTTCCGCAAAAAGTGATTTGGCCACATGAAAGCCAAATTTCCCCAGACCTATCACTGCAAATCGTTTGGTTGTCATTTGTTATCCTAACATCATGCTTTCTTCGGAATATTCAAAACCCGCTTTTTTCCCATCACCGGCAATGAAATAAAGAAAACTGAGGGCACCGACCCGGCCGATCAACATCATGATGACAAGCAGAAATCTGCCCCAGTCGTTGATCAGCTTGGTAGCGCCCATGGAAAGACCCACGGTTCCGAATGCAGATAGGACTTCAAAAAGATAAATTCGAAATCGACTGGGAGCCATCGGACCGGAAATGGGTGACGGCGGCTGCGTGATCAACATCAAGAAAAAAATAATGGTTATGAAAAAAACCGATATGCCGACAATGTCCAGACTTTTTTTGATATTGCCGTCGCTGATGGTTTTTTTGTAAATATTGGGATGGAACATGCCTTTAAGTCTGGCTATCGCAGCAACAGCCAGAACCGTAATGGTCGTGGTCTTAACGCCGCCGGCGCATGAACCGGGCGATGCACCGATAAACATGAGAATCATCATCAAAAATGCCCCTGCATCGCTAAGCGTGGAAAAATCCAGTGTATTGAATCCGGCGGTTCTGGCGGTAACGGACTGGAAGAAGGCGCCCAGGATTTTTTGGGTAGGGTTTAATCCTTTCATGGAGTTGTTTTGTTCCAACATCAGATATAAACCCATACCGGCAAAAATCAGAATGCACGTGGTGGTTGCTGCAATTTTTGTTTGAAGGGAAAATTTAACGCGTTTACGTCGCCTTTTGGAGAGATATTCATAAATGTCAAAAATAACCGGAAATCCGATGCCACCTAAAATGATCAGGCCGCAGATGGTAAGATTGACCGTTACCGAATCCCTGTAGTCGGCAAGGTTGGCGGCAAAAAGAGAAAAGCCGGCATTGCAAAATGCTGAAACCGAGTGGAATACCGCAAAATATGCAGCCTGAGGAATCGGAAAATCCCGGCTCCAGTAAATCGCCAGCAAAACAGCACCAAGCAGTTCGGTAAGACCTGAAAAAATAAAGATGGATTTAAGCAATGCATAGATGTCTTTTCGGGGGGTATGGGAAAAGGATTCCTGCATGACCCTGCGATGCTGGAAGGAAACGCTTTATTCCAAGGAATCTGAAAAATACCACGGATATGGTCATGAGTCCCAGTCCGCCGACCTGTATCAGTAATAGAATAACGGTTTGTCCGAACAGCGTGAAATGGGAGCCAGTGTCCAGAACGGTAAGCCCGGTGACGCATACGGCTGAAGTTACGGTAAAAAGCGCATCCATAAAGGAAATGTAGCCGGAAGCATTTGAAACTGGTAGCGTGATCAGGACGGTTCCAACGCTGATGCAATCCAGAAAACTAAGGATGATGATGGTTGCGGGATGAATTTTTCTGATCATGCCTGATGTCTTTGCCGCATGTTTCACCGACTGATGGAAATTGGTTAAAAGAAAGCCTTCTTAGCGATTTGGTGATACCGTGGCCCGATGCAAACGACACCCAAACACATGAAGGTGATAATGAAGCTCGGTCGAACTCATATCATGGTTGAAAGGTAATTTGCAACAGGATCAGCTGTCAGGTATCTTTCAAGGCCCGGCGCAGCAGTTTGCCGGTTCCCAGTGTGGGCAGGGAATCTCTGAATTCCACTTGAGCCGGGCACTTATAAGACGATATATTTTCTCTGGCCCATTGTTGAAGCGCCTCCGATGTAAGACTGAAGCCGGAGCGGATGACAATAAAGGCCTTGACCACTTCCCCTTTGTTGGGATCCGGTACACCGATGACCGCTGACAGGGCCACAGCCGGGTGCCGGTTCAAAATGAGCTCCACTTCTTCCGGAAATACGGAAAAGCCGCTGACCTTGATCATCTCTTTTTTCTGCCCAGAAGAAATAAATATCCGTCTTCATCAAAACGACCAATGTCGCCGGTATGGACCCATCCATCAATCAGGCTATTCCGGGTGGCTTCGGGCTGGTTCCAGTAACCTTTGAAAACCGCAGGGTTTTTCAGGACAATCTCTCCGGGTTCGCCCAGCGGCACCTCCCGGTTCCGGTCTGTCAGATCGACAATCCTGAATTCCTGCTCAAATCCGGGAATTCCCGTAGCGCCATACTTGATGTTGTTTTTTGGCATGTAAGTGTCTGCCGTGTGCGTTTCGCTCAAACCGTAAGCACCTTCGATCAGAAGGCCTCCGTTTGTGAAGTTGGACCAATTTCGGGAAATCTCTTCCGTCAGTTGAATGCCGAAAGAAGAGGTCAGGCACAGTTTCAGGCTGCTTAGATCATAGCTTGCAGCATCCGGATGAGAACAGGATCGCCACATTCATGGGTACAGCGCTGTACCAGAAGCGAATGCGGTACTGGGCAATGGCCTGCATGGCTGTTTTGGCATCAAAAAGGGTCAAAAGGACCTGGGTGGTGCCCGCATATATACAACTGTTCATTCCTGCCAGCATCCCGACGCTGTGGAAAATCGGCATGGTGACCAGGCAAACATCCTCTTTTTTCATTTCAGTGATCGTGCATACCGCGGCCGTTTTAAAAAGCGCAGCATAATGGCTGAGCATGCAGCCCTTGGGCAGGCCGGTGGTGCCGCCCGTGTACTGAAACAGGCCGATATCCTGTTGCATGTCGATGACCATATCGGCAGGCACTGCAGGGCTATCGGAGAGGAGCTGCAGAAAGTCGTCCGTTCCGGCAATGGATTGTTTCGGGATTTTCATGATATCGGGAAGGGGAGCGTGGGGATGGCCGGGATATAATCGCTCAGGTGGGCTGTCACGATTTTGCGCAGCGCTGTCTGTTCCAGAACCTCATAGACAACTGGCATCAGCAGGTCCCATGCAACGATGATTTCAATTCCGGCGTCAATGAGTTCGTGCGCCAGTTCCATTTTCTTGACAGTGGTGAGCAGAGGCAGACAATGGCGCCGATTTTCTGAATGCCGAAATGTGCGATCATGTACTGGGGGCAATTGCCCATTAAGATGCCGACAACGCTTCCTTCGATGCGTGACAGAGCAGTGCCGCCTGGCCGAAAGTTGGCTTGACGGGAAAAAGCGAGGCGCTATCGACAATGCAAAGGATGATTTTGTGCATGTCATAGGTCCGGTTGCGCTTTTCAGGAAGAAGGTCCAGAATCCGCGGCATTTCAGCGCCCGATTCCGGTGGAACCGTTGCAACCGGCGGCAACTCCATGCAGTGGGAAGGCAAATAGGACAAGAACTGACGGATGATATTCAGACAATCGGCTTCATCTTCGGCCACGCGGTCACCCGTCCGGATACCGATGTCATAAAGCGAGCCTGCAAATTGGAGTGCCTGTTTCCAGAATTCATGGTAAGAAATATCCGTGCCGTAGTAAATCATGGCAGTCCGGTCCGGATATCGCCTGGCGGACGTTTCCAGGAGGTCATGGAGGGGGACTTGCGGGATCGGCATGAATTTGGGAAGACGTTTCGGCCAAAAAGGATAATGTGTATGGTTCATTTTACCTCCCTATATCAATCAATAAGTTACTGATGACATATAAGAAAACTGCAATCAGTGGACTGTAGAAAACGGCAGGTTAAAGACCCAGGAGCTGTGTGGCGGTCTTTTCAAGAATGGTTACTGCAAAGATCAGGGACTGGAACCGCTGGTCCTTGGTCTGTCCATGGTAAAAACGGTAATAGATCTGCTGGGCGATGACAGCCAGGCGGAACAGACCGAATCCGTAATAGAATTCGTAATGGTCCACGGATCTGCCGGAAAGGCTGCTGTAATATGCAACCATCTGCTTTCGGGTCAGCGCGCCTTCAAGGTGGGTGGGAAGGGTTTTCATGGCCTGCATCTCCGGGGGGTCGCCCGGTTCCACCCAGTATCCCAGTGTGCTGCCCAGATCCATCAGCGGATCGCCGATGGTGGCCATTTCCCAGTCCAGAACGCCGATGATGCTTAAGGGGTCGCCGCTGTTCAGAACAATGTTGTCGAATTTAAAATCATTGTGAATGATGCAGGGGTGGGATGAGTCCCCTGGTTGATGCGTATCCAGCCAGGCCATTACGGATTCAAACTCCGGTGCGTCCGGAGTCCGGGCAGCCCGATAACGTCTGCTCCATCCTTCCACCTGACGACGGACATATCCTTCGGGTTTGCCGAAGCCTTCCAGCCCGATTTTCCGATAGTCGAGACGATGCAGTGCATAATGGGTTTCAATCACTTTCTGAAACAGGCGTTCCACCTGGTTCGAGGTCATAACCATTCCCTTGGGCAGATTCCGGCGCAAAATAATCCCCTGAATGCGCTCCATGACATAAAAGGGACAGCCCATGACATCCAAGTCGTCGGAATACGCGAGCGGTTCCGGACAATAGGGGTAAAAAGGTTTCAGCGCTTTCAGTATCCGGTATTCACGTCCCATGTCATGGGCGGATTTGGCTTTGGCGCCAAAGGGTGGCCTGCGCAGAACCATTTCCCTGTTTTCAAAAGTGATCAGATAGGTCAGATTCGAATGACCGCCCGGAAATTGCCGGACAGTCATTTTCCCCCCGAGATGCGGAATCGAATCTCGAAGAAAAGATTCAACTTTTGCTGCATCAAGTTCTTCGCCACTGCGCACTTCCGATGCCTGATCCATCAATTCCATAACCTCTCCTTTGACAATCCTGGGCCTTGATCAATGCGTTCACCTAAACAGATAATATTTCGATAAAAAATCAACTTGGGGCTTTCAAGAAAAATGCTGCTACAAATTCTTGAAGATATGCTGCGTACTGATCGACAGAAATATTTTTGCCAGCGTATTTCCCCCGTTTCAAATACCAGTCCTGAAGCATGGCCTTGATCATGCAAGCCCCAAGCTGAGGATCATGTTGGTTGAACACGTTTTGTTCCTGCCCCTGAATCAGGATATCGCAAATCAGTTTTTCCGTTGCCAGTTCGCTATCTATGGCTTTCTGCTTTTCAGTGTCAGAAAGGTTTTTGGTCTCCATGAACGAAAAATAGAACCAAGGCTGCATGGCTTCGCTCAGATACAGGTGGCTAAAGATAGCAGCCTTCAGCCTGGCGGGCGCGGAGTCTTCGGATGCAATTCGTTCTTCAAGGATTTTTCCGGTAATGGATCGCCGCTGGTGCTGAAGCATTTCAAGGAGTTCATCCTTGCTGGAAAAATAATTATAAAGAGCGCCCATGCTCAGCCCGCATTCCTGGCTGAGATCCCTCATGCTCATGGACTTGAATCCTTTTTTGTTGCTGATTTTCAGAACCGCGCCAAAAATAGTATCCAGGTTTTTGACCGCCGTTTTTTCTTTTTTGATACGCTTGGTTTGACGGTTTTCAGAAAAGGATTCCTGGTATATCTCCATTTTGGAGATATTGACTTGCTGACAGAATTCGGCGTATGTCATGGTGCTCTTCATATTAATTGGCTTTCTTCCCGGCGTATTTCTTTAGAATCTGGCGGGCCACGGAGAGCTTGTGCACCTCGTCTGCGCCATCGTAAATCCGGCTGGCCCGTTCATGACGATAAAAAAAGGCAATGATCGTGTCGTCCGTCATGCCGAGGCCCCCGTGTACCTGAAGGGCCCGGTCGATCACCTTCATCATGGTGTTGGCAACGACATATTTGATCATGGAAATTTCGATGCGGGCTTCTTTTGCGCCAACTTTGTCGATCCTGTCCGCGGTATAAAGTACCATGAGGCGCGCGGCCTGAATATCGGCGGCGCATTCGGCAATCCAGGCCTGAATAATCTCTTTATAAGCCAGAGTTTTGCCGGGTGCAATGGGCCGGCTGAGTGCCCGTGAACACATGAGATCGAAACAGCGGTTGCAGATGCCGATCCAGCGCATGCAGTGGTGGATCCTGCCAGGCCCCAGACGTTCCTGGGCAATGGCGAAGGCGCTGCCCTCCGGGCCCAGCAGGTTGGACTGGGGCACGCGGCAGTTCTGGTAAAGGATCTCGCCATGTCCGAAATAGTCCTCGCCGGCCTCGCCCATCACCGGAATGTTTCTCACCTGGTTGAATCCCGGCGTGTCAGTGGGGACGATGATCATGCTCGCCCGCTGATAGGGGGAGGCTTCCGGGTTGGTCACGGCCATGACAATCGCGAATCTGGCCCCATCGGATGAGGAGGTGTACCATTTCTGGCCGTTGATTATATAGTCGTCGCCATCCTTGACGGCCGTGGTATCCATCATTACCGGATTGGACCCCGGCATTTCCACTTCGGTCATGGAAAAGCAGCTTCGGATTTTGCCCGATACCAGGGGGGGCAGCCATGTTTCTTTCTGCTCCGGGGTGCCGAACATGTGCAGAATCTCAATATTGCCTGCATCCGGCGCCTGGCAGCCAAAAACATAATGGCCCAGGATCGAGCGGCCCAGGCATTCGGAAACCAGAGCATGCTCTTTCAGATTAAGCCCCATGCCGCCATATTCTTTTGGATGGTTCGGGGCCCATAACTCCATCTGTTTGACCATCCGGCGTTTTTTTTCAAGATCGGGCAAGAGGGCCTTGAATCCCCGTGCCAGCAACGCCGGTTCCAGGGGAATGATTTCTTTTAGCACAAATTCATCAATCATTTGTGTAATGGTCAGCATTTTTTCCGATACGCTAAAATCCATAACCGCCTCCTATTTGACCGCTTGCCGAGTATTTAAATGGAACTTAACTGAATAATAAAACCATGGCTGTTTCATATGAAAATATTCCAATGTAGCGCGCCTGTCAATAAAAAACGGTCGTTCGTTATTTATACTAACCGGATTATCATATGAAATTACCGGCGATGGCTGGGCGAATCTCATCTTTGCGGTTGGAGATTCACAGAATCAATATTTCTGTGGATACTGTTCGTTATTTGCAGTATTATCAGACATACAGTCATCGATCCTTCCAAAATCCAATAAAAGAGGTACCGCCATGTCAACCGTGATGATCCAGCCAGCAACTTACGAAGATGTCCGGCGGGCGATAGCCCGGGCATTTGAAATTTTTCCCCTGGAACTGAATGGCAGGAAAGTATTGATTAAACCCAATGTCCTGAGAGCATCCGAGGCCAATGAGGCGATCGTAACCAATCCGGCAGTGCTGCGTGCAGTGGTCGAACGGGTCGAATCCATGAAACCGGCTTCGATTGTCGTGGGCGACAATCCGGGTGTGTTCAGCTATGGCGCCAACGAGGAGAGTTTCAGGAAAACGGGCCTTATGGAAGCCTCCGGCGGCTATTACCAAAATATCGGCACCGATTCACGGAAAATGGATTTTAACGCGGAATATATGCCGACGGTGAGTCTCTCTCGTGCGGTTCTGGACGCGGATATCATTATCAGTCTGCCCAAGTTCAAAACCCATGGGCTGACGGTAATAACCGGGGCCATCAAGAACAGTTACGGCTTTCTGCCCGGCGCACAAAAAGCCAGGCTTCACAAGGCTGCGGGCAGCCCGGCGCGGTTCCATGAAATGATTGTGGACGTATTCCGGCTAAGGGTTCCCGATCTTTTCATTGTGGATGCGGTGGTTGGAATGGAAGGAAACGGTCCGGCGTCACCGGAGCTGAGAGACATCGGACTCATCCTGGCATCGGACAATGCCGTAGCCCTGGATGCCGTCATTGCGACCATGATGGGATGCGATCCGGCCAAGCTGGGATTTCTCCGCAAGGCAAAAAGTCTTGGTCTGGGCGATTATGACCTGAATACTGATTGAAATCATCGGGGAACTCAAACAACTGCCGGATTTTAAATTGCCACCTCTCGGCGGTGAGGCAAATATGAATAACCCTGTCGTTCAGGATATCCTTCAGAGACCGACTTTGCTTCAACCTCAGGCAAATGTAGAACTTTGTACAGGGTGTGGCGCCTGCATCGATCAATGTCCGGTTTCCGCTCTGTCGATGAATGGGGAGTATCCGGAAGCGGACCCAGAGATCTGCATCCGCTGTTTCTGCTGTCAGGAGATCTGTCCGGAAAAAGCCATGGCTCTGGTCTGAAGCTGAGAAGAAGATCACTGGTGCCGGGAATCAGCGGGCAGGGGAAGCGAAACCACGGAAAGGGAGACTTAATGACCGGCGTTGTAAATGGTGCCACCTGATGTGATATAGCTTTGAAGCACCGTTACTGCCTCATTGCGAAGGACGTCGCGAAGGACGGTGATGCCCCGTTCATTGAGGGCAGCCACCCAGTCGGCAAGTTTAGGGCCTTCATCGAAACCGATTGCACGGGCGTCTTCATCCCTTGCCCCGCAGACCAGTCGGCTCACCCCGGACCAGGGAATGGCGCCAAAGCACATGGCGCAGGGTTCGGTCGTGGCAAAGAGATCGAAGTGGTGCTTGCCGCCGTCGCCGATATCATAGCGTTCCAGTTTCTGCTGGGCGCCGGCCAGCGCCACCATTTCCGCATGCAAAAGAGAGCAGTTCGAAATGACGACCAAATTGATCCCCGGAGCGATCAACCATCCGTCACCGTCAAACACCGCCGCCCCGAAGGGCCCCCCGGTTCCATTCATGACATTCAGGCGGGAAAGCTCCAGCACAAATCGCATTCTTTCTTCTATTCCCGGAAATCTTCCGGGTGAATCCGCAAGGAACTGATCCACCCAGGCAGGCAGCTGAAGTCTCATTACGGGAGTGATCATTTTTTTCTCAGAATCCCAGATACGTCTCCCGGATCGAGGCGTCCTTTTCCAGATCCTTTCCCGTGCCTTCCTTGACAACGCTGCCGTTTTCCATCACATAACAGTAGTCGGCGATTTTAAGCGTCTGGTGAACATTCTGTTCGACCAGAAAAATCGTCAGTCCCTGGCTGTGAAGTTCTTCGATAACGCGGAACACTTCCTGGACCAGAATTGGCGACAACCCCAGGCTGGGCTCGTCGAACATGATGAGTTTCGGGCTCTGCATCAAGGCCCTGCCGATGGCCACCATCTGCTGCTCACCGCCGGAAAGGGTTTCCGCGGTTTGGTTTTTTCTTTCCGCAAGACGGGGGAAAAGTTCATAGACTTTGCTCAGATTTGCAGCCCTGTGGACATGCGTCCGTCTGAGGTAGGAGCCGATCAGCAGATTTTCCTCTACATTCATTTTTGGAAAGAGCTGCCTGCCTTCGGGAACCAGTGTAATCCCCAGATTGGCGATATCATGGACCGGAAGACCGCTGATGATCTTTCCTTCAAAGTCTATTTGACCGGATGTGCTGGAAAGCAAACCGCAGATCGTTTTCAGGGTCGTGGTTTTACCGGCGCCGTTGGTCCCGAGAAGGGCCACAATCTGTCCTGAGGTGACGGATAAGGAGATGTCCCACAGGGCTTGTATATCCCCGTAGTAAACCGAAATCGCTTTTGCATTTAAAATATTCATTGCGGCACCTCCCCCAGATACGCCTGGATGACATCGGGATTTCTGGCCACATCTCTGGGAATGCCTTCTGCGATTTTCTGGCCGAAATTGAGTACCACGACGCGGTCGCTGATGTTCATGATGACCCGCATGATATGCTCGACAATCAATATCGTGATCCCCTGGTCGCGCAGTGAAAGAATCAGTTCGATGGTCCGGTCCGCCTCAGTCGGATTCAGGCCTGCAACCACTTCATCCAGAAGGAGCAGTGTCGGCTCCAGGGCCAGGGCCTTGCTGACCTCAAGCCGCTTTCGGCCGGCCAGCGTCAAGCTGGAAGCCTGGGCATCGGCCCGATCCGCGAGACCCGTTGTTTCCAGAATCCGCCAGGCATGCTGTTCCGCCTGGCGGCGTTTGGGATGACGTGCAAAGGAAGCGATGATGACATTTTCAAGGACAGTCAGACCGGCAAAGGGTTTTACTACCTGAAAGGTGCGGCCGATGCCGAGAACCGCCAGCTTGTAAGGGGGTTTTCCACTGATGTCGTGTCCCTTGAAATGGATTTGCCCGTTGCTTGGCGCGTAAAAACCGCTGATCACATTGAACAGGGTCGTTTTACCCGCACCGTTGGGGCCAATAAGTCCGATAATCTCACCGGGAGCCATATGAAAGGAAACCTGGAACACCGCGTGCAGTCCTCCAAAAGTTTTGGTGACGGCATTGACTTGGAGGAGTGGTTCAGACATGGTTGGCTCCTTTATCGGTTTTTCCTTGAGAAACCGCTTCCTTTTTTAATGCTTTCCGTGTTTGCAGATAGCTGGTTATCGTTCCCCAGAGACCATTGGGAAGGAATACGACGCTTGCGGCTATCACCCCTCCCAGGATAATTAGATACAGAACCTGATAATCGGACAGATACGCCCAGAAATAGGTTTTGAATAAATAAATGATGATGGCGCCGATGGCGGGGCCGATCAGGGTTCCCAATCCTCCGAATACCGCCATGACTACCGCCTGGTCCGTAACCAGGTCCCCCAGAACGGATGCCGGATCAATGTAAGTGATCCAGTATGCGTAAATGGCTCCCAGTATCCCGGTCGGAACCGCAGAGAGGATAAATGCCTGGAGCTTGATCCAGGTAGGATTCAGTCCAAGGGACATGGCGCTTTGGTCATCTTCGCGGATGGCTTTGACCTTGAGTCCGAAAGGGGCTTTTTCCAGCAGGAACCAGTACAGCGCAAAAATGCCGCCAACAACCCCGAGCATGAGATAATAAAAAAACTCAGGGTGCAAAAACGGGGGAAGTCTCATGCCGTCGGGTCCGCCGGTGATATCCATGACCAGTGCGATTTGCTGAATGGCCCGGGACAGCGCCCAGGTAGCGATGGCAAAATAGGCACCCTTAAGCCGGAGCGTCGGAATGCCCGCGATCAATGCAACAATGCCGGCTGCCATTCCGGCAACCGGAAGCGCAAGGAAAAATGACCAACCGCATAACTTCATGAGCAGAGCGGTCGTATATGCCCCGATGCCGAAAAAAGCGCCATGCCCGAAATTCAAATAACCGGTATACCCTGCCAGGACATCCCAGGAAATGGCCAGGCCGATCCAGAGAATCGCTTCAGTGATGATCCTGAGGAAAAAAGTGTCTTGGATCACGGAAGGCACAGCCAGCAGGACGCCGAATGCCAGAATAAGTAAGAGATACTTTCGGCTCATACGCCTCTTCCAAAAAGCCCTTTGGGGGAAATTAATAAAATAGTGAACAGAATGCCGAATACAGCCATCAGGGTGTAACTGGGATTCAGATAGATCAGAAAAAACGACTGAACCAGACCCAGCAGAAAGGCAGCCCACGGAACCCCTGCCAGATATCCCATGCCGGCCAGAACCACGATAAAAAACGCCAGTATCGTATATTCTCCGCCCATCTGGGCGTTGATGGTGAAAATGCTGCCGATGATGACGCCGGTCATGGCGCTGAGCCCCACGTAAATGCCGTAAACATAAGAACTGATCCGCTTGGCGTTTATCCCCATCAGCCCCGAGGCTTCGCGGTGCTGGGAAAGGGCCCTTACAGCACGGCCAAAGTCGGTTTTCTTCAGGACAAAATGCAGCACCAGGGTAATGGCAAGGGCGTATACCAATCCGGCAAGACGCACGTAGGGAATGGTGATAAAAACGCTGCCCATTTCCAGAAAGAAGGAGTCCTGAGAAATGGCGGAAGGAATGGAGTGGGAATAAAATCCAAATCCGGTCAAAGCCATGCCACGGAACATCAATGCCAGTCCAAACGTAAAGACCAGCCCCATCAGGACGGGATTACCTTTTTTGCCGCTGATCACCCGGTATACAAGCGGCTGAACCAGGTATCCGATCAAGCCGAAAACCAGAAAAATTGCCGGCAGGAGAATAAACGGATCCAGAACAGTCCACAGGTTCAGGTAATATCCCAGAAAAGCCCCCAGCATGATCCATTCGCCGACGGCAAAATCGATGATGTGCATGACGCCGTAGGCCAGTGAAAAACCGATGGCAATGGTGATATAAATGCCGCCGATCAGAAGGCCGTCGATTGTGGCCTGAGGCAATAATTCCATATGATAGCTCCAATGGATGATAACAACCGGTATCTTCCCCCTTTTCAAAAGAGGGACTGAAGGGGAGTTTTTCAGCAGGATAGTTGTCAAAAATCCCCCCTGGCCCCCCTTTTCAAAGGGGGGGATTATTTTTGCGATTAAAATTTCAGTTTATCCACCTGAACTGATACGTTGCAAAAAAACCTTATTTCTTGGCTTTCATGGGATATATCGGCTTGCTTTCCGCCAGATTGTCCGGGCCAACCACAACGACTTTCCCGTTTTGAATCTGGATGGTCAGCGGAGTGAGGCCGACATTGGCATGGTAGAACTGGCCTTCGGTGGCAAAGCTGATCTGGCCGTAGAAAGACTGAACTTTCAACTTCTCAAGCGCGCCGACCAATTCGTCCCGTTTTTTCTCATCCAGGGGAGGCACGGCATTGATCTTGATCAACGCCATCTGAAAGGCGATCCCGGCGGCGGAAGAACCCGCTTGAGTATAATCGGCCGGTACATTGTAGGCTTTCATCGCGGCATCGGCATAACTTTTGGCATCCGGCCACAGCACTTCACCCTTGGTTTTAATGGTTTCGGTCCAGACGGATGCGCCGAAAACCTGATCCGCGTTCTTCCCAAGTGCTTCGATAAACGCAGGCTCGGTGACGCCATAGTGCATCAAAAGCGCTTTGGGTGTGTAATTGATCTGATTCAGGGCTTTGACCAGTTTTATCAGTTCTTCATCATGTCCGCCAAAAGCGATAAGGTCCGGCTGCATGGCTTTGGCGGCTGACAGATAGGGAATCAGGTCTTGTCCGGAAGGAACGATATTGAATTTGAGAACCTTGATTCCAGCCTTGACAGCCGCATCCTGAAATGCCTCGGCAGTGGCTTTGGAAAATGTGTCGTTGGAGCCTAATATGAGGGCGGTTTTGGGTTTGGGATTCAGGTTTGCTATCGTGTTGATGGGCGCTGAGCCGGTATAATTCACCGGTGGAATGGTGCCGAAGGTGTATCGGAATTTTTCTTTCCAGATCATGGGAGATTCCGCGGAACCGGTGATCATGGGGATTTTAAATTTTTCCAGAACCGGGGCTGCAGCCAGGGTCAGGCCGGAAGCATAGGGACCCAGAACAAAGTCCACTTTCTCCTGGGAGGCCAACCGCTCTGCTGCGGATGCGCCTTGGGCCGGTTCGGACTGATCGTCTCCATAAAAGAGTTTCACGGGGTATTTTTTACCCTGAATTTCAATACCGCCTGCGGCATTCACGGCATCCGCCCAGAGATCATAACCGCGCTTGGTGACATTGCCGCCAGTGGCCAGACTTCCGGAAAGAGAGGTGATCACACCGACCTTGAAAAAGTCGCGCGCTTCATCCGCCCACACTGGTACTGATAATGCTAAAACCAATAATAATGCCAGTAATTTTGTTATTCCCTTCATGCTTGCCTCCTATAGTAGAATGTTAATTAATACAAGACAACGATACAGCGAGCTGTGATGGGTATTCACTGCAATCTATATGCCACAGCACAAGACGGGTTTTCAAGGTAACCGGGCTGAATAAAACTATCTGAAATTGATGATTAATCAGAACTGTTAAAAAAAATGACAAAAAATATTTAAAACTCATTCGATGTATGAAAATGGACTGATAAACAACAATAATGTAAGTTTAAATCTGATAATAAAGAAACGAGAAGACGGATAGTGCAACATAAAACTGGAATGGACATTGGCATTAACAGCATTTGGCTCGGTTCAGTCCAGAAATCAGGATTGTCTCCGGGACAGCACGCCTTGTCTCTGACGGGGCAGAACATCCAATAAAGCAGAATAAACATATTATGCAATATTGCATAATATGTTCCGTTGATCTTATTGCATGGAATTGGACTTTAAAGTGTGAAGCGTCATTGCGTATTTTTTTAATTTTCTGGCAACGGTCGCCTGATCTACACCCAGGGCTTTTGCGATTTTATCCTGGGTTGCGTACTGAGCAGACGCCTTTTCCAGAACCGAGCGCTCAAATTGTTCCATGAGTTCTTTCAGGGAGTTTCGGGACAAATCCATCAGACCCGTTAGTTCTTTGGACTTTCTGGAATCTGCCACATCACGGGGCAGATCGTCAAGCGATATCCATTCTCCCTCGCTCATGACCACTGCCCGTTCACAGATATTGATCAACTCCCGGACATTTCCAGGATAGGGATAGGAAAGCAGCGCTTCTGTGACCTGTTTGGAAAGATGAATGGATTCGGTTTTGCCGATTTTACCTGCAAAAAAATGAAGGTAATGATGCAGCAGCGGCAGAATGCATTCTGTACGTTCCCGGAGCGGCGGTACATGAAGCGGAATGACATGAAGCCGGTAATACAGATCTTTTCGAAATCCCCCGTTGCTGACCATTTCCTTCAGGCTCCGGTTGGTGGCCGCCAGAATGCGGACATTCAGCTTTCGGTTTTTGACGCCGCCGACCCGGCAAACCAGGCCATCTTCCAGAAACCGGAGAAGCTTGACCTGGGAGGACAGGGGAAGTTCCGCGATTTCATCGAGAAACAGCAGGCCATCCTGGGCCAGCTCGAGATATCCGGGCTTTCCCTGTTTCAGGGCTCCGGTAAATGCGCCTTTTTCATATCCGAACAGCTCGGATTCAACCAGGGATTCAGGAATGGCGCCGCAGTTGATTTTGATCATGGGCTGGCTGGCCCGGTTCGAATGCTTATGAATGAGATCCGCGATCAGTTCCTTGCCGGCGCCGGATTCCCCCAGAATCAGGGCCGTTGAATCCACCTTGCTGACCTTAATGGCCTGCTGCAGCACCTTGGCCATGCAGGGGCTTCGGGCGATAATTCTTCGGGATTCCATTTCCGCAAGCTGCATTTCCAGCATGTGATTTCGATATTGATTCTTGATGGCTTCCTGCCGCTGAAGCTCCTCATGCAGGGCATCAATTTCCGTGATATCCCGTTCGTTGACAACCACGCGAACCAGGACACCGGTTTCATTAAAGATGGGACTTCCCGTAATCATCAGTTTGCGGCCGGTACTGGTGTTCTGGAGCATTGTTGCTGTGGACCCGGTTTTTATCACTTCGAGAGTTGCGGACCGGTTGATGAATCCT
Organism: uncultured delta proteobacterium; assembly: GCA_963789395.1. Classification (GTDB taxonomy): domain Bacteria; phylum Desulfobacterota; class Desulfobacteria; order Desulfobacterales; family Desulfatirhabdiaceae; genus RAAP-1. The sequence goes on along the minus strand of CAWBKP010000012.1, from coordinate 295,432 downwards.
TCCGCTACCAGGTCCGCCATGTTGCGGCCGACTACTTCGGCTGCACGAATATTGTTCAGGCGCTCAGAGGCGGAATTGATCCGCAGTACCGTTGCTTTGGCGTCACAAATCCACAACCCGTCATAGGATGAGTCGATAATCGTATCCAGCTCACGGGAAAGCTCCTGAAACGATAACATTTTTTGAATGATCTGATTCATTTCCGTGCGATTTTCCATTACGCACAACGCCCCAGTCGATTCACCCTGTTTACGGACAGCATAGAAATTGACCAGAAATTGACGTTGATCGATTGTTACGTTCAAATTCAGGCTATTCTGCTGATTTTTCAAGGTTCGGATCAATTGCTGTTTCAGCTCCGGAAATGCTCTTTCAAATTGCGTACCAAGACTAAGGTTGAAACAGGTGGTTGCTGCCGGGTTCAAATAACTGATCATTCCGGATGAATGAACAGCAATGACTGCATCCCTGATTTTTTCCAGAATGGCGGGATAAATCCGCTCCTCCATCAGGGAAGACCGGGATAAGCTGCTGGTTTTATCTTGAAGCATCGGGATTTCCAGTTCAGAAAGGATCCATGCGTTTTTACTTCAATATATGCACAATTGCATATTAAATGCAACGCTGCATTGGATTGAAAGCATTTTTTTTGAATGACAATATAGATAGCCCGGCACAGCGACCTTCTGAATCGATGCTGACAGTGCCGCTTTTCGGCCAGCTCATTGATAAAGAATCCTCTTTTCGGATATGGTATATTCTTTGCGAGATTACAAATGTGACGTGATTTAATCATACTACCCTCAATACGCATAATGGATATTAACAAAAAAATACAAAAGGAGAAATCAATGACCAACTCAATACAGGAACTACTGGATCTTAGAAAGCAACATATTCCTCAGGGACCGTTTAATATCACCTCAGCTTTTATCCGGGAGGCCAAAGGCGCAGTGATGATCGATGTGGATGGCCGGGAACTCATCGATTTTGCTGGCGGCATCGGCGTCAACAATGTGGGCCACTGCCATCCACGGGTGGTTGCAGCCATCAAGGATCAGGCTGAAAAATACATTCACACGTGTTTTCACGTGGCCATGTATGAACCTTACCTGCAACTGGCCGCCAAACTCAATGCCCTTGCGCCCGGCGATTTTCCCAAAATGACCATGTTTGCCAACAGCGGCGCGGAAGCGGTTGAAAATGCCGTGAAGGTTGCCAGATATGCCACGGGAAGGCCCGCGGTCATAAGCTTTGAAAACGCGTTTCACGGCCGGACCCTGCTGACCATGACCCTGACGAGCAAGGTGAAGCCCTATAAATTCGGTTTCGGCCCCTTTGCACCGGAAGTCTATCGCATGCCTTACGCTTACTGCTACCGATGCCCCTTCGGGCTTTCCTACCCTTCCTGCGGCACAGCCTGCGCAGACTACCTGGAAGATTTTTTCACGGCCTACGTGTCAGCGGAGTCTACGGCTGCGGTGATTGCCGAACCCATTCAGGGAGAGGGTGGATTTGTCACCCCCCCACCGGAATATTTCCCCAAACTTCAGAGCATCTGTCAGAAATACGGCATTGCCCTGATCATTGATGAGGTGCAGACGGGCGCCGGACGAACCGGCAAAATGTTTGCCATCGACCACTGGGGCATAGCGCCGGATATCATTACCCTGGCCAAAAGTCTGGGTGGCGGGCTGCCTTTGAGCGCTGTTATCGGACGGAAGGAAATGATGGACAAGCCCCATGTCGGCGGTCTGGGTGGTACGTATGCCGGAAACCCAATCGCCTGCCGGGCGGCCCTGGCGGTTCTGGATGTGCTGTTTGAAGATAAGCTCCTGCAGAAGGCCGAGTCTCTTGGCGAAAAGCTATGGAAACGCTTTCTGGTCATGAAGGAGAAGTATGAAATCATCGGGGATGTCCGCGGCAAGGGTCCCATGATCGCGCTTGAACTGGTCAAGGATCGTAACACCAAGGCGCCGGCAACCGAAGAGACCAAAAAAATATTGGCTTCCTGCTATGAAAAAGGCCTGGTTCTGCTGTCCTGCGGCCATAAGAGCAACGTGATCCGCACCCTGATGCCGCTGGTGATCACCGATGAACAGCTGGACAAGGGGATGTCGATTTTTGAAGAAACGCTGAGTGAGTTGACGGTTTAAGGCAAAAAGGCTGAAGGCTGAAGATTTGCTCTTTTCTGCTTTCAGCCCCTATATTACTGGAAAGGGACTGTGATGAAAGGTTTTTTCGGGCGACTGCTGATTATTGACATGACGGACAAGACCACCCGGGTTGAGAAGCTATCGGATGAGGTTCTTGAAACGGGACTGGGCGGCAAAGGGCTGGGAACCCAGCTCCTCTTAAAGTACAATCCTCCCGGGGTCGATCCGTTTTCTCCGGACAACCATCTGATTGTGGCGCTGGGGCCGGTCACCGACAGTGCCATTTACGGCTCCTGCCGGCATGGCATTTTTTCCAAATCGCCGCTGACCGGTTTTTACGGCGCGTCGTATTCCGGCGGAAAGATCGCCATACCCATGAGCCGGACGGGTTACGATGCCTTTGTTATTCGGGGACGCTCGGAAAAACCCGTCTGGCTGGAGATATCCGATACCGAGGTACGGTTTCACGATGCCGCCTCGCTGTGGGGAAAAGATAGCTACGAAACGGAAAAAACAGTAAAAAGCCTTGCAACCTCAAGCGACAGCGGCGCCATGGTGATCGGTCCGGCCGGGGAAAACCGGGTCCGGTTTGCCGTCATTGAAAACGATTACTGGCGCTCGGCCGGCAGAACCGGCATGGGCGCGGTGATGGGATCCAAGCACATCAAGGCCGTGGTGTTTCACGGCAGCCGGATGCGGCCCTTTGCCGATCCCGACGGGATCAAGGCTTATGCAAAAGAAACGCTGAAAAAGCTAAAGGATCACAAGGCCACGGAAGCATACCGCAATCATGGCACCCCGATGATGGTGGCCCTTCTGAACACGGCCGGCGCTTTTCCCACCCGGTACTGGGCTTCCGGCAGGATGGACGGTTGGGAGAATATCAGTGCCGACAGCATGAAGGCGCGCTGCAATGCCCGGCCAAAGGCCTGTTTGAGCTGTTTTATGGGATGCGGCAAATATATCGAGGTTCAGGAAGGCAGGCATAAAGGCCTGAAGCTGGAAGGGCCCGAATATGAAACCCTGTATGCGTTCGGGGGGCTCTGCATGATCGATCAGATCGAGGAAATCGCGTATTTGAACGATCTGTGCGACCGGCTGGGCATCGATACCATCACGGCAGGAAATATGGCAGCCTTTGCCATTGAAGCTTCGATCCGGGGAAAGATCAAGGAATCTCTGGCATACGGAAATGCGGATCATGTTGCGGATATTCTTCAGAAAATATCCCGAAGGGAAGGCATCGGGGCGATTCTGGCAGAAGGCATTAAAACCGCCAGCGCCGAACTGGGGCTTGAAGATATCGCGGTTCATGTCAAGGGAATGGAACCCGCAGGATACGATCCCAGAATCCTGAAGGGAATGGGCCTTGCCTATGCGGTCAGCGACAGGGGCGCCTGCCATTTACGAAGCACGTTCTACAAGGCGGAGCTGGCAGGCCTCATCGACCCGAATCAGCATGACGGCAAGGCCGAACTGTTTCTGGATTTCGAGGATCGCTGCACCCTTCATGACTGCCTGATCACGTGCCGGTTCTACCGGGATTTTTACACCTGGGAGGAGTTGTCCACGATCATTTTTCTGACCACGGGCCTTAAACTGGATAAAACAGGGCTGGTGTCCCTTGCAAAACGGGTAACCGACAGCGCCCGGCGCTTCAATTTACAGGAAGGCCTTACGGCAGCAGACGACCGGCTTCCGGAGCGGTTTTTCAAAGAACCGCTCGAAACCGGCGGCAGCATCACCCGCGAAGAAATGAAAAGGCTGACACAGGACTATTACCGTCTTCGCGGATGGACCCCCGAGGGCAATCTTTCTTAATCCGTTTCTTTAAGTTTTGCCGCCCGGATCGTATGCCGCTTGATGGGCATCCAGGATGGTTTTTCTGAGGCGAATGGATTTGGGGGTGACCTCAACCAGCTCATCGTCCCGGATAAAGTGAATGGCCCGCTCAAGTGTCATGGGCTTTACCGGCGAGAGCAGCACGTGATCGTCCTTTCCGGAAGCCCGCATATTGGTCAGCTTCTTTTCCTTGCAGGCATTGACATTGATGTCGTTGTCCCGGTTATGCTCGCCGACGATCATGCCTTCATAAACCGGCGTTCCGGCAACTACGCACAGCTGGCCCCTGGGTTCCAGATTGAACAGGGCGTAAGGCACGGCAACTCCTTGTCTGTCCGCAACGATGGAGCCGGTAAAGCGGGTGGGGAAATCCCCTCTGTATTCCTCGTATCCGGAAAAATACGAATTCATGATGCCGGTTCCCTTGGTGTCGGTCAGAAATTCATCCCGGTATCCGATCAGGGACCGTGAGGGAACACTGAATTCGATCCGCACCCGGCCCTTGCCGTTGTTGACCAGGTTGATCATTTTCCCTTTCCGGTTGGAGAGCTTTTCCGTGACAATCCCCATGAAACTTTCGTCGCAGTCCACAAAAAACCGTTCGATGGGTTCAAGCTGCTTGCCGTCTTTGAATTTGTAGATGACATTGGGCCTGCCCACGCACAGCTCGAAACCTTCCCGGCGCATGGTCTCGATCAGAATGGCCATTTGAAATTCGCCGCGGCCTTTAACGGTAAAAATCTCCTTGTTCTCGGTTTCCTCGACCTTGATCCCCACGTTCATCAGGGTTTCCTTGTACAGGCGCTCCCGGATTTTGCTGGACTGAACATATTTGCCTTCCTTGCCGCTGAACGGCGAGTTGTTGATTCCAAACTCCATGGATACGGTGGGCTCGTCCACGGTAATGCGTTTCAAGGCTTTGGGATAGCTGCGGTTGCAGATCGTGTCGCCGATCTTGACATCTTCGATACCTGACAGCACGATGATGTCTCCGGGCTCGACCTCCGTGGCTTCGCAGAAGGTCAGGCCCTGATAGGTCTGAAGCCGGGTGACTTTAAGGGGATTCTGTCTGCCCTGGTCATCGATGCAGACCAGGCTGTCATTTGATTTGACCCTGCCGTTGACGATTTTTCCGATGGCCAGCCTGCCCAGGTAATCCGAATACCCCAGATCCGATACCAGCATCTGAAAAGGTTCTTCAGGGTCATAGGTGGGGGCGGGGATGAAATCGACAATCATATCGAAAAGGGGATGAAGATTGGCGCCTTTTTCGTCAAGAGACGCCTGTGCAATTCCTTCACGGCCGATGGCATACATCAGCGGAAAATCAAGCTGATCCTCGGGTGCGTCCAGGTCAATGAACAGATCGTAGATTTCATCCAGAATTTCCGCGGGTCTGGCGTCCTTGCGGTCAATCTTGTTGACCACCACGATGACAGGAAGGTCGGCCTCAAAGGTTTTTTTCAGCACAAAGCGGGTCTGCGGCAGGGGTCCTTCGGAGGCATCCACCAGGAGCAGGGCGCCATCAGCCATGGACAGGGCGCGCTCCACCTCGCCGCCGAAATCGGCATGTCCGGGGGTGTCGATGATGTTGATCTTGATCCCTTTCCAGATGACCGAGCAGTTCTTGGCAGCGATGGTGATTCCGCGTTCCCGCTCCAGATCCATGTTGTCCATGATGCGGTCGTTTACATCCTGGTTTTCGCGAAACAGTCCGCATTGCCGGAACATGGCGTCTACCAGGGTGGTTTTTCCATGATCGACATGGGCGATGATGGCAATGTTTCGAATGTGTTCATTTTTCATTACGGATTTCATGACTAGATGGGTATTCCTGTTTTTTGTGAGTGGAAAACGATCAATTCGGATGAATTGGAATGACAAAGTAAAAATTCAAGATCAAGACGAGCAAATCCGCTGCAAGAGACGGTTGAACGCCGCAATGACAGAGATGAAACTCAATGCAGATATTGGATTTTACGCAGCTATCAATCTTATAAAGCCCTTTATTATATATCATGAATTGTTATGTTGCAATCCTTAATTTATTCATGCGCGTCCCCCAAACAGGACATGAACGGCGGACTGAAACGTTTGCCATACATTCGTGCCAATTTGATGAAAAGATTATTGCAGCCTCTCTCGAATATGTGGTAGTTTTTCCATTTAAAAGTGAACGGGCAGGGCGCCACAGATTAAACCCATTTTCATCAAAGGAGGGATATCCATGAAAATTCTGGTCGTTGGCGGAGGGGGCAGGGAACACGCCCTGATTTGGAAAATTGCGCAGAGTAAGCGGGTGAAAAAAATATTCTGTGCCCCCGGCAATGCCGGGATTGCGGATCTGGCCACCCTTGTTCCCATTGGTGCTGAAGAGATCGAAAAACTGGTTCAGTTTGCCAAAAAAGAAGCCATCGATTTAACGATTGTGGGGCCGGAAGGTCCGCTTTCACTCGGAATTGTGGATATTTTTCAGAAAAAAGGACTCAAAGTATTCGGTGCCAGCCGTAAGGCGGCTGAAATTGAATCCAGCAAAACCTTCGCAAAATCCCTGATGAATAAATACGGGATACCGACGGCCGAAAGTAAATCCTTTACCCGGTATGAAAAGGCGGAAGCATATATTAAAAAATCGGCTTTTCCCCTGGTGGTAAAGGCCGACGGACTGGCTGCCGGAAAAGGCGTTGTGGTCTGTCAGAATGTGGATGAGGCGCTTGGCGCCCTCAAGCTTATCATGCTGGATCTGGCTTATGGTGAAGCCGGAAAGAAAGTGATTATCGAAGAATTTTTAACCGGCGAAGAAGCCTCGTTTCTGGCGTTTACAGACGGGAAAACCGTCCTTGCCCTGCCGTCCTCCCAGGATCATAAAGCGGTTTTCGATAATGACCAAGGGCCCAACACCGGCGGCATGGGCGCCTATTCTCCGGCGCCTGTGGTGGATGCAGCTCTCCATAAAAGAATCATGTCGGAGATCATGATACCGACCGTAAACGGCATGGCAGCAGAGGGGCGCCCTTACAAGGGGGTTCTTTACGCCGGCCTGATGATTGATAACGACAGGATCAGAGTCCTGGAATTCAATGCCCGGTTTGGCGATCCTGAGGCCCAGCCCCTGTTGATCCGCATCAAAAATGATATTATTGACATTATGGAGGCGGTGATCGATGGCAGGCTTGACAAATGCAAACTCGACATCGATGCTCGGGCATCGGTATGCGTGGTCATGGCTTCCGGGGGCTATCCCGGTGCATATTCAAAAGGCATACCGATTTTTGGACTTGAAGATGTGCGAAAAATGAAGAATGTCATCGTGTTTCACGCAGGAACATCTTTTGCGAACGGGACCATCGGATCCGTTGTGACCAGTGGCGGAAGAGTCCTCGGTGTCACGGCACTCGGGGATTCTGTCAAGGAAGCCATTGCAACGGCCTATCATGCAGTTTCCAAAATCACCTGGGAAGGGGTGCATTACCGCATGGATATCGGTCAAAAAGCCGTCAGAAGGCTTGAAACCGCTCCCAAGGTGGGAATTGTCATGGGAAGCGATTCGGATATTCCAGTCATGGAAGAGGCTGCGGTCATCCTGAAAAAATTCGGCGTGCCGTATCAGATGACGATTGCTTCCGCCCATCGCAGCCCTGCACGGGCAGCCGAATTTGCCGGGTCAGCGGCAAACCGCGGCATCCAGGTCATTATTGCCGGCGCCGGCCATGCCGCGCATCTTGCAGGGGTCCTGGCGGCCCATACGACGCTTCCGGTCATCGGGGTTCCGATTGACTCCTCATGCCTTCAGGGCTTTGATTCCCTGCTGTCAACGGTTCAGATGCCTCCTGGCATTCCGGTTGCAACGGTCTCCATTGGAAAATCCGGCGCAAAAAATGCCGGGATACTGGCGGTTCAGATACTGGCCCTTTCAGATCTCCGTCTGGAAAAACTTTTGAAAGCATATAAAATCGAGATGGCATCCGAGGTGGAACAGAAAGCTGCAAAAATTGAATCTCGATGATAAAATTTGCCGGATCAACGCCAAACACCCGCAAGAGGACGCCATCAACGAGGCGGCGCGGATTATTTGCAGCGGCGGGGTTGTGGTCTTTCCAACGACCAGTCTTTACGGATTGGCCGCGGATGCTTCCAACCCCGCTGCTGTTGAAAAGGTGTTTGCCATCAAACAGCGGCCGGTGGATAAACCCATTCTGATCCTGGTTCCGGATATTCGGGACATTCAAAATCTGGTTCAAGATATTCCCGATGCAGCGGTGCGAATCATGACCGCACTCTGGCCCGGAAAACTCACCCTGATTTTCAAGGCCGGCATCGGCCTTCTGCCGAGTCTTACCGCAGGAACCGGAAAAATCGGTATTCGGCTGCCTGTTTATCCGATAGCCCGGCTCCTGGTTCGGGCTGTCGGAAGACCCATCACGGCTACCAGCGCCAATATCTCCGGCCTGAACGGCTGTTCGCGGATAACCGATATTGATCCTGCCGTTGCGGCAGCAGTGGATATGATCCTGGATGCCGGGCCGCTGAAAGGCGGTGCGGGTTCAACCATCCTGGATGTAAGCCAGGACCCGCCAATGATTCTAAGAGACGGTTCAATCCCTCAAAACCGCATTTTTTCAGTGCTGCAAAACCGATGATGCGCGATTCTCATGATCCATTTAAATTAATCGGCTTGACAGATATTCCGATTTTCGTTAACCTGACAATACATTATGGCTAACGAAAATCGATCACCGCAATGAAATCCAAAATCCTCGGCCTGTTCCGATCAACACAAGACACTGTATCCGGAGAAACCTTGAGCGCATCGCTCGGGATCTCTCGGGTATCGGTGTGGAAGCACATTCAAAAGCTTCAGGAAAGTGGATATCAAATTGAAGCAAGCGCCAGGGGGTATCAACTTCTGGGATCGCCGGACATCCCGTTCCCCTGGGAATTTCCACAGCGCGAAGCCTTGATTCATTATTTCCCTGAAGTTTCTTCCACCATGGACATTGCAAGGGAAATGGCGCGTAAGGGAGCTCCCCATTTCAGCGTTGTGATTGCGGGCCGGCAAACCAGCGGGCGGGGCAGGCTGCGCCGTACCTGGTATTCAGACGATGGGGGACTGTATTTCACCCTGATTCTTCGACCTGTCATTCCGCTCCAATGGAGTTTCCGGGTCAATTTTGCGGCATCCCTGGCGCTTTGCCGGACGGTCCGGAGACTGACCGGGTTGAATGCCGCCGTCAAATGGCCGAATGACATTCTCATTGACGGCAAAAAGCTATCGGGAATGCTCTCTGAAATGGAAACCGAAGCGGAAATGGTCTCGTTTATCACGGTTGGAATCGGTATCAACGTCAACAACGACCCGACGGATCATGAACCCAATGCCTGCTCTCTTCAAAACCTTCTGGGAAAACCGGTGTCCCGAAAAGAAATTCTGGCACGTTTCCTGGATGAATATCAAGCCTATCTTGATGGGGCGAATGACAATCTGGAGAAAGCCATTCCTGAATGGAAAGCATTGAACTGCACGCTGGGAAGGCGCGTTTCAGTGATTACCCCGCTGGAAACATCCACGGGCCGGGCTCTGGATATCGATGCGGCCGGGGCGCTGATTCTGGAGCTGCCGGACGGTTCACACAAGAACGTTCTGTACGGTGACTGCATGAACCAGGAGTGAAGCTTTTTAATGAAAAATCAAATCATGTCCGGATAAAAAGGCCGAACCGGAAAATCGATGAATATCGAAATCCGATACAAATTCTAAAGTTAACATTATGAACTCAACAAACCACCTTCGCATGATGGTCTATGCATCTTTGTTTGCGGCACTGACGGCAGCAGGCGCATTTCTGGCGATTCCCATCGGACCGGTTCCCATTGCCCTTCAGAATTTATTCGTGTTTCTGGCCGGGCTTCTTCTGGGCTGCAGATGGGGGGTATGGAGCGTTGCCATTTATCTGATGACCGGTGCGATGGGTCTTCCGATTTTTTCGGGCGGAACCGGCGGTATCGCCAAACTGGCAGGGCCGACCGGCGGGTATCTGCTGGGGTATCTGCCGGCGGTTTTCGTTATTGGAACTCTCTCTGAAAAATTGCCGAAAAAGCCCGTATTTTCCGTCATGGCCATGACTGCGGGCGCGCTGATCGTCTATGCCTGCGGCGTCCCCTGGTTGAAAGCGGTGACAGGCATGGCCTGGTCAAAAGCCCTGGTCGCTGGTCTGTATCCGTTTTTACCCGGAGATGCGCTTAAAATTGCTGCGGCGGTTCCCATTGCCGGGCTGCTGAAAGATTACATCCGCAGATGACGCCGGATTGTAACCCGATTATTGAGGTGACTCGTCTCAGCCATCGGTTTCCGGACGGCAGCCTCGGGATTGACGATATTTCCCTGAAAATTGACAAAGGGGAATTTGTCGTGGTTGCCGGCCATAACGGTTCCGGCAAAACCACGCTTTTCAGACACCTGAACGGGCTTTTGACGCCGGACACCGGAGATGTCAAGCTGGACGGGATTTCGGTATCCGCTGACATGCTGAGGGCGCGCCAGATGGTGGGGCTGGTTTTTCAGGACGCGGACAGTCAAATCGTCGGCGAAACGGTTTATGATGATGTGGCTTTCGGACCGGAAAATTTATGCCTGAGTCCCGACTGAGGTGATCCGGCGGGTGACATGGGCCTTGTCCTCGGTCGGCCTGGAAAATCTGGCTGCGCAGAAACCTCACAGACTTTCCGGAGGCGAAAAACGCCGTCTGGCCATTGCCGGCATCCTGGCGATGGAACCCCGGGTTCTGGTTCTGGATGAGCCCTTTGCCAACCTGGACTATTCCGGCATGCTTCAGGTTCTCTCGCGGATCGTTCAACTGCACCAGGCAGGCAAGACCATCATTCTTTCAACCCATGATCTGGAAAAAACAATGGAACATGCCGACCGCTTGATCCTGATGAAAAACGGATCGATCATCAAGGATGGGTTATTTGAAGATGTGATTCAAGATGTTGAATGCGCCGGCGTAAAAATGCCCTGTGCCTGTCGAATGGAAGCCCTTCAGAGATGATAAACCTGGAGAAGATGGATGTCCGCATCAAAATGGCGTGTTTGGCACTTCTGAGCATCGCTGTTCTGAAGGCGGATGCAACCGGTCTGACTTTCCTCCTGCTTCCGTGTTCGGTGTTTTTTATATGCATACGATTCCCGATATCTGCGCTCATTCATCATTTTCGTTATCTCGGTGTTTTGCTGGTCGTCGTTTTTCTGGCTCGGGCTGTGACGGTTTCCTTTTTTTCCGGTGAGTCAGGCACATTGATTGCATTTGACCCGGCAGGTGCTGTTGATGGTCTGATGATCTGCTGGCGACTGATCATTTTGACGTTTCTTGGCGTATTGTGGATGATTACCACCCGTCCCTCCGGTATCCGCGCGGCTGTTGAGTGGTTCTGCAGACCATTTCCCGGATTACCCGGTAAACAGGTCGCGACCATGATGAGTCTGATGGTCAGATTTCTGCCGGTTATCGTGGAGCAGGCACGGGAAACTTCAGCGGCCCAGCAATGCCGGTGCATTCAGAATAGAAAAAATCCGGTGTACCGAACCGTTAAATTTTCGCTACCGCTGCTCTGTCGTGCCCTGGAGACGGCAGACAAGCTGGCGGAGGCCATGGAGGCCAGATGCTATTCACCGGGAAACAGTCGACCATTGGCGTTTGCCTCCTGCAGATCCGACTGGTTTGTCCTGATTGGGATAGCAGGGTTCAGCGCCCTGATAATCGGATTGTGATATGCAAACCGGTTTCTCATGCTGTTGCCGGTATTACAAACGCCGGGCCCGGAGCCGGAAAACCGTCTTTGCCGTTGCGATCAAGCCATTGCCGTTCATAACCAAGGAGGATTTATGCTGTCACACATTGTTGTTTTCTGGCTCAAAGATGATCTTTCAGACGCTCAGCGGTCAGGATTTCGCCAAGGCCTCGAATCCCTCAAGGCGATCGAGCACACCCGGGGGGTGTATATCGGGGCGCCTGCCGGAACCGGAGACCGGCCCGTCATCGATTCGTCCTATTCCCTTGCAGTGACCGTTTTGTTCGACACAATCCAGGATCATGACGCCTATCAGATCCATCCGCTTCACCAGGCATTTGTCAGGCAGTTCGGACCGTTCTGGTCCCGGGTGTTGATTTATGACTTTGCATAATCCTGTCTGCTCCGGCACATCGAGTTATTTTGAGATTCGGTTGACAAATACTCCTGCGCGCATTATATCCGCTGCAAACTGAACAAAAATAGTTGCTGGCGATTTATTTGCTTAGCCGTCGGAATTCATTCAGGAGATTTTCATGTCGGGAATCATACTTTTTTTGGGCATACTGGCCGGCATTTACATGGCATGGAACATCGGCGCCAATGACATCGCCAATGGCATGGCATCCCCGGTTGCCGCCAAAGCCATTACCCTGAGACAGGCAGTTGTGATCGGCGGGATACTGGATTTTGTCGGGGCCACATTTATCGGCTCCCATGTCACCTCCACCATCTGCAACGACATTATCAAGTCGGAATTTGTCAGTGATCCGAATGTCATGATGCTGGGGATGCTGGCGTCCCTTTTTGCCGCGGCTTTCTGGGTGTTTGTGGCAACCTGGAAAAGTCTGCCGGTATCCACCACGCATGCCATTATCGGTGCCGTGGTCGGATTTGGCATCGTGGCCGGCGGATTTAAGGCCATACACTGGCAAAAGATCATTCCCATTGTTCTCAGCTGGATGATCTCTCCAATTTTTGCGGCGCTGCTGGCCTACCTGATTTTCGTTGCAATCCGCAAGCTCATCTTGAGAACCCGCAAGACCTTTTTGGCTGCTTTGCGCTGGACGCCGGCGTTTTCCGGCGCCACTTTTTTTGTCGTCATGGTTTCGATGATCGCCAAAACACCTATTGGAAAACGAATGGGAATCGATATCCAGACCGGTGTGATAGTTTCATTGATATGCAGTGTCATATTGGGATATTTTTTCAAGTTATGGATGCAAAAAACCATCAAGAAGCTGGAAGAAGAGGGCGTTGAAGAGATTTTCAGGCGGCTTCAGGTTTTTACCGCCTGTTATGTGTCCCTGGCGCATGGCGCCAATGACGTGGCCAACGCCATCGGGCCTCTTGCCGGGATTTATTTCATCTATCAGACAGGGGCCATTACCCAGTCTGCCGAAGTCCCAGTTTTCCTTTTGGCAGGAGGTGGGCTTTTCATTGCGCTGGGCGTGTTTACCTGGGGATATCGGGTTATTGAAACCATCGGACATAAAATTACGGTGCTGAATAACACGCGCGGCTTTGCCGTTGATTTTGGAACGGCAACTTCAGTTCTGATCGCATCCAAACTGGGGCTCCCGGTTTCAACCACGCATGCGGCCGTTGGAGCCGTTATCGGGGTGGGGCTTTCCGGCGGACTGGGTGCGGTGGATTTCAGTGTTGTATGGAAGATTACGATCTACTGGGTCGTTACGCTTCCGCTATCGGCCATCCCAACTATTCTTATTTTCAAGGTTCTTGAGGCGATCTTTTTATAATCAAGGGAGAGAGCTATGCGCACAGCGTTGTTAAGATTGTTTCGCCAGTCCCCGTTTGAAGGCCTGATCAAACATGCGGAACTGATCCGGGATACGGCCCCTGTTTTTCAGCAGGCGTTTCTGGCCTATCTGGATGATTCAGCGGAAGAATTCGAACATTTCCACAATCAGATTACAGTCATCGAGCATCAGGGCGATACCATCAAGCGGAACATTCGCGGGCACATGCCCCGGGGGATTTTGCTTCCCATGGATAAGTTCCAGATCCTGTGGTATCTCCGGGAACAGGACAAGGTGCTGGACAGTACGCAGAACGGCATGCACTGGCTTTCCTATCGCAAAACGCATGTTCCGGATGAATTCGTGGATGACTTGCTGCTGATGGTGGAAAAAGTCGGAGACGTGTTCAGATCCGTCCTGCCGCTGGTTCAGGTTTCTGATGAATATTTTCGCAGTTTTTCGGAAAAGCATCGAGATGAAGTAAAAGATGCGGTTCGCGCCATTCGGGAATTTGAAAGCCAGTCGGATATTGTCGAGCGAAAACTCAAATCGGATTTTCTCTCCTATGAATTCGACAATCCCACCTCGGCGTTTCACCTGACCAAACTGGTGCAGTACATGGGCAGCATTTCGGATCATGCGGAAAACGCCGCGGACATGATGCGCGCCATGATCGCCAGATAGAATCGGGATCACGGGGAATGGAGCCGAAGCGCTGGTTTTGATGCTGCCTGCACCACGACTTGCGCTGATCACGCCTTTCGGTGAAACTATTTTCAGGCAGCGGTTGTCCGCGAACTGACAACCGCGCGGGCAGTGACCGCGCCGATCACGAACATACCGCCGATCAGGGCCAGTTTTCCGGGTGTTTCTCCGATGACCAGAAACACCCAGAGCGGATTCAAAATAGGTTCCAAGGCCAAAATAAGAGTGGATTCAAGGGCCTGTACCTGTTTGATCGCAATCGAGTATAAGACAAACGACAGCCCGATCTGAAAAACGCCAAGATAACCGATGATGCCGAGATTGGAAGGGGAAAAACTTTCCTGAAGCAGAAACGGCAGGCCGATCACGGCGCCGATGATATTTCCCAGCAATATGGTGTTGGCGGGGGTTCCGTCTTTTTGCTTGCGCATGCAGAGCATCATGACCGCCATGGACATGCCGCTGGCGATCGCCAGGATATTGCCGGAAAATCCGTCAAAATTCAAATCATCTCCAAAGAAGAGAAAAAGCCCGGTAAAAATGATGGCCAGTGAAATCCAGTCCGCCCGCTGGGGGCGCTCATTCAGAAACCAGTAACCGAATATAACGATATAAATCGGAAGCGTGTACTGCAGGAAAATGGCGTTGGCGGCGGTTGTCAGTTTGGTGGCCATGATGAAAAAAAGCTGTGCGCCAACATATCCGAATGCGCCGACAACCTGCAAACGCGTCCAGCGAAACCGGACAGGGCACTTCAGAAAGATCCAGAACACGGCTGTGGACAGGATGCTGCGGCCGCTCAGAATCGATAGAGGCTGCCAGGAAATGATTTTGACCAGCAGGCCGCTGCTGCTCCAGAGAAAGGCCGTCAGAACCAGAAATAGTATGGCTTGACGACGAGATCCGGATGAATACATGTTCTTTCTTATCCTTTGATGGGATGGATCGTGGCTTTTCGGGCAACGAAGAAACTTTCCGGCAGAAATGCGCGGATTAAACGGTGCTCGTTGGAAAGGATGGGGCGCCAGGAGATACGGTAGCGGGTCTCCATCCCGGGTGCGGGATCCGGCGAAAAGTTGGCGACTTCCAGTGATTCTAAATGGTTCGAACGCCCTTCAATCCATAAAACATTGTGCCGGTTCAGATTAAAATCCCGGAATATCCGTCTGCCCATGGTATCTGCAACGCTCGTTTTCATGGGCCCGGGTGTTGTTTCCAATGCCACGACCACATAGCGTTTCAGATGGGTGACATCGGGCTCGGCCAGAGACAGATCAATGACTTTCAGCTCGCAGGTCATTTCCCATGTTTTTCGAAAAGTGCGCGATGATGAATTCATCGGCGCTTTCCATCGGTAGGTTCCATCAAAGATGATCATACGGTTTTTCCAGATAAAATGGCGCTATTTCAATTGTGTTCCGGATGCGTTCATCATACCGTGTTCCTGAAGAAAAGCAAACACATCCTTCCAGAAAACATTCCAGTCCGGCGGGCAGTCGTTGTGGCCGCAGTCATAGGCGATGAGCCTGGCGTTTCGGGAAACGGACGCAAGCGCTGTTGCATGGGTAAAGGCAATGAGTTCATCCTGCTTGCCGTGAAGAATCAGAACCGGCCGGGGGTATTCCTGTAACACCTCAAGATTGTCCATGGGGTCACGGATCATAAAGGGGAAAAGGCCATAGCGCGGGGCAAAAGATCGGATGCTTGTGAAAGTGGACAGCAGGATCAGCCCGGCGGATGGGCGCGCTTTTGCCAGGCTGCAGATGGCTCCCCCGCCGATGGAGCGGCCGAATAAAATGATTCTGCCGGGGTCCACCGTATTTCTGGCAACCAGTTGATCGTATGCCGCGATAAGCGAACGGGTGATGCTTTTTTCGGAAGGCCGGCCTTTAGAGCGGCCGTAGCCGGGGTATTCCACCAGCAGGAGATGAATGCCGTTTTGGGACAACGGCTTTAAATATTCCGGCCAGAAGTCGATCAGTTCGGCGTTGCCGTGAGCAAATATTACCGCGGGACGGGGCCTGTAAATGCCGCATCGGCCGGAATAAACCATGCCTCGACGGTTTCCTCTCCGGTATGGATCGTAAGGACTTCAGCGTTCTGGGGCCTTGCCGGATCGGTAAATGGCGGAATCACAAAGCGGGGGAAGATCATGGATCGCTGCAGGAAAAATACCAGACCCGCATAGGCCAGGTATAATCCTGCAGCAGTCAGAAGGATTCGAATCATAAGGCGCATCATTGCTCACTTAAGAGTCATCAACGCGGAAAAATTCATCCTATTGCGGACGTCTCTGCCGGCTTCCATGGGAAAAAGACCGCGCCGGCGGATGGCTGCCTCCGGAACTGTTTCCCGGCGCCCCATAGCTTCTTGAAGAACTTCTTGAAGAACTCGGGGATGAAGGCCGGGCGCTGCCTTCGGGCCGGGCTGCCGATCGACTGGACGGCGACTGGGCATTTCGCTCTGCCTTGACCTTTGCCCTGGCCCGTTCTTCGGCCTTTCGGGCGCGGATCGCCGCGATGCGTTCGCCGAGCGGAATCTCAAGACTTTCGGCGGTCTTGACCTGGTAATTGAAACCGGTCAGGGTCCGCGTGGGCAGGCGTTTTGCAACTGCCCGCTCGATCGCCCGCAATTCGCCTTGTTCCTCCGGAGAGACGAAGGTGAAGGCTTCGCCGGTGGCTCCGGCCCTTGCAGTACGTCCGACCCGGTGGATGTAGTCATCGGGAATGTGGGGGACATCGAAGTTGACGACATGGGACAATGCCTCGATGTCGATGCCGCGCGCGGCAACATCGGTGGCGACCAGGACCCGGGAACGGCCGTTTTTGAAATCGGTCATGGCCTGTGTGCGCTGGGCCTGGCTGCGGTTGCCGTGAACGCGGTCACAGGCAACGCCGTGCCGGTCCAGAAAATCGGCCAGGCGGTTGGCCCGGTGTTTGGTGCGCGTGAAAACCAGTGCGTTCTGGATCCCGTCTCCCCGCAGCAATTCCAGCAGCAACGCGGATTTAAGATCCTGACGGACCGGGAAAATCGCCTGTGCAACGCCCGTAGCCGGGGCGGAAGGACGCTCGACGTTCAGATTCACGGGATTCTTCAGCATTTGCTTGGACAGATCGTTAATGGCATGCGGCAGCGTGGCTGAAAAAAAGAGGGTCTGGTCAATCGGCGGCAGTTGTTTCAGTATCCGGCGAATGTCGGGCAAAAAGCCCATATCGAGCATGCGATCGGCCTCATCGAGCACCAGGACTTCGAGTCCTGAAAATTTGGCATAGGGATACTGCATGTGATCGAGCAGGCGGCCCGGACAGGCCACGATGATATCCACGCCGCGGCGAAGGGCGCGTTCCTGGGGTTCCATTCCGACCCCGCCGTATATGGCTGCGGCCTTGATCTGCGTATGCTTGGCCAGATCGTTGAAAACCTCGACAATCTGTGCTGCGAGTTCCCGTGTGGGAGCCAGGACCAGCGCGCGAGTGCCGCCACGTTTTGCGCCCATCAGGCGCTGTAAAATCGGAAGTGCGAAGGCTGCGGTTTTGCCGCTGCCCGTCATCGCGCAAGCCAGGACATTGCGGCCGTCCAGAGCCGGCGGAATGCCGTCTCGCTGAATGGGTGTAGGGCTGGTGAAACCAAGATCGGCAACACCTTTCATAAGACTGGGGTGAAGATTAAAAGGGGTAAAACTCATTATTATTACACGTACACTTTCTGAGGACAGCCTGCATGGATATGCGACGCCACTCAAACAATCCGGCAGGATATTTTGGTAAACGGGGGACTGAGCCGGTGAAGGCCACCGTTGGGTAAGAAACCCGGTGAGAATCTAATTATCGATATTTCTCCCCTGTGACAGGGTAGTGACAAATGATAACTTGTTATAATCGCACATCGCTTAAGATTTGCCAAGCATTATTTTAGATTCAGCGAAAATCATGTAAAATACTTTGACAAATTTCAGCAATTCTGTAGTTACACATGAGAAGTTGATTTCAAACAGAAAATTATAATCATGGCGAATCAGGAGGGAATATGGCTGTTGCAGATTTTATTACAAAAGAAGAAGTTCATGCGCGCTTGTCAGGAGCTTGGTATTCGGGACTGGACCAAATTAACCGAAACGAAGGTGCAGGACGAAGAGGCCAGGATTATTCAATCCGCCGTGGGATCTGAAGCGCTGCAGATTCCGGTGGAGTGGTTTCAGCAAGGCCTGGAGGTTGAACTGGAGCACGGGTTGCAGTTTCCTGATGCGAATGTCACCAATAACCATCCCCTTCTGACCGGCAAGATCGTTTTGGCGCATCTCAAGGAAATGCTGGACTATTACATCCGTCTCGAAGTCGCTGAACTCGAGGGAGATCTGTTTAAAGCATCCAGAAAAGGAGACGCGGAAAAGCTGGCCAGGATATATAAAAAATTGATTGCGGCTCGGGCTTCACTCAGCAAGTGGGAAAATTCCGAGGCTGGCGCATAGGCGATCAGTGCCTGGGTGAGTAAACGGGGATCCGCGTCATACAAACAAAGGCACGATTTCAAACCGCCGGACATCCACCAGTCCTTTGTCGGTGATCTTCAGTTCGGGGATAACCGGTAACGACATAAAAGAAAGGGTCATAAAGGGGTTTTGAAGGGTTGAGCCGATTTCACGGGCGCAGGCCAGCAGGCGATCAAGATGGTTCCGTACGGCATGAACCGGTTCCGGAGACATCAGGCCGGCTATGGGAAGAGAAAGTTTTGCGATGGGCCTGCCGCCGGATACCACGGCCAGGCCGCCTCCCATGAGAACAACGGCTTTAACAGCCGTCTTCATGTCTTCATCGGTGACCCCTACCACGATGATGTTGTGGGAATCATGGGCAACGCTGGAAGCAATGGCCCCCTGCTTAAGCCCGAATCCTTTCACGAATCCCTTACCGATTTTTCCCGATCCACTGTGCCGTTCCACGGCGGCGATTTTCAGGATATCCCGGTCCGGATCTGAGATCACGGTATTTTCGAATACGGTTGGCGTCGCGACCTTCAATCCCGTGATCAGTTGATCCGGAACAATTTCGATCACCCGAATGCGGTTTCCGGCCAGGGGAATGGAAAAATCAAGGGTTTTAAGGGTGACTCTCACGGACCGCGGAAGTGCGAGTGTTTCCGGAATGGAGATGTCGGGCGCCATGGCGCCGTTTTCGGCAACGCATAAGCCATTGCAGTATACTTGCTCGATCACCGGGGCATCCAGATCGGAAAACACCACCAGATCAGCCTGCCTGCCCGGAGCGATGGCGCCGAGGTGGTAAAGTCCGAAATATTCAGCCGGATTGAGGGTTGCCATTTGAATTGCCTGAACCGGATCCAACCCGGAGGCGATGGCTATTCGAACCATGGAATCAATGTGACCTTCGCTGAGCAGATCATGGGGATCCCGATCATCCGTACACCACATCATGCGGTGATAAGTCTTCGGAGTGATGACAGGCAATAGGTCCTTCAAATTCCTGGCGCCGGTTCCCTGGCGGATGAAGATATGCATGCCGGCCGTGAGTTTTTCACGGGCTTCGTCTGCTGTGGTGCATTCATGATCGCTGGATATGCCGGAGGCGATATAGGCATTCAGCTCTTTACCGGAAAGACCGGGGCAGTGGCCATCCACCGGTTTGCGGTATTGTCTGGCCAGTTTGATTTTGGAAAGAACGTCCGGCTCGCCATGAATCACGCCGGGATAATTCATCATTTCGGCCAGCGCCACAATTCTGTCGTGACTCATCAGGGGAATCAGGTCAACCGCGTCCAGCCGTGCGCCCGATGTTTCCATGAGGGTGGCAGGAACGCAGGAAGACAGGGAGTAATAGACGTTCATGGGCTGATTCTCAGCGGATTTCAGCATGTACTCAATACCCAGAGCTCCCAGGACATTGGCGATTTCATGGGGATCCGCCACGACGGTTGTCGTGCCGTGCGGAACAACGGCACGGGCAAATTGAGACACGCAGGACATGGAACTTTCAATATGAACATGGGAATCAATAAATCCCGGGGACACAAATCGCCCTGATAAATCTCTGATTTGCTCAGCTTGATAGTCTCCGATACCGACTATTCGCCCGCCGGCAATGGCTATGCTGTCTTCAACAATTTCTCCGGAAAATACATTGATGATTTTTGCATCCGTCAACAGCAGGTCAACTGGTTTGTCTCCTCTGGCGTACGGGATGATGTCATATCTTTTCACGGCGGGTTCTCCAGTGTTGAATGCGGTTTCCTTCGGCCCGTGCCTGATCGAGAATTTCGCCAAGATTCAGGGAAACGAGCCTGCGGTTTTTCACCTGCCATTTCCCGTTGACCATCACGTCCCGCACATCCGAGCCATTTGCCGCATATACGATGTGGGACTCCGGGTGATACAGGGGGGTCAGGTGCGGGGCATGTGTATCCAGAATGATGATGTCGGCCAGTTTTCCCGGTTCCAGTGAGCCGACGGTATGATCCAGACCGATGGCCCTGGCCCCGCCGATGGTGGCCATCTCCAGGACGGTTCGGGACTGCATGGCCTGGGGGTTCAGGGTTGAAACCTTATGGAGTTTTGCGGCCATGTCCATTTCCTGAAACATGTCCTGGTTATTGTTGCTGGCGCAGCCATCGGTTCCCAGTCCCACACGGATATTTGCCTGTAAGAATTCCGGAATTCTGGCAATGCCGGATCCCAGTTTCATCGCGCTTTCCGGAGTATGGGAGATGGATGCCCCAGACCGGGCGACAATGTCGATATCCATATCATCCAGACAGATTGCATGAACCAGCATGGTGCGGGCATCCAGAATGTTCAGACTGTTGAGATAGCCAATGGGACTCATACGGTGGCGTTCTTTAATTAAATCGTATTCGAACCTGGTTTCAGCAGCGTGAATCTGAAATAATGCACCGGTGGAATGGGCGATGTTCTTTGCCTTCCGAAGAGTTTTCTCCGAACAGGAATAGGGAGAATGACAGAAAATAGACGGCTGGATCAGCGGGGTCACGTTTTGCCAGCGATGAATGAAATTGCTTGCAGCTGTGGTGTTTTCGGATGGATCCGGAACGCCGGGCGCCGGATAGTCAATTACGCCCTGGCCCAATACAGCTCTTAATCCGGACAGCGAAACAGCCTGCGCGCAATCGTGTTCGAAAAAATATCCGTCGCAGCAGGTTGTGGTTCCGGACAGCAGCAGCTCGGCGCAGGCCAGGAGCGTAGCCGTGTAAACAAATTCAGGCTGGATGAAGTTGGCTTCAGCCGGGAAAATATGATCATTCAGCCATGTCATCAGTGGAAGATCATCAGCCAGGCCGCGAAACAATGTCATGGGAAGATGGGTATGGGTGTTCACCAGTCCCGGCATCACGATGCCGCCTTCGGCGTCAACGGTTTCAATGGCATTCGGAAGCGGTAAATCCGTTTGGTGGGATTGAACCATAACGATTCGCCTGTCCTTTATACCCACCCAACCATTTTTGATGATCTCAAAATCCGGGTTAACCGTAACGAGCATGGCATTTACGATAAGCGTATCAAGCTGCATTCAGAAACAGACCTTTTTAATCAAAATTCAAAATTCGAAGCACGAAATCCGAAACAATGATCAAATACAAAAAGTCAAAAGCGTTTGTGACCAAACGGATGGTCTCGGTTATTTTGAAAATAGAATTTTGAATTTTTTTCGATTTCGGATTTAGATATTCGAATTTATTTTGTTAGCCCTTTTTGTCCATCTCAGTCACTGAAATCGTTATCTCTTGCCCTGTAATGCTGATTTCATTCGTTCAAGGGCTTCATCCAATGTAGCCCGGGGACACCCGAAATTCAAGCGCAGAAATCCGGGGGTACCGAATTCCGCACCATCGGACAGTCCGACACCGGCATTTTCAAAAAAAACCGCGGGATCAGCCAAACCGGATTTCCGTGCATCGATCCAGGAAAGATAGGTTGCTTCCGTATGGCAAATGGAAAAACCTTTCATTTGAGATACGGACGAGAACACACGGTCCCTGTTGTCTCTCAGGCAGTCTAACAACTGATTCAGCCACTGGCTGGTATCCTGATAGGCGGCCAAGGCCGCGGTGTTGGCCAGAACATTTACTCGGGGGACGATGCCGGCCATTGCCTGCAACAAAGCTCCGGCGGAGCTGCGCATTTGAAATGACGGCAAAGGAGCAACCCAGTCCGGCAATGTTGTAAGTTTTGCTGGGCGCCATCAAAGTGATGGTCCGATCCTGGAGCTCTTTTCCCAATACGGCAAAGGGGATGTGAAATTTATCCGAATCCAGAATCATACCGCAATGAATTTCGTCGGAGCAGATTATCAGATCATGTTTTTCGCAGATTGCGGCGATTCGAAGCAGTTCATCCCGTGTAAATACCCTGCCGACAGGGTTGTGAGGATTGCAAAGCATAAAAAGCCGGGTTTTTGGAGTGATGGCGTTTTCCAGACTATCAAAATCAAATTCCCATCTTCCATCACGGGATTCCAGCGGCACCGTTACAATATTTTGCTGAAAATGAAGGGGTGCAGACAAAAATGGCGGATAGACGGGTATGGCTGTCAAAACATCATCGCCGGGACTTCCAACAGCCCTGCAGGTGACGTTCAAACCGGTGACAAGTCCGGGAAGCCAGACCAGCCAGTCCGGATGAACCTGCCATTCATATTGCTCAAAAAGCATTGAAACGGTAATATCGATAAGCGCTTCCGGCGTAACGGCATAGCCGAAAATGCCATGTTCAACCCTATCCTGGAGAGCCTTCAGAACTGACGGGGGAGATTTGAAATCCATGTCCGCGACCCATAAGGGAAGAATGTCGCGGCCTTTGTATTTGTCCCATTTCAGACTGGCCGTGTTTCGGCGGTCTATGACAGTATGAAAATCAAAGATGTTACTGGTATGGGTCATGATAATCCATTACTCCCAGGCTTAAAGTAATTATTCAGGGAACCGGTCTTTGTTTGCGGCAAACAAAAAAATCCTGCAGGCGCCGCCGCCCCTTGCGGATTAAGAATGCGATCTGGAAGATGATAGGAAAATGCATCCGATTTTGCAATTGATATTTCGCAGCTTTCGTTCTTGACTATCCCGTGGTTTTCATACAGAATTAAAACTGTAAAATAATGACGTATTGACATGTTACCATGAAAAATCTCATCCTATCTCCGGTTTATCAGTTCTTTCCATTTTCAATATCGATGCCATTCCCGCTTTATTTCAAGAGCCCATGCTGGATTTTGCAGATTGTATTGGAGATGTTTTTCGGCTTTGGTGCAGAGCAATTATCCCGTGATGGGTTTCTCCGGATATCCAAAGCAAGAGGATAACCGGGTTGAGACAACCGGAAAATTTTATCCAGCTGTATTTACACAACAATTATGGAGTCAACATGGTGAATTTTATAAAATGGAAGAAGGTCATAGTTATCGCCGCCATCCTTCTGTGCGTTGGTGCCTTTTGTGACAAAGGACATCTTAGCAGGGCTGCGGCGGCGGAGAAACCGATCTTAGCCACTGCAGTCATGTGTGAGGAAGTCCAGGATCGACAACCGCAGTTCGAAGGCGTTGTATTTCCTATCGGCATCGGCAGGGTTTTCTGCTATACCCTGTTCGACCCTGTACCTGAAAGGACATTTATTACACATAACTGGTACAACCGGGACAACCTCAGCACAACTGTCAAACTTTCGCTGATGCCGCCCCGTTGGACGACATACAGCGCCATTCAGCTTCGGGAATCGGATAAAGGTCCCTGGCGGGTAGAAATCACCGATTCGGAAGGACGAATTCTTCAGATTCTTCGATTCAGCGTTACGGAATAAGGGTTATGGATGGTTTTCTGATTTTTCTCCAGAGTATTCGATGGCAGGATGTTGTGGATATCACCTTGAACAGTTATATCCTCTTCCGCTGTTATGTCATATTCAGAATTACAAATGCATTTCGGATACTTATCGGACTCGCTTTTTTGTGGATCTTTCAGCGCATTGCTGTTTCAATCGGCCTGATCGTGACAAGCTGGGTCATTCAGGGTATTACAGCCGTTGCTGCGTTAGTCATTATTGTCGTGTTTAGAAACGAAATCCGCAATGTTCTTCAAGTCAAGAACATCAAGGCGTTGTTCTGGGGGCTTCCGCAACAGTCTTTCCATACTCCTGTTCAGATCATCGCGGACAGTGTCATGGATCTGGCCAGAAAGCGAATTGGCGCCTTGATTGTTTTTCCCGGCAAGGAAGACATCAATGAAATGGTACAAAACGGCGTCCTCTGGGATGGTGTCATTTCAAAAGAAATGATCACCAGTATTTTCTGGGAAGACAATCCGGTTCACGATGGAGCCATTGTTATCGAAGGTGATCGCATTCGTGAGGTCGGGGTCATTCTCCCCCTGTCTCACCGTCAGGAATTGCCTTCCTATTATGGCACCCGCCACCGTGCCGCGGTGGGATTGGCTGAAGCAACGGATTCGCTGATCGTGGTGGTTTCCGAGGAGCGCGGAACCATACAGATCGTTAAAGGATCAACGATTACGCCGGTGTTGAAAAAAGACGATCTGGAAAAACAACTCCAGAAGCATCTTGGGCTGGCCATCGAAGATCCGTCCAGACAGAAAAAGGAAAAAATCGAACTTCGTATTGCCGCCATGGTTGCCGTTGTTTTGATTACCAGTGTATGGTTAACGATTACCAGAGGCCTGGACTCCCTGGTGACATTTGAAGTGCCGATAGAGTATATGAACCGGAACCCCGGCATGGAAATTCTCGATGCCTCCGTAAACAGCATCAAAATACAACTTGGCGGTTCCGGCCCCTTGATGAGAGCCCTTAGGCCGGATCACGTGCGGGTAAAGATTGATCTGGGCAAATCGGTTATCGGGCAGAATATTTATACCATCACAAACGAAAATATTTCCCTGCCACCTGGCATTTTCATAAAAAGTTTTACGCCGGCTGTTGTGGATGTCACGTTGGATGTTCCGGATAAAAAAGATCTGCCGGTTCAGGTGGACTGGACCGGAAAATTGCCGGAAAATCTGAGAATGGAGAAAGTCAAGATAGATCCAAGTGTGGTACAGATCATTGGTGGCAGACAGTTGTTGAAAAATATCACCACTGTCTATACTGAAAAAATTCCACTGGAGTCGATTCAGTCTTCCAGAACCGTCATTGTTAATCTGGCGTTAAGCCCGGCCTCACTTAAAGTGGCTCCGGGTTACAAGGATAAAATTACAGTTGAATGCACTGTTAAAGACATCGAACCCAAAATCGGTTTGTAATTTAGGCATGAATAGCAATTCGAAATTTAAATCAAATTAAATATAAAACTGAAATGATCTGGTATCAACCAGATACCCACAGCTTATAATTGCGTGTTATGAGTTTTGAGGCATTTTTTCAAATTTCGTTATGCGCATGTGTAACTGATATTCCTGTTTTTGTGATTGTTTTTAACAAAAGGAAAACGACGATTCATCAATTCATCAAAATCCAGCATCAAAACATTACGACCCTTCAGGACCTTGTAAGAACAGCCGGCATACTGGAAAACGAAGAAATTGTTGGTGTTGATCTTGAAGCCGATTCCTTGTTTCATTATCAGGAAAAGGTCTGTCTGGTTCAGATTGCAACCCCGCGTGCATGCTTTCTGGTTGATCCGCTTCAGACCGGTGGTCTTTCACCGCTTAAACCGTTTTTTGCAAACCCCGATATCCGGAAAGTGTTTCATGGGTCGGATTATGACATCCGCTGCCTGTACAAAGATTTTTCCATTGAGGTAATAAATCTTTTCGATACCCAACTGGCTTGCCGTTTTCTTGGGATGCAATTTACCGGACTCGATGCTGTACTGAATTTATTTTTTAATATCCGGCTTGAAAAGAAATTCCAGAAAAAAGACTGGTCGCAAAGACCCCTGCCCGAGGATATGCTGGCGTACGCCTCACAAGACGCTATTTATCTGAATGCATTATCCAGAAAACTCGAAGAAAGATTGATCGAAACCGGTCGCCTGGACTGGTTTCTTCAGGAATGCGAAATTCAGAGCCTTGTCCGGACCCTGCCGCCGAACCGCGATCCCCGTTATTTGAAATTCAAGGGTGCAGGCAGACTCGGCCGAAGATCGCTTGCAGTTCTGGAAGCACTTCTGGAGTTCCGGGAATCAATTGCCAGAAAAATCGACAGGCCGCTTTATCAGGTCATTCACAATCATGTACTGCTGAAACTGGCAATCGAAAAACCCCGGGATATGGAACATCTGAAAAGGCTCGAGGTATTGAGTATCAAACAGCTCAATCGTTACGGCCAACAGGTGCTGAATACCATTCACGCTGCCATGGGAATTGATCCTTCACTCCTGCCTGTCTATCCCAGAAGCCATGAACCGATTCCGGATGCGCAAATTTCAGCACGAATAGCGGTACTTAAAAAATGGCGCGAATCTGCTGCAACTTATCTGGAGATCGAACCGGGTCTTTTGTGTAACAATGCGCTGATTACCGCCATTTCTCAGAAAAACCCGCAACAACTTGAAGCGCTTTACGACATTGAGGGAATTAAAACCTGGCAGATCGAGGCGGTGGGAAAACAGATTATTGCGGTGTTGCAGAACAGGTCAGAATTTGTCAATTGAATAAGTCAGCCCGGATCCATGTATTCTATCACATCCATCCATTTTAATTTCTCTCATGACCATCGGTTTGGATTTTATTCAAAAAACCTCAGATATTTTTTGAACAATAGCGGTGACTCTGCTTGACTTTTTCGAATCGAATGGGTATGCATCACTGTCCAGGAACGTTACTTGCGGGAAGTATTTTTTGGGATGTTTGAACCGACTAATTGAATACAAAGGAGGAAGGAGTATGACTAAACGCTTATTGGTTGTTTTATCGTTACTAATCGCAGTAGGAATGGTCATCAGCGGCTCTGTTGCTGCTGCCGATCAGGTCATCAAGATTGCTACCCAGTCACCGCTCTCCGGTGACCAGTCCGTTGTCGGTGTTGATATCAAACGTGGCGCCGAGATGGCTCTCGAGCAATTGGGCGGACCACTGGCAAAAATGGGAATCAAGGTCGAACTGGCCCCGTTTGATGATCAGGCCAATCCCGACGCCGGTGTCGCCAATGCCAAACGTATCGTCTCCGATCCTGCAATTCTGGCTGTCGTCGGGCATTACAATTCCGGCGTCCAGATTCCGTCCTCTGAAGTTTATCACACCTCCGGCCTGGCTAATGTTTCTCCTGCCAACACCAACCCGAAGGTCACCACCCGCGGCTATATGGAAGTCAACCGTATCGTCGGTCGCGATGACGTTCAAGGGGTTGTCGGTGCCGACTTTGCCGCTGGAAAAAAAGCAAAGAGCGTCTTTGTTGTCCATGACAAAACGGCTTACGGACAGGGCATTGCCGAGTTCTTCAAAAAAAGAGCCGAGGAAAAAGGCATGAAAGTTCAGGGTTTTGAAGGCACAGAAGAGAAAGCCAATTTCGATCCGCTGCTCTCCCCGATCCTTGCCGGTAACCCCGATCTGGTTTACTTCGGCGGCATGTATTCCCAGGCTGCCGTCCTGTTCAAACAGGCCCGTGAAAAAGGATACATGGGCATGTTCCTGAGCGATGATGGTTTTGACTCTTCCGATGCGGTTAAGATCGGCGGACAGACACTGCTTGACGGTGGCGGAACTTTTTACTCCACCGTATCCGGCCCTGCCACCATTTATCCCGGTACCGCCAAATTTGTCGCTGACTTCAAAGCCAAATACAATGCTGCACCGCAACCTTTTGCGGCCCAGGGTTATGATTCAATGGCCATCTGTCTGAAAGCCATCGAGGCCGCCGCCAAAGCGAACGGCAACAAGGTCCCGACCCGAGCGGAAGTTACCAAGGCAATCCGCGCTTTGAAGGACTACTCCGGCATTACCGGAACGTTTACCTTTAACGGCATCGGCGATCCGACGGTTGCAAAATATTTCGTGATCAAAGTCGCCACTGCTGATCCTGCAAAATGGAACGATAACCCGGTCGTTGAGACCCTCGATATCGCTCCGCCGAAATAATCCTTCCCAGTCACCCCTTCCGGCCCCTTTCCTGTTCATGAAGGGTGCCGGAAGATTTTTTATCGGGTTCACATATGAAACGGTTTATTAAATCAATCAACGTCAATGAGTTGATGCGTCCACTGGGCCAGATGGTCTTTTTTTCATTGGGCACCACGGTCGTTCTATCAGCCATCGTCCTGGTTCTGGCCCTGATTCTGGACAAGACCGTGGTAGGACAGACACTTTTTGGACGGATGAACGTCACGCTCTATACCTATACCCTGGTCAATCTTCCCCAGGTGGCGATAGATGGACTGACGATCGGCTTTGTCTATGCCGCCATCGCCCTGGGTTACACCATGGTGTACGGTGTTCTGGAATTTATCAACTTCGCACACAGTGAAATTTTTGCTGTCGGCGCGTTTGTCGGGGTAGAAATACTGATTGCACTCGATAAATTCGGAATTCTGGCAGGCGCATCTCTGGTCATGGCTTATGTGTATCTGATTCTGGCTATCATCGGCGGCATGTTGGTAGCAGGTGGGCTGGCTGTCGCCGTGGAGCGCGTGGCATATAGACCGCTGCGTCATGCCTCACGCCTGGTGCCGCTGATTTCTGCAATCGGTGTATCATTTTTGTTGCAGGATATGATCCGTCTCGTGGAAAGTCTGACAACCGGACAGTTCAACAGGATTTTTCCCACTTTCGGGAATTTCGATCGTCGCGTAATCCTTGGAAAAATGTCCATGGGGGCAACCAATATCACCCTCGGCGTGTCAATCAAATCGATCATTGTTATTGTTTCGGCGGTTCTGATGCTGATGGCGCTGAACTATCTGGTCAATGCGACAAAGGTCGGCAAGGCCATTCGCGCGGTTGCCCAGGACCATCCGACTGCCAGCCTGATGGGTATTGATGTGAACCGGATCATCTCGCTCACATTTCTGGTCGGTGGTATGCTGGGTGGGGCCGCGGGTGTTTTATATGCCCTGAAATTTACCCGGATCGACGCCTTCGTCGGATTTTTCCCCGGCCTCAAAGCTTTTACTGCCGCGGTACTGGGTGGTATCGGCAACATGACCGGGGCGCTTCTTGGCGGCATCGTTCTCGGCATGCTGGAAACCTATGCCGGCTCCTATATGGGTGTTTTTACCATGGGTGCGGCCGGCACCGAATACAAGGACATCTTTGCCTTCAGTATCCTGATACTGGTGCTCATTTTCCGCCCCCAGGGACTCATGGGCGCAAACGTGGCCCAGAAGGCCTAAGGAGGAGCAAGATGATCTTAAACTTCTTTAAAGACATCATCAAAAGACTGGAACAGGGGATATATCCGCACATCATGATACTGGCCCATATGGTTCTGGGTACCGCCCTTGTCTATACCAGTCCGCGCTCGAATCTTGCCTTTCTGGTGCTGATCACCTCGTTTTTCACACTGTATTATTTCAAGACGGATCGCCGCTTCAAGATGATCGTCGGTGTCGTTCTGACATTATTTATTTTCCCGGTGGTCGGAGTCCGGAATATCTTCTATCTTGAGGTGATCTTCCAGATCAGCGTGTTTGCAGCCCTTGCCCTGGGCCTGAATATCGTGGTCGGATTTGCCGGTCTGCTCGATCTCGGATATGTGGCATTTTATGCAGTCGGGGCCTACCTGTGGGCTTTTTTCGGCTCCCAGCAATATTATGTTCTACACTTTGCGCCGGGAACCCAGCCGTCCAATCTGCCGTTTCTGCTTCCCGGAGACGCCTTTTATCTGTTCATGTTTGCCGCAATCCTTGTCGCTGCGGTTACCGGCATTCTGCTCGGCACGCCGGTTCTGAGGCTGCGCGGCGACTATCTGGCCATTGTGACCCTTGGCTTTGGAGAGGTGATCCGCGTACTGGCAAACAATCTGGATAAACCGCTCAATTTCACCAACGGCCCCCAGGGGATTACCCCGATCCAGCGTCCCACCATGCCGCAGGCGGCGGTTGACGGCTTCAACAAACTGTTCGGCGGCGTTGTCGGGCACGCAGTCACCACCGCCGATATGTACAACGTCATGTTCTACCTGCTTGCACTGGCGGTTATTATTGTCATTGTCTTTGTGACCCGGCGTCTGGATGATTCGAAAATCGGCCGGGCCTGGACCGCAATCCGTGAAGACGAGACCGCGGCCATTGCAATGGGTGTTCCGCTGGTAAGAATGAAGCTGGCCGCGTTTGCCGTCGGCGCCTCTTTTGCCGGGGTCATGGGCGTTCTGCTTGCGGGAAGCCGGACCTTCATCAGTCCGGAATCCTTCTCATTCATGCAGTCTATCGGGGTTCTGTCGATGGTTATCCTGGGCGGTTCCGGCAGCATCCCAGGCGTGATCCTGGGTGCGGCCACGGTAACCATCCTGAACCTGCAGGTTCTCCAGGGCCTTTCTTTGTATTTGAGCCAGCTTCGCCAGAGCGATGCGGTCATTCCCATCATCAACTTTGCATGGTCCAGCCTGTCCACCCAACTGGATCCGGCCAAATACCAGCGACTGCTCTTTGGGCTCATTCTGATTCTGATGATGATCTTTCGACCGGAGGGCCTGATCCCGTCCCAGCGCCGTAAACGTGAACTTGCTTCCGACGATGACGAGAACGGGGAATAAGACGATAAGAACATGGCACTACTTGAAACAGTCAACATTGTAAAACGTTTTGGCGGGCTGACCGCCGTCAACAAGGTCAACTTCAACCTGGATCCGGGTCGGATTGTCAGCATCATCGGTCCGAACGGAGCTGGTAAAACTACATTTTTTAATACCTTGACCGGTATCTACCATCCGGATGAAGGACAGATCACCTTCAACGGCAAATCTTTGCGCGGACTGCGACCGGATCAGATCGCCTCACGCGGAATTGCACGGACTTTCCAGAATATCCGCCTTTTCAGCAATATGTCGGTCATCGAGAATATTCTGGTCGGCATGCATGTCCATCTGAAGCAGTCGCCCCTCGACACCCTTTTTCATCTGCCATTTTTTAAAAGAGAAGAAAAGGAATCGGAACAAAAAGCCGAGGAACTGATGACATATGTGGGCCTGACAGGCGTCGGAAACGAACTTGCCAAGAACCTGCCCTATGGCGGCCAGCGCCGGTTGGAGATCGCACGGGCTATGGCGGCCGATCCGCTCATGCTGCTTCTCGACGAGCCTGCTGCCGGCATGAACCCGCAGGAAACCGAGGATGTTACCCGCTTGTTTCGCCGCATCCGCGATGAAAAGGGCATCACGATTCTGCTCATCGAGCACGACATGCGCGTGGTCATGAATATTTCAGAGCATATTTGCGTTATGGATTACGGCGAGAAAATCGCCGAAGGGACGCCGAATGAAATCCGTTCCGACGCTCGGGTCATCGAAGCGTATCTGGGAAGGGGAGCCGTTGCCGGACAACATGAGGAGAAGATCGCATGAGCCTCTTATCCCTTCATGATATTCACAGTTTCTATGGTCATATCCATGCGCTCAAGGGGATTTCGGTTGAGGTCAACAAGGGCGAGATCGTGACGCTGATCGGCTCGAACGGCGCCGGCAAGAGCACGACGTTACGGACCATCTCCGGACTGATCCACCCCAAACAAGGCAAGATTCTGCTTGGCGAAAAAGACATCTCCCATCTGAAACCGCACGCCATTGTCCTTGCTGGCCTCGGGCACGTGCCCGAGGGCCGGGGGATTTTTCCGAAACTGACGGTGCAGGAGAACCTCGAGATGGGTGCGTTCACCGTGAATGACCCGAAAGAGATCGAACGCCGGATGGATTACGGGTTTGAAATGTTTCCGCGCCTTAAAGAACGGATCGGCCAGTATGGCGGCACACTTTCGGGCGGCGAACAACAGATGCTCGCTATTGCCCGCGGTCTGATGATGAATCCGCGACTTTTGATGCTTGACGAGCCGTCCATGGGGCTCGCACCGCTTCTGGTGGAACTGATCTTCGACATTATCAAGGCCTTGAACGACAAGGGCACAACCATCCTGCTGGTGGAACAGAATGCGCTGATGGCCCTTTCCATTGCGCACCGAGGCTATGTACTCCAGAACGGCGAGATCGTCGTCAGCGACACGGCCGCCAACCTCAAACGCAATGAGATGGTACAAAAAGCCTATCTGGGTATTGATTGATACAGGAAAATTATCGCCTTTATCGAATCTCTCATTGAATGTTTATGGCTTCCGCAATCCTGCTGATGTGTTTCCGGCAAAGATTGCCGAAACAACTATCTGATATGAATGTCGTCATTTCCTCCAGAATTCAGGAACGAACAGGATAATGACGGTATAGATCTCCAGCCTGCCAAGAAGCATGCAGAAGCTTAACACCCATTTGGCCAGAAGGGGGAGATGGGCAAAGTTCTCTCTCGGACCGACCGATCCGAGACCCGGACCGATGTTGCCGATACAGGCGGCGACCGCTGAAAAAGAAGTGACCATGTCTATTCCCAGGGCTGTCAGCACCAGTGAGGACAAAATGAACAGCCCGAGATAAATGATAAAAAATCCCCATATGCCTCTGATGATATCATCGCTTACCAGCCGTTTTCCGAATTTGAGTTGCGTCACAGCATGGGGATGGATCATGCGAAACAATTCCAGATAGCTGTGTTTTAATAACAGCATGATGCGCATGCATTTCATGCCCCCTCCGGTCGATCCGGCACTAGGCCCCAAAAACATGCAGAACAGCAGCATGCACTGCGGAAATACCGGCCAGTTTTCAAAATCCGCCGTGGCATATCCGGTTGTGGTGATGATGGATGAAACCTGAAATGCGGCATATCGGAATGCCTGGCTCAAGCTGTGATATGTTGTTTGATACATCGCAAATGTAGTTAACAGAATCAATACTGCTACGACCGATAGAAAAAAACGAAGCTCGGGATCCCTGAGCGCGAACCGGGGTTTGCCGGAAAGCATTTGATAGTGCAGTGAAAAATTGATTCCGGCCAGGAGCATGAAAATCGTAATGACAGCGTCGATGTATGCGCTGTGATAGAATGTTATTGATAAATTTTTCGTGGAGAAACCGCCCGTTGCCAGCGTGCCGAACGTATGGCAGATAGCATCAAAGAGATTCATCCCGCCGCACATCAGCAGCAAGATCATTACAAACGTGAACAAAAGATATACCCGCCAGAGGGCCGATGCCGTATCTCGTATTCGCGGCGTCAGTTTATCCGGGGTTGGTCCCGGCGCCTCCGCCTTGTAAAGTTGCATGCCGCCCAGTCCGAGAAAGGGCAGAATGGCCAATGACAGAACAATGATTCCCATGCCTCCTAGCCAGTGGGTCAGGCTTCGCCACATGAGGATTCCTTTGGAAACACGTTCAATATCGGTCAGAACCGATGAACCGGTGGTGCTGAAGCCGGAAATGGATTCAAATATGCAATCGGTAAATGAGGCAAATGTTTCGGATAGAAAGAAGGGGAGGGCGCCGATCACGGTAGCGGCTATCCAGCCGATGGTAACGATGGCCATGGCGGTTCGATGACTCATATAGGGTTGATTGAAACGCCTGAAAGTGAGAAAACATACCAACCCGGCACCTGTGGTGATCATCATGGACTGAATCAGAGGCCATGCGCTTCCATCGTCATAATACAATGAGAATGCCAGGGGAAACAGCATGGTCATGCCGATACAAACTGCTATTGCCCCCACGGATCGCATCACATAATGCCATCGCATTCAGATATTCTCCAGTTTGACCGTCAACTCACGTTCGACTCTTGGAATATTCTGTCTGGTTGATAAAATCACGATGCGGTCGTTTGGTTCGATTACCGTGCTGCCGTCTGGAATGATACTGACTTTTCCACGAGTCACTGCAAGGACGATGGCGCCTTTTGGGAAACGCAAGGCTTTCAAGGGGGTTCCGACGATGCCGGAGTCTTCCTGTGCAACCGCTTCCAGGACTTCCGCATCTTCACCTTTGAGTGAGACTGAGGACAGAATTTTACCGCGCCTGACATGCTGAACGATACTGTTGATTGCTGAAAGTCTGGGACTAAGGATATTTCCCAACCCGATATCGCTGATAATCGGCATATAGGCGAACTTGTTGATTCGCGTCATGGTTCTTTTTGCGCCCATGTTTTTAACCAGAAGGGATATGAGAAAATTGGTTTCCTCGTTTCCGGTCACAGAAATAACCATATCCATATCCCGAATGTTTTCTTCCTCTAAAAGGGTTTTATCCGTTCCATCGCCGTGAAGAACAATTGTGCTGTGCAGATTTTCCGCAAGATACTGACACCGCTCCAGGTTGGACTCGATGATGCGAAGATGATAGTGACGCTTTTCAATTTCCTTGGCTATTTTTAAACCGATATTGCCGCCACCGACAATGAGGATGTAATGAACTTGTTCGGTTCGGCTGCCGAAAATTTTCAGAACCGGTTTCAATTCCTTAGTTTCACATACGAAATAGACCAGATCGAAGGCTTTGACTTTATCGTTCCCGAAAGGGATGATCAAGCGGTCGTTTCGAAATATTGCCGCAACAATAAATCGTAGGCCACCTATTTTTTTTCGCAGTTCAAGCAGCCGAATGCCGATTACCGGGCTGCCTTTTTCAATGCGAAAACCAATCAGCTTGATGTTGCCATCGGCAAAATCACTGATATGTTCCGCTCCGGGAACAGCCAGTGAATGTATCACGGATTTGATCAGCTCATTTTCCGGATTGATGATGGTGTCGATATTCAGCAGTCGTGGTGTCAATTCGGGATTGTAGTGAAAATATTCATCATCACGAATTCGCGCCAGCTTCTTAATTCCCGGGCCGATAGATTCCGCGAACAGACAGGCGACAAGATTTGTTTCGTCACTGTCGGTTACGGCCAGAAACATTTCCGCACGGGCGGCGCCGGCTTCTTCCAGAATACGCGGGCTGCTGCCAGAACCACAGATGGTCTGAACATCCAGCAGGTTAACAAATCGTTTTAACGCTTCCGGCTGTTTGTCGATCACGACCACTTCTTGGTTTTCGATTGTCAGCCTCTGGGCAGTATGAAATCCGACCTCACCGGCGCCTACGATAATGATTTTCAAACAAACCTCCTCTGAAACATATGCTAACCACCTTAACTGTTACCATAGGATCACATGATAATCCAGCCAAAATGGGAAACCGCTTTTCGCCGTTGATAAACCACAGACAGGGATCGGATCACTACTTGGGATTTTACATGTCTTGTCAGTTTGCGAAAAATTCCTCTTCAGCTCAGCAAAATATTCGTAAAATACGGGAATCGGGTGTGTTGGTCTGAAGAATTAATTATTGACTTAATACCTTGAATTTCATACTGGGATACAATCCATTTAAATAATCTGTTATGCATAAGATAGACAACCAGCAACTGACATGTTGAGGGGTGTTATAGTGCTGAAAGAATGGATACCGTGCGAAAAAACTGTCCGATGATCTTCCAATTTTATTCTCTCATCTTGTATTCAGATATTTTTCCGGAAAATTGATTTCATAATATGAATAACCCGTATTGGAGGCGTATCATGTGGAATATCTATAAGAAATGCTTAATTATTCTCGTAATTAACGTGATCATGTCAAATGCATGTATCGGGGCCGAGTTGGGGATAATCACGGGTGGGGAAAAAGGCACATATTATCAATTCGGCTTGAATCTGCAGCAACTTATGGCAAACAACGGCGTTTCTTTAAACGTTTATCCATCCAATGGTTCCATTGAAAATATCTTTGCTGTTTACAAAAGACCCGGTATCCAGATGGGGATTGTTCAGTCCGATGTGCTCGCTTTTGTGGGACGTCTCCAATCAGATCCCGAACTCAAGAGAATAGCCAAGAAGATCAAGATGGTTTTTCCGTTGTACAATGAAGAAATCCATCTGCTGGGCCGGAGCGATATCGCCGATTTTGACGGACTGGCCGACAAAAGGGTGGCGATTGGAGAAGAAGGAAGCGGCACCTATCTTACCGCCAAACTCCTTTTTGAGCTTTCTGAAATTGCCCCCCGGGAAATGCTCACCATCGGGCGGGAGGAAGCACTGTCACAGTTGAAGTCTGGGAAAATCGATGCCATGTTTTATGTGGCGGGCTACCCGGTAAAATTGTTTGCCGATGATGTGAGCGACAAGGATGGATTGGCGCTGATTCCCATCACGCATAAGAATATTCTGGAGTTCTATCCCAGGGGGGAGATTCCCCAAAATACCTACCGGTGGCAGAAGCAGGCGGTCAACACAGCAGCGGTCAAAGCGGTTCTGGTTTCCTTTGACTTTAAATCCTTTAATTGTGATGCTGTGGGGAAATTTGCCCTGCTGGTTTCGAAGAATCTTGATTGGTTGATTCAACATGGTCATCCAAAATGGAAAAACGTGGACCTCAATTATTCCTTGAAAGGCTGGGAACAGTACAGCTGTGTCAGAAAGTTTCTGGGCAAACCTGCCGCAGATAAGAGTAAACCGTCTCCGGATGAGAACCCTGTGTGGCGAGTGGTTAAAGAATCCTTTTAACTTAACGCCAATCCACAGCGACGGCCGGTAATGCAACGGCACATTGCCGGCATGTTAGATGGGAAGTGCATTATATGAATCTGCAATTTTACGGGCTCAAGGAAGAACCCTTTCACGTTACGCCCGATCCCGAATTCCTTTACCTCAGCCCCACCCATAACGAAGCGCTGTTGTTGTTGATTCGTGGCGTTGAGCAGCGTATGGGGTTAGTCGTCCTTACCGGCGAATCCGGTGTCGGAAAGACCATCATTGTCCGCGCTTTTTTGGAACACTGCCGGCAGCAGCAAAACAAGGTGATTTACATTCTGAATTCCCGCGTGACTTTTGGTGTTCTGATGAACATGATTTTCACGGATCTGGGCCTGGAGAGGCATTCGGATGATGTTGCCGAGTTGTTGGTTGCGTTTTACCAGTTCCTGCTGGAAGAACAAAGGCAGAAACGGAATGTGGTTCTGGTGGTCGAAGAAGCACAGAACATGTCGATCAATACGCTGGAAGCTCTTGGAAAGCTTTTAAACCTGGAGACATCACAGGGCAAACTCCTGCAAATTTATCTCGTTGGCCATTCGGTCCTGGAAGCGAAGCTGAATCAGCAAGAACTCAAACAGATTCAGCAGCACATTCAACTCCGGGGCAAAATCACCGTACTTTCCCCGGATGAGAGTCTCAGCTATATCCGGCATCGACTGACCAAGGCCGGAATGCAGGATAAGGAAACGACCCTTTTTACACCTGCGGCATTGAAGCTCATCGTAAAACGGTCGCTGGGAATCCCGCGGAAAATCAACATCATCTGTGATAACGCGCTCATCTCCGGCTCTGAACATGGAAAGAAACCGGTTTCGGAAAAAGTGGTCAAAGGGGTAATAGCCGTCATCGAGGGAGAGCCGGTCAGGGGTTCCGTGAAATGGGTAACGATTGGCGCTTCCTTGGTGTTATTATCACTGATTATCGCAGGCTTTATCATGATTCGCAGTATGGATTTTTCGGCGTTGAAGAAAAGCTGGCAATCTCCGGGCCTCACTGTCAAGGGGCAAGGCGATGATGTCCGTCCTGACAGGGCGGCCTCATCCGTCAGCGCCCCGGTGTTGAAGGATGTCAAGGCGTTGCCGATATCAACCCCGGTCGTGACGCCAGCTCCAGAATTAAAGACCGCCGCTGCTGTGCCTCCGGCGGACACACAGCCTAAGTCATTGGGAGGTGTGGGTCTGGAGCGTGACGAAGCAGTTTTACCTGGTATTATCCAGCCAGTGGATCACGGCTCTGTTAAGGGTCCGTCTTCCGGAAAGGTTCGTGACGCAGTACCTGTGGCTGTTCCTGAACCGCAGTCCGAGGTAAGGGAGACACCAAAAGATAAGGCGCCCAAAAATTTTGAAGAGGCGGTTGTCAAGGCCTCTATATCCTTGAGGGAACCGAAAGTAATTGTTCCTTCGCCAAACAAAGCAGACGCCATCAGGAATCCGGAACCTGTCGACCCTGCTGTTCAAAAAGTAGATAAAAAGATGCAGAGCGCAGAGGCATCCGGTTCCGCCGACTCAAAATCCTCAATACTCGTTACACCGAAAGAAGAAGAACCGCCCGACTTCGACAAGCTGATGGACTGGTTCCTAAATAATCGATCCAGATAATTGAACCTGCTGCAATTTATCCCGAATTGTGGGATTGTGAATCATCTATAACGCCAGTCCGGGTACGAATTGACCCTTCTCTTCTCTACCTGTATCGGAATCCCGTCCTCAAAATGCATCAGGGTCCAATGAAAAATCCTGGCCTACGCTTCTTTGGCATTTTTTCGGGAAAACAAAATGTGATATATGGATAATACAATTTAATTATGATATTGGATCAATTGTTTTATCGAAAAAAAGAGGCGATTATGTTAATTTCGGAAACAGTTAATCACGCAAAGGAGGCATTATGACGAATCGGTTATTGGCAAGACTGGCAATGTTCTTGTTTATGGGTCTATCCGCAACGCTGGCGCTTACCCCGGCGGATGTTTGCGCGGATGTGAAGATCGGCTTTAACGCGCCGCTTACCGGTTTTGCGGCGTCCGACGGCAAATCCGCTCTGGAGGGGGCCAAGCTGGCGGTGGCTCAGGCAAATGCCACAGGCGGTATTAACGGTGAGAAAATTGAGCTGATCGTCTACGATGACCAGGCGGCCCCGAAAGAAGCAGTCCCGGTTGCCACCAAACTCGTGGAAAAAGATAAGGTGATTGCTGCGGTATCCGGTTCGTATTCCGGGTCAACACGTGCTGCAGCTCCCATTTTTCAGGCAGCGAAAATTCCTTATGTTGTTGCCTATGCCATTCACCCGGATATTACACTTTCCGGAGATTATATGTTTCGAACCGCCACCATGGGCGAGGTCCAGGGAAGGGCCGGAGCCAAACTGGTGAGTGATATGGGGAAAAAGAAAGTCGTCATTGTCACGATCAAGAATGACTTCGGGCAGGCCCTGACGACCGGATTCAAGGAAGCCGCTCCCAAATTCGGCCTTACAATTCTGAACGAATATGAATATGGTCTTCCGGATCGGCAATTCGGTCCACTGGTTTCCAAAATAAAGGATGACAACCCCGAAGTCATCTATGCATCCGGATATTATTTTACAGCCGGGCCTCTGGTAAGCCAGCTTCGGGCCGGTGGCGTCACGGCGCCGATCATCGGTCAGGAAGGGTATGATTCGGAAAAATTCATCGAGATCGCGGGGCCTGCCGCTGAAGGAACGTTGGTGACCACGTCCCTTGACCGGGATTCGGAGTCGCCTGTCACCCAGACATTTCTAACCGAATTTCGAAAATCCGCCGGGTTCGGGGCGGATATGGTTGCCGCATCGGCATATACCGCAACCAGCGTTTTGATTGACGGCCTGAAAAAATCAGGCGGAAAGGGCGGCGAAGTGCTAAAGGATGCCATTGCGGGAGGCACATTTACCACACCCATCGGAACCTTGTCCTTTAACGATTTGCATGAAGTCAAGAAAGACATTCAGGTGCAAATCGTCACGGACAATGTGTTTCACCGGTATGCTGTCATTACGGATGCGGCGATCCTGACCCCGCCTTCAAAGAAATAGCATTCATGCTGATCGTTGAACTCATCGCCCAGGGGCTGGTTCAGGGAAGCATTTATGCCCTGATTGCCCTGGGCCTGACACTGGTCTATGGGCTGCTGAGAATCCTACACGTGGCTCATGCGGCGGTTTTTACGCTGGGGGCCTATATCGGATGCATACTGGCCAATTTTTTCGGAAGCCTGGCACTGGCAATTCCCTGCGCAATGATCATCTCCGGCCTGGTGGGTATGGCGCTGTTCCGACTCTGCTATCAGCCGATTCTCTCCCAGCCCCCGTTTGTTCCCCTGATCGCCTCCATCGGGCTGTACATCGCCGCGGAGGAAATTTTTCGGATTGTCTTCGGAGCATCGGGACTCACCTATCTGGTTCCGCCGCTGCAGGGCCAGGTGATGCTTTTTGGAACGCTCCGGTTCAAGCAGGTTGAAATTGCGGTGATGATCGGGGCTGCCGCCATCATTGCGATGCTTGGCTATCTTCAGACCCGAACCCGGATGGGGATTGCCAGCCGGGCAACGGTGTCCGATCCAGAAATGGCGGAATCTTTCGGCATTTCCCTTCAGAAAGTGCGGTATCTCATCTTTTTTGTCGGCTCATCCCTGGCTGGCCTGGCCGGAGTGATGGTATCGGTTATGAACAATCTGGTAGAGCCGACCATGGGAAGCGTTCCATCGTACAAATCCCTTGCCATTATCGTTCTGGGCGGGCTTGGTTCCGTCAGGGGCACCCTTCTGGCATCACTGGTCCTGGGCGTGATCGAGGCTTTCGGTACGATTTACCTCGGCAGGGTCCTTGACCGGAATGCCATAGCCTTTGCCTTTCTGATACTTGTTTTGATGCTTCGCCCCCAGGGGCTGTTCGCCGGAAAGTGAGGAAACTAAAATGGAATATGAAATCTCACTGCTCATTTCCATGGGGATCAGTGTCCTTTTTGCCCTGTCGCTGAACCTGATCACCGGCTTCTGCGGACAAATCAGTCTGGGGCACGCGGCCTATCTCGGGATTGGAGCCTATTTTTCCGCAATGGCCGCAAAAAGCGGCATTCCGTTTCTTTTCACCTTGCCGCTATCGATGCTGCTGGCCGGTGCGATCGGTCTAGTCGTCGGGCTGACCAGCCTCCGGGTTCGGGAGGATTTTCTTGCCATCACGACGATGGGCGTTGGATTCCTGTTTGTGGGCATTGTTCGCCAGCAGGAAATTCTTGGCGGGGAAATGGGGGTTTCGGCGATTCCCGATTCCGGTCTTTCAAAGACCGTTTTCATGGTTCTGACGATCGGGCTTTGTGCGGCGACGGCATTGTTCAGTTTTTATCTGCAAAAATCGTGGATGGGCAAGGTTTTTGGGGCCATTGCCGAGGATGAGGACACGACCCGCGTTCTGGGTATCGATGTTCCGCGTTACAAGCTGGCGGCTTTCGCAATCGGGACAGCCCTGGCAGGCTTGGCCGGTGCGCTTTACGCCCATCATATCAAATTTATCGGTCCGGACAGTTTCGGCTTTGTGGAATCGATCACCGTTTTATCCATGGTGGTTGTCGGCGGGATCGGATCGGTTACGGGGGTGGCCATTTCAGCGGCGCTGCTGAGCGTTCTGCCATCCTGGTTTCAATTCATCGGCGACTACAAGCTTTTGGTATATGGCGGATTGCTGTTTCTCATGATGCGGTTCAGTCCGGCGGGAATGGCCGGTTTAGCCAGGCGGTTCCGGACACCGGTGGATGAAGGGGAAAAAAAGCGATGAATCCGCTGCTAAATGTAACCGGCGTTACGGTGCGTTTCGGCGGTGTTACGGCCATAGACGATGTGACCTTTGAAGTACAGGAGGGGGAACTGCTGGGGTTGATCGGTCCAAACGGGGCCGGCAAGACCACGATGCTCCGCGCGATTACCGGCGTGGTCAGGGTGGACGACGGTAACATAACCTTGTCGGGAGACTCCCTGGATGCGCTGTCAATCGATGCAAGAATCCGTAAAGGGCTGGCGCTGTCGCAGCAGATCGTCAAGCCGTTCCGGCGGGTTTCGGTGCTGGATAATGTTGTTCTGGCTGCGGGCTATGCCAAAACGCGGTCCCCGATGGGCGCGCTGCTGAACCTGTCTCAGGTTGCGGAACAGAAGATTGCGCGCGCCATGCTGGAGCGCGTTGATATTGCCGGGTACGCGGATCAGAGTCCCGCCATTCTGCCTCTCGGGGTGTTAAAGCGCCTGGAGATGGCCCGGGCACTTGCCCAGCGCCCCAGGCTTCTGCTGCTGGACGAACCCCTGGCCGGTCTGAACTCCAAGGAAGCAGCTGCGCT
Organism: uncultured delta proteobacterium; assembly: GCA_963789395.1. Classification (GTDB taxonomy): domain Bacteria; phylum Desulfobacterota; class Desulfobacteria; order Desulfobacterales; family Desulfatirhabdiaceae; genus RAAP-1. Next base: position 253,262 of record CAWBKP010000012.1, on the reverse strand, counting down.
GGCATCCACCATTTCTGATATCAACTGTCAGCAGGGGCTGACCATCATCCTGATCGAGCACAATCTCGGGGAAATCCTGCGTATCAGCCGGAGGCTGCTGGTGATGGACAATGGCTGCAAGATTGCAGACGGCGAGCCGATGACCGTGATAAACGATCCATCCGTCAGATCCGCATATCTTGGCGGCGGAGCTGACCAGGCGGAGAAACACCGATATGTTCTCGATTGAAAACCTAAGTTGCGGATACGGCGCTTTTGTGGCGGCAAGAGGCGTCTCGCTGGATGTTCTGCCCGGAACGATCACGGCGCTTCTGGGTCCGAACGGTGCCGGGAAATCATCCCTGTTGATGTGCATTGCCGGGCACGTATCATTGCTGGAAGGCCGCATCGTTATGGACAAACAGGACATCGGGCTGCTGCCGACCTCCGAGCGGGTTCGCCGGGGTCTGGCCATATGCCCGGAAGGCCGACGCATTTTCAAGGAGTTGACCGTAGAGGAAAACCTGAAGATTGGTGGCGTGATCCATCCGAAAAACAGTTTCAGCCAGGACAGGGACTATGTGCTCACGCTTTTTCCAAGGCTTTCCGAGCGATTGGATCTTCCGGCCGGAAACCTTTCCGGCGGCGAGCAGCAGATGCTTGCCATCGGGCGGGCTTTGATGGCAAGGCCCCGGCTGATCATGATCGATGAGCTGTCTCTGGGTCTGATGCCCAAGGTGATCGATATGTGTTATGAATCTCTGTACAGACTCAAACAAGACGGCCTGGGAATTCTTCTGGTGGAACAGAACACGGATCGGGCGCTTTCGGCTGCCGATGACGTCTGCGTGCTGGAATCCGGCAGGACCGTCTGGCAGGGTAAGGCCGCAGCGGCCCGCGAAGATTCACGGTTTGCTGAGGTTTTCCTGGGGATACACTAAGGAGGTTTACACAAAATCCGCGTGGTCCAACTGCGGCGTGAAGGTGTCGTCAAAGGCCATCTCACCGCGCATGTAGTATTCCACATAGGTAATGGGACTGTCGAAGGAATAGGTCAGACGCTGAAAATAAAATACAGGATAGCCGGATTCCGCATTGAAAGAGACGGGCAAGTTCGGGCGAAAGGCCGATGGCGGTCATGCTCTGGCTGATTTTGGTAAGGGGCAGGCGGTATTTATTGATCAGGATGTCATGGATCGATTCCTGTTCAAGATTCTCCCATAAGAATGCCGGCGCAGGGATCGGCAACAAGGTAGCGGATGGCATAGCGAACCGGCTTGTCGTCAAAAAAGTTCAGAATGCGAAGCAATACCACCTGGCCATCGGTCTGCAGTTTCCCTGCAATATCCTTGGGCGGATCGATCAGTCTGGCTTCCAGTACCTGGGTGGTCAGGGTCACATTGATGTCTTCGGCCCATTTGCGAAACGGCCGAACCCGAAAAAAGCCGCGGGTATAATGCTGGGTCTTTCGGACAAAGGTTCCCTTGCCCGGATATCGCTCGACAGAGCCGTCTCTTTCAAGTTCATCCAGCGCCCTTCTGGCCGTCATCCGGCTCACCCCGAATCTTTGCGCCAGCTGGTTTTCCGATGGAATGGCATCGGTGAAGGTGCGTGAAGAAATGCCATGAATCAGGAACTGCTTGATGGTTTCGTATTTGGGAGATTTTGGGGTCATTCGGTTCGCTGGGATCGGATGAAAGTCGATTAAGAAAACAGTCGGATATACGGTGGTGAATTACAACTGTTACATTTTTAAATTTTTATACATGGGATTTGGATTGAAGTCGAGGGGTATTTTCCCGTTGACAACCAAATCTGCTGGATTTTAATGTGCTGAGTGTTGTATATACAGCTTTAGACGTCGCTGAAAAGTGAAAGGGGCAATGATGATCAGCAATGATGATATCTTCGATGCCATGACGATTAAACTGGACCCGGAACTGCCTGAAATGCCGGATTTTGTCAAGGGCATCCGCCGGGCGCCGGATCGCGGTTTCCGTCTGACAGAGGAACAGACCCGGATGGCTTTGAAAAATGCGCTTCGGTATGTCCCGGAAGCCAGCATGCGGTTCTGGCCCCGGAATTTTTAAACGAGTTGATGACCCGGGGACGGATTTACGGCTACCGCTTCCGTCCGCCCGGAGCCATCCAGGCAAAACCCGTGGATGCCTACAAGGGCCGGTGTCTGGCTGGCAGGGCGTTTCAGGTCATGATCGACAATAACCTGGATTTTGATGTGGCGCTCTACCCGTATGAACTGGTGACTTACGGGGAAACCGGGAGCGTCTGCCAGAACTGGATGCAGTACCGGCTGATCAAAAAATATCTGGAGACTTCTCACCGAAGACCAGACCCTGGTCATGGCCTCAGGTCATCCGCTGGGGCTGTTCCGGTCCCAGCCCGACAATCCGCGGGTCATCATTACCAACGGCCTGCTGGTCGGGGTGTATGACAACGAGGATGACTGGGAGGTGGCGGCCCAGATGGGGGTGTCCAGCTATGGCCAGATGACGGCCGGCGGATGGATGTATATCGGCCCGCAGGGCATCGTTCACGGCACCTATAACACGCTGCTGAACGCCGGCCGCCTGAAATGCCAGGCATCGCAGGACGGAGATCTGAAAGGCATCCTGTTTGTCTCCTCGGGCCTTGGGCGGCATGAGCGGCGCACAGCCCAAGGCTGCGGAAGATTGCCGGTGCGGTTTCCATCGTGGCCGAGGTCGATGCCTCCAGGATCCAGACCCGGCTCGATCAGGGCTGGGTGCAAAAAATGTCTGCCGACCTCAAGCAGGTCTTTGACTGGGCCCTTGCAGCCAGTAAAAGCGAAAGACGCCGCTTTCCATCGCTTTTTGCGGCAATGTGGTGGATCTGCTGGAATATGCCGTTGCGGAAAACGTGCCGATCGATCTGCTGTCCGATCAGACTTCCTGTCATGTGGCCCATGGCGGCGGATACTGTCCCTCAGGGGCTGACTTTCGCGGAACGGACAGCCATGCTGGCAAGCGACCGGAAGAAATTCTGCCAGCTGGTGGACAAAAGCCTTCGACGCCATTACGAGCTTATCAAGATCCTGGTGGATCGCGGCGTATATTTCTTTGATTACGGCAATGCCTTTATGAAGGCGGTATATCGATGCCGGCGTTACGGAAATCGCCCGCAACAAAAAAGACACCAAGGATGGATTTATTTTTCCCTCATATTTCGAGGATGTCATGGGACCCATCTTTGATTATGGCTATGGCCCGTTTCGCTGGGTGTGCCTCAGCGGAAACCCGGATGACCTGGTCAGGACCGACCGGGCGGCCATGGCCTGCATCGATCCGGACCGCCGCAGCGAGGACCGGGACAATTACAACTGGATCCGGGATGCCCAGAAGAACCAGCTGGTGGTGGGAACCCAGGCCAGAATTCTCTATCAGGATGCCAGGGGCCGGGTGGATATCGCCCTTGCCTTCAACCGAATGGTCCGAAGCGGCGAAATCGGACCCATCATGATCGGCCGCGATCACCATGATCCGGGTGGAACGGATTCGCCTTTCCGGGAAACCGCCAATATCAAGGACGGCAGCAACGTGGCGGCGGACATGGCAACCCACTGTTTTGCCGGCAACTGCGCCCGCGGCATGTCGCTGGTGGCGCTTCATAACGGCGGCGGAACGGGCATCGGCAAGGCCATCAACGGCGGATTCGGGCTGGTTCTGGACGGCAGCCTGCGGGTGGACGAAATCATCCGTTCGGCCCTTTCCTGGGATGTGATGGGCGGAGTGGCCCGCCGCAACTGGGCCCGGAACCCCAATGCCATGTCGGTTGCCATGGAATACAATGCCAGCAACCCGACCGGCGACCATATTACGATCCCCTATGTGCCGGATGAAGGGTGGATCGACTCGCTTGTGGATTTGCAGTTTAGGAAAAGAGAGGATGAAATGATTATGTCCAAGTACGTTGATTGAATGCGTTCCCAATTTCAGTGAAGGCCGTCGGCCTGAGGTGATCGATGCCATCGTGGGCTGTTTTCGGAACAAAAAGGGCTGTTATCTCTTCGATGACCGCGCGGACAAGGACCATAACCGGCTGGTCATCAGCCTGGTCGGTGAGCCAGAACCGATTCAGGATGCCCTGATAGAAGCCGCCAGGGTCTCGTTGCCGCCATATCGATATGGAGACGCACCAGGGCGGGCATCCGCGAATCGGCGCCATTGATGTAATTCCGTTTACCCCGATCAAAGCCATCACCATGGCCGAATGCGTGGATCTGGCCCATGCATTCGGCAACCGATTTCATGCGGAAACCGGACATTCCCGTCTATTATTACGAAGAAGCGGCTCGAAATCCGGATCGGAAAAAACTGGAAGTGATTCGAAAAGGCCAGTACGAAGTCTTGAAAACCGAGATAAACCGGCCGGAGCGCCATCCGGACGTGGGCCGGCCCGCTCCTCCATCCCAGTGCAGGGGCAACGGTCATCGGTGCCCGCCCGTTTCTGGTGGCGTTTAACGTCAATTTGAACACCGGCGATTTGAAGGTGGCAAAGGCCATTGCCAATGCCGCGCGCGCATCCGGCGGCGGTTTCAGCCATGTCAAGGGCATCGGCCTGCCGCTTGCAGACCGCGGCATGGTGCAGGTCAGTCTGAATATCGTGGATCACGAGAAGAATCCGCTTTACCGGGTTCAGGAATTTGTGCGCATGGAGGCCCGGCGCTGGGGGGTGGAGATCGTTGAAACCGAAGTTTACGGCATGGTGCCGGCGGCGGCGTTATTAAACAGCACCGAGTACTACATGCAGATCGCCGGCTTTGACACCCGCCAGGTGATCGAGCTGCGCCTGCTGGAGATGATGGGAGATAGCGGTGATTCGTAAACTCATCCGAAATGCGCGTTTTTTTACGCCTGTTGACAATGGCAAGCCTCTGGCCGGCATTTTCCAGGGTCGGATTCGCAGCCTGGAGCAGGGGGCCATGCTGATTTGCGACGGGTTGATCGAACGCATGGGCACCGAGTCCGAAGTGCTTGCGGATCATGCACTCCGGGCAAATCGATGAGGAAGTGGACTGCGGGGGAAGGTGCGTCATCCCGGGGTTTGTTGACCCCCATACCCATATGTGCTTTGCCGTCAGACGCGAATCGGAATTCGGACTTCGTCTGAAAGGCACGTCGTATCTGGACATTCTGAAGGCCGGCGGCGGCATCCTCTCGTCGGTGAATGCCGTGCGGAGAACTTCCGAAGCGGATCTTCTGGCGGCAACGCTGGAAAATGCGCTGTGTGCCCTTCGATTCGGAACCACAACGCTTGAAATCAAGAGCGGTTACGGCCTGGATACCGCGACTGAGCTCAAAATGCTTTCGGTCATCGACCAGGTCCGCCGCAAGACCCCGCTTGACGTGGTGGCCACGTTCATGGGAGCGCATGCGGTTCCGGAAGCATACCGGAAGGCCCCGGATGCGTATGTCGATCTTCTGATCACGGAGATGATTCCGGCGGTCCGCCGCCAGGGCATTGCCCGGTATTGCGACGTATTCTGCGAAGCCGGCGTATTTTCGGTGGATCAGAGCCGAAGGATTCTAACTGCAGCGGGCGTTGCGGGACTCGGGCTTAAAATTCACGCCGATGAAGTCCATGACATGGGCGGAGCCGGGCTTGCAGCCGAACTGCGGGCTGTTTCCGCCGAGCATCTGCTTGCGGCAAGCGATGTCAATATTGCGCGACTGGCAACGTCGGGGACGCTTGCTGTTTTGTTGCCGGGAACTGCCTATAGTCTGCAAAAGCCCTATGCCAGGGCACGAGACATGATCGACAGCCGGTGTTCCGGTTGCCATTGCCACGGATTGCAATCCAGGGTCCTGTTTTACGGAGTCCATGCCCTTTGTCTTTGGCCTTTCGGTGATGAATATGGGGCTGACGCCCGAAGAAGCCCTGACAGCCGCCACCTTGAATGCCGCCCATGCCATCGGCATGGCTGATCGTGTCGGCAGTCTGGTTGAGGGAAAGCAGGCGGATTTTTTGATTCTGGACGGTGAGTCCCCGGCCATTCTGGCGTATCATGCCGGGGTTTCGCCGGTTGTTGCGATATTTAAAAAAGGGGAAAAGATAAACACAGAAAGGAATGCCAGATGAAACTTGCGGATTTGACCGTGTCTGAATTTTTACGGGAACTGGCCTCTGTTACACCTGCGCCCGGCGGTGGCAGTGTTGCGGCCCTTTGCGGCGGGCTGAGCGCGGCACTTTGCGCCATGGTGGCCAGGTTGACCCATGGCAAGGAAAAATACCGCGACGGCTGGGAGGCTATGGAAAGTCTGATGCAACAGGCGGATCCTCTGGCTGAATGTTTTGTCGCGCTTGATGGATGCGGATACCCAGGCCTATAATCAGGTTGTAGCCGCAATGCGGCTGCCAAGGGAAACCGCGGAAGAAAAGTCGGCACGAAAAACAGCCATTGAGCTGGCTAACCGGAAGGCCGCAGAGGTCCCTCTGGAAACTCTGCAGCATACCCTGAAACTGGCTGATCATGTAAAAGAGGCGGTGGAAAAAGGAAATGTCAATTGCATCACCGATGCCGGCACCGCCGCCCAACTGGTTCGAACTGCCGCGTATGCTGCGGCCTACAACGTGCGCATCAATTTGGGTGGGATCGCAGATCCGGTTTTTGCGGCAACCTGCCGCACGGAAGTTGCCTTGATTTTGTCAAGAATCGATGCGTCCATTGATGAAGTCGAACTAATGGTGGATGCAGCTTTAATAAAAGCTGAAAGCTGAAGACCGAAGGCTGAAGGAAGAGTTGCACACTATGCATCCTATCGAAATTGACAAAGAAACGATAACCATCGATGACGTGGTGGCGATTTCCCGCGGCAGTGTTCCGGTCTGCGTCTCTCCGGAAGGCATTGCGCGTGTTGAAAAAGCAGCGGAGCTCATTGCCAGGTGGGTCCGGGAAGAAAAAGTGATCTACGGCATTACCACGGGTTTTGGCGCCATGTGCAACGTCACGATATCCGCAGCTGACACGCGCGCCCTGCAGCAGAAGATTCTCATGAGCCATGCCGCGGGCGTCGGAGACCCGCTTCCGGAAGATGTGGTCCGCGCCGTCATGGCCATTCGTCTCCACGATCTTTACATGGGATACTCCGCCTGCACCAACCGGACCCTCAGCCATCTGGTGACCTTTTTAAATCGCGGCGTAACGCCGGTGATTCCGGAAAAAGGATCTGTTGGCGCCAGCGGCGACCTGGCACCCACAGCCCATCTCGGCCTGGTTTTGATCGGCATGGGCGAGGCTTTTTTTCAGGGAGAGCGCATGAATGGCGCCCAGGCCCTCAAGAAGGCCGGACTTGACGCCGCTGGTTCTGGAGGCTGGCGAAGGGTTGGCACTGATCAACGGCACCCAGGTGATGACCGGTATTGCGGCCCTTGTTGTGCATGATGCCGTCCGACTGGCAAAGCTGGCGGATGTGGCCTGCGCCATGAGCCTTGAGGTGCTCATGGGTAGCAGTTCCGAGTTTGACCCCCGGATTCATCAGGTACGGCCCCATCCCGGGCAGATAGCCTCTGCCGGGAATATGCTGCGGTTGACCCAAAACAGCCAGATTATCCTTTCCCATGCAGGGTTGCGCCAGAGTGCAGGATGCTTATACATTAAGATGCTCCCCCCAGATTCACGGGGCCAGCAAGGACGCCGTGATTCACGCCGGAAATGTCGTGAACATCGAAATCAATTCGACCACCACCAACCCGCTGATATTTACGGATACCGAAGAGATCCGTCTGGGCGGCAACTTCCACGGACAGCCCATTGCCATGGCGGCCGACTACCTGTCCATGGGGATTGCCGAGCTGGGAAATGTTTCTGAAAGGCGAATCGAGCGGCTGGTCAACCCGCAGCTCAGCGAGATGCCCGCATTTCTGGTCAAAAACGGCGGGCTCAATTCCGGATTCATGATTGCCCAGTACATGGCCGCGGCCCTGGTCTCGGAAAACAAGGTCCTGGCGCATCCGGCCTGCGTGGATTCGATTCCCACATCCGCCAACAAGGAGGATCACGTTTCCATGGGTACGATCGCCATCCGCCAGTGCCGGGAGATTCTTGACAATGTGGAGCATGTCCTGGCGGTTGAAATGCTGTGCGCGGCCCAGGCCTATGATCTACTGACCGAAAAGCAGCGTCTTGCGGCAGGAGAGGGGACCCGCGTGGCGTACCGGATGATCCGCGAAATAATTCCGTTTCTGGATGAGGACCGGGTGCTGGCGACAGATATCGGGCACATGGTGTCGCTGATCCGATCCGGAACCCTGTTGCGGGCAATCGAAGACGCTGTCGGCGTCCTGAAATTGACATGCCCGCATTCTTCTCTATGCTTTACCTCTTAAAGGAAGCGACATGAACGTCGTATTTATTGAAATCGACCGGTGTATTGCTTGCCTGAGTTGCGAGCGGGTCTGTTTTTTTCATCAGGCCGAAGCCCACCAGGGCAATGCAGCCAATATCTTCGTTCATGTGGACATGGACCTGAGACGGATTTTTACGGTCACGTGCCGGCAGTGTGAAGTGGCCATGTGCATGAAGGTGTGTCCATCCGGAGCCCTCAGCCGGGATGCAAAGACCCATGCCGTGGTGGTTGATAAAACCAGGTGCATCGGCTGCGGTTTGTGCGTGGTGGCCTGCCCCTTCGGCAGCGTTCAACTTGATGGCATGCAGCGTGTGGCGTCCAAATGCGATTTGTGCGGCGGCCATCCCCGGTGCGTTGATGTCTGCATGGCAAAGGCCCTTCATTTCGGCAGCATCAATGAACTGGCGGAACTCAAGCGCAAACGGACGGATTTACGGCTTGGCATCCGGGCGGTTCCGTTCGGTAAGGATGATGCAAGTGACGGTTAAGACAGTTTGTGAAAACGGAGTGGTGAGAACCCTTTGCCGCATGTGCGACACGCGTTGCAGCATCGATGTTCACATAAAAGACGGTGTCATGACGGACATCACGCCGGCGGATGGAAATCCCGTGAATCAGGGACGGATGTGCCCGCGCGGCAATGCGGCCCTGGATATGTTTTATCATCCCGACCGGATTTTAAAGCCATTGAAGCGTCAGGCAAATGGCGATTTTATCGAAATTTCCCGTGATCAGGCACTGGATGAAATCGCCGAAAAACTGCTTCGCATCAAGAACGATTTCGGGGCCCGTTCTGTCGGCGTGTGGAAGGGCGAGGCCGTCGGATTTCTGCAGCAGGAGGAATATGTGCGCCGTTTTGCGCACGCCTTTGGAACGCCGAATTATTTTTCCAATGATTCCGCCTGCTTTAACAGCCGGTATCTGGGGCATTATCTGGTTGCCGGTTTCTGGAATCCTTTTCCGGACTATTCCAGCGCCGGGCTGATTCTGCTGTTTGGCACCAATCCGCCGGTATGTCATCCGCCGTTCATGGCCGAATTTGCCGACGCACGGGCCAGGGGGGCAAATCTGGTGGTGGTGGACCCGCGCCTGAATCCCATTGCCTGTTACGCGGATATTTTCGCGCAGCCCCTTCCGGGAACCGACGGGGCCCTGGCCTGGGGCCTGATTCACCAACTGATCCGGACAGGCGGGTATGATCGGCCTTTTGTTGAGCGATACTGTATCGGCATGGATAAAATCGCTGCATACGCCGAAGCCTTTACCCCGCAGGCCGTGGAGGAAAAAACCGGTGTCTATGCGGATGTCGTGGTAAAAATGGCCGAGCTGATAAATAAAAACCGTCCGAAGGTCAGCCTTTATGTCGGCGCCGGTTTGGAGCACCATGAAAACGGCGTGAACAACATTCGCGCGCTGGCTATTCTGTCCTGTCTCTGCGGGGCACTGGATATCGAGTGCGGGTTCGGCTGGCCGGAAACCCTGCACCGGCGCGACCTGACCCTGTATGAGGAACTGCCGCTTGAAAAAGAAAGACCCATCGGCGCGGATCTGTTTCCGGTGCTCTATGACATTCGCAAGGAATGCCATACCATGACGGCCATGGACTATATGATGGGTCTTGGCGAATATCCCCTGAAAGGACTTGTCATTACCGGCGCCAACCCTGCGGTGACAAATCCCAACACGCAAAAAGTCGAGGCGGCGCTGTCCTGCCTGGATCTTCTGGTGGTCAACGACCTGTTCATGACCCGAACGGCCCGGCTTGCCCATTATATTCTGCCGGCAGCCTCCTATCTGGAACGCTCCGAGATTCATATCAACCACAAGCACCAGCGCGTTTATCTGACGGCCCGGGTTGCCCAGATACCCGGCGTATGTGATGAATACATGCTCTGGAAAGACCTGGCCCGGCGGCTGGGATTCGGGGAGCGCTATTTTCCGTGGGAAAACGAAACCGAGGTGAACCGCTACATCCTGGAGCCGTCCGGAATCGGGCTGGAAGCGCTTCAGGCACGATCCCGAAGGCATTCAATACAAGGCGCTGTCGCTATCAGAAATACCGGTTCAAGCCACTGCCCACCCCATCCGGCAAGGTGGAGTTTGCCTCCTCCTATCTGAAAAAACTGGGCCTTTCCGAGATTCCCGAGTATTTGCCGCCTTATCACCTGCGCCACAAAAACGCGGATTATCCGCTGCTGCTGACGACAGGAGCCCGCAAGACGCTGTTTTACCATTCCCGGCATCAGAATATCGAGCGGTTCAGAAGGGTACATACCACTGCGGAGGTTGAAATCCACCCGGATGACGCATCGCTTCTGGGAATTGTGAACAGGGAACAGGTCCGGATAGTTTCTGAAGCCGGCTCCCTGGTCATTGAAGCCAGGATCGTCCACAGGGCGGAACTGCTCCGGGGGGTCATCGAAGTCTATCATGGCTGGGAAGACTGGCGGATCAATTTTGTCACCTTTGATCACATCAATGATCCCATCAGCGGGTTTCCCCTTCTGAAAGCCGTGCCGGTGCGCATCGAAAAGCTGGAAACGGAAGGGAATTGAAAAACAAAAATTGACCGATTTCTGAGAACGATTGAAGATCTGCCGGCTCCCAAGTCCCGGATTGGGTGCCGGCAGAACAGTTTAGATATTGGCGTATTGAATTTGTTTCGTATTACGATATTCGGATTTCGGATTTGGCCCGAACGGATTTTCCGTTCAGGCCCCCGCTTTATTACTGAATGGATGATTCCCAATCCTTGGTTTCAAACCAGTAGTGCTTTCTTTCTTTCAGCCAGCCTTCGGAAGCAACGACAGTTATCCAGTTGTTGAAATAATTGATGGTGTCATAGTCGCTTTTTCGAACGGCAAAGGCAATGGGTTCTTTGGTAAACGTCCCTTCGATGGGGATGAAAAGGACTTCGGGATATTTCAGGGCCTGGAATGCCGGCGTCGGGGCAGAACCCACCATCGCATGGGCTTTGCCGTTGATGACTTCCTGATAAGCCTGGGATTCGTCGTCAAAGAGTGTCAGCTTGGCTTTGGGCATGTACTGCTTGACAGTGGCAACCGAGGAGGATCCCAGTCTGGCGGCAATCGTGACGTCCGGTTTGTTGAAATCGTCCAGGCTTTTGAATCCGGAAGCCAGTTGTTTGTTGGCCACAATGGCCTGTCCGGTGTAATCGTAAGGAATACTGAAATTGACTTTCTGCGTTCCGTCCCGGTTGAACCGACATACCACCGATGATGACATCAAATTTACCCGTCAGCAGGGCAGGAATGATTCCCGCCCATTTGGTCGGAACAAATTCGACCTTGACGCCCATATCGGCTGCCAGACGTTTGGCCACATCAATTTCAAATCCCACGAGTTGCCCGCTTTTGTCGTTCATGGCCCAGGGAACAAAGGTGGACATTCCGACCTTGAGCACGCCGCGTTTCATGACCTGTTCGATGGTGCTTTCTGCTGCAAGTTTGTTTTCCAAATCCCCGGCAAGGGCCGGCGAAATAAAACAGAAAATCAGAAAAAGTGTGATGGCGGACTTCAGCAACGACGATTTGATTCTCATAATGCCTCCTTTTGGTGTGTGATGTTCATTAATCAAGCTGTGCTCCTTCTCATGAATATTTCCAGACGCTCTACTGCCAGGGACAGACTGAGGGTCAGTATCAGGTACAAAACCGTAATGGTGATCCAGCATTCAAACGTCAGGTAGGTGGCGGCCATCAGCTCCATCCCCTGAAAACAGAGTTCCGGAATGGAGATCACCGAAACAATGGCCGAATCCTTGATGGTGGAGATAAATTGACCGGCCAGCGGGGGCAGGATTCTCTGAATGGCCTGGGGCAGGATGACATGCTGCATTTTCTGCCGCCAGGACAATCCCAGGGCATGAGCGGCTTCGAACTGGCCTTTTTCTATGGACTGAATGCCGGCGCGAATGATTTCCGTGATATAGGCTGCCTCGAAAATCGCAACGGTTACTGTGGCTGAAATGAACGCGGTAAGAAACCGCGGCGGCGCGAACAGGAAAGTCAATATGCTTTGTGTGCGCGCCGAGGCATTTCTGGCAAACTCATCCACGCCCAGAATCGGCATGATCTGATCGCTGACAAAAAAATAAAAGATAAAGATCAGCACCAGGGGGGGCGTATTTCGAATCAACTCCACGAACGTTCGCCCCAGCAGACGTTTGAACAGACTTTTGCTGATTCGGAAAAAACCGGCAACGGTTCCCAGAATCGTTGCCAGCAAGGTTGCCCAGATGCTGAGCCGAATTGTCGTAAAAAGGCCCTGCATCAATAGATTTGCTGTCCATTTTCCGGTTTCCGCATCCCGGCGAAACAGGTATTGGGGAATGGCTCCCCAGTTCCAATTATAATGCAGCCCGACGGTGATGCGGTAACTGATATAGCCCAGGATGGCAGCGACAATTAGCAGAATGACGGCATCCAGCAGTGTAAATTTCAGTTTTTTCCTCAAGATGCAAACCTTACATTTATTGTCTGAAGAGAAATTCTATGACAGTATCTGGCTGAGAAAAACCCGGGTCCGTTCCTCCCGGGGTTGACTGAAAAAATGCTCGGCAGTTCCCCCTTCCACAATTTTCCCGTTTTCCATGAAAATCACCCAGTCGCTCACCTCACGGGCAAACCCCATTTCATGGGTGACCACCACCATGGTCATCCCTTCTCTGGCAAGGGTTTTCATGACTTCCAGCACCTCGCCGATCATCTCCGGGTCCAGAGCGCTGGTGGCTTCATCAAACAGCATGACCTTGGGCATCATGGCAAGTGCCCGGGCAATGGCTACCCGCTGCTGCTGGCCGCCGCTCAGCTGGGCCGGAAAAGCATCGGCTTTCTCCAAGATATTGACCTTTCGAAGCAGGTCCATGGTCATTTCTGTTGCCTCAGCACGGCTTTTTTTCCGAACCAGTTGCTGGGCCAGATTGATATTGTCGCGGACGGTCATGTGCGGAAAGAGATTGAACTGCTGAAAGACCATGCCGACTTCTTTCCGGATCTCAAGCCTGTTTTTCTTATTGTCGTCCAGCGGAATGCCGTCGACCACAATGGATCCGCTGTCTATATCCTCAAGACCGTTCAGGCAGCGCAGAAATGTGGATTTGCCGGATCCGGAAGGGCCGATGACCACAACCACTTCGCTGCGCCGGATATGGGTTGTGAAATCATCCAGCGCCACGACACCGTTGGAGAAGGTCTTGTTGATGTTCTCCACGGTGATGATGTAATCACCGAACTGTTTTTCCTGCATTCGAAAGGCTCCTTCCTTAACGTCTATGTCTGAACGCTGAGGTGATTCTCCAGGAAATTGACCAGAACCGACAGCGTTACGGTGACGGCCAGGTAAATGGCGGCAACCGTAAACCAGAGCTCAAAAGTCAGAAAGGTTTCAGAGATGATGACCTGGCCCTGCATGGTCAGGTCATAGACTGCGATAATGCTGACCAGGGCCGAGTCCTTGATCAGGGAAATTCCCTGACTGGTCAGCGGCGGCAGAATTCGCCGGATGGCCTGGGGCAGAACAATGCAGCGATAGGTGTCGAATCCGCTGAGTCCCAGGCTGTAGGCGGCTTCCCACTGACCCTTATGAATGGAAACGATGCCGGCTCGAAAAATTTCCGAGGCATAGGCTCCTTCAAAAAGGCTAAGGGCTAAAACAGCACAAAAAAAACGTTCGATCCCCAGGACCGGACCAAGAACAAAATAGATAAAAAAGAGCTGAACCACCAGTGGCGTGTTGCGGATCGTTTCCAGATAGCAGCGCGCCAGAAATCGGGCTGCATGGGAGTTGGACAGCCGAAACAGGGCCGCCGTCAGTCCGATGGCAAAGGAAAACAGCAGGCTGATCCCGGAAACTTGAAACGTGATCATCAGGCCCTGGATGAGGGGGCCGGCGGCCAGGTGACCGTCCTCGAACGTGAAGATGTAACGGGGAACACGGTACCACTGCCAGTTATATCCGAGTTTTTCTGTTCCAGCAGTGATCAGCCAGATAATAGACAGAATGACGGATAGATATTTCAGGACATCAATGAGTGATGAATGGTTACGGAAAAACCGGAGTTTTTTCTTGGCTTTCTGGGACAGGCTGTTCATTCGGCAGTTTCCATGGTTTCGGTTGCCGTATCGAGTGCAACCTTCTTCGATGCTATCCGGAGAATCCGATAAAACGCAAATACAGTCTGAGATATTGTTCCGTAAACGGATATTCTTTACTTATTGATGTTATATAAAAATGTTGGGTTTTAAGTCAACAGGTTACATTGATCTTTTATTAATCTTCGGGTATTGATTGGGGTGTAACACCTTATTGTTGTATATACAGTTTGATTCCACAAATAATTTGACCCGTGTGATATTGTCAAGAAAAAACACCGGCTGCATCATTTTGGTCCTGTCTTTGGAAATGTCATTCATGCTTTTATCGGGACGGGTTTCTACGTAATCTGAGTTGGTTAAGTGTCGGTATGGTGGGGCTGTTCGATTTCGTATTGACATGAAAACGGTTGAAATGGTTTGTATAGACATTCCGGCTGATATGCGGACGTGCAATGGAACCCTGAACCTTGTGGGTGATTCAGGAAACTCCGAAAACTGCCGGGTGTTGAAGGGAGGCGGACGTGAATACGGCGATGGTTATTTTTCAGCCTTCGGGAAGAAGGGGGGCGGTACCTCTTGGGATATCGGTGGTGGAGGCATCCAGACTTCTTGGCGTGGATATCGAAGCGCCCTGCGGCGAAACACAAGTATGCGGCAAATGTAAAATCAGAATAGAAGAAGGTGAATTTGAAAAATTCGGCTTGAAATCCAGAGCGGAGCATGCCGGGGCGTGGCAGGATTCGGAGAGCGCCTTTATCGACGCTGCGGAAAGACAGGCCGGATACCGCCTGGGTTGCGCAGCTTCGGTGCAGGGAGATCTGCTGATATTTGTGCCGGAAGCCTCCCGTGCCGGAAAGCAGGTAGTGAGTAAAGCCGCCAGAGAGATTCCAATCGACCTGGATCCTGCCGTAAAACACTACTGTGATTGCGGTGAAAGAACCGACGCTTGAGGATTCAACCGCAGATCTCGAGCGGGTTTTGGATGCATTGGAAACACAGCATGGCCTGCGTGGGCTGCATTGCGATATTATTGCCATGCGCGGCCTTCCTCGGGCGCTCAGAGACGGAGACTGGAAAATCACCGTCAGCATCTGGATGGATCGGGAAATCATCCGGTTTCGGTCCGGAAGGCAGGTTACAGGCTATGGACTGGCCATCGACATCGGAACCACCACCCTTGCCGCCTACCTTTGCGACCTGAACACCGGCAAGGTGCTGGACACCCTGTCCATGATGAATCCCCAGGTCCGGTATGGCGAAGACGTGGTTTCGCGCATCACCTATCATATGGGCAATCCCGGGGGCTTGGCACGGATGAGCGCCGAGCTGGTAGGTGCTCTGAACCAGCTGGTCGATCAGGCCCTTTGCGGCGGCAGTGAGTCGACTGGAGATGAGAAATCCGAAACAGATGGAACGGCACGCATTTGCCCGCGAAGATATTCTGGATGTCACCATCGGATGCAACACGGCCATGCATCATATTCTGCTCCAGCTCGATCCCGAACCGCTGGGGTCCATTCCCTTTACGCCCGTAGTGCATCACAGTCTGGATGTGAAAGCCAGGGATATCGGGCTTCGCATCAACCCTTCGGCCAATGTGTTTTTTCTTCCCAATCCGGCGGGGTATGTCGGCGGCGACAATATCGGCGTCATTCTGGCCGAAGCGCCCCACCAGCATGAAGAAATCCAGCTTATCATCGATATCGGCACCAACGGAGAGCTGGTGCTGGGCAACAAAGATCAGTTGATCTGCTCTTCGTGCGCCACGGGTCCCGCCCTGGAAGGGGCCCAGATCGAATTCGGCATGCGGGCGGCGCCCGGCGCCATTGAAAGGGTGTCCATCGATCCGGATACCCATGAAGTGGACTATAAAGTCATTGGACGGGATGCCTGGCGAAGCTATTCGGTTCCCGAAGACATGAAAACCCGCGGTATATGCGGCTCCGGCATTCTGGATGTACTGGCCCAGCTTTTTCTGGCAGGCATTGTTGCCAAGAGCGGCGCTTTCAGTGCCGATGCCCGGCGCACCGAACGGTTCCGGGAAAATCCGGAAACCGGCATGAAGGAATTCGTTCTGGCCTGGGCCAATGAAACCGTTATGGGAAAAGATATCGTCATCACCCAGAAAGACATCCGCCAGATTCAGCTGGCCAAGGCATCCATCTACACCGGATGCAAGCTCATGATGCGCAGGCTGAATCTTCCAGCAGCCGATCGTGTAAAAATCGCCGGCGCTTTCGGCACCCATGTGGACCGCAGGCTGGCGCTGGTGATGGGGATGTTTCCGGACGCGCCGCTTGAAACCGTCAGCTGCGTGGGAAATGCTGCCGGAGACGGATGCCGGATCGTACTGCTGGATCGAAAAAAACGGCTGGAAGCCGACCAGGTATGTCAAAACGTGACCTATATCGAACTGACACTGGAAAAAGATTTTCAGCATCAACTCATCGAAGCTACGCAACTGCCCCATATGACGGATTGTTTTCCCCATCTCAGTCAGAGGTCGTAACCGAGCATGAATTTCCGAGGGCATTCACGCCCGGCAATAAAAAGGATACCTTCCCCATTGTAAAAGGGGAATTGAGGGGGATTTTTTACGGACCATTTGAAATCCCCCCTGGCCTCCTTCTAAAAAGGGGGAATTAATTTTCTGGGAAGGGAGACTCAAATCAGTGCTGTCTGAACGGACGGTTATGCCCGAATAATAAATTGGACGGATTATACCGTGAAAACAGCAGTTTTTCGAAGTTCTTTGATGTGATCCCTGAACATGGCCGCCCGCTCAAAATCCAGGGCTTTTGCCGCGGCTTCCATTTCACTTTCAAGCGATGCGATGATGCTGTCCAGTTCATCAAGAGTTTGAAAAGGTTTTACCGATTCGGCTGCTTTGTTTCTGGCTGTTTTACCCGTGTCCGTGACGGTTTCAAACATGGCGGTGATTTCTTTGGTAATGGTTTCCGGAACGATGTGGTGCTTCAGATTATATGTGGTCTGGATTTCACGGCGGCGCAATGTTTCATCCATTGCCCGGCGCATGGAATCGGTGACCTTGTCGGCATAGAGAATGACCTTTCCCTGAAGATTTCTGGCTGCCCTGCCGCAGGTTTGTATCAGAGACCGGGTGGAACGCAGAAACCCTTCCTTGTCCGCATCCAGAATCGCCACAAGGGACACTTCGGGAATATCCAGCCCTTCCCGCAGGAGGTTGATGCCCACCAGAACGTCAAATTCCCCCAGTCGAAGGTCCCGGATGATATCCATCCGCTCCAGGGTGGTTATGTCCGAATGCAGATAGCGCACCCGGATTCCCATATCCGTGTAGTATTCGGTCAAATCCTCTGCCATCCGCTTGGTCAGAGTGGTGACCAGCACGCGCTCTTTCTGCAGGGTGCGTTTTCCGATTTCCTCCAATAAATCATCCACCTGATGCTGCGCGCTTCTTACCTCGATTTCGGGATCAATGAGTCCAGTGGGCCGCACGATCTGCTCGACCAGGGCATCTTTTCCTTTTTCCATTTCGTAGTCCGCGGGCGTTGCCGAGACATAGACCACCTGATGGATCCGGTCTTCGGATTCTTCGAATTTAAGTGGGCGGTTGTCCAGGGCGGACGGCAGGCGGAATCCGTAATGCACCAGGGTGTTTTTGCGGGACCGGTCCCCCTGGTACATGGCACGCATCTGCGGAACGGCAATATGGCTTTCATCAAAAAAAACCAGATAATCCTCCGGAAAATAATCCAGAAGCGTCGGGGGCGGCTCTCCTTGTGATCGTCCTGTCAGGTGCCGGGAATAATTTTCAATGCCGTTGCAGTATCCGATCTCCATCATCATTTCGATATCATACTGGGTTCTTTCCTCGATCCGCTGGGCCTCGATGAGTTTGTTTTCCTGCCGGAAAAACGCTACCTGGTCTTTCATTTCAGCCAGAATGGAATGCACCGCCCGCTGAAGCGTGGTTTTCTGGGTGACATAATGGCTGGCCGGAAAAATGGCCGTTTGATTCAGTTTCCTGATGACCGTGCCTCTGAGCGGATCGATTTCGAAGATGCCGTCGATTTCATCCCCGAAAAACTCCACCCGAACGGCTTTGTCCTCTTCGTAGGCGGGAAAGATTTCCACCCGGTCTCCCCGGACCCGGAACACCCCCCGGTGAAAATCCATATCGTTCCGCTCGTACTGAATGGCCACCAGGCTCCGCAGGAAAGAGTCTCTCGGCATTTCCGTCCCGCATTCAATGGGAACCCGCATGGCAAGATAGTCCTCCGGCGCTCCCAATCCGTAGATGCAGGAAACGCTGGCCACAACCAGAACGTCCCGGCGCGTCAGGACAGACATGGTGGCGGAGTGGCGCATCTTGTCGATGGTTTCGTTGATCGAGGAATCTTTCTGAATATAGGTGTCGCTCGTCGGGATATAGGCTTCGGGCTGGTAGTAATCATAATAGCTGACGAAATATTCCACGGCATTGTTCGGGAACAGCGAGCGGAATTCACTGTACAACTGGGCGGCCAGGGTCTTGTTGGGGGCGATGACAAGGCTCGGCCTGTCCAGCCGGGCAATGACCTGGGCCATGGTAAAGGTCTTGCCGGAGCCTGTAACCCCCAACAGCACATGGTGCTTGCTTCCGGATTGAAGATGCCTGCAGAGCATCTCGATCGCCTGGGGTTGATCGCCTCTAGGAACAAACGGTGAAACCAGATCAAAAGACATAAATTACCCAATCACAAGAAGGCGACGTCGCACCCATCGTACACGCAACTCCTTGCCGCTTTGATGACCTTGTCTACGGTATCAACGCCAAGCGCCATCATCTGCCGCATCTGCATTTGAAAGATCTGGGCCGCAAAGAAAGCATCTGCGGCGGCGTTATGCCGGTAATATGATTTCAAGCCATAACACTGCATCATCGCATCAAAACTCAAATCCATATCGGGAATTCCCCGCTTTTGCCTCAGCCATCTCTCGATCATGGCAATGTCCAGGCACTCCCTTCTAAAATTCACACCTACTGTCTTGAAGTGCATTTTGAGAAAACTAACGTCAAATTCGACTGAATGACCTACCAGTACACCGTCAAGTATATTGAGAATTTCATCTGCCACCGCATCAAACACCGGGGCTTCCATAAGATTGTCTTGACTTATCCCGTGGTATTTCATTGCGTTAAAGTTGTATTTCTTCGGTTTGATAAGGGTTTGGAATGTATCGCGCACCTGGATTCTCAATTGAATGATCGGCATGCAGGCCAACGCTATCATTTCATCTTTTTTTGGATTCAATCCCGTGGTCTCGATATCGACGGCGCAAAATTTGGCATCTTCTATATGCATGGCAGGGTATCGATTATTTTATAGCTGGCTGTAAATGACAGTGCGGGAAACGTCATATTTTTTCTTCAACAACTCCTGAAATTCGGAGACGATCTTAAGTGATTCCTTTAATATGAGCAAATCGATTTTTGAAAGTTCTTTCCCCGTTACCAGATTATTCGCCTGAGATTGATTCAATACCACGCGTGCGTGATGTCTGAGTCTTAAATCCTGTAAAAAATCATAAGATTCAATCAAATCCTGGCACATTTGATGGGTGATTGTCATGTTGGCGCTCAAGGATTCCAGCCTCTCCTTGGTGCTGGTGATCCCCCAGATGCCGATATCCAGAGCCAGCACCCTTGCACCGTTTGCAATCGGATATATGCCATGGGTCTTTAGATCCACCCCCTTATGCAAACCCAGTATCCCGAAAACACCAAGGGGCGGTTTGATTTCGATCGCATCCTGAGCCAGCAGGGTCAAGGCCTCGCGCGTGACCATCGGTTTTATCGATTCCAGCAGTTCATCATACAATGACGTATCTCCATAAACCGGTCTCATGTCCAGAAACACGGAAAGGTATCGGATAGAATCCGAATCAGGGTCCGAAAACCACTGCCTGAAGTAGTCTTTCCAAACCGACAGGGGCTGGTTCCACTTGTCGTTGGATGCCATGAAATTTCCCGGGCATTTGGGAAAGCCGATCCTGGCAAGAGATTCGTTAACCGCGCCGGCAAAAGCCACCGGATAGCCATCCCGGTAAATCAGGGCATTATCCTGATCGGTCGCGATGATCTCTTCTTTTCTGCCGGAACTGCCCATATGGATCCAGGCGAACCCATCGCGGGAATGTCCTTTAATGAGAATATCGATCGTCTTGGCTACCACCGCATCATGAACCGTGCACAGCATCTTGGTCAATTCGAAGAAATTCGGGCCGGTCATTGCAATTTTGGAGATGGATAGCCGAAGCGCGTCACAGACGATTTTCAACTCGTCGATGGAAGTGGCCCGGTGAACCTTCCTGAACAGTTTGACGATGGAAAAAGACGGCTCAAGGTGAATCTGGATGTCTTTCCGGGTTACGATGCCAAAGACTTTGCCTGCTTTCGTCACGACCAGGTGGTCTATACCGGCATCAATCATTTTTGTAAAGGCGTCAAAGATTGTAGCCCTTTCGGTAATAGTCTTAACAGGAGATGACATGAATTTGGCGATCAGGTCCGTTTTCTCTCCGTGAATGATGACCTTACTCAAATCTTTGTGGGTGAGGATGCCGATCGGGGTCATGTCGTCCACAACAACAATCGAACTGATCGCATGCCTGTCCATCTCGTAAGCTGCGCCAACCACCGTCAATTTATCATCGCATACAACCGGCTTTTTATAAATTATCTTCTCAACTTCCAGAACGAACGAGGCTTCCTCGGCGATCTTCTTATCGGAGGCGATGGTTTTAAAAGAGCGGAATCTTCTGTTGATGAATGTGGTGAAAAACGATGCAAATCTTTCATTTGCATTAAAAATTTCCTTGAATTGCGGCGTTGCCACCAAATAGCAGACCGTATCTTCTATTGCTCTGGCAGTCGAACTCAGTGGATTGCCGTAAAGTGATAGAATGCCGAATATTTCACCTCTCGAAAGGTAATCGACGGCCGCTTCTTCATCAAAGAGGCCAACGAGTCCGGAGAATATCACGTAAACGTATTCCGAGATCTGTCCTTTTTTATGGATTATTCTCCCTTTTTCAAACAATGCGACATCCAAGGCGGATATGATGATGTCGAGATCATGTTCCGACAAAAAAGAAAAGGGGCGGATTCTGCGGATAAATTCTTTGGGAGGAATCATGTATTTTTTCCTGGCGGTCGATTCAAATTAGTGTGCAGGATTAGAAATGTCGATGTCTGTTTTTCCTCCGGGTTCCTGGGCTTAACTGGCAGGTATCTGAGACATGATGAATTCCGAAAGGGCGGTTATGGTCAGACTGGGATTGACACCCAGATTGGCCGGTACCACCGAACCGTCTGCCACAAAGAGATTCGGGTACCCGAAGATCTCACCATTGATTCCGACCACACCGGTATCGGCCGAAGTCCCCATGCAGCACCCTCCCAGAATGTGCGCCGTTGAGGAAGTATTGAAGACGGCCTCCGAAATCGAGCTTAACGGTTCTCCTTTCATTTTAACTGCCAGGCGCCGGGTTACTTCATTGGCGATTGGGATGTAGGAGGGAGAACGATTTTGACCGGAAGGCGTCCTGGTATTCATGCTGCGTCGACCCAGCCGCCACCATCGGGGATTGTAATCCATTTTGAGGTGATTTTCGTCGGTCTGCATAACCAGAACGACGGTTGTCGTTGATGCCTTTTCAAACGGCCACAGGAGCTTTGCGAACTTGATCGGATGACTGACAATATTGCCCAGAAACCGAAATACGCGCGGAATCCCTCCTCCCCCGTCTGTCAGCAGGGTCAAGAGACCGAACAGAAGATCGGATCCCTTGTTCAAGCGCACCATCTCAATATGGGTTGTGTCGTCGGCATAGATGCCGGACGTGATGGCAATCTGATCGTTCCAATCGACTGTTTTATCGTTTGATTTCACACCCAGAAGCGCTTCGGAATTGGTACGGATATAATTGCCGAGCTGGTTGGAAATGTTTGGTAGCAGTCCTTCCTGCCTGCATTTCAACAGCAGTTTAACCGAACCCATAACGCCTCCGCTAAATACCACCCGGCCGGCGCGATAGGTTTTTTCAGGTTGACGCGATCCAGTGGATTTGCGGGTGATGATTTCATATCCGCCTGCATAGGGTTTGACTCCGATCACCTCGGTTTCAGGAATGACATAGGCTCCAAGCCCTTCCGCCAGATACAGGTAGTTTCTGTCAAGCGTATTTTTGGCGCCCACCGGGCAGCCGATCATACAAGAACCGCAGAAAGTGCATCCCGTCCGTTCCGGCCCTTTGCCGCCGAAGTAGGGATCAGGCACCGTTTTGTCGGGTGTTCCGAAAAAAATCCCCACATCATTTTTGTGGAACGTATCCTTTCCCCGCAATTCAATGCCGACTTCCCGAAGGCACTTGTCGGCAATGCCGATCTGAGGGCTGGGGTTGGCGCCGAGCATTTTCTTGGCTGTTTCGTAATGCGGCATCAGATTGGCTTTGCAATCATTTATCCCCCATTCCGGGCGTTCGAAAACCTCGTCCGGCGGAACGAGCAGTTGATTTGCATAGACCAGACTGCCTCCGCCGACACCGCCGCCGTGGAGGATCAGGACATGTTTGAGTTGAGTGAGCATCTGATAGCCGTAGCAGCCGAAGGCCGGCAGCCACAGATATTTTCGGACGCTCCAGTTGGTCTTGGGGAAATCCTCTTTGTTCCAGCGCCTGCCTTTTTCAAGGACACCCACCTTATAACCTTTTTCCGATAGTCGCAGTGCAGAAACACTGCCACCGAAGCCGGAGCCAATCACTATATAGTCGTAGTCGTACAATCCTGCCTGGGTCATGATCGCTTCTCCTGTGTGGATAAATCTGTGTTTTGCGCATGTCTTCCGGGGCAAAGACGTGCAATAAAACGATCTTGTAGGGATGCGGTTCGGCGTGAATAATATTGACTTTATTTGACTCTGGCATGTAAAGAAAAGGGATAATAGTTGCTCGAACTGCTCGTCCCTTTTTCTTATCATTTTTTTCTCATCATCACAAGGAGCTAAGGTATGGATTTTACCCTTTCCGTTGATCACGAGATCCTGAGGGACTCGGTGCGAAAATTTGCCGAGAAAGAAATTAAACCGGTTGCCAAGGAACTGGATAAGAAAGAAGAATTTTCGTACGACACCCTGCGCAAAATGGCCGAACTTGGTCTTTTCGGCGTGTTTGTTTCGGAGAAATACGGCGGACAGGGAATGGATTATCTGTCTTATATCATTGCCACCGAAGAAATCGCCCGGGTGGACGGCTCCCACGCGGCGACCATTGCGGCGGAAAATTCCCTGGGCATCGGCCCGCTGTATTATTTTGGAAACGAGGACCAGAAGAATAAATATCTTCCCAAGCTCTGCAGCGGAGAAGCCCTGTGGGGATTCGGGCTGACCGAAGCCAATGCCGGCTCAGATGCGGCCAATTCCAAAACCACTGCCGTTCTGGATGGGGATGAATGGGTCATTAACGGCAGCAAGATATTTATCACCAATGCCTCTACAGGGTAAGCGCAGGGGTTACCGTCCTTTGCAAAACCGGGACCCGAAGTGATGGTAAGCCGGAGCTTTCCTGCATTCTTGTGGAATCCGGAACAAAAGGGTTTGTAACCCATGAAATGCACGATAAAATGATGTGGCGGGCATCCAACACAAGCTCCCTGTTTTTTGAAGACTGCCGTGTTCCCAGGGAAAACCTTCTGGGAGAGCGGGGGCACGGGTTTCACCAGATGATGAAAACGCTGGATGGCGGACGGCTTTCCATCGGGGCCATGGGGCTGGGCGGGGCACAGGGATGCTTTGACATGGCGTTGAAATACAGCAAGGAGCGGGAGCAGTTTGGCAAACCCATTGCCTCATTTCAGGTGAATGCATTCAAGATGGCGGATATGGCCCTTGAAATCGAATGCGCCCGGCTCCTGCTGTATAAAGCCTGCTGGCTTCGGGACAACGACATGCCGTTTTCAAAGGAAGCGGCCATGGCCAAACTCCATTGTTCGGAAGTCATGCACAACTGCGCCAATCATGCCGTTCAGCTGCATGGCGGGTATGGACTGATGCAGGAATTTGATGTAGAAAGGTTCTACCGGGACCAAAAGCTCCTTGAGATCGGCGAAGGCACTTCCGAGATTCAGCGGCTGGTGATTGCCAGGCACATAGGGGTATACAGTGCCTGAACGGAAAAAACCGTTCAGGCAAAATTCGAATATCGAAATCCGAATTCCGAATTATTGACGAAAACAGGTTTTCTATTAAGTGCAATTTATTTGATATTCGCTATAATTCTAATCATTTATTAAGGAGATCAATATGGACACAGCAGTGCAAAAACCACACATTAACGTGGACTATTTTGAAGACCTGACCGGCGATATCACTGCGCCGGCATCGCTCAGTGTTGAAGAGATCGGCGTCAGAATTAAAACCATCCGGGAAGAAAAAGGCATTTCGCTGCAAGAGCTCTCCAAACTGACCGGCTTTGAAGTGGAAGCGCTTTCCGATATTGAAGCCAACCGGTTTCAGCCGCAACTCGGGACCATCATTAAACTGTCCAAGGCATTGGACAGCGCTTTTGGCAGAATCGTTTCCGGGGTCGGCAGCAAGCTTTATTCGGTGACACGGAAAAACGAACAGAAAACCGTTTCCCGTTCCACATCCTATAGAGACCAGAAGCCCGTCTATTTATACAAAAGCCTGGCGCCGGAAGTCAAAGGCCGTCACATGGAATCCCTCATCGTGCAACTGGAAGTCAATCCTGATGCGGATATGTCCGTTCACGAAGGGGAAGAGTTTATCTATGTGCTGGACGGGGTGGTGTCCCTGAAAATCGGCAGCGATGCTTTTGAGCTGGAAGTCGGGGACAGCGTCTATTATCTGTCCACAACCCCGCATCTGATTGCTGCCAAAACCGGAAAAGCCACCATTCTGGCAGTCATTTATGAGGGATAGGGACTGACATCAGACGACAGAGGCCGGAAGGCAGAAGTTATTCGAAAATGTTTTAAACCGTTACGATGCTGAAAATATTATCGGTGTTAGTTTTGAAAGGGGTCGCTCATGGGGTTTAAACAGGAACTTCTGAATAAAATTCAGATTGACCGGATGACTCAAAAAATCCTTGCCACCATCGGGCCTTCCGGCAGCGAGCAAAAGGTTGACAAGGGGCTTTTTCGGGTGCTTCTTGAATTGGCGGGATATCGTCATCACAGGGAACGGGATCTGGATCTTTATCTGCCCCCGGAAGGTTCCGAGAATACCCATATTCTGGTTCTGGATAACGACCTGCCATTTTACAAGACCACGGTTGACGATATTGCCATGCGAAAAAGTCCCACGGTCAAGGAAATGCTCAATATCGGAAATATCAAAAAAATATTGAATGATGGTGATGTCGTTGTCAGTAAAAAGGCGGATTCCGTCAAAACGGTTCAGCATGCGTGTATTTCCCGACTCGATCTGTCGTTCTCGCCGGGTGATATTGAATCGATTGCCGTTGACGGCGCCGGATCACTGGAAAATGGTTATGCTGACGGCGTTCAGGAATGTCTGGATCTGTTTGCCGAGCTCCTTGGCTATCAGCCGGCTCCGAAAGCATTCAAGGCCGATCATCACCGGATCATCGGGGCGGTTTCCCAAAAAGATACCGGTGAAAGTGTGTTCGGCCCCCTTGTCTGTTATAATTTGATGCACAACCGGCTTTTTGCGGTGCTCTCCGCCATCGGCAGTTTCGACCGCGTCAAACTGGAAGGGTACCTGGAGATTTTGAACGGCTCTGAAAAGCCTTCCCTGACCGGCGCAGAGGTTTTTCAGTTTCTGAAAGATGAGGTGAGCCGCAAAGGGTATGCTCCGTCTTGACGATGAATATTTAACATGCTATTTCGATTCATGGTTCGTATTCACTGTTTCCTGTTGAGGATACCATGGAAATTTTCTAACTTCTGCCTAACTACATGAATATTCGATAAAAGGTTTTGATAATGCCGAATGATACCAGCTCACACAACGAAGAAACGCCTTCTGAACCCGCCAGAAGCAAGGTGAAGTTTGAAATTTTCGGTGAAGAAATGCTCGAAAAAGAAGTCAAGTCCAGCGGCAATAGCGGAAGGGTGTATCTGCCGCCAGACTGGGTCGGCCATCATGTTAAAATCGTTCGAATTGATTGACAATTCCGTTTTACAGGAGACTTCAGTGGAAAATTGTATCATCAGACGATTAAGGCCGGAAGATGCCGATGACATCAACCGGATCAGCGCAGCCATTACCAATGTGCCCACAGAATATGATTTCAAACGCATGATCGAGGATCAGTCCGGAAGATCCGAAGATGCCAGCTTTGTTGCGGAACGGGAAGGCCAGGTGGTGGGATATCTGATTATCTCCATTCTTTCCGGGTTTTTCGGCATTAAACGCAGTGCATGGATTTCCCTGTTGGGGGTCCATCCCCGGTTCATGGGGCAGCGGATCGGCGAAAGACTGGCCGAAGAAGGATTCAAGTACTGCAAGTTTCAGGGTATTAAAGACATCTATACGACGGTCCGATGGGATTCGACGGATTTGCTGTCTTTTTTCAAAACCCTCGGATTCGACCGAAGCAATTTTATCAATCTCAGAAAGAAGCTGGAATTGTAAAGAATGACCGCATCGATGGTTCCATGACCCCCACAGATGATCCATTTCTCATTCTGGCGTCCAAATCGCCACGCCGGCGGTATCTGCTGAAACAGGCCGGCGTGGAATTTACAGTCATCCCCAGCAGCTTTGATGAATCTGCTTTATCCGAGGCGAATCCTGAAGTTTTTGTTCGCATCCTGGCTGAAGCCAAAGCCGGGGTGATATCGGAGCAATATCCCCAAAGCTGGGTGATCGGTGCAGACACCATTGTGGTGGTTGACGACACCATTCTCGGCAAACCCTTTTCCAAAGCCGAAGCCCGTTCCATGCTGACGACATTGAGCGGCAGGGTGCACCGGGTGCTGACCGGATTTTCCCTGTGCCGTCTTGCGGAAAACCGCCACTATGACGAAGTCGTAGCTACCGATGTCCGGTTTAAGACCTTGACGCCGGAGGAAATCGAGTGGTATGTCCACACGAGCGAGCCCTTTGACAAGGCCGGAGCGTATGCGGCCCAGGGTCTGGGCGCTTTCATGATCAAGCATATTTATGGGTCTTACAGCAATGTGGTGGGGCTTCCGGTATGCGAGGTCGTGGAGAGCCTTGTCCGGGAAGGGATTGTTGAATTCCGGCCCGGTGTTCGCGGCTCGGAAGGGCTTCGCATGAAAAATGAAGAGTAATGGCTGTTTGAATCCTGATATCAACCAGAATCTGAAAGCCGTGCATCTGCGAATTGCGGAAACCTGCGCCCGATGCGGCAGAAATCCCGGCGATGTCCGCCTGGTCAGTGTCACCAAAACCATGAGCGCCGAGACCGTTCTGCTGGCGATTCAAGCAGGGGCGGATATTTTCGGGGAAAACTACATTCAGGAAGCACGTGAAAAGTGCGGGGCTCTGGCGCACTACCCGGTTTCCTGGCATTTTATCGGCCATCTTCAAACCAACAAGTCAAAATATGCCGTAACGCTTTTTGATCTCATCCACACGGTCGACTCGCTTCGACTGGCAACGGAACTGGATCGGGAAGCCCGGAAAATCGGAAAGGTGCAACAGATTCTGGTTCAGGTCAATATCGGCAAAGAAGCCTCAAAATCCGGGATTGACGCGGAATCGGCAGAGGCGCTGATACGAGCCCTTGCCGACTTTCCCAATCTTTCGGTGCAGGGGTTGATGACCGTTCCGCCGTATTTTGACGAACCCGAAACCGTTAGACCGTACTTCAGGGAGCTTTGCAAACTTCGGGATTCGCTGAACCAACTGGGCATAGATGGTATCCAACTGAAGGAGCTTTCCATGGGAATGACCGGCGACTTTGAGGCGGCCATCGAAGAAGGGGCCACCCTGGTTCGAATCGGCACGGCGATTTTCGGAGATCGTCAGTGAGGCTGCTGCTTCATACCTGCTGCGCGCCCTGCGCCTTATATCCCATCGAAGCTTTGAGAAAAGACGGTGTGGAGGTGATGGGTTTTTATTACCGCCACAATATCCATCCCTATACCGAATGCCTCAGACGTCAGGAAACGCTGGCCGCCTTTGCCGAATCGATTGATTTAAAGGTCATCTTTCAGGACGGATACGATCTGGAAGGTTTTCTGCAGCGTGCTGCGTTCCGCGAATCCAGCCGGTGCGAAATCTGTTATCATGACCGGTTGACGACCACGGCCAGGATGGCCAGGAACGGAAAATTCGATGCGTTTTCATCGTCTCTGTTATACAGCAAATTCCAAAATCATGAAATGATCCGCCAGATCGGTGAATCCGTTGGAAAAACGGTCGGTATTCTGTTTTATTACCGGGATTTTCGAAGCGGCTGGAAATACGGCATCGAGACATCCAAACGCCTTGGCCTGTATCGGCAGCAGTATTGCGGATGCATTTACAGCGAAAAAGAGCGCTATTATTCCTCCCCTGACCGCCGGAAAGATTGACCGTGTTTGCAAATTTCATCTATCTGATCATCGCCCTTCTGATATACACGACGTATTACCCGCCGGATCAGCCCAATTTCCAGGAAATGGACGCTGCATTTCTGGCCTTGTTTCTGATCGTGATTTTTGCCGTATTCACCCGGATCCAGTTCCGCAGCATTGAAAAGCGGGTCGGACGGGATAGTTTTATCCAGCTGGATCACCGGTTCAGCGCAACGATGACCCGTCACGCGATTCTGGCAATCGGTTTTTTCACATGCAGCATCTATGGCCTGAACCTGCCGGCACTGACCGCCGGGCTTCCCTTAGTATCAAACTTTCCAACGCTTGAAGCCCTGATCTGTCTCTCTCTTTTTCTGTTGTATATGATCATCGTCTGGATCTGTGCCTGGTTTCCGTATGACAAACTCTACCGGAGCGGTATTTCCCTTCGTGACTATGTTTCGTCGCAAATTTCATTCAGTATCCCCGTGGTGCTGCCGTGGCTGGTAATTTCCGGCACTGCAGACATCCTTCAGGCCCTTCCGTTCGAGTTGCCTAAACAACTGCTGTCAACGTCCACGGGTCAGATTGTGTTTTTTCTGGTTTTTCTGCTTGCTGTGGCGCTTACCGGGCCGGCAATGATTCAAAAAATCTGGCGGTGCAGGCCCCTTGAGCCGGGACCCGTCCGGCTGAGAATTGAAAGTCTGAGCAGGCGCGCAGGGTTTTCATTTGCCAACATCATGTACTGGCCGGTTCTGGGTGGCCGAATGATTACGGCCGGCGTCATGGGGCTGATCAAACCCTTCCGCTATCTGTTGATTACCGAAGCCTTGCTGGAGTATCTCAGCCCGGAAGAGGTCGATGCGGTGGTGGCGCATGAAATCGGTCATGTCCGTAAAAAACACCTTCAGTTTTATCTGTTTTTCTTTGCCGGATACATGTTCATTTCCTATGCGCTGTTTGATGTCATTCTGATCGCCATCCTTTATATTCCGCAGCTCTATCCGCTGATGGAACAGGTTCAGGGGCGGCAGACAACCGCAATGTCGGCGTTTTTCAGTCTGGGCGCCATCCTCTCATTTCTGGTCTATTTTCGCTATATATTCGGCTATTTCATGCGAAATTTCGAGCGGCAGGCTGATGCCTTTGTCTTTACCCTATTCAACAGCTCTGCGCCGCTGATCACAACCCTGGAGAAAATTGCGATGACCAGCGGCCAGCCGGCAAACAAGCCCAACTGGCACCATTACAGCATTTCAGAACGAATCGGATTTCTGCGAAAATGCGAAACCGATCGTTCCTGGATCAGCCGGCATGACCGGAAAATCCGTAGAAGCATCGCCATTTATATTGCGGGAATCCTGATGATCGGTGCGCTGGGGTACACACTGAACTGGGGCGACACCGGCAAAAAACTGAATGCTCATCTTTTTGAGCAGGTCCTGCTGAGGGAAATTGAAAAAAATCCGGGCAATCCGGTTTCCTATAATGTTCTGGGAGACACCTATGTGCTCCGCGAAAAATTCGAGATGGCGAAAGATGCCTATGAAACGGCGATTATGCTGCAGCCGGATAATTTTTCAGCGCTGAACAACCTGGCCTGGATTCTGGCAACCAGCGAAGACAAGGCATTCCGCGACCCCGGCCGTGCCGTGCAGCTTGCCGCAAGGGCCGCGGAACTGAAGCCTTCTTCCCAGATCCTGGATACGTTCGCAGAATGCCTGTATCGCAATAGCCAACCTGAGGAAGCGGTTTATATCGGCGAAAAAGCGCTGCTTTCGGCAACCGGAGACCGAAGCTATTTTGAAAAGCAGCTTGATAAATTTCGCAAAGCGTCCGGTTCACCGTAAGCGCTTAAAATCGCAGACGGTTCGCACGCACACTCTCTTGCTCTCACCATTTATTACAGGCGGGTCAACAGGACAGCTTCGCGGTTTCGACAACCCGGATGTTCAGAATGTCCCGGGCCTGTTTTTCCAGAAACGGTGAAGGCCTTGACAAGATCACCCGCAGTTGGCCGGTTTGCGCCATCTGTGCCGCTGTATCCGCATGCGTTTCCAGATATGCAGCCGCTGCTTGCGCCAGTGCATCGGCCCCGTCAATTACCTGGACCTGTTTGCCGATTTTCCGCTGAATCACGGGGCAGAGCAGTGCATAGGGGGTGCTGGCAAGAATGAGCGTGTCGATCTGGCGAGTCTTCAGGGGAATCAGGTATTTTTTGATGATCATGGCGGTTGCCGGTTTTTTCAGCCATCCTTCTTCGATAAGGGGAAACAATAGCGAAGCAGGTGTGGAATAAATGCAGGCTTCGGGACATTGTTCCCGGATTTTCTCCGGATAGATGCGGCTTTCGATAACCGTCCGGCTTCCGATAATGCCGATGCGGTGGTGCCGGGACTTGCGGATTGCCTGGTTGACCGACGGCAAGAGAATGTCCAGAACCGGAACATCCGGGAATTCTGACGTGATTGCGCCTCCGGCAATACAGGAAATCGTATGGGAGGCAATCAGGATCAGCCTTGCGCCGATCCCGGCCAGAAACGCCGCATCTTGAACGGCATTTTTCGTCATTTGGTCCGGATTGCATGCGGCTGCAGGTAACAAACTCAGATTGTCGCCGAAACACACCACATCAACGCCGGGTATTTTCTCTCTTACCTTCTGCGTCACGATCATACTGTCCAATCCAGTACCGAGTATTCCAATCATATTCATTACTCCGGGGTAAAACTGAAAATTCTGTTGACTCATGCGAGCCTTACGGATTAAGCGTAAAAGAACGGACTTTCCGTTCAGGAACTACCTATAACATTCCTTTTATTCTCACTCAAGCAGGACGTGAGAATGGAAAACCGAGAAAGTACTTGAAACACCATCCAGACTTCAATCTTTCTGTGATAGCGTGTCAATAAACACTATAAGGAGTTTATCTGTATGGAAACATCTCCTCCAGCCAATGTCATCGCCCTTGTCAATCGTCTGAAAAGCACGCGGATTCAGTTCGATTTGTCCGGTCCAAAAAGTATAAATACGCTTTGGGGCTGCTTATCGGGCTGGTTGTCGCGTTTCATCTGTTTTTTGTTTATATCAAACCGAACGAATTCGGGATCAAGGTTGTGCGAATCGGCATGGAGCGAGGTGTACAACCAGGATATATATCCTTCGGGCCAGAAAGGCTGATGCAGCCAGAGCAATGCTGAATCAGGATATCAACCAAAATGGGAATCGTTGTTGAAAAGTCCTGACCAAGGACTACCGTTTCAATTATGAATATCAGAAAGCCATTGAAGATAAAAAAATAAATGAAAATCAACTTCAAAACCATATCGTTGCCGGTGATGGCAACATTTGTGAGCGGGGTGATCTTCATGGCCCTTCTGGCCGCTCGCATGGG
The DNA here is from genome assembly GCA_963789395.1 of uncultured delta proteobacterium. Taxonomy (GTDB): domain Bacteria; phylum Desulfobacterota; class Desulfobacteria; order Desulfobacterales; family Desulfatirhabdiaceae; genus RAAP-1. The sequence continues at coordinate 220,856 of CAWBKP010000012.1, read as the reverse complement.
CTGGTTTGAATCGCCTCAAGTACCCGTCAGCATTGCCAAAGACGCGATTCAGGAATCCGAAACCTGGATGGGGGTTTACCAGAAATCCGCGAAAATCGGGGTGTCTCACCGGAAGCTCACGCCCACGGCTGAAGGTGTTTCGATTTCTGAAACAACGGTGATGCGGCTGAACACCATGGGAATGGTTCAGGACATCCATCTTCAGACGACAGGGTCTCTGAACCCTGATTATTCTTTGGCGTCATTCCGCGCTGAAATTGCATCCGGTTTATTCCGGTTTACCGTCAGCGGGAAAATTCAGGAAGGTGTTCTTGTTCTTGACGCCAATGGCCGCCCCCTTAGCATTTCATTGCAGACGCCAATCTATCTGTCCGCTGTGCTATGGGATGCAGCAGGCAGAGCCGGTCTTTCCGAAAACCAGTCCCTGACTTTCTCGATCTTCGACCCCTTGACAATGAGACCGCAGCCGGTCAGAATCCTGTCTTTGGGTTTGGAGCGGATCGAAATCATGGGGGGATGGCAGGATTCCCGCAAGCTATCGGTTGAGGTTTTGGGAAGCCGTCAGACCGCATGGATTGATTCGAACGGCAGCGTGCTCCGGGAAGAAGGGGTGATGGGCATTACCTTTAAAAAAATATCGGCTGAAGAAGCAACGGATTCGGGTCTTGCTGCCGGAGAAGATCTGACCCGGCTGGTTTCCGTTCCGGCGGATCGGGCGATAGCGGATCCTGATAAACTGAACCGGCTGGCTTTAACGATTACCGGCGTAGAGATCGCGGACACCGAAAGACAGCATTTTGACAGCGGCATGCTGATTGTTTCCAGAGAAGTGCTTTCCGGGCTTTCTGAACATTATTTTACCGAACCTGCCGAGTTTCTGAAGCCTGAGGTGCTCATTCAGTCGGATCACCCCAAAATAGCAGAACAGCTATGGGAAATTATCTCTGAAAATGACACGCCGCTGTTACGAATACAAAAAATCTCCGGATGGATGTATCAGAATATCGAAAAACGCCCGGTGCTTTCGATGTCCAATGCCCTGGAAACCTTTGAGAACCGCATGGGAGACTGCAATGAACATGCGGTACTGTTTGCGGCTTTTGCAAGGGCTGCGGGAATTCCGGCCCGTATCGAAGTCGGTCTGGTGCATCTTCAAGGGCGTTTTTATTATCACGCCTGGAACTCGGTTTTTCTGGGAAGGTGGATAACGGTGGACTCGTTGATGAACCAGGTTCCGGCGGATGTCACCCATATCAGCCTTGGTCAAGGTAATTCCGAGAAACAGATGGAGATTCTGGGTGCCGTCGGAAATATCGGAATTTCCATCGTGGAGCAGCAATGATCCGGCTCGTAAATCTGTCTAAAACCTATGGCAGCACCGTTGCCGTAAGCGATGTCAACCTGCATGTGCAGTCCGGAGAGGTGTTCGGATTTATCGGACCAAACGGCGCCGGCAAAACCACCACCATCAAGATGATGGCCGGCCTCCTGTCGCCTGGCAAAGGATCGGTTTTTATTGACGGCGTGGATATGGCGAAAGAACCGGTCCGCGCCAAACTTAAAATCGGCCTGATTCCGGATCGGCCGTTTTTATACGAGAAGCTGACGGCAATGGAATTTTTGCAGTTCACGGCTGGTCTTTTCAATGTCGAAAAACTGGTTTTCGCAAAAAAGTCCAGGGAGCTGCTCGGCCGGTTTTCTCTGCTGGACCGGGCCGATGAGCTGATCGAGGCATACTCGCACGGCATGAAACAACGGCTGATCATGTGCGCGGCCCTGCTTCACCAACCGCCGCTCATCATCGTGGATGAACCCATGGTAGGCCTGGACCCGCGCGGTATAAAGATGGTGAAGGAGCTGTTCCGGACTCTGGCGCAAAACGGTACCACCGTGTTCATGTCCACGCACACCCTCCGGCTGGCCGAAGAAGTCTGCGATCGGATCGCCATCATTCACAATGGGGTGATTATGGCAATCGGAACGCTCCCCGATCTCCGGCAGCATATTCAAAACGGGGATGCGGACCTGGAGCAGGTGTTTTTTGAAATTACCCAGGAATGACATAATGATTCGGCAAACGTTGCAGCTCCTCAGGCCCAGATGGTGGGCGCTGACCCAAGGGCACGGAGATCCCCGGCACATCCTCCGGAGCGGAATCTTCGCACTGATGGGATTGGGGTTCTGGACAGGCATTTACCTGGTTTCCCGAAGGCTTCTGGCTTATTTCCAGAGGTCCGAGGATATCGGGGACATTCTGGCTTACAAACTCCTTTCCATCGTGCTGGTGACGTGTTTTTCGCTGCTTGTTTTCAGCGCCATCCTGACGGCCCTGTCCAAGCTCTACCTCAGCAAGGATCTGAACCTGGTTCACGCCCTGCCGGTTCCCGTTGAAACGCTGTTTCTGGCCCGGTGGATTGAAAGCACCGTGGACAGTGCCTGGATGGTCTTTGTCTTTACCCTTCCGATTTTGGCCGCATACGGCACTGTATTTAGACCCGGACTGTTTTATTATGCGGACATCCTGCTGGCGCTGGTACCGCTCTGCCTGACGGCTTCCGGCATCAGCGCCCTGATCGTCCTTGCCGTCGTACTGGTGCTGCCGGCCTCCCGTATTCAGAGTATCGTTGTGTTTCTGGGGCTTTCCGTCTTTATCGTCCTTTACCTGGCGTTTCGCATGGCAAGGCCGGAGCGGCTGGTAGACCCGGAAACGTTTTCAACCGTTCTCGGTTACATGGAACAGCTGCGGACCCCTTCGCCTCCGTATCTTCCCAGCACCTGGGCCCTTGATAGCCTGAAGGCAGCCCTGAAGAACCGGTGGGGTGAAGCTCTCTTTCATGTGGGGCTTGCCTGGAGTTGCGCGATGTTCGTGCTGTTTCTGAACCTGTGGGCCGCAAAAGCGGTGTATTTCACCGGATATTCCAAGACTCAGGAAGCTGCGATCCGGCTGTTTGGCGGCCAGGGTACATTTCTGGAAGGCAGACTGTCATTTCTTCCCGGCCCGGTAAAATCCTTTGCCGTAAAAGAGATTAAAACATTTTTCAGGGATCAGACCCAATGGTCCCAGGTATTTCTGGTCGGAGCCCTGATCGTGATTTACCTGTACAATTATTCGGTGCTGCCGCTCGAAAAATCCCCCATTCAAGCCGTATATCTTCAAAATGTCCTGTCGTTTCTCAACATGGCCCTTGCCGGCCTCGTGCTGATTGCGATTGTTGCCCGCTTTGCGTATCCAGCCGTCAGTCTGGAAGGCGGCAGTTTTTGGATCGTTCGCTCATCGCCGATAACGCTGCGCTCATTTTTATGGATTAAGTTCTGGATTTATCTGCTGCCGTTGCTGGTGCTTTCTGAAACGCTTATTGTTGCCACCAATCTGCTGCTGCACGTCACGCCGCTCATGATGGGAATTTCTGTGGCGACTATTTTCTGCCTGACACCGGCGGTAATTGCCATGGGAATCGGCATGGGCGCGGCTTTTCCCGATTTTGCCTCCGAGAACCCCGCCCAGTCAGTGACCAGTTTCGGGGGAATGCTGTTCATGATGCTGTCATCGGCCTTGATCGGCACGGTGATCCTTCTTGAGGCAGGTCCCGTATACCGTCTGTTCATGGCCGGCATAAAGGGAAGAGAGGTCTCTTTCTGGTTGTGGTGTTGGTCAGTGGCAGCGTTTTTGGGCGCCCTTGCCCTTTGTATTGCCGCTGTCGTTTTTCCCATGCGATTTGGCGAAACCCGTCTTAAACAGGAGAATGTCCATGTCCCTTACCTTCGAACCCATAAGCCTTAACCAGCAGGAAGCCTATGCCCGGATGCTGGCCTGCTGTCCGCAGCCCTCTTCTGATTACAGTTTTATCAACCTGTGGGCATGGGCCGATGAATACGGTCTGATATGGGCCTGGGAGAATGATCTGGTCTGGATTCAGCAGACGCTGCCGGAGCCTGTTTACTGGGCGCCGGTTGGTGACTGGGAAGGGGCCGACTGGCCGGACATTCTGCCCAGGCACTTTTCAGGCGAAACCGTGTTTACACGCGTTCCGGAGAAACTGACCGAACAGTGGAAGGAACGGGCAGGAGAGGGGACGATTGTTTTTGAGACACTTCGCGGGCAATGGGATTATCTGTATGCCGCCTCTGATCTGATCGCATTGAAGGGCAACCGGTACCACAAGAAAAAAAACCTGCTCAAGCAGTTTCTGTCAACATATATTTACTCGTATGAGCCGCTTGGTCCTGAAATGACGCAAAAAGCCCTTGCCCTTCAGACCGACTGGTGTACCTGGCGGGACTGCGAGGCCAGTGACATGCTGTCCGCGGAAAACCGGGTGATTGAAAAAGTCCTGAAAAACTGGAGCAGTCTGAATGGCATCACCGGCGGCGCGCTGCTGGTCGGTGACGCTATCGTAGCCTATACCGTTGCTGAAATGCTCGGCCCCGAAACCCTGGTCATTCACTTTGAAAAGGGCAACCCGGATTTTAAAGGCGTGTATCAGACCATCAACCATATGTTTCTGGAGCGATTTGGCAACCCCGATATTCTGGTCAACCGCGAGCAGGACCTGGGTGACGAGGGCTTACGAAAGGCCAAGCTCTCCTATCACCCCGTGGATTATCTGAAAAAATTCCGATGTGTTGTTGAATCGGCCGTGGTGGAAGCCCGATTGATTCCTCCCTTTGTATTAAGCTAATTGCGCCAGCACCTTTTCTGTTTCATGCCGGGCCTGTTCAAAGGGATCTTTTGAGGCATTTATTGTCTTCCGGCCGCTGTCAGCCGCAATGAGATAAAAATAAAGAGTCTGCGCGAGAATGAAGAGACAGCCTCCCAGCGGCCATGCAAGCGTCGAATTGGAGCCGAGGATTCCCGTCAGGGGGATACCGCCGACCACAGTGACAATCTCGGCAATAATGGCGTTACCGCGGCGAGTTTCTATCGGGTCGTGAGGCAATCGTGCAGTTTCTCCAGCGTAAATGGGTCAGGGAAATTGATTACCGCCTGATTAAAGAGCTTTGGGCCTGTGATGGTGCACGTATCGCGGTACGCTTTGCCTATGAATGGCACGACGATTCAGGCAGCTGGTTCCGTTCCTATGGAAACGAGAATTGGGAATTCGATGAAAGTGGTCTCATGCGTCGCCGTATCGCAAGCATCAATGACCTGCACATTGCGGAATCGGACTGCAAGTACCACTGGCCGCTCGGGCGCCGCCCGGATGAGCACCCGGGGTTGTCCGACCTGGGTCTCTGACACTTGTTACACCATGAGAGACATTATGTTTGTCAATCACGGTAATTTGATTTATTAGACGAATTGAGAGCCGAAGACGGCTGGGCCTTTTTATTGGATCTGCTTGCCTGTCTGTCCGGACGGACAGGATCGAAAGACGGAATGCGAGTCAAAAAAAGAAGGGGGAATGGGCATGGACCAGATACTTATCGGTCAGGGGGATTACCCCGTTAATCTCTTGGCCAAGATACGGAAACCGCCACGGCCTGATTGCCGGGGCTACCGGGACAGGCAAGACTGTTTCGCTCATGGTGCTTGCTGAAGGCTTCTCACGTCTGGGCGTGCCGGTGTTCCTGTCGGATGTTAAGGGGGATGTCGCCGGCCTGGCGGTCCCCGGTATCCCCAGCGAGATGGTTCAGCAGCGAGTCGCTCAGATCGGCATAGAGGGCTTTGCTCATGAAGCCAACCCAGTGGTGTTCTGGGACTTGCTCGGGAAGTCGGGACATCCCGTTCGCACCACGGTCAGTGAGATCGGGCCGAGTCTGCTTGGGCGGATATTGGAGCTTAACGACATTCAGTCCGGGGTTCTCGAAATCGTTTTCCAGCTTTCCGACGAACAGGGTCTGCTGCTGCTCGATCTCGACGATTTGCGCGCCATGCTCGCTTATGTTGCGGAGAACCGAAATGAGATCTCGACGCAGTACGGTCTTGTCAGCACTCAATCGATTGGCGCCATCCAGCGCGCCCTGTTGTCACTGGAGCGAGAAGGGGGAAAGGTTTTTTTTGGTGAGCCTGCGCTGGATCTTACCGACCTGCTGCGAACCGACCTGAGTGGCCGGGGTATCATCAATATCCTTGACGCGGACGAATTGATCCTGAAACCGCGGCTCTATGCAAGCTTTCTGCTCTGGCTGCTGTCGGAGCTGTTCGAAAATCTCCCGGAGATCGGCGATCCCGACAAACCCAAGCTCGTTTTCATCTTCGATGAAGCCCACCTGTTGTTCGACGACTCGCCGCCTGCGCTTCGCCAGCGTGTGGAGCAGGTCGTCCGGCTCATCCGCTCCAAGGGTGTGGGCGTCTATTTTTGTTCCCAGTTCCCGGATGATGTGCCGGGTGAAATCCTCGGCCAGATCGGGAATCGCATCCAGCACGCGTTGCGTGCCTATACCCCGCGTGACCAGAAAGCAGTACGAACAGCGGCGGAAACTTTCGCGGCCAACCCGAAGCTTGATGTCGCAGAGGCAATCTCCCGGCTCGGTGTCGGCGAGGCGCTGGTATCCACATTGCAGGAAAAAGGCGTGCCGATGCCGGTCGAACGTACCCTGATATGCCCTGCACGATGCAGGATGGGTGCCATCACCCCAGAAGAAAGGTCCAGGGTAATGGGGCGCAGTCCGGTCGGCGGTAAGTATGATTCCCCCGTGAATCGCGAATCAGCCTATGAAATCCTTGGCAAGCGTGCTGCATCGACTGCGGCGGCGGCGGTCAGGCCGGGTCCTGTCCAGACATCTGAAGCGGGCGGCGGGGTGATCCATGACTTTCTGTTTGGCACCAAGCGGCGCCAGGGAATGGTGGAGGCGATGGCGAAGCAGGCAGCACGCTCCGTCGGTAACCAGATCGGCAGGCAGATCCTGCGTGGACTGTTGGGCGGCATCCTCGGTGGGTCGCGACGCCGCTGACAGTCTGTCGCCGACAAAAATTAACCATGCTATAATTAATCAGTCGACGTTCCTTTTTTAAACAAAATCTCAGTTGATAACCGGCCTCAATAGGCAAATAAAAGAATGCCATAAACTATGTTGCTTGACGACACATATAAATATAGATCACTGTCTGTTGCCAAGGCTGTGCTCACGATACTTTGGTTTCTTGGATATGACACAGTGAGAGTCGTGTAGTCTGTAAATGTTACAAAAAGTGATCCGTCGCTATTTCTGTCTATGGACGAAATGACATATGGCCCCCAAAAATAATATGAGTCGGCACCGGAGTTCGTTGCAACGATTGCTTTGTTATCCGAAAGCTCAACGGCCATACCAGAGGATACTGCAAGAAGCGTAATAAATAACGCCATTATCAAGTTGCGACTGAACTTCATATTGTATCTCCTTTCCGTCGATATTTTTGATACCGTATAGCATGGTCAATTTTAGATGTGTATTGCGTTTCTGACCTCCTGCATGGTCTGCCGGGCGACTGCTTTGGCTTTCTGATTCCCGGAAGCGATGATTTCCGCAACCATTTCGGGCCGCTCTTCAAAGAAGTTGCGTTTTTCCCGAATGGGGGCAAGGGCATTGATCAGGTTTTCCGCCATGATTTTTTTGCATTCCACGCACCCGATAGCAGCTGTCCGGCATTGGCCGTTTATCTCTTTCACAACGGATTGCGGGGAATAGAGCTTATGGAATTCAAAGACGTTGCAGATCTCGGGATTTCCAGGATCCTTGCGTCTAGCCCGGTTGGGATCGGTGATCATGGTGGAGACCTTGGCGCGGATGTCTTCGGCAGAATCGGACAGATAAATGGCATTGTTGTAGCTCTTGCTCATCTTGCGCCGATCGAGGCCCAGGATTTTGGAGGACTGGGTTAAAATGGCGTCCGGTTCCGGGAATACGTTGCCGTAAAGGTAATTGAATCGTCTGGCGATTTCGCGAGTGATTTCAATATGGGGAACCTGATCGATGCCGACCGGAACGCCGTTGGCCTTGTACATGATGATGTCGGCCGCCTGAAGCACCGGGTATCCCAAAAATCCGAAGGTGGACAGATCCTTGTTATCAAGCTGGATGATCTGATCCTTGTATGTGGGATTGCGCTCCAGCCAGGGAACCGGGGTGATCATCGAGAGCAGCAGGAACAGCTCGGCATGTTCCATCACGCTGGACTGGACAAAGAGGGTACATTTTTCCGGAGACAAGCCGGCGCTCAACCAGTCGATCATCATTTCCTGAACAAATCGCTGGATGTTTCCCGGGTTTTCATAGTCGCTGGTCAGTGCGTGCCAGTCGGCAATAAAGAAAAAACAGTCATATTCTTCCTGCATGGCGATCCAGTTGTCCAGTGCCCCATGGAAATTCCCCAGATGGAGTGGGCCGGTCGGGCGCATTCCGCTTAATATTCTCTTTTTTATCGTCATGAAAAACTCCTGTGTTGATGAAAATAATATAAATGTAGGAAATCGTTATTCGGCTTTCAGCCTTTTTTTTACATGCTCCATCTCATCTTCTTTTGTTTTCAGAAAACCGTTCACCTTTTCGTCGCGAAGGGATTTTAGGATTTCCTTATATATGGGTCCGGGCGCAACGCCCATTTCCAGTAGATCTTTTCCGGATATTTCGGGCTGGATATAGCGAAGTGTGACGCAATAATTGGAAATCGCCCGTTTCACCCGTTCATGACGGGTAGCAGCCATCATAAACAGAATCAACTCGGTTTTAAATTCGGACAGCTTTTCGCACAACACGTGGTTTGGGATGGTCGTATTTCGCTCCAGCCAGAACAGAGAGCGCTCCGCGGCAAACCGGTCCTTGCATAGCAGGGCGCAAGGCCGGGGCGCCAGCTCCAGACGCAAGCAGATATCCTCTGTAATTTTGACGTCTGTGTCGCGAATGATGGCCAGAAAATAAACCGGCCATTTCATATAGGATTCTTCAAGAAAAAGCAAATCATGCCAGGAAATGACTTTTTTTACGGCATTCAACAGCGCAATCATATCTACGGAAAGTTGAAGAGACGGGTGGATAACTTTTAGCAGCTGAAAATCATCCAACCTCGTAACGGCCGGAACCGGGTTTTCTTCTTCAAGGATCTGCTTGATCTCGCTGAAAATTCTGCGTCCGATCAGCCGCGAGAACAAGTCCATTTTTACGGCATTGTCAATCAGGCCGCTTGTCAGCTTTCCGATGGTGAATCCGAATCGTTGTTCAAATTTTATGGCGCGAAACGCCCGGGTTGGATCTTCCACAAAACTCAGGTTGTGAAGCACCCGGATGCTTTTTTCCTTGAGATCTTTCTGGGCGGAAAAAAAGTCAATCAGGACGCCGAATCGCTCCGGATTCAACTGGATCGACAGGGTGTTGATGGTAAAGTCCCTGCGGAAAAGATCCAGCTTGATGGAACTCATTTCGACAATGGGCATGGCGGTTGGAAATTTGTAATATTCCATGCGCGCGGAGGCCACATCGATCTTGAATCCATCGGAAAGCGTAATAACGGCGGTTCCAAAACTGGCGTGAGTATGGACACGGGCCTGGTAGCGTGCGGCATATTCTTTGGCAAAGGCAATGCCATCACCTTCAATCACGATATCCATGTCGTCGTTCGGTCGATACAGGAACAGATCCCTGACAAAGCCGCCGACCACATACGCACCGGCACCCAGTTGACTGGCAACTGTGCCGATGGTTTTCAACAGATCCATCACCCGGTCGGACAGCCTTTCGTTCATGAAATTGAGGATGTTTCGGGTTCGGGCATGGGCGATGTCTTTACCGGGCTCGAACTGGTTTTCGGAATTGTTCTGAGTTTGACGGGCCAGAATGTTTAAAAGGTCGGTTCGCGTGATCACGCCGATGATGACATCCTGATCCACGACCGGCAGCACCCGCTGCTTGTTTTCGATGATTTTCTGCTGTATCTCCGGCATGTCCGCATCCGGTGCGACCCATGCCATATCCGTTGTCATGTAGTCGCGGACCGGAACTTCATCCAGTTGGTGGAATAGGGCTTTTTCAATGACCTGACGGGAAATAAAACCGAGGAGTTCATCTTTTCGATCCGGGGTTTCCGTAACCACCAGTGCATTGATGTTATAGCGGGTCAGAAAATTGGCGGCCTCCTTGCAGGACACGTCCGCGCCAACGGTAATGGGCGGTGAGGACATGATATCCCTGGCCTTGCGCCTGGCCCGCACCTTGCTGTAAAGAATTTCCAGAAGGCGATGCTCCACCTGCGTCAGGGTCTGCTCCTTCAAGGTTGCGGATGCGGCGTAACTGTGGCCGCCGCCGCCCAGAAGCGTGACAATGGTTCCCACATCGACTTCGGGGATCCGGCTTCGCGCCACCACATGCACCTTGTTCTCCATGGCGGCAAGAGCGAAAATGGCGTTCAGGTTCTCCATTTTAATGAATTTGTGAACCAGTACGGCAAAATCCGGTATGTAATTGTCGCTGATGATGTTGGTCAGAACAATGTCGATACCGTTTATCACATGATGGGTTGCAGACTGGATCATGTCGTTTAACAGGCTGATCTGCTCGGGGCTGATTTCACGGGCGATCATGGATGAAATGGTATTGAGATTGGCCCCTTTGGACAGCAGAAAAGCGGCTGCGGTAAAATCCTGCTCGGTTGTTGAAGGAAACGTAAACGAGCCGGTGTCTTCATAAATTCCCAGACACAGGATGGTGGCTTCATCCGGCGAGATATCAATCTCTTTTTCTTTAAGGATATCGGTTAATATGGTTACGGTTGCGCCGGTCAAACGATTGACTTCGTAGTGGGCCTTGATATCGGTGGGCATTACCGGATGGTGATCGTAGATATGAATTTCGACATCCGGCCGTTCGATGACAGATGAAAATTTCCCGATGCGGCCAGGCTGACGGGTATCCACCAGTATCAGCTTTTTAATGCGGGAAAAGTCTATGTGCTTCATATCTTCCATGTTAAAAAGATAAACCATGGAACTGATGAAGAAATTTCTCAGGTTTTTTTCCTGTGAGCCTGGAAACACCACCAGAGCTTCAGGATAAAGTTTCTGAGCAGCCAGCATGGAAGCTACGGCATCAAAGTCCGCATTCAGATGGGTGGTAATGATGGTCAGATCATTTTTCAGGGACAAATTCACATCTTCCTCTCACAAAGATCAGGGATCCTTGTGACCTTATAGCGGATTTGATGGGAAAAATACAGGGGTTTCAGGCAAAAGAAACAGGATGTCACCTTTCACAAAATGTTTTTGGGAAGGCAGCAGGGAGGGGATAGTAATTTATGCGTTCATCCCGGAGCAATAGCACACCCGAAAGCTTTTTCTGAAAGCCTAAAATCGGGGTTATGATCGCTTGGATTTGTTTTCAATTCCCAGTTCAATCAAAATATCCAGGAGCCTTGAAAAGGGGATGCCGGCGGTTTTTGCAGCACGTGGCAGCAGGCTGGTTTCGGTCATTCCCGGAATTGTGTTGGTTTCAAGAATAAAAAGTTCCCGGTCTGTCAGCATCATGTCCGTGCGGCTGTATCCTTCACAGAAAAGCGCCCGGTGAGCCATTTTGGCATAGGCCTGTGCTTTTTCAGTGAGCGCCTCATCAATTCGGGCCGGACAGATTTCCCGGCTGGCGCCAGGCAGGTATTTGGCATGGTAGTCGAAAAATTCATACTGGGAGTCGGGAATGATTTCAATGACAGGCAGCGCGTTTAAGTCCCGATTGCCGATAACCCCGACCGTCAGCTCTGTTCCGTGAATATAGGTCTCAACAACGAGGGTATCGTCATGGCGGAAGGCTTCCTGAATCGCGGGTTCCAGTTTGTCCCGAGTTTTCACGATGGCCATGCCGATACTGGATCCGCCCTTGGCAGGTTTGAGTACAAGGGGGAGACCAATGTGCTTCAGACAGGTTTCAGCCTTTTGCGTGTCCTTACGGTGAATCGTGATATAGGCGGGGGTCGGGATCCCGGATCTTTCATAAAGCTGTTTTGAAACCAGTTTGTCCATGGCGATGGCGCTTCCCAGGACCCCTGACCCCTGATAGGGAATACCCAGAAGTTCCAGCAGGCCCTGAACAGTACCGTCTTCGCCAAACGGACCGTGAAGAATGATCAGCGCCACATCAATGGACGATGCGTCGGCAACCAGACGGCTGAGGTCTGTCTTCGGGTCGTACCGGATTACCCGGTATTTGTCCTTGTCCAGGGCAGCGTAAACCTGGTCCCCGCTTTTAAGCGAGACCTCTCGCTCTGAGGAAATGCCGCCGGAAAGCAATGCAACAGTGAGTGGTGTCGTCATCGAATATCCTTCATGAACGAAAGAGCTGGCGCTTGACACTGTTGAATTCTTCCAGGGTAATCAAATCGCTTTCAAACAGGCGTACCAGTTCGGAAAGTTCGCGAATTCTCGCTGAGGCCGGATCTTCCAGAAGATTTGAAGTGTTACAGGTTGTGTCTGGCAGGGCGAGTGGGCTGCTGTCTTTGCCGATTTTAAATGATGCCATGCCGCCCAGAATGCTGACTTCAACCGCTCTGCCGTGAAAAAGGGGAGAATTCACCATTTCCCGGAGGGTTTTGCCTTCCTGCTTCATCCGGTTGTAAAAGCGATACCCGGATACGGCGATAGCAGCTGTTCCGCCCAGAAATATCCAGACCATGTACTGAATGACTCCCCGGAAAAAAAGAACCAGAAGGCCAAGCCCGGCAATCAGAAGTACATGCAGCACCAGAACCGAATAGGCCATCAAAACACTTTTGAAAACGCCGTCGTTTTGTTTGTATTTATTCATCATAATGGATAATTGAAATCAAATTGAAGATTTTGGGTCCATACGGATCGCCAGTTTTGCGGCATAATGTTGAGGCATTTCCATCTCAACGGAAGTTTTCCGCATGCAATTAAGTTTAAAGATCAGATAATTCAATCGCGTCAAGGTTTGATATTTTTGAGCTGTGTCTTCCATGGCCGCCAGCAGATCCCGGGTCTGGTGAATCTCTTTTTTCAGTTCGATTTCCTGCGGAATGCAGCCGGCATTTTTCAGAATTTTATAAGCCAGTCTCAGATCTTCGGGGATATGACGGTCGTCTTCAATTTCAAGCGGCTTGCCGGAACCCGGAAGATTGTCAAAATCCCCGCGGCGCTGAGCCTGAAGAATGCGCTCCTCAATAATTTTTTCAAAACCGGTTGATATCAAATGTAAAACCTCTAAGCTCATGCCGAGAGTTTTGTCTGTTGAAAATATACATTTTAAAACCATATTATACAATTCTGAATCGCAATATCAAGAACTATATGTAAAGCGATAATGATGCTGGATTCTTTTTGCTGAAATATGGTATAAAGCAACCAGTCTATGTCATCATAGCGGATCGCATCGGTATATTTCCTTCATTCGCCAGAAGGGGGGAGTAGGGATTATTAAACAATTCGACTGGAATATCCTTTTTTTCAAAGAAGGATATATTTTATAATTTTAGAAGTTACTGTAAATTAAGGAATGACGATTTTGACAATTCGCCGTTTTTTATTTCAATTTCGATCCTGCACAAGCATATTGCTGTATTTTTTCAGCTTCTGGATGGCATCGGTGCTTCCGGCATCATCCCAAGAAAACACTGCTCCGTTTACGTCCCTTCAGGCAAGGCTGGCCGGAGAAGGGTTTGACCCAGCCATGCTGAAAACCCTTTTCCAGCAACCGGATGTTCATTTTGAAACCCGTACCGTGTCACTGTTTTTCATGCACAGCGAGGCCAGGGTGAATTATGATCAGTTTTTGTCCCCGGAATCCCTTCAAAAAGCCAGAAAATACATTCAGGATCATCTTTCGGAACTGAAAGCCGCTGAAGATACCTACGGCGTCAACAAGGAAGTGATTACCGCTATCATGCTGGTTGAAACCCGGCTGGGGACCTATCTGGGCACAAGCTCCATATTGAACACCCTTTCGTCCCTGGCTGCCATGAGAGAGTCAGCACTTCGGGAGATCGTGTGGAACAGTATTCAAGAGGATCGCAGGCCAAGCAGAACTTCGTTTGAAGAAAAGGCCAATGCCAAATCCTCATGGGCCTATCAGGAGCTGAAAGCATTCTTGAAATATACAAGCAGGGAAAAAATTGATCCCACAACAATACATGGTTCCTATGCCGGAGCCATGGGCATTTCCCAGTTCATGCCCAGCAACATTTTGGCTTACGGCCGGGACGGTAATAACGATGGCAGAATCGATCTGTTCAACCCCACAGATGCCATCATGAGCATTGCCAATTATCTTAAAAACTTCGGATGGAAACCCGGCATAAGCGATGAAGCCGCCTTTAACGTGGTGTACCAATACAACCACAGCAAGGTTTACGTGACAACGATATTGAAAATTGCCGATCAATTAAAAGGCTGAAATGGATTTTCACACTATCAAGATTATTCTGGGACTCAGCGTTCCATTTCTCCTGGCAACGCTCTGGGCGGTAATCAATGCGTCCCAGAAGGAATTCGGCAGTTTACGGAAAAAAGTCCTTTGGATGATGATTGCCGCCATTCCGTTTGTCGGCTTTATCATTTATCTGATTTTCGGTTTCAGGAAAGGGAAAATGGCTGTTGACAAACCTCCCGATCTTGGTTAGGGAATTTGACTTGAAGCTGTAATCCCTCTCAGCACCCGAACGGGTTGATGGAGATGCTGCTTTTGGGTGTTCTGAATAATCATATTTGCCAGGCCTTCTTCTGAAAGCCTGGCTTTTTTTTGAGGAGAAGCGAATGCAAAACCGTATCTTGATGCTTGGCAACCAGGCCATTTCTCGAGGCCTGATTGAAAACGGCTGTGCCCTTGCCACGTCCTATCCCGGCACACCGGCTTCCGAAATTCTGCCCGCCCTTGTGGAATGGCAGCAGGCTGAACATACCCGGCTTCACGCCCAGTGGTCCATCAATGAAAAAGTGGCTTTTGAAATCGCCTACACGGCCGGCATTGCCGGACTCAGGTCCATGGTCAGCATGAAGCAGGTGGGGTTGAACGTTGCCTCGGACCCGCTGATGAGCGCAGCCTACATGGGAACCGTGGGCGGCTTTCTGATCATCTGCGCTGATGACCCGGGACCGCATTCTTCACAGACCGAGCAGGACAGCCGGATGATGGCCATGATGGCCAAGATTCCGGTCCTTGATCCCGATTCTCCGGCCCAGGCCAAAGACATGATCGCTATGGGGTACGCGTTATCCGAAGCATTCGAGATCCCGGTCATGATCCGGCCAACCACGCGGGTCTGTCATGCGCGTCAGGATGTGGCTGTTTCTCCTGTTGTTTCGGAGGAGCGCAAGCCTGTTTTTAAAAAAAATCCGGCCAGGTGGGCTGCAACACCAAAATTTCGGTTACGGCTGCACCAGTCCCTTGAACAGAAAAATTCCGATATCGCTCGTTATGCGCCCACTGCTCCGCTGCGCCGCAATCCGGTTGCCTCAGGATCAAAGGCCATTGTCGTTTCCGGCGTGGCGGCCGCCCATACCCGCGATGTATTGAAGGATCTTGGCCTCTGGGATCGCGTTCCCCTGTATCAGGTCATTCAGCCTTTTCCCCTTCACCGTGAATTTATTGATCATCTTGAATCAACCTATATGGAAATTCTTGTCATCGAAGAGAGCGCCGGCGTCATTGAGATGCAGATCGCCGACCGTCATAAGGTCAGGGGGAAGGTATCCGGAACCGTCCCATCCGTGGGTGAAATCCTGCCGGAAACCATTGAAGCAATTGTTTCAGAATTTGCCGGAACACCGCTTCCCCGGACCAATCCGCCTGCCGCTGCGCCGGGCAGGCGCCCGACGCTTTGTGCGGGCTGTCCGCACCGTGCCAGTTTTTTCGCCATCAAAAAAGCGGCGCCCAGAGGCATTTACACGAGCGATATCGGCTGCTATACATTGGGGCTGAACCTGGGGGCCGTTGACACGTTTATCTGCATGGGGGCCGCCATCAGCCAGGCCGCCGGTTTTTATCAGGCATTCCGCTCCGAACCCAAGCGGCCGGATATTGTTGCCACTCTGGGTGATTCCACGTTTTTTCATGCCGGAATTCCGGCGCTGATCGATGCCGTGGTTCAAAATGTCCGTTTTGTCCTGGTGATTCTTGACAATCGGACAACCGCCATGACCGGCAATCAGCCCACCCCTTCCAGCGGCAGGGGAATTGGCGGGGAGCCTACCATCACGGTTGAGATTGAAAAACTGGTACAGGGATGCGGCATTCAGTTCTGTAAAACCGGGGATCCCTATGATGTTCCCGAATTTACCTCCCTGGTGAAATCTGCGGTTGCCTACAGCCGGGAATCCGGTCCGGCAGTGGTCATCGCCCGGCGCCCCTGTCTGCTGGATCGCAGCAGAACGGAAAACCGTCATCCGTTTATCCGGGTCCAGGTTGATCAGGATGATTGCGATGCCTGCCATTACTGCATTGAGCATTTCGAATGTCCGGCGCTGGTCACAGAGGGGGAGAATTATCCCGTTCGTATCGATCCTGCCGGGTGTACGGGGTGTGGTGTCTGCTTGCATGTTTGCCCGAAAAAGGCGATAAAAATCATAGGCAATGAGAATTAGCCACTGGAGTTAACAATGACTGTTAAACAGCAGATTATTATCAGCGGCGTCGGAGGCCAGGGTGTTTTGTTTGTTACACGCCTTCTGGCTGAGGCCGCCATAAAGAAGGGATATCCGGTACTGACTTCCGAGACTCACGGAATGGCCCAGCGGGGAGGCACTGTGGTATCTCACCTGAAAGTCGGCGATTTTTCCAGTCCGCTGATCCGTCCGTTCACAGCCGACGGGATTCTGGCATTGAAACCGGAAAGCCTGTCTCAGCACGGCGGATTTGTCAAACACGATGGCTGGGCCATTGTCAACAGCAGCCGTCCGCATCATGCGCCTGGTGAACGGGTGTTCAGCGTTGATGCCGATACTATTGCAAGGGATATCGGCAACCTGAAATCCGTCAATCTGATCATGCTGGGGGCCATGCTATCAAGGCTTTCCGTCACCCAAAACCTGTACTGTACTCTGGCAGATATTCAGGCTGTGCTGAACGCGCAAATTTCCGGCTCTCCTGCAAAACTGGAAAAATTTTCAACAGCCATCAATGCCGGTTTTCGGGCTTAGCAGAACAGGTGGGACGTATCCATGCCGCTGCTTCTTAAGCTGTTTCAATTCACCCTCTCGGGGCTGACTACCGGAAGCACGTATGCGTTGATTGCAATCGGGTTTTCCATCATCCATAACGCCACCGGCATTGTGAATTTCGCGCAGGGGGAGTTCGTGATGCTGGGGGGCATGTTCATGATCACGTTTTACGGGTACTTGAAGCTTCCCATGGCCCCGGCCTTTGTTTTAAGCGTTTTCGCTGTGGCGGTCATCGGCTTGCTTCTGGAGAAGACAACCCTTCGGCAATCCAGATCCCAGGAAATACTGAATCTGGTCATGATTACCGTCGGCGCCTCCATTTTTATCAAGGGCCTGTCAATGGCCATCTGGGGAAAGAACGCCATGACCCTTCCGCCTTTTTCCGGAGAGGATCCCATTCTGATTTTCGGAGCAGCCATCATGCCGCAGAGCATCTGGATCTTCGGGATCACGGTGGTGGTGGTGGCGGCCCTGAGCACTTTTTTCATCAAGACCCGCACGGGAAAGGCCATGCGGGCCGTTGCCGCCAGCCGCAGGTCTGCCCATCTGGCCGGAATACCGGTCAACCGGATGATCGCACTCTCGTTTTTCCTCAGTGGCGCACTGGGTGCGGTCGCCGGGATCATTCTGACGCCCGTCACCACCATTTCCTATGATGCCGGCGTGATGCTGGGGCTGAAAGGGTTTGCGGCCGCCATTCTAGGCGGTTATGGTTCCATGATCGGGGCGGTAGCCGGAGGGTTAATACTTGGCGTGCTGGAATCCCTCGGGGCCGGCCTGGTGTCTTCCGAATACAAGGATGTCCTTGCCTTTGTGATCCTTTTGATCGTGCTCTTCTTTAAGCCATCCGGGATATTCGGAAAGGGGGCATTGAGAAGGGTGTGATGAAGAATCCGCGCATACTTGCCTTTGGACTGGTCGTTTTCGTCATCCCGCTTGCTCTGGAGAACAATTATTACCTGATGGCGCTCAATATCGCCGCTCTGAATGTCATAATCGTCATCGGGCTGAATCTGCTGATGGGTTATGCAGGTCAGATATCGCTGGGCCATGGCGCCTTCTTTGGACTGGGGGCCTATTTCTCCGCCATTCTTACCACGACATACGGTCTTCCGGCCTGGCCGACGATCCTTTGTGCCATGGCCGTTACGGCAGGCATTGCATACATTATCGGCATACCCACACTGAAGCTGGAAGGCCACTACCTGGTGATGGCGACCCTCGGGTTCAACGTTATCGTCTACATCATCATGATTCAGCTGAGCATTGTAACCGGAGGCCCTTCAGGCTTTGCCGGTATTCCCCGCCTTCAGGTCTGGGGATTTAGCTTTGACTCGGATCGCAAAATCTATTACCTGTTCTGGGCTGCTGCCAACTGTGCTCTGGTTCTTTCCCTGAATCTGATCCGCTCAAGGGCCGGCAGGGCCATGGCCGCGCTCAGCCACAACGAAATCGCAGCCCGGTGCGCGGGTATCGATACGGAAACCTTCAAGGTCAAGATATTTGTCATTAGCGCTGTTATGGCGTCCCTGGCCGGGAGCCTTTATGCCCATTACATTACTTTTATCAGTCCGGGATCTTTCAGTATCTTTTTTTCGCTCCAGCTCGTGACCATGGTTCTGGTCGGCGGTATGGGGTCGATCTGGGGGTCGGTTTTCGGTGCAATCCTGTTGTCGCTTCTGCCGGAAGTCCTTCACGGCGTCAGGGAATATAATGTTCTGGTCTATGGCTTCATTCTCATGGCGGTTCTGATGTTCTTTCCAAAGGGGCTGTTTCCGGCCTTAAGATCTATTGGCGCAACTGTCGGCAGGAATAAAACATGACCAAGCAGGAACCGGGGAAAAAGGCTCCTGCTGTACTGGAGGCACGGAAAATCACTGTTCGTTTCCAAGGAATCGAGGCCCTGAGCCGTCTTTCCTTTTCCATAAGCCCACAACAGATCGTCTCCATTATAGGTCCCAACGGAGCTGGAAAAACCACGCTTATCAACGCCATCACCGGCGTGTATCCGCTGCACGACGGAGAGATTATTTTTCAGGGAAAACAGATCACCAGGCTTAAGCCATTTGAAATCGCCGCTCTGGGCATGGCCCGCTCTTTTCAACAGGCTCAGCTCTTTGTGAATATGTCGGTTCTGGAAAATGTCATGGTCGGGATGCATTCCCGAACAACTTCCGGCTTTATTAAAGGCATGTTTCGTCTGCCTTCGGAACGGAGAGAGGAAGCATTGATCCGTGAAAAATCAGAACGCGTTCTTCAGCAATTCGGGCTGCTTTCTATGGCCGGGGCCTTGGCCGGACAAATCAGCATCCTTGACCAGCGGCGCCTGGAAATGGCAAGGGCCATGGCGTCCGAGCCGGAAATCCTGCTTCTGGATGAGCCGGCCGCCGGGTTAACGATCCGCGAGATGGAAGAGATGGGTCATCTTATTCTCGGGCTCAAGGAAAAAGGCCAGACCATCATTCTGGTGGAGCACAACATGCGACTGGTCATGGCGATTTCAGACAGCCTGATCGTGCTTCACCACGGCGTCAAGATCGGCGAAGGCACGCCGGAGGATATCCAGAAAAACAAGCAGGTGATCGAGGCATATCTGGGGAAATGAGGACATGCTGAAGATCAAAAACATTGATGCGGGTTACGGAAAGATTCAGGTCCTCCACCGGACCTCGCTTCATATCCGTAAAGGCGAGATAGTCTCTCTCATCGGCGCCAATGGTGCGGGAAAAACAACGCTCCTGAATGTCATTTCCGGCCTGCATTCCCTGAAAAGCGGCGAGGTTCTGTTTCTTGAACGGGAAATTCAACGCATGCAGCCGGACAGGATCGTTGGCATGGGGCTGATTCAGGTGCCGGAAAAAGACAAGATCTTTGCTCCCTTGACAGTTCTCGAGAATCTGGAACTCGGCGCCTATCTCCGGCGTCTGGATCGAAATACCTTACAGTCGGAAATTGAGGGGATCTACGTGATCTTTCCCATTCTCCGGGAACGTGCGGGCAGGGCGGCCGGTACACTGTCCGGAGGCGAGCGCCAGATGCTGGCCCTGGGCAGAGCGCTTATGGCAAAGCCCAGGCTGCTTATGCTGGATGAACCGTCGCTGGGGCTTGCGCCTGCCATCGTCGCAGAGATGTTTCGCA
The DNA here is from genome assembly GCA_963789395.1 of uncultured delta proteobacterium. Lineage (GTDB taxonomy): Bacteria > Desulfobacterota > Desulfobacteria > Desulfobacterales > Desulfatirhabdiaceae > RAAP-1. The sequence goes on along the minus strand of CAWBKP010000012.1, from coordinate 200,646 downwards.
TCATTCAATCTCTGAACAGCATGGGAACTACCATCCTTCTTGTGGAGCAGAACGCCAGGGAAGCCCTGCGGATTTCAAACCGGGCCTATGTGATGGAAACCGGCCGGATCACTTTGACAGGCTCGGGTGGTGAGCTGATGAACAACGACGAGGTCAAACGGGCCTTTCTCGGAAATGATTACAAGGAAAAATGGGAACGCTGAAAAGGAGTGATACAGATGGCCATGTTCAATACGGAATCAGAGACCATGAATCGCGCAGAACTCCTCGACCTTCAGAACGAGCGGCTGGGAATTCTTATCAACCATGCTTACGCCAATGTTCGGTTTTACCGCAATAAATTTGATGCGGCCGGCCTGAACCCGGACGGTATCAAAACCATTGAAGACCTAAAAAAAATACCCTTCACCACGCGGGAAGACCTGGTTGAAAATTATCCCTACGGCATGTTCGCCGTCCCGCTCCGGGACGTTGTGCGCCTTCAGTTTCCCAAGGGACACTTTGGAAATCCCATTGTCATCGGCTATACCCGCGAGGATCTGAAAATCTGGAGAGAGCTTGTGGCGCGGATCATGGTCGGGGTCGGCATCACCGAGCATGATATCATTCAGGTCGCCTTCAATTACGGCCTTTTCATGGGGGCTTTCCGCTTCAACCAGGGGGCCGAACTGATCGGTGCTGCCGTGGTTCCGGCATCCGTTGCCCCGGCTGAAGTCCAGATCCGGATCATGCGCGATTTCAAAAGCACGGTTCTGGTTTCTACGCCGTCTTTTGCCATTCATATTATCGAAACCATGAAAAAAAAGGGAATCGATTCTAAAGACCTGTCCCTGAAAATCGGGCTTTTCGGAGCAGAGCCCTGGTCGGAGAGCACCCGAAGCCTCATCGAAGAAGGTCTGGGGATAAAGGCCTACGACATTTACGGGGTCACGGAACTGATCGAGCCCGGAGTTGCGGGCGAATGCATTGCCAAAACCGGACTCCATATTTTTGAAGACCACTTCTTCCCGGAGATCATCGATCCGGACACCGGTCAGTCACTTCCAGAAGGCCGGGAAGGAGAGCTGGTCCTGACCAGCCTGACCACCAGCGCCTATCCGCTGATACGGTACCGGACCCATGACAGAACCACCCTTTGCACCCAGCCATGCGACTGCGGCCGGTCCCTGGTCCGCATGAACCGGATATTTTCCAGAACGGATCGCATGATTTCTGTCCGGGGGATTAATGTATTTCCGGAAACGATTACTGAGGTTCTGTCGGGCATTGAAGGGATTGAGCTGGAATATTCCCTGGCGATCAATCAACATGCCGGAATGAATGATAAATTGAAGATCTGTGTTGAGGCTTCTCCTGAATCGAAGCATGGCGAGAAAAATGGAACTGCTCTTCATGAAAAAGTCCAGTCAGCGCTTCGCAAGGCCCTGGGGCTGAGGGTCCAGGTAGAGCTGAAATAGAGCGTAGCAGCAGGTATCAGCGGAATGTTTATCGTTTGTCGTTCTCGGAAACGATAAAATGAGAACGGGTGCAGTCCATCGATGCCACCTGTTGTGCATGGTCAGCCTTTCAGCCCTTATTTCGATTTGTTTCGGTATCCTTTAGAAAATCGGCTGTTGAATACTCATAGATAGGATAACATAAGCATAAATTGAGCATTATGCTTTATCTATCACTTTTCTGATCATTTCGGCAAATCACCTAATGCAACTGTATTCAGGAGAAAGCCCTTGATAGACATTTCCCTTCCGCATTTCTCATTGTTTTCATAGCATATGTCTATACAAGAATGTCCGGAATACTTGGTCTGATTTGAACCGGAAACGGTGGCCAATCTCGCCGGAATATCCACTACTGAGCACCAATTCATTCATATCGATGGGTGTTAATTCAATTATTATTGCTCATAAAGCGCTTTCCGCTTTCAAATCCTTCTTTAGAATTTTTCCAGTGGCCGTCATTGGCAAGGTTTGCCGGATATCCACGATGCGGGGGTATTTATACGCCGCCATCTGTTCTTTAGACCACTCGATGATTTCTGTACCTGTGATTTGATGCCCTTCTTTCAGGACGATGTAAGCCTTGACCTCTTCACCGTGCTGGTCGTGTGGTACACCGATCACCGAAGCCATGGAGACTGCCGGATGGGCCATCAGCACTTCCTCGACTTCTCGGGGATACACGTTGAAGCCGCCGCGGATGATCATGTCTTTGACCCGATCCACGATATACACATAACCATCCGCATCCTTCCTGCCCAGATCGCCGGTGTGAAACCAGGAAGTCCCCTTGAAGGCATCGGCCGTTGCTTCGGGCTTATTGAAATACCCTTTCATCACGTTATGTCCCCGGATCACGATTTCGCCGACTTCGCCGATCGGCAACCTCCTGGTTGTTTGAATCGAATATCTTAACCTCTACGCCCCAGATGGGCGTTCCCACGGAACCAGGTTTGCGCTCCTTGTGAAGGTGGTTGAATGTGGCCACCGGGCAGGTTTCGGACAGACCGTAGCCTTCCACGATGGGAATTTTGTATTTTTCTTCGATGCCCTTAATGATTTCCAGCGGAAGTGAAGAGGCGCCGGAAACCCCTATCCTCAGCGTATTTGCGATCACGTCGATATCAAAGCGCTTTTCCTTGTCGACAAATGCCAGAAGCTGCCAGTACATGGTCGGAACGCCGACAAAAATGGTCACTTTTTCACTTTGCATGGCTTCCAGGACAGCCTCGGGGCTGAACCTGGGAATCAGAACCAGGGTGTTTCCGATGGAAAACCCGGCATTCATCTGACAGGTCTGCCCAAAGGAATGAAACAGCGGTAAAACCAGTGCATGAATGTCATCATCCTTCATGTGGATGATATCGCGCGTAGCAATGGCGTTCAGCGTCATGTTGGCATGGGAAAGCTCGGCTCCTTTGGGAAATCCCGTGGTGCCAGATGTGTAGAGAATGACGGCCGTGTCTTCAAACTGCGTCTGAACCGTTTCAAAAACCGGTGACTGCCGGCTGATCAACTGACCGAAAGTGGCCGTATTCTCTATAGGAGAAGGGGCTGCCGGGTCTGCCGTGACAACCCAGAAATGTTCGCATTCCGGAACATCGTTGAAACCTGCCCAGCCTTCCTTGGCCATTGGTAGCTCCGGCGTGCCCTGGAAACAGAAATAGGCTTTGGCCTGGCTGTCCTTTAAATGATAGGCAATTTCCCGGCCTTTCAGCAGAACGTTCAAGGGCACAACAGCAGCGCCAGCTTTAAGTATCCCGTAATATATCATCGGAAAATACGGCAGATTCGGGCAGCTCAGCGCCACCTTGTCCCCCTTTGTGATTCCGGCCTCTGTCAAGCCGTTGGCTACTTGATTGGCCACTGCATTGACCTGCTTGTAACTGAAACGCTTATCCCCGAAGACGATGGCTGTCTTATCCGGTAATTCCGATGCACTGTGCTCCAATACTGCCGCCAAATTCAGCATGATACCCCCCTTGCAAATTTTATTAATCAATAAAAATTCCGCGCTGCCGGTTATCCCTGCGGTTGACTGGCAGGCATCTGAGACATGATGAATTCCGACAGGGCCGTGATGGTCAGGCTGGGATTGACCCCCAGATTGGCCGGCACCACCGAACCGTCTGCCACGAAAAGATTCGGATACCCGAAGACTTCACCGTTTATACCCACCACCCCCTTGTCCGGTGATTCACCCATGCAGCATCCTCCGAGAATGTGTGCCGTGGTCGATGTATTGAATGCTGCTTCCGGCAGAAGACTTAAGGGAGTTCCGTTCATTTTTTTGGCCAAGCGTCTTGCCACGTCATTGGCAATGGGAATATAGGTCGGCGCACGTTTTTGACCGGTCGGGAGCGAGGAATTCATGCTGAGCCCGCCGAGCCGCCACCATCGGGGTTTATAATCCAGCTGGAGATAGTTCTTGTCGGTTTGCATGACCAGAACGATGCTCGTGGTTGACGCCATCCCCAGAGGCCACAGGAGCTTTACAAACTGTACCGGGTGCCGGACAATATTGCCAAGATACCGCATCCAGCGGGGAATGATCCCGCCGCCATCGGTCATCAATGTCAAGAGGTTCAGCAGAACATCCGAACCTTTGTTGTAACGGACCATCTCAATATGTGTGGTTTCATCGGCATAGATGCCGGAAGTGATTGCGATCTGATCGTTCCAGTCAACGGTTTTATCCTTTGATTTCACACCCAGGATCGCCTCTGAATTCGTGCGGACGAAATTACCGAGCTGATCGGAGATTTTTGGAAGCAGCCCTTCATGCTTGCATTTCATCAACAGCTTGACGGAACCCATCACCCCCCCGCTGAACACCACGCCCCGGGCGCGATAGCTTCTTTCCGGATGCCGCAGTCCGGTCGACTTCCGGGAGATGATTTCATACCCGCCGTTGCAGGGTCTGACACCGGTGACCTCGGTTTCCGGAATAATGCGCGCTCCCAGTCCTTCCGCCAGGTAGAGGTAGTTTCTGTCGAGCGTATTTTTGGCACCCACAGGACACCCGACCATACAGGACCCGCAGAACGTGCATCCCGTGCGCTCAGGGCCTTTGCCGTCAAAATAGGGATCAGGCACCGTTTTGTCCGGCGTGCCGAAAAAAATGCCCACATCGTTTTTATGGAACGTATCCTTGCCCCTCAGCTCAATACCGACCTCTCGAAGGGCTTTATCGGCAATGCCGATCTGCGGGCTGGGGTTGGCGCCCAGCATTTTCTTGGCGGTTTCATATTGGGGCATCAGCTGGGCCTTGCAGTCCGGAATGCCCCAATCCGGATTTTCAAAAACTTCTTCCGGCGGCACCAGAAGCTGGTTTGCATACACCAGGCTTCCGCCGCCGACGCCGCCCCCGTGAAAAATGAGGACATGCTTTAACTGCGTCAGCATCTGGTAGCCGAAGCAGCCGATCATGGGCAGCCACAGGTTCTTTCTGACGTTCCAGTTGGTTTTGGGAAAATCCTCTTTCTGCCAGCGTTTGCCTTTTTCCAGCACAGCAACCGAGTACCCTTTCTCAGCCAGGCGAAGGGCGGAAACACTGCCCCCAAAACCCGAACCGATGACAATGTAATCGTAGTCGAATGTATCCAGTCTGCTCATTGGTTCTCCTCTTGAATCTATTATTTAGCCGTCGCTCTGTTTTAAGATGCCAGGCCAAGCTTGGACAGGGTTTGCGGCGCTGGAATGCCCCGGTTGTCGAACCCGCGAAGGCGGTAGTAATCATCCAGCATGGCTTCCAGGGGAACGGTCCGCTTTTTTGGGTCGCCTGCCCGTCCCTCCCGAAGAAACCGCGCCGGCAGGGTGTCGTCCTTTCGGGATATCCCTTCGCGGGTATTCATGAGGCGCTCCAGGGTGTGTATCCGCTCTCCGGCCCGGAGAAAATCCCCCTGGCTGATGCCAAGGCCGGTAACGCTGTTGAACATGCCGGTCAGCGACGGGATGAGGATCAATTTCTGGGCAATCCGGGGAAGGTACTGCATGTTCAGCCGCAGCATCCACTTGGGCGTGTATTTGACGATCGGCTCCTCCAGGACATATGCAAATGCGGTAAACTGGCAGACATGAAGGGAGTTGACCGCCGCAAACAGGTTTTCAAAATATTTTACGAAATGCGCTTTGGCCCGCGTGGTATAGGGATTCAGAAATCCCATAAAGACCTCCAGAGAGAAGGTCGTTGCCGACAGATGGCAGGCGCCCCGGTTGGCGACGGCATAGGACAGCCCCTGGCCCCAGGCGCCGCGGGGATCGTATCCGGCCATATCAAGCCCCTTGACCTGGATGGCAAAGTCAGCCCCGCCGTATTTGGCCGCCAGCCGACGGGTCCCCCGGGCAAACTCCTCCCCCTGACCCCTGCGATGGGCGATGGCCTGGATCGTCTCTGAGACGCCTTCGGGCGATCCGAATTTCAAGTCGGTTTGCAGCAGCTTCTTCTCCCCGGCCTCCATAACCCAGGCAAGCGTGGCGCCGGTGGATATGGTGTCCAGACCCATGCGTCCGCACAGATCGTTCCACTCGGTGATGCTCTCGGTATCGAAAACGCCGAGATTGGTGCCCAGCAGGCAGATGGTTTCGTACTCGGGTATCTGGTGAACAGTGCCGTCCGGGTAAGTCCCCTTATGGCCGCAGAGGATCTTGCACGGCAGGCAGGTGCTGGGCCGCGTATGGTATTTCTGCTGCATGGTTTCACCGGACACCTCGCCGGCGTTCACATGCTGCCCGTCGCGGAAATTGCGAACCGGAAGGATGTTTCCCCGGTTGCTTAAATTCACATTGGCGCTGGTGCCGAAGTTGCGGTAGGCATGGCCGGTGAAATGGTTGGCATCGATCTGGGCGGATGCCTTGCGCTTGATTTTTTCAAACGCATCCGCATGACGGGGCAGGATCTTGTATTTGCCCCCCAGAGCGACAACCGCTTTCAGGTTCTTGGCTCCCATGACCGCACCCATGCCGCCCCGGCCCAGAAACCGGTGCCCTGAGGCCACATTGGCAAACAGCACCTGATTCTCCCCGGCAGGCCCGATGGCCAGGGCGCCGGACTTTTTATCATCAGCCAGCCTGCTTTGCGTCTCCTGGGTATCCAGACCCCACACGGAAGAAGCATCCTCGAATGAGAGTCCTTCCGCATCGATTTTAAGATAAACAGGCGTTTCTGATCTGCCGCCGATGATCAACCCGTCGTAGCCTGCAGTTTTCAGGGCCATGCCGAAAGGGCCGCCGCAGGAGGAAGTCAGCATGATGCCGGTCAGCGGCGATTTGGTCACCGCCGCAAAGCGGCCGCTGCACGGCGCGCCGGTACCCAGCATGACCCCCATCATGAACACAATCAGGTTGTCCGGGCCCAGGGGATCAATTCCCGCAGCAACCCTCTCATTGAAAAGTTTTAGTCCCAGTCCCTTGCCGCCGATAAATTGCCGCCGGTCTTTGTCGCTGATATGAACAATACGGTGGCTCCGGTCGGAAAGATTGACTTCCAGAATGCGGTTGCTTGGCCCGATTATTTGATCCATGATACAATCCCTTTGATTTAATATCGTTGGGTAAAAAACCAGATTGTTCTGACTCTCAGATTTTGATGAATATCTGTTTGAATCTATACAGCAAAAGCCGGGCCAACACCTATTTATTTATAAACTATTTGATATTATTTGGATTATTGCTTTAGGAGGATATGGGGGAGAGGGTAATGTCTCTGCCATATTTGGCAGTAAAGACTGAATAAATATTGATATCATGCTGACATGTTAGCAAATTTATTGTATTGTCAATAATGGCATTATTTATGCCGAATTAGGTCATGCTGTTTGATTTTCCGGTAAAATGTTCGTGGAGCCAATCCAATGCTCTTTGCGGCAGCTTCACGGTGCCACTGATTGGTTTCGAGTGCCCTCAGCAGCAGTTCCTTTTCGGCCAGTTCCATGGCTTCACCGAAAGTCTCCGAGCGGATTTCGCATATTTCCTCCGGTGCTCCAAATTGGCGTTTTCGAACTGTGACAGAAGGGATACTCTTGACAAGGTCAAATCGGTTCAGGCTCCGGAAACGATGAAGCATGTTTTGTAATTCTCTGACATTGCCAGGCCAATCGTGGCGGATCATCGCTTCCATCATTTCACCCGTGACCAATAAGGATTCATTGCCTGACGGCGCGGTTTTCATGAAGTGTTCGATCAGCAGGGGAATGTCCTCCTTTCTTTGACGAAGGGGGGGAAGCTGTATCGGGATAATATGAATGCGATAATAGAAATCCTCTCGCATAATTCCCCGGGCAACGTAATCCTGGAGATTTCGGTTGGTGGCCGAAATGATGCGAAGGTTGGGCTTTTTGACTTTCGAGCCCGCCGACCGGCGTATATCCTCCCCCCTCGAGAACTCGCAACAACTTGACCTGAAGATTGGGCACGATCTCTCCCAATTCGTCAAGGAACAAAACACCGCCATCCGCCAGATCCAGAAACCCCGCTTTGTCAGTAGCAGCGCCGGTAAAGGCGCCTTTCTTGTAACCGAAAAACTCACTTTCAAGCAGGTTTTCCGGAATGGCGCCGCAGTTTACTGGGACAAACCGCTTACTCTTGCGGTCGCTGAATTTATGGATTGCCCGGGCCACAAGTTCTTTTCCGGTGCCGGACTCCCCATAAATGATCACATTGGTATCAGTAGCGGCAGCCTTCAAGATCATTTCATATACATCCTGCATGGCTGCGCTTTTCCCCACGATATCGCCAAAACGGTATCGGTCTTTGATATTGGATCGAAGCCGGATGTTTTCCTTGCGCAAATATTCTTCCCGCTCCCTCAGCGCATCTTCTTCGCGCTTTTTCTCGGTAATATCAAAAAAAATACCCTCTATCAGAAGCAGCTTCCCTTTATTGTCCATAATTGGCCGTGCATGCAGGGATACCCAAATGCGGCTTCCGTTTTTGCGCAGGAATTCAACTTCGTAACCGGAAACAGTCTTGCCTTGACGCAACAGGCGGATAAATATTTTTCGGGCGGATTGGGAAAGGTAGAGGTCCTTTGATATATCCTTTATCGAAGATATCAATTCTTCCGGGGAATCATATCCAAGGATATTGGCCATGGCGGGATTGGCACTTACAACCTCGCCTTGCGGTGTGGTCTGGTAAATACCTTCGGCAGCATTTTCAAATATGGCCCGGTATTTTTCCTCGCTTCTGCGCAGCGCATCCTCTGTTTTTTTTTGCTCTGTAAGATCAATTCCCACGCCCAGCAAATATTTCCGGCCATTTAAGGTCATCCTGACACCGGTAAAATAATAAGGAATCCTTTGCCCGTTCTTGATGATGAGATCAGCTTCCACATCGCGCCGAGCCCCATCTTTAAATAAATCTTTTACGGCGTCTGGCACACGTTGACGATCCTTTCCGGAAAACCATTCCGGCATGCTCCGTCGGGGCAATTCTTCAGCACTGTAACCGGTAAGCGTTTCGTGATTTTTATTCCACTGGATAAGATCCCCTGCCTCGTTGTAAAGGTAAAAAATTCCAGGCAGGCTATCGAGAACCTTTTCTGAAAAGAGCTTTTCACGCTTTACAGCATCAATCGCTTTTCGGCTTTCGGTGATTTCTTTTTCAAGTTCTCGGATACGTTTTTTAGCTTCAAGGCACGCTTTATTATGAGGCATTTAGCTCTCCTATAGGCTTAATTATGTTTTCTCAAGAGCTAATCTCGCAGCTACATTTGAAATGTCATGCGTCGAGTAGCCCAGGGGAGTCCCACCCCCAGGCCCTCCACAGATACGGACGTGAGTCTCTCGACTCATCCGGCTCCTCATGTCCGCCCAGATTGTGGGTTTTGCATTGCTCTCCGGCTCCTCCCATTTCTGGTTGACCAATAAGCAAATTTGGACTTGTTACCCCCTTCGCTCCACCTCCATTACAGAGACTTCATCACTACTACGGGGTAATCCGTCCCTGTGCCTCGCATCGGTACTCTCATTCTCGTGGGGCCTCCACTTGAATTGCTCCCTTGCCATCAAGACGACAGGTTCCCACGTTCCGCTCAAGAGCCTATATCGGGATCATGCCACCTTTATGCCGGGTGCCGCGCAGACAGTAGACAGTATCCTCTGCACTTATCCCGAGACCGAGTATGAACCTCGGATTTGACACCGCCTATATATTTTCGAGACCTCATCAGTGGTTCGCTTCCGCTCATCTTCCCGATACGTACCTGCCACAGTCCTATGCCGTGACTTTTCCATAACGCTCACCACCCTGGCTCTTTACCAGCGCAGCTTAAGGTGGTTTGAAGCCTGCTCCTGCAAGCCGGCTCCGAGGGGCCTCCCCTCATCTCTTGCGCAGTTAAGCGCACATTATAAAACAATGCGCTCGTGGCGCACACTACTTGCATATATCCTTGAGTCTGGCAATATTTAAGGATACTTATCATTAACTCTACTGGTCACTCCGGCAGCAGTTGACTTCATCAACCCAAAAATACCCTATGATAATGCTGCCATGCTTGTCAAACAAATTGGCGCATCGGGTAATGGACCATGGTCTCAGGATCTCCCATGCCCGGGACAAGCACAACGATAGATGAAAATGGGGGTTAAGCTAACATCTCGAATTAAATTGTAAATTATTTATTTTTATATAACCCATGGAAAAAGTCGCATTTGTATGGTATTCGAACCTCAAAAAGAGTTCACATATTATCGTCATTTCTTGGTTTAGGGAAATCAAGAAGATATTAAAGCGCTTTTTTTGTTAATTGATGTTTGCCTTGATATTTTATAAATATTCCGTTTGATCCACGACCTTTGAAATTAACTCTGAAGGAAGAAAAATAAAATGGTTTTTAACAAACCTGCAATTCGGCACATACTGTTTGCCACCGACCTTTCGGACAATGCCAACCGGGCCTTTGAATACGCCGTAAGCGTTGCCGAATCGTACAATGCTGACATGAGCGTTTTATATGTTTTTGAAAAACTACCCCCCAATGCCGAACTGGTTGTGCTCGCAATTACCGGATACCGCGATGTGGAAGAACTTCGGGAAAAAAGCGAGATTGATCTGATCAAGCAGATTCGGACGGGCATCCAACAGTTCTGTTCAGAGGCTGCTGACCAGATTCCGGCCTGTAGCCTGATTGTAAAGGATGTCATGGTGGAAACGGGCATGGCGGTCGAGCGTATTCTGCACTACGCGGGAACCGGCCAATATGATATGCTGGTAATTGGCAATCGCGGGCTGGGCTTGATTCAATCGACCCTTATGGGCTCTATTGCCAGAAAAGTTCTTCAGGACAGCCCCATACCCGTTCTGGTCGTTCCCATGGTCGCCCACAAAAAAACGGCAAGTTGACCAGCACGGTTTCACCCGATGCGGATCGCCAAGTACAACCTGTTGAAGGAAAGAGAGGGTGAAGTCGGATGAACGGAAAATTTTGAAAACCCATTGATTTGAATAAGGAAAGTCAAATGAATGGCGGCATTTTCGCTTCCTGTAACAGCCGCCCTTATGGCGCGCCGGTTCTAAGAATCATAATTTGTGTGATCCCTCCCGGATCTACGCGCGGTAGTCCTTTTGAAAGCGATCAAAAGTGGCCTTCGCGCAGGATTATCTAAATAATTCCAAGGTGTATTTGATTGCCGAAAAAATGATGATTGCGGCCAGCATCCATTTCATGGTCCTGGCTGGCACGATTTTCTGACAGTGGGCGCTGAGATACATTCCTGCCATTCAGCTGAATCCGAACAAGACACTCAACAACCTGTCCGGCGCCGCTGAGGTGTTAGGGAATTTTTAGACACTTTTTTAAGAGTGTATTTATAATTCATCTGGAGGTGTCCAATGGAAAAGAAGATGTAATTTTTTAATATTGGATCCTTGTAGTTTTGAATAGTTGATCTTCCGGAAACAGTGAGAAACCATATTTGAAACTCAATGATTCTAACGGATGTACGTAACAAAATGGACTTTTGAATACTTCAGTTTGGGATACCACATTATGGATACGCTTATTTCGTTTCGACCATCAACGCCTAAATCTCACAATTCAAATTTGCAGCTATTACACGGTTTATCGTATTTTTAAGCATCTTAAGCTGATATGGTTTACCCAAGAAAGGCATTGGGACTTTCGGGATGTTCCCCTGCCATAACCTGAGCTTCGTCGTATCCGCTGGAAAGGACAAACGGAACCCCGGGCGACTGGCTGCGAAGGGCTGCCAGCGTCTCCCAGCCGTCCATGCGCGGCATGGTCAAATCGCAAAGGACGCAGCAGATCTCATTCTGATGCTGCCGGAACACCTCCACTGCCTCGATGCCGTCCCCGGCCTCAAGCACCGTAAAACCCAAGTGCATCAGCATCTCCTTGACCATGTAGCGTAAGAGTTCCTCGTCTTCGACCACCAGCACCGTACCGCCCTCTCGCGTCTTCGGGGTTTGAGCCGCTTTGTCCGGCTGTCGGGGAACTTCTTCAGCCGACACCGGGAAAAAAACCCGAAAAATACTTCCCCGGTCCGGTTCGCTCTCCACCGTGACTACCCCGTGATGAGCGCGCACAATCCCTAATACCACCGGCAAGCCCAGACCACGGCCTGTGAACTTGGTGGAGAAAAACGGGTCAAAGATCTTCTCGATATCTTCTTCATCGATGCCGCAGCCCGCATCCGCAACTTCCAGGCAGGCATAGACAGGGTCTCGAGGCTGCCAGTCGACGGGAAAACGCTTTAAGGCAAGAATGTCCGCCTGAGAAACCGTCTTGACGGTCAGGCCGATACCTCGACGGTTCTCGCCAGCGGACTCCCAGGCATTGGTGACCAGGTTGGTCAGAATCTGCTGTATCTGGCCCGCGTTCGCATGGATGACCGGGCCCAAACTGGGGAAATCGGCCTTAAGGAGTGTCCCTTTCGGGGCTGCGGCCTGAAGCAGGGTCAGACTTCGGCGGCAGGTTTCAGAAAGATCCAAGGGTTCGTGTTTGCCGGGAGTCTGACCAAGATAGGTCAACATCAAGGTGCTTATCTCCGCCGCTCTTGCTGGAAGCTTCCATGGCCACGGTCAAGTTTTTAATTGGACCTGATCCCCAGGGCAGATTCATGACATGGCCATCTCGAGGCTTCCCATCACAATATGGAGCTGGTTGTTGAAATGGTGGGCAATGCCCCCGGCCATGCGTCTCAGGCTTTCAGCCTTTTGAAGCTGCCGGTTCTGGGATTCAAGCTCAGCATTTTCAGCTGCTATTTTCTTGTACTCAGTTATATCTTGCACAGCACCATGGATGGGTAACCCTTCAAAAACTGCAGGATCTGCTTCGCATTCCATATGGCTTCTGACTGTCAGAATCCGGCCGTCTTTTGCCACGATACGAAACTCCCTCGTATCTCTCTCTCCCGGTTGTAATCGGCGCAACGGTTCGGTAGCTCTGTCACGGTCCTCAGGATGCGCCAGAGCCATCCAGCAGCGAAGATCTTTTAGCTCGGCTTCCGAAACTCCTGTCAGGACATAAAAAGTGTTAGTAATCCAATCCACCACGTACTGTCCATCGCCGAAACGGCGGCATGAATAGGAGAAATCGGAGCTTAGACGAGACACAGCGCGGAAGCGCAGTTCCGAAACTTTCAGCGCATCCTCTGCCCGCTTGCGCTCGGTGATGTCGCTCATCACGATGCGGCCTACAAGCGCACCATCGGCATCATTCACGACGGTTGCTGCCAGATGTGCCCAGTGTATTGTTCCATCATTTTCTAACATCCGAAGATCGCATTCCTGCGCCATACCAGTTTTAATGAGCCGCTTGCGGTACTTGTAGTAAATATCCTGGTCTTCTTTGTGGATGAACCGTGAGACCGGCTGCTTGAGCAGCGATTTCCGGTTTACGCCCAGCAGGGTGGCGGCGGTAAGATTGGCCTCCAAGATAAGCCCTTTTTCGCTGACTGTGAAATAACCAACCGGTGCCAGGTTGTAGAGATCGAAATAGCGCGCACTGGAGGCGTCAAGTTTCGTCTGCGCCAAGCGAAGTTCCTCGTTCTGCATCTCCAATTCAATCTGATGCACTTGCAGTTCGTGGAGCATCTGCCGAATTTCTTCGGAAGTGAGTTTCTCTATATCTGCCGCCAATTGTGCTGCTTTTTCTTTGGCGATCTCTTCGGCTTCTTTGCGTAGTTCAGTAGCATCACCGGGTCGGTTACTCTTGCTGATCATTGCGAAATTCTCCCATCCGTTTTCACTTCAATCTGAGCACAGCTTTCTCTTAGGAGTTTATTAGGAATAATCATTACCCGCATCTTCTTTATTTATCGGAGTTATGCATACTTGCATAATGTTGTTAAATCCGGCCATCATTATTGATACAGGCGAAATGTGATATGCTTGGGTCTTAACGGACAGTTAGATGACAGGTTCTGAACCATCTGGCATTTCAATAACCAACCATTCAGGCTGACACGGCAGCATCGTTCAGTCGAAACACACGGGCAGTTCCGCTGAAAAATTCATAAACCTTACCAGCAAAGCCCAGGGAAATCGGGTCTGCCGCGCCTTCACGCCCGTGGACCGTGAGCGTGTCACGCGTTAGCCGAAGGTCAAGCGAATGTTTACGGTAGCGTATCCGCATATTGAGCCGCTCCATCTCCCGAGGCAATCCCAGATTGAGCCACAGCACATTGCCTCTAACTTCGATACCAGTCGATACTCGCTGCACCAGATCAACAGTTCCGGCCATTGCACCGAGATGGACGCCCTCTGCGGTGGTGCCGTGCTGGACATCGCTCACGTCGCTCTGAAGCGCTTCCAAAAAAAAGTCCATTGCATGCTTCTTCCTGTCGGAGCGCGCCAGAACCCAGGCGTGCGCCACTCGGCACAATGTGGAGCCATAGGACGCACGACCGACATAGTAGGCAATGTTTCGCGGAATGGTCTCATATTGGAATGGATAACCCAAACGTTCGAATATTTCACCGAGTTCTTCAGCGGAAAACAGATAAAACAGCATCAGCACATCCGCCTGTTTCGAGAGCTTGTAACGGTTGGCGCTGTTATTTTCCGCCTCGAGGATTAGATCAAGCCGCTGAATATTGCCATACCGTGCCCGGTAGGCCTCCCAGTCGAGTTCAAATAAATTTTCATAACCCTCGAACTGGCTGATGATACCGTTGTCATGAAACGGGACAATCATCCTGCGGCTGATATCTCTCCAGCGGTGGATTTCCGCTGCCGATAAGCCAAGTCGTGTCGAAAGTTCGGACCGGCGTATTTCGGACAGCAGATCCAGCACCTCAAGCGCCCGGCAGAGCACCCAAACGGCCATGATATTGGTGTAGGCGTTGTTATTCAGGCCAGGAGTTGCTGAATCCGGATAGCCGTCATGATATTCATCAGGCCCCATTACACCGCGGATCTCATAACGCCCGCGCCCGTCATCAAAGCTGGCGATGCTCGACCAGAAGCAGGCGATATCAAGGATCAGTTCCGCTCCATAGGAATGCAGAAACTCGATATCATGAGTGACCTGGAAATACTGCCAAACATTATAAGCCACGGCACTGCCCACATGGCGCTGCAAGTAGGAGTTGTCTGGCACCCAGCGTCGCGAACGCGGGTTCAGATTGAGTTCCTGAGTCTCCTCCTGGCCATTGCTTCCGCTCTGCCATGGGAACATTGCTCCCTTATACCCGGCAGCAGTCGCAGCGGCACGCGCTTCGCCCAGTCTCCGGTAACGGTACATCAGAAGTGAACGGGCGATTTCAGGCATGCGATAATTGAAAAACGGGAAGATGAACAGTTCATCCCAGAAAATATGGCCCTGATAGGCTTCACCGGTCCAGCCCCGGGCAGGCACACCGATATCGAGCCCGATGGAGTTGGGAGATACGGCCTGTAGCAAATGGAACATATTGAAGTGAAGCAGCATCGGAACGTTCATTTTGAATCCGTTATCGGCCGGCTGGATTCGCACGTCAAATCGGCGCCATAGATGTTTCCAGGCCATCAGGTGATCCGACATTGCCGCATCGAAACGACCTGCCCGAGCAATAGCCTTGCGCGCTGCCAGTCCGCATTCCGAAATGGCATGATCGCGAGAGGTATAGAAAGTGGCCAGCTTCTCCAGCAACAGGGTCTGCCCTTGTTTGATATCAACTTTGAATTCCTGTCCGATGTATCCAGAGGCTTCGACGACCCGGCGTCGTACCTCAAGAAGTTGCCCATTGAGGAACGCTTGCGTTCGTGCTGCCTGTCCAACATGAATGTGCGATTGAGAGGTCTGTACCTGCAGATACACGCTGTCATCGCCAAGGGCATTGGCTGCCAGCGGTTCCAAGTGTTTGTTGTTGAATTTGCGGTACAGCTTCGCTCCCGCATTGACGACTCGGCCATCGATTGCCGAACGCACCGTGACGCAAGCGGACCAGTTGTCGGCGGTCAGCGTGAATTCCAGGGCACCCAGATGCATATCGTGCATCGATACCAGGCGCCGCTCCTTCAGCGTGCTGCGCCGTCCCTGGCTGTCCTCGAACGTGATGTGTCGCAACAGCATGCAGCGCCGCAAATCGAGAACTTGGCGATACGACAGGAGCTTTACGTTCTGTAAATCAAACCAGTCCTGATCGGCGATGCGAAACCCGAGCGCCAACCAGTTGGGGAAATTCACCAGATCTTCGTTCTCGACCATGCGTCCGGCAATATCGGTTCGCAACCGATTATAGCCGCCGGCAAGATAAGTCCCTGGATAATAGATGTTATCAGTAATCGCCCAGGTTGCGGCGCCGCGCGTTGTAAAATAACCATTCCCCAAGGCGCACAAGGCTTCGCGGATACCCTCCTTTGAAGGGTCGAAGTTATCAAACACAAGTGACCACTTGGAAGGCGGTTCCAGAGCCACCCGGACTTGCGACAAATCGGTTACTACGACATCGGCGCCTGCATCGCGCAATGACTTCGCTTGTCTGTTGCGATTGACGCCGATCACACAGCCGAATCGACCGGCGTGCCCGGCCTCAACCCCTGCAATGGCATCTTCCACAACGACAACGCGCGAAGGTTCCACTCCGAGGCGGCGTGCCGCCTCCAGAAAAGAATCCGGTGACGGCTTGCCCTTAATATCGAGTCGGCTGATGTCCACCCCATCCACCCGCGTATCGAAAAGTTGCGAGATTCCTGCTGAATCAAGCACCGCCGAGCAGTTGCTGCTGGAGGATACAACTGCGGTTTTGATTTTCAGCTCACGGAGTTTTCGCACCAGTGCTATGGAGGCCTCATAGGACTCGACGCCGTGCTGCTCCAGATGTTGCATAAAATACTGGTCTTTCAGATTGCCCAGTGCACACACGCTCTGGACATCAGGACCGTCTTCGGGAGAACCCGGAGGCAATTCGATCCTGCGTGAAGCAAGAAAGGATATCACACCGTCGTAACGCGGCTTTCCGTCAACATAGTGCGGGTAATCGGTATCGAGATCAAAGGGTGCAAACGGCTCGCCTGCCTGGGAGGCACGGTGATCGAGAAAATTGTCGAACAGTTTTTTCCATGCCGCCGCATGAACAGTTGCCGTATTGGTCAAAACCCCGTCGAGATCGAACAGAACTGCATCATAGTCCATCGGGGAGAGTGAGATGATTTTCATTTTGTCCATTATCCGGCACTCTCGCACACCGCCTTCAACCCGGCAGTGAGAGTGCCTTTTCGCGATTAATCGTTTTCACGCTGTGCTACTTTTTGTCTGAATGGAAAATCCGTATATCGAAATCCGTGGAACCAATTTCATTTTTGTGGTTCATTGCTGTAAAAATTAGGTCAGCTTTCAGAAATAGTGAAGTAATAAATTTGAAATGTCAACCCTTGCCTAGCCCAGGGGAATCTCCCGCACCAGGCCCTCACAGATTCGAACTTGAGTCTCTCGACTCATCCGGCTCCTCATGTCCGCCTACAATTGCGGGTTTTGCATTGCTCTCCGGTTCCTCCCATTTCTGGTTGACCAATGAGTAGATTGCTTGCAAAACAGGGGTGGTGCTAGGCTGCTTGAATCAAATAAATGAGAAATTCCCTGTTGCCGCTGGGGCCGAGAATAGGGGAGGGGACAACCGCAACACTGGTCCATCCAGTGTCCATGAAGAACCGGTTCAGATCATCGATAACGCTTTCGTGCTGCAGCGGATCGCGAACAACGCCGCCTTTGCCAACCTTGCCTTTTCCAACCTCGAACTGGGGTTTGATCAATGCGATGATCCGGGCCGGTTTACGGGTAAATTTCACGACGGCCGGAACAACGATTTTCAGGGAAATGAAGGATACATCGATCGTCACCAGGTCAACCGGTTCTGGCAGCAGGTTCAGCGGCATGTTCCGGATGTTCATCCGCTCAATCAGAGTTACGCGGCTGTCCTGCCTGAGCTGCCAGGCCAGCTGGCCGTAACCGACATCCACCGCATACACACGCGCTGCGCCGTGCTGAAGCAGGCAATCCGTAAACCCGCCCGTGGACGCGCCGACATCCAGGCAGGTCAGCCCTTGCACGGATACGTCAAACGACGCCAAAGCCTTTTCCAGCTTGAGTCCTCCTCTGCTGACATAGGGAAGAACTTCACCTTTTAGCGTGATTTCAGCGCCTTTTGATATCAAATACCCGGATTTTTCGACCGGCTGGCTGTTTACCAGTACATTTCCGGCCATGATCAAGGCCTGGGCCCGCTGCCTGCTGGCGGCAAGCCCTTTTTCCACCATGAGCCGATCCAGCCGCATTTTGGGTTCAGCCACGGCTACACCGTCAGCAGCCGTCTGGATGCCTGCGCAATCGCCTCCGCGTCGATGCCGTATTTGGACCGAAGCAGGGATTGGGGACCGTGCTCAACAAACGTGTCTGGAATTCCCAGACGGGTCAGGCGATATCCGGTTACGGCATTGTCATTCAAACATTCCAGGACCGCGCTGCCGAATCCGCCCTGAAGCACGTTTTCTTCAACGGTGATAATGCGCGGGATTTTTTTGGCAAGGGAGCAGATCAAGCCGGCATCCAGGGGTTTGACAAACCTGGCATTGACCAGGGTTGCCGATATGCCTTCCTTTAGAAGCGTCTCACAGGCCTGAATGGCTTCCCCGACCGGTCTGCCGATGGCAATAATCAGCACATCGCCGCCATTCTGCCAGTATTTCGGCCTTGCCGATGGGAAGCAGGGGCCACTCGGTATCCATTTTCACGCCCCATCCGGCGCCGCGGGGGTAACGCAGGGCAACCGGGCCTGTATGTGCAATGGCGGTTGCCAGCAGGGCGCATAGCTCATTTTCATCTTTCGGGGCCATGACCACCATATTGGGAAGGCTTCTCAGGAAAGAAAAATCAAACAGGCCGTGATGGGTCGATCCATCCTCTCCGACAATGCCGCCACGGTCAATGGCAAAGACAACCGGCAGTGCTTCCAGACAGACATCATGAAGGATCTGATCATAAGCCCTCTGAAGAAACGTGGAATAAATGGCAACAACCGGCTTGAATCCTTCGGTCGCCATTCCCGCGGAAAAGGTCACCCCATGCTGTTCGGCAATGCCCACATCAAAAAATCGGTCCGGATAGGCTTCGGAAAACTTGATCAGCCCGGTTCCTTCGGGCATGGCGGCGGTTATCGCCACAATTTTTTTATTGGTTTCAGCCAGCTTGATCATGGCCTTTCCAAATACTTCGGTATAACTCGGCGCAGCGGGTTTGCTGCCGTTGCTGATGCCTGACTCGATTTCAAAACAGCCGACGCCATGAAAATGAATGGGGTTTTTTTCCGCCGGCAGGTATCCCTTTCCTTTGGTGGTGGAGACATGCAGGAGAACCGGCTCTTTCAGCATTTTGATGTTGTTCAGGATATCGATCAGATGATCCAGCTTGTGGCCGTTGATGGGGCCGAAATATTCAAAACTGAACGCTTCAAACAGCATGCCGGGTGTGATGAATGTTTTGAATGAGTCCTCGGATCGTTTGGCAAACTGATACATATCATCGCCGATCATGGGCAGCGATTTTAAAAAATCACCGAATTCCCGGCGCAGATCCTGAAGCATCTTGGCGGAAAATTTCCGGCTCAGAAAGGAGGAAAGCGCCCCCACATTCTGGTTGATGGACATCTCATTGTCATTGAGGATGACAATGAGATCCTTATGAATATCGCCGGCCTGATTGAGGCCTTCATAAGCCATGCCGGCTGTCAGTGATCCGTCTCCGATCACCGCGATGACTTTTGCCGGGTCGTTTTTCAACCGTTTGGCGCAGGATATCCCCAGGCTGGCGGAGATGGATGTGCTGCTGTGTCCGGCTGAAAATGTATCATACGGGCTCTCGCTTCTACGGGTAAAACCGGATATCCCGTTGTGCCGCCGAAGCGTATGGAACTGATCTTTTCTGCCGGTCAACAGCTTGTGCGCATAGGACTGATGGCCTACATCCCAGACGATTTTATCTTTGGGCGCTTCAAAAACATAATGCAGGGCGATGGTCAATTCCACAGCACCCAGGCTGGAGGCCAGGTGCCCCCCGTTTTTGGAAACCACCTGGACAATGGTTTTACGAAGCTCCGCTGCCAGAGCCGGCAGATCCGATCGGGGGATTTTTTTTAATTCCAGCGGTGATATGATTTTATCAAGCAGTCCCAAATTCAAGTTTTTCCTTTGCTTAAATATGATCCCCCCTGCCTAATCAATAAAGGGGCAGGGGGGCTTTTCTGGTTTTTCCGCCCGTCATTTATTTCTATGAATGATGTATGCGGCTAAGACGCGAAGGGGATCTGCCGAACGGTCAAAATCCGCCAGCGACTCGATGGCATGAGCAATCAGGCCGGACGCCGTTTTCTTTGATTCGGACAGTCCCAGCAATGACGGATAGGTGCTTTTGGATCGATGCCGGTCTGTACCGGCCCCCTTTCCCATGATCAACGGATCTCCTTCGACATTTAGAATATCATCTGCAACCTGAAAGGCAAGTCCAATGTTTTTTGCATAGACTTTAAGGGATTCAATCTGCTTGCGCGATCCGCCTCCCGTGAGCGCGCCGGAACAAACCGAAGCTTCTATCAGCGCTCCGGTTTTCAGTAAATGAAGCGTTTCCAGTTCCGACAGCAAAAGTTCTCCCTGCTTTTCAGACAGCATATCCCGCATCTGTCCTTCGACCATGCCCTTGTAGCCGGCGGCAACGGAAATTACGGTGATGATGTCCAGCAGATGTTCAGCGGGAATATCCTTTCGAATTTCATCAGATGAGAGGGTTTCAAAGGCAAGGGTCAGCAGCGCATCTCCGGCCAGAATAGCTGTTGCGTCATCAAAGGCAATGTGACAGGTAGGCCTTCCCCGTCTGAGGGTGTCGTCATCCATTGCCGGCAGATCATCGTGAATCAGAGAATACGTATGAATCATTTCCAGGGCACACGCAATCGGCAATGCCAGCGCTGAATTGCCGCCAACCGTTTCACAGGCAGCCAGGCAAAGGACAGGTCTCAGACGCTTGCCACCGGACATCAGCGCGTAACGCATGGCTTCAACGATGCGGGACTTTGGCTGAGGTGCATCTTCCAGAATCAGATGAAGCGCCGCATTGACCTGATAGCGTTTATCAGTTAAATATGACTTTAAATCAAGCATGTTAATATCATTTATTTAAACAATAGAATTAATTAATATGGCTTCATCAGTCTTCATTCTCTTTTTCTTCAAAAGGGGCTTCATGAACCGCGCCATCCGAATCCTGCAGCAGTATGGTAATCCGCCGTTCGGTTTCATCCAGCTTTTTGGTGCAGAATCTGGATAACTGGATCCCCTCTTCAAATTTTTTCATGGCCAGTTCCAGGGAAAGTTCGCCGCCTTCCAGTTCCTGAGCGATCTGCTCCAGTTGCTTCATAGCGCTTTCAAATGTCTGTTTTGCCATCGGATAATGTCCTTTTTACCGTACAAAGCAGGGACCCTGTTCCCAGTAGAATTTCCAGATCCTGCCCGAGCCGCACATCATTCGCATTGCGGACAACAGCTGCCTCGGGCACGGATCGGGTAATGCTGTACCCCCTGGATAAAATCGCCAGAGGGCTCAGGGCTTGTAGTCTTGCTGCCAGTTGCCGAAATTCGGCTGAATGTTTGGATAATATATATTTTATATAAATCGTACTGTTATGATAATATTGTTGAAGCATGACATACGATTTCTGTATGTGTATCTTCGGACTTGCCGACAGCAATGTGTTGGTTCGCCAGCCCAGCCTTTCGCGGTGCTGCTGAAGCTGGAGGGTCATGGTGCGGGTAATCCGGGTTGATAATTCATCCAGACGGATTCTGGAGTCCTGAATCCGCTGCCGGGGATGGATCAGGCGCCGCGTGTTTTCCGATAGCCGGGACTGGAGTTGTTCAATATAACGGTATGTCCGGGAGGTGATTCTCAACGTCTGTTCCGAGCAGCGTCTCAGAATTTCGTCCCGGGAAGGCGAAACCAGTTCGGCAGCAGCCGATGGTGTCGGTGCCCGAAGATCGGCAGCAAAATCGGCGATCGTAAAATCCGTCTCATGACCGACAGCCGAAACCACCGGAATTTGCGAGACGAAAATCGCCCGTGCAACCTGTTCGGAATTAAACGGCTGTAAATCTTCAAGAGAACCGCCACCCCTTGCCAGAATGATGACATCCGAAGTGTTGCGCTCGTTTAAAAGCTGAAATGCCTTTACAATGTCGGCAACGGCGCCGTCTCCCTGTACCTTTACCGGAACAATTTCAATGGATATGCCATAAAAACGCCTGGTTATCACATGAATGATGTCGTGAATCACGGCGCCGGTAGGGGATGTGATCACGCTGATTCTCGATGGCAGAAACGGCAGGGGCTTCTTGCGGCTTTCTTCAAAAATACCTTCGGCAGCCAGCTTTGCCTTCAGCTGTTCAAAAGCGATCTGCAGGGCGCCGGTGCCTTTGGGTTCAAGATATTCCAGAATGACCTGATACGTGCCCCTGGGCTCATACACACTGATTCTGCCGAGTCCGACAATGCTGAGGCCGTCTTCAGGATCAAACTTCAGATTTCGTATTTGAGCGCGAAACATGACCGCGGCAATTTGAGAGCGCGCATCTTTCAGGGTAAAATATGCATGACCGGATGCGGGTCTGCGGTAATTGGATATTTCGCCGGAAATCCATATCAGGGGATAGGATTTTTCAAGCAGTCCCTTGATGTGGTCGTTGATTTCAGAAACCGAATAGATGTGCCGCTGTTCAATCATATATATGAACGTTTACGAAGCCAGGGGTCAATGGTGCATCGGGATTGACGATAATCATAACGTCTGATAATGGATATTATGTAAACTTATTATAAATTGTTATATTTTATAGTTCCGGAGTGTGCTGTTTTACGATTTTCCAGAAACCCTCTCTTCCGGTAAATCTGGTTTGTGGTGTCTGGCAAGAAATTCTCTGACAGCAGGAATCACAAAAATGGCGTCATGCGGCATGTTGCTCAGGCAGCCGGCCAGAATCGAATTTTTTTTATGGATGGACAACTGCTTATCCAGGATCATGACAAACTGCCCCTTTATTTTACAGAGTCCGCTTTTTACCTTCAGACGCTCCGTGGATAATTTTTGTTCGGAGACAAGAATCCCAAGCTTGTCTGCAAGATCCTTGAGTCCCTGATAGATCTGTTCCGGTTTCATGGACAATGCCCGCGGCAAAAGCATGTTTGCATGAAAAAACTATGAATTCGCCAGTTCTATGGCTTCTTTCAGATTCAGGGTTCCGCTGTAAAGCGCCTTTCCGGTAATGACGCCGATGACGCCCGACTTGAATAGCGGCAGCAGGTTCCGGATATCTTCAAGGGTGGATACGCCGCCTGAGGCCACAATCGGAATGCTTACGGCTTCAGCAAGCTCGCGGGTTTCCGCGATATTGGGACCGGTCTGCATGCCGTCCCGGTGAATATCCGTAAAATTGATGGCGGCAACTCCGTAATCCTCAAACTGCCTGGCCAGATCAATGGCCCGAATTTCGGTGGTTTGCGTCCAGCCCTCGATGGCTACCCTTCCCTTTCTGGCGTCAATGCCGACGACAATGCATCCGGGGTGATTTTTGCAGGCTAGTCTGACCAGTTCCGGATTCCGGATGGCTTCGGTTCCGATGACCACTCTTGAAATGCCGATATCAAAATACTGTTCAATGGTTTTCAAGTCCCGGATGCCGCCCCCGACCTGAACCGGGATATGGATGTCCTGAACAATCCGTTGAATGGACGGCAGATTTTGAGGGCTTTTTTCAATGGCGCCGTTCAGGTCAACGACATGCAGCAACTCAGCGCCCTGCGATTCCCATTGCCGGGCCATGGCGGCAGGGTCATTGGAAAACACGGTTTCCGCATCCATACGGCCCTGAAGAAGGCGGACACATCTGCCGTTTTTTATGTCAATCGCAGGTATAATCATCATGGCTGGGGAAATCTCCGCATCATGTCCTCGAGTCCGCCCTGTGCCAATTGCTCGGCGGTAACCCAGCTTGCCCCGCGTTTGATAAAATTTCCTAGTCTCCAGAAGGTTGTCGCTGAGCGGTTGCTGTGTCTTGTCAAAATTGGCGGTCCAGACAATTTTTCCGCTGGCGACATCGATCAGGTGAATGTCGAATGCGACAGATGCCGCGGATATGACCGATGCGCGATTTCCCCTGCGGTCGACGAAGCGGAAAATATGGCCGATGAGCACGGCATCCGCCCCTGCCCGTTTTCCCGCATTGATATAGAGATTCAACCGCGACGCTGCAGCGTTATCGGAATCGGACGCCATGCCGGAAAGAATGTCCTGGGATCCTTCAGAGGAAATGATCTGATAAGGCTGATCTTTCTCCATCAGCGAAATCAGCTCGGATGTCATAAACGTTGCCGCGGAATCCGGCACATACCCGGTTGTCATCACCTGACCACAAAGATAACATCTTACTTGAATATCTGAATCATAAAGCTTTGACACATCAACAAAAGGAAGGATTAAAATACTCTTGATATTCAGTTCCAGCCGCTCAGTTTCCGGATGAAACGATCGGGTGCCGGCACAGGCGCCCAGGATCACACACGAAAACAGAATAAACCCCATGCATAGTGTCGCATATTTCCAGGATGTTTTCATATTATAAACCGCCTTTTGTGGAATGGATGTCCGTGATGCGTCCGTCCAGAGAAACGGCCCCGTCAAGGGCACGCCCGGCAGCCTTAAACATGGACTCTATAATGTGGTGCTGGTTTTCGCCATACTGGACATTGATATGCAGATTCATGCCCGCACGCACGGCAAACGCTCTGAAAAACTCTTTGCAAAGCCCGATATCAAAATGCTTATCAGATCCCGAAACCGCGCCTGGAACCTGGAAGACCAAGTAGGGTCTTCTGGACAAATCAACGGTCACAGCCGTCAATGTTTCATCCATCGGTACCACGGAATGGCCATAGCGCTGAATGCCTTTCCGGTCACCAAGCGCCTTGTCGAATGCATCTCCCAGCACCAGACCAACGTCTTCCACCGTATGATGCAGATCCACGTGAAGATCGCCTTTGGCCTGAACCGACAAATCAAAAAAACCGTGGGCTGAAAAAAGGGTGAGCATGTGATCGAAGAAACCGATGCCGGTTGCGATTTCCCGTTTTCCGGTTCCATCCAGATTCAACATCAGTTGAATATCGGTTTCAAGGGTTTGTCGAACAATCGATGCAATTCGTTCCATGATAATGCCTTTTAAAGGAGTCGGACGGGTTTATAAACCATATGCAACCGAAATTTGTAACGAACGTATACGATAAAGTCAACAGGATTTCACTCAACCCCGTTTCTCATAATCTGTTTCATACCCAAACCCTGTTCGCATCAGGGATTCCCGGCTGATGAGTCCCTTGAATCTGCCCCCGACATCCAGAACCGGCAGCCTCTTGATACCCTGGGAGACGATGATTCCGATGGCCTCATCTATGGAAGCATTTTCAAGAACCGTGATGCATTTTGTGTTCATCACATCCTTTGCGGTTTTGTTCATGACAGAAGATATATTGTCCGAATGTGCCAACTCGGTTTTTTTTCTTTTATCCATCAAGGGAAGGCTTCGGAGAAATAATTCCCAGAGGCCTTCAGAATGTTCGGAAAAAGCGCTGAACAAGTCATTGTCGGAAATCAGGCCCAGAAAACGTTCCTCAGCATCAATCACGGCAACCCGCTGGACATCATCGGTGTCGATGATATGAATAATGTCCGATACCGGCGTTTCGGGAAAAACCGTATGAATATCCCTGCGCATGATGTCCGCAACGCAGCGCATATTTCCCACCCGAATGTTCTGATGATGGAAGGCGCTCCAGTCGGGCACCTCCCTTGCGACGGTGTGAAAAATATCCTGCCGGGACAGAATCCCTGAGAGTGCTCCGTCGGCATCGATCACAGGAAGCCGCTTAAGTGATTTTTTCATCATCAGGTCTACGGCTTCGGCCAACAATTTGTCTTCACGAATGCAGATGGCCGGGCGGGTCATGATTTTTTCCGCGGGAACCTGAGATAAACATTGCATCACACATTTGATTCTTTCGGCATTTGCAGATGCGAGTACGCCCAGACGTAGCGGCATTTTCGCACGGCATATCAGATCGCCCTGAGAGATAACGCCCTGTGGATGATTAGTTTCATCCACCACGGGAACTCCCGTAAAATGTGAAGACAGGAGAATTTCCACGACCTGGTCAACCGGCGTATTCAGTGAAACTTTGCAAGGAGATGTCGTCATGACATCCTGGACCCGGATGTGCTTGGGAATCAATTGTCTCTCGGTTTTATGAGACAGAACCTGAATTTCCTGTACCGCAACGATGCCATCCGAGACCATTTCCTCGATCTGCGGCAGCACACTCTCGGTCTGAGCAGCCGGAAGGACGATGGTGATCCGAAGCGGCATGTTCATGGACAATATTTCCAGTCTTGCGGATGCAATATCCCCATTTTCATAACAGCCTTCCATGGCTCTTGTGACCATGCAGCGGGCGGCGATTTTTTTGCCTTTAACAAGTTCAACAATCGCGTCGGACAGGGGTTTTCCTTTCCAGCGGATGGCCTCACTGGTGAATATCTCAATGATATTATATGTCAGCATGGTTTTCGATCCCTTTTTTATATACTGCCCAACCGAAAGCCTAAAAATACCAGAACGAGCCCTGCTATATTGTTCAGCAGCACATTTCCCACGGCAATCCAGTGACTGCCTGAATGGATTGCGCTGAATGTTTCATAACCGTAAGTTGAAAATGTGGTCAAGGCCCCCAGAAAACCGGTTATAAAAAAAAGTCGCGCGGACGGGTTCATCAAAGCGCTGCGATCGGCTAGCGCAAACGATGCTCCGATCAAAAAACATCCGGCCAGATTAACAATAGCCGTACCCCAGGGAAAGCCTATCCCAAACAGTCTAGCAGACAGCAGCGAGAGGCCGTATCGACTCAGCGCCCCCAGGCTTCCCCCGAACATCACCAGAGCAATTTTTGTCAGCGGATGTCCCCACATGGCTACTATAACACTCCACACGTTCATGTCCGAAAATACAGGCAAACATAAAAAAATTGAATTAATTCAATCTATCTATTATGATGATCTGAATGTCAAGTTCAATTCCCAACACCTGTTTTTACAAAAAAACATAACTGCTCGGGGACTCAGGAGTCAGAATTCAGAGTCTCAGAATGAGGAATCCAGCAAATCCGTTTTTTCAATATCGCCTCAGGTCCCTCGAAGAATCAAGGCGATTTATGATACGCGTCCATGATCTTGCCTATGGGTGGTGAATCTTTGCCAAACCGCTAATTGAAGAAGCGCTATTTTGCCCGAAGCTCACATGCTGGCCATTCTGAATTCTGTCTACCTGAGTTGTTTTAAGAAACAATGGATTGCCCATGAAAACATATTTTTTCGGTGACATCCACGGCAATGCCTTTGCCCTTGAGGCCGTGATCCGGCATTGCCGGCAGATCCAGCCGGACAGCATCTTTTGCCTCGGTGATCTGGTTGGATGGCTTCCCTTTGGCGACCGAACCCTGGCCAGTATGCGCTCCCTCAGTATTCCGACAGTCGCCGGAAATCACGATTTGATGGTCGCCGGTCTTTTTCCTGATCATCCGCACCAGTTGGACCGCATGCAGGCCAGTGCCTATAATTCAGGACTGTTATCGCACTTTCCCGGTGCGCTGGATTATCTGCTTTCCCTGCCGCTGTCCATTGAAGCCGATGAAATGGCAATTGTTCATCACAGCCCCTTTCTCCTTCCGGACCCCGGAACCCCGCCGGCAATCAGCCATTTCAACTATCTGGATGAGGCCGCGCTCTCCGGCTGCCTGGAATCCTGGCGATCTTTCCCCAAAAAACTGATTGTCAGCGGGCATGACCATATTCCGGCCGTATATGAACTGCTGGAAACAATGGGAATCCCGACCCTGAAGGATGTCCGGATTCACAGACCGGAAGCCGGCAAGTCCTTGACGATGTCGCTGAATCCGGGTTCGCGCTACTGGGTCAAGGCCGGCAGCGTCGGAGGCCCATACCGGGATGGCGTCTTTGCCGCCAACACTGTATTATTCGATAGCAGCACGCAAACCCTCACCCTCTTTCGTATCCCCTACCCTTTGGATCAATTGCGTCAGGATCTGTCCGACAACCGATACTGTCGAAATCTGAAAACCCTTTATCCCTATCTGGATATAAAAAAACACGCTGAAGCATTCTGAATACTTTGCTTCCTGTGATAGACGACCTTAAAGACGACTCACTGGTTTTTTTTAAAATACATCTTGACCCGGGTGCCTTCCTCGGTTAAGTCTCTGGCAGGAATCGGTCAAGATATCAGGCCAGTCAAAATCCGAATATAAGATCAAAACGCACCGTATTGATCATCAGGATTTAGAATTTTGGTCACAGGATTTCCACTCAGACACAATTTTATAGAGATTGAAATTTGGAAGCTATCGCCTTTATACTGGGTCTTTGCATCGGCAGTTTTTTGAATGTGTGTATCTACCGAATCCCGGCATCGAAATCCATCGTATCGCCGGGGTCCACCTGCATGAACTGCAACCAGCCGATCCGTTTTTACGACAACATTCCCGTCATCAGCTATCTGCTGCTTCGCGGACGCTGCAGGAACTGCAAAACCCCGTTTTCCCTCCGCTACCCCCTGATCGAGCTTTTGAGCGGCCTGTTTGCGCTCGGCGCATTCCTGAGGTGGGGAATGAGCCCGGAGACCCTGATTTATTATGGTTTCATCGCCGTTCTGGTGGTGATCACCTTTATCGATATCGACCATTATATCATCCCGGATGTCATTTCCCTTCCCGGAATTCCGGCCGGCATTATTGCCAGTCTATTCCTGCCGGAAATGTCGTTCAAGGCGTCCTTGCAGGGACTGCTGCTGGGAGGCGGAACCCTGTTTGCGGTGGCCTGGGCCTATGAACGTATCGCGCATAAAGAAGGCATGGGCGGCGGTGATATCAAGCTGCTGGCCATGATCGGCGCATTTCTCGGATGGAAAGGCGTTTTGGTGACCCTTTTTACCGGATCCATCGTTGGAACGCTGGCAGGCGGCGCCGTCATGCTCTATACCCGATCCTCCCTGAAACTGAAGATCCCGTTCGGCCCGTTTCTGGCAATCGGTGCAATGATTCACATTTTCTTTGGACAAGAGCTGATATACTGGTACTGGAACGGGCTTCAGTAATTCAGGAGGGGGAATCCGTATCGGTTTTCATGGGTCTCGGGTCTTGCTGATTAAAACGGGGTTATATGAAAATAGCGGTGCTTTCGGACATTCATGGGAATCTGGATGCCTTCCGGGAAGTCCTTCGGGAGTTGGACCGTTTCCGGGTAGACCAGGTGATCTGCCTGGGAGATATGATCGGCTACGGACCGCAGCCTGAAGAAACCATCCGTTTGATTCAGCAGCGTGCCATTCCCAGTGTTACCGGCAATCATGAAATGGCGATTGCAAAGCCGCAGCTTCAGGAATGGTTCAATCCGCCGGCCCGCGAATCGATTCAAAAGACCCGGACCCTGCTGTCCGATGAAACGCTTTTGTATATTAATGAGCTGCCGAGCTCACGCGTCATTGACGGCCTGCGTTTCGTTCACGGATTTCCGCCAAACTCCCCTTTCATCTATCTGCATGAGGTATCAGAAAGCCGTATGATGCAAACCTTGCGGAAAAGCGCTGAATGGATCGTTTTTGTCGGGCATACCCACAACCTGAAGCTGATCAGCTATGACGGTCTGACGGTTGTTCAAAAACGCCTTCGTCAGGAAATCGTGTCCCTGAGCGATCAGAACAGATACATTGTCAACGCCGGCAGCGTGGGGCAGCCCAGAGACGGCAACAACAATGCCAAATATGTCATTCTGGACACACTGGCACCTTCCCTTGAAGTTCGTTTTGTTCCCTATGACATTGCCGCGGTATACCAAAAAATTATCAATGCCGGTTTGCCGAAATCCCATGCCGAGAGGCTGTGGTGATCGGGTGAATATTCATTTGAATTTGTTTGGCTTTCATGTTAGTTAGAACGAATGTTGATTGATTTTCACCTTTTTAATTATAAGGAGTTGACAGCAAAATGGACAATTGGGAAGAGATTATTTCATGCGCGATTACCTGTTCCAGGTGCAATGGAAAGATGAAACCGGAGGATCAGCGGATTCTATCGGTCTATGATCATCAGACCGTATGTATGCCATGCAAGAAAGCCGAGGAACTGCGGCCCGATTACCCGGAAGTATCCCGAAATACCATCGGAGAATGCATGGCCAGTACCGAACTACAATATGGGGATCCGCAGGGTTTTTGTTTTCATCATTTTTACCCCTATACCTGCGGATCCAAATAATCGGCAGTGCCATAAGGCCTATCCAGGCAAAGTTTGCAATAAAAGGGATTTCAAAGAGTTCTCTCCCCTGCCCCTCATTTGGATCAGGGGAGAAGCTGTGAAGCCCGACGGCCGTGCGTTTACCGGTCAACCTGCCGCGTTTGTCTGAAAGGTTCTTCTGAAATATTTTTTGATGGTACCGGCAGTTATTTCGAAGCGATGCGCTCGCCCTGTTTTTGAATCAGCTCCTGCCACTTCCGGTCCACCCTTTTCTGGGCGTCTTCGATCATCTCATCCGTCATCAGCCCGAATCGTCCCTGTGACTTAAAATACGTTTTTACGGGAACTTCTCTTTCCGGAAAGACATTGACGGTGTATTCCCAGTCTTCTTCCAAGGGTTCAGAATCTATTGAAAAGCGCCGTTTTTTCACTTCATAGATGGGAAATACATTGGCCTGGGTCGCCAGGCGCATGACCTGAATCGTTTTGGCGGGATCGATGCGCCACCCGGGGGGGCATCCGGACAAAAGGTGGATGAATTTCATGCCGGTAATCCGGCGCGCTTTTTGAAATTTCCGGAACAGGTCATCCGGATAAGCCGCCGATGCAGTGGCCATATAGGATATATGATGGGCCAGCATGATCTGCTCGATATCTTTTTTGGATTCTTCCTTGATGGACCCGGCAGGCGTGGTTGTAGTCCAGGCGCCCATGGGGGTTGCGCTGGAGCGTTGAATGCCGGTATTCATGTAAGCCTCGTTGTCATAACAGACGAAAAGGATGTTCTCGTTGCGTTCCGCAGCGCCGGAAAGGGCCTGGATGCCGATATCGAAGGTGCCGCCATCCCCTGCCCATACCATTACCACCACATCTTTTTCTCCCCGGACATCCAGGGCAGCTGCCGCACCTGAGGCAACGACCGCTGCGGTTGCAAAGGGACAATGAATGACCGGAACCTTGAGGCTTGAATACGGGTACCCGCCGACAAAAACGGCGAAACAGCAGGCGGGAAACACGACAACGGTCCGCTGCCCCAATGCCTTTAAAGCGATCTTCATGGACAAAGGGGCTGCGCAGCCTTGGCACGATGTCATTCCCGGCTGCATCAGCTCCTCTTCAACAAGGACTCGTCGGGGAATATCTATCATTTTTTGCATAATGAACCTCTATTTTTTCAAGCCCCAGAACAAGGGCGCATCAGATGGGGTGTCTTGAGAAAGTACATGTGTGAGAATCCCCTCCACATCCTCCGGTGTGACATCACGGCCGCCCAACCCCGCAATTACGGAATAAATCGGCGGACGATGAGCCAAGGCATAAAGCACGGAGCGGATTTCCGCGGCAAACACGCCGCCCCCCCCGGGGACAGATTGCGATCGATGACAACGACCCTTGCGGCTTTTCCCAGAACCTCCCGCCAGCAGTCAACTGGAACGGGCCTGAACATGCGCAGCTTCATCAGGCCGATGGGCTCACCCCTGTCACGATATGCATCAATGGCAATGCGGGATACCGAGGTAATCGCACCTGCCGTAACCAGAATAACATCCGCGTCTTCGGTTCGATAGGTTTCGACCAGATCATATCTGCGGCCGAAACCGCGATGAAATTCCCGGCAAACCTCCGGATAATAGCATAGCGCCTCGTCAGAAGCCTGCTGCAGGGTATACCGGTGTTCATAAAAATAATCCGTGGCAAAAAATCCCCCGAACATTCTGGGATCATCGAAATTCAGGCTTACCGGCGGGACATACGGCGGAATGAACCGATCCACGGTATCCGCATCGGGGATATCGACAATTTCCGTGGTATGGCTTAAAAAAAAGGCATCATAGGCGATCATCACAGGGAGCATGACCTTTTCCGCCAGCTTGTAAGCCATGATGACCCCGTCCAGAAGCTCCTGGCTGGATTCGCAGTATATCTGAATCCAGCCCGTGTCGCGCTGCGCCAGGGAATCTGTCTGCTCTGCCCAGATGTTCCACACGCCGCTGACGGCCCGGTTGACATTGGCCATGACGATGGGCAGCCTGGCGCCGGCAGTCCAGTGCAGCACCTCGTGCATCAGGAGCAGGCCGTTGCCGCTGGTCGCCGTAAATGTGCGAACCCCGGCGGTTGCGGCGCCGATCATGGCGGCCATTGCCGAATGCTCGCTTTCAACCTTGATAAACCGCGCATCCAGGACTCCGCCGGCGCACATCTCTGACAATTCTTCAACGATCGTTGTCTGCGGTGTGATGGGATATGCCGATATGACGCCCACCTTGCTCAGCTTTACGCCGTAAGAAACCGCATGATTGCCTTTAATCGCCTTTTTCAATCATTCCTCCAATCTTTTTCAGTCCTCAGATATCATGGTGATGGCATGACGCGGGCATTCCGTAAAACAAATGCCGCATCCTTTGCAATAGTCATAATCGATGGCGTATCCGAATGATCCGCTGTCTTGATCCAGAATCGACACATCCGGGCAGAAGATCAGGCAGTTATCGCATTCCGTACAGCGGCCGCAGTGCATGCAGCGCTCGATTTCATGAATCGCCGCCGATTCGGAAAAGGTTGCACGATACGGTTCAAAAGACTGTTTTCGCACTTCGGGAGGTAGAATCGCTTTGTCACATCCTTTTGATTTAACGAAATAATCATAAACGATTTTTGTTGAATCCACCACTTTCTGATCATTCCGGTTAACGGGGTTCACCGGGGTCCAGTTCACGTAACTGGAAAAACTGAGGGTGCTGCCGCTGCCGATGCGGATCTGATTCAGGACATCGGAAAACAAAATTCCTCTTCGGTCACAGTCCATGGCGATGGCGGCTCTCTTGCCGGCGGCAACGGCATGAACAACCGTATGCGGCGTGTCGATCATATCGCCGCCCGCAAATACCTTTGCCCCCTGGATAGGATCGGATGAAACGGATAAATCTTCACGGGTGGCAATGAAGGTGTCGACTGAGGGGGCGAGCCTGCCCAGATAATCGAAATCCGGTTTTTCACCGATGGCCATCAAGATGGTATCCGCTGGAATGTCAAATGTGGCGCCTTCCTTGCGGATGGGGCGGCAGCGGCCGCTCTCGTCGGCCGGGCCAAGTTCCATTTCACAGCAAACGAGCTTTTCAATGGATGCATCCGGATTCAGCGCGATATCCTCGGGAGCTGCCAGAAAACGGAAAATGACCCCTTCTTCTTCGGCTTCCTTGACTTCCTCAGGATGGGCCGGCATTTCCGTTAAGGACCTTCGATAAATGATGGTAGCCTGACAGCCCATGCGAACAGCAGTTCTGGCTGCATCAATGGCTGTATTGCCGCCGCCGATCACCACCACCTGCCTTCCCAGCACGACGGTTTCACCTCGGGCGACCTGTTTGAGCAGCGTCAGTGCGCTCATGATCTGACAGCAGGCTGTATTTTCCGTAAGTTCCAGGGGGATGCTTCGGTGCGCGCCGGTGGCCAGAAATACATAGTCGAAAGTTGAGGTAAGGGTTTCAAAGGAAATGTCTTTGCCGATTTCCGTATGGGGTCGCAGTTCAATGCCCATAAGGGAGAGTCCTGCGAATTCATCGGCAACTATCTTTGCGGGGAGGCGATAACCGGGAATGCCCAGCCGCAAGACGCCTCCCAGCAATGCTTCCTTGTCGAACATCGTCACGCCGAATCCAAGGAGTCTGGCAAAATAGGCAACGGACATGCCCGATGGACCGGAGCCGACAACGGCCAGACGTTTTCCGTTTAGTTCTGGCAGTTCAGGATGTGGGGTTGCAGGCGTGACGCTCTCTCCGACAAACCGCTCCAGTTCCTGGATGCGGATGCAGTCATCCAGACCGGCCCGGTTGCAGGCGTCCTCGCAGAATCGGAAACAAACCCGGCCAAGTATCGCAGGAAACGGCTCTTCCCGTTTGAGATGCCAGTAGGCTTTTTCAAATTCTTTTTTTTGAAGAAGTGTGACCCAGCCTTCGATATCGTTTCCCGCGGGGCAGGCGTTCTGGCATGCCGGAATCTTGTCTTCATAGATGGGCTTGATAAACCGCCAGCTTCCGGTTTTATTGAAGAGCATGTTCCCGAGGGAAACATGCATCGGTGTGATATCGCGATACGACCTGAACTGGTGTTTTTTCGCCTTCTCACTTCGCTTTTCCACCGCCATAAATTCTCTTCCTTTCCTCAGACTATGATTCCTGCGAACTTTTTACGAACCCGTCCAAAATTTATTTTTTTTACAAGTTCATCAAAGGATGCTATTTGCGAAAACCCGTCAGCATGCCACCACCTGATCATAAGCAGCATGGGCCGCCAGCTGATTCTGTTTTTTTTTCACCGGCACATATTCTTCAATGGCCTGCAGGACGGCATGGATTCCGACCAGACCCGTGGCTTTTGAAAAAGCCCCCAGAATGGCCGTATTGACAATGGGGTTGGCGTCGGAACCAAGCTGATGCGAAACAGCGATGGCAGCCGCATCAATCACGAAAAGCCGGAAATCGTCACCAAATATTTTCTTGAAAACTTCAGGTGATCGAGGGCTGTTGATCAAAATACTACCGTTATTTTTCAACCCCTCGATCACATTCACGTTTTCAATCATGGAAGCATCGAGCACCACTACATGATCCGGGTGGTAAATCTGGCTCCGCAAGTTGATATGCCGGTCATCAATACGGCAGAAAGCCGTGACCGGCGCCCCCCGGCGCTCCACGCCAAACGCCGGAAACGCCTGAACGAATTTTCCCTCAATAAAAAAAGCATGCGCAAGCACTTCGGACCCGATGACTGCCCCCTGCCCGCCTCTTCCATGGAAACGAATCTCCTGCATGCATTCCTCCATAATATGTTCAATGTCGAATATCGGTTTGCAGTTAAATCCTTGCCTCACACTATTCGACTACAGTTTATTTTGCAATCGCTTTGAAATCAGTGTAACAAAAAAAATGATTCTTCATTTTGCAAAATCAGGTTACGGAGGGTTGTGAATATGGCTCAGTTGATTGCCGATCGCAGGGACATGGATTTTGTGCTGTATGAACAGATCCATGTTCAGGATCTGGTCAAGGAAGAGAAATTTGCAGGATTGAATAAAAAGACGTTTGACATCATCCTCTCCGAGGCGCGCAATTTCGGCGTCAAGGAGATTCTACCGACACGGGTGGATGGGGATCGCATCGGCGTGCGTCTGGAAAACGGGCAGGTCAAAGTGCCGGAAAGTTATCACCGCGCGCATAAGCTCCTTCTGGAAGGAGAATGGACATCCATGGCCGAGGCGCCTGAGTCCGGCGGCCAGGGCATGCCGCACGCCATTGCCAAGGCTGCGGCCGAGTACCTGGCAGGTGCAAACGGCACCCTGACCGGCTATGCCATGATGGGACACGGCACCGGCAAAATGATCGAGCTTTACGGAACCGGCGGAGCAGAAATCGCTTTTCCTCAAAAAGCTGTATACCGGCCATTGGGGCGGAACCATGCTTCTAACCGAAGCCAATGCCGGATCGGATGTGGGCGCCCTGACCACAACGGCGGTAAAAAACCCGGACGGCACCTATACCCTTACCGGCAACAAGATATTTATCACCAACGGCGAGCACGACCTGTCCGAAAACATCATTCACCCGGTACTGGCCCGGATGGAGGGTGCGCCGGAGGGAACCCGCGGCATTTCCATTTTTATCGTACCCAAGATCTGGGTTAATGCGGACGGCAGTCTGGGAGAGCCCAATGATGTAGTGTGCACCGGCATTGAAGAGAAAATGGGCATTCACGGCAGCGCCACCTGCAGCCTGGCGCTGGGCAGCCGGGGAAAGTGCCGCGGCCTGTTGCTGGGCGAGGAAAACCTGGGCATGAAGATCATGTTCCACATGATGAACGAAGCCCGGCTGGATGTGGGGTTTCAGGGACTGAACGCCGGATCGTCCGCCTATCTCTATGCCCTGAATTATGCCAGGGAGCGCCTTCAGGGCCGGGATCTGGCTGCCGGGAAAGACCCCGATGCGCCCCAGGTGCCGATCATCCGGCATCCGGATGTCCGGCGGATGCTGCTGTGGATGAAAGCGCATGTGGAAGGGATGCGCAGTCTGATTTATTATGTCAGCAGTCTATTTGATCAGATGGCCTGCACCGGCGATCCGCAAATTACGGCAGCAATGCAATGACCTGGCCGAACTGCTGACGCCGGTGATCAAGGCATATTGCAGCGAACGCGGCTTTGAAACCTGCATTCAGGCCATTCAGGTTTACGGCGGATACGGATATATCCGGGAGTACCCGGTGGAGCAGCTGGCGCGGGATTGCAAGATCACCTCCCTGTACGAGGGCACCAACGGCATTCAGGCCATGGACCTTCTGGGACGAAAACTGGGCCTGCAGAAAGGCGCGATTTTCAAGTTTTTCATTGAGCAGATTCAGAAAACCATTTCCCTGGCCAAAGAGACTAAAGGGATTGAAGCCGCTCGCCATTGAAACTGCGGCCGCAGTCAACCGCCTGGGAGAGATTGCCCGGCATCTGGGTCAGACGGCGGCGTCATCCCGGCTGGCCGCGGCATTTGCCCATGCGCATCCCTTTCTGGACGTCATGGGCGATGTCATTATGGCCTGGATGCTCCTGTGGCGGGCACAGCTGGCGGCATCCGCGCTGAATAATGGCACATCGAAAAAGGATGCGGCATTTTACGAAGGCCAGTTGAAAAGCGCGGAGTTTTTCATAAATTCGGTGCTGCCGGTGACACTTGGAAAGATGAACGCAATTTTCAGGACAAACGGTGCTGCCGTGGAAATTTCCGATGCCGCCTTTGGCGGACAGTAAGCAAAATGGAAACGGTGGTTGTTGCGGAGAACATTTTCTAACCCCCGCCCTGGGGGCAGGGTTTTTCGCACACCGTTCATAAGATTAGAACGGTGTGCCCGGCGGTTTTTCGTGTTTAATAAATGTTCCGCTCCGGTACTCTTCAAACGCGATCTTCAGCTCTTCGTCGGTGTTCATGACGATCGGGCCGTACCAGGCCACCGGCTCGCCGATGGGGTTGCCCGATATGAGCAGGAACCGGACAGGCGCTTCAGCTGTTGTGACGGAAATATGATCCCCGTCAGCATAAAGGCAGAGCCTGCCGTTCCCCATCAGGCGGTTTTTCGTTTCATCGAAATACCCCTGCCCTTCGATGACATAGGCGAACACGGTGCGGCCGCGCCGAGCAGGATGCTCAAACAGGACATTGCCGGGAACCGTGACGTCGAGATACTCGGGGTCAATGATGATCCCCGTGACCGGGCCTTCGTGCTCCCCTACCCTGCCGCAGATAATCTTGATCCTTGCACCGCTTTCGAGCGAAACTTGCGGAACCTGGGAGCGCTTGATGTCGCGATAGCGCGGCGCCATCATCTTGTGTGATCCGGGCAGGTTCGCCCAGAGCTGAAAACCCTCCATCCTGCCGTGATCGTCTCCGCGGGGCATTTCCTGGTGAACGATGCCGCTTCCGGCGGTCATCCACTGGGTATCGCCGGCGGAGATAATGCCCGAATTTCCCATGCTGTCCCCGTGCGCCACCTCGCCGTTCAGGACATAAGTAATCGTTTCGATCCCGCGATGCGGATGCCAGGGAAACCCGGCCAGATAGTGGTCTGGAGTGCCGGAACGGAAATCGTCAAGCAGCAGAAATGGGTCGAACAGCGGCACTTCGCTGTTGCCGAACACCCGCATCAGGTGAACGCCGGCCCCTTCAATCGTTGGTCTGGCCTGGATAATTTTACGGATCATTCTGCAGTCTTTCATGAAATTCCTCCCCGATTTCACATCAAATATGTCCGGCATCCTCGGTCAACGGCGAGTTACATGGCGGCTTCAATTCGCACCGTCAGCCTAATCGTCCGCCATCTCCAGCTCATGGGTTATCTTGATCGCCTCAACCACGCTCTGAGCGGCCGGGCAAAAGGTAATGTAATTGTTGAATGCCTCTTGGGCATCCGTGCGCTTGTCCGCCGGCAGCTTCAGGTTATAGTGGACGTGAATGCGCACGATTTTCAGCACGCCGTTGACAGCCTCGATATCGCCGGTGACCGTCGCCATGTAGCGATCCTGAAAGGTTCTGATCTTTTTTTTGGCCAGCTCCGCGGCCAATGTGCCCATCATTCACCCGCCCACCGCGCCGACCAGATGATCCAGGGTGGCGGCGTGTTCCTCTTCCGGCTCGACATTGTAAAATTTCTTAATCCCACCGTGCACGCCATAGTATACCGGCTGGTCAAACCCCCGGATGTGGGCGATGCGGGTGGGTCCCTTTTCGCGTGTAATCGTGATGTGCGATTGATGGATGATTTCTCCCATGGTGTCCTCCTTTCTGAGTAATGGTTGAACTGTCGATACGGCGGGGATGGCATGTGTGACCACCCGGCGCTCAGATGCTGTAACTGATCTGCATGATAGCCGATGTCATGGCGCTTCCCAGACACCGGTACGCATGGGGACAATCGGCCTGAAACTGCAGGAATTCTTTTTCATTCACCGTGAAGGCTTTTCCATCCACAACGATCTCAAGCGATCCCCTGGTAACAAACACATACTCATAAACATTCCCTTTATGGGGTTCTCCATGGAAAACCGTCCCGGGATCAACTTCAATGTAATACGTTTCATGGGGACGCTGGGGATCGAACGGAATCAAAGGAAAGACGCGATAATGCTCGGATTCAGCAGTCAACGGCTTTTCTTCACAAAAGGACTTTACACTTGCTTCGATTGACGGTTTTCTGAGAAGTGACGTAAACGATACGCGAAGTCCATTTGCTATTTTCCAGATGGTTGCAATGGTGGGATTCGATTGTCCGGTTTCTATCTGCCTGAGCATACTTTTACTGACGCCGGTTAGCTCAGAGAGCTGGTCCAGACTCAGGTTCCGGCTTTCCCGATACCCTTTGAGATTTGCTGAAATCGCTTCTATTGACTGTTCCATATAACAAATATATTGACACTATAACGATTAATTAATAGTATAACAACCAAAAGTTCGCTAAAGAGTACAACGGGCTTGGTCGAATTACAAGTGAAATTTCTGATGGGCAGCCCTCTATCCTGCCTGCTGATCCGGACCAGAGGAGATCCATGGAAACCTCACAACCGATACAGTTACAAACCACTGCTGCTGAAGCTCATGGTTCCCCTTCAAAAGAGTTCATTTCCGGCTTCAAGGACACCTTCCCCCTGGTGGTCGGCGCCGTTCCTTTCGGCATTATATTCGGAACCCTGGCAGGGACCGAAGGACTGAGCTTCTGGGCAGCCATGGGAATGTCCCTGTTCGTTTTTGCCGGCGCTTCCCAATTTATCGCCGCAGGGCTGGTCGCAGCAGGTACTGCGTGGCCGATCATCGTCATAACGACCTTTGTCGTCAATCTCAGGCACCTCCTATACGGTGCTTCGATGGTCCCTTATTACAAAAAGCTCTCCCATTTCTGGAAAATCGTGCTGAGTTTCGGCCTTACGGATGAAACCTTTGCCGTAGCCATCGGCAGATACCGCAAAAAAGACAATTCGGAGCACAAGCATTTTTATAATCTGGGCTCCATGGTCTTTATGTATGCCAACTGGAATATGTGTACGTTGATCGGACTGACCATGGGAAAAACATTCCCGGGAATCGCAACCATGGGACTCGATTTTGCCATGCCGGCCACATTTATCGGCATGGTGATCCCCTACCTGACAAACAGTCCCATGTGGGCATCGGTCATCACGGCAGGCGGCGTTGCCCTGATCACAAACAGCCTTCCCCACAAACTGGGGCTCATGATCGCAGCCCTTTCAGGCGTTGCCGCCGGCATCATCTGGGAACTTATAAGCGAAAGGAATCGGAAACGATGAATGAAGTCTATCTAGTAGCCGGAATGGCAGGGGTCACGTTTCTCATACGCTATGTGATGCACCCGGCATCCGGACGCATGGCGTTTCCGAAACTGCTCGAACGGACGCTCACCTATG
This sequence comes from uncultured delta proteobacterium, assembly GCA_963789395.1. GTDB lineage: Bacteria > Desulfobacterota > Desulfobacteria > Desulfobacterales > Desulfatirhabdiaceae > RAAP-1. The sequence continues at coordinate 160,364 of CAWBKP010000012.1, read as the reverse complement.
TGCCCCCGGCAGTTCTTACGGCCATCATCCTGCCGGCCATTATCTTTCCGTCAGGCCAAGCCCCGATGGTCTCTTATGAGAATCCCTACCTTATCGGCGGTATCGGCGCCTTTATTGTCGGATGGTGGACAAAAAACCTTCTGACAACTATCGTGGCAGGCATGGGAATTTTCCTCGGCTGGCAATGGTTTCTTGGTTGAGCAAATTCCCACCCAGTATGCAAATCTGCCCCTATATTATAATTTAAAACTGTACCTTCTCCTCCGGTCAATTTTTGACGATACTCATAATTAAAGTGTGTCTGCGCTGTAAATGGTGTCCAATCAAAAGCAGATTTGAGACAACAGCGCAATTCCCGGTTCAATCTTGTTGGCGGTCATTCCGCCGAAGCCGAGTAATATCATAGTTGAGTCGGGTTCACCGGCAGCGCAGGTAGTGGTGAACGGAAACAGGCGAATTCCTTTTTGTTTGGCTCGATTGATGATCTCAGGTTCGCCGGGCGCGTTCTTCGGTAACTGCAACACGACATGAAGCCCTGCCCCCTGACCAATGACAACGACTCTGGTGCCGAAATGGTGTGCGACAGCCCGGAGCAGCGTATCGTGCTTCTTTTTATAGATCGTGCGCATCCGCCGTACATGTCGGTCCCAGTGGCCCTGCTCCATGAATTTTTCCAGGGTTCTCTGTTCCAGCAGCGAAACCGTGGAAAAATAATCCTGGAAAAGTCGGCGGTACACGGCAAGCAGTGAGTGAGGCATCACCAGGTAGTTCACGCGCAGTGCCGGAGACAGTATCTTGGAGAACGTTCCGGAATAGATGATATTCCCATGTGGTCGCAGCCCTTGTAATGAGGGGATAGGCTTGCCGTGGTAGCGCAGTTCGCTGTCGTAATCGTCTTCGATTATCAGCTTTCCGCCTGATTCGGCCCAATCGATCAATTTTAACCGGTTGGCAACAGGCATCACGCATCCCATGGGTAGTTGGTGCGAGGGGGTAACATAGGCAATGGTGCTACCCACTGGCTCTGAGCACATCCAGGTCAATTCCGCTTGATCCGACGGGTATGGGTATAATTTCAAAGGAATGGTTTCGGAAAACGGAACGCGGCAGGTGGTAGCCGGGATTCTCGACAGCCACCAAGGAGTGATTTTCTTTCACCATATGCGCGATGATGTCGAGGCTGTGTTGAAGTCCGGTGCATATGACGATCTGTTCCGGGTCGCAGACCACACCACGCGAACGTTCCAGATATTGCTGAATGAGCAGCGCAACCCCCATTCTCCCTGGGGATCACCATACTGGACAAGCTGTCTGGAACTTTCGCGCAGGGATTCCATGAAGAGCTTACGCCATAGGGGTGCCGGGAAACTTTCCGGATGGAGCCGTGCGGGATGAAAATCATAATCATAGCGCTGCGGGGACACAGGGAGCCGATTAGCATTTTCGTGGCTTATTGTGCAATGATAACGGCGCTGCGTCCTGGTCAAGCCCCGAAACAAAATACCCGCTGCGCGGTTTGGTGTAGATGTATCCTTCCGCGTACAATTCCTGGTAGGCGGTTTCTACCGTATTGCGGCTGGTGGAAAGTTCGTCAGACAATGTCCTGACTGATGGGAGCTTGAAATCGGCGGGAAGCTTTGCCTGACAGAACGTGCTCTCTGATCTGATCATAAAGTTGCCTGTATAACGGGTTTGGGTCATGATTGTCCAGAATGAACATGCTGTTCCCGATCATTACAAGTATTCTGTTGTCTGTTTGAAAGCAGTCTAAGAAAACTTTTGCATGGTGTCAAAGAAAATGTGCCCCCTTGTATCTTGAAAAATTTGCATAAACAATGGTGGCACATTTCCCGTCTCAGATTTTATAAACACACAAACTACAGGAGGTAATCACGATGATTCCGGAAAAAATGCTTGAAGTTCTGAAAAAGGATGGGGTGGTTGCTATTGCTACCCTGGGTCAAGATGGCCCGCATATGGTTAACACATGGAACAGTTACATACGAATCACAGACGATGGGCGGTTGCTGATTCCGGCCGGCTACATGCACCAGACGGAGGCGAACATCGCCGTCAACAATAAGGTATTGATTACGATGGGCAGCAGCAAGGTTGCCGGCAAAAACGGCCCTGGCACCGGCTTTCTGATCAAGGGCACTGCGGCCTTTATAGCCTCCGGTCCGGATTTTGATGCCACCAAGGCCAGATTTTCATGGGCACGGGCGGCATTGGCGGTCACCCTTGATTCTGTCACCCAGACGTTGTAGTTTAAAGGCTCAGCTGGGTTCATGCCGGCATCGGCAACAAACATGGCCCGGCTGAGCTTCCAACCCCTTATGTCCTTTCGGACTCGCACTACCCGTATCCATATCGGTGGTGTTGCACGCACCCAACACCTTGCCGGAAGATCTGCCCCTGCGGTAAGCGCGTTTCTCTGATAATTCACGCCTGCTTGTCAATCTATTCCGATATTTTCATCTATATTTTTCTCCTCTAATGCGGGATCTAACGCTTGGATACGGCACTGATTTGCCGAACGAAAGACTTCAGCCACGTCTTGTGTCAGATTTGGGTTACCGAGTCGTTTCGAAACCAGACAGAATATATTCTTGACAGGAATATTCTATGAATGTTAATAATGAATTAATATAGATTTATATTTCCTGAATACCATTCACTCCCGTTAATTGCCGACATTATGCTGAAAATCCAGAATCTGACCATCTGCTTTCGAACCCCCAAAGGCGTTACCCGGGCTGTGGATGATATAAGCCTGACCATCGCCCCCGGAGAGGTCGTGGGCATCGTGGGGGAATCCGGGTGCGGCAAATCGGTGCTGGCATTGTCCATCATGGGGCTTTTGCCCCAGCCGCCCGCATTTGTTCCTGCAGGTGAGATTATTTTTAAGAACCAGGATCTGCTTAAGGTTTCATCGAACGATCTGCGCCTGATGCGGGGCAACCAGATCAGCATGATCTTTCAGGAACCCATGACGGCTCTGAACCCTGTTTTTACCGTGGGAAACCAGCTGATGGAAGTTTTTCTCGTTCATGGGAATCTCAGCCGGTCGGCGGCCCTCGAGCGCGCCGTCGACATGCTTGCAATGGTGGGTGTTCCGGCTCCGGAGCGGCGTGTCAAGGAATATCCCTATCAGCTTTCCGGCGGGATGCGCCAGCGTGTCATGATTGCCATGGCCCTTGCCTTCCGCCCTGCCCTGCTGCTGGCCGACGAGCCCACCACGGCACTGGATGTCAGTATTCAGGCCCAGATTCTGGAACTGATGGCAACATTGAAAGAAGAGCTGGGCACTGCGGTGCTGCTCATCACCCATGACCTGGGTGTGGTGGCCGAGGTCACCCGCAGGGTGGCGGTCATGTACACCGGCAGGATCATGGAAGAGGCTTCCACACTGGATCTTTTTGATCATCCGCTGCATCCTTACACCCAGGGGCTCATGGCCGCCATCCCCCGGGCCGACGCCTCTTTTGAAACCGAAGCACTCAACGAGATCAAAGGTGTGGTGCCGAGCCTGACGGATTTACCGGCGGGCTGCCATTTTGCACCCCGTTGTCCGGAGACGATCGATATCTGCCTGTCCAAGGCACCGCCACTTGAGACGGTGAGATCAGATCATCGGGTGGCCTGCTGGCTGCGGGGGTCCCATGTCTGAGCTGCTGAGGGTACGAAATCTAGTCAAGGAATTTCCCCTGAAGAAAGGCTTCTGGGGCCGCAAAAAATCCGTTGTTCATGCAGTGGATGATGTGTCGTTTTCCATCGGCGAGAACGAGACGCTGGGACTGGTGGGAGAGTCGGGATGCGGGAAATCCACAACCGGTTTCAGCATTCTGCGGCTCATCGAGCCCACAGCCGGTGAGGTGTGGTTTCAGAACGAGAATCTTCTGGCGCTTGACCCGGATCAGCTTCGCCAGCGCCGGCGACACATGCAGATCGTTTTCCAGGACCCGTTCGGATCCCTGAATCCGCGGCAGACCGTTGAGCGGATTATCGAGGAGCCGATCCTCAATTATGAAAATATCAGTGCGGCCGAGCGGCTGGACCGGGTAGCAGGCGCCCTTGAAACGGTGGGGCTTTCGCCGGAGCACATGACCCGCTTTCCCCACGAGTTTTCCGGGGGCCAGCGCCAGCGTGTCTGTGTGGCCAGGGCACTGGTGCTCCGGCCCAAGCTGATCATCGGTGATGAGCCGGTATCAGCTCTGGATGTATCGGTCCGTGCCCAGGTGCTGAATCTGATGGTCCGGCTACAGCAAAAGCTTAATCTTTCTTACCTCTTCATTTCCCATGATCTGGCAGTGATTCGCTATGTGAGCCACCGTGTTGGGGTCATGTATCTGGGGCAGATCGTCGAGATGGCCGATGTCAAGACGCTCTACGGAAATCCGCTGCATCCTTACACATGGGCGCTGCTTTCCGCCGTTCCTGTGCCCGACCCGAGACGGTCCCGTAAACGGATCATTCTGGCAGGGGATGTGCCCTCACCCGTCAATCCGCCGTCCGGATGCCGGTTTCACCCCCGCTGCTCCGAAGTGATGGCCATTTGCAGGGAAGAGATGCCGCAGGTGCGGGAGGTGGACGGGGAGCATGGGGTGAGATGTCATCTTTATCCCGCCAACTGAAAAAAGGGGTGGCAGGAGGGAGTTTTGTACAGCCTCGACCGATTGAAAATCCCCCTCAATCCCCCTTTTTCAAAGGGGGACTTTTTGGACAGAGGATGGACGACTGACGACAGATGACAGTTTTAAACATGAACTGCCGGTTTTATGAAAAATGCGCCGGCGCTACTCACAAAGAAGGAGACAGATCATGAAACAAAGAATGACGTGGATGATAATTGCGTTGGCCCTGGTGTCCATTGCCATGGTTGGACCGGTGCTTGCGGCCGGAGACACCCTGGTGGTGATTCAGGAAGCCGAACCCGTGGGACTGGATATCATGCAGAGTTCCATCCAGACCACCATGAGCGTGGGATACAACATCAACGACACACTGCTCAAACCCCAGGAAGACGCCACGGTCAAACCGGGCCTGGCCGAGAAATGGGAAAAAGTGGATGATCTGACCTGGAAATTCACCCTGGTCAAGGGCGCCACTTTCCATAACGGCGAGCCCATTAATGCCGCAGCGGTAAAATTCTCATTTGACCGGATCATGAGCGATGCCCTCAAAAGCCCCCACAAAGGCAAGCTGAACAGCTTTAAAGAAGTCAATGTGATTGACGACAACACGTTTACCATAACCATGAACCAGCCCTATGCCCCGGGGCTGTATATGCTGGCGCAGTATCTGTTCATCGTTCCGCCCGCCTATATCCAGAAAGTCGGGGATGCGGAATACAACCTCAATCCGGTCGGCTCCGGCCCGTATAAACTGGACAAATGGGTCAAAGGCCAGGAAATCCTTCTTTCTGCCTATGACAAATATTACGGCCCGCAACCGGCCTATAAAAAACTGGTGTTCAAGGGCATTCCCGAAGAATCTTCCCGGATCGCCGCCCTTTTGACCGGCGAAGCGGATGTAATCAGCGGCGTTCCCGTGCATCAGCGCAAGAAAATCCTGGAATCCGGCAAGGCGTATCTGACCGATCAGATGGGTTCCATGAACTACCTGGGCCTGAACACGTATGAAAAACCTTTCAGTGATGTAAAGGTCCGGCAGGCCGTGAATTATGCCATCAACCGGCCGCTCATCAACAAAGCCCTGTTCAATGACAAGGCGATTCTCTGTGCAGGACCGATCAGCCCGCGAACAATGGGTGCGGATCCTACCCTGAAACCCTATCCGTATGACCCTCAGAAAGCCAAAAAACTGCTGGCCGAGGCCGGATACCCCAATGGATTCGAAACCCGTCTGGCTTACGGCACGTATCTGCCGCAGATTCAGGAACAGGCCGAGGTCATTGCTTCGGATCTGGCCAAGGTCGGCATTAAAGTCACCCTTGAGCCCTTCGAACGGGCCGTTATGTGGGATCGGTACAAAAACAAACTGCATCAGATGTACATCTATTTCTGGGACGATGCCCCGGAGCCTGACCGTTACATGTATTCCCTTTTTCATTCAAAAAGCCGGGACTATTACTACAAGAACGAAACCGTGGATCAGTTGCTGGACAAGGGACGAAGCACCATGGATCCCGCGGCCCGAGTCAAGGTTTACAACGAGCTTGACCGGTATCTGTATCAGGATGCGCCGTGGGTTTATCTCTACGTGATTCCAGAAGTTTATGGGGTTTCAGATGCCGTGGACTACAAGGGCCTGCGGGATGGCTATCTGATCATGAACACGGCCAAACCGAAAAAATAAGCCGGTTTTATCGTGAGGGCGTAAAATGCGTGAGAGCGTGAGAGGGGAAACCATGTTACGATTTCACGCTCTCACGGCTTCACGATAAAGACCGTTTCACTGAATTACCGGCCGATTCGCCGGCGATAAGGATATTCATGGGTCGATACATCCTTAAAAGACTCTGGCACACCGTGTATGTGGCCGTGGGTATTTCCATCATCAGTTTTTTCTTTATCCATTTGTCCGGAGACCCGGTCATGCTCATGCTGCCGCCGGACGCCACAAAAACGGAAATCGAAACCCTGCGGGAGCAGCTTGGCTTCAACGATCCCCTGCCCGTCCAGTACTGGCGGTTTGCAAGTCATGCGGTGCAGGGGGATCTGGGAATTTCGCTCCAGCACCGGGTGCCGGCCCTCACTCTGATTCTGGAACGGCTTCCTGCAAGCCTTGAGCTGGCCGGGGCGGCCATGCTGATCGCCCTGGTTTTTTCCATCCCCCTTGGAATCATCTCGGCTGTCAAACGCGGATCAATATGGGATTTCACTTCCATGCTGGGCGCGCTCTTTGGTCTGTCCATGCCCCATTTCTGGCTGGGAATCATGCTGATACTGATTTTTTCCATCAATCTGGGCTGGCTGCCCACGTCCGGCAGGGGAACCCTGGCCCAGCTCATCATGCCATCCCTGTCACTGGGACTCAGCCTGATGGCCATGTTCGCCCGCCTGACCCGCTCGGTGATGCTCGATGTCCTCAATCAGGATTATGTCCGGACCGCCCGGGCCAAAGGGCTGCTTGAAAAAATGGTGATCGGCAAGCATGCCTTGAAAAACGCCATGATTCCCCTGGTTACCGTGGCCGGGATGCAGTTTGGATTTTTAATCGGCGGCACGGTCATCATCGAAACGGTTTTTGCCTGGCCCGGCGTCGGCCGCCTGGTGGTTCAGGCCATTTTCACACGGGACTACCCTCTTGTTCAGGCCGCTGTGCTGGTGCTTTCCGTTCTCTTTGTCCTTGTCAATCTTCTGACCGACCTGATTTATCTATACCTGGATCCCCAGATCAGTTTCCTGGAGGCCAAATGAACGGATCCACGGAGCGGTTCCGTCACCTTCGCGCCAGCCTGCGCCTGTGGGGGGAAACATTCCAGGCCCTGAGCCGGTCTCCCGGAGCCGTGATCGGCGGCATGCTCTTTCTGGGCATCATGGCCACCAGTCTTATTTTTCCGCTTTTTTATCCACGAGATCCCCTTGCCCAGGATCTGCTGATGCGACTAACGCCGCCTTTCTGGCAGTCCGGCGGCAGCCTGGCTTACCCCTTGGGCACGGACAATCTGGGACGGGATATCCTGGTTCGGATCCTTTATGGCAGCCGGGTGAGCCTGCTGGTCGGTTTTTCATCGGTTCTGGTGGCGTGCGTTTCCGGGATCGGACTGGGGCTGATTTCCGGTTATTACGGAGGCCGGATCGACAACGTCATCATGCGGGTGGCGGATGTATTCATGGCATATCCCTTCATGCTGCTGACCATTTCCGTGATTGCGGTGCTGGGGAATTCCATTTTCAACCTGATTCTGGTGCTGGGCCTGTCGGACTGGGTGACTTACGCCCGCACAATCCGCGGCAGTGTGCTCAGCATCAAGAAAAAGGAATTTGTGCTGGCCAGCCGAAGCGTGGGGACACCGCACCGGGTGATCCTGCTGCGGCAGATCTTTCCCAACGTGCTATCTCCCATCCTGGTGCTGGCAACGGTTCGCGTGGCCAATATCATTATCTGGGAAAGCGGTCTGTCGTTTCTGGGCATGGGCGTCCCCCCCCCCATGCCGACCTGGGGCCGGATGCTGGCTGAAGGAAGGGTTTATATCGCCGATGCGTGGTGGCTGGTGACCCTGCCGGGTTTGGCCATCATGCTGACCATACTTTCCATCAATTTATTGGGCGACGGACTGAGAGATGCATTGGACCCGAGGCTGAGGAATATTCCCAAATAGGGGAGCTTCTTGCAAAACTTCTTCAAAATGCCTCTTCCGTCATACCGGCGAAAGCCGGTATCCAGTGAAATCAAAGGCATCTGGACCCCGGTTTTCACCGGGGTGACGAACGGCGGAACTTTTGCAAAAGGCTCAGGAGCTTCTTAATAAAAAATGTTCAGGTAAAATACGAAACCCGAATATCAAAACAACACGTGACGATTTGTATTTCCTGGTTTGAACATTTGATATTAGAACATTGTTTTGAATTTCTTGCTCCGAATTTCGAATTTATTTAACGACAGTTTTTCCGATTTATAAATAAAAAAACAGATAACTACATAAGGAGTTTTATATTATTATGAAAGCACTTGTGCTTGGACTCGGGCTTCAAGGCAAAGCCGTCATCCATGACCTGTCTCAAAACGGCCTGTTAGATGACATTATCGGCGCCGATTTGGACATAGCCTCAGCAGAGGCATTTCTAAAGCGGGGGTCCTATCCCAAGGTGCGGCTTCAGCAACTCAATGTCGCGGAGAATCCGGATCTGTCAGGTTTCATTAAAAAAAGCGGTGCTGCCATCACGGTCTGCATGCTGCCCACATTTCTGGCCCATCCTGTGGCAGAAGCCTGCATTTCGGCGGGAATCCCCTTTGTCAACACCAGTTACAGCCATTGGGTCGAGGATCTGGATGGGCGTGCCAGGGAGAACGGAATAACGATTTTGCCGGAGATGGGCTTTGATCCCGGCATCGATCTGATCTTGGGCAAGCTGGCAGTGGCGGATTTAGACGAAGTTCACGGCCTTTACAGTTATGGATTGGGCGTGCCCGAATTGTCCGCAGCCGATAATGCCCTTAAATACAAGATCACCTGGACATTGGAAGGCGTGCTGAATGCCTACCGCAGGCCAGCCCGGATGCTCAAAGACGGTAAACAGATTGATATTGCCGGCACCGAGATTTTCCGAGAGGAAAATATTCATCTGATTCATGTTCCGGGCGTCGGCGACATGGAAGCCTATGCCAATGGCGATGCTATTGAATTCATCGACCGCTTTGGTCTGGGGCCGCAGCTTAAAGACATGGGGCGTTATGCCGCCCGCTGGCCCGGACACAGCGCCTACTGGCGGGTAATGGCGGATATGGGCTTTCTGGAGGATGCCCCCCTGAAATATCTGGTCAAGCACCTGACGCCCCGGCTCCAGTACCGGGATGATGAAAGGGATGTGGCGGTTCTGCGGATAGAGGCACGGGGACTGAAACAGGGCAGAAACAAACGGGTGATCTACGAAGTCATCGACTATCGGGATCTTGAGACCGGTCTTTTCGCTATGAACCGGACCGTTGGGTTCACTGCCAGCATCGCGGCCCAGATGGTGCTGTCCGGCGAAGTGAGCCGGCCCGGCGTGCTCTCCCCCATTGCAGACGTTCCCGGCAACCGGGTGCTGGAAGAACTTCAGAGACGAAAGATTCAGGTGGTGAGGCGGGAAGAGGAGATGTCTGTCTAAGATACTGTTATGTTGAATGATATGAATGAGAAAGCCTTACAGGACCGGATCGGTGGAAAGATTCGGGAGCTGCGGATCGCTGCCGGCCTTACAGCCGTTGAACTGGCGCTTCGGGCTGAATTATCCCAGAGCCAGATATCCAAAATCGAAACCGGCAAGGCAGCCCTGTCGATTGCTGCACTCACCAGTCTGTGTCAGATTCTGGGACGCCCGTTGAGCTATCTGTTTCAGAAAGACGATGAAATCCCCCGGGTTCTGGGCACTATGACCACTGTGGCCGGACCTGAAAGCCGCGGGCTTACCTGGTTTGCCAATGAGGTCCGGCGCCGCACCGAAGGGCGGTTGTCGCTGGTGCCGTTGCAGGCCACGCTGCTGGGTCCACAGACACGGCAGTCCGCCATGCTCAAAGAGGGGTTTCTGGATCTGTTTATCGAGGATCTTCCAGCCTTTCGGGATCTGGCGCCGGCCCTGGATCTGCTGAGCCTGCCGTACATTTTTAACGGCACCGAACATCAAAACGCCTTTCTGAATTCGGCGGGATTTGATCAGATCGTGCGGCAGACGCTTCTCCGGAAAGGCGTCCATCCGATCAATTCACACTGGAACTGGCGGCGCGGTCTGGAATGGGTCATCCTGTCCACGCGACCCATCATCCATCCGGATCAGGTGAAAGGGCTGAAAGTCCGCATTTATGAATCACCGCTTCTTGCCCGCTTCTGGGAGGAAATGGGCGCCAAACCTGTCGTGATTCCCTGGCCCAGACTTCGACGCGCCTGGCTGCGGGGCGAGGTGGATCTGCTTCCCACCCACAAGGCCCATCTCTTTCCGCTGGGTTTTTGCAAACGGGGCCGGTTCGTCACCCTGCTCGGAGACGTGTCACCGCTGTTGATGGTGGCCGTGAACGAAGCGCGTTACAACTGCCTGCCGCCCGGTATACAGACCGAACTGGCAGAGGCCTGCGATGCGGCCGGCGATTTTTTCAGCCGGGAAGTCGATCGCGCCGAAGCGGAAAACGAGCCGGCAAACATGCGCCGCTACGGCGCCGCGTATCTGAAAGTGGATATCAAACCCTGGCATAGCGCGACACGGCTGATCATCGAAAAGCTGATAACGGAAAGTCCGGAGGCTGAAAAGATGTGGAAGGCTATTCAGCTTACCGCCAGAGCGGGAAAGTAACCATGTACACAACCGAGAAACTGGCCGGGGTTGCACTGGCTCTTCGGCCCGAAGACATTTCAGATGCGGTCAAAACGGCTGCCAAGCGCTGCATCCTGGATCTTCTTGGCGCTGCCTGGGCAGGCCACGGATCGGAATCCGCCACTGCCATTCATCGCATGGTCCGGAAAAACTTCAGCGCCGGCAATTCATCGATCTGGTTTACCGGCATTAAAATGACAGCATCTGCGGCCGCGCTGGCAAATGCCGCGTCCGCCAGCGCACTGGATCTGGATGACGGCCATCGGGGAGCGGCCGGTCATCCCGGCGCATCCATCATCCCTGCGGTATTGGCCGTAGCCCAGGAAGTCGGGGCATCCGATGGGGACATCCTGGCCGCCCTGACAATCGGCTACGATATCGCCTGCCGGGTGGGAGCTGCCCGTGATTTTTCACGTCTGCCGACACTGTCCACAGGGCGGTGGTGCACTTACGGCGCAGCCGCGGCCGCCGGGAGACTTCGCCGGTTGACAGCCCCGGTTCTGGCTCAGGCCCTGGCCATTGCAGGTTCCCAGATTCCGGATCTGGCCGCATCGGGCTACTCACAGGTAATGGGAAACCATGTCAAGGAAGGCATCCCCTGGGCCACCATGCTGGGTCTGGTCGCGGTAGATCTGGCCACGGAGGGGTTTACAGGACCGCTGGATATTCTGGATCATCCGGAGTATTTCAATCCGGATCAAATTACAGCCATGCCGATCAGCTCCCGAGCTATTGAGCTCATCTATTTCAAGCCCTATTCCAGTTGCCGCTGGAGTCATGCTGCAATCGACGCCCTGGTGTCGATCATGAAAGAAAACCGTTTGCCTTTTGAGTCCATTGACCGGGTAACGGTCGAAACCTTTGAACGCGCGTTGCGGCTAAACAACTACCCGGATCCTTCCAGTATGGAAGCCGCCCAGTACAGCATCCCCTTTTGTCTGGGGGTGGCCGCCGTCAAAGGCCCCGCTGCGCTGTTGCCGATTACGGAGGCATTTCTTCATGATCCAGATATCGTGAATTTTGCCCATCGTGTCACGTTGACCCAGGACACCGGCCTGAATAATCTGTTCCCTCGCCAGACACCAGCCCGTGTGCGGGTGGAAACATCCGCAGAAAGAATCGAAAAAACCGTAATGGATCCCCGAGGCGACCCTGCCAATCCCATGACCCAGATAGAGTTGGAGGCCAAATTCTGCCGACTCACCCACGAATTTCTGCAGTCAGACCAACAGCAGCAGATCATTCATTCCGTCATGTCAGGGATGTTTATACCGCCACATATCCTTGAGGCTGGAGTCAGCAATTGGAGGCAATGTGATGATGAAATACTGGTTGATGAAATCCGAGCCGACAACGTTTTCGATCGATGATTTGATGGCACGTCCGGACCAGACCGATCACTGGGATGGCGTGCGCAATTACCAGGCAAGAAATTTTCTGCGTGACGAAATCCGGAAAGGCGATCGCGTTCTGTTTTACCACAGCGGCAAAATGCCTGCGATTGTCGGCACGGCCACCGTGGTTAGAAAAGGTTATCCGGACGCCACAGCATGGGACCCGAAAAGCGGACACTTCGATCCCAAGAGTACGCCGGACAACCCGATCTGGTATATGGTGGATATCCGGTTTGAAAGCAAATTCAACGCCCCGCTGCCCCTGGCCGGATTGCGCCGATTTCCGGAACTTGCCGGAATGCTGCTTCTCAAAAAAGGAATGCGCCTGTCGATTCAGCCGGTGACCCGAAATGAGTTTGAATTTATCGTCGCACTTTCGCAATAAGTCCGAATCAATGTTTTGCTGCTAATCAGAGAAGCATCCTCAAACGCATCTTGCAATTCACCAGTTACTACTCCGACAATTAATTTGTCTTAAAAGCGTAAACGTGATAATTTTTCATAATGACGAAAGAGATATTATATCCAGGCATTGATGAGTACATGAAGCCGTTTTCTCGGCTACTTTAATCGGTGCTGAAAGCCGTGAACTGGCTGAAAACTATGTAACCGGGCTTCTCATGGATGGAGAGCGCAAGTCAGTTGAGCCCATGTCGGAGAAGGTGAATGCCTCTGAGCGAAGCATGCAGCGTTTGCTCAGTGATGTCAAATGGGATGACCAGGGGGTTGCTGCCCAATACCGGCGCATCATGCTGTCCGCCACTGCCGACCCTTTAGGCATTCTGGTTCTTGACGACACCGGGTTTCCAAAAAAGGGGCGCGATAGTGCTTGTGTTGCCCGTCAGTACTGCGGCGCTTCCGGAAAGACCGACAACTGCCAGATTGGTGTCAGCATGACATATGTCGGTCGCGATGTTGCCTGGCCTTATGCGATGGAGCTTTTCATTCCGGAGTCATGGGACCAGGCCGACAATGATGATTGCAACGCAAAGCGTAAAAAGACAAGGATGCCGGAATCCGCCCATTACAGGCCGAAGTGGCGCATTGCCCTTGATTTTGTTGATCTGGCAAGAAAAGATCATGTCCCTCACAGGGCAGTGCTTGCCGATGGTTGGTATGGCAACATACCTGAGTTCCGTCAAGAACTCGACTCGCACGGCGAGAGCTTCATCCTGGGCGTCTACTCCAGCACCCAAGTTTTTATGGAAGCCCCGGTTCTTGAGATTGGACCTGTCAAAGAGCAGAAACGGGGGCGTCCTCACACCCGTCCCAGCTATCGTCGCTGTAAATACGGAACCGGTCATGCTCTCGGCGCTGGGTGAAAGCATTGCCGATGATGCCTGGCAACGTCTGGAGTTAAGGCGCGATTCCCGTGACAAGCCGTTGCTGGTTGAAGCCGTATCTCTCAAGGTATGGCCGGCTCACGGCTGGCGACAAGGAAATCTGCACGAACAGGTCTGGCTGCTGATTGAGCGCCGCCAATTGACAGATGGCGAACATGAACTGCGCTACTTTTTCAGCAACATGCCACAACACATTCCGACGATTGATCTTGCGCGTCTTACCATGAAACGTCACCTGGCAGAGCATGGCTATCAGCAACTCAAGCAGAACCTCGGCATGGATCACCATGAAGGCCGATCATGGACAGGATGGCATCGCCATGTCCTTCTTGGTTTTCCTGGCTTATGGATATCTCACGCTTCTGCGTCTGCAGGAAAAAGAACAGATGAATCTGACAATCTGGAGCCAGTGGCGTCCGGCCGGATCTGCTCTGGGGAAAGCATTTTTCTCCTGAAAGCCCAAAATTTTACTCCTTACATGATATCGTTCGATGCCCGTCACCGGTAAGCGAATTTACTGATCATCCGAATACGATTTTACAGCGACATATGTCGAAGTAGTGCTATTTATTAACAATGAAACAAACCAGAAAGAAGGTGTCGATTGAAGTATTCACCGTATATGCTTCATAATTTTAGAAACATTCCCCAACTACAGGCAGTTTCTCCCGAAATTATTGAAGCGATAGAAATTGTCGGATCTGTTCTTCCCTTTAAAACAAACAATTATGTTATCAAAAATCTGATTGATTGGAACAATATTCCGGATGATCCGATGTTCAAGCTCACCTTTCCGCAAAAGGACATGCTGATTCCCGAGCATTACGACAAGATGAAGTCCGTCTTAGACCGCCATGCAAGTAAAGCGGAGATAAAGGAAGCCGCCAATAAAATCAGGCTGAAATTAAATCCGCATCCCGCGGGGCAACTCGAATACAACGTTCCCATGGTAGACGGCGAAAAACTTTACGGTATGCAGCACAAATACAGAGAAACCGTTCTGTTCTTCCCCAGTCAGGGTCAGACCTGCCATGCATACTGTACGTTTTGTTTTCGATGGCCCCAGTTTGTCGGAATGGAAGATTTGAAGTTTGCATCCAGGGAAGCCGAACTTCTGGTGAAATATGTCAGAGAGCATCAGGAAGTCACCGATGTGCTGTTTACCGGCGGCGATCCGATGATCATGAAAACAACGCATCTGGCAACATACATCCGCGCATTGCTGCAGGCCCGTCTACCGAACCTGAGACATATCCGGATCGGAACCAAATCCCTGGCTTACTGGCCGTATCGATTCATAACCGATGATGATGCCGATGACCTGCTGCTGTTGTTTGAAGAGGTCAGGCGGGCTGGAAAGCATCTGGCGATTATGGCCCACTTTAATCATCCTGCGGAATTGAAAGGCCCTGCGGTTGCAAGGGCGATCAAGCGGATTTTAAAGACCGGGGCAGTGATTCGAACGCAATCCCCGGTTCTGAAACACATCAACGACTCCGCAGCAGTCTGGGCGGATATGCTCAGAAAGCAGGTTGCCCTGGGGTGCATCCCCTATTACATGTTCATTGCCAGAAATACGGGCGCCAAACATTATTTTTCCATTCCAATTATCGAAGCCTGGAATATTTTCAGGCAAACCTACCAATCGGTCAGCGGCATCTGCAGAACGCTGCGCGGGCCCAGCATGTCATGCCTTCCCGGCAAAGTTCAGATGCTCGGGGTTGCCGAGGTGAAAGGTGAAAAAGTCCTGACATTCAGAATGATCCAGGGGAGAAATCCCGATTGGGCCGCACGTCCGTTTTTTGCAACAGTATGATGAATATGCGACCTGGTACAGTGACTTGCAGCCGGCTTTCGGGGAAGAAAAATTTTTCTTCTCGGATGAACTTGAAACGATTTTAAGCACCGACGCATTGGAAGCAGACTACGAATAGCCATCGATGGCTTTGTAAAAGTTTAATCTTGATGCGGTCAAGGGAATATGGACGGTGAACCCATATCATTTTTGAAAAGGTGAATCCAATGGACTATGAATGTATTATTTATAAAAAAGAAGGCAAGATCGGCCTGATAAAGCTGAACAGGCCCAGGGTGCTCAATGCCATGAACCGTCAGCTTTGGATTGAGATGCAGGATGCCCTTGAGAACATAAAGCAGGACGATGATATCAAGGCGCTGATTATCACCGGTGAAGGCAGAGCATTTTCCGCCGGTGCGGATCTCAAGGATTCAAAGGGCAGAAGCATCGAAGACTATAGAATATACCTTGAATCCCTGCAGGAAGCATCCAGAAAGATCATACGGTTTGAAAAGCCCACCATTGCAGCCATTAATGGGTATGCGCTGGGATCTGGGTATGAACTGGCTTTGGCCTGTGATATCCGGATTGCGGCCCAAGACGCCCTTATCGGCTCCCCTGAAGCAAGGGTAACATCCTCTGTCACCGGCGGTGCGTTCCGTCTGGTTCAGGACCTGGTCGGCCCGGGAAAGGCAAGAGAACTTCTTTTTACCGCGGAAAATATTACCGGAGAGGAGGCAGAAAGGATTGGCCTGGTCAACAAAGCGGTTCCTTTGGATACGTTGATGGATGAAGCTTTTCTCATGGCGAACAAGATTGTCGCCAACTCGTCATTTTCCTTGAAACTCATCAAAAAGGGCTTTCTCATGGCACAGGGCGAGTGCAGCCTTGAAGCGCTCATGGATTACGAGATTGAAGCCTGTCTTGCCTGTGTTTCAACAAAGGAACGGGAAGCGTCTTTAGATAATTTTGAGCAGCGAAAAAAATAACCAAAGGAAACTATCATGTTGGATAAAGTGCTCAATGCCAAATCGGTTGCCGTCATCGGCGCATCAAAAATTAAAACAAAACGGGGATTCCAGGCCATAAAAACCCTTCTGGCAGACGGTTTTGAAGGACAGATTTATCCGGTAAACCCAAAAGAAGATATGATTCTCGGGATTCCGTGCTATAAAGATATCACTGAAATTGAAGGACCTGTGGATCTTGCCCTGATTACAACGCCCGCCCGGACAATCCCGGGTATTTTAAGAAAATGCGGTAAAAAAAATATTGCAGGCGCCATCATCATTGCCGGTGGTTTCAGGGAGCTGGGCGTCAAGGGAAAGGAGCTTGAGCAGGAAGTTATAACCGCTGCAAGAGAGACGGGTGTCAGGTTGATCGGCCCCAATACATCGGGGATGATCAACCTCAAAACCAATATGAATCTTGTGGGAATCCAGAATGCTCCCAAAGGGGACATTGCATTGCTCTGCCAGAGCGGCAACATGGCACTTACGCTCATAACAGAAGCCTCCATCCGCAAACAGGAGGGATTTACCTACTATGTCGGCGTGGGTAATGAAGCGGATATCAAGTTCCATGAGTATCTTGAATTTTTCAGAAATGATCCGGACACGAAATCCATCCTGATATATGTCGAGGGAATGAGCGAGGGACGAAAATTTCTCCAGGAAGCATATAAAACAAGCATTATAAAACCGATTATCCTTTTAAAAAGCGGCAGATCAGCCAAGGGTAAAAAATCGGCCGGATCCCATACGGGTTCTCTTGCAGGGATGAGTGAAGTGGCGAAATTGGCTTATGGACGGACCGGGATCATCGTGATTGAAAACTCGGATGAACTTTTCCCGGTCGCAACGACCCTTTCCAGCCAGCCGCCTATCAAGAATAATTCCATTGCCATTCTTGCCGATGGCGGGGGACATGCCACAATCGGGGCTGACATCCTGACGGATTATGGCATCGATCTGCCTGAGTTGTCTGATAAAACAAAAGAAAATTTAAGAAAAATCCTGCCCGAAGCCGCATCTGTCGTAAACCCTGTTGATGTGGCAGGCGGTACGGATGCCGATCCCAGCGTGTTTGCGGATTGCGCCAAAATCATTTTAAATGATCCAAATGTGGGCGGCCTTCTGGTTGTCGGTCTTTTCGGCGGATACGGGATACGCTTTGACGAAAGTCTTGCTATCGGAGAAGAGGCGGCGGCCCATCGGTTCGGTGCGATGGTAAAAAAGGGAAACAAGCCGATTGTGGTGCACTCCCTTTACAGTTCGTATGAGTCTCACGCCCTGGATCTTTTGCGGCATTATCATATCCCGGTTCATGATTCCCTGGATATATCCTGCAAATGTGTGGCATCGCTCTGCAAATACGGCAATTATTTGAAATCCTACCATGCCATAACCAATTTTGTTTTTGACTGGCGCGCCAAGGCAAAAACAGAAGGGGTGCAGATTATTGAAAATGCCGGAAAAGAAGGCCGCCATGTGCTTTTGGAGCATGAAGCAAAACAGCTGATCAAGCTCCATGGCGCACCGACTTCGATAGGCCAGGTTGCCATAACCGAAGATGAGACATGGCAACTTGCACGCAACATCAAAGGAAATGTTGTGTTAAAAATTGTCTCACCGGATATCCTTCATAAAAGCGACGCCGGCGGGGTCAGGTTGAATCTGGGTTCTGAAAGCGAGATTAGAAAGGGATACCGGGAGATCGTTGATAATGCCATGGCGTATAACCCGGATGCGGACATCAGGGGCGTGCTGGTTGCACCCATGGCGCAAAAAGGCCTTGAAATCATTATCGGAACCAAGATAGATGAACAGTTCGGCCCGGTGATCATGTACGGGCTCGGCGGTATCATGGTTGAAATCATGAAAGATGTGACATTCTGGGTATTGCCGGTTTCCCCGACCTCCTGTAAAAAAATGATAGAATCCACCCGCTCTTCCGTAATTTTAAACGGGGTAAGGGGTCAGAAAGGATATGACAAGAAATCATTGCGTAAGCTCTTGTTAATTTGCTCGGAGCTCATTGAATCATACCCTGAAATTGAAGAAATGGATCTCAATCCGGTCATGCTTTATGAGGAGGGACTGGATGTCGTTGATGCTAGAATCATTTTGAAAAAATAATCAGAGCGATCCCTCCCGGAAATGAGATCAATAAAGATTTCCGTCTCCGGTACGGTTCGGGTGCATCATGACCATTAATGCTCGATGCCTGATCACTCAGCCAAAAAACATCCGCCGGTTATTGTCACGCACATAATCACCGATGCGCTGCACCCGCTGCTTTTCCTCGGTGCTCAGGGGACCCTGTTCCAGGGCAGTCAGTGCCCCGCGCATCTGTGCGACGCTGCCCGGCCCCGTCATGCAGATATCCACGTTCGGATTTGACAAAACGAAGCGGTAGCACTCCGAAGCACTCAGGGGAGCCTCTCCTGGCGGCATTTTGCCGGGTTTCATCAGATCTCCCCATCGGGTGGCCGTGTAAGTGACCAGTGCCGGCCGGTTGCCAGTATCAAGCTGTGAAAACACCTCATTTTCTGCACCCCGATGCGCAGCATTGTACCGGATGTGGAGAATATCGAAGCGGGGATCTTTGGCCAGGTCGGGAAACAGAAGCCGGTTATGGCCGGACAGGGCAAGATACCGGAACAGGCCGTTTTTTCGCATGGCCTCTGCCTGATCCAGAATCCGGGGGGATGGCAGCTGGTTATGCCAGCCAAGCAGCAGCACATCGGCGGTTTCGATGCCCAGCCTCTTCAGGCCCTGACGATAAAAAGCATCCATCAGGCCGGCTGAGCGCGAATAGCTTTGAATCACAATGATCAACTTGTCGCGTTTTCCCTTTGCAATAATGTTCCGGATGGCCCGCGCCATGGCAGATTTTCGCATCGAGCCCCAGTAGAAATAATTCACACCACGATCAAACGCTTCCTCAAACGCCTCGGTGGGCGCACCGTAACTGCAGGCAACACCCAACCGCCCTGCAGAGAGTCCGGTTCTGCCCAGAATTCGCTTGTCATTAAAATCCATGGCTTTCCTCCGAGGTTGTTTTTTTTGACTGTTTCTCCATACCCCACCCCAGCAAAAGATACAATGGTTTCATGTTTGCAAACACCTGACACCTATGGTAATACTTCGGGAAAGAGGCGGCAGACGCAGGTGACCGACACATGGCCGCTTCTTCCGGACGAACACTGGCTTAGAAACAATTTGATCTTGATAAGGAAAATGACGCATGGCGATTTCCCCCCTTGCCGGCAAACCGGCCCCTCCTGAGATGCTGATCGACCCGGCCCGAATCGAGCGGGAGTATTATGATCGAAAGCCGGATACGAATGATCCCGATCAACTGGTCAGTTTCGGCACCAGCGGGCATCGCGGCTCGCCCATCCACGGCACGTTTACCGAAGCGCACATTCTGGCCGTCACACAGGCCATCTGCGACTTCCGCAAGCGCCGGGACATCGACGGCCCGCTTTATATGGGAAAGGATACGCATGCGCTCTCCGGACCCGCCCAGCGAACCGCAATCGAAGTTCTGGCGGGAAACGGCGTGGAAACCATCCTTCAGGAAAACGACGGGGTCACGCCGACACCGGTCATCTCGCGGGCCATTCTTGTCTATAACCGCGACCGCAGCAACCACCCTGCAGACGGCATCGTCGTGACACCGTCACACAACCCCCCGGAGGACGGCGGCTTCAAGTACAACCCGCCAAACGGGGGTCCGGCCGATACCGATGTGACAAAATGGATTCAGGACCGGGCCAACGAGCTGATGCGAAAAAGCAATGTCGGCATCAGGCGCCTGCCGTTTGCCGCGGCCATGAAGGCAAGCACCACCCACCCGCAGGACCTTATCCTTCCCTACGTGAAGGACCTTCAAAACGTCATCGACATGGAGGCCATCCGGGCAGCCGGTATCAAGATCGCCGTGGATCCCCTCGGCGGTTCTGCCTGGCCTTACTGGGAGCCGATCCGTGACATGTACCACGTGGATATCACCGTCGTGAATAAAAAAGTGGACCCGACTTTTTCATTCATGCGCGTCGATCACGACGGCAGGATCCGCATGGACTGCTCCAGCCCCTATGCCATGGCAGGTCTGGTCGCTCTCAAGGACCAGTATCAGATCGCCTTTGCCAATGACCCGGACGCGGATCGCCACGGGATCGTCACCCGGTCCGCGGGGCTGATGAACCCCAACCACTATCTGGCCGTGGCCATTCATTATCTGATCAAGCATCGCCCGCTGTGGTCCGCTGAAGCCATGGTCGGCAAGACCCTGGTCAGCAGCGGCCTCATCGACCGGGTGGCGAATGAACTGGGACGGCGGCTGTTCGAAGCTCCGGTCGGCTTCAAATGGTTCTCTAAAGGGTTATTTGACGGCTCCTGCTGTTTCGGCGGGGAAGAGAGCGCCGGCGCCAGTTTTCTCCAAAAAGACGGCCGGGTATGGACGACCGATAAAGACGGGCTGATCCTTGGCCTGCTGAGCGCGGAAATCACCGCCCGGACCGAAAAAGATCCGGGAGAATATTATCTTGATCTCACAAAAAGGCACGGAACGCCCTATTACACACGCATCGATGCCCCGGCCACGCCATCTCAGAAAGCCGCTCTCAAGAAATTGACCCCCGAAGTCGTGACGGCAACGGAACTGGCCGGAGAGCCCATTGTCGCCAAACTGACGCGCGCACCGGGAAATGATGCCCCCATTGACGGACTCAAGGTTGTGACCCGGCAGGGATGGTTTGCGGCTCGGCCGTCCGGAACGGAAAACATTTACAAACTCTATGCGGAAAGCTTCAAGAGCCAGGCGCATCTGGACGCCATTCTGGAAGCGGCACAGAAAATCGTCACACGATCGCTACAATAACGAAGGAACTCATAAGCGAACATGACAATAGTGCATGTTCATTTGTGAATCCATCAAACTTCCCGCTTAAGAGGACAGATATGCAACTTCCGACCCACAAAACCAAAATCGTCTGTACGATCGGCCCGGCGTCCCAATCCCCCGAAGTGATGGAACGCATGCTGCTTGCCGGAATGAACATCGCCCGGCTCAATTTCTCCCACGGAGATTTTACGGCACACAAGGCCATCATCGAAAACCTTCGTGCGGCATCACTCCGGACAGGGCGCCGCCTGGCCCTTCTGGCGGATCTTTCCGGCCCGAAAATGCGCATCGGAATGATCGCCGATGAGCCCATTGAATTAAAGGCTGGCGAGATGTTCACCCTGACCACGGACGAGATCATGGGCGATGTCAGCGGGGTTTCGGTTTCCTTCAGCCGTCTGCCGCAGGCCGTGAAGCCGGGAGATACCCTGTTTTTAAATGACGGATACATTCAGCTTGAAGTCGTTGGAACCACAGCTGTCGATGTGCACTGCAAGGTGAGGGTGGGCGGCGAGCTGCGCTCCCGAAAGGGCCTGAACCTTCCGGATATCGATCTTGGCATCAGCGCGTTCACCGACTGGGATCACCAATGCCTGAAGTTCGCCCTTGAGAACGGCGTGGACGCCGTTAGCCAGTCCTTTGTCGAGCGGGCCGCAGATATCGAGGCCGTGCGCAAGGCTGCCGGAGATTTGGGATATTCTCCTTTTATCATCGCCAAGATCGAGCGCTCCGGAGCGCTCGAGCATATCGATGAAATCATGGCGGCTGCGGACGGAATCATGATCGCACGGGGGGACCTGGGTGTCGAGGTTCCCTTCGAACAGATTGCCGTAGTGCAAAAAAAACTGATGCGCCTTGCCAACAGACTGGCAAAACCGGTTATCACCGCCACCCAGATGCTGGAGTCCATGACGGATAACCGCCGCCCCACCCGGGCCGAGGCCACGGACGTATCAAACGCCATCCTTGACGGAACCGACTGCGTCATGCTTTCGGGAGAATCCGCAATGGGGAAATATCCCGTGGATGCGGTGGAAACACTGGCTAAAATCGCGGCGGCCGTGGAGCCCAGTCGCCCTGCTGTTACGGTAAAAGAACTTTTCCCTGGAATCGATCTTGCCGGCAAACTCCGGCCGGCGCATCTCATCGCGTTGAGTGTGGAAACCTGCCTGGAATATATGCAACCGGCAGCTGTTTTCACGCCGACCCACGGCGGAGAAACCGCCAGAAGAATTGCCGGATTCCGCCTGCCGGTCTGGACCATTGCCGTCAGCTCGCTGAATTCAACGTGCCAGTCGCTTCAGTTTTCGCAGGGCGTCCATCCGGTAAACGAATCCGAGCACCCGGACGACTGGAACACTTATGCCAGAAACTGGCTGCAGGCGCACGAACTGCCGGGAAATTTCGCCCTGCTCACCGAAGGCCCGTCGTCCAAGTTTCCCAAAGCCAACAACCGGCTGGAGATCATCGACCTGACCCGTTGATTCCAGTTCGCATTCAGGCTGAACCCTTATACGATTGAATGCGCTGCAATCCGTCATCATTTTTATCATCAACGGGGAATCGGTGATGATCTTGACATTCGCCCGGCTGTCACCATCGGCATACGGGACCTATCCCTTTTTTTAAGAATTATCGAGTGTTCGACTCGATTTGTTCACCGGGTTCATGAGAAAGCTTGATCCTCCAACTCCGTTTCTTGCTCAAAAATGACTTGACAATCCGCCATGGATTCATTTAATGATTAAGCTGTATATACAATTAAATTTTCATTGAAAATACCCACAGGGAGACAACGATGTCCTTGGAACAATTAAGCAAACTTGTAGAAGACGGCGACGCCGATGCAGCTCGGGAACTTGCGGAAAATCTGCTGGTTGCCGGCGCCGATCCCATAGAAATGATCGAAATGCTCACGCGGACCATGGCGCATGTCGGAGACCTTTTCGCCAAACTGGATATTTTTCTGCCGGAAATCATGATGGCCGGTGATGCGCTGAGCGCCGTCGTGAAAGTCCTTGGGCCCTATCTTGAAAAAGTAGGCGGACAAAAATGCAAGGGAAAAGTCGTTATCGGCGTGGTGAGAGGCGATCTGCATGAAATCGGCAAAAATATTGTCAAACTGATTCTGGAAACCAGCGGTTTCGAAGTCAAAGACCTGGGCTACGACGTTGATTCTCTTGCGTTTGTCAAGGAAGCAGTGGCCATGGGCGCAGATTTTATCGCATCTTCCTCTCTGATGACTACCACCATGCCGCGACAGAAGGAAATCATTGAAATATTGAAGGACAAGGGAATTCGGGACAAATTCAAAGTGGTTATCGGAGGGGCACCGACATCCCAGTTGTGGGCCGATAAAATCGGTGCGGATCTGTACTGTTACGACGCCAAATCCGCCCCCGATCTCATGGTGTCCCTGCTGGCCGCCGCGAACTGATAAAAAAACAGCGAAAACGGGTACCGATTTTTTTGTCTCATACCTAAAACAAGGGGGAAAACCCGATGGCAACAGCCTATCGACTCTGGGAAATAATGGAACGCGCCAGAACCGGCAGATTCATGGATGAAGATGATTTTCTGCCCAGACGCTTCACGCCGACGCTTAAAAAACTCATTAAACAATACGAAATCAAATACGACCCCAGGAATCCCTGCCCCAGCGATGACGCCATGGCGGACCGGATCTGGCAGGCAGCCTGGGACCTGTTTAGGGATGTCGGCTACTACAACACGGATTCGCACCGCATCATCGAAGTCACCGACAGCGAGATCAAGGAAGCGCTTTACATGGCCAACGACCAGTACTGGGTCGGTGGCGGAAAAGACGCCCGCCTGTGGAAGCATCGTACGGTTGAAGACAAGACGCCCCCTTTCTGCATCATGAGCCCGGACATCACCGTGGATGAAAAATATCACCAGTCCATGTGCATGGCTTATTTGAAAGAGCCTCTCCTGGATGGCCTCTGCGGCCCGATTCTGGAAGAAACCTTCGGACATTTGATCGAATCCGGAGGCCCCACCGAAATCAGCGGCTGCATCCAGCATATTTACAACCAGAAAATGGCTGCCCGGCTTCTGGGACGCCCCGGCACCTTCATGGTGGCTGTCGGCACGGCTGAACACGACAGCGGCCAGATCGCCGTTTCCGACGACAACTGGGGCGTGCAGAAAACCGATTCCCGGCTGGTGGGGTCTCTGACCGAATTCAAGACCGCCGACACCCTGCTTAACCGCGCACTGCATTATGCCCAGTACGGATGCTTTACCGGCAATCTGACCGGCGCCATTTATGGCGGCTGGTGCGGCGGATCGGAAGGCACGGCGGTTGCAACCGTTGCCTACAGCCTCATCGGCCTGCTGATCCACGGCGCCATTTTCAACCAGCATTTTCCCTTTCACCTGAACTACTGTTCCAACACCACCCGGGAACTGCTCTGGTCGATTTCCATGGCCGGGCAGGCATTGGCACGAAACAGCAAGCTTCTGTACACATCGAATGGATTCGCCAATGCCGGCCCCATGACAGAAATGCTCTTCCGGGAAACAGCTGTCCATGCCATGGTTTCCACGGTCTCGGGATGGCACCTCTGGGAAATGGCGTCCACCCGCAACAAATACCGCAACCGGGCCACCCCCCTGGAAGCTCGCCTGGGCGTCGAAGCCGGCCACGCAATCGCCAACCAGGGAATGAGCCGGGCCGAAGTCAACGAAATCGCCAATCGGCTGCTGGCCAAGTATGAAGACGCCGCCGCGGACGCACCCATGGGCAGCGAATACCACGAATGCTATGACGTGGCCAAAGCAGTCCCCACGCAGGAGCATCTGGATATGTACCACAGGATCAAGGACGAAATTGCTGAGATGGGGGTTGCCTTTTTGTTTTAATTTTGGTGATTCGATGAAAACTATTCCCATTCTCTGGGGCGCGCCATCATTCTGGATCGAGCGTTTTCCGCTGGTCTATGGTGTTGAAAAACACATTTTTCAACACCTGGGGGTCTGCCCGGAAGTCAAGGTCCATCACGGGGGGCCTGAACTGCTTCAGGCTGTACGGGACAGCCGGATCCATGTCGGTGAAATCGGCCTTCCGCCGTTTCTGGCAGCCTTTTCCCAGGGGCTTTCGGCCCGAATCATCGGCAGCACTTTTATCCGCAGCCTGGATCATTTTCTGGTGGCAAGGCCCGGCATCCATTCACTGGCGGAGCTAAAGGGCCGCAAAATCGGGATTCTCTCCAGGGGAAGCTGTGACGATTATTTTATCCGGCGCCTGCTGCAAACCCGGGGAATCGATCCAGACACTGAAGCGACACTGGTACCGCTTGGCAGCGCCTACAGCGATCCATCCTGTTTTACCAGCGGCCGCATTGACGCAGGCTTCATGGTGGAACCCGTCTTGAGTTCCGGCGAAACAAAGGGGATTTTTCACGTGCTGACCAGAGTCGGCGATTTTTTTCCCCGCTACCAGTGGGGAGGAATTTTTGCATCCGATACATGGATTCAAAACAAAGGCGATCACCTGATGGCGCTGATGGAAGGCTACAGGCAGTCCGTGCGGCTGATGGCAGCGGACCCGGAAGCCTGCATTCCTTCCGGGAGCCGCATGTTCGGCGTGGACCCGGCGGTGTTTCGCAGTGCCTTGAACCGGCATTTACCCAATCTGGAGCCGAACGGCCGTATCGATTTTGAAGGGCTTGAAAACTGTATTCGAATCCAGCTGGAGCTGGGAGCCATCCCGAGACAGATCCGGCCGGAAGAGATGCTGGTTCAATTCTGACGATTCGTAATTCCAAGGAGACTCAAAAGTGACGCATACCGGATTCAAGTCACAGTGCATGCCCGCATACCGGCTTCTCACCGTGGATCAGATCAACCATCTTCACCGCGCCACACTCGAGCTTCTGGAAACCATCGGGGTCAGGGTCCTGTACCCGGAAGCCGTTGATATGCTGGCCGGGGCCGGATGCCGGGTCAAGTCCGACAATATCGTCCTGATCCCCGGAGATCTGGTAGAAAAGTGCATCCAGAGCGCCCCTTCCGCCATCACCATCTACAATCGCCTTGGCAATGAAGCCATGGTGCTGGAAGGCAACCGGACGTATTTTGGCATGGGGACCGATCTGACGCATACTTACGACATGGAAAGCGGCTGCATGCGCCAGTCCCGGCTCTGTGACGTGGCCAATGCAGCCAGCGTGGGAGACGCCCTCGAAGAAATTGATTTCATCGGCTCTTATGCCCTGCCCTACGATTCTCCCGTCAACCTGATGTACATCGATTCCTTCAAGACCGAACTGGAAAATTCGATCAAACCCATTTTTTACACGGCTGCCGGCATCGAAGACATCCGGGTGATTCACGAAATGGCGGCAGTCGTCATGGGCGGGAAAGACGCATTGCGGGAAAAACCGATCCATATTCATTATGCCGAACCACTGAGTCCCTTGACCCACTCAATCGGCGCCATTCAAAAACTCTTTTTCTGTGCTGAAAACAGCGCGCCCGTCAACTATACCCCCGGCATGATGTCCGGCGCCAGCGCCCCTGTCACCCTTGCCGGGGCTATCACCGTCGGCAATGCCGAGGCCCTGAGCGGCATTGTGCTTCACCAGCTCCGGGCCAAGGGAGCCCCCATTATCTCCGGATTCGGCATGTCGACATTTGATATGAAAACCTCGGCCTGCGTTTACGGCTGCCCGGAATATCGCCTGGCCCTTTCCGCCTGTGCCGATCTTTTCCACTTTTACGGCATTCCCATGTGGGGAACCGCAGGCGTCAGCGATGCCCACTGCATCGACCAGCAGGCCGGAATGGAATGGGCCGTATCCCTGATGACGGCCATTCAGGACGGCGCCAATCTTGTTCACGATGTGGGCTATCTGGGACAGGGACTGGTCGGCCATCCGGCCGCGCTGGTCATGTGCTCGGAAATCATCAGCTATGTCAGGCGCATGGCCAGGGGCTTTACAATCGATGCCGAGCATCTGGCCCTGGATGTGATCCGTGAAGCCGGACCCCAGGGGGATTTTATTTCCACCCAGCATACATTCGATTTTTTCAGAAAAGAGCACTGGCAGCCCCACCTGATCAATCGCAGAACCCTGGATGACTGGATGGCCCAGGGAGAAAAAACCTGGGCAGAAAAGGCCATTGAAAAGACCCGGGAAATTCTGGCCAATCACCGGACAACTCCTCTTGGCAATGACGTCCAGTCTTCCCTGAACACGCTTCGGCAACAGGCCGAAACCGACTTGAAACATACCCGCTTCGACTCCTGACCCGGTCAACCACCGGGGAGTTTGCCCGTAAATCCTTTTTCCCCCGGTTTCACGTTTTCAGCCCGCATTGCCGGTCTCGATCCGTCGAAGCAGTTGCAGGTACCGTTCCATCGTGTAGTCCTCCATGACCCTATTGCCGGATCTGTAATACTCAACCTGACCGCTGCCTTCGTGAATCTTCCCCATGGATGCCAGCATATTTTTCAGGTTATTCACCGTGCCCCTGTTCCCATCGACGATGACCGTGCCGTTGGGAAAGATTTCACGGATGTGGTCCTTAAAAAACGGAAAATGGGTGCACCCGAGAACTACGGCACCGTAACAGCTCAGGTCATAATCTCTCAAACGCTCTTTCAGATATGAACGGATGACATCCCGGTCAAACTGATAGGCCTCCGCAAAGGCAACCAGTTCCTGCAGGGGAAGATAGTCGACGGTATTATGGATATCAACCTGATTCAGAAGGCCGATGAATTTGGGTTCACGAAGTGTCAAAGGGGTTGCGAATACCAGCACCCGCTTACCGCCAACGGATTTGACCGCCGGTTTCACCGCCGGTTCCATGCCGATGATCGGAAATCCGTATTTCAGGCGAATATCCTGAATGGCCACACTGGTAGCCGTGTTGCAGGCAACAACAAGGGCCTTGATATCCATTCTTGCCAGAAAGCCGACAGCATCAAACACACAGCACCGGATCTCTTCCTTGGACTTGTTGCCATAGGGAACGTTGGCATCGTCGGCATAGTAGAGATAATCCTCATGCGGCAACAGGCGAAGCGCTTCATATAAAACACTCAAACCGCCAATGCCCGAGTCAAAAAATCCAATACGCATAATCACTCAATGCGTCGGCTTTTCACCGATCAACTTTCTCTTTGTTTAAAAACCCCACCCAATGACCAAGTCTATTGAAACTATCCCATGGGGTCAAGTGAAAACCTCAGGTGCATTCAATTCCAGCCGTTTCATTGGAACAGTCTGCTGCGCTCAACAATGTAGGTATTGACAAGTTTTTTTTAACATAATACATATCCTGTAAGTCATTTATCTCCAGGCAAGGTCGGATAAATAACAACCAGTTGAATGTCAACTGAAATCAGAATATCAGGAAAAGAGAATGCAACCTGCAGTTACACCAGCAACCTTATCGCCCTGGGAGCCCGGCCTTCTGGCCATGCTGACATATGGCGCGATGGTGCTCGGCCTGATGGCGATCCTGCTCTTTTGCTGCTCCTGGCTGGGTGAAAAAAAAAGCGGCCGCGAAAAATCACGGGCGTATGAGAGCGGCGTTATCCCGACAGGCCCAGCGCTGCTGCGTTCACCGGTTGCGTTTTACATGGTGGCTGTTTTCTTTCTCATCTTCGATGTGGAGGCTGCCTTTATTTTCTCCTGGGCAGTTTCTTTTTACGGCCTGGGATGGGCAGGCTGGACACAAATGACGTTTTTCATCGTACTGCTGCTCTTCGGGCTGTTCTACGTTTGGAAGAAGGGAGGACTGGAGTGGGGAACAATGGCATCACCGCCTTCCTGCAACAGCAAAACTTCCTGCTGACCCGACTGGATGCGCTCATCAACTGGTCCCGCCGGTACAGCCTCTGGCCCATGTTTTTCGGTCTGTCCTGCTGTTTTATCGAAGAGGCGGCAGCCTTCACGTCCCGCTACGATATCGCGCGTTTCGGCGCTGAAGTCATGCGGGGCTCGCCCCGCCAGGCCGATCTTCTGATCATTTCCGGAACGGTTTTTAAAAAAATCGCCCCGGTGGTGCTGAGGCTCTACGAACAGATGGCCGAACCCCGGTGGGTGATATCCATGGGCTCCTGTGCCAATTCCGGCGGCATGTACGATGTTTACAGCGTGGTTCAGGGCGTGGACCAGATGCTGCCGGTGGATATGTATATCCCCGGATGCCCGCCCCGTCCCGAAGCGGTTTTATATGCCCTGACCCTGCTTCAGGAAAAGATCCGCTCCAATGAACGTCCGGCACGCGCCGTTCTGAACCTGGAAGGCGGCAGCCAGGGCACGCAGCAACCCGTGCGGGTGGATGGCTTCAGCAAGAGCCGCGACACCCGGGGAACCGGTTATCAAGGCCTGCCGATTCGCGGCACCGCCGCAACCCCGCCGTATTTCCGGCAGAATCGCAACGAGTTGATGTGGACCCCGCCGGCACATCACATTGAACTCAGTTCCACCGACACGTCGTTGATAGGCCAGCTTCTGGAAAGATTCAAAGACGCCGTACAGCCGGCAGTCGCCACCTCGGACATGCTGACCCTCCAGGTAAATCCGGATCAAATCCGGGATGTACTCGGTTTTCTGAAAAATGCGTCATCTCCCCGCTTTCCTCGCCTGGAAGATCTCACGGCCGTGGACGAATCGGCCCGCAAGGAATCGGGTCTCCACCCGGACTTTACCCTGGTTTACCATCTGCTCTCCTTTGAAGGGCCCAGCCGGGTCCGCGTCAAGGCCCCCCTTTACGGTTCGCATCCGGCTGCGCCCACCCTCACAGACCTGTGGCCCGGCGCCAACTGGTATGAACGGGAAGTCTTTGACATGTTCGGCATCGATTTCAAAGGACATCCGAACCTGAAGCGGCTTCTCATGCCGCATGACTGGCAGGGACATCCGCTGTTAAAGAATTATCCCGGAAGAGCCACGGAAATGCCACCCTATACGCTGGCGGATGCAAAGCTCCAGCAGCCTCTGGACGCCGGGGTGTTTTTCAAGAAGCCCAGCGGCAAAGAAGAACTGCTGCTGAATCTGGGGCCCCATCATCTGAGCACGCACGGCCTGATGCGGTTTGTTCTGGCGCTTGACGGCGAAATCATCTCGGATCTGGATATGGACATCGGCTACCATCACCGGGGAGTCGAGAAAATCGGCGAGCGCCAGACCTGGCACCAGTTCATTC
This sequence comes from uncultured delta proteobacterium, assembly GCA_963789395.1. Taxonomy (GTDB): domain Bacteria; phylum Desulfobacterota; class Desulfobacteria; order Desulfobacterales; family Desulfatirhabdiaceae; genus RAAP-1. The sequence goes on along the minus strand of CAWBKP010000012.1, from coordinate 129,757 downwards.
CCTATACCGACCGGGTGGACTACATGAACGGAACCGCCAACAATCTTTCCTACTTGACGGCCGTTGAAACCCTTGCAGGCATAGACGTTCCTGACCGGGCCCAGTGCATCCGCGTGATGCTGAGCGAATTCTTCCGGCTGAACAATCATCTGATCTGGTTTGCCACGCTGGCGCACGACCTGGGCGCCATGACACCTAATTTTTATACTTTCCGCGAACGCGAACAGATCATGGATATTGTGGAACTGATCACCGGCGGCCGGCTGCATCCGTCGTGGTTCCGGATCGGCGGGGTGGCCGCGGATCTGCCGGACGGCTGGAAGGAGGCTGTTGACGCCTTTGTAACCGTGTTTCTGCAGCGACTGAAAGAGTACGAATCTCTCACGACAAAAAACCCGATTTTCAAAGCCCGTACCCAGGGCATCGGCCACCTCTCCCTGCACGATGCCATAGACTGGGGAGTAACCGGCCCCATGCTGCGCGCCAGCGGCATGGACTGGGACGTTCGAAAGAAATTCCCCTATTCCGGATACCAGCATTATGATTTCGATGTGCCGACAGCCAGCGAGGGCGACTGTTATGCCCGGTACCGGGTCCGCGTCGAGGAAATGCGGCAGAGCCTCCGGATCATCCGCCAGGCTGCTGACCGGATGCCTGGCGGCGCTTACGTCAGTGAAGACTGCCGCTATGCCGTGCCGCCGAAAGCCGCAACATTAAAGGACATCGAAACACTGATTCATCATTTCGTCCATACCACGCGCGGCCCCAAAATACCGTCCGGAGAAGCGTACGCGGCCATTGAGTCCCCGCGCGGAGACCAGGGGTATTACGTTGTCAGCGACGGCAGAAGCAGCGCCTACCGGATGCGTATCCGGACGCCCGCCTTTGCCAATGCTCAGGCCATCCCGCTGATGGCACGGGGCGCTTCCATCTCCGATTTTGTGGCCATCATCGGCACGGCGGACTACCTGCTGCCGGATATTGACCGGTAGGTAAGAGACATGCCATGATACCCGATGATCTCAAAGAAATGCTTCAACGCCAGATCGCCGCGATCGATCACCCGCGGGAGAAGATCATGGATGTCGTCTTTACCCTGCAGGACCGGTTCGGGTATCTGAGCGATGCGCTTCTGGAAGAGGCCGCAGCGCTTCTGGGCATGACGCCGCTGGAAGTCGAGGAAATCGCCACATTCTATGAATTCATCTACCGGAAATCCGTGGGCAGGTATGTGATTCATGTCTGCGACGGCGTGGTATGCTGGATGCAGGCATATCAGTCGGTTCTGGATTATCTGCGCAGCAAGCTGAACATCGATTATGGACAGACTACGGCGGACGGCCGTTTTACCCTGCTGCCCACCTGCTGCATCGGTTACTGCGACCGTGCCCCTGCCATGATGATCAATCGCAAGGTTTACGGAAAACTGACTCCGGAGCGGATTGACGAGATTCTTGAGGGGCTGGAAATGACGACACAGGTTCTGTTTAAAAATCGCCGGCCCGACCGCATTGCCACGCTGGAGGAATACCGCGCAAGCGGCGGGTATGAGGCCCTTGCCATGGTGCTCGGGAATCACAGATCCGAAGTACAGCATCTGGCCCTGGATGCCGTACTCCTGGGACGCGGGGGGGCGGGTTTTCCAGCCGGGAAAAAGTGGATGACCGTGGCTGAAACCGCGCCATTTCCCCGCTACATGGTCTGCAACGCCGATGAAATGGAGCCCGGAACCTTCAAGGATCGCGTTCTCATTCACACGGACCCCCACCAGATCATCGAAGGAATGATCATTGTCGGGTATTCGGTCCTGGCTGAAAAAGGGATTGTCTTCATCCGCTCCTCCTATGACGCGCAGCCCGGATACTGGAGCGGGAAATCGCCCGCGCAAAAGAAGCGGGATTTTTGGGAAAAAACATTCTGGGCAGCGACTTTTCGATGGAAATCACGGTTCATCGCAGCGCAGGCCGCTACATCTGCGGCGAAAGTTCTGCCCAGATGAATGCCATCGAGGGAAAGCGGGCCAATCCCATTCAGCCGCCGCCCTATGCCACGCAAAAAGGCATCTGGGGTCTTCCCACGGTAACCCACAACGTGGAAACACTGGCCTGCGTGCCGCACATTCTGCGAAACGGTCCGGAATGGTTCAGAAGTCTTGCCGCAACCCCGACCGGAGCCGGCACCAAGCTCTACTGCGTGAGCGGTCATGTGATCCGGCCCGGATGCTTTGAGCTGCCCATGGGAACCCGTCTGAGTGAAATCATCGAAAATCACGCCGGCGGACTGCCCGAAGGCTCCGAGTACAAGGCCTGCCTTCCGGGAGGCGCCTCCACCCGCTTTCTGCCGAAATCATTCTATGACATCGAAATGGATTTTGATGTCATGAAACAGGCCGGCCACCGCCTGGGAACCGGATCGATCATTGTGTTCGATCACAATACCTGCCTGGTGGGCGCAACACTGAACATGATAGAATTTTTTGCCCGTGAATCCTGCGGCTGGTGCACCCCGTGCCGGGAAGGCCTGCCGTATATCCGGGATATCCTTTCCCGCATCGAAGCAGGCGACGGCAGGGAGGAATTCATTCCCCATGCTGCACCGATTGAGCAAATATGTGTGTATTCCTACTGCGCGCTGGCTCCGGGGGCGGCCTCCCCGGTGGAAAGCCTGCTGACCTATTTTGAAGACGAAGTGCGGGAACACATCAGCCAGCACCGGTGTCCCTTCCAATGAAAGAACGGAAATGCCGAAACTGATCATCGACGGTCGAAAAATCGAGGTTGCACAGGGCGTCAAGGTGATTGCCGCAGCCGAGCAGGCAGGCATCATGATTCCGCGCTTTTGTTATCATCCGGCGCTCGGATCGGTCGGTGCCTGCCGGATGTGCGCCGTGAAATTTCTGGAGGGTCCGGTTCAGGGACTTCAGATGAGCTGCATGGTCGAGGCCAGGGACGGTATGGTGGTTTCCAGCACTGACGATGAGGCAGTGGATTTCAGGCGGTTTATCATCGAACTCCTGATGCTGAACCACCCGCACGACTGCCCGGTCTGCGATGAAGGCGGCCACTGCCTGCTGCAGGACGAAACCATATCCGGCGGTCATGCCGTGCGCCGCTATTTGGGCAAAAAACGCACCCATCGGGATCAGTACCTGGGCGAGCTTGTCCAGCACGAAATGAACCGCTGCATTCAGTGCTATCGCTGCAAACGCTTTTATCAGGATTTCTGCGGGTACCGCGACTTCGGTGTCATGGGGATCGCCGGCAGCACGTATTTCGGCAGATACGCTAACGGCCCGCTGGAGAACCCGTTTTCGGGCAACCTCATCGACATCTGCCCCACCGGCGTGCTGACGGACAAACCCGCGCGATTCAAAGGACGGCGCTGGGATTTTCAGCGGGCGCCTTCGCTTTGCATTCACTGCTCTCTGGGATGCCACACCATGGTCAGCGCCCGATACCGGGAGCTGATACGGGTTGAAGCTAACTACAATGAAGATATCAACGGCCATTTTATCTGTGATCGCGGCCGTTTCGGTTTTGTCTTCGCCAATCATCCGGACCGGCCGCGGCAGGCCCGCATTCAGGGCAATACCGCCGGTTATGAAGATGCGCTTCGGACCGCAGCCCGGCAGCTTTCGGCAATCTCCCAATCTGCCGGCTCCGATGCCATTGCCTGCGCGGCCTCATCGCGATCCGGCGTTGAAACCCAGATGGGTCTAAAATTTATGGCTCGTGCTCTGGGCTGGCGGCGCCCCGCCTATTTTATGGATGATGTGCAGCAGGCCAATGTATCTGCTGCCGTCGGCAGGCTTGAGCCGAACCTGGCCATTTCCCTTCGCGAAATAGAAACTGCGGACGCATTTTTGGTTTTAGGTGTTGATCCAGTCCAAGAGGCGCCCATGCTGGCCCTTGCCATGCGCCAGGCACAGCGGGCCGGGGCAACGGTCGTGGTTCTGGATTCCCGCCCGATTTCCCTGCCCTTTGAATTCACGCACTGGCCCCTGCCTGCCCGGGATCTGAATTCGGCGCTTCGGAAACTGATGCGATCTGTTTTGCCGGAAACCGCCGCCGGGATTTCGGACAAAAGATGTTTCTAAAGAATCTGATGCAGACGCTGCGGAAATGCATGCAGGCCCTGTCGGCAATGCTTCATAACAGCCAAAGACCGGTGGTTGTCTGCGGCACGGACACTGTCGGTCTATCCGTCATCAATCTGGCTGCCGATCTGGCCCTTAAGCTTCAATCCGGTAAAAGACGCACCGGCCTGTTTTATGTCCTGCCCGGCGCAAATTCCTATGGCGCGGCCCTTGCCGTTGACGGTGGCCCGCCTTTTTCCGGAATTCTTGACGCCATTGAAAACGGAACTATCAAGGCCCTGATTCTGGTGGAAACCGATCCATTATTTCAATCCCCGGATCCGGAACGGGTGAAAAACGCGCTGGGAAAACTTGAATGCCTGCTGGTGCTGGATTATCTGGCCAATCGCACCATCCTATTTATCGAACAGGCATTCGCAGCAATGGACGCATCCGCCCCGATGTGCATCATCTTTCCCACATTGACGCATTTTGAAACCCGGTCAAGCTTCATCAATCAGGAAGGCCGTCTGCAACGGGCCATTCCGGTTCACGCCGGCGGTTTGCCGTTGTCCCAGTTGACCGACGGAAGCCATCCGCCGCGGGAATTTCGAAATGACATTCCCGGCGCAGGCGCCAAGGCGGCCTGGCGAATATTATCAGAACTGGAAGGCGCCATTTTATCATCTCAACCTGCTGTTTCCTCGTATCATGACCTGTGGTCCCGGATTGGACCGGAACTGAATGTTCCCGTCGAAAACGGCTTGGAGATACCGGGCAGCATGCACATTATTCAAAAAAACACGGCTATGGAATCAGGCAAAGAAATTGCGGGCCGCCTCCCGGATACAACCTGCGACAGTTCAGGCGAACGGTTACCCTCTGTTTCTTTTGAAAGAGATGAACTTTCCGCGTATTCCGTGATTCTTGAACGCGTGGAATCCTTGCGAAGCATTCATGATGAACGCAGAGATGCTCCCCGCGAAGGGATTGATACATGATAGCCCAGTGGATATTGGGGGCGACGCTGCTGATCATTAAACTCGGGGCAGCGCTGCTGGCCCTGCTGCTCGGAGCCGCCTATCTGGTGCTGGCCGAAAGAAAACTTCTGGCCAGGATGCAGATCCGCATCGGTCCCAACCGGGCCGGTCCCTTCGGTCTGCTGCAGCCGATAGCGGATCTGATCAAGATGATGACCAAGGAAGATCTCATTCCCCGGGGGGCGGATCGCATGATTTTCCGCTATGCGCCGGCGATCGCGGCATCGACCGCCATGCTTATCTTTGCGGTGGTGCCCTTTGGAGACAGTCTTACCCTGTGGGGAAACCGGATCCCGCTGGTAATTACGGATCTGAACGTCGGGCTACTGGCGGTTCTCGGACTTTCATCCCTGGGCGTTTACGGGGTGGCTCTTGGCGGCTGGGCCTCCCATTCCAAATACAGCCTTCTGGGCGCCATCCGTGGCGTTGCCCAGATGATCAGCTATGAATTGCCGCTGGGGCTGTCCCTGGTTCCGGTGGTCATGCTGGCCGGCTCTTTCAGCCTGGTGGATATTGTGGCTGCGCAGAAAAGCAGCCCGTTCATTTTTGTCCAACCGGTTTCATTTGCCATTTTTTTTGTGAGCGCCATGGCGGAAATCAAACGCATCCCTTTTGATCTGCCGGAGGCTGAAAACGAACTGATTGCCGGGTACCACATGGAATACAGCGGGCTGAGGTTCGGGTTGTTTTTTCTTGGCGAATATGTCACGCTGGTAACATTGGGAGCATTGACAGCCGTGTTTTTCCTGGGCGGATGGCACGGTCCGTTTTTCCCCGGAATCGTCTGGCTGCTGGGTAAAATCGGCGCAATCGCTTTCGGCATGATCTGGGTCCGGGGAACCCTGCCGCGTTTTCGCTCCGATCACTTGATGGACATGGGCTGGAAGTTTCTGACGCCCCTGGCTCTGATCAATATCGTTGTCACCGGCGCAGCCCTGTTGTTGCTCGGGAAATAACCATGGAAAATCAAAAACAGCCCTTATTCCAATCCATATGTGAAGGGGCCCACGGGCTTTTCTCCGGATTTGCCATGACGCTGCGGCATCTGTTCCGAAAGCCCATCACCGAGCCGTATCCGGAGTTCAAGCGCCGGCTTCCGGAGCGCACGCGCGCAACCATCATCCTGACGCGTGATCCGGACGGGGATGAGCGGTGCGTGGCCTGTTATCTGTGCTCGGGGGTCTGCCCGGTAAACTGCATCTCCATGCAGTCCGCAGAGCGCGCCGACGGCAGGCGATACGCCGCATGGTTCCGCATTAATTTTGCCCGCTGCATTTATTGCGGATTCTGCGAAGAAGCCTGCCCCACCCTGGCCATTCAGCTCACGCCGCATTTTGAAACCTGTCAGCGGGATATCCTGAAACTGCTTTATGAAAAAGAAGACCTGCTGGTTGACCACGGCGGCAAAAACAGCGACTACAATTTTTACCGCCATGCCGGTGTTGCGATGTCCGGCGAAAAGGGAAGTCATATCGGGGAGGAACAGCCTGTGGATATCAGGAGTCTGATGCCGTAATGGTTACTGCCGTGAAAATAATTCCCCCCTTTGGTAAAGGGGGGTCAGGGGGATTTCAATCTTCAGGAGACTAAAGCCGTAAGCATAATCGAGGGTGTCGATGACCGTATTTAACATTATTTTTTATATTGCAGCGGCGGTTGTCGTCAGCGCTACCGGACTGGCCATCACCCGGCAAAGCGCTGTCCATGCCGTATGTTATCTGGTGATTTCCTTTATGGGAACCGCCGTGCTCTTTTATGTCCTGGGCGCACCGCTCCTGGCGGCGCTTGAAGTCATCATTTACGCAGGCGGTATCATGGTGCTGTTTCTCTTTGTGGTCATGATGGTCAAAGACCTGCGGTCTCCCATTGACGAACGGTCACGCGTCAAAAAATGGCTTCCGGCCATGGTTCTGGCCGGGATCAGCGGACTTACGGCCGGGCTGCTCGTTTTCGCCGATGCCGGGAACCGGCTGAGCCCGCCGGCCGTAATGGGCACGCCGCGTGAATTCGGCAAACTGCTGTTTCAGGAGTTCTGGTTTCCGGTCGAAATCGCATCCCTGCTGCTTCTTGCTGCCCTGATCGGTGCACTCTACCTGGGACGTCGCGCCGACCCTCCGGAGGAGGGCTCCCCATGACCATACCCTTTACACACATGCTGTTTCTGGCGATACTGCTGTTTGTGATGGGTGCGGCCTGCACCATGACACGGAAAAGTCTTTTCATGATCCTGATCGGCGTGGAAGTCATGCTGAACGCTGCCGGAATCGCATTTGTCGCCGCCGCCATGCGCTGGCTGGATATGAACGGACAAGTCATGGCCCTGTTTGTCATGACGGCCGCCGCTGCTGAAATCGCCGTGGCCCTTGCGCTCATCGTATGTATCCAGCGCCGGACCGGATCCACCAACGCCGATCGTTTTAGTTTGCTGAAGGGATGACGTGAAACCGGTACTCTTTCTACTGATATCATTTCCCCTGCTGGGGGCATTGATTCTGGCGCTGATCGGAAGACACCTGTCCCGGCGTGCGGTTGAAATCATTGCCTGTACCACTGTCTCGGCATCTTTTGTCCTGGCTCTGACCGCTTTTCTCATGTGCGGGCATACGGCCCACAGCCTAACCCTGGCACAGTGGTTTGCCGCCGGTTCCTTTCAGGTAAACCTGGATCTATACTATGATCCCCTGGCGGCCGTGATGGCGCTCATGGTCACCTTTGTGTCCTGCCTGGTTCACGTTTATTCCATAGCCTACATGCGCCACGATGAAGGCTACACCCGCTATTTCTGTTTTTTAAACCTTTTTGTATTCGCCATGCTGGTGATTGTCGTTGCCGGTAACCTGGTGTTTCTGTACCTGGGTTGGGAAACAGTAGGCCTCTGCTCCTACGCACTGATCGGTTTCTGGTATGAAAAACCCGAGGCTGCAAATGCAGGCGCCAAGGCCTTTATTGTCACCCGTCTGGGGGATGTGGCATTCGGTATCGCCATCGCTTTCTGCTGGATCAGCCTGGGTCATGTTTCCGTTTCCGGCATTCACGATGGCGCCGCCGGTCTCAGTTCCCAGGCAGCCGGAATTATCGGACTTTTGCTGCTCATTGCGGCGATCGGAAAATCCGCACAGCTTCCGCTTGCTGTCTGGCTGCCGGATGCCATGGCCGGACCCACGCCGGTTTCGGCGCTTATTCACGCCGCCACAATGGTCACCGCCGGTGTCTATCTGCTGATGCGGTTTTTCCCCGTCATCCAGGGTTCGCCGGTCTTGATGGCCCTCATCGCCTTTGTGGGCGTTATCACCGTCTGCTTCGGTGCCGTTGCCGCCCTGGTTCAAAAGGATATCAAACGCATTCTGGCATATTCCACCATCAGTCAGGTGGGGTACATGTTTCTGGCCGTGGGCGCTGGGGATCTGTCCGGAAGCCTGTTCCACCTGATTTCCCATGCCTTCTTCAAGTCCCTTCTTTTCCTTGCCGCAGGCTGCGTCATTCACGCGTTTCATGAAGAACATGACATATTCCGGATGGGCGGGCTGCGGCAACACATGCCGCACCTGTTCTGGCTGTTTCTGGCAGGAACGGCCAGCCTGGGCGCTTTTCCCCTGACAGCGGGCTTTTTCAGCAAGGATCAGATCCTGCTGGCAGTATTCCTTCACCCCCTGGCGGTTTACAAAATTTATTGGGCCTTTGGGGCAATGGCTGCCGCCATCACGCCGCTTTATGCGTTCCGGTTGTTTTTTATCGTGTTTTTCGGGCAGTCCCGTGCCGATAGCGATCATGCTCCGGCTCCGGTGCCCAAGCTGATGTCACGGGTCCTGTGGCCCCTGGCCGCGCTTTCCGTGCTGGCGGGTTTTCTGAATCTTCCGGTCAACTTGACCGGAAACGCGTGGCTGGCACATTACCTGGCATCGGTTCCAGGGGCAGCACCGCAGCTGCATGCATCCATGAAGATGGAATCCGCCATGCAGGCAGGATCGGCGGTTATCTCGATCACCATGGTGATTGTCGCCTGGATCTATTACGGCGTACGCATACCGGCACGTGAATACGGCGAAGAAACATTTCAAAACAAGCTGTATGCCCTGTTTCTGAACGGCTTTTATCTGGATCGACTCTACCAGAGACGGATCGTTGCCCCCTTCCGAACAGCTGCCGGATTTTTATGGCAGCAGGTGGATGCCGGATGGGTGGATGCGGGCCTTGACAGAAGCGCCCTTTCCTTCCTGACATTGGCGGAAAGGCTGCGACTCTGGACCACAGGGAGGGTCTCCCAGTATGTCTCCATGCTGGTTGCCGGATTTACCCTGATATTGTGCGGCTTGACCGCAGCGTGGTGGGCACTTAATCTATGAATGCATTTCCGCTGCTTGGCACAATTGTTTTTCTGCCGTTGCTGGGTGCGCTGGCAGCGCTGGCATGCCGTCAAAACGAACGGGCGTGCCGTCTGCTGGCGCTGACGGTAATGCTGACGGACGTTGTTCTGGTGCTGTCGATTTTTGCTTTAGATCCCCGGCCGGCAGAATTTGCCGGAAACTGGCTGCGGGTTGAAGATTTTTCCTGGATGGATTCGCTGGGAATCCGCTTTACCCTGGCACTGGACGGTATCAGCCTGATGCTGATCCTGCTGACCACCGCCCTCGGCGCGCTGGCAGTACTGGTATCCTGGAGAGAAATCACGGACCATGTGGCCGCGTTTCATTTTTTCCTGCTGGCCATGATGACCGGGGTCCTGGGAGTCTTCCTGGCAACGGATTTGTTTCTCTTTTACCTGTTCTGGGAGGTCCAGTCGATCCCGATGTTTTTTCTGATCGGCATCTGGGGGCATTCCCGTCGCATCTACGCCACGGTCAAGTTTGCACTCTTCACCATTTCCGGAAGCCTTGTGATGCTGCTGGCCCTCTTGAGCCTGCACATTCTGCATGCCCGGCAGACGGGTGAAACCACGTTTGCCCTGCTGCAACTGATGCACACTTCTTTCAGCCTGCCCGTGGAACTGATGCTTTTTGGCGCCTTTGCCCTGGCCTTTGCCATCAAGATTCCGCTGATACCGGTGCACACCTGGCTTCCGGATGCGCACACCGAAGCGCCCACGGCCGGCAGCGTGATTCTGGCCGGCCTGCTGTTAAAGACCGGTGTCTATGCCCTGTTCCGGTTTGCCTTTCCGCTCTTTCCCATAGCGGCCCATTTTTTTGCGCCCCTTTTCATGGTCCTGGGACTGGCGGCTATTTTCTATGCCGGCTGGATCGCCCTGGCACAGGAAGACCTGAAACGCCTGGTGGCCTATTCAAGCATCAGCCATATGGGGCTGATCGTTGTCGGGCTTGCCGTATGGAATATAACGACGCTGAGCGGCTCCCTGCTTCAGATGATCAACCACGGCATCACCACATCCGCGCTCTTTATCCTGATCGGCATGCTGGATGAGCGCCTGCATACACGTAAACTCTCAGATCTTGGCGGACTGTGGAAAACCATACCGGTATGGAGCGGGTTTTTTCTGTTTTTTACGCTGGCATCGATCGGGCTTCCGGGCCTCAACAATTTTGTGGGTGAGATTCTGATTCTGGTCGGAACCTTCACGGATCGGCCCGGAACAGCAGCCGTCGGATTCATCGGCCTTCTCTGGACAGTGGTGTATGGCTTGCGGATGCTCCGGAAAAGCCTCTGGGGAGAAGCACGGCACAGGCCCGGGGTCGCGGATCTGACCGGCCGGGAATTGGCCATTTTGATTCCGCTTGGTCTGGGAGCGCTATGGCTGGGCCTGCATCCGGCACCGGCTTTGGAACTCTTCGGGACGGCCCTGGCCGGACTGAACACAACAGCCGGTACCACTGATTTTGGCTCCATGAATATCAGTATGTTGTCATCCGAGTCTTAACTTATCACCTTAATATTTGATCCCCCCTTTTGGAAAGGGGGGCCACGGGGGATTTCAGACGAACCGCAGAAAAATCCCCCTCAATCCCCCTTTTTCAAAGGGGGAGGTTATATTTTTTGTATTTCAGGTTGCAGGACAGACAATTCATAACCGTTTACGAGATCATCAACCATGACCGTATTATCCTGGAAATCCGTTCTCTATCAGCTCCTGCTGGCAGGCGGCGGCATCGCCATTTTCACTGTAGGCGCTTTTGTGAAAAACAAGCCAAGGCCCCTGCTTTTTTCACTGGCAATCGGCACGGTTCTTTCCGCGGCTGTGGCCGCTGTTCTGATCGACGGCGGACGGATGCCGTTTCTCCAGATGCTGGATATAGGCGCCTATGCGCGCTTTTTCAATGTGGTGTTTGCGCTGGTGGCTTTTTTATCGCTGCTGTTCAGCCATCAGCATGCCGGATTGCGGCAGGTGGCAGGAGATGAATTTTACGGGCTGATGATCCTTGCGGTTCTGGGTATGTCTCTGGTGGCCGGTGCAACCCACTGGCTGGTGTTTTTTCTGGGTTTTGAGCTGCTTTCCCTGGCGTTTTATATTCTCATCGCCATGCGACGGGATGATCCGGCGGGGAATGAAGCCTCACTGAAATACCTGATCATGGGAATGGTTTCCGGCGGGTTTCTGGCCTTTGGCATTGCCATGTTTTATGCGTCCACCGGAACACTTGACATGCCTATCGGTCTGGCGAATCTGAAAAATGTGGGGTCTCCGACGGGAATGCTCCTGTCCCTTGGCCTGATTCTGACGGCGGCAGGCTTCAAGATTTCCCTGGTTCCCTTCCATCTGTGGACCCCGGATGTCTATCAGGGAGCGCCGACACCAATAACCGCATTTTTGACCACCGGTTCCAAGATTGCCGTTTTTGCAGGCCTTCTTCGCATCCTGATGCTGTCCTCCAACTGGCTCTGGGTCCGGTCCATACCGGTTCTGTGGACGCTTGCGGCCGCTACCCTCCTGATCGGCAGCATCACGGCCCTGGTCCAGACGCGGATAAAACGCCTGCTGGCCTACTCGTCCGTGTCGCAGATGGGCTATGCGGCCATGGGAGCGCTGGCAATCAGAGAAGACGGCGGCCTTGCCGTCATCTTTTATTTCATCGCCTATGTCCTGATGGATCTGGGCGCTTTCGGCGCCATTGCAACGCTTTGCGCCTCTCCGGAGAGCGATCTGGACGAGCTGAGCAGCTACCGTGGTATTGGGTATTCCCATCCCTGGCAGGCGGCGCTTCTGATCCATCAGCCTGCTTTCCCTGGCAGGCCTCCCCCCGACAGCCGGGTTTATCGGCAAATTCATGGTGTTCAAGGCTGCCCTTCAGTCCGGATATTCGGTGCTGGCAGCGATTGGTATCGCATCGGCCATCCTGTCCGTTTATGTCTACCTGAAGGTGATCGTCGTCATGTTCATGAAGCCGAAAACAGACCTGGCCCTGACCACCAGCGGCTTTGGCACTGCCGCACGCATTGCTTTTGCCCTGATTCTATGCGGCGTGCTGTGGGCCGGCTTGTTTCCCGCTCCCCTGCAGTCCCTGATCTCCCGGGTCATCACCACATTCGGTGCATAATTTGGAACAGTAAACGGGGAAATGGGGCAGATTTATTTTTAACGAGAAAAAACACATCAGTATGCCGACCGTATGCTCCCGTTATTATCCAATGTCTATTAAGAAAAACCGGCACATCCGGCATCCAGATAATGGATGGCATGATTCACGGCACGCCGTATCGCGGGAAGATCAGGAAGGGTATCGTGGATGGCGTCAATATACCGGTGTTCTTTCAACAGAAGAAAGGATTTCCGGAAATTCAGATCAAAGACCCAGCTGATCTGAAGCAATTTGAAATCATTCAGTGTCTTGATATCATTGACCGATGCGAATCGATGATTCAAAATGGAGCGGATAACCGCCTCGGAACATTCCGGAGGATCCGGCAGGCCCAGTTCAATGGCCTTATTGGGACGGATATCTTTTTCCCGGTAATAATCGGTCACCACCCGCCAGATATCCAGCTTGTCCGCATCCCGGATCAGTTTCATGAATAAAAGCACGTGTTCTGGTTCATTGTCCGGAAGCGTGGCTGCATTGTGAAACGAAACAGCCCGGGCCAGAATACGACGGTCCTGCGATTCCAGACAGGACAGGGCGCGGCCCAGGGCCAGTTCCCTGATTCCCAGCCGCGCATGATTTTCTGAGATTCGATCGAAAAATGTACGGTATTTCCGGTATTGCATGAACCTGCCGATATCATGAAGCAGTGCGATGGCCTCCGCCAGGCAGGCATCTTCCGAAGGCAGTCCCAGGCTGTTCACCAGGTCAGTGATATTCCGGCATACCCGGTGAGTGTGTTCCTCCTTCAAGCGGATATTCCGGTCATCGTCATCATTTCCGGTATAAAAATCCGCTACATAATTTTTAAACCAGGTTTTCAGAGAACTGAGTTGAGCAAGGTTCATATCGCCGTTATTGTATCTGAATATTTTCAGGGGAAAATTGACACGATTTGACTCTACACATCAATCCCAAAAATTTGAGGTTCTTTCCGAGTACCGCAATTTTCATTTAACCAGTTGGCAATGTTTTTCCACTTGCTGTCTTCCATGACCCTTGCACCTGTGGGACAGTTTTTGATACAGGCACAACAGCGAATGCACTGCTCGATTTTGGTTGCCACGCTCCCATTAATTGAAATGGCTGCAGTCGGACATACACTGGCACACGTACCACAAACCGTGCATGTGTCTTCTTTGGTCACGGGTGAAACAGCCATAGATCGCGCTCCGGCGCTTTCATATGGAAACCTGCCGGGAATTTCCAAATCCATTCGGGCATCAGGTGATTGTAACACTGCGACTTTATCTTTAAGTTTTGCTCCAAAATCCATTGCCTTTTGAAGGTCCAGGCTATCCGGACGTCCATTTGCGATGGGGACATCCTTTGTTGCAAAAGAGTGCTCCCCGATGAATGCACCGCCGGCAATCGGATTGAAGCCTAACGCAATTGCAAGATTTTTCAATTCCAATAATGCATCCTCAAACTCCCGGTTCCCATATACAACTACGAGAATCGCTAAGGTTTTGCCTGCTTTCAGCTGTTTGAATCGATTGATTGCATCAACCGGCAGACGACCACCGTAAACAGGTGCACCGATAATTACGAGTTCATCTGAAAAGGGTGGAATTCTTTGCTGAACGCCTTCCGGAAGTGTCAGATTAATATGCCCGACATCTTCAGAAGTGATACCTTTGGCAATACTTTCCAATACTTTTTGTGTGGTTCCAGTGGGTGAAAAATAGATTAGTTTTACCTGTTTAACTTCCATTGTTATCTCTCTTCTCGTTTGTTTCGCTTTCGATAACCGTTCGCACGGCGCAATATCGGTTGCCGCTAAGCCGGCCAAGAACGTCCAGACTCAGCCAATCAACCTCTCTTCCGTTCTTTAGCAGATCGTCTCTCACATGGACGAGCTATATTCGCCCAAGAATCAAATTTCCGGCATTGGGGCCTTCGCTCACGTTAACGATGCGTTCCAGAGTACATTCAACTGCAATTCCAGCCTCCTGAATTCGATTCGGCTTTATCATTTTCGAAGGTAGCCAATGAATATATCTGCTATTAAAGTCTCATCGGTTCCGTAAGGTATTGGCTTTGCGCTATATTCCATGGTGGAGAGAAGAGGTACCGAGAAGACGTTTACAACGAACTCCGGAACCTCTCGGATGTTTCTCGCCGTGTCTTTCATGGTCCCGTCTGACCGGTTGACTACTGAAAATGCAAGGATAGGAGGTGACCACGATAGGCCAGTGAAGAAACTGAATGGAGCCAGATTGGCTTGGCCATGGTTATTATCAGAGGATACCCATGCAATAGGCCTGGGTATGATGGCACTGGTAAGGAGATCATGGGCATGTCTGGGTTCCAAATCCATCAAGTTTACTTCCATAATTTACTATTCCCTATACGACTTTCTCAGATAATGATAACATCTGCGGCATTTTCGCAGCATGTTTTTGTTGGATAATCTTTTATAAGTCACTTTTGGCCCTTATAACGACGTCATAAATACAGAATATAGCCATTTTATCATGTCTTTTCTGCATTAAAGCAATAAGAGGGGGAAACTCTTTGCCTTGACAATTTCTGGATGTTGAATGTTTCTTTTGTCAAGTTAAGGAGCTGACCTCTCTTAAAAAAGGTGCAGCCTGCTTCGATAGGCGTCGATGACTTTGGCCGGATTATCGGTAATGACGATATTATCGCCCACCCATTCCGGCGCCCTTCCCCTGCGGATCATTTCGCGAATCTGAGTTTCCATTCCGGACCAGAAGGAGCCGCTCCCTTCGGTGTCAAACAGAATCACCGGTACCGGCTCCATGATGGAGAGTTTCATGTTGCAAAGCGTGATGCCAAGTTCTTCAAGGGACCCCAATCCGCCAACATTAAAAATGGGAAACGAGGCGATCTCAAACCATTTTTGCCGGCTGTGCCGGCAGGTGGACTGAAAGACCTGGCAGAAATCAACATCTGTGGTCATGGACTGGTCGGTGATGTCCAGATAATTGGCGCCGGAAAGAACGCCGCGCTGGCGGGCGAGGGTATTCACCTGCTCCATGACGCCGCTGCCACCGCCGGTAACGATGCCGATTCGCTTGCCCCAGAAAGCCACAAGGGCATCCATGAGCCGGCCCAGACGTTCGTAGCCGGTTCCGGAAAGCGCCTTGTTGGAGCCGTAAAAAGCGAAAAGCATCGATTTATGAAAATCAGCCAGGCGCTCGGGCATCACAAAGTATCCCATGCCGTCCCGCATGGTGTGCACCATCAACCGTTTGTTTACATTGGATACCCAGTAGGTGTCCAGTCCAAACGCCTGATACTCCTTAAGGCGGCTGTGGTCCTGTTCCGAGAGATACGGGCCATGCTCCCGGGAGGCTTCAAAAAAATAGAGCGCAAAGAGAAGCCCTTCCGCAGCCAGATTGATGATATCCCGATGTTCCAGTAGGTTCGGGAAGTATTTCAAGGCAATGATCCCGGGGCTCCCGGCCAAAGCATTTTTTATACTCGCGGTGCTGTAGTTGTGGGTGCAGGGGCTTTTAATGGAATAATTTCTCCGTGCGGTCACGCACACAGCGTCTGAAACCTTGCAGTCTTGGGGCGGACCGTTCATGAAGATATTTGCTCCGGCAAGGGTACCGGGCCTGTTGGCCATAACAGCCATCGGCCTGTCGAGGTAATGACAGGTGCCTGCCGGTTGGATGTCAAGACGCTTTTCAAGACCCCGCATCTGATTGTATGAATAAAGCACTGTCCCATGGACCGATATCTTGGATGCGGATCTTTTTTCCATTTTCGGGACACAGTATATTTTTGCGGAAATCAGGGGATTGACGATGGGGTGTTCACTGCCGTTGACGATCTCAAGAAAGATGCGGATTCCTCTTGTTTTTATCGGGTCCAGAATGGTTGCCGACAGGTGTTTTCCCAAGGCAAGACCGCTTTGCAGGGCGACATAGTGCTCGTTTAGATACATGGAACAGGTGGTGATCACGCCTTTTCCAGGCTCGATGGTGACGGCATGAACCGGTTCGCGATTCTGGAGCCGGTTCAGGATTTCCCTTCCGTCTTCCCGGTAGAGAATGCGTCGAAGCGCTTCTTTGTCGAGACCAGGTTTCAGGCTGCAGACGACTTTGTGCGGGGAAATGAGGATGCTTCCGTCGCTGGAGATGGTGGTGGATGCCGGCAGTTTGATCGCCGCCCGGTTGATCGCCGATAGTACTTCCTCGGAGGTGAGAAGTGCATCGGGATTCAGATAAACCAGCCTTCCTACAGGGAGTCCCGCAGTAAAGAGGTCTTTTAAGACATCCAGGCCGGGATACCCCTGAATGACCGCGGATGCCTGAAGATCGAGGAGCAGCGTTGTTCCTTCCAAGCGATCCGGATTCGGGGCATCGCCCAGGATATTGACGCCAAGACGAGCGATCCGGGACCGCTCACTGAAAACAAGATGTTCCGCCTGGTGCTTCAACCGGTCGATAAAAATATTGGTCAGTTCAAAGGCGACTTGAAAGGAAATGGTATGCCGGTTTGCTTTCGTAACCTTTGTAATGACACCGTCCCCGGACTGCAACAGGCCTCTGAAAGAGCGATTGTCCAATCTTCTTTGACTCTTCAATATGCCTTCCCGGATGTTCATGTGTATGCCCGGCACGGGCGTGAACTTATGGGGTGAAAGTCCCCTGTATGTGAGTCCTGTCAGGGAACTATCATTGACACAAATACTAACCAAAGGCAAGGGCGGAACCGTGAGAAACCGTCCAAAGGGCCGAACATGTTGCGGGGAAGGCAATCCTATGGGTTTCCAGAACACGTCAAACACGACAGGAGGAGTGAACGCGGATAGCCCTTGACAAGCAATTTCAGCCCCCCTATAGTTTAAAAACATAACGATACGAACGTTTCAATCAAAATCGAACCCTTTCATTGAGCCGTATTCGGGAATACACCATGCCCGATGAATCCACACCACAAAGTACGCAGCCTCTCGAACGGCGACTCGCAACGATTCTGTGCGCCGACGTTGCCAGCTACAGCAAGATGATGGCCGCAAACGAAGAGCGTACGGTGCATGTGTTTCGCGGCCACCGGGAAATCTTCGAGTCGCTGGTCAAGCTGCACCGCGGAAGGATCTTCAATACGGCCGGTGATGCACTCCTGGCGGAATTCAACAGCCCGGTCGAGGCTGTTCGCTGCGCCACCGAAATCCAGGCTGCGCTGCGAACGCGCAACGAACATCTCGCACCTGAAGAGAAGATGCTTTTCCGCATGGGCATCAACCTGGGAGACGTCATCATACAGGGCGGCGATTTACTCGGTGACGGCGTAAACATAGCGGCGCGAATCCAAACTGCGACCGCGCCCGGCGGGATCTGCATATCAGGCAGCGTGCACGACCAGATCCTGAACAAGCTGTCACTCGACTTCAAGCTGCTGGGCGAACAGACATATAAGAATATCGCCAAGCCCGTCCGCACATACACCCTCAAAGAAGGCTCGGTCGCAGTCACCCATGCGCGCCGGACAGGATGGCGCATAGTGGCGGCGGTCACTGCGGCGGTTCTGGCAATCACTGCCGCCAGCTTCTGGGGCTACCGGCAGTACGAGGCGCACCGCAACGAACAACGCCAGGCCGAAGATAGATTGGCGGCGCAGAAACAGGCTGCCGAGCAGGCACGGCAGGCTGCAGATGAGGCAAAACGCGAAATGCAGCTGCAGGCCCAGAAACTGGCGGCCGAAGAGGAGCTACGCCGCGTGCAGGAGGAACGCAACCGGGTCGAGCAGGATCGAAAGCTGATCGAGGCGGAAAAGCGGACTGCGGAAGCCGCCAAACAACAGGCTGCCGACGAAGCGTTGCGCCGGGCACAGGAGGAACGGAAGCAGCTCGATCAGGAACGCAAGCAGCTCAAGGCGGAAAAAGCGGCTGCGGAAGCCGCCAAACAACAGGCTGCTGACGAAGCGTTGCGACGCGCTCAGGAGGAGCGAAAGCAGATCGAGCAGGAACGCAAGCGAATCGAGGCAGAAAAGCGGGCTGCTGCAAGTCAGCAATCGGCAGCCGGCATCACAAAAGATGCGTCGAAAATTGAGACGTCTCATGACGGAAACTACGGCGGACGACTGTGCAACTTATTCACACGACCTGGAGAAAATGAGCCGGCCTGCTGGCGGGTCAAGCTGGTAGTACGTAACGGAATCGCCGAAGGTGTCTGGATCAGCAAATCACAACAGCCGGCAAAGGCTCATGGAACCATCGCCGACGACGGCTCTGTCAAGTTGAACCTTGAGGGCTGGACACCGAAAGGCAAGCCTGTAGAGGCTATCCTGCTCGGCCGGATCGTCGACGGTGCTATCACCGTTTCCGGCAGTTGGAGCCACGGCGGTGAAATTTCCGGAAACTGGAAACGGAAGCCCTGACAGGACGCACCAGACATTTCGCAAAATCTGAAATATCTGAAGATGTCCCAAGAAAGCCGTTGGACGGTTTGCGGGTTACACACATCCCTTCACGCACGCCGCATCCACGCGACATACTGCTTGTTCGTCCATGGAATACATATTTAACAGAAATCACCACCGGACAAGGAGCTGCCCATGACCGTCATCGGCTTTAAGAAAAGAAATCCCTGAGATCAAAAACCCCGAAAAGCTCTCCGGCAGAATCTCCTGGCTCCGTGATTACTATTTCAAGGGAACCGAACGGGCATGGAACAACGAGTTCACTGCCTGGACCACCGGAACCCCCTGGGACATCCAGTTCAATGAAATGACGTTCTATATTGTCCCGGAAACCTATATGCTGATGCAGACCATGGTGAGCTCGTACCGGCAAGCCGCCAGAACGGTTGCGCTGGACAAGGACTTCTGGTCCTGGAGCCTGCCGGAGAGGCGGGCCTGGTTTGTCAGGGAAACCATGGTAAGGTACGTTCCCAGGGAAATCCTTCCCGGAGACCTGATCGCCGGCGCCAGGTTCAATGTCCAGACCTCCTTGTGCCTGACGCAAAAAGAGCAGAAAACATATGACAGGCTGACGGCCGGCAAAAACGGTGCCAGGGCCAGGATGAAACGGTTTCACGATCACGGGTACGGCAACGCCGGCGCTACGAGCGGCCATTTGATTCCCGGCCACGAGAGGGCCCTTCGGATCGGATGGAAAGGCATTCACGCGGACCTCACCGAAAAGTACGAACAGTTGAGCCCGGCTGAAAAAAGCGGCGAAAAGGGCGCACAGCTGCGCGCCATGATCACGGCCGCCACCATGCCCAGAGATTTTTCAGCCGGTTATGCGGCGCTCTGCCGGAGCCTGGCCGGGCAGGAGAAGGCGCCGATCCGGCGGGAAGAACTCCTGCAGATGGCCGGAAACCTGGACCGGGTGCCGTGGGAGCCCCCGAAAACTTTCTGGCAGGCGGTTCAGGCGCTCTGGATCACGCATATGTTGATCATGAGCGATGAGAATTATCCGGGCCCGGGAATCTCGTTCGGCCGCATCGACCAGTATCTGCTGCCCTACTGGGAGGAATCCCTCAAAACGGGCATGAACCGGGAATTCGGGAAGGAAATCCTGAAGTGCTTCTGGATTCACTGCAACACCGCCTATGATGCCATGATCCGAAACGGCAATCAGGGCATTACCGCCGGATTCGGCCAGCTCATTACCCTCTCGGGCATGGGCAGGGGCGGAAAGGATCTGACCAATGACCTGACCTACGCCATTCTGGAAGTGATCGACGAGATGTCCCCCATTCTGGAGCCCAAACCCAATGTCCGGCTGCACCGCAACTCGCCGGATACGCTGCTGGACAAAATAACGGAGATGATCTCCGCCAGCCAGGGCGCGCCCTTTCTGCTCAATTTTGACGAACGGTCCATGGCCGGCATGATGCTGGAGGCAAAGATGTCCGGCATCAGCCACCTGATTCATAAAGACAATGTGTTTGACTACGCGCCGGTGGGATGCCTTGAAAACACCATGGCGGGCAATGACCGGTCCGGAACCGTCGATTGCAACCTGAATCTGTTAAAGGCCGTGGAGCTGGCCATGACCGGCGGAAAAGATCTGCTGCCTTTCAAAAATCCCATGACCGGCAGGACGGATAAAATCACCCGGGACGGCCCGGATACGGGCGATGCCTGCCGGTTTACCACCTGGGAGGAATTCTGGAATGCCTATGCGGTCCAGACCGCATTCATCATCCGGCAGTGCGTTTCGCTGTACGAGTGCTCCGAAGCCATCCGGAAAGACTATTTCAACACGCCCTATCTGTCCTGCCTGGTGAAAGGGTGCGCGGAAAAAGGTCTGGATGTCACCCGGGGCGGGGCTGAAATCAGCCACACCACCCTGGAAGCCGTCACCTACGCCACCACTGTGGATTCGCTGCTGGCCATCAAATACCTGGTTTACGACAAAAAGAAATGCACCATGGCCGAATTGATCCGGGCATTGAAAGACAACTGGCAGGGGCATGAAATTCTCCAGGCAACGGCCCGGAACAAAGCCCCCAAATACGGCCGGGATGACGATGCGGCGGACCGGATGGCATCAAGGGTCATGGAGCTGTGGTGCAGCGAAACCTGGAAGCACACCACCCGGTCGACCGGCCGCAGATTCCGGCCCGGCATGCTGAGCTGGAACTACTGGGCAGGCGACGGGTATGTCATGGCCGCCAGCGCCGATGGCCGAAAGAAGGGGCAGTTCCTGTCCAACGCGATCTGCCCGTCAAACGGCGCCGACATCCACGGGCCGACAGCCAACGCCAATTCCGTGGGTAAAGCCCTGGGCGGCAGATCGGACACCGCCGGTTGCTGGCTCGACTATGTGAACCTGCTGCCCAACGGCGCCAGCCACACCATGACGTTCAACCCGTCGATGATCCGGGACCCGGAACACCGCGATAAATTCAAGGCGTTTCTCCGCGGATATGCCGAAAACGGCGGCACCGCGCTTCAGATCAACATGCTGGACCCGCAGACCCTGATCGATGCCCAGAAACATCCGCAGGATTACCGGCATCTGCTGGTTCGGATCACCGGCTACAACGCCTATTTCACGACCGTCGGGCGGGAGCTGCAGAATGAAGTCATCCAGCGGATCAGCCACAGTGGATTATAAACCCACGGCAAGAATCCTGGATATTCAGCGGATGTCCACGGAAGACGGCCCGGGAATCCGCACCACCGTCTTTTTCAAAGGCTGCAGCCTCAACTGCCGATGGTGCCACAACCCGGAAAGTATTTCCATGCTGCCTCAGGTTCACTGGATCGGCTCCAGATGCCTGGGGTGTAAAACATGCCTGGATGCGTGCCCGTCCGGCGCGCTTTCATTTACGGAAACAGGTGTTACAATCAACCGCCCGGCCTGCACGGGGTGCGGGGCATGCGCCGAAGCCTGCCCTGCGGCAGCCATGGAACTTCTGGGAAAAGAGTGGACCCTTGACGACCTGACCCACGAGGTTGTCAAGGACAGGGCCTATTTTGAAAAATCAGGCGGCGGCATTACCGCCTCCGGCGGCGAACCCGGAATGCAGGCCGCATTTGTTGCGATATTTTTCAAATCCCTGAGGGAAGAAGGCATCCATACGGTGCTGGACACCTGCGGCCTGTGCGGAACCGAGGCAATCAAAGCGCTTCTCCCCTACTCTTCCCTGGTGCTCTATGATTTAAAGGAAATTGAAACCGAAAACCATAAAAAATTCACCGGGGAGCACAATGACAGGATTCTGGAAAATCTCCTGATTGTGGCGGAAACCATCAGAAGCCATCTTTACCCGACAGCACTCTGGATCAGAACCCCCGTGATCCCGGGCATGACCGCCCGCGCGGATAATATTGCCGGAATCGGGCGGTTTATCGCGAAAAACCTGGGGGATGTCGTCAGCCGCTGGGAGCTGTGCGCCTTCAACAATCTCTGCAAGGATAAATACCTTCGTCTGGGCAAAGACTGGGCCCTCCGGGATGAATTGCTGCTTCCAAAAGAATCCATGGAAGAATTTGCCCGAATCGCCGGAAAATCGGGCGTCAACCCCGATATCGTCGTTTGGAGCGGTTCCACGCGCATTGAAGAAAACCCGTCCCGGGAAAGCCGTGCCACCGCAAACTGAAAAGGAGCGCCCTGACAGCCATGTCCGATACCCGGAAAACATTTACGGAAACTGAAATCAACGCCTTTAAGCCTGAAGAAAAAATCGGTCTGGTGGCATCCATAAGCCCCGAAGGACTCCCCCACATCTCCCTGATCACCTCCATTCAGGCGGCCGGCCCTGCAACGGTAACCCTTGGCGAGTTCTGCAAGGGAAACAGCAAACAGTACATTCAAAACCGCCGCAATATCGGTTTTTTAATCATGACCCTGGACCGGAAGCTGTGGCGGGGAAAGGCCGCATGGACCCATCTGAGAAAAGAAGGCCCGGAATTCGAGGCCTACAACAATCTGCCCATGTTCCGGTATAATGCCTATTTCGGCATCCACACGGTTCACTATCTCGATCTTGTGGAAACATCCGGGCAGGAAGGGTTGCCGCTGGGCCGGATCATCCTGGCATCGCTTCTGACCCGGCTTGCCAAGGGAGGTCTGAAAACCGCCGACCCGGAAAGAATCCTCAAGCCCTTTGCGGAAACGATGTTCAACCGGCTGGACGCTTTAAAATTCATCGCATGGATTCCGGATGACGGGTTCCCGGTCATCATACCGGTCCTCCAGTGCCAGGCAGCAGACAGCCGCCGGGTGGTTTTTTCCGCCGGAGCCTACGGCAATGAACTGAAAAAAATCCCCAAAGGAACGACTGTCGCGGTTTTTGCCATGACCATGAAAATGGAGGATGTCCTGATCCGGGGAACATTCAACGGGTTTACAACATCCCGTTTTACGGAAGTCGGCACCGTCGATATCGACTGGGTGTACAACTCCATGCCGCCCTGCCACGGGCAGATCTACCCGGAAATCCCCTTGACCCCGGTGGTTGAATTCTGAGCGTTACCATCAATTCGTCTGACCTCAACCCCCATGCCATGCATGATACAGGCGACGCCGGGAGCCGTGCCCCCGGTGTCCGTAAACATATTGGCCGATCCGGCCGTGTCTATTCCGGCATCGTTCAATTGGACCCAGACCCCTTCCGGCAGACAAACGACACCGGGAATCAGGTCAGCGCTCAGCCGGACAGGCAGGAGCGCTGCCCCCCGGTAGTTGAACAACCGCACCCTCTCTCCATCGCCAATCCCTCGCTCGGCGGCATCCCCGGGGTTCATTTCCAGGGCGTGAGCGGCCCTTCGCCGGATGGCCGGCAAGTCGCTGCCTTGAGAGTGGGTGCGACAAGGCGATTTCGGGGTGAGGAGCCGCAGCGGGTAGCGGGGATCCAGCGGCGGCTCCAGCCAGGTGGGAATCGCCGGGTAGCCGGTCTTTCGGTGGTAGCTTTCACTGGCAATTTCCACCTTGCCGGACGGCGTGCCCAGCGGATGGCGAAGCGGCTCTGCGGCAAATTCAGACAGCCCCACCCTTTCCTGCTCTGAAGACAGGTAGAGGCCGGAGCGGCGAAAATCTGAATGGTCCGGCACTTCCGAGTGTTTCAGGAAATGCTCGACCCATGCCTCCGCACTGCGATCTTCTGAAAACGCCTGCCCGAAACCCAGCCGATCCGCCAGGTCGCAGAAAATATCATAGTCGCAGCGCGACTCTCCCCGGGGCGTCACTGCCCGGGGCTTATAGGCCAGAAAATTGCCCAACCAAGGGATGCCGATATCTTCTTTTTCCAGCGCATGGGCCGCCGGGAAAATAACGTCGCAGTTTCTGGCAGTCGGGGTCATGAAAATCTCATGGCAGACGGCAAAATCCACTTTTTTGAAGGCCGAGAGGTTTTTGGGGATGTCGCTTCCCTGGTTGAGAAAATTGCTGCCCGCGTTGTAGATGGCGTGGATGTCTTCCGGGTATCCTCCCCGGCGGCCCTCCAAAATGGCGTCGGGCCAGCGCAAAACGGGCACGGACGGTTGGCCGGGTATCCCGGGAACCGGCAGCGACCCTACCCGCGGCGTCGGGAGGCGGTTGTTCAGCGATCCGGTGGAACCGCCGCGACGGCCGAAATTCCCGGTGGCGACCTGAAGCGCCACTCGCTCGGCGGTACGTTTCTTCGCCGGCAAAAACCCGCTGGATGGAGTAGCCCGGCAGCAGCATGGCCGGCTTTGCCGCGCCATAGGCGCGTGCAAAGCCTTCAATCTCCCCGGCCGGAACACCGCAAATGCTTTCGGCCCAGCGGGGTGTACGGGCCTGGTTGCTCTCCTGACCCAGAACGTAACTTTCAAGCTGCCCAAACCCCACGCTGTGGGCCGAAATAAACGGCCGGTCTACGAGATTCTCCGTGACCAGAACATAGAGAACGGCCAGCATCAGTGCCGCATCCGTTCCGGGACGGCAGGCAAGCCACCAGGCACCGGTATGCGTTGCCGTCTCCGACCGTCGCGGGTCAATCACCACAATCCGGGCTCCCCGCCGTCTCGCCTCGATCAGGCGCTGGTTTATTTCGGTTCCCAGGCGCGCCGCCAGCACGTTTGCTCCCCACAGGATAATCATTTTCTGAATACTGCATGTTTGCCGCATCAAAACCAGATACCTTCCACTGCTCGCCCAGGAGATAGGGCAGAATGAAGCTGGCAGCGGCATTGCTGTAATTGCTTTTTAGCGTTGTACAGCCGCCGAAGAGATTCAGAAAACGACGCAGCAGCGGTTCAGTGCCGTGCAGTGCACTGGTTGATCCCGAACTGGCCAGACTCAGGATGGCGTTGGCACCGAATTTCGAGCGGATTTCACCCAGTTTATCTGCGGTAAGATGCAGCGCCTCATCCCAGCTGGCCTCGCGGAACCTACCCGAACCGCGTTCTCCAACCCGGCACAATGGTTTGAGGATCCGGCCCTTGGCGTAGAGCTCCTTGGGCAGGTTAAACCCGCGCATGCAGCCTTTTAGGTACTTCCCGCCGGCCGGATTATTGAAGATGCGGGTGACGCGACCGTTTTCAATCCTTGCCATCAGCGGGCAGGCATTGCCACCGCAGTCCTTACCGCAAAACACCGGTATTGTTTGCACGTCGATTCCTCCGAAAAACCAACTGACATTGCCGTATCTTCAACATAAATTTCACGATGGACCCGTGAATACGGCACAAACCGCGCACTGCCAGGTCTGATGATGCAACCGGTTATTGTAGCAGTAGAATAAATGCATACCATCCGTTTGCATACTTGTCAGCACATCGCTGTCGCCATTTAAAGACAACGGGTCAGGTTACGGTCATGTATGACCCTGTTCCCCGGCGCCTGGCGGCACCGGGAGGATTTATGAAGGAGACGCCGCAGGCGATGCGCCATGGCAAGGCGATCCGGCTCATCCAGCCTCTTTCCGTCAAGTATTCCGGCCACTATCTCCGCAGCAAGGCTGAATTCGCGGACATGATGCTCATACCATTTGGCAAGCTCTTCGACGGCAAAAACATCATAGGGATCCAAAGCGATCATCTCTTTCCAGACAGATACGGCATCCGTCCATTGGTTCGTCTTCTTTTTGATCACAGACAGAGCCATCCGGGCGCTCCGGGCAACCCCCGGCTGCACGGAGCGGGACAAGGGCTCCAAAATACGGCCTGCAGACGCAAAGTCGCCGCGATCGTAATGCAGTTTCGCAACCGAGAGAAGGTCGTCGTGATGGCTATACGCAGCGTTATGCCGACCTTCCACAAGGTCCGTTACGTGCTTCAGCAGGGATGCCATGGAAATAATATCCAGCCGGTTGTGCCGGAATACATCCGCCATGAATCTGCCGTCTCGGCTCCTGAGCCAGTCGAAATAGCGCTGGGGGATCTCGTGGCCGGGCACATCCTGTCCGCGCCTGACCCCGAGCACGGATGCCTCCAGGGTCACAAGTCTGACATTTTCCAGGCGGCGGGAATAGATCCGCCTGCTCGGGTGGAGCAGATCCAGGTGCGGCATGCCGGCAAGCAGATCCCGAGACCGGTTCAGGATGAATCGGGTCGCGATGAGGTTCAGGTCATAGGCCCTGCCGTTGAAGGTCACCAGGAATCTCTTCCTGGATGCCTGTTCGCACAAAAATGCGAGCATGGCAGGTTCTTCCGAAAAATCCCGCGCAAAGAGCTGACAGGTGATAAAGCTGCCGTCTTCAAACCACCCGAGCCCGATAAGAAACGGAAAAGTCCCGGTGCCGCCCGCAAGGCCCGTGGTCTCGGTGTCAAGAAACAGGCCATCCTCCACGGACAGACCCTTCAGCACATCAGCACCGGCAAGAAAGGCCACGGCCTCCATTCCGGGGCATACCAGGTCGCCGACCCGCGAGTGTCCATGAAAGTCCGCGGCATCTAACCTGCTGCGTGAAAGGAAAAATCTGCCTTGCGGTGTCTTTACCTCCTCCCCGCTAACCACGCTCTCCAATGAGACGGCACGGTCTTTCACCTCAGGGATGGTTGGCGCTCCCAGGCGCTCCCTGCGGTTCATGATCGCATTGATTCTGCTGCGCAGCTCGCTGACGCTGTCTTGCTTCAGATCTGCTTGAAAGGGGCTGCCGGCTTCACCCGACAGGCGATCGAGTCTGTCCTTGAGGCTCATGAGCTTTCCATCAACTCAAGGAGGCCCATGGCTGCATGCTTTGCCGACGGTCCTACTTCGAGTGTCGGACCTACGCACATGGGGCACCCGTGGTCGCACGGGCAGGAAGAGATGAGCGATCGTGCCGCCCGGATCAACTCGTCATGCCGTTCGAACAGGTTGTCTGAAAAGCCGATTCCGCCCGGGTAGGCATCAAAGATGAATACCGTGGGATCATAGGCATTTTCCATGACGTTTGTTGGCTGGCCCGGGCTTTCGGTAATGACCCGGCGGTCTTTGCCGTATCGCACAAACCACTCGCCGCTCTTGTCGCCGATGCACCGGTCGATATCGCGGATGTCCGACATCACCAGCATGGCACAGATGTGGTGCAGGCAGTAGGCAAGCCCTGAAAGGCCGTCGATAATTTCCTCGCGACTGAGCTCAAGGAAATCCAGCAGGTTCCAGGGGATGGTAAACCAGTAGCTGGTCGTGTGCATGTCCTTCTGCGGCAGGTTTACGTCGCCGTAACCCACATTCTCCGATGTATAAAACTTTATTTTTTTGTATCCCACCACTTTGCGAGACACCTGGACCTCGCCGTGTTCGACGATGATGCCGCCCTTCATCTTCTTGTTAAAGTCGTCCATAACGCGCACATTGGTGTATGTCATGGCATCCGTGTAATAATCGACATCCACTTTTCTGACGTATGCCTTCTTGCGCTCCAGGTCGAGCTTGTCCACGTGGTACTGCTGGGATGCCACCATGTATATGGCATCATCATGGACCGTGGTGAACGCGCTGTCCCAGTCCACCTCGGCGATCACCTTGTGGTTGGCCGTTTCGGTCGTATCAACCACCACCACATTCTCCGGATTGACGGTCCTTAAGCTCACCTCGTCCGCAGGGTAGCTGTCGGCCGCCCAGTGCCAGCGCTGATCCACCCGGTGAAGCACGCCTTTTTCTTCCAGATAGCTCAGCAGCTCCATGAGATCCTCCCTGCCGAACCGTTCGCCTTCCTCGAAAGGCAGCTCAAAGGCTGCGCTCTTGATGTGGTGCAGCAGGATGATGAGATTATCCGGGTTCACCCGGCAGTGCTCGGGGGATCGGGTGAAAAAATAATCCGGATTCTGAACGATGAACTGGTCCATGGGGTTGCTCTTGGCAATCAGGATGGCAAGACTCCGGCCGGCCCTGCGGCCGGCCCTGCCCGCCTGCTGCCAGGCGCTGGCGATGGAGCCGGGGTAGCCCGCCATGATGCATGCTTCCATATCGCCGATGTCGATGCCAAGCTCCAGGGCATTGGTGCTCACAACCCCCATGACGCTGCGATCCCTTAGACCCTTTTCGATATCCCGCCTGAGCAGGGGCAGGTAGCCACCCCGGTAGCCGGTCACGTAGTGGTCAGCGGGAATCTTTGAGCGGAAAATATCCTTGAGGTATTTGGTGAGCACCTCAACGTTGAGCCGGCTCGTGGCAAATACAATCGTCTGAATCTTGTTGGCGATAAGTTTGCTTGCGATTTTGCGCGCGGGGGTGAGCGCTGATTGGCGGATGCCAAGCTCCCGGTTGATGATCGGCGGGTTGTAGAGAATGAATGTCTTTTCAGCCCGGGGTGCGCCGCTTTCATCGACAAGGGCTACTTCCCGCTCCAGCAGGTTCTCTGCATGCTCTCGGGGATTAGCCACCGTGGCCGAGCAGCAGATAAACACCGGGTCCTGCCCGTAGAAGCGGCAGATCCTTTTCAACCGGCGGAACACATTGGTGACATGGCTGCCGAACACGCCCCGGTAAATGTGCAGCTCATCCACCACCACATATTTCAGGTTGGCAAACAGCTTCTGCCACTTTGTATGATGGGGCAGGATACCGGTATGCAGCATGTCGGGATTGGTCACCACGACATGGCCCTGCTTGCGGATAGCCTGCCTGGCATCATCCGGCGTGTCACCGTCATAGGTGAAAGTCTTGATGTCGGCCTTTAGCTCACCGATGAGGCCGTGCACCTCATTCATCTGATCATTGGCAAGGGCCTTGGTGGGAAAAAGATACAGGGCGCGTGTCTCCGGCTCATCCAGTATCCTCTGGAGAACGGGCAGATTGTAACAGAGCGTCTTGCCGCTGGCGGTGGGCGTTACCAGCACCACGTCCCTGCCCTGGCGGATGAGCTCAACGGCACGCGCCTGATGGCTGTATAGCCGGGACATCCCCCGCCTGGCAAGGACTGCGTAAAGACTCGGGTTCACCCATTTCGGGTATGGGGCAAAACTGCCGTCAGATGCAGGGATGTGCGTAATCGCGGTTGCGTTTTCCCTGAAGCGCCGGCTGCTTTCGGTGCGTGTCAACCATTCTGCAAGACTCAAGTTCGCCATATCTTTCACCTCAGGGAAAAATAGAAAATACTTTTTTAACTTTCTGATGTATCTCAAAAAGCGTTTTACATGTCAAATTGTAACAGAAAAGATCATTGCTGTTGCATACCAAATTCCGAAGGAACCGGATCAGGGTATCGCAGAAGGCGTTGCGTGTATCTTGCCAGCTGAATGACTCAAAGTTAAACCATGAGCGATTCCCATTTTCAAGAATTTGCGTATTTGCTTGAAAGTTGATAGAATATCACGTAAACGGCTGTGACATTGACAGAAAGCCTTGCCGGAATATAATTCGGTGAGGCCTTGAACCGTTCAACAAGGAGAAAAACATGCAATTGAAGCAGGATGAAATTCTCTCGTGCGATGTGCTTGTCATCGGCGGGGGCGGAGCAGGACTGCGGGCGGCCATTGCCGCAAGGGCGGCCGGTGCCCGGGTGCTGATGGTATCCAAATTCAAAATCGGACAGTTGACCAACACCTATATATCCAAGGGCATTATCGCCGCTTCGGGATTAGGAAAGGCCGAGGACAGCTCGGATGTCCATGCAGCGGACACAATGACGGGCGGCCGGTTTTTGAACGATCCATCCAAGGTGGCTGCAATTACCCGTCAGGCGTGTTCGGAGATCGACTATTTGCAGAAGTGCGGCGCGCACTTCGGTATGGACGGTCAAAATTTAGCGCTGATGCACATTGCAGGCCACAGCTTTCCCAGACATGTGTTCGGCGAAAACTGGAAGGGCAGTGACATCGTCCTGCCGTTGAAGCGATATGCACAGGACGCCGGTATCGGATTTATCGAACATGTTTTCGTAACCCGGCTGCTGACATCGGACAACCGCATCGCAGGGGCTTGCGGCGTCACGGAAGACGGACGGTTTATAACGCTTCAGGCTTCATCCATCGTGCTTGCGACCGGCGGTTATGCACATGTTTTTCGAAATACCAATAATGTACCCGGCATTACCGGAGATGGTCATGCACTCTGTTATGATATCGGGGTGCCGTTACAGGATATGGAATTTGTCCAGTTTTATCCTACCGCAAGAGGCAAACACGGCAGCAGGCTGCTCCTGAACGAAAAGCTCCTAGCACAACCAGGCGTGGCATTGAAAAACCGGAATCAGGAGGATATCCTCAAAAAGCGGGGAATTACGGATTTCCTGACCGTGACCCGGGACCAACTTGCCCAGGTGATGATGCAGGAGGTCCGGGAAGGAGTTGTCGTCATGGATCTGGAAGCGCTTTCCGATGAAAAAGCTGCCCTGCTGGCGCCAATACTGCCTGCATTGTGGTGGAAAGGGCAAAAAATATTTCCAGTCTTACCGACCGCGCATTTTTGCATGGGCGGCGTCATAACGGACACAACAGGTAAAACAGGGGTCAGGGGCCTTTTCGCGGTCGGCGAAGTGACGGCAGGCGCTCACGGAGCGAATCGGCTTGGAGGCAATGCGCTGGCCGAAATATTTACGATGGGGGCTGTGGTCGGTGAAGCAGCCAGAATTGATGCAACCGCATCCGGAGCTTCAGCCCCTGTAAGCGCCATGGCGGAAGCAGAGAAACTCAGGCTGGAGAAGACTTTCTCAACACAAGGGGCGTCTCCAGAAAATCTTATCCAAGCGTTGAAAGAGATGATGTGGGAAAATGCCGGCATTCTCCGCCAGCACACGGGACTGAGCCACGCCGTTGACATGTTGGGCAATCCCTGTCCTGAAGCCCGCATCACATCGCCGGTTGAATTGATCCGGTTTCTGGAATTTCAGAACATGAGAAAAGTATCCAGGATGATCTGCACGGCTGCGCTTGAGCGGACTGAAAGCCGGGGGTCTCATTTCCGGAATGATTTTCCCCGGGAAGATAACGAGCGCTGGAAGCAGAACATCGTCATTCGAAAAGGGGAAGCGGGCATGGAACTTCATACACAGAATCTTGGGTCAGGATGAGAACCGGCCGTTTTTTATCCGGCGATATGAACTTGTACCATCGTATTTCACCGTGTTTCATTCATCACCCCAAGCCTGTGCTCGGTTTACCAAGCCGAAAACGCATCAGAGTCAACCGGGGGTACAGCTCGTACCCCCGGCGATGCTTGCGTACCAGTTGCTCAAGCTATAGCGCGCAAGAGCGTCACGAAGCGCCTTTATAGCGAAAGCAGAACGGCTTGTCTTGTGTTCCTTTGATACGCGATCCACCGCTCTATTACAAGATCATCGTCAAGCGTCATCTGAATGGTTCTCATAACGCACCCCTATAATGTGGCTTTTTATAGCGATGCAAATCCACATGGTAAATGATGTCAAATCGATTTTTGGGGCCACTGGAACATCTCGGGATCCATGACACCTTGGCAGACACGGGTCACCGGCCCGGTCATTGTGGCGGCGAAGTCCTGAGCAAACCGGATTGCAAGGTCTCCACCAGGCATATGTACAGTGATAGCGGGATCGCAAAGACCGAGCCTATAGGCAACGGCAGCGGCGGCAGTGCTACTGCTGCCCGAGGCAAGAGTATAGCCGGCGCCGCGTTCCCATATTTCGATGCGGACGTTCTGACGGTCAAGGACTTCCATAAACTGAACGTTGGTCCGGTGCGGGAAACGAGAGTCCGTCTCGATCAAAGGCCCATATTGCCGAGCAAGCGCTGGTGAGGGCTTCTCACAGAGAATGACGCAGTGCGGATTTCCAACGGTAGCTCGCACAATACTCGAAGGTAGTGTCTGCAATATCCATATGCTCCCGCAATACTTCACGCTCTTCTCCCGGTAACGGGTATCTTGGTGCTTAGAAAACTCACCTTTCCCATTTCCACAGTTACGGCCTTTCCCCTGTCCCGGACCCAACAGATGACAGAACCGCCAAGTGTCTCTACTGCAAACTGGTATTCATGCACCAAACCCTGATCGTAGAGAAAGCGTGCAAAGATGCGAAGCCCATTACCGCTCTTTTCCGCCTCGCTGCCGTCGGGGTTGTAAATTCCAAGGCGGAAATCGCAGGTATTACTGGGGAGTGGGCCTAGAAGAATCCCGTCTGATCCTACACCATAGTTCCGGTGGCAAATAAGCTGAATCTGTTCAGACTTGAGCTCTCCGTCGACATCATCGGGTCGGATCACCAGGTAGTCATTCCCGAGGCCGTGGTATTTTGCGTATTTCATGTTTTCCTTTGAACGCCAAGGGCAACCTGGCGCCGCCACTGCCATTCTTTAACATCCCATGAATTTGAAGTGTTCTGCACAGACGATTACACCGGCTTGACGGCACGAACCAGACTGTCCATCTTTTCTCCGGAAACGATCCATTCCACGTCTTTAAATCCCGCCGATTCCAGGATCTCTTTGACCTCGCCGAACGTGTAGGTGTCGCCGGCCGGTGTGTTGACCAGCATGTTCAGGGCAAACAGCGCTCCGGCTGACGGCCGGGTGCGCGTCGTGTCCATGATGTGGTCCCGGATGAGCAGCGACCCGCCGCGGCGAAGGGCACGGTATATTTTCTGATACAGTGCCAGATTCTGATCGGGGCTGTTCTGGTGAATGATGGCAGACAGAAGTGCCAGATCGCACCCGTCGGGAAGGGGGTCTTTGTAAAAATCCCCCGCTGCAAACGTCACCCGGTCTTCCATTCCCGCCTCTCTGATCTTTTCTTTTGTAATGGGAATCACGTTTTTCAGATCGAAAACAACGGCGCGCAGTTGCGGGTTTTTTTTCAGAAATGCAATGGTGTAAGCCCCGGAGCCGCCGCCCACATCCAGCAGCGTTTCATGGGCGCGCGAATCAAATGCATCCGCAATTTTTATGGAAATCTGCCGGGCAGCCACGTGCATTGCGCCGATAAAAGAACGCCGCTCATCTTCCGGCTCCGCATCGACAACCGGCTTTAAATCCGGGTTTCTCCCGCATTGGGCCACGGCAGTCAGACGGCTCCAGTTGCGCCATATGTGGTTCATGTGCCGGACCATGGGAAGGACGGATTCCGGATGACGGGACGAAAGCGTCGATCCCGCCGGAGATGTCCGGTACTTTGCGTCCTGCTTTTCGAGGAGGCTGAATGCAACCAGGCAGTCGAGGATGCGGGTGGTCGCCCGTTCGTCGAGATTACGGTCTCCGATCAGCTCGGCAGCCGTCAGAAAATTCCCGTCCAGCCGGGTAAAAACGTCGAGTTCGGCACCTGTCAGAATCACCCGGCTTTTCATAAAGCCGCGGACGTCGGTCATAAGGTCTGTTTTCGTTTCCATCTTGCTTATCCCCTGCTCTAAAAGTTCGTCCATGTTTTTCTTCCTGCTTGAATCTCAAGCGCTCCCCGGGATTCGCTGGAATTATGGATGCCGGGCCTGCGCTTAATCCTGTCTGACGATATCGACCGAGATCTCCACCGCCGGAATCGTTCCTCTGTTCTCAAGCCAGTGCGTGGTGTTCCTGTCCTCGGGCCAGCCCACTCCCGGCCCATAGTCCGTCGCGACGCCATTTCGATGGTCAGTGATCGTTCCCTGAAGGATGTAGACGGTGCCAGGTCTGTCTTTATGGTCGTGAATCGGGCCGAAGACGCCTCCAGGCGCGATGGTCACCATACGCATTCGAAGCTGGCGCCCTGCCATGCCCTCGATCTCAGGGCCAAGGTCAACCGTTGCAAGTAATTTCACCGTAACACCTTTCGTCTCTGGTGCCATCTGTTCGTTGTTCATCGTGCTCTCCTCTCTGTATTTTCAAAGGGCCCGACCATGAAAATCACCGGGATATCCGGTGCATTTTATTGTTGGTATTTTGTTTCTGATTGATAAGTCCATCCAAAATCGTTGTGATAGACCATCAGTTTTGTCATGCCGCCGTCTACGGTGATGTTCTGTCCGGTAATGAAACTGCTTTGGGGATCGCACAAGAACATAACGGCATGGACAATGTCTGAAGGAGCGCCCACGCGACCCACAGGGTGCTGACTTGCATCGGGGCCGTCGAATTGCGTGTTGGTGGTGTCGATCCAGCCCGGGGAAATGGAATTCACCCGTGCTTTTCCAGCCAGCGTAATGGCCATTGCATGGGTCAGGGCGGTGATGCCGCCCTTGGCGGCTGTATAGCTTTCGGTATCGGCCTGGCTCATCAGATGGCGGGTGGAAGAAATATTCACAATGCTTGCCGGCGTGTTCAAATGATCACAAAACAACTGGGTTAAAAGAAAGGGAGCTGTAATTCCAACCCGCAATACGTAATTAAAATCTTCATAGGAACATGTCTCAAGACCGCCCCGCGACAGGCATGCATTGTTGATCAGATAGTCAATGGCGCCATAATCTGAAATCACCTTGGATGCAAAGGCTCTAAGCACCTTTTCGTCGGCAATGTCTCCGACAAAGTAGTCGTTATCTTGCAGATCAATGGCGCAGACGGAAACACCCCGTTTGACAAAAGCATCACATATCGCCTTGCCGATGCCCTGCGCTCCGCCCGTGACCACAGCGACTTTGGATTCAACCACAATAAAATCTCCTAATTCCGAATTCTTCATTGAAAAGGTTTCAGTCTCAGGGCAGCTTGTATCTTGTCCCGCTGCGCCGGATTTACGCGCAACGCATCCGCATAGTCCCGCCATCGCGCAACAACAGCCCTCACTTCATCAACGATCGTTTCCGCACGCCCGCGCTTCATCGAAGCGCTGTTTGCACACGCTTTGAAATCCTCCAGAGTAAATCCGCTCCGCTTGCCGTTCATCGTCATTTGATGAAGCGATGTCCATTTACCGCCCGGTTGATAGCTGTAGGTCATGTCAAACGCGGGTGAGAGTGACCAGTTTCCCGACCGGTCCATCAGGAAGGCAATGTTCTTTACGTGATCATCCTGGTTACGGGCCACGATGTTGAAAACCATCCGCCGGAACTGCTCCTCGATGGCAGCCATCGGCAACCCCAGCCGTCGGATTACCTGCAATGCCTGCTCGTAGCCGTATGCGCCTGCCTGGTTGAAATCATAATGCGCCATCCCGCAAAGCGACTGCATGTGCAGCTTGCCGCCGTCATCCAACCGGTCGAACCGCTTCGTCATGAAATGGCGGCGCCCGTTCTCCTCGAACAGGCGGCACGGACCCATGGTGATTCCCGCATCTGCCGCCATCCTGTAATAAGCATACTCAATCGCACCGTATCCCTTCGGGTCCTCCAGCTCCTTATCCTTGTTGCCGCTGACCCCGTCGAACTTCATCAGCCAGTATTCAAACCCGCTGCCTGCCTTCACCTGCCCGGATCGGACTTCGTTCGTTTCCGGATTCCAGGCGATCACCGCCTTGGCTCGCGCCCCGCCCGCGGAAGTACCGACCCGCAGAATCTCCCGCAGTGCCGATTTCTTCCCCTCCCCGTTAAGCCAGCCCTGCAGGTTGTTGCGATGGGTCAAAACCTCCGAAGCCAGCGCTACCAGCTTGTCGACTTCGATACGGAAGGCGCCGGGTCCGGCCAATCGGATTGCCGGCGCATACTCCAGCGCACCCATGCCGCGCGACCCCGTATAACAGAGGCGCTCCACCGCATTGAACGATTCCGGCATGCGTCCGGACCGGGCAAGCCAGGCATCGATCAACGCATTGCCGAACCGGTCCGGCAAAGAATCCGCCAAAAGCCCCGGCAGACCGTGGAAGGTTTCCGGTCGCAGCGACGGAAAGGCGTAGAGCCGGCCGGATAGCGGCATCATCAGCGGGGCCACCTCGATGCCGCTCCTGATAAACGCCGGGTCATATTCAAACGTCGCGGCCGCGGCCCCGTCTTCCAGCGACACCGCGCCGATCGTGCGACCCCACAGGTTTACCTTCGCCGTCGTGCTCACGTTTCGTCACCCCACCGCCACGGCTCCTTGTCCGTAGACTTTCTCTTGCCGCTGGCCCGCTTGCGCGCCTTGCCCTTCAGCCTGACCAGGTCCATCGGACGCGGCCCGGCCTCCGGCGCCAGTGTTTCCAGCCGATCCAACAGCTCCAATACCCGCAGAATCCGGATCAACGTCGACATTTGCGTCGTGGCCCCGGCCTCGATACGCTCTACCGTCCGCTTCGATAAGCCCGCCTGTTCCGCCAGCATCTCTTGCGTAAGCTGAAGTTCCAGCCGACGCTGCGCAAGGCGCCCGCCCAGCTCCGCCAGAATCGCCTCGTCGGTCAATAATCCTTCAATCTTCACCAATAATCCTCCTTTAATAGGAGGTTATATATCGTAAAATATGACGATCTACAATGAATTTATGCAATTTATCGTCATAAATAACGATTTAATGAGTAAAACCCGACCCGCCGCCGAATTCGGCCATCAGGTCGACATTTTTCAGGCCGCATAGCGACGCTGTGATCATGCATGTCAATTTTTAACAAAAAAGGGCATCGTCATATCATTTTGGGTTGATCACCTTCCCTATCAGCACACTTTTTTTCTTGACTCGAAAAAGCCATTTGGCTATCCTCGCATTCGTGATTCGCGAATAAAGAATGCGAGGAGATAACATGGTTCTCAAGGCTCAGGATGTTCTCGTCCTGCTAAAACTGATGACAATTGACGATGAATCCTGGTCGTACAACCGGATCGCTGTGTCCTTGGGCATGAGTCCAGCGGAAGTTCATGCCGGAATCAAACGTGCTTTGAAAGCACACCTGGCTGTCATGCGCCGGAATCACGCCAGACCCAATGTTCGAAACTTCGAGGAGTTTTTGATTCATGGACTCAAGTACATTTTTGTGCCTGACCTTGGTGAGCTGACCCGGGGAATGCCGACGGGCTATGCGGCAGAGCCGCTTGTAAAGCATTTCGCCAAAATTGACGAACCGCCGCCGGTCTGGCCTGACCCGGATGGAGATGTCCGTGGCCAGGCATTTTCACCGCTGTACAAATCAGTACCCAAAGCAGCACGCGAAGATGGTCGTCTCTACGAACTGCTCGTGCTTGTCGATGCGATTCGCGGCGGACGCGCCAGGGAAAGAGATGTGGCTTCCAAGGAAATACAAACAAGGTTAGGCGAATATGCCGGCAAGTTACAATCCGAACCTTGAAATTCTTGAAACAGCCGTAAAGCTCCTTGGCCCATTGGCCGATGATGTTGTATTCCTTGGAGGCTGCACCACAGGACTGCTGGTGACAGATTCCGCAGCCCCGCTTTTTCGGGTCACGCTGGATGTCGACTTTATCGTCGAGGTTGCCAGTCTCGTAGAGTACTACCGTTTCACTGACAAACTGCGACAACTCGGCTTGACCGAGGATTCAAGACCAGGAGCACCAATCTGTAGATGGAGAACTGAATTGCTTGTTTTGGACGTTATGCCCACAGATCCGGCAGTATTGGGATTTGGAAACCGTTGGTTTGCTAAAGCATTTCGTGCGGCAAACTGGGCCACACTACCATCGGGCAAACGAATTCGGTTGTTACCAGCGCCCTATTTCCTGGCTACCAAGATCGAGGCTTTCAATTACCGTGGCAAGGGGGATTTTCATTTAAGCTATGATATTGAAGATTTAGTGGCTGTTCTAGATGGAAGGGCCGAAGTAGTTATAGAGGTCAGAAAAGCTGAACCGGATCTGCGCTGTTATATCGGAGATTACTTCCTGGAGCTGTTACAGGATATAAATTTTTTAGACGCATTGCCGGGGTATCTCCCTCCCGACACTGCCAGCCAAGACCGACTGCTGTTGATCATTGAACGCATGAAGGCTATCGCTGAAGTGGTTCGATGTGTTTGAAATAAAGATTCCGGTCTTTTTGACACGTTATAGAAAAGCCCCCCCAATATGGTGAGGCGTAAAGCACCTGTGAAGAAATATTTTACCGCCGGACAGATGTGAAGTTGGGGTTGGGGAGGATAAGTATTATTTTTATCTTGACAATACTTATCATGGATGTCCCCGGAATTACAGGGCTATAACATGAATTAGTTCAGCGGTTTATCCGCTGGAACGACTGGTTGGAAAAATCAAGAAACTTATAATCTGAAGAACTTTCACAAAGTCACAAAATCCGAATATCCGAGGAACATCCCTGACTCCCCTTTGCACTCGTTCCGGTCCGTTCCAGGCTTTTTATCAGTTCACAGGCGATATTCGGGCTTTCGAGCCTCATAATGCTTTCTTCCGCATTGCCGAAGCTCAACAGGTTGATACTCCCATACCATACGATCCTTTGATCGATTATCGCGAATTTCTGATGGATGTTCGAGCGACATACCATACGCACACCGGAGCCCTGCAATAAATCCAGAGTTTCTTGCAGCATAGCCGTATCTTTTGCTCCGTAATCCTGCGAAGGCCTCGTCATCACGGTTACACTTACCCCTTTCCGTAAAGCGGCCTCTATGATTTGCATCATCTCTACGGTGCGTTTTCGTGTAACAAAGGGGCTTGCTATCAGGATCTCTCTTTCAGCCGATAGGATATCATTCACGTAAACCGGAGAGAAATTGCTTCTGTTAAAAATGATATCGATCGAATCGGGTACCGTAAACCCGCCTTTTGCCTTGTAGCCGATGGCGGCATATCCGTTGAGACGCTTATGATACATCTTTTCGAGCATTCTCACGTGAACATCCACATAATCGTAGATCAGCACCTCTTTCTTTCCGTCAAACAATCTGTGGAGCCTCCCCGCATACTGCTGCAGCGTGCCTTTCCATGATATCGGCATGGTCAGGAAGAGGGTATCGAGACGCGGCGCATCAAACCCTTCCCCGATGTACCTGCCAGTGGCGATTAGTGTCAATTGCTCGTCATGAGGGGTATCGGCTATTTGTTTAAAGATCTCTCCGCTTTCTTTCGCTCCCCGTCCTCCGGTTAGCGCCATCACGCCGGGAATTCGCTTCTTCAGACTCTCGGCGAGGAGGGCCACATGGGCGGTTCTTTCCGTCAAAATGAGGCAATTCCTGCCGTTCTCATAGCACTGGGTCACATCATCGAAAATCAGTCGATTGCGCATTTCGTTTACCGCTATTTCCCTGTAGTGCTCCTGGATGGAGACATCTTTTTCATCTTTATCCATCGGAACCCGAAACGGGGTAAACCTTGGAATCACATAATGCGCAAAAGGCCGTTTTTCAGCCTGTTTTTTTGCATCGTCCCGGTACCTTATGGGACCGCACTGCATGAAAATGATTGGATGATGACCATCCTTCCGAGTGGGGGTCGCGGTCAACCCGTATACATATTTGGCAGTCGCGTTCTTGAGGATATTCTCGAAGCTGAAGGCCGCCACATGGTGACATTCATCGACGATGATCATGCCGTAATCCTTCAAGAGTTCCTTTATCTCACCTATTCTGCCGAGCGACTGCATGAGTGCTATGTCGATAATGCCGCCAAGAATGTTCTTTCCCTGTCCCAGTTGCCCGATAATGGATCTGACTTTCTTTCTTCCTCTTTTCTTTTCACCATCGGTATCGGATGCCGCCAATGTCTCATGAATGGCAAGGAATTCCATCAATCGCTTTGTCCACTGGGAGACCAGGCTGGTTCGGTTGACAATGATCAGCGTGTTTACTTTTCTTTCGGCAATCAGTTTGATGGCCACAACCGTTTTACCGAAAGCGGTCGTCCCGGAGAGAACACCGATGTTATGGTTGAGCAATTTGTCGATGGCGATGGATTGCTCATCCCTCAGGGTGCCGCTGAAATCGATATCGATTTTTCGACCGCAAGAGGTATGGTCAATACAGATGATTTCGGTTCCATATTCGGAAAAGATCGCGTTAAGGTCCGTCTCACACCCTCTGGGTAGCATGAGATAATCAGGGGTTTCATCGGCGCACGCGATAATTCTCGACTTTCCGTAGGTAGATAAGCGCATCGCCTGAGCTTTATAAAACTCCGGATTTTTAAAGGCAGCAAGACGCTTCAGCCGATTCAGTCCCCGCTGAGAGAAGCCGGTCTTTGGAACATATAGCATGTTCGCCTTTACAATCTCGATCTGTCGTGGAAAATCGGTTTCCGTCAACTTGATCTTGACCGATTCCCATGGCTTTGGCGCCTCCTCTTCATCTATCCTCAAAACCCCCAATTCGTTGCCGCCGGATAGTCTTGATATGTGCCTTTCCACCTCATCGTCAGACAGTTTTCGGACAGAGCCTAAAAACGACCATTGGTCTTCATACGCGACGAGGTTTTCGTCTATGAATTCACTGTTATTAAGCTTTCTCGCTTCTTTTTGCAGAGGGAGCGCGATCAGATTTCCCAGCCCGCCCTTTGGCAACGTGTCTTGATTGGGGAAGAATCGGTCATATGACTTGAATGTGATTTCGTGCCGCTTGTTCATGGTGTAGGTAATCAAGGAAGCCCCGAATTTTCTGGCAAGCGCTGCAGGGAGTTGTCTTTCAAAGAAAAACCAGGCGTGTGCGCCATTCCCGGAACGAGACCGTTCAACGGCAACGGGGATTTCGAATTCGGCACACACATCTCTCAGAGCCGAGATATCCTTTCGCCATTCTCCCTTATCAAAATCAACGCCTAAAAACCAGCAGGTGTCGTCTAGTCCCATTGGGTATATTCCGGCGACAATTTTCCCCCGCAGATGTTGATCGATGACCGCTTCATCCAAAGCGGCATATTCCTTATGAGTGCAACCGGCACAAGACCCCTTCGGTTTGGCGCAAACGCCGGGCTTCCATTCATTCACACAGGAAGGTGAATAGCCGGATGTGCCCTTCTTTTTGTTTTCCCACCTCCTTGCGTATACATCATCCCGGCCCTTGAAGCGCGACATGAAGAGTTTGATCTTTTCAACACTGTCGGACTTATTGCTGATATCGGCCGGCGAAACATTAGCTTCGGATTGATGAAGGGGCGTCTCCGGTTCACCCCATTGCTCTGAGCTTTCGCCAACCGAAATCCCCGGATCCACACCGTCCAGACGAGCCTTTAGGATTCTGATTTCTTCTTTCAAATTGCTGTTTTCGGTTAGCAAGTTTTGATACTTCACGAACAGATTTTCAAAAGAAGCCATGTCGTCTTGTATCACGCCGGGTATCCTTCATATTCATATATGAATTAGCAATATTGCAAAAATCAGCTGATTACCGGAGTATTCATGCCAATATTCGACAACAGTGCGCTATCTGCTTTAACTCTGCTTCATAAGCCTCATACTCGCCCAGGTGGGCGCGCATCAGGCTCTTCCATAATTTTCCATGATTTGGAATAAAGAAGTGAAGCAGCTCGTGGACAATGACATAGTCCCACAGCTCGGTTTTCAGGTTGAGCAGATCGGCGTTGAAGTTCAGGTGGCCGCTGGTGGAGCACGAGGCCCATTTGTTTTTCATCGGCCGCACCCCGAGCCAAACGACATCCACATCGAGTTTACCGCCCCAATGGCCTACCCGCTCCTTGAACGCCGCCTTTGTATCTGGATTGCCCATAAATTAAATCCGCTCTGCCTTTTCAAGGACGCGGAACAGATTGTTCACCAATGTGGTTACCGCGTCGAGGTCGTCACATTCCGCAAAAATGGAAAAAGTAACCTTCTTGCGCAGCTCCCGAAGCTGGCCGTCGCTGCATTTCCAGTTCGGCGTTTCGACAAAGGCCTCCCGGATCCTGCGACTGACGGCCTCGGCGTTCCCGATCTTTGCATCCTCCAGCATGCGGTAGACGAAATACGTCAAACCGTCGATTCCTTTGGCAGCCTGTTCTTTTTTGCGGGCCTCGTTCGCCTCCACCTCGCCAAGCAGCTTGGCCAGTGTTTCGGCCGGGGAAGGTAGAAGCGGACGAGCTTTTGGTCGGCCCTGGCGAGCTGGAAGGCCTTCTTGCGCGAACCGACCTCGGCTGCAATGCGGTTCAGCTCGTCGTCGAAGACGTCGCAGAGGCGCTTGGTGAAGATCAGCGGGAGGATGTAATCCTTGTATTTGGCGCGTCCTTGGCTCCCCGAATAGAACAGGCGGCGTCCCAGATCCAGGATTCGAGGGATTTCCCGTTCCCGTTATTGTTTGCCATCAGTGCTCAGTCCTTTGTTTCTATGCGTATAACGCCCGGATGAGGAGCGCGCGGTTGGCGCGTCTGCTCGATATGGATTGATGGGCCTGGCCGTTCAGATCATGTAATCCCCTATCTCATTCCAACCTTTCAATATATTATGGAATAGTACTTGACAAGACATTTGCGGCAATTAAAATATTTTCTGTATATCATGCAAGTAAATCCCTGTGGAACCACATTGCGTGATCCAGGCTGGCCACCTGCATCTGCGGATGCCAGAAACTTTACAGGCCGATGTATTTCGAATGCAGCCCGGCATTCTTTGCAGCTTCCACCTGTCTTTTGTCTGCACTGACAAAGAGTTCTGCCTGCCACTCCAGCGCACAAGCAACATGCAGTGCGTCCATGGCGCGCAAGGCATTATTCTCCAGGAGTTTTACAGTCCTGGAGATGACGGCAGGGGTAACTTGAATTAAAACCGCATCGTGAACATCATTCAAAAGCTGTTTTTTTGCATAGCGATAATCATCCGGCGACAAGACCTGCTCACGCAGTCTTCGATTCAGCCCGGAAATGATTTCCGGCACCAGAATAACACAAAGAGCCAATTGTGATGCATCCTGAAGAAGCTGATCCACTATTTCACTGCCGTCTTCGAGGATATATCTTTTGGCAAACGCTGATGAATCCAAAACAAGTTTCACGGTTCA
The DNA here is from genome assembly GCA_963789395.1 of uncultured delta proteobacterium. GTDB lineage: Bacteria > Desulfobacterota > Desulfobacteria > Desulfobacterales > Desulfatirhabdiaceae > RAAP-1. Next base: position 86,617 of record CAWBKP010000012.1, on the reverse strand, counting down.
GACTCGCGTTCTTTTAAAATGGCGGATGAAAGGTCGCTCCCCTGAATTTGCAGGGCAATTCCCGGGCGTTTCCAGGACGGCGCTCGCTGATGCCGGTCCGTGAATGGAATTACCTCGGCAATAGGCTTTCCACGGCGTAACAGAACGATCGTTTCACCATGTTCCACCTCTGTTATAAATTCAGAAGCTTTTTTTCTAAAATCGGTACATGTAACTGTTTTCATAAAGGTATCTCCTTAAGTGTACGCTGCAATGTACATATTAAAGGGCATATTGTCAAGTTTTTCTCCTGGGGCGGATCTGCGAGAAAAGCGGTTGGTTTCGTGCGTCACTCCCAGCCGGCCCCGGCGAGACCATGTAGACTTAGTCAAGGAGACTCGTCAACGGTTTGTTCATGACTTGTCGCGCGCGTTCAGGATTTCATCATCAGCCCGGTGTCGGCACGTTCCTGGAGAAAGGCGGCGTAAGGGCGCCGGCGGAAAGAAAGAGAAACTCGCGCCGCGAAAGCCCGGCGCCAAATCCGGCGGCCCTGGCCGCACGCAGCAGCATTTCAGGAATTTCAGGCTGTTCCGGTCCTATTTCCGGCTTCATGTTCTCCCTCCTTGAAATTGTTTTTTCCCAATGTCATGATGTTTGTTCATGACCGACGCCCCCTTATGCTTCCAACAATCGTCGCTGCAACAGCAGCTGCATGTCACGACGGCCATCCACAATCAGTAAAACATAGACGCTCTGATCCATAACCCGGTAAATGATACGGTAAGGTTTGAAAAATATCTCGCGGTATTCTCGAATCCCTATCTTGAGCAGTTCTTGTGGATAGACACCCCGCTCGGGAAATTCGGATAACGTGGAGAAGGTTTTCTCAATCTGTTTTAAAACATTGTCCGCTTTACAATGTGAATCATGCAAAGCGATGTAATCATAAAGCTCGTTGAGATCGCGTGCGGCATCAATGGTCAGTAAAACCGCAAATGGCATCACCGATCCTCCCGTCGCTCGTGAAGGCGCGTTATCACATCCTCAGCGGGCAGCACCTTGCCTTGCTCAATCTGACGCATTCCAAGTGACAGAATTTTCAGCAGCGCAAGGGTTTGCTGGGTTTGCTCGTAGCTTTCAATGTCTTGTATAATCACTTTTGCTTCGCCATTCTGGGTGATGACGAGCGGCTGCTGCTGTTTGGAAAGGTTTCTGACGATTTCAGCCGCATGGGCTTTCAAGTAGCTGATGGGCCGGATCTGTGTTGACAGTTTCATGAGGGAAGTCTCCTTTTCTATAGGACTTTATTTAGCCCGTAAACAGGTCGATTGTCAAGCCTGATAGCGGGCAGCACCCCGCAGCTCGGTATCGGCACGTTCCGCGAGAAAGGCCGCGTAAGGGCGCTCCAGGTGGCGGCTGTAGAAAAGATAGAGCGCTCCGGTGGCTTTGGTGATGAAGGAGATCTCGACAAAAGAAAGCTGACAGCGCCCTACTTTTTCTTCTTGGAAATAGCAGCCCTCATCCCCAGGATAAAAATTGCTCCATAGGGGGTACCCTTAACGTCGACTTTTAAAATCCATCGAACTTCGCCCCGCGCTCTTGGGTCGTTTTGCGTCGAAAGCGCATCCGTCGGCACCATAAGATTGACCGGTATTCCGCCAGCCGCTTCCGATCTGATTCCGTTTAATTGCTCTTTGGCTTCCCAGCGGACATGGTCGCGTTGGTATCGTTGAGACCTTTCGAGGTAATTGTCGACGCAAATCAGATGGTAAAAAACAGTGTTATCGGGTGTTACGTTTAATGAAGTCCGGATGACTCCGGTAATTGTCGTTCCAATCTGAGGTTCAGTTTCAAGGACCAGTACAGAAAGCCCATATTTCCTTTGGTGAATCGTGCGTTTGATTGCATTGTAAAAGCAGAAGATACTATACAGGAGCGCTCCCGGTATCAGAAAGACAACGGGATTAAAATCAGGATGCTCGATTTGAAATGTAAGCGGTTGCGCGTAGTAGTAAATGGCGCCGGCTGCCACAAGACAAACAACTCCCATTGCATAATCCATAAACGAGTTTATTTTGTTCGAATCCGCAATTTCAATTTTTTTTGGATTACTGGCCATGACGATATCCCTCTGGGAGTAAGATCTGGACGCAGGCAATACCTTTTATAGTGTTTATTGGGTGCTGCCGGGGCCGGATTACCTTCCGCCTTCTCGCCGTGAAACGCCATCGCCACCAGGACTGTCGATCCTTGGCAAACTTGAGCAAGAATTCCCTGATTCGTTGCTGCATGTTCAGCATTTATCACTGCATCTTATGGGGCCGTGCCAGTTACTCGTAAATTTTTTCTTCTTCCGCAAACGCCTCTTCCGCGTCTGCCTCGAAATCCCGCATCAGGTTGGCGGCCCGGGCCTTTTTGCATTCCCGATACCACTCATGAGCCACGATCATGGACATGACCTCGCTGGTTCCTGTCCAGATGCTGGCCAGACGGACATCCCGGTAGATGCGCTCCAGGGGAAAGACATTCGTGTAGCCGATGCCGCCGACAACCTGCATGGCGTTATGTACGATCTTCTGGCAGGATTCGGTGATGAATTTCTTGGATTCGGAAACCATGCGCCGGATTCTGTCCATGCCGCAGCCGGCATCCACGGCCCGGCAGGTGGCGTACCCCATGGCCCTTGCCGCATCCAGCAGCGTGGCGGCTTCGGCCACCTGGAAGCTGACCCCCTGGAAGGTGTTGATCACCGCGCCGAAAGCCTTGCGCCGGGTGGTGTAATGGGTGGCGATTTCAAGGGCCGTCCGGGCCGATCCGATGGTCATGATGGCCGTTCCCAGTCGCTCCGGGATCATCATGGTGTTGAACACGTCATAAGCCCCGTTGATGCGGCCAAGGACGTTTTCCTTCGGCACCACGACATCGCTGAAAACAAGACGGGCCGTTCCCCCGCCCCGGCAGCCCATGAGGTTGTAGAGATATTTCGTGTCCACGCCCGGACCGCGATCCACGATAAAGGCCGTGATCGATTCCTGGGGCCTGGCATCCGGCGCAAAATTGGTTCTGGCATAAACCAGAAAATAGTCCGCCCCTTCGCCGCCGACGATAAAGCGTTTCTGGCCGTTCAGAAGAAAATGATCCCCTTTGTCCTCGGCCTTTGATGTGGCGCCGAAAAAATCCGATCCGCCACGGGGCTCGGTAAGGCATTCCGCGGCAAAAACATCTCCGCGCAGAAGGGGCCGGACGTAGCGCTCTTTCTGCTGATCCGTTCCATGCCGGATGATGGCATCGCAGACCAGTTCCGCACCGACTCCGAAGACGCAGGCCAGCTCATAGCCGATGGTGCCGATTTCTTCCATGACCATGCCCGTGCTGACCCAGTCCATGCCCCGCCCGCCCCACTGCCTGGGATACCGGCAGCCCATCAGGTTGCGGCGGCCCGCCTCCCGGAGAAATTCCTTGGGGAACTTGATCTCATCCTTATCCATATCCAGAACAAGCTGTCGCGGCACCCATTTGATGAATTCGCGCACCTCGTCCCGCAGGCTGATCTGATCTCTGGTCAATAAATAATCAAACATAACCTCTCCTTATTCTATCCTGAATTGCGGCAGTTACTTCCGGCAAATTTCACGCAGCCTGTACTTCATGACCTTTCCGGTCGGGGCATACGGCTGATGCAATTTATATCTTCTGCTTTATGACCCGAACCCGCCGGTTTCTTTGGGGACGAATTCGATTCTGTGGGTGATGCAATCGAGCCGGTCCCTTTGGTGCGTGACATAGATAATGCTGGTGTCCGTGCTTTTCCCGATGTTGTCGATCAGATCCAGAAGCATCCGCCGGTTGGCATAGTCAAGCCCCTCAAATGGCTCATCCAGGATCAGCATGGCCGGAGACTTGACCATGGCCCGAACGATCAGGACCATGCGCTGTTCGCCGTAGGACAGGCGGGCAAAGGCGCGCTCCCCGTATTCTTCCATCCCGACACGACGCAACCACTGCCCGGCGATCCGCCGCTGCACATCCGTGGCGTGTCGGAAAAGACCGATTGAATCGAAAAAGCCGGACAGGACAACCTGAAATGCGGTCATCGGCGCCCCGGTTCCCTGGTAACGGATCTGAAACTCCGATGAAATCAGACCGATCTTCTGCTTGATATCCCAGATGCTTTCCCCTGTTCCCCGTCTTTTGCCGAACAGATAGATTTCATTCGCATAGGCCTGCGGCTCATCCGCCGTGATCAAGCGGATCAATGTGGACTTTCCGGCCCCGTTGGGTCCTGTGATATACCAGTTTTCCCCCTTGTTTACCTGCCAGTCAATGTGATCCAGGATGGTGGTCTTCCCATGGACAACGCTCACATCCGTCATCCGGACCAAGGTGGGTGCCGCATCGTCAAAAACCGTGCTGACAGGCGCTACGATCTCTTCCATAATTTGGGCCGGGGGGCGCTTGTCGGGATAGAGGTCCGTGGCAAGCTGCTTTTCGCGAAGAATTTCTGCCGGGCCTTTCCTGAAGATCGTGCCGTTTTTTAAGCACAGCGCATGGGTAATACGGGACGGGATTTCTTCAAACCGGTGCGTCACCAGGAGCACCTGAATGCCGGACGCCATCAGATGATCGGTCAGCCGAATCAATGAGCGGGCCGATGTTGCGTCCAATCCTTCATAGGGCTCGTCCAGGATGAGCAGTTCAGGCTGTTTAATCAAGGCATCGGCGATCAGCAGTTTCCGCATTTCGCCGGTGGAAAGCCGCCTGATTTCCCTGTTTATAATGCTGCGGATGCCAAGAAGCGCGATGACTTCCCGAATCCTGCCCGGTTTGCCGATTGACTCGGCCGAGGCCTGAAGGAGGCTTTCCGGCGTAACAAGGCCTTCATCCAGGCGGCCGCTGAAATGTCTGGCATGGTCTTTTTCCGCTTCCCTGCGGATCAATGCAACATGCCGATCAAAGGAGACATAACTGGTGCGGTCACGCAATCCCGCAGCAATGAAAAAATCGCCCCGATAGTAGAGTTTACCGCAAATGATATTCAGAAGGGAGGTCTTACCGGCCCCGTTGGGTCCGACAATCACCCAGTTCTGACCGGGCTCGATCGCCCAGGAAATATCCTTGAGCACGATTTTCCCGCGAACGATTGAATCCAATTTGTCAAAGACGATGAGCGACATTCAAAAAAACTTTCCGGACAACCATTCAACAAGGCGCGATGGAATCAAGGGAAGAACTTGCCTGGTCCTTGAGCAACTTCACTGACATACGGGGTATCCGGTAAAATGTCTCCGAAATTCCCCCCGCGGTATCAACGTTTGAATATCCCGATGCCTGTTCGGCATATATTTAGCAGACCAACTGGCCTCTTTTGTACACCTGGTCGATGTCAGACAATGTGTCCATATTCCGCAACGGATTATCATTTAAAATCAGAAAATCGGCATATTTTTCTGCCTCAGCGTGCCAAAGTCGCTGTCGATCCCCAAAAGCCCGGCGGCCTCTTTGCTGGATGCCATAATCGCTTCCATGGGCTTCATCCCGGCATCCACCATATGTCTGATTTCCATGGCCGCTGTTTCATGTCCGACAAACGGGCAGCCGGAGTCATTGCCCATGGCGATTTTTACGCCGCTTGCCATGGCCGCTGTGAAACTATCCAGCACCGCCTGATATTCGCCGATCACCTCTGCCTTGTCATAGTTCTTAAAAAAAGCCGATAGGGTCGGCACAAGATAAATCCCTTTTGCTGCCATCATCTCAAGCGTTTCCTGAACACCTTTTTCTTTGACATCATTAAACTGCCCGTGTTCAATGGAATCAACTCCGGCCTGAGCCGCCCGCCGGACACCGGTCAATCCATTGCAATGGGCAGCTACTTTTTTGCCCCGCTGATGCGCCTCCGCAACGACGGCCTGGATCTCCTCCACCGTCATCTGGGGAGAATCCGGCATGATGTCATGATTGATTTTCATTTTGGGGCGGGCATAGCCTCCCGTGGACATCACCTTCAGCAGGTCGGCGCCTGCCCGGATTTGTTCCCTGGCCCCCTTGACGAATTCATCCTTGCCGTCGCACTGCCGCGACATGGAGAACCAGCCATGCCCGCCGGTAATGCACAAGGGCCTGCCGCCGGCCAGGATGTCCGGGACCAGTGATCAGGCCATCCTCCAGGGCTTTTTTCAGTTTGATATTGACCCAATGGGCCGCCCCCAGGTCCCTGACGAATGTAACGCCCGATTTCAGCAGCATCTGCAGGTGTTTGACGCCGCGCAAGGCCATCTGTGTTTCCGATTCGTCTTTCTGCCGGTCCCAGGTGTAGGGCTCCGCGACCAGATGAACATGGCAGTTGATCAGGCCGGGAATAACTGGTTTTTCCCCGGCAGTCCATGATCTGTGTTCCTTCTTCCGGCGAAAAATCGGTGGCCTTGCCGATACGGATGATTTTTTCATCTTCCAGCAGCATGCCCGCATTTTCCAGAGGCGTTCCCCCGTTGCCGTCGATCAATGTCATGCCGCGAAATAGTTTTCTCATAAAGCGTCTCCTCGATTGTTGCCGCAAAATCAGCATGATCTATTTGTCCATCAGATGACAGGCCACAAAATGGTCGTTGCCGATATCCCTGAAAAACGGGTCATCGATCCTGCATCGATCGAATTGATACGGGCAACGGGTATGGAATCGGCAACCCGGCGGCACATCAACCGGGCTGGGCACATCCCCTTTTAAAACAATCCGCTCGCTTCTGGAAACCGAATCCATATTGGGAATGGCCGACAAGAGCGAGATTCGTATACGGATGCTGCGGATGAGCGAAAAGCGCATCCGTATCCGCCATTTCGACCATTTTCCCCAGATACATCACCCCCACCCGGTTGCTGATGTGCTTGACAACCGCCAGATTGTGGGAGATGAACAGATAGGAAAGGTGAAATTCCTGCTGCAGATCTTTCAGCAGATTGAGCACCTGGCTCTGAATCGACACATCCAGGGCGGAAACGGGTTCATCACAGACAATCAATTTGGGGTTTAACGCCAGGGCCCTGGCAATGCCTGCCCGCTGCCGCTGGCCTCCGGAAAATTCATGGGGATATTTATTATGGTGATAGGCATTCAGCCCCACAAGCTCCAGGAGTTCGTTGACCCTGGCCCTTCGATCTGCCCGATTCAGGATGCCATGCACCTTCAGCGGTTCGCCGACCAGTTCACCCACCGTCATCCTCGGATTCAGAGAAGAATAAGGATCTTGAAAAATAATCTGCATCCGGCGGCGCAATTTCCTGACAGCCTCTCCTTTCAACGCAAAAATATCTTCGCCTTCAAAGAAAGCCTGGCCGCTGGTGGGTTCCAGCAATCTTAAAATCACCCGGCCCGTCGTTGATTTGCCGCAGCCGCTCTCACCGACGATCCCCAGGGTCTCGCCCTGCCGGACATAAAAGCTGACGCCGTCAACTGCCTTGACATTGCCCACGGTTCGGGAAAATATACCGCCGGTGATGGGAAAATATTTCACCAGATCGGATACTTCCAAAATCACATCCCCATGATTTGCGTCGCCATCATACCATTTTCCTTTTGCATCGTCACCGGGAGTGCAACCAGCAACGGACCTGTCTGTCCGGATCCAGATTCTCAAGCGCCGGCTCCTGCCTGGCGCAGATGTCCCAGGCGTCATCGCAGCGGGGATGGAAGCGGCATCCTTGGGGATAATCCGTCGGCCTGGGAATGGATCCTTTGATCACATGGAGCCGGTCCTGACTGCCGTGAATACTGGGCATGGACTGCAACAGGCCCTTTGCATATGGATGCATCGGGTCTTTAAAAAGCTTTTCCACAGAGGCCATTTCGACAATTCTGCCGGCATACATGACGATTACCCGGTCCGCAATTTCAGAGACAACGCCCAGATCATGGGTAATCAGCAAAATGGACATCCGGATCTTTTCCCGCAGCGCTTTCATGATATCCAGAATCTGGGCCTGAATGGTCATGTCCAGGGCCGTGGTCGGCTCATCGGCAATCAAAAGCCCCGGCCGGCAGGAAAGCGCCATGGCGATCATGGCGCGCTGTCTCATGCCGCCGGAGAGCTGATGCGGATAATGATCCACACGCTTCTCCGGCATGGCAAAACCCAACGGATTGCAGCAACTGGATCGCTTTTTCACGCGCCGCTTTTTTGGCCAACCCCTGATGCAGTTTCAAGACTTCCCGGATCTGATAGCCAATGGAATAAACCGGATTTAACGACGTCATCGGCTCCTGAAAGATCATGGAGATTTTATTGCCGCGAATTTTTCGCATCTCGGCATCTGTTTTTTCCAGAAGATTCTCTCCGGCATAGCATATCTGTCCGGAAACGATTTTTCCGGGAGGATCCGGAATCAAGCGCAGCAGGCTTAAGGCGGTGATGCTTTTACCGCTTCCCGACTCCCCGACCAGGCCCACTGTCTCCCCTGTATGGATGTCAAAGGAAACGCCGTCCACGGCCGGCACATCTCCGTCACGGGTGTAAAAATATGTTTTCAGGTCCGTAACCTGCAACAGCTTTTCCATCGTATCCGATGCGACACCCATAAAAAGCCTTATCTCTTTAAGCGGGGATCCATATGGTCCCGCAAGCCGTCCCCCAGAAGATTCAGTCCCAGAACAACCATGGCGATGGCAATGCCGGGGAAAACGATCACCCAGGGGGCGATGAGGATATAGGTCCGTCCCTGGCTGACCATCCCTCCCCAGGTGGGAGTGGGCGGCTTGATGCCGACGCCCAGAAAGCTCAAGCGCCGCTTCGCTTAACACCGCGGCCGCAAAGATGAAGGCAGCCTGGACTACAATGGGAGACAAGCTGTTTGGCAAAATGTATTTTCGGATGATGTACAGGCTGGTGCAGCCAATGGCTTTTGCCGATTCCACATATTCCAGATCGCAGACGCTGATGGCTGCCGCCCGAACCGTTCGGGTCATTCGCGGAAAATAAGCGGTGACCATGGCCAGAACCAGCGTGTAACTTGCCGGAACCCCAGATTGCAGCCAGGGTAACGGCGATAATGATATCCGGAAAAGCCATCAAGCCATCCAGAATCCGCATCACGACGGCATCCACCTTTTTGAAATAACCGGCAGTCAGACCGACGATAATTCCCAGAGCAGTGGATAGAAACACCACCAGAAAGCCGATCTGGATAGAGGTCCGGGACCCGAACACCACACGGCTGTAAATATCCCGTCCCAAGATCATCGGTGCCCATCCAGTGCACGGAAGACGGCGGATGCAGACGGTTGACGGGATCGATGGCCAATGGATCGAAACGGGACAGCCATGGGGCAAACAGGGCCAGGGAAACAAAAACAAGAATCGAGAGCGCCGCCGATGGTCATATAGCGGTTCCTGCCGATCTCTGCCGACCGTTTTCTTGAAACGATCCAGGGCGCCTCCTTAACAATACTGGATGCGGGGATTGATGATCGCATAGCTGATATCCACCAGCAAGTTGACCAGTACATAGACACCCGCCGTAAAGATCATGCTTCCCTGAATAATGGGATAATCGCGCCGCATAATCGCCGTAATGGCCAGGGCTCCCGTGCCGGGAATATTAAAAAGGGTTTCCACGATCCATGTACCGCCCAACAAAACGGCCATGCTGAAACCGATGACAGTGACCACAGGGATCAAGGCATTGCGCAATGCATGCTGCAAGCACAACCGTTTTCTCGGCCAGCCCCTTGGCTCTGGCTGTTCGGATATAGTCCTGGTTCAAAATATCCAGCATGGAACTGCGGGTCATCCGGGCAAGGATGGCGCTTTGCATGAAGCCCAGCGTGACGCCCGGCAAAATCAGATATTTTATCGCTCCAAACCCCGCTTCGGCCAATGGGAACGTATCCCGAGGAAGGCAGAATATGCAGCTTGACGCTGAAGATCATGATCAGCAGCAAGGCCAGCCAGAAGCTGGGCATCGAAATGCCGATCAGCGAAATACCGATGGAGCCCTGATCGATCCAGGTGCGATGTCTGACCGCAGCCATGATCCCCAAAGGCACGCCGATTAAAATACCCAGGCTTTGGCCGATCAGCGCCAGCAAGAGGGTCGGCTCCATTCTGCCGATAATCGCCCGGGTCACCGGCATGTTCAAAAACAGGGATTGGCCCAGATCTCCCTGGAAGATACGCTGCACCCAGATCGCAAATTGCACGTAAAAAGGCTGATCCATTCCCAGTTGCAACCGCATGGCGTCGATCTGTTCCTGAGGCGCAAAATCGCCAAGCGCCATGATCACCGGATCTCCCGGCATGATATGGGTTGTCAGGAAAGCCACAACGGCCACCACCAGCAGGACCGGAATCAACAGTATCAGCCGTCTGATAATAAAATGAAACAAAGCGGACACCTTCCACGCAACTGCCGGGAATTCTTAAACGCGGCGTTACAAAAGCGCCGGGGAAACGGCAGGCCGTTCCCCCGGCGATCAACCGTGTTAAAATATGGATGTGGTTAAGTTGCCGGCGCTTTTTCTTTCCATGTGTTCCAGAACATCATTCTCGGCTGAGCTTCGACGCCCTGAAGCTTTTTTGCCTTGGCATGAAGAATGCTGTAGTTGTGCAGCTTGATGTAAGGCAGGGTTCTGTAGACTTCCTGATTCCATTCCCTGACAATCTCCAGCCGTTTGGCAGGATCGATCTCGACCATCATTCTGTCGAATATGGCATCCATTTTCCTGGAATCCGCATCATCCCAGTTGGTTATCCAGCGGTTGGTGCCCATCCAGGCGCCAAAGACCTGGGGGTCCGGATTGGAGGCGATAAAAGCGGACGGGAAAATATTCCAACCTTCTTTTTTTGAGCGAATCCCCAGCGCTGTGGGACGGTCGTAAACCTGAACATCCACCTTGAAGCCGGCTGCCTCTGCCTGAGCCTTTGCCACCTGGGCGGCCTGTACCGAGACCGTATCTGCGGAACTGCACAAGATAACGATCGGCGTTCCTTTATATCCGGATTCCTTCAGGAGCTGCTTGGCTTTTTCAATGTCTGCCGTATTGTAAACCCCCTTGCCGACACCCGGGGTATACCAGGCGCTTTGCTGGATCATATAGGAGGGATCGACGATCCAGAATTTCGGATCCCCGCTGGTGGCCATGGCCATGACGTCAATATTGAGGCAATAGTTCAGTGCCTGCCTGGCTTTGACATTATCAAAGGGAGGCTGTGACGCGTTAAAAATAAAGAAATGCTCCATGTTTTCAGGGACGATGATCGGCTCCGCATTGGCATCGCCGGCAAGGACCTTATATTGATCCGTTGAAACCTGAACGGCAAAATCGAATTCCCCGCTTTGAACGCCGGCAATCCGGACTGCCTCTTCCGGAATGAATTTATAAATGATTTCATCCGCATAAGCCTTTCTTTCCCCGGCCATGAAAGAGGACGGGGTTTTTACCGGGGCGTATTCTTCAAAACGAACCAGTTTTGCGTATTGGTCGGGAATAAACGCCGCCAGTTTATAGGGACCGGTGCCGACAGGATTCTCCAGGGGTTTGTCACCGGCAGCCTCCACCGCATTTTTAGGCATGACGAACATTTTCTGGTTGGCCACGTTTGAGGAAAGGATGTTCAAAAAAGGCGCATATAGCTGTTTCAGCTTGATGATCACCTCGTATGCGCTTCCACCCTGGGAGATGCTCTCGAAATAGGGAGAGACCATTTTTCCGCCGCCATTATTGGCCAGCCAGCGATTAAAGGAAGCGATCACGTCTTCGGCAACCATCTCCTTGCCATTATGAAATTTAACGCCCTGCCGGAGCTTAATCACATAGGTTTTGCCTCCGTCCTCGATTTTGTAGCTCTCAGCCAAATGGGGAGTGGCGATCTGTTGCGCATCGGGCTCGAAAAGGCCTTCAAAAATATTGTAGCCGACAGCGCCGTGCTCGCTACCGGTGGACTTGTTGGCGTCCAGATGCGCAGGAGCCAAATTCCAGGCCACCGTAATCGTGCCGCCATATTTGGCTTTTTCAAGATCCGCTGACGGTGCAGCCGGTTGCGCTGAAATTTCTTTGGAAAAGCAGTCCGTAATTGAAAAACAACCCAGCAAGAAAACGAGCACCATCAAGACGACAGAATTTTGTTTGCCTGACATACTTTTCCCTCCCACATCTTATGATTTTTTTGTAAATGCCGGATATCTGGCAGACTGGCAATCACACAGCACACTAAGATCTGAACACTGTCTGCATCGATTCCGGGATTATACCCTTTTTGCAGCAGAGTACTGTAGGACTACTTATTTTCACAGACGGCATCAATTGTCAAAGCATTCTTAGCCCAAATTCGGCACTGTAGATATAGACTTCGAGAATCCACCTGTTTGGCTAACGGCAAGGGTATTTGAAGCCTTCCGAAGACGTGTCCTCCCATTCAGTTACTCAGATTTCCAATCTGCCTCTCTTCACTTTCTTTAAAGGAAATGATGACGGTTGTTCCTTGGCGGACTGACGCATCAGAGTGAAACTGCACCGTTCCCCGGAGTTGCCGCGCCAGGGCACGAACAAGCAGCAAGCCCAGGGTATTGGTTGAGGAAGCGCAGGAACCATCGGAGAAGCCGATGCCGTTGTCTTGTACCGTTAACGTGTAGGTATTGTGTGCTTTTTCAAAACAGATGAACAGCTCTGGGCTGATAGTTTCTGGAAAAGCGTGTTTCAAGGCATTGGTGATCAGCTCGTTGATGATCATTCCGCAGGGAGTGGCGGCTTCAATATCAAGCAGGATGTCCCCGACATTGATACGGGTGATGATATTTCTTTTTTCTCTTCTGTAAGAAGATGTCAGATCCTGAACAATACTGTTGATATATTCATTAAAGTTCACACGGGATACGTTTTGATTACAGTACATTTTTTCATGGACCATGGCCATGGATTTGATCCGGAGCTGGCAAGCATTCATCATTTCTTTGACGGCATTTTCTTTGATGCGGTTTGCCTGCAATCCAAGAAGACTGGAGATAACCGCCAGGTTGTTCTTTACCCTGTGGTGAATTTCCCTCAAGAGTATTTCTTTTTCTGCCAGGTTTTGTTTTATCCGTTCCTCAGTCTGCATACGTTCGGTGATGTCCTCCGTGGCGAACAGAATATGCTTCACGCCTTTCAACGTCAGCGAATTAGCGGATACAGACGCACTGATCAATCTGCCATCTTTGTGACGAAGCAGGACATTTTGATTTCTCACCTCCCCGTTTTGTGCCAACGCATCGACAAACGCTCTCCGATCATTTAAATCGACCCAAAGGTTTGTATCCATAACGCTTTTGCCTATGAGTTCTTCGCGGGTGTATCCAAACATATCGAGTTCCGTCTGATTGGCATCAATCCAGAAGCCGCCTTCCTGAGTGGTGATGGCTAATGCCGCCGGACTCCCCATGAATGCGGCGCGAAAACGTTTTTCACTCTCAAGAACGGATTCCTCAGCCAACTTTTGCTCGGTGATATCGATGCCAAAACAGGTTAGATCCACCACCTTCCCCTTGGCGTCCAGGCTACGCACGTTTGACCACGCTATTTGTCGGAACTCACCGGATTTTGTTTCAATCTTGTTTTCGTAATAGGTATATTCAGTTTCTTCTGGTTGTTGCATTGAAACATAAAATATTTTCTGGATGACTTCCCTGTCGTGTTCAGGAATGAACAGGTCGAACCAATTCTGACCGATGACATCAATTTCCCTCCATCCGGTCAGCCTTATAAAATGCGTATTAACAAAGACAATCCTGGCCTGGGGATCAAGCGTGATAACCATTTGTGGCGTATTGACAAGAATATTAAAGAGTTTGCGTTCGGAGGCGGCCAAAACCGTCTCGACCCGGTTGCGTTCGGTAATATCTGTCATGCAATACAGCACAGCAGGCCTATTTTTCCAGGGAATCATCACCACCTTGAGATCAGCCCAATTTATCTCTCCAGAATTGCGGCAAATTCTAAATGTGAAGAAATCGGGAAGCGGTTCTCCGCGTAACATTTTTTCTTGCCCTTCCCTCACCATTTTCCGATCCGCTTTATGTACCAGATCGGTAAATCGTTTCGAATTGAGTTCCGCTCTTGAATAGCCGAAAAGCGCTTCTGCTTTTGGATTTGAGAATACAAGTACACCGACTTGCTCTACCAGGATCGCCTCATTGGCGTTTTCCACTATTAAGCGATAGTCTTCATTGCTTTCATCTACAGCATCTATTTTTATTTTTTGTTCTACCATGACAAAACCTTTGTAGGGAAAACGCTATATCGGACTCAAAAAAACAATTGAATTTGAGAATAAAGCAGTAAATATGCTCGCAGTTTGTAGCATCACTTACCGGATGCCCCCGCCCAAGCCCGGACGCGAGATTTTTCCGCATCCAGTGTTTTCATATCAGATGTGCCCATTATCGCAGTGCCTGCCAAAGGTAGTGCACAGTATGTTTGACCTCTATCCGAAGGCTGTTTTTGAAAAACCGTGAGCCGGTTGCATCCTATCCCATTTCGTCCACAATCAGAAGATAAATCTTATCCAAAGTAAGCTTCGGCAGATACCTGTGACGAGTATTTTCATGATACCGCTCTTGACCGGGCCGTATCGCCAGCTTTCCATTAAGCCGCTCCCACTCGCTGCTAACAGCCTCTGTCACATCAATGGCATGTGGAATATCAAATATTTGATGAATCTGATACATATCGGGGAACGCAACGTTTTCAAGAATGGATGTCCAGTCGGAGTTGTTTGTTTTTGTAACAGTCGTAAACTCTTTGCAGGTTTTGGCTGTGAACCGCTTCATAGGGTTCATAATAATGCACCCGTCCCTGCTCCATTTCCTTCCAGAGATATGATTTCAAAGAGCCCTTCAAGAAATCCGCATCATGAACCCGGTCCAGCATGCGGGTTATATAAGTAATCGTGGCATCAATAAGCGTTTTACCATATCCCCCCGCTTCGATGACCTTCGGATCGCCGTGATTCGGAAAAATCGCGGAAATGGAAAACTGCTTCAGGTGTTGCAGGTTTTTGATATGATCGACAAGGTTCTCCGGCTCATCAATATAGGTAAGGGTATCCTCAAGCGCATCTCCGGCAAAAAGGATTTTATCGCCGGGAATAAAGAGGATCGTTCCGTCCCGGCTGTGAATATTTAAATGGATCAGCTCCAGCAGAAGATCATCCAGATACAGACTTGCTTTCTTGTCAAAGGTAACACCGGGCAGAATAAGCGGTTTGATTTCCGGAGGTCCGTCGATGCGCCCCGACTCGATGTCTGTTTTATGTTTTAAAAGAAGTTCGCGTGTCAATGCGCTGGAAATAATATTGCAGCCCGAATAAACTGCATTGCCGGCGATATGATCCAGATGCCAGTGGCTCAATACGACCGTAAATTGGTTTATCCCCCTGTTTTCAAGAAAATTTCTCACCCACATCGCCTGACGGATATCTGCAAAGGTATCGTAAATAATGGCCCTGCCGTTTTTATAAACAGCGTATGTCGCAATCCCCAACTTCATTGCGGCATCGTCCACCCAGTTGGGCCCGTCCATTAACCGTGCCCCATCACGACCGGCATAAAAGGCCAGGATATGGTCATTAATCTCAATGGCCTTTATATCATTTATCCGTCGACTATCGGTTTGCAATGTTCTTAACACCTCTTTGAAACTGTTTTTGCGCTGCGAAAATGGGGAAAATCAGTGGATGGCAGCCATTATCGCGTTTTATTGGTTTTTATCAATTAACTTTTTTTACTTTTTCGGACAAATGCTTATTTTCAGATATATTTTCATAACAGCTATCAGAAGAAGCCAATACAGGATGATCGGAATGAATGCCTTGACCCAAGACAGGAACCTGGAACAATTCATACAAACGATACAAGACAATTGTGATATTTCCGACGCCTCAGGTGCCGGTATTTTTTCCATCTGCGGAATGGCTCTTCGCCTCAGGGATCTCAACAAATGGGAAAAAAGCCTCCCTGCCTGGGAGGAAAACAATCCATCAGAGCTTGTGGACTGGATTGACCATAAAGAGCAGCTGTGGGAGAAAATCGAGGGAAAGGCATTTGCCCCCCTGCCGCTGTTTGAAAAGGAATACGACCCCTTTGATACAGAAGCCATCAACAGGATCTTATCCCCCCTTAATTTATTTTATGGTGCAGGATACGCCCATTCCCTGAAACCCACTTTCTTTCTTGCCCACATAAAAGAAACCCGCTTTCTGGCGGATATCCCCATCGTGATTCTGGAAAAGGAACTGCTCCGGGATCTGTTGACCATACCGGCCCTGAATCAGGATGGCGCTATCCTGATTCGCCGTGATGCCGCCTGCTTTTTTTTATGGGACCAGATGGTCTACCTGAAAAAATCAGGACAGCGCTTTCTGCATTTTGCATTAAAACAATGCGGCCTGCCGGATACAAGACTTGAGAGCCGAAAAACGTATTTTGAATCCATCCTGTCTATCCAGGAGCAGACATACATTCATCATGAGATCGGGGAAATACAAGATACGGTGTTTGATCGCCAGATTTTCAGGGAAATCGTTGCCGAGTTCCCGCATACACCGATTGAGCTTCTGGCAAGAACCGTGAAAGATCTTCTGGCGGATACTGCGTCCCGTGGCACGCTTGAACACATCATCTCTACAAAAAATGCCGCCGGACTGGGATTTTATGCAGCCTTCCAGGACGGTCTTTTCCTGCCGCTGTTCCCACAGCTTCGTCAATCTTTCGAAATATTTGAATCAGACCAGGACTGGGAAAAAATTGAAACGGCACGACAAAAAGGATTCTTAACCGCCCGGCAATATGCCCGGGATCTTGTCGGCATTTTCCGTAACGCACCGGATAAAAACCATATGGATCAGGTGGCGGAAAAGATTTTTCAAACACTTGTGCAGCCGCTGATTGAATAGTTCATCTTGAATCGCAGTACGGACTGCCTGAACATGAGCATCTGCGACCCCGCTTTACTTAAGCCCTTCTTTGTTATAACAGCCCGGAATGTGGAATCCTTGAGCCAATAAGTTTTTTAAGGATAAAAACAGGTTTTCCGGAAAATTTCCCCAAATGAACCACTCCCATTTTTCACATTTATCGGGTTCCTTGACCTGGAGCTCGCCGCCATGATATTCGGCAACCACAAACAACGTAACGTAGTGTTTCTTCTCTTCTTGAAATATATCGTTTGTGAAAGTTGCATACCGGATATTATGGATTAAAATGCCTGTTTCCTCAAAAACTTCACGCCTGGCACATGCTTCTATCGATTCATTCATCTCCAAATGACCACCGGGAAAAGCCCAGGATCCTGACCCATGTGAGCCTTTTCGCTTCCCCAGCAACACTGCTCCGTTTTTTATGACAATTACAGCAACGCCTACTGATGGCCCCTTCTTCATCAAAATTCCTTGAAAATCCTTGCAAGCGGGTGGCCTTTTGCTTTTATGATCAGATCGTTAAAATACCCATAAGCCGTTTGAGACACATCGTACTCTGCTTTTTGGAGCCTGTCCTGGACGCGGTCCAAAAGTGATTTTGCCTGGCCTGGTTCTGCCTTTTCTTCAGCCAGATGGGTGAATGAATGCAACAGTATTTTCTTTACATCCCATTTACGGGCAAGCCATTTGGCATTTTTTACAAGTTTCGTTTCCGCAGAACTGCCTTCCTGAATATCCCTGGATTCGACATGTACAAACGCGACGACGACATTTTCCAATTGTTCCGGTCCTGAATCAGGAACATCATCCAGTGTCTTTATTGTCGGCGTCCATGCAAATTTGTCACAAAACCAGAATAGAACTCTCATGCATCCCCATTTATTCGCTCATCTATTGAAAATTCGAATACAAACGATAATATGCGACACCTTGAAAGACAAGAACAAAACGGGCAAATCGGCAGCGAAGCCAGTTTTTCCGGCATCCCACAGGAGTAGTCGGTAAGTAAGCCCCATGAATGCCCGCAACCAAATCAATGTCAGAAAAAATTTACGGTATCCCCGGAATTCCTGAAAACATGCCCCGCCAGCTCTGCATGAAAAGGTATAACAAATTTACCGGGACAGAAAATATCCTTGACACTCAAACCCTCCTTCATTACAGTAAAAGAGTCAGCTCTATCAGTTTTTCTTTTTTGACATCCCATTCCAACAATGCAACCTGAATTTTGCTCTTCCTTGAAAATATGAACATCATAGCCAACGTATCGCTCCGGATTCAAGGATAATTCACACGTAAAATGTCATAAAAGTGACTTCTCTAAATAACCCTAAACGATGATTTTTTTTGTGTTCTGGTTATTCTTATCCGGAAATCCGTGATAGCGGGAAAGGAGTCAAAAAATGACTATTCTAGTCTCACCACCAGACGTTTTAAAGACGAATTTGTTCATGAGGCCCAGTATCATAACGCGGAAATGAGAGCCCTTGCAACGGTTCAGCCCGGCTATGTATCCGGAAAGACCATTACAAATCTTTATGATCCCAATGAAATGCTCATTATCAGCATCTGGGAAAGCAAAGAGGAATGGGACGACTGGTACAAAAGTGATGAAAGGAAGAAATATTACAAAAAATTACGGCTCGCCCTTGAAAAAGGAGAAGAAATCGCGTTTTATACCGAGACAAGTATAAAAAAGAAGCGTTAAGGCTTCCCCTTCCAGCCATTAAACGAACCCGGAGCACGCCACGGGGTATCGGCAAAAACCATCTCTGAAATCTGGGGACGCTTTACTTTATTTCCGACCAAAATCGAAACAAGGCAGGAATGAAGTGTGCCGGCATCGTAAAAAGTCCGGATGCTGCGAACTTTTTACGATGCCGTCTGAATTTTGACTTTTTGCGAGTTCAGCAAGTGCGGCAGTTTGTCTGACGTTCTAACAGCGCTTGGAGGCAACAAGCCGAAAAGTGCAACAACTTGCCTGATACCACCGTATGGAGGTGTTTCCAATACTGTGTTGTGTAAGGCTTCCCGAGGCTGTGCTGCCTGATCGAGCTAAGGCCTTACAGCAATCCGCTGTCACTTTCGTAAACCACCCGGCCGCCGCAGATGGTCAGCTCTACGCGACTGGTGAGAATCTCTCGGGGGGGGATACGGTAAATGTCCCGATCCAGCACGATGAAATCGGCAAGTTTGCCGGGGGTGATGCTTCCCAGTTCGTGACCTCGGCCGCTTATCCGGGCCGGGCCGACCGTGTAGCCCCGCACCGCCTGGTCCACGCTGAGGCATTGCCCCGGATGCCAGCCACCTGCCGGGGATCCATCCTCGCGCTGACGGGTTACGGCGGCATGAATCCCGTTCAGGGGACTGGGGTTGGCCACCGGGCAGTCGGAACCCATGGCCAGTTCAACACCGGCCGCCAGCATATCCCCAAACCGGTAGGAGATCCGGTCTCTTTCTCCGATCTCACGATCCATCAGTGCAATATCGTCGGTGGCCTGCCGGGGCTGCACGGATCCCTTTACAGAGAGTTGACCCAGGCGCCGGATATCCTCAGGTTGGACCATCTGCAGATGTTCGATGCGATGCGGCGCCCGGGCCATGATATGCCGGGTGTGCTCGGACCGGGACCGCTCCAGCTTATCAAACAGCGCGATCAATTCGTGGTTGGCCCGGTCGCCGATGGCATGCACGGCCACAGCGATTCCGGCTTCTTCGGCGATGCGAACCAGACGGGCGATCTCGGTCATGGGTTTGAGAGGGATGCCGCAGCCGCCATTGGTGTAGGGTTCCTGCATCCAGGCGGTGTGGGCCCCAAGGCTGCCGTCTGAAAACAATTTCAGATGGCCGATGCGCAGAAAATCACCGCCCATACCGGTTCGCAATCCCAGAGAAACGGCTTCCGGCAGCAGATAGTCCGGCAAAAGCCACCAGACCCGCATTGCCAATTCGCCCCGTTCATGCAGGCGCTGCAGGATGCGCAGGCAGGGCGGCCCCTCGGTCCCGTCCATCAGGCGAAAATCATGGATGCCGGTCAATCCCTGGGCGGAAAGGGCGGAAAGGGCTTCGGCGATGGCCAGCAGGGTTTCATCCTCTGTGTGTTTGGGGATCCGTTCCTTGACACAACTGATGGCCAGATCCTGCAGGATACCGCTTGGCATGCCTGTGGCATCCCGGCCGATGACACCCTGATCCGGATCCGGTGTGTCTGGTCCGATCCCGGCAAGTGCCAGAGCCCGGCTGTTGACGACCGCCAGGTGCAGGTCCGAACGCAGCAACATGATGGGCCGCTCTGTGCAGATCTGATCCAGATCCTGCCGGGTGGGCATGCGCTTTTCCGGCCAGAGGGATTCATTCCAGCCCAATCCGAGAATCCAGCCGCCACGCAAATCGTTGCGGGCCGGGTCATCGGCATATGTTTTTACAGCCGTCAGGGCGTCCGCCAGCGAGGAGAGCCCCCTCAAATCGATCTGCCGCCGGCCCAGGGACCAATCCAGCAGGTGGATGTGGGACTCGGTGAACCCCGGCAGCACCAGCCGCCCTGTGAGATCAATCACGCGGCAATCCGCACCCCGCGGCAGGGCCTGAATTTCGGCGTTGCTACCTACGGCGATAAATCGTCCTCGGCTGACGGCCAGAGCCTGGGCCTCGGCGCATTTGGGATCCTGGGTACGAATAATGCCGTTGAAGGCGATCAGATCAAGCATCCATTTTCTCCTTGATGCGGGAATGTTTCATAGGACCATGCCAGCAGATCCATGGGGTGAAGGGCCTGGATCCGGCTGCCGCGCCGAGACAGCAGATCCCGTATCTGCATCAGGCATCCCGGACAGCCTGCCACCACCGTATCCGCCCCGGTGGCTTCAATGGCGGCGATTTTTTTTTCACCGATTGCCAGGGACAGGGCCGGCTGTTTCATTCCGGAAAGTCCGCCGCCGCCACAGCAAGTGTCCGAATCCGCCATCTCCACCAGTTCCGCTCCCGGGACAGCGGCCAGAATGCGTCGGACCTGTTCCCGAACCCCCTGCCCCCGTGACAAATGGCATGGATCGTGGATGGTGACGCGCCGGTGCCGGGTTCGCACCCCCTGCCGCAACGCCGGCAACTGTCCCAGGAATTCATGGATATCGCGGGTGCGCCCGGCCAGGGCCGCGGCCGCCCGAAACCGGGAATCATCTCTGCTGGTCTTGAGGAGAGGCGGGTATTCCCGACGAAGGGTGCGGCCACAGGTGGCGCAGGCCGTGATCACCGGTCCGTCTCCGGCAAGGGCAGAAAGGTTCCGGGCGACCAGACGCCGGGCAAGATCGGCGTGACCGGCAAGAAGGGCCACGGCGCCGCAGCAGCTCTGGGTTCTGGGAATCCGCACCTCCCAGCCGTTGAAGGCCAGAACCCTTAGCGCGGACAGGATCGGACCGGTCTCCACCAGACCGAAATAACAGCCGGTGAAAAAGGTCACCTGTCCGTGATAATCAGCGCCGGGGTCGGCCGGCAACACTTCGGGCAGGCCCCGGAACAAATTGACCGCACTGATTTCGGGAATGCGCCGTCCGGCCAGCAGATCCGGCAGAAACATCGGCAGATGGCGGGAACCCGGGCCTTCTTTGGCGGGCAGCCGCTGCTGAACCTGCGAGGCCAGCCGGGCCAGGCCGGCCAAAAACGGGCGGTGATTCAGCGCGGTGCGCAGCATGGCCCGCTCCAGGCGGCCCTTTACCCGATCGCGGGCTGTCAATCGGGTGCGGGCGGTCAGGATCCGGCCCGAGGCATCCACCCCCTTGGGGCAGGCATCGAAGCAGGCCAGGCACTGCAGGCAGGAAAAAAGCGCTTCATGATACCGGGGGCCGGTGACCAGCTCGCAGGATTCCAGGCCGTGAATCAGATCCAGGCGCCCGCGCGGGGAAAGCGTCTCAATCCGCTCCACGTCATACACCGGGCAGACGGCCAGACACCGGCCGCAGCGCTCACACGGGATGTCGTCTCCGGCCGGGACCGTGTTCATGGGGTGGTGATACTTTCACATTTACCGGGATTCATGATGGATCGGGGGTCGAACAGCCGCTTCAACCCGGCGCTCAGGTCCAGTTCCACCCGCGAAAGTTCCCGGTGAAGATATTTGGCCTTTTCAAGACCGATCCCGTGTTCGCCGGACAGGGTGCCGTGCAGGGAGAGCATGAGGTCGCACAGCTCGTCTTCCGCTTCCCGGTATTTGCGGCGCTGAACGGGATCATCGGGATCATAGATAAACATGGGATGCAGATTGCCGTCGCCGGCATGGCCGATGACCACCACATCCAGTTCCCGCCGGCGGGCCAGATCCTGGATGCTGCGCACGGCCCGGGAAATGGCAGAAATAGGTACGGCGTAATCCAGGGAAAGGATAAACTTGGACTGACGCGCCAGGGCCGCGGTGCCGCCCCGGCGAGCCTGCCAGAGCACCTCACGCTCGGCTTCGTTACGGGCGCAGCGCAATTCCAAGGGGCCCGCTTTCCGGCAGAGGGCCTCCACCTGGGCCTGCTGTCCGGGCAGGATTACAGCCGGGCCATCCAGTTCGATAAGCAGCGCCGCAGCGGCCCCGGCAGGGAATTTCAGGCCGTACACCCGTTCCACGGCCCGAAGGAAAAATTCGTCCATCAGCTCCAGAGTGGCGGGAATCATGCCGGCCTGAATGATCTCGGCCACCGCCTGTCCCGTCTGTTCCAATGTGGGATAATAGGCCAGCAGGGTTTGCACCGCCTCAGGCGGCGTCAGCAGCTTGAAGGTGATCTCCGTGATGACCCCCAGCAGTCCCTCGCTGCCGCACAGCAACTGCGTAAAATCATATCCCGTCACGCGTTTGAGGCACCGCCCGCCGGTTTCCAGAATCTCGCCGTTGGGCAGGACGACCTTCAGCCCAAGCAGGTAGTCCCGGGTCACGCCGTATTTGACGCCGCTGGCGCCGCCGGCATTGGTGGCCACGTTGCCGCCCAGGGTGCAATAGGCCGCGGACGTGGGGTTGGGTGGATAGAAAAGATGCCTGCGGGCCAGGGCCTTTTGAAATTCCGCCAGTGACCACACCGGGCTCTGTCCGGGCCAGCCGATCGAGGGGAGATATTTCCAGGATCCGGTTCATGCGCGCCAGGCTCAACGCAATGCCGCCCCTGACAGGCACCGGTCCGCCTGTCAGGGAAGAGGCTGCTCCCCGGGGGGTCACCGGAACCCCATGGGTATTAGGCCAGCGCCATCATCCGGCAGACCTCGTCGTTGTTTTCCGGCAGCACCACGGCTTCAGGCAGGCCGCGGGCAAACATGTCGTAGGAGTAGCAGCGCAGATCTTCCGGTGCGGTGAGGCAGCGGCGTTCGCCGACAATGGCTTTCAGCCCGCGGATCAGCGCAGCATCAACCCTGGCCATGCCGACTCCCGGCGTACTGATTCATGAAACGTTCCAGCCGGTCCATGGCCTCACTCAAACGATCGCAGCCCACCGTGCAGGCCAGTCGAATGCATCCCTCTCCGGAAGTGCCGAAGGCAAATCCAGGCACCACCACCACATGTTCCCGCTCCAACAACTCCAGAGCGAAACGCCTTGGAATCGTTGGTGATCTGTCTGATATCCACGAAAATATAAAATGTTCCCGAAGGCGGCAGTGCCCTGATTCCCGGCATCCGGTTCAATCGTTCGCAGACCAGAGACGAACGGCGGGCGAATTCATCGCGCATGGCCAAAAAGGGGCTGGGATCGGCGCTCAATGCCGCCAGGGCGGCACGCTGGCCCATGGTATTGGCGCAGAGGGTGGAGTAGTTCACCACCTTGAGCATCTGTTCCATGATCCAGGCAGGGCCATAGCTGTACCCGATGCGCCAGCCGGTCATGGCAAATGTTTTGGAAAAAGACTTGACCACCACGGTGCGCCCGTCCATGCCCGGGCGGGTGGCAATGGACTGGAATTCACCCTGAAAAATCATCTCGTCGTACACCTCATCGGAGATCACCAGCAGATCATGTTGCCGGACCACCTGCGCCAGATCGTCCAGGACAGGACCCGGAATCACGGCTCCGGTGGGATTGTTGGGCGAGTTGAGCAGCAGCACGCGGCTCCTGGGGGTGACGGCTGCTTCGACATGCCGGGCAAGGGGAATGAAGCCTTCTTCAAAGCAGGTTACCACCGGTTGGATGGTTCCGCCGGCAAAGGCGATATGGGCGCGATAATCCGGATAGTGAGGCTCCGGAACCAGTACTTCGTCCCCTTCCTCCACCAGGGTGCGCAGCGCCCCCATGATGCCGCCCACTCCGCCATGGGTCACGATGATCTGGTCGGTGTCCACCTGCCGGCCGCTCTGGTTGAGAATTCTTGCAGCCAGAGCCTGGCGCAGTTCGATAATTCCCTGGGCATGGGTATAGTGGGTGCAGCCGTGGAGAACATCCGCCATGGCCTGACGGCAGATGTTCTCCGGCGTGTCGAAATCCGGTTCGCCGATACTCAAGAGAATGGCATCATCGTATCGAGCCGCCCGTTGTGTCATGTCACGGATGACGCTGTAACTCAGATTCCGGACGCGCCGGACGATCTTTTCGTTCATACATTGTTCCTTTTGAGTCATACCAGGTTTGTTGCCGGGTCCGTCCGCCGGCTCGACCGGCACTACATATAGCCCAATAATCGAGGGATCACCAATACGATGGCAGGGCAGTAGGTCACCAGCAACAGCAAGCCGATTTCAAGAACCATGAACGGAAATGTTGCCCGGGACATTCTCGGCAGCGACAGATTCGTTATGCCGCAGACCACGAACAGACAGACACCCAAAGGCGGCGTCAGCAGACCGACCACCAGGTTGAATACCATCAAAAACCCGAAATGCATGGGATCGATCCCCACGGTCTTGGCAACGGCCAGCAGGGTGGGAGCCAGAATGATGATGGCAGCGCCCCCCTCCATGAACATCCCCACAAAGAGCAGAAATATATTGATTAGAATCAGGATGATATAAGGATTGTGGGTGATCTTCAGCATGAGATCCGCGATCCGGGTGGGAATTTGTTCGGACGTGAGAACCCAGGAGAATATATTGGCCATGGCGATGATCAGCAGCAGGACCGCCGTGGTGATGCCGCTTTGGATAAAAATTTGGGGGACCTCTTTTAGTTGCAGTTCGCGATAGACGAACTTGCCGAGAATAAAGGCGTACAGCACGGCCGCCGCCGCCGCCTCTGTGGGCGTGAAAACCCCCCCGAGGATCCCGCCGAGAATAATGACCGGCGCAAGCAGTGCCGGTCCGGCGGCACAAAATTCCTTCCACAGCAGCCCGAGGCTGAAGGTCAGTTCCTCCCGGGGAAAGTTGCGGCGTACGGCGACGAAATAGCTGTAGGCCATCATGGAGAGCGCCATCAGGACACCGGGAATGATTCCGGCGGCAAACAGGCCGCCAATGGATATCCCGGTGGTGACACCCATGATGAGCATCAGGATGGAAGGCGGAATGATCGGCCCCATGGTGGATGCAGCCGCCGTGACTGCGGCGCTGAATCCCAGAGGAAATCCCTTGCGGGTCATTCCCGGAATCAGAATCGTCCCGATGGCCGCGGCATCGGCCACGGCAGAACCACTGATCCCGCCGAAGAACATCGACGCCACGATATTGGTATGGGCCAGTCCACCGGGGATCCGCCCCACCAGTATATTGGCAAAATCGATGATCCGGCGGGTGGTTCCACCGCGATTCATCAACTCGCCGGCCAGCACAAAAAACGGCACCGCCATCAGGGGAAAGGAATCCATGCCCGTGAACATGCGTTGGGCCATGAGGAGCATTGGTACATCTCCAAGCCACAGGGCCACCATGGAGGTGATCCCCAGGCAGATGGCTACCGGAAATCCCAGGGCAAGGGTCAACAGAAAGGTGGCGGAAATAATCAAGATCACGTTATGCGTCTCCGCTTCCGCCGGTGTTCACGGGCGGCAATTGTTCCAGCGTGGTGGTGGCGATTTTGGCGTTAGATCCGGCGCTGGTCGGAAAAAAGTCCTGAAACAGATCCGCTACGACATCCAGTATCATCATCCATGATCCCACGGGAATGGCCAGATACGGGATCAGCATGGGAATTTCCATGGCTGCGGACGTCTGATCTAAATTGGCAAGGGCCAGATCAAACCCTTGCGTACCGATAACCCCCAGAAAAAAAATCATAGCCAGCTGAAGGAATGGCACGATGAGATCATAGGTGCGTTCCGGCAACCTGTCCACCAGCACCCGTACCCCAAGATGGCGGCCCATACGCAGCGCCGCCACGCTGCCGAACATGGCCATCCAGATCATCAGATATCGTGCACATTCCTCGCTCCAAGGGAAGGGAACCTGAACCACGAAACGGAAAAAGACCTGCAGGAGAATCACCACGGTCATCAGCAGGCCCAGGACAAACAACAACCCTGAACACAGTTTGATTTGCCCGTTGGCCAGCATGTTCACCCAATAGGAAAGTGTTTTCATTTTACAACACACCACAATAAATGCGGCGAAGAACCTATCAGGTGCTTCGCCGCTGATGATACAGAATAGACAATCTGTGGGTTAATTCGCGTCCAGCCTACTTGATGGCCGCATACTTCTCATTGGCATCCTTGATCAGCTTCTGAATGATTTCATCGCTTTTGCCGGCGACCTTGGCTTCGGCTGCCGCGGCGCCCTTGAGAGCCTTATCCACCCATTCCTTGCCGATTTTTTCGGTGATGAATTCCAGGCCGGCGGGCTGGGCCACACTGCGGAATGCATTCATTTCCTGGGCCGTGGGCTGATAGATTTCCATGCCTTTGGCCGTGAGTTCGGCAATACCTTTGATGTTGGCTTCCTGGCTGAACCCGTCATGAATCACGGCCAGTTCTATGGCGGCATCCTGAACGACCTTCCTCTGTTCGGGGGTCAATTTTTCATTGAAGAATTTGTCGTTGATGAAGATGAACAACGGATTATAGAGATGCCCGTCCAGAACCAGATATTTCTGGACTTCGTAAAACTTCATATCGTTGATCAGCACGATGGGGCACTCCATGCCATCCACCACCTTCTGCTGCAGGGCCATGTATAACTCACTGAAGGCGATGGGCGTCGGATCCCCGCCAAGGGCCTTGACCATGGCAATGTGGGCGGGATTTTGCATGGTGCGGATCTTCAAGCCCTTTATGTCCTCCGGGCTTTTGATAGGCCTTGCATTATCCGTGAAATGGCGGTAGCCGTTTTCAGTGGTGGCCAGGATGCGTACGCCTGTCTTTTTCAAAAACCCGTCAGAGAACTCCTTGGCCGAGTCGCTTTTGAAAAATTCCCAGGCGGCCGGGGCGCTGCTGAACAGATAGGGAATATCATAGATCATCACCTCGGGGTAAAACCCCGGAACCGGACCGGCAGAAAGGGTGCCCATCTGAATCGTGCCCATGCGGATACCCTCCAGGGCTTCGCGTTCATCGCCCAATTTGCTGGCATGAAACGCCTGGACTTCCACCTCGCCCCCGGTGCCTTTCTCCACGCGATTCTTGAAGACTGCCAGGGCTTTAACCGTTCGGTTTTCCGGATTGTCCGGACCGGCATTGGCGATTTTGATGACGGTTTTGGCCAGGGCCGTGTTGAACGGTAACAGCAGAGATAAGCACACAAGCAACAAGCTGACATTTTTAATCATTTTCATGGTCGATCCTTTCGGAAAACAATAAGATTAATACATTCGAAAAAAATTCGGCGAATATGCAGGGTTTGATGACCCAAATGGGTCTATGACTGAACCCCAAAAAAGAGCGGACTCTAAAGATCGTCCCGTTCTCTCTTGTTTGTAGCAACGGTCTTTACTGTCCGCGACAAGGTGTATAAACATCAATGTTCGGGATGTTGTCAATAATTAAATGCGGAGTAGCAGAAAATCCCGGAGTATTCGTCATGTCTTCAGCATTTTCGGAAATATTAACGACACCGATGGGATATTACATTTTGCGGACAGACCCCGAACCATCATGCCCTTTCCGAGCCACTTCTGTCCCCTATCGTTTTTTTCAACACACGGATCATTTGCGGACTTAACTTCTTGAAGAGTTCTGCGTTGTAGGAACCGTGGCAGGGTACGGGAGCTGCGGCGTTGCTTAAATCCACATACGTGATCGTCGGATCGTTGGTGTCGGGTGCATCGCTCTGTGGCCGGGTTGGATCCATGCTCGGCACGGGGAGCTTGCCGGTGCCGCCGGCCGTCAAGTTGTTCGGGCAATTCGGATTCAAGTCGTTCTGGATGATCTGCTGCACCGCTATGGCGTGTTTGCGCGATGTGGCTGCAGGCGTTCCCTCAGCGACTGCCGGATCCACGTTAACCGTGACAATTGATACGGTGTAGTCGCTGTTCAGATAGATATCGAAAGTCCGGAACTGCTGGGGAAAATCCCTCAACGATGAGGTTTCCACCTGCCAGAAGCCCTGCTCCGGCTTGGCTGGATCGGCAGAGGGAAAGGCCTTCACGGTATTCACGTGACGATGTCCGGCAATCCACATGAGCAGATTCGGCGTGTTCTGCAGCCTCTTTACCAAGTCAGCGAGGTTCACGGCGTTCTGGTGCCGGGGCGTGATGTTTGTCGTCTCGCCCCACCATTCCATTTCCGAGCCGATGGGCGCAACACCAATGGGGATATGGGCTGCGACAATCATCAACTGGTCATCGGCCTGACCCTTGGCCAGTTCGGCTTGCAGCCACGCCCAACGCTGAGTATCCAGATACCCATGGCCATGGATGTCTTTCGATCCGTCGTCTTCCCTTTGTGTATCGTCCAGCACGATCACCTTGAGCGGTATATTTGGATTGGGAACGAAGCTGTAACAAGTAAAACCTGGCGGACTGCTTGTGTCGACCAGATTGAAGCCGTGGCCGAGCGGCTTGGTCGTTGTCTTGAAAAATTCTTGTATCCACTCCGTCCTCACAAGCGAACGACGATCCGGATCGGCGGCGACCTTCGGTGAGCCGGCAGCAAATGACGGATCGTCGGCCGGCCCCGCGTAAGTGATTTTTCCGTACGGGGTCGAACCATCGATAACGCCCGTGTAAAACTGCGGCTTGGCAGTCATCCCCTCATTGTTGAACAAAACGGGAAATGTACTCAGATCCGGGACAAGAATGTTGGCAATGGACCAGACAGAATCGGAAAGGTACGATTGTCGAATGCCCAGCGCCGGATTCGCATCCACGGGAAACGACCCAATATAAAAATGATCGTGGTTGCCCATCGCCTGATACCAGGGGATGGACTTGTCCAGTCCGGCGGCCTGGTACGGTTTTTGGTAGCCAACGCTATCAGCGCCGAGATGGGCGCCGGAGCTGGGTACAATGACTTTGCCGTCGATGACGTCGATATACCACCGGAGTTCGTTGTACGATGTGCTGTTGCAGGTGTCGCCGAGCGAGATGCCGAAATCGAACGGGTTCTGCTTGTGAAGTGCGTTAACCGTTTGAACCGCTGCATCCAATACATGCGTGGTGCCCATCATCACCGGCGAATAGATTGACGTATTGTTGTAGGCGAATCGCTCGGCCTGTTGAAAATAGATCAGTTGATTCGGCGCTTCCTTGTCCGTGATGTGAATATCGGAAAAAGTAAAGAAGGTGATGAGCTTGGTTTTTCGGTCAGGCGACGGCATGCTATAGCTCTTTGGCATGAGATCCGTTCTCGGCATCAACGGAAGCGGTGAGCCGACCGTCCAGTTGCCATAGCCAAACTTGGCATATTGTTCGACCTGGGAAATCTGTGGTTTAGTCAGACCTGGCAGGGTCTTGGGAAACGCAATCATCTCCTGAAGCGTCGTGGTGACTTCAGGGCGAATCGGATAATGCTGTATCCCGGTGTCGCCTTTACCTGCGCCGACGCCCCCGAATGCTATTGAACTCATCGTTATGGCACCGATTGTCCCGGCCGAATAATACAAAAATTCCCGTCGGGTGATTGCACTGTCGCAGCCTGAATCGGTGATATTTTTTAGTTTTTTGATATACACGTTTAATTCTCCCTAATAAAACTGCCGTTTTTCTGAATTTACGCGCCTTGCCTGCGAACTTTTCACAAAGCCGTCCAAATATTGCGTTTTTATGCGTTTATCTTGGTTAATTCCTGAACAAAGACAAAGTCAGGCAGGAATTAAGTGCGGTTTATCCGGAATTTACGGAATATAACCACTTCCTTCGTCAGCACTCGAATTATCGGGTATCAGTCGCTTGCCCATACATACCACAGGATCCTGCCTGTACCCTAAACTTTGGTAGAAACCGATGACTTTCTGGTTGGTAGACCGAATCTGCAGATTGATCTTCGGACATCCTGCAGCTTTAAGCATCGTCTCTGCGCGCTCCATGATCATTTTGCCAAATCCATGGCCCTGTAAATCAGGTCTGACCGCCAGGTAGTTGATCCAACCCCGATGACCTTCGAACCCGGCCATGCATGTTGCTATCACATCGCCGTCAAGTTCACCGATCAAAAACCATTCCGGGTTAACCATCAACTTGCGATCAATGTCCCGGATGGGATTATTGTGTGATACGACAAGCCCGCATTTGTTCCAGAGCTTCACAACGCTTTGTTGATCCTGCAATTGAAAAGGCCTTATTTTCACGTCTGTTTCCTTGTCAATTTATCAGAGGGGCATGATATCTGGTGACAGCATACTAAATTTCTTGAACAAATTCGAAGTCAGCAAGAAATTACGTGGGGGTCCCCGGAATTCAGTATGATATCTTTGAAAAGAGAGCGGATCGTATTTTCCATGCATTGCGTTATTTCGCCTGATTTTTCAGCAAATCTCTTATTTCAGTAAGCAGCTCTATTCTGACATTAATTTTCCAATACCAGCACACGACTTCCCGGAAAACCAGAAACAATACAAGTAGAAACAGGAAGGACATCAGCATTGGAACAAAAGGTTCAAATTGCGTCATGGCAGATGCATATGCGGGCGTTGCAAAGAATAACGCTGGAACGGTACAATATTTCATCCATTTTTTCATTTTATTATCCTCCTTGATCAGCGAGACGACGGCAACTATCCGTCTAAAATTTAATAACAAAAGGCAATACGATCAAAACACTACCTGAAAGAACAAGGACGTATATATTTGATATGAAATACGGAAATAGCATTAATCCGATGCCGCTAACAAGCGGGATAACCGCTTTTTGTTTTTTGCCATAAACAAAAAAACCTAAACCGATTGAGCCGAAAATCACTCCCCAGATTAAGGTCGATGCGTTGTTCATTTTATTTTATTACCTGGTTTTTTGAGTTGTCCATTGGTTCATTGCATCCCGAACTGCCATGACCACCTCTTCCGAGCCAGGCATCCGCTGCACCCCCCTTTCAGACCGAACGCAAAGCGGGCTTTCTGCGAATCCAATCCGATCCGCAGATAAACAGCTGACCCCGGCGATTTCAAGTGAACCATGGCTTCTTCCATTATTACGCCTTCAGACATATAGTTTCAAATTAAATTATGATCTGCGTGCCTGTTCACAGCTATGAACTCCCTGTGTATTTTTTTATTAATTGTTGATAAGGTGCACCAGAGTTTTGCCTGGAATTCCCGGGAATGATCCGTCATGTCACTATTCATCCGGATTTTCCAAATGCCTGAACCGGCGGATAGATGGAATAAGGCAATCTATGCGCCGCAGCATCAGAAACGGAGGCAGATATGAAAAAGATTTTGATCCTCTTCGGCCATCCGGCTTTCAAACGCTCAGCCATCAATGCCGCCCTGCGCGAGGCCGTGGAAACACTGGAGGGGATTACCTTTCACGACCTCTACGCCAGCTATCCCGACTTTCTCATCGATGTTTCCCAAGAACAGCAGCTTTGTGAAAGCCATGACGTCATTGTCTTCCAGCACCCTTTCTACTGGTATTCAACCCCGTCCATCATCAAGGAATGGCTTGACCTGGTTCTTGAATACGGCTGGGCGTACGGTGCTACCCGGCGTGCCCTGGCAGGCAAAATCACCTTTCAGGCATTGACCGCCGGAGGCGATTCCGTCAATTATCGCGCAAACGGATCGAATCAGTTCACCATCAGAGAATTGACCACGCCTTACCGGGCAACCGCCAACCAGTGCGGAATGGACTGGCTGCCGCCTTTTGCGGTACTTGGCATTTACCGGGGGGTTCCGAAAACAGAGCGGGTTCGACACGCCGAGGATTACCGCCGAACGCTCATCGCTCTGCGGGACAATCGATTAAACCTGGATCAGGTCCGAAGTGGCGAGTTGCTCAACCAGTCGCTTGACACAACCATCATCAACGAGGCTTAAACCATGGAAGCGTTTCTGCTGAAGCTGCTCATTTATCTTGCCGCCGCGGCAATCGCAGTTCCGGTTGCCCGCAAATGCAGGCTGGGCTCCGTTCTCGGATATCTGATCGCCGGTATCGTCATTGGACCGTTCGGTCTGTCTCTCATCGACGATATCGAAGCGGTGATGCATTTCACCGAATTCGGGGTCGTGATGATGCTATTTCTGATCGGCCTGGAACTCAAACCATCCTTGCTCTGGCAGATGCACACGCCGATTCTGGGCATGGGCGGCAGCCAGGTTCTGGTGACATCCGCGATGATAGGGCTGACTACCGCGCTTGTCCTGCCCTGGCGGCAGGCCGTTGCCATCGGGCTCATTCTGGCCCTGTCTTCCACGGCCATCGTCCTGCAGACCCTGCGCGAAAAGGGGCTGATCAGCACCTCACCGGGCCAGTCGATATTCTCCGTACTCCTGTTTCAGGACCTGGCTGTCATTCCCATGCTGGCAATCATGCCGCTGTTGACAACAACGGCAGTGGCCCTCCGTACCGGTCACGGCAGCGGACTTTTTGACATCACCGCGCTTCCTGCCTACCAGCGCCTCATTGTCGTTGTGCTGGCAATTGCCTTTATCTATGTACTCGGAAGATATGCCAGCAGACCCTTATTTCGCGCCATCGCCGCCGCACGCGTGCGGGAAATCTTTGTTGCGGCGGCCCTGGCGCTGGTCATCGGCATTTCCCTGCTGATGACTGCCGTGGGCCTGTCGCCCGCACTGGGCGCCTTCATTGCCGGGGTCGTGCTTGCCGACAGTGAGTACCGGCACGAACTGGAAAGCGATATCGAGCCGTTCAAGGGACTTCTGCTGGGCATATTCTTTATCTCCATCGGCGCCAGCCTCAATTTCACTCTTGTTCTCGCACAGTTCTGGCTGATCGTCGGGTTGGTGACCGCGCTGATGCTGACAAAAGCCATCGTGCTGCTCGGCATCGCCAAAACATTCAGAATGCCCGGAAACGAGCGCTGGCTTTTTGCGTTCGCCCTGGCTCAGGGCGGAGAATTCGCCTTTGTCCTTTTCCAGTTCGCCAGGCTGAATGGCGTTCTGCCGCAGCCGCTGACCGAGACGCTTATCTGCGTCGTGGCCATATCCATGTTTCTGGCTCCCCTGCTCTTTCTGATGCACGAGCGTCTGATCTCGCCTCGCCTGAAGTCTTCCGGGATCCTGCGTCCGGCGGACACCATCGAACACAAAGGGCGATCGGTCATTCTGGCCGGGTTTGGCCGACTGGGCACGGATCTCGGCCGGCTGCTCATCTCCGTCGGCATCAAGCCGACCATTCTCGATCACAACGAAGCCAACGTGGAGATATTGCGCCGATTCGGTTTTGAAGTCTATTACGGTGACGCCACACGCCTCGATCTACTGGAATCGGCCGGTGCTGCCCACGCCGAGCTGATCATCATCACCCTTGGCGATCATGAAAAATCGATGGAACTGGTCAAACTGGTGCAAAAGCATTATCCGCGACTCAAGATCGCAGTCAGTGCGGTGGATCGGCGTGCAGCGTTTGAGTTCATGGACCTGGGCATCTCCACCATCCGCCGGGAAACATTCGGGACCGCCCTGACGCTTGGCCAGGACGCCCTGCAGCTGCTCGGGTTCGACCCGTACGAAGCCTACAAAATCAGGCGGCTGTTTCGAAAAAAGGACAGGGACGCCATGCCGGAGCTGTACCGGATGAATCGCCAGGATGAGGACAAATACTTTTCCATGTACCAGCAGCACAATGCCAATCTGGAGGAGTTGATGAAAAAAGACCGGGAGATCGACATGGAAGAGCTCGATAAGGCCTGGACCGCCGCGAATCCCGAAATTTTCACAGGGTATTCGTAATTCATATTTTGACGGGGTTACACTTCTTGCACAAATTCTTGAGCGCACCTTATGGTCTTCAATAGGGCAATAAATGAATACTGTCGCAATGACGGGCAGTTAAGCTCATTACCTCTTCAGATGGAGCGGCTTTATGTTGTTTTCGATTCTGCGGATATTTTCAGCCACCGCCTTGACAATTCCCTGCATCGAAACATCCGTTGAACCGCCAATATGTGGCGTTGCCAGCACATTGTACGCAAAAATGGGATCATTCGGGTCCGGGGGTTCCTCCCAGAAAACGTCCAAACCGGCTCCCGCGATTTTGCCGGAGGCAAGAGCATCCGCAAGCGCATCGCGATCCACGAGTCCCCCCCTTGCCAGGTTGATCAGGAAAGCGCCTTGCTTCATATGAGAGAATGTTTCACGATTCATGAGGTACCGGGTTTCATTGGAAACGGGCAGACAAAGTATCACAAAGTCCGATCGACCCAGCAGCTCCGACAAATCCCCGGGGGTACCGACCCATTCCAGTCCGTGCGCTTTCATTGCTTTTTCCGGGTCGCTTCGTTTGATCGCAATCAAACGCACACCAAATGGCTTGAGTCTGCCGATGATCGCCTGCCCGATGCCGCCCAAGCCCACCAGTCCCACGGTTTTGCCGCTCAGGGCCCTTCCCTGCGGCTCTCCCATTTTGCAATTTGCCAAGCTCTTTGCCATGCCTCGCAGATCTCTCGAGAGCCCGATCAGCATGAAAATCCCTAATTCCGCCACGGATCCGGCATTGCCGGATAAGTCAGTGGGGACATTGGCGACATGAATGTTCCGTTCCAGGGCAGCCGGGATATCAACACCTTCCAGTCCGGATCCGCATTGCTGGATGAGTTTCAGACGATCACCGGTTTCAAGCAGTTCCCGGGTCACCTGACACATGGTGGGGATCAGAATATCGCAGCCTTTCAGGCTGTCCACCCCGAATCTTCCGGTTGCTTCAAATTGATGCTCGGGCAGTTCGGATCGGATCATGCCAAAAAATCCACCCCAGCTGCGCTCATGAGCGGCAAAAAGTATTTTCATATTCTCTGCTCCCCCAATCTTCCACTTGTTTCCTGTAAGATCCGCCGATCGGTTGCCCTGGATCGACATTGGCTATAAGCCGTCTGTGTCTCTCCATTTCATTCTCCCCTGGACAAGTCGCCTGCGTACTTTTGCCAACCGGCGGGCTTCATATTTCTCATGGCATGCTGTGCCGCAGTCGTTTCTTCGATGGGTAGCCTGGTCAACTATCTGAAATTCTGCAAGCATGTAGATGATTCCAGGTGCTGCGCCTCCACCGGGCGCCCATGATTGCAGCCGCTGTTCATCCACGCGGATCGGCACATCTGCAACGAATTTGACTGTCCGGAATTCATTGCTCGTATTTGCATCCGCTAACGGACGCATCTCATCCTCGAACTCAAGGCTGATCTGAAGTTTCGGTATCAGGGGCGAAATGTCGGGGTTGGCCCGGACAAAGTCCGGGAAATTAAAGATTGAATTACGGCTTTCGCCCGGGACCGTGTAGTTAAATGGGAAAAGGTGCTGACATAAATAAGCGACCACCGGGACGATGTCTTGAATGGTTTTTGTTACGATGCGAAAGCGGAGCATATCGAATACATGCGCCCGGATCGTCTGCCTTTTGCTGATAAGTTTCGTGATAAGGGAATCGTATGTTTTCTGACTGCTGGCAAACACCACAATCTGAAATCCGAGATCTTTCATGTCCCGTGCGACAGCCATGGCCTTTTCCTCGACCAGGTGATAAAGCTCATGGTCCGATACAGCCAGTTTATGCCGGAGTTTCCGAGCATCCAAGTGATGGATGACATGCATGAGTTTCAGTACCGTACATGCCTGAGGCTGCAGCACCGGGTCCTTTCCGGCGGAAAGGAGCATAAGATCAATCATCCGGGGCGAATCGACAATTTCAGCGGCAAAAGTGAACCCGAAATTACGTTCCAGATAGTCAATGGCGCGTTGGCGGATATCAGCAAGACGGGCTGCATCAGCAGGGTCATCCGGATCAAACGCATTGGCTTGCAGGATTGCACGGCATTCATCAATCGATGAGACATTCAGCCGTCTCCAGTCGATCGCCGACCCGCCACGCAGAACAAGGCGCACCCGCTCGATCTCACCCAGATTAATTTTATTGAACATATCTTACGCTGAATAAACAAATTTACAGATTTGAGGTTTTTTGTTTTGACCGATCAAGAAAAGCAAATCCGGGTGCCGGGCGATCCGGGCTAATTTTGGGTTTGAACTCTGATCGCAATTTCCTCGGTGAGTTGCATATACACCTGATCGCCTGTTTTAATATTGTCGAATTTCTTAACGCGTGGATCTACCTTCGTGGTTGTGATTGTGCCATCCGGTTTCATAAGGGTCACGGTGCGCGTGTTGTAATTGATATTTTGAACTGTAGCCGTAATTTCTATCGTTTTCGATGCAACCATGCCGGGCTTGGCGCCCAATGGAGCAAGCATTACCTCGCCGCTCAGACTTGCAGAGGCAGCGGGCTTGGCTTCAGGCTTGTCGACAAAGATAGCGATAGACTGTGATGCTTCCGCAATGATTTCATCGCCAACCTTAATCTGGGGAAAATTGACGACTTCCGGCCCTGCCTTGATGGAATGAGAATTGCCCTGCGCATCTTTGACAACCATGGTGCGGGCCTCATAATTAATGGCATAGACCGTGGCTCTGTATACAGCTACGTCAGCAACGATACCACCCGGTTTGTCTGCGTTTGTTGACTGCTGGTCGGTTGTTGCGCAGGAGCAGCAAAGCCCTGCCATAAAAACGCCTGCAATCAATGCCGAGTAGAATTTTTTCATGCCGTGTTTTCTCCTTTATTTCGTTTTAAGTTATAGAAACGATTATCTTGTGTAACCTTCAATACTTGAATAGAATTGATGAACTTCGAATATCACATCCTTATACCTGAGGGATATGCAGGCTGCAACAAGCGGAGCAAGTAATTATTTACCAAGGGCTTTAAAGCCTGCCCAGGCAATTTCAACTCCGATGCAAAGAACAAAAAAAGCAAGAATTTTCGATATTGCCAAAGCGCCGGCAGCGGAAAATTTCTTGGTCATAATTTTAAATTTTCGGTAGCAAATGGAAACAACCAGGCATGTCAGGAAAATGCCGACAATAGCTGAACCTTTTTCCACTGTTAAGAGAAGTCCGGATTCACGATTTAAATGGGCGCTGAAGGTCAACACAACCGCCAACCCTCCCGGACCAACTGTCAAAGGAAAGGTAAAGGGGTAAAACGTCTTCAATTCTATTGAGGATTCAGGGTCGCTCTCTGTGGTGACGGAATCACTGGTCTCCTTCTGGTTCAAAAGCCCCCACCCCATCAATGCCAATGTAATCCCACCAGAAAACTGAACGACCGGAATGGAAATTCCAAACAGCTTCAAAATGTAACCGCCGAAAAAAAAGAAAACGGATAACAAAAAAAACGCATACAGCGCAATGTTTCTCGAAACCGATTTCCATGTTTGATCGTCAACCCCTCTGGTCATTCCGTAAAGAATTAGGGCGGTTCCAATTGGATTGACAACCGGGAACAGGGCAGCGAAAATCATTGGAATAATTTTTAAAGCAATTAATAAACTGGTCATTGGATTTTATGCTTTGTTTTGAATTTATTTGACATATCATCTTTTATGATATTTAGGAATCACCCGTCAACTGTTTAATGGAATAGACACAGCAATGTTCGGCAGGTTGCAAAAGAATGTTCTTAAAATGTCAAACAGGTGGAGGAGATTGGCACTCACCGGGCAGTGGAAACTTTCCTGACCGCATCCAAGAGACTGTCACCTTATTCGTTGAACTGCCGCGGGACCTGAACCACAGCCAGGATCAGCGGCATCGCCGGGAGGCTTTGCGTTGGAGAGGAGATCTTTGAGCAGGCCTATATTATGAAACGTGCCATTGGGTGATTCCGGCTGTTCATTATTTTTAATAAATTACTTACCGTCCCCACCCAATTTGAAGGAGTTATCATCATCTTTTTCATGACGGCGGTAAAGCGGAAGAAATAAAATCATAACTTGCCAGAAGACGGCTGCCCAATGTTTTCGAAAAATTCTTATAGAAAATGATCGAACACTTCGGATGTTCTTCAAGCAGACAGTGAAACACATTCTTATCTATCCTGAGCAGCAATGACGGTTCCATACATTCTGCTGTTGCCGAATAGACATTTCGTTCCACAATACTTGACCAGCCGAACACTTCTCCAGGAGTGCTGATCGTATATATATTATGGCCGGTACGGATATACAGATTCACTTTCCCGCTTATCATCGTATATGAACTTAGTGCCGGGTCTCCCTCACGAAAAAGAATGTCTCCTTTCCTGTATGGTGTCTTAATAGCGATGTCCATGAAATTTCTGACAAAAAGCTTCCCTGTCCCCACTAAAAGTTCGTTTTGATCCAGCATATTTTATCCCCTCGTATAATAAATTATAAGTGTGAAAACAGCCCATAGCCTGTTTTCACAACATTCTTCCCTTCTCACCACAGGTAAGGGAGGGCGCAATCACAGTGATTGCGGTGTTCATACAAGACTTGCCTTCCCGCACCATTTTGTGCGCAATGGTTGTGGGAGGGATGTTTTAAAATGCGTTCGAACCACAGAGGAAAGGTAAAACAGGCAAATAGGCGAATGGTTAATGGCACATGGAGTCCTCATGGACATAAGGTTTATGACACATGACGGTATCAATGGTATTCACTATTCTGCAAATGGAATGACCAGATCAAAGATTCCGCTTTCTAAGTGCGCCTTTATCGGCGGGCCGTATTTTTTAAACACGTGCATCATACCGGCATTTGAGAATAATACGTCCGCAACAAAGCCCCTGATACCGCGTTCCTTTGCCAACTGGATCAGCATGCCGTAAAGAAACGATGCAATGCCAAGCTTCTGATAGTCCGGGTCAACCACAAAAACGATTTCCGCAAAATTGTTTGCCGTAATTCAGATGTACCTGGCCTCTGCAATGATACGGCCTTTTTTTTCTTCTCCCACCACGCCGACAATGGACATGACCTGGCTCTAATCTACATTGACATATTCCTGTATTTTTATGTGCGGCATACTGTTGATGGCATGCAGATACCGGTTGTAAACCGCTTCTTCTGAAAACCGGTAAAACAGACGCCGCATTTCTTCTTCATCAGAGGGCCTGATGCCCCGGAAACGCACCTGGGTGTTGTTGCGGAATGTGTGGACCAAAGTGATATCAGCCGGGTAAAGACGGGAACTCTCCGGCATATAAATCTGGTTGTGGTAAACGATTTTTCGATTCCTGGCAGCCTCCATAAGACTGGCCCGATCGTCGGGATGGGCTATGTCGATCAATGCCTGTGCCCGCTCTCTGACGGTGCAGCCCTCGAGATTTGCAAAGCCGTATTCTGTGACGACCGTGCTTGAGGATTCAAAGACGCTGTATTGATCGGGAAAATCGGCGATACAGGGAAGGATATTCGGCTCTCCTTTCCGGCTCCGGCTGCGCAACGCAAAGATTGTGCGCCCGCCTTCGGATAATTCCGCGCCACGGATAAAATCCATGACCTCGGCGGGCCCGCAGGCCAGAATGCCTTTTCCGGGGATACAACGACTGATTGCCAGTCGGTACCTGAAATATTCACAGTGAGCTCCCTCTTGTGATTTTTTGTTCATTTCGATAACACGCTTCAGCAATTGTTTTCAAAACTGTTGAACGCGTCATCTTCCTGTGTAAAAACCACACCTACCGGCACGACTGGAGTGTTGATAACGCCCTATTATGTTGAATTTAATGGTTATATGGTTAAAATATCAGCCAGCTATCCAGACTTACGGGACATTCACGAAACACATTCATAAAAGGCTATCCGTGGTGAGCCATGGGGGTACAGGGAACGGGAGCATCAGAGATTTCCGGCACTTGATCAGTACCGTGTGATCCGGAGGCTGGGCATGAAGCGGAGGAAATGGTGGCACAAGGCAATCAGCGAAGGAGAGAGTTTGGGTGCGCGGCCCCAGCTTGCCAGAATTTATGCTGAAATGGGTATGCGCCTCTATGAAACCAAGAATACATCCGCGGGGGCCGATGAGATCAGGGTCAAAGAACTTCTGAAAAAGGCAAAAATGATGTTCAGCGACCTGGGCCTTCATCACGACTTGGATGATCTGAATGCGTTTATAACCCAGACAGGACTAGAAATTTCCGACAAATGAATCCTTTTTTATCGCACAGCCCTGCCCGCCTCCCTTCAAACCGACGCGATGATTTTAATTATACGGTGTTCAGGGATAATTCAACACTGGATTCATCCCCCTTTTGGCCGCTGCGGGACAGCGTACCGATGAAATTGATTATTAACTGTGCAGCGGTTAAGGCAGTCAGTCCGTTAATATCCAGCTCCGGGCGAACCTCAAACAGACTAATGCCTGCTATCCGTCCTTTTGATGCAATGCTTTGCACCAGGTCCGTGGTTTCATCAAAGGTAAGGCCTCCCGGACTGGGGAAGAGCACTCCTGGTGCGATGGCAATATCCAATGCATCAGAATCAATGGTGATTAAATAGTGACCCGCTGCCGGGATCTTATCAACACAGGCATCGATTCCTTTCTGGTGAACTTCACGGGCACGGATAAACACGCTTCCAAATGAAAGGGCATCGTTCACCTCCTGCTGTCTGGCACTGCCGATACCGCGCAAACCAACTTGTGCCATTGATTTTACCCATGGCATCTCTGAAGCGCGCCGCATGCCGCTACTGTAGCCTTCCCTTACTCCATATCGCTCGTTCCGCCAATCAATGTGGGCATCAATATGCACGATGCAAAGATCATCGCAGCCATCGAAGGCTTTTAAATACGGAATGAACCCACCCTCGTCAGTGCCTAAAGCGATAGGCAAGACGCCTTGCGCCAAGATTGCACGAATAGCGGCAGTAATATATTCCGGGTGTTGCAGATCGCTGTTTGCCTTCTTGTCGATATCTCCGCAATCAACGATCCGAATCGGACGGTCAGCCAAAAGGACATCATTAAAATCAAAATCATAATGATCCAAATGATCGATAAATCTGGACGATTGCAGTCGGATGGCATCCGGGGCTGTTTCCATCGCAGATTGCGCTTCAGTAACAGGATCTTTCGGTGGATAGGGACTGATATAGTGGAGTCCAATAATTGCAATGTCAGCTTCTAAATTGTTCAATTGCAGGCAGATCGGTAACCCTGCAAAGCTGTGAATCGGCGGAGAAAGAAAATCAGAATCTATTTCCATACGCTTGTCCTCTGTTAAGATTGGCGCAAACACCGGTTAGAAAGTTGAGATATAGAGTAACTACTCAGGTATTCAGAATTCAGAATTAGCCCGAACGACAGGCCGTAGCTCTTTTTCAGATCATTGGAAGGATCGCGTCAAGGGATAGACCGCAAGAACGATTTGATGTGCTTTCTGCCACACCACCAAATCATCAAACTTCATAGTTGGGTCTCACATTCTGGCTCCTGAATTCTGACTCCTGAATACCTGAGTAGTTACAACATGTGACATCTAAAAAGCAATGTGAAACAAGAAAGCATCCTTGCCTGTTGCAATGCCTTTCACATAAAAAGCCCGAGATACTGACCATACCCTTTTTTTTCCAGATCAGACTTGGGGATGAAGCTCAGGGCCGCGGAGTTGATGCAATACCGAAGCCCCGTCGGTGCGGGACCATCGTTGAAGAGGTGCCCCAGATGGGAATCCGCATGTTTGCTGCGCACTTCCGTTCGGGTCATGAATAAGCTCCTGTCAGTTTTTTCCACGATATTTTCGGGTGCCATCGGACGGGTGAAGCTGGGCCATCCCGTCCCGGATTCGAATTTATCTGCGGAGCTGAATAATGGTTCACCGGATACGATGTCCACATAGATGCCGGATTCGTGGTTGTCCCAGTACGCGTTTTGAAACGGCGGTTCCGTGCCGTTCTGGCGGGTCACATTATATTGCATGGGGGTCAGTTCACGACGCAGGGTGGCATCGTCCGGAATCTTGTATGTCATCTGTTCCACCTTCGGGTTGATCGGATCTCCCATGTCTGCACTTCCCGTTTTGTTAGCTGTCATTTTCTTGTCATGTTGCTCTGTCTCCATGGTTTTTGCAAATTTATCCTCCTTCCAGGCGGCGGTCAAAAATTGATCCCTTCCGGAATTCCAACGGTAATATTGATAGCGAACGGGGTTTTTCTTGTAATAATCCTGATGGTAGTCCTCGGCCTGATAAAACGGTCCCAGGGGCAGGATTTCCGTGACAATGGGACGGTCGAACTGACCCGAAGCCGCAAGGGCTGCCTTGGATGCCTCGGCTGCCTGACGCTGATCCTCATCGGCGTAGAAAATGACGCTGCGGTACTGGGACCCCCTGTCCACGAACTGGCCCCCGCCATCCGTTGGGTCCATATGACGCCAGAAGGCATCCAGTAATTGTCCATAAGTAACTTTGGCAGGATCATAGATAACCTGGACGGCCTCCACATGCCCGGTACCGCCTGCAGACACCTGCTCGTAGGTGGGATTGGCTACGGTGCCGCCGGTATATCCTGAAACAGCATCCAGAACGCCCGGAACCTTTTCAAAATCCGATTCCGTGCACCAGAAGCACCCACCGGCAAATACGGCTGTTTTGGTTTGAATCTCCTTCTCCATCATGGGGGTCCGGGGCGCCTCGTTCTGAGCGACAACCCGTCCATAAGCAAAAAGCGCGATAACCGC
The DNA here is from genome assembly GCA_963789395.1 of uncultured delta proteobacterium. Classification (GTDB taxonomy): domain Bacteria; phylum Desulfobacterota; class Desulfobacteria; order Desulfobacterales; family Desulfatirhabdiaceae; genus RAAP-1. The sequence goes on along the minus strand of CAWBKP010000012.1, from coordinate 43,731 downwards.
AATTAAAATAACAAACAACAGATTTTTCATAAGACACCTCCTTGAAAACTGTCAAGATGCGATATTCATTTCTTTACTTTCATCCTGGCTTGAATATAAGTCTGAAATTAAATGAATGTATAAAGGTTTTGTAAAGATTCGAACAAGAATCCGATTATCAGAGAAGGAAGTGAAAACAATACAATGTTACGACTTGGGCAGGAATATGGAAATATGAATAATGTTTTCGGCAAGGGATGCGCCCACCGATCCCCCGTGGGCCTCCACGAGTTCCTTGACGATGGAAAGCCCGATGCCGGCGCCGCCGTGCTCCCGGGATCGGGATTTTTCTCCCCGGTAAAATCGCTCGAAGAGAAAGGGCAAATCCGCGCTCGTCACTTCCCCTGAAGGATTGGAGAAATCTATCCTGGTCTGCATCCGGCGCCGCCGTCAACCGGATGCTTACATCGCTGCCTGCAGGTGCGTATCGGGCGGCATTGTCCGTCAGGTTCCGCAGAACACGTATCAACCGGTCACGGTCCGCCGGAATGATCACGGGGTCCGGTGGGACCTCCAGGTGAAGTGTAATATCTTTTTTTTGAAACTGTGCGCTGAAGGCACCCACAGCATCGCGCAAGGTGTCTGTTACGTCGAGTGTTTCAATCTGAAGCTTTCCGTGTGACGCGTCGGCCCTGGCCAGCTGAAGGACATCCTCCACCAGGGTCGCCAGCCGCATGGTCTCGTCCATGAGCAGGGTGAACGTTTGGGGCGTCGGTGGAACCACCTTATCCGTGAGGGCTTCCAGGTATCCGCGGATGTTGGTCAGGGGGGTTCGCAGCTCGTGGGCCACATCGATCATGAGGTTGCGGCGCAGTTTCTCCAGTTTTTCAAGGCTTTCCGCCATGAGATTGAATGCCTTTGCCAGGCGTCCCACCTCGTCGGCGGTCCCTGGCGGCACCCGGACCGAAAAATCCCCCGCCGCGATGTCCTGGGTGATGTCGGTCATACGGGTCAATGGCTTAAGAACCCTGCGCATCATCAGATAGCTGAGCGCAGCGGCCAGGATGACGCCTCCCAGAAACGTCCAGATCAGGTAACGGTGAATGGCACTGACGAACATGTCATGGGCAGGCTCGGGTGAAATGTGGTACTTCTCCATGAGGGTGACGAAATAGCCCGCTGCCAGCGTATCGATGGAAATCCACACCAGAACCACCACGAAAAGGATCACCAGGAGGGTGATGGACAGAAGTTTGACGATTAAATACCGGTTCATGGAGTGCTGCCGGTCGCGGGAAAAGCGTCATCGGCAAATCGGTAGCCTATGCCGCGAACGGTCAGAATCAGCAGCGGATTTGCGGGGTCGGTTTCGATCTTCTGGCGCAATTTGCCCACATGCACATCCACAACCCGGTCGATCACCACGGCCTCTCCCCTGCGGTAGAGCCTCGCCAGAAGCTCGTCGCGGGTGTAAGTGCGTCCGGGGGAGGACATCAGCGCTTCCAGCAGGGCGTATTCATGGGGGGTCAATGCTACCCGCCTGCCCGACACGGACAGGCTCCGCTTTTCAAGATCCAGCTGGACATCGCCATGGGTCAAAAGGGATGTCGTCTTCGGTCCCAACAGGGGCGCACGACGAAGAACAGCCTTTACCCGTGCCACCAGTTCGCGCGGACTGAACGGTTTGACTACGTAGTCATCCGCACCCAGGGTCAGACCTGCCACGCGGTCGATTTCCTCCCCCCTTGCAGTCAGCATGATTACCGGGACATCCGACTGCTGTCTCAATCTGCGGCAAACCTCCCAGCCGTCCAGATGCGGCAGCATCAAATCGAGAATTACCAGATCCGGGGCATGCTGTTTAGCCAGCGCCAGCCCGGAATCCCCGTCTGCGGCCGTCAAGACATCAAACGCCTCCCGTTCCAGGTAGAGTCGGACGAGATTGGAAGTATTGGGATCGTCTTCAATAATCAGAACACGTTGAGCCGTCACATGCCGCTCCCGCTGCTTTCAGCTTCCATCGATTCAACATGGCGGTATTCCAATCCATTGCCGCCTAAATTCCCAAGAGCTTTTCCTGAAATTCGCCCATAGTCATGGATTCCTTGATGCAGGCTTCCCAGGCCAGATTGGCCATTTCGAATACTTCTTTCTTATTCAGCCGAACGTCCGCAATCTCATTGATCACGGACGCATCGATAAAACCTTTTTTGACCACATCATATCCTGCAGTTTGCGCCAGTTTCAGGATCCTGTCGGTTTCCGCCTGATAAAACGGGTTATTCAGCACTTCAGACAATGGCCTGTAGATTTCAGCGACGATATTGTATCCATGATCCCCGCCGGCATTTGAAATGTAGTGAAAATTCGCGGAAAACGCGCCAAAATGTGCCACCTCCGGAAACCCGCAGACGCCGATGATCACGATATTTTTGGTGTCCTTATACCCTTTTCTGTGGGGGTGGGTGGTTTTGCCGTCTTCTCTTGTGATCAGAAATGGCTGAATCATAGGAAGTGTCCGCTCGATGTATTTCTTCATCAATGCGATGATACCAAAATGATACAGCGGAGAGGCAAACACCACCAGGTCTGCCTCATTTGATTTTTTCATGATGTCGGCCACATCGTCATTAAATATACATTTGCCCGGTGTTTTGGTCCAGCAGGTATAGCATCCCTGGCACTGTTTGATTTTCTTTTCCCGAAGGTAAATGGTTTCGGATTCGGCACCTGCTTTCCGGGCGCCTTCGATAAAGGCCTTGGCCAGAATGTCGGTTTTACTGGTCCCCTCTTTTCTGGGACTCCCCTGGATCACCATGATCTTTTTAACTTGACCGGGCGACAATTTGACATACCGCTGCTTATGGGAAAACCGCAATGCGGTTGGGATATGTTCTTCCATGATGGTTCATCCTTTCGTTCATTATTGAAATCCGAAATTCTGGAACAATTTTATAATTTTTTTAATAATACCAGAGCCGGAACCGAATTTGCAAAAAAACCGGTCAATTGTTCCCATTTAATGAAATATTTTCCCTCAAAGGGAAGTTATTTTCTATTCGAAGGTGATCAGAATGTTACGAATGAAGAATGTATGATTTGCTGTTGCAATAAACAATATGAATCTATATCAATAGATACTTACATTCTTTCTCCCAAAGCAGGTTCCAATCCATCGGCGGTACCTGCTTTGGGTATAGGAAATGCGCTGATGGGAATGCGAGATATTGCCATGTCGGATACTGTCACGTCAAACTCCCCTGCCCGCCTCCGTGGCGTCAATCTCGGCGGCTGGCTGTTGCTGGAAAAATGGATGGCCCCGAGCCTGTTTGAGGGGCTCGCGGCCACGGATGAGACCACCTGGTGCGTGGAACTGGGTGCGGAGGCGCCGGTGAGGCTGCGCGCCCACTGGGAGAGCTTCATCACGCGAGAGGATTTTGCATGGCTTGCAGGGGTGGGCATCAACGCCGTGCGCATCCCGCTCGGCCACTGGATCTTCGGCCCGCCGTATCCGTATCACGGCAAATACGGCGCAAACCCGCATCCTTTTGTCGAAGGCGGCATCGAGGTGCTGGACCGTGCATTCGACTGGGCAGAGGAATTCGGCATTTGTATCCTACTCGACCTCCACGCGGCTCCCGGCTGCCAGAACGGCTTTGACAACGGCGGCATCAAGGATGTCTGCGAATGGCACACACGCGAGGAATACATAACGCATTCGGTCGAGGTACTGGGACGGCTTGCCGAACGCTACCGCACAGCGCCCGCCCTTTACGGCATTCAACTGCTCAACGAACCGCGCTGGGATGTTCCCACTGATTTTCTCAAAGCGTACTACCTGCGTGCTTATGATGCGATCCGTGCGCACTGCCCGCCGGAGCGCGTGGCGATCGCTTTTCATGACGGATTCCGCTCCCACCACGAGTATCTGGGCTTCATGCAGCCGCCGCAGTACGAGAACGTGATCTACGACATACACCGCTACCAGTGCTTTGCCCGCGAGGAAATCGAAATGGACATACACGGCCACCTGCACAAGGCAGGAGACCAGTGGCGTCAGGAGGCCGACGATATCCGGCGCGAGCTGATGCTTCCCACAATCGTTGGTGAATGGAGTCTGGGGCTTGATCTGGAAGTCGTATCGCTATGGGCGGAGGGGCCGTTCGACCACGCGCTGCAGAGCATGGACAAGTTCCAGCAGGACGTCGCATACCGCGCATACGGCGCCGCACAGCTTCTTACTTTCGAGCTTTACCGCGGCTGGTTTTTCTGGAGCTACCGCACCGAGACCACACCGGAGTGGTGCTTTCGCGAGTGCGTCGAGAGAGGCTGGCTGCCGCCGCGATTTCAATGAACGCCGCCGCTGATTCCCTGCTTGCCCGTTTAACAGGACTTTTGTTTCGTGCACCCGGCTCAGAAGCAGCGTGCGGTGGTGCAGATGCCTGAGACCCGGATGGAAGCTGATGTTCAGCAGCGTCGTATTGGGCAATTCGCGATGGAGCATCTCCAGGATCAGCCGCTCTCCCTTGAGGTCAAAGGAGTCGGTGGCCTCCTGCAGGAACACCCAGGCCGGCCGCTGGAGCAGAACGCGTGCGATGCCGAGCCGCTGCTGGGCACGCTGCGGCAGCACCTGCTCCCAGTTATCCGGCTCGTCCATGCGCTGGGCAAGCCATGCCAGGCCCATGCATTCGAGCGCGTGGCGGATGGCGGAATCGGTGTAGGCATCTGGGGGGTTAGGGTAGCAGAGCGCTTCGCGCAGTGTGCCATCAGGCAGGAAGGGACGCTGGGCAACGAACAGGATGCCGCCGTCAACCGGCAGCCGCACCCGCCCGCTGCCCCAGGGCCAGAGACCGCTGATCACCTTGAACAGGCTGCCCGTCACTGCGGAATTCCCCTCGATCTGCACCCTTTCGCCGCGGCGGATGTCAACATTGAAGTGTTCGAGCAGGATGTGACCGGAGGGTTCGGTGATGCACAGATCCTCGATCACCAGGTGTGCGCGCTCCGATCGCTCCAGAACGATGCGTTGGGTGCTCGGCGCCTGAGCGTCTGCATCCAGCTGCTGCATGCCCTCGTATAGTGATAAGACGCGGTCGGCCGAAGCGCGGCAGCGTGCGATCTCGCCGATGTTGTCCACCGGCCAGGAAAGTGCGGACGTCAGGCGCTGGAAGGCCTGCGCGGCCTGCATCAGTATGCCGAGTGACATTGCACCGTGGATATACTGGGGCGCTGCAACCAGGATCGGAAATACCGGCAGCAGCGCACCGTATCCTGCTCCGAATGAAACAAGTCCCATGTACGCAAGTGACTGCCGATCCCATTCGCGCACGATCCGGCCAAATCGCACCGATGCACTGGCGCGCTCAATCGGCTCGCCGCGCAAGAGCGCAATCGCTTCCGTGTTCTCCCGAGCCCGTGACAGCCCGAAGCGGTATGTCGCCTCGGCTGCCTGCAGGGCGTTTGTCGCACGCACCAGCGGGCGGCCGATCATCCAGCTGATCGTGCTGCCCAGAACCGCGTAGATGAAAGCCAGCGGCACCATGTAGCCCGGAACCTGAACATGGGTGCCAGGCATGATGATCGTGCCCGATACCGACCACAGGATGTCGATAAAAAGACCGATGGTTATCAGGCAGTAGATCAGCGAGTGTGCCAAGGCGATCGTACTTTCCGTTGCGATGCGGATGTCCTCGGCAATGCGCTGGTCGGGGTTGTCGAGGTTGCCGGCACTGAAGAGCAGCCGGTAGTGGCGACCGTTTTCCATCCAGCTTGCAACCAACTGCTCGGTGAGCCAGGCACGGCAGTCGATCATCAGCCAGCGTTTGACAAGCAGGTGCGCCGCCGTGACGCCGATCGTGATGACGAAGATCAGCGCAAAGACCGCCACCTGGAGAAGCAGGCCATGAATCGAGCGCTGTTCAAGCGCATCGAACAGCGCTCGATTCCAGTAATTGACCCATACCATGAGACCGACCTGTCCCATGGTGAGCAGCAGCAGCAGCAGTGTTACGCTTCGGACTTTCGTGCGCCTTTCGCAGTTCCAATACATACCCGCGAGGCGAATCACCTGCCGAAGAAAGTGCTTTGGCGTGCCGGGCACGGTTCCTGTTGAGTGCGGCGGCCGGCGACGTCGGATCTGGAGTCCCATCAGTCATTGCTGATATTTAAATCCAATTAAAGAGAACATCATGCTAATGTCACAATTCACCCTGTCATTGCGCATTTTTTTCATGCATGCAGTCACCGGTCAGGGTCCGACACGGGAAGTACCTATCTGAGTAATGCCGTTATATCAAAAAGAAGGAATAAATGCATATGAAAATTAATTCGATTATCGTATTGGGACTTGGAAAAGTGGGAAGTCTTGTGGGTACCCTGCTTGACAAAACAGGATTTACGGTAACAGGCGCAGACATGCAGGCAAAAAACGGTCTGCCGTTTCCTGTCATGACGACCGATATGGCTGATTTATGCTTTTCAGACGAATTAAATAAATTTGACGCCGTGATATCCTGTTTGCCCTATAAATATAACCTTGTGATGGCAACCGCTGCTCACAAGCTGGGCGTCCACTATTTTGATCTGACGGAAGATGTCCCGACCACAAAAGCAATCATCGAAATGAGCCGAACAGCCAGGGCAGTCATGTCGCCCCAGTGCGGCCTTGCCCCGGGTTTCATCGCCATTGTCGGAGCATCCCTGGCTGCCGGATTTACCAAAGTCAGGAGTATCAAACTCAGAGTCGGCGCGCTTCCCCAGAATCCTACGGGTCTGCTTGCATATGCCTTTAACTGGTCCCCGGAAGGGGTTGTGAACGAGTATCTCAATGATTGTGAAGTGATTGAAAACGGACAGCACAAGTGGGTCTCACCGATGGAATGGATCGAGAAGCTCTATATCCACGGCATGCAGCTCGAGGCATTTACGACTTCCGGCGGGCTGGGAACCATGTGCGATACGTTTCTGGGAAAAGTGGACAACCTGGATTATAAAAGTATCCGTTATCCCGGGCATGTTCAGCAGATGAATTTTTTCTTTCATGAACTTCTCATGCGGGAAGACCGCAAAAAAGCCGGAGAGATTCTCACCAACGCAAAACCACCCGTCAATGAAGATGTGGTATACATCCATGCCTCTGCCGAGGGCCTAAAGGGGATACATCTGTTCCGTGACGAATTTGTCAATGCCTATTATCCCATCGATATTGACGGAAAACGCTGGCGTGCCATTTCGTGGACAACAGCGGCATCTGCCTGTGCCGTGATTGAGATGGTCAACAATGGAACGCTGCCGGACAGGGGGTTCATCAGGCAGGAGGATATCTCCCTTATCGATTTCCTCAAGACCGGAAATGGCAGGCTATACAGCGGCGAAGTGCATGGCGGAAAATCAGCCATGAAATAGCCGTTCGACATTCTTTAAGCAAATTCTTCGGGTCGTATGGGAAGACGGCGGATGCGCTTTCCTGTCAGGGCAAAGACGGCGTTTGTGACAGCCGGAGCGATGGGCGGCACACCCGGCTCTCCCACACCGCTTGGCGGCGCATTGCTTTGCACGATGTAAACCTTAACTTTCGGCATTTCCTTCATGGTCAGCAGGGGATAATCATTGAAATTGCTCTGCTGCACGCGACCGTTTTTCAAGGTGATGGCGCCATGCAGGGCTGCCGTGAGACCGAAAACGATGCCGCCTTCCATCTGGGCTTCGACCGTGTTCGGGTTCGTCACCCTGCCGCAGTCCACGGCGCACACCACGCTGTGTACGTAAACTTTCCCTTCGGTGCTGACGGATACCTCCGCCACCTGAGCCACAAAACTGCCGAAGGAGCTGTGAACGGCCATCCCCCTGCCGCGCCCTTCCGGTAACGAAGTGCCCCAGCCGGCTTTCTCTGCGGCCAGTTCCAGTACGGCCCTGTGCCGCGGATGATCGTCAAGCATCCGATGGCGGAACGCATACGGATCCTTTCCTGCCGCATGCGCCAGCTCATCGATGAAGCTCTCGACAACAAACGCCGTATGGGAGTGACCCACCGACCGCCACCACTGCACCGAAACCGTGCTCTTCGGGCTGTGCAAGTCCACGAGAAGGTTCGGTATCGCGTAGGGGATATCAGCCGCCCCTTCGACCGAAGCCGGATCAATGCCGTCGCTGATCATCCCTTCAAAAAGCGTTCCGGCCATGATTGACTGACCGACAATGGTGTGATGCCAGCCTGTGATCTTTCCATCATTATCGAGCCCGCCGGCAATCCGGTCATACCACATGGGTCGGTACCAGCCGCCCTTCATGTCGTCTTCCCGGGTCCAGATCACCTTGACCGGCCGCCCTGCGGCTTTGGCCACCTGTACGGCCTCCACCACGAAATCCGAGTTGGGGTTTGCGCGGCGTCCGAAACCGCCGCCAAGTAAGGTGGTATGGAGTTTCACACGGTCCGGGTTCAAACCGGCAGCATGCGCCGCGGCATCGCGATCCAGGGTCTGGGCCTGACTGCCGGTCCAGATCTCACAACTATCCGTTCGCAGATCAACCAGGCAGTTCAAGGGTTCCATGGTCGCGTGGGCCAAATACGGGACTTCATACGCGGCGCTGATCCGTTTGGACGCCTGCCGAAAGGCCTGTTCCGCGTCGCCGTCTTTTCTGGCGACTGCACCGCCTTTTTGGGCCAGCTCCGCATACGCTTTGCGCATGCCTTCCGTAGAAAGCGATGCAGTAGGACCTTCGTCCCAGACGATATCAAGCGCTTCCCGGCCACGGCTTGCCGACCAGAATCCATCGGCAACCACCGCCACGCCGGTCGGCATTTGAACCACTTTTCTAACGCCGGGAAAGGCCAGGGCCTTGTCGGCACTGAAGCTCACCACCTTTGCCCCGAATACGGGCGGCCGCGCAATCACAGCAGTCAGCATACCGGGGATCTCGACGTCGATGCCGAAAACTCCCTTTCCGACGGTCTTCTCAGGCGTATCGATTCGTTTGACGGGATGGCCGATGATCCGGAATGCCGCAGGTTCCTTCAACCTGACTTCCAAAGGCTCAGAAATCAAGGCCGCAGTCTTAGATAGCTGGCCGTAGGTGAGTCTTTTTCCGCCGGAATGAATCACGGCCCCGTTTTCAGCGCGGCAGCTCTTCCGGTCCACTTTCCAAAGCTCGGCTGCAGCGGCAATAAGCATCTCTCTGGCAGCTGCACCGACCCTGCGCAGCCGCTCCCACTCGCTTGCCATACTCGAGCTGCCGCCGGTGAGCTGCATCCCGAATTGGGTGTGATTGTACGCGGGGTCCACCGGCGCCGCTTCGACGCGGATTTTCGTCCAATCGCATTCGAGCTCTTCGGCCATGAGCATGGACAAGGCCGTGTACACTCCTTGTCCCATTTCAGAATGATTGATGGTCAGGGTAACCGATTCATCGGGGCCGATGCGAATGAACGGGTTCAGGCAGATCTCTTCCCTCCCATTCGCATCGGCGCCCGTTGAACACGCTATCGTCCCCTGCCCTGCTTCCGCCTTCATCCCGCCCGTCCGGTGCACGGCATCTCGGATCCGCTGATAGGTTCCGCATCGACAGGTATTTCCGGACAAGGCACGGTCTATATCTGCATCAGTCGGATTCGGATGTTCCGCCACAAGCGCCGCAGCGCTCATGATCTGGCCCGAGTGGCAGTAGCCGCACTGGGGAACATCCTGTTCGATCCAGGCCCTTTGAAGGGGGTGATCTCCGTGGTGTGAAAGCCCCTCAATGGTCGTGATCTGCTTTCCTGCTGCCTTGGAAACGGGCGTGAGGCAGGATCGGACGGCTTTTCCGTCCACAAGCACGGTACAGGCACCGCAGCGTCCGATGCCGCATCCGTATTTTGTCCCCGTAAGATGGAGCTGTTCCCGGATAACCCACAAAAGCGGCGTCTCACTTTGAGCGGATACCTTGTACTCCTTCCGGTTGACATCGAGTGTTATTTCGTGAAAGCCTTCTATCGTGTTTTTATCACTCATCGAAAAACCCTCCTTCATAGTTATTGGGTAATCCGGGAACACCATCCTAATCAACCGTACTGCTTTATTACAGACAAACTGCGTTTTTTACGATAGTTGAAAAGAGATTCTATGAAAATCCTTAAATAGAAACAGCCTTGGGACAATGCCGAATGGACCGCACCTGTTCAAATGGCTTTCCGCATGAAACGAAAATCACAATAAGCGGCACCTTGCATGATAGTTTGAGTTCGTTTCAGCGTGAGATCGGGACTGAATCCTTCCACCATTCCGAAATCCCGGTTGCAATGGAATAAATAACCAAGTTCGGTGAGGCCGAGCTCTTTATAGAACTCCGCATACCGGCAGCGTACTACGTTGAAGTCAAGTCTGTCCTCTGACTTTCCGACAGGCTCAATATCAAGACTGCCTCCGCCCGCCCAGACGCCGGTGACCTGTTCCATCGCTTCCAGATCAGTCCCGAACTGCCGGGCCCATCGTTCGCCGTCTTTTCGAGCTAGCGCCATGATGACTTCCCGGGAGATTTCATTCGCCCGCTCCTTCCCAAAAGCTTGCTGAAAGGCTTGAACCATGGGAATCAATACCCCTGCCTCAATCTTGCGACGTTCAAGATGGGTGATAGGCGGTTCTTGCATGTGTACATCCTTCGTTTTGAGTGACGCTGTTTGACGCTTCAGGAATACTTGTCAATTGATTTGGGACTGGTCTGCCTTGCTACCGGCGTTCTGCGTCATCACTTTGGGTAGCTTGCAATATGGGGTTTAATAGCCCTGCCCAGCCAATCGATGCTTTTTCCAAGGTGGCGCATGTTTGCCAAGCCTTCCGCGTCCCCAAGCACGTCTCCTTTATCCAGACCAAAACCCATATTCCAATATGTTGAGCAGGGAATGACCATCCTGGACATCTGAAACATGTGGTTGATCGTGTCATAGGCATGTGTGGCGCCGCCGCGTCTGACAGCCACGACTGCCGCCCCGATTTTTCCCGAAAAAGCGTGATCATTGGCAATGGCAACAAAACCGGCCCGTTCAATCAATGCTTTCAAGTCGGCGGATACCGCCGCAAAATAGGTCGGGGAGCCCAATATTATGGCATCGGCCTGCAACATCTTTGCAAAGAATTCGTTGAATTTATCCTTTTTCGTGGCACATTGATTGTCTTTCGTCTCAAAACACTTTCCGCAGGCAAGGCAGCCTCGGATGGCCGTGCCACCAATCTTTACAAGCTCGGTTTCCCAGCCGGCCGCAGTTAACTCACCGAGTACCGTCTTCAAAAGCTGCTCAGTATTCCCACCCTGACGCGGACTTCCGTTTATGGCTAATGCATACATATCGTCGCCTCCTTATTCGTTTATGTTGACCATGTCTGCAAATATTTTTTAAATTCCCGGATACACCCATGACAAGGATTACTTTAATTGACTGTCTTTGCTGCCGCGTCGGTTGTAACCGCCAGATTCGGTCTGTTTCGTTTCGAGTTCCGACTGACATACAATGCACAAACAAACCCCTGGAATCGCTTTGCGGCGAGCCTCCGGAATAATGTCTCCGCATTCCATACAATTCGTCAAGCTCTCGCCATGAGGCAACCGACTCCTGGCAAGGCTTACCGCATCTTTTACGCTTGCATCAATCTGATCCTGAACAGCCCCATCTCGGGCCCACCCGACAGCCATAATTTTCTCCCGACAAAAAAAGCTTCTGTTGTCCTGAAAAACGCCTCATAGTGAATCTATAGAACTTTGTTGATATGAATTCAATGAAAAACCGCCTGTAGGCACTTAGCAGACCAATCGAGGTTTATTTTTCAAAAGAAAAGGTTGATGGGCTCGCAAAAAGTCGTCACACCGGTGAAAACCGGTGTCCAGTCTTTCAGCAATTATCCGAAAACACTGGATTCCGGCTTTCGCCGGAATGACGAGATATCGTGATTATTGACTTTTTGCGAGGTCATCGAGCTTGGAATGGGTAGCAAATTACCCAAATAATACTCATTAATATACTCCTTGACAATTCGACCACTCCATGAGCAACAATGAAATACAAGAAAATGCCAAACCTACTGTGAAGTAGGGACGGAAAGCTGCGGATCTTGAAAAAGATAGCCGGGTTGCCTGAAAAGGTGATCCGGTTTTTTTTATTGGGCAAAGGCCAAGGGTGGGAAAACTCCTTGCAACAGACACCAATTGAAATCTACAGAAAAGGACGCGATTGTGAAAAAAAGAGATCTGATGGGGATTTTTGGATGCATTGCTTCACTGATTTTTGCTGCGGTTGCGTTGGCCTCGCCAGTTCCCGAAACCGGACAGACAACATGCTACGATGATCTCGGAAACATCATCAACCCTTGCAAGTCACGTAAAAGCCCATTTTATGGACAGGACGCCAATTACAGCATTCACCCGATGTCTTATACCAAGCTCGATAACAACGGCGAGGCGCTGCCGAAGAAATCGACCCAACCATGGGTGATGGTCCGGGACAATGTCACCGGCCTGATCTGGGAGGTGAAAACAGACTTGGATGGGACACCGGATTACAGCAACCCCCATGATGCAGACAACGTATATATCTGGTACAACCAATGGCACAAACGGTGACTATGCCGGCACCCAGGGTGACGGCGAAGCCACATTCGATACCGAAGAATTTATCAACGCACTGAATGACGCCGATTTTGGCGGGTACGACGACTGGCGGCTTCCCACCATCAAGGAGTTGGACTCTATCGTAAACTACAATATTCCGAATCCTGGGCCGACAATCAATACCGCTTTTTTCCCGAGCACCCAACCGGATTATTATTGGTCTTTCACTGATTATTCCTACGATAAGAGCTCTGCGTGGGCATTGACCTTCGAATACGGCTACGATGACCACGTAGCTAAGGATTACAAGTTCTATGCCCGTGCTGTTCGTGGGAAGCAGTCTCAGCCTGCCTATGTGGATAACCACGATGGCACGGTTTCCGATACCGCTACGGGCCTGATGTGGCAGCAGGATACGCCAGTTATTGAAATGACATGGGATGAGGCGTTGTCATACTGTGAAAGCCTGAATCTGGCCGGTTACACGGACTGGCGGTTGCCCACCAAAAAAGAGCTGAGAAGTCTTTTGGATTACAGCCGGTATGGCCCGGCAATCGATACCAGTTACTTTCCAGATACGTTCTCGTCATTTTATTGGTCTTCTACTACCAATGCATACGCTCCCTACGCCGCGTGGGGTGAGCACTTTTTCGACGGATGGGATTTGAGCATGGACAAGAATGTCCACAACCATTTCCGTGCCGTTCGCCAGGGGCAGGATAGACGGATATAAGCCAAAGATAAATTGAGACGCGCATTTGATTAAATAATACTCTTACCAGATCAGTCACTTTAAAAGGTTTTTTTGGGTTATTGATCCAGACGGTCTCTGGCAGTGAGGTCGGTTTGAGCAATTTGTTTTTGAATCTATCCGGATGCAGATTAAAGACCGACCCAAGGGTTTCGGATCGACTTTGAAAGATAGCACCTACTGTTCTTCAGTGAAGATCCTCCGGTATCATCATGCCGATATCCGCCCGATTCAGATTATTTCCTGTATTTTTCTGGACGTGTCATTCCCCCACATCAGCAAGCCCGCCAATCGGCAGAAATTGATTTGCGTTGTTCGACACATTGACTTTATACGGCACGATCCCTATTGATATGGACGGGTGATAAACTTCATCCATAGATGAAACATTTCGTGTTGGAGGTTATGTGCCATGAACATAAAAATATATCGATTTCTGAAACTGTCTTTTTTAATCATGGTCGCAGCTGTTATTTTAGCCGGCTGCAGTGGCAGATATTTCACTTATAAAGATGCCGCAATAACCCAAACTGATTATGTGATTCAACTTCAGCAAGGGGATCAACAGGGTGTCTGGAAAACAAATGAGCTTGCACTCAATTACAAATACCATATGACGCCAGAAACCCTCAGACTGTATGGAGCGGTTGACCTGGTGGGCGGTTTTTATATCGGTTTCAGCTCAGTTGATCGGCTTGTCGTTCAATTGCTCTTTCTGGACAACACGGGAACAGTTCTTGATGATGTCGTTTTGTATTCTGCAGATTACAAACATCAGATTCATATGTTTCCCATGAATTTTGATAGAACATTTCCCGTACCGGCAAATACCAGTGCGATTTCGTTTACCTATGATGGCAAACTGATGGATAGCGGCAAAATTGCAACATCCGTAATGTTTTTTCCATTATAAAATTGAACAGGCCCTATTTTTTAATAGGATATTTCACATCAAGGACTTTGTTCCAGGCCGCCACTTTGTCCTTGGCTTTTTCCATCAGTGCCGTTGTATCCCCGTCAATACGCACGGAAATAATGGTATCGCCTTTCACGATACTGTTCACTACCGCCATGTCTTCCCTTCCCAGGACGCAGCCGAACACCGTGTGCTTGCCGTTCAGCCATGGGGTGGGAACGTGGGTGATGAAAAACTGACTGCCGTTGGTATTCGGGCCTGCATTGGCCATGGACAGGACGCCGGGCTTGTCATGAATCAGGGCGGGAACAAATTCATCCTCAAATGAATAGCCCGGACCGCCGGTTCCGGTACCCAGCGGGCAGCCGCCCTGAACCATAAAACCATTGATGACCCGGTGAAAGGCAAGGCCGTTGTAATACCCTCTGTTTGCAAGATTTACAAAGTTCGCTACGGTATAAGGCACGTCCCTGTCATAGAGCTTCAGATGGATCACGCCTTTGGATGTGGTCATGACAGCCGTGATCCCGGAGGCGGGCGAAGCGGCATTTTTTTCCTCGGAAAACGTCGGGGTGGCTAACAATACACAGAAAAACAACAGGGCAGTGCATAGAAAAAAACGGTTCAGTTCTCGCATGGTTCATCTCCAAAAGTAATATTGCCATATGTCAAAGGGCTTACAACAAGCGTCCATCCATAAACATCAATCCGTCAAGAATAGGAGCGCCCCCCGTGACGTCAACGCCATCAGGGTAGAACCAAAGACAGGGGGATTCCTGACAGCCTCGGATCCCCGCAACGAGTTCTAATGCTTCTCCAGACTACCCTTCCTGGCTCAGAATTTGCGGCC
Source organism: uncultured delta proteobacterium (assembly GCA_963789395.1). GTDB lineage: Bacteria > Desulfobacterota > Desulfobacteria > Desulfobacterales > Desulfatirhabdiaceae > RAAP-1. Next base: position 28,662 of record CAWBKP010000012.1, on the reverse strand, counting down.
TGTTTTCCGGGCTATTCTGAATTCTGCATGCCTGAGTAGTTACAAACGAATTACTATTTCAAAAGAGGCAGCGGCAAGCCGAGACCGATACCCTCCGGAGAGACTGTGGCTTGATAAGGCCAAGCTTCGACGCCCGCTTCCAATGCCTGATGAAATAACTCCGAATATTTTTCATCGATAAAATCGGCAGGTGCAAAGCAATGCGCATCGGGTCTCTGTATCAGGTAAAAGCATGCGACCCGGCAACCGGTAAGGGCCAGCTCCATAAGCTCCCGTAAATGTTTTTGGCCTCTTTGTGTTACCGCGTCCGGAAAATACGCCACCCCGTCTTCCACGAGCGTGACGTTCTTCGCCTCGACCCAGAGTGTCCCGACAGTTCCTGTCAAGCGGGCATCAAGGCGGCTGGATACCAACCTTGCTTCGCTTTGGTACTCGGTGTAGGGTGACAGTTCGGGAATGAGGGATAATTCCCAGGCCTTTCGCAGCATCCGGTTGGGCGTGAGGGTGTTGACCCCCACCCACATATCGCCGAGCCTAACCAACTCCAGGGTGTAAGGCAAGCGTCGGCCCTTCCCCCGGGCCGGCGAAATCAGCACATCGGCGCCGGGCCGCAGCAAACCGAGCATGGTGCCTGAATTGTTGCAGTGGACCCAATATCTTTCCCCGTTTGATTCAACTTCGGCCAAAAAGCGTTTTTCGCGTCGACAGAATTTAGCGATCAGACTTTTTTCGGGAAATTCAATAAGGGGATCATCAGTATGCACCTGCATCGTGAATTCGTCCGCCTCCGTTTTCCCAAAATTCCATTTGAAGGTGCTGTTCAGTTGACAGTCTTTGTTGCTTCGCCGATTGTATCATCAGATGATATCCAGAATTTTTCTGGACGTGTATTCCCCCACATCAGCAAGTCCGTCTATCGGCAGAAATTATTTGCGTTGTTCGAGTACAGGCATGTTACCGAAGGGGGGAAATCATCATCCGCATCGTAAAAAATATAGCATAACGCGATTTTTGGCAGTGGATAAACAATAAAGGAAAAATCCCCGCCTGTTTCCGAGGGCGCTTTTTCTCCATTAAGCGTTCCCGTAATTGTCTGCACCGCTTCTTTAATGTCAGCGAAATGAGGGACGAGTAATTTTTCGGTATGCGTTGCAAAAGCGCCTACATAAGGCATGCTGCCTGGAAACTCCTTGAAGGATTTAAAAGGGGAAAGAATACAAATTTCCGGACGGGCATTCAAGGCGTAAAGCGATATCAAAATACCGAACACGGAGGAGTGTTCTTTCTCACCGAGCGTTATTGCTTTTGGTTGAATCACGCATTTTTCACCAAAGGCATCAAAAACAAACCGCTCCCCGTCCTGCTGCGCCGGAAGGTTTTCGGCAAGGTTATCAGGCATATCAGCGTAAAGTCGATCCAGATTGTTTTGCAGAATTATTGCATAATTATCTTTCACTGCAAGTCTCCTGATCCATGCAACATTCAATACGGCGGCTCTGCCGGCCCGACATAACCGCACATGCCAAAACGGGGCGAATTCACCATCGGAATGGGCTCAGCCATCGTCCTTGTGAGGATGTGACTTTGCGTGCTTGTCGCACAGGGTTCCCCACTGGTCTTCTTCATACAGACACTCCAGGCACAGCCATGCGGCAGGTTGCCCAGCATTCGATGCATTGCGACTCCGGCATCACGTTGCGGACCAGGAGTGCTATCGGACGCGATGTCACGGGTTTTCCCTCTCGGATGCCGACTACCTTGATCAATGTCTCCGATGAAGTTCCAAAGTCGTAGATATGGGTTATTTCAATTCCCGGTTCAAAGATCTCCTCGATCCGTCGCCGCATGGAGATCATTTCTCCCCAGTTGCTGCCAAAAGTAAACTGACTCATGTGCCCGCAGCACTCCAGCCATATCGCCCGGAGGTAGTGATCCAATTGCTCCAGGGTTGAGTTCCCGCGCATTTCCACATCCAGCCAGAATTGGGGTTGCCCTGCTGCCTGTATCCGAAGATGATATAGTGATTGGCTGCCACCTTTTTTGCGTTCTGTTTTTGTCAGAAGCGCTTTCCATGCGTTGCAGGCCGAAAGGTGTCTGGTGACGCCACCCTTGGCAATTTCAAGCCCGCAATGGATACAATTTCCTTTTGATTGTTTTCCGCGAGGCATGCTAAATTCCTCCCACTGTTGTCTCAAAAACAACTCTTGAAATTTCCTGAACGGCCAAAAGCCGCATGATTCTCGAATCGACGGCCCCTTTGAATTCCGTCAGTTTGAATGAAGACCGGGCCTTTTTAAAACGCGAACATCCGCTGTAATACAGAAACTACGTCTAATTGAGTTTTTGAATCAATCATCCCAAGCCTTTTGATAAGTCGTGCTTTATCAATCGTGCGCATTTGATCCAGTACAAGATGACCGTGCTTCTTTCTGAATACGCAAGGGACACGTGTAGGGTAATCTCTAATTTTAGAAGTCATCGGCGCGACGATAACGGTTCGAATATTTTGATTCATTTCATCAGCGCAAACAACCAAACAAAGTCTGCAATTTGTCGAATGCGGATAAGACCCACCAAGTAAACGTCAAAGCGCCTTACTACCATTGCCGATTCCGTCTCATCGTCCAAAGTATTTGGAATGCTTTTTTCATCGAGGGGCTCGTCTTCGCTTGTCACCCATCATTTTAAAGGCTTTATCATCCTTCCCGCATTTTTCATAAGCGCATGATGATTTGATTGTTTTACCTGATTCAACATCATATAATTCCTGTTTGTACCAGAATAATACATAAACATGTGAATTGCCGATTTTAATTACACGGCCCCCATTGTTATAAATATGGTTTAAGCCCCTTTCGCAGTTCGGTCTTGAGGATTTTGCCGGAGCCGGTTTTGGGCAGTTCGGAGACGAAAGTAATGGATTTGGGGGACTTGAAAGCGGCCAGGCGTTCTCGGCAGAAGTCGACCAGCTCTTTTTCGGTTGCCTGGGTATTGGGTTTCAGGGTTACGATGGCTTTGGGAATTTCACCCCATTTTTCATCCGGAACGGCGATGACAGCACATTCCAGAACGGACGGGTGCATGTAAAGGACGTTTTCCACTTCAACCGATGAAATGTTTTCCCCGCCGCTGATGATGATGTCCTTGGCGCGGTCCACGATCAGGATATAATTTTCGGCATCGACGGTTGCCAGATCGCCCGTGCGGAAATAGCCGCCGACAATGGCTGTTTCGGTTTCCTGGGGCAGCTTCCAGTACCCTTTCATGACATTATCCCCCCGGGCGATGATCTCGCCGACGGTTTTACCGTCTTTGGGGACTTCCTTTCCTTCCGAATCCACGACTTTTAAATCCACTCCCACCACTTCCAGACCGGTCCGGGTGATATAGGCCATCTGTTCATCTTCGGAAAGATCTGTTAACGTGTCCTTGAGATTGCCGACAGTCAGCAGCGGGCAGGTTTCGGTGAGGCCGTAACCGGAAATATATCTGCATCCCAGTTGTCTGGTCATGCGCTTGGCATTGGCAGGAGACATGGGCGCACCGCCCACCATGACCCACTGCAAGGGATGACAGGTCAAACGTTTCCATCTCCGGGACATTCAAGAGAAAATTGATCATGGTCGGCACCATCATGGCAGCGGTGACTTTTTCGCTCTGCATGGTTTCCAGAACCGCCTTTGGCACAAACTGGCGCTGCATGACGTGTTTTCCGCCCTGATAGGTGACGGACCAGATAAAGAACGCATCGGCAAGGTGAAAGAGCGGGGCGATGTGGTGCCAGACCGTGGCGTCTTCCAGCTTGAAGGAAATGATGGTGGTCAGCGCGTTGGCGTAGATGTTCCGGTGGGTCAGCATGACGCCCTTAGGGTTTCCGGTGGTGCCGCTCGTGTAATAAAGGTTCAGCACCGCGTTTTCATCTTCCAGTGCCGATTCCACGGGATCGGACGCCGCCTTGGAGATACTGTCTTCATAGGTTCCGGTAATCCAGGGCTCATCGGCAGGACCTTCGGCAATGAAAAACTGCTTCACGGTCAGAAGATCCGGGCGGATTCTGGCGATCGTGGGTTTGAAATCGGCGTGAAAAATGATGGCTTCTGCTTCGGCATTGTTTAAAATATAGGTGTATTCGGCGGCGGTCAGGCGGATGTTCAGGGGCAGCAGCACATCGCCGGTCAGGGCCATGCCGAAATACAGCTCAAGATAGCGATAGGAATTAAAGTCCAGCATGGCCACCCGTCCGCCCCGGGAAATGCCCATTGCCTGTTCCGCATGAAATACCTGAAAGACGCGTTTTTCAACGTCCTTGTAGGTCCAGCGGATATCGCCGTCCACCACCGCAACTTTTTCCGGATACAGTTTCACCGCTCTTTTCAGGATTCGACTGGGGGTCATGGGTACGTGCATGAGGAAATCTCCTATTTGGGCTGAAGGCACAAGACTGAAGGCCGAAGGATCATGAATCTTCAGTCTGAGACCTGAGTTAAGTGATTGGTTAAGGGATTGAGGGGGGATTTCAGGAGTATTGGTGTTTGAAATCCCCCCCTGCCCCCTTTTTATAAGGGGGGGATTATAATAGGGAGAATTGCGTTATTTGTTCTGGGTAAAGAGATCCTTGTTGGAAGCGCGCATGTCCCGCTTCAGGATTTTTCCGGTGGGGGTTTTGGGAAGCGCATCCATGAGAACAATTTTCTTGGGCACTTTAAAAGGTGCCAGCTCTTTTTTGCAGCGGTCGATGATTTCCTGCTCGGTCACTTTTTCGCCGCGCCGGACAACGACAAAGGCCGTAACCGCTTCCACCCACGAGGGATGGTTGATGCCCACAACCGCCACCTCCTCGATGCGGCTGTCCTGATAGATGACTTCTTCCACCTCTCGGGTGGAGACGTTTTCCCCGCCGGTTTTGATCATATCTTTTTTGCGGTCCACGACCGAGATGTACCGGTCCGCATCCAGAACGCCGATGTCGCCGGAATGAAACCATCCGCCCTTCATGGCTTCTTCGGTTTTCTTGGGCTCTTTGAAATACATCATCAAGGCATGCGGACCTTTGCCGCAGATCTCTCCGGGAACATTGATACCGGTGATCGGCTTGTTTTCATCATCTTCCAGGCGGGTTTCCATGTTCAGGCCCGCCATGCCCGCTGACCCCAGCTTGGTCATGGCGTCCTTGGCCTTTAAAATCGTATGGTAGGGGGCCAGCTCGGTCTGCCCGTAATAATTGTAAACCTTGCTTCCGGGCAGTCGCTTCATCATTTCCTTTAATACTTCAACGGGCATGATGGATGCCCCGTAATAGCATTTTTTTAGACTGGACAGATCGTATTTATCAAAATCGGGGTGACGCATGAGTCCGATCCAGACCGTGGGCGGCGCAAAAAACACGGTGGCCTTGTAATCCGCGATGGTCTTCAGGATTTTGTCGATTTCCGGCGTCACCAGAATATTGGTGGCACCGACCCAGAAAAAGGGATTCAAAAACACGTCCCGCTGGGCGCAGTGAAAAATGGGAAGAGCGTTGACGCTGATGTCGTCGGATTCATACCCGCCGTCGATGATGGCGCCCATGTACTCGGACATCAGGGCCTGGTTGCTGATGATGACGCCCTTCGGGAGGGACTCGGTGCCGCTGGTATAAGTCATCTGGCAGGGATCGTCGATATGAAGGACCGTGTCCGGCTCGGTTGCGGGAAATGCCTGGTACCAGGCGTCGAAATCCTTGAACCGGTCGCTGACGGGCGGTTTCCCCGCGCCCTGATTGGACCAGATCAGGGTTTTTACGGTCGGCATGTCGTCCAGAACATCCTTGACCAGATCGTACAGCGCATCTTCCACGATAAAGGTCGTGCTTTCGGAATGGTTGATGCAATAGGTGATGTCTTTTCCGCGCAGCAGATAATTGATGGCCAGATATACGGCACCGACCTTGCAGCACCCCAGCCAGGTCACCACATGGTGGATCGTGTTGTGGGCCAGAATCGCCACCCGGTCGTATTTCTGGACGCCAAGCCCGATCAGGGCATTGGCCACCTGGTTGGCCTGGTCTTCGAGTTCGGTGTAGGTGAGGCTCTTGTCCCCGAAGATCAGGGCTTTTTTGTCCGGATAGTGATACCGGCTTCTGCGGATCATGTCCGCGATGACCCATCGGTTGACCTTGTTGTAACGGTTCTTTAAAAATTCGATTGTATCCCGGTTGACGACGTTGTAGCGGGCCGATTCTTCCCCGGTCAAAGGGGTGTTCTTCCATTCGGTCATGTTTGCCTCCCAGTGCGTTTGAGGTTAGACTCCCTTTCCAAGGGTGAATTCAGCTTTAATACAATCAGATCGTTATTGTCAATTAAAGCATTTCAATGGCGCAGGCCATGGATACGCCGCCGCCGCCGCAGAGGGTGGCAAGGCCCAGCGTGTTGCCGCGTTTTTTCATGGCATGGATGAGGGTGACCATGATACGGGCGCCGGTGGCGCCCACGGGATGTCCTAGTCCGATGCCCGATCCGTTGACGTTGGTGATCTGGCGGTTTAAGCCCAGCTCTTTTTCGCAGCCGATGTACTGGGCTGCAAACGCCTCGTTGACCTCGATCAGCTCGAAATCCGCAAGTTTCAATTTGTTTTTCTCAAGAAGATTTTTAACGGCGGGAACCGGAGACAGGCCCATGACCGCCGGATGGCACCCGCCCCGCGAGGTGGCTTTGATCCGGGCAATGGGGGTAATGCCCAGTTCTTTGGCTTTTTCTGCGGACATGATGATCATGCCGGCGGAGCCGTCATTGAGGCCGCTGGAATTGCCTGCCGTGACCTTGCCGGTTTTGGGGATGAATCCCGGAGGCAGTTTCTGCAGTTGTTCCAGAGTCAGGCCGGGCCGGAAATGCTCGTCCTTGTCAAAGATGATCGGTGCTTTTTTTCTCTGGGGCACTTCCACCGGAACGATTTCCTCTTTGAAAGAGCCGTCCTGCGTGGCCCGCTCGGCGTTGTTGTGGCTTCTTAAGGCCACTTCATCCATTTCCTCGCGGCTGATGTTGTGAAGATGGGCCACGAATTCCGCGGTCTGCCCCATAATGTAGGGTTTTCCGGCAAAGAATTTGGCAGGCGCCTCTTCCAGGTTCAGGGGCGCCGTGGCATCCAGCGGCATGATCATGGAGCCGCAGTGCAGGGCGTGAATCATGGCATCTACAAACTGCTGGTCCTGAAGACGGCATCCCCACCGGGCACCGGGGACCGTATAGGGAACACCGGACATGTGCTCCACGCCACCGGCCAGGATGACATCGGCCATCTCCGGCCTGAATCATTGCCATACCCGAAACCACGGCTTCCATTCCGGAAATGCAGACCCGGTTGATGGTGGCGGCGGTCACGGTTTCCGGAATGCCGGCCATGAGCGCTGCAACCCGCGTCGTGTTCAGGGTGTCGTGATGTTCAAGACAGCACCCGTAGCGCACGTCATCGATCAATGCCGGGTCGATATTGGCCCGTTTGATGGCTTCCTTCATGGTGATGCTGGCAAGGGTGGCGCCATTTAAATCCTTCAAGCTTGCACCGAATGCACCGATGGCGGTGCGGCAGGCGGAAACGATGACGACGTCTTTCATTTCTTTATCTCCTCTTATATGGCTATAGTGCCTGAACGGACAAGTCCGTTCAGGCAAAATTCGAATATCGAAATCCGAAATTCGAAACAAATTCAAAATTCAAATGTAAAAATGGCTAAAAGTAGGGCAAAATTTATTTATTTTCCACCGAAAGCATCTTCTGAAAGAGCAGTTGCCGTACAGTCCAGGGTGAGGATCACATTGATTTTTCCAAAAGTAACAGGAAGCACCGTGTTTATAAAGAAACGGGCGGTTGCGACCTGTCCCTCGTAGAATACCGCATCCTTGCCCTTGGCGCCTGCCTGCAGTTTTTGGGCTGCCACGACCGCCCGCCAAAGCAGCATCCATGCGGTAACCGTATCTCCCGTGACATCCATGAAGGTATACGCATGGGAGAAAGCGGTCATGGTATTGTCGGATGCGGCCATCCTGCCGATGAAATCTGCGGCCTTTTCCAGTTCCACCGAAATCGCCTCTGCCTTTTCCGCCAGATCTTCAAGTCCGCTCAGATTTTTGGCAGCTTCAACGGTTTTTCGGATTTCCGTCAACAGATCCCTGAAGAGCTGTCCCTTGTTAAGCCCCAGTTTTCTTCCCAGCAGATCCATGGCCTGAATGCCGTTCGTGCCTTCGTAGATATGGGTGATCTTGCAGTCCCGGAGATACTGCTCCTGGGGATATTCCTTTGTATATCCGTAGCCGCCGAAAATCTGAACCCCCTGGCTGCAGACTTCAAAAGCCCTGTCCGATACATAGCCCTTGGCAATGGGAATGAGCAAATCGATGAGCCCCTGATACCGGGCTTTATCGGCCGGATCCTTACTGACATGGATCATGTCTTCGCAAAAACCGATGTAATAGATAATGCTCCGGCACCCTTCCACGTATGCCTTCATGCTCAGCAGCATCCTGCGCACATCCGGGTGCTGGATGATGGGAACCGGTGGAGCGTCCTTTCCACTGGCGGTAAGGTGCCTGCCCTGAACGCGTTCCCTGGCGTAGTTCAGCGAATTCTGGAAAGAGGCGGATGCGCATCCCAGTGCCTGCATGCCCACATCCAGACGGGCTTCGTTCATCATAACGAACATGGCCCGCATGCCTTTGTTCTCATCACCCAGCAGGGTTCCCCGGCACTTGCCCTTGCCGCCCAGCGTCAGCGAACAGGTGGGGCTGCCGTGGATGCCCATTTTTTCTTCGATGCCGGTGCAGACGACGTCGTTGAATTCTCCCAGACTGCCGTCGTCGTTGACCCAGTATTTCGGGGCCAGGAACAGGGAAATGCCGGAGGTCCCCGCAGGCGCGCCTTCGATCCGGGCCAGTACCGGATGGATGATGTTTTCCACCAGGTCGTGCTCGCCGCTGGAGATGAATATCTTGTTTCCGCTAAGGGAATACGTGCCGTCATCGTTTTTAACGGCGGTTGTCGTCAGAGCACCCACATCGGAGCCTGCCTGGGGCTCGGTCAGGAGCATGGTCCCGGACCATTCGCCAGTGTACATTTTTTTCAGAAACAGGTTTTTCTGCTTTTCCGTACCGAACCGCTCCACCAGTTTTCCGGCCCCGTGAGACAACAGGATGGTCAGGGTAAACGGGAAATTGGCTCCGTAAAAATAGTTTTTTACCGCCTGGGCAACGGCCGACGGCATGCCCTGCCCGCCCAATTCGGGATCATCGCACAGAGGCGATCCATTCGCCTTCCTTGAAAAGATCGTAAATGCGATGAAACGCTTCCGGAGCCTTGACCGTGCCGTTTTCAAATTTGCATCCTTCCTCGTCGGCGATTTTCAGGACAGGCAGCATTTCCTTGACAGCCAGATTGCGCGCTTCGGAAAGGATCAAGTCCACTGTTTTTTTATTGAACTCGGCAAAGCGTTCGTATTTTGCCAGTTTTTCAACTTCAAGCTGTTCGTGAAGGACAAATTCCACATCTCTTTTGTCCGTTATCACCTGTGCCATAATCGTGTCTCCTTTAATTGTTATCGGATTTATTCTGAATTAAGCAACGTTCGGTCAGATAACAGTCAGTTTTATATCAAATGCCATCCGTTGTTATCAGCACAAGTCGTGCCAATTCAATTTGATTCAATAATTCAGATAGATAAAATATCAACATAAAATATCAACCCCCTGGAACAGTTATATCTGTACTATTTGCCGGTTATCCCTTATAACTGTTCCATGGTAATGTTTTTTAAGGGAAAGCCATGAATATCGATGAAAAGGATTTTTTCCGGCAGGTAACGCTCCGGATCTGCGGCAGTCTGGAAATAGAAAAAGCCCTGTGGCAATGCCTGCTGTACATCCGGGATTTTCTGCCGGCCAGCCAGATGAGCCTGCACATCTATCATCGCGATGTGGGTGTTGTGGAGACCGTGGCCAATGCCACCAGCGAAGGGTTCCGGGCCTTGCCCTGAATTCCCAGCTATCGGATGAGACGCGAAAACGCATTGAAAAACAGGGACTCATCCGGGTCCGGGCCATCCCCAGACTCGGGGATGATCCGGTGTGCAGCCCGGTTGCCGAAAAATTCAATGCCCTGGATCTGCCGGCCGTGGTTTCCGACCTGGTTCTGGAAGGAAAGCTTCTGGGGGTTCTGGCCATTTTCGGAAACGGCCGCAATCCCTTTCACGGAAGAACATGTTGCAGCTCATCGGCACCATCAACGAACCTTTTGCCGTGGCCCTGACCAACAGCCTGCGATATCGGGAATTGCAGAAACTGCGGGACCTGCTGGCGGACGACAACCGGTATCTTCAGGATGAACTGCGGCGAATGGTCGGCGAAGACGTCATCGGCGCGGATTTCGGGCTGAAGTCGGTCATGGATCTGGTTCGTCAGGTGGCTCCGCTGGACAGTCCGGTGCTGCTGCTGGGAGAAACCGGGTCCGGCAAGGAAGTGATTGCCAATGCCATTCACAAGGCCTCGCTGCGCAGGCAGGCGCCGTTTATAAAAGTCAATTGCGGCGCCATTCCACCGACCCTGATGGACAGCGAACTGTTCGGACATGAAAAAGGCGCCTTTACCGGCGCTCTTTCCCAGAAACGGGGAAGAATCGAACGGGCCAACACCGGCACCCTGTTTCTGGATGAAATCGGGGAACTGTCCCTGGAAGCCCAGGTCCGGCTGCTCCGCGTGCTCCAGGAAAAAGAAATCGAGCGCGTCGGCGGATCAGGCCCCATTGCCGTGGATATCCGCATCATTGCCGCCACCCACCGGAATCTTGAGAAAATGATGCGTATCGGCGCATTCCGGGAAGATCTGTATTTCCGGCTTCGGGTGTTTCCGATCGCCATCCCTCCCCTTCGCAGCCGGATGATGGATCTGCCGGCCCTGGTTCAGTACTTTATTCAGAAAAAAACCCGCGAGATGAAGCGCAGCTCCGGCGCCGGGACTGGCATCCGGCGCCCTGGACCGCCTGATGGCCTATCACTGGCCCGGCAATGTCCGCGAGCTGGAAAACGCGGTGGAGCGGGCACTGATCCTCAGCCGGGGGGAGCCGCTGGTCTTTGATGATATCGCACCCAAAACCGATAAAATTCATGGGGACCTGCCCTTTCCCGTCTTCTCGCCGCAGCCGGAAATCCTGGATCTGAACACATTGACAAGCCATCACATCCGCCGTGCCCTGGACATTTGCAAGGGCCGCGTGGAGGGGGAAACCGGGGCTGCCAGGCGACTGAACATCCACCCCTCCACGCTTCGAAAACGGATGCGAAAGCTGGGGATTCCATTTGGCCGCAATGCTTCTCGCCGGATGGAAGGAAACTGTTCTTGACAGGTTTCCGGACAGGTGCTACAGAATCTGACGACATTTCAATCATGGCACATTATTTGCTTAAAATTCAGCCAGATCTTTTGTAAAAATATTTATTCCTTTAACAATCAGATAAAGGAACCCCCATGGCCGAAGCCAGACTTGGCAAATTGCTGCTGAAAAACGAACTCGTCACTGCCGGACAGATTCAGGATGCGCTGGTCAAGCAGTTGTCGACACCGGAAATTCCGTTGGGGCAGATTCTGTGTCAGATGGGTGCGCTGCGTCCCGAAGACCTGCAAATGGTACTGGATCGGACCAACAAACGTCAGAAACTTGACGATATTCTCTTAAAAAACAAATTGATCGATGAATCCGGATTGAGCGATGCCGTCAACCTGAGCCGGGAAGAACGTATTCCGCTCGACAAGGCATTATTGAAGCTGAATCTGGTGAGCGAGGAAAACCTGGCACGGGTCGATTGCCAGCCAGTATGATCTACCGTTCATGGATATCACCCAGTTTCGTTTCGATCCGGATCTGGCGCGGATTTTAAACGCCAATTTCGCCCAGCGGCACAAGATCGTCCCCGTTGCCTCGGATGGTCAGACCATTACGATCGCCATGTCATTCCCCCTGCAACGAAATGAGTTGAGGCAGATCGAAAACTTCATCAAGTTCCGGATCAAGCCCGTCATCGCCAAGGAGCGCGATATCAGCGCCGCAATGCAGCAACTTTTCAATCTCGAAAAGCCGCCTGCAACATCGCCCGCTCCGGTTTCCATCGAAATCTCCGATTATGCTTCCCGGGATACTTCCGGTGCCAAAACCACCGGCGAGGCTGTCAGCGCCAGTATCGACCCTCTGGTCAAAAACCTGATATTTCATGGGATTTCAAAGAGGCCAGAGATATTCATCTCGAATTTACGGAAAAAGACATGTCCGTCCGATACCGGATTGACGGTGTGCTCCAGAAACTTGACATGGGTGAGGACAAAGCGCTGATAACCGTCAACAGACAGCTGATCGTATCACGAATCAAATCGCTCTGTGAAATGGATATCGCCGAAAGCGCCGGCCGCAGGACGGCAGCTTTTTCAGTAAAAGCGTTAAGGGCAGACGAGATTCGGCGCATCGATCTCTGCGTTTCAACGGTTCCTGCCCGTCACGGCGAAAACGTGGCGATCCGTATTTTCGACAGGAACGCAAAGCTCAATCCCATTGAGAACCTGGGTTATTTTCCGGATCAGATCAAGGCGCTGGCTCAGGCCCTGAATGATACCGGCGGGAATTTTTCTGATTAGCGGCCCGGCCGATTCCGGCAAATCGCTCACGCTCCATGCCATGCTCTCGAAAATCATGACTCCGGAATCAAAGACCCTGACCGTTGAAGACCCGGTAGAATTTGCGATTGAAGGCGCCACCCAGACGGAAGTCAACGAAAGTATCGGCAACACGTTTGCAACATTACTTCGCGCGTATACTCGTCAGAATGCAGACAACATCCTGGTCGGTGAAATCAGGGATCCGGAAACCGCAAGAGCCGCCCTGCATGCGGCCCTTACCGGCCGCACCGTGCTCGGCGCGATCAATACCCATGATGCTACCAGCGCTGTCACCCGCCTGCTCGACTTCGGCATTGAAGCCAGCATCGTTTCATCGTCGCTTCGCTGCGTGCTCGCCCAGCGCCTGATCCGCCACATCTGCCGCGAATGCACAACCCCGCATATCCCGTCTCCGGAAATCATGAAGGCGTTCGGCCTGCCATACCTACCGCGCCTGACCCTGAAAAAAGGCAAGGGGTGCGATCTCTGCAATTACACCGGGTACAGCGGCAGACGTCCCATTATCGAGCTCTGGCTGCCGACTTGCGAGGAATTGGCTCAAATAGACGCCAGACCGGACACTGTCCGGTTGCGGAAAAACATGTTTGCGCCTGGAACACGGACCACCCTTCTGGAAGACGGCTTCAAACGGGTGCTTGCCGGCATTACGACTCTTGAGGAGCTGCTGCGCGTGGTTCCCCAGGATCAGATCACATCCGATCGGGACCGACTCCTGTCGATGCTCGCTTCATAGGCACAGTGAAGCGGGGTGCCCTTAAGCAGCGCTTCAAAGCAGAGGTTGCAGGAAACGCAGGAAGGGATGCATCCCTCCCCTTTTTCCCACCTGCCGATAATGTCCGGCTCCCGAATCAGGGGCCGGCTCAGGGAGACAAAATCCGCCTCCCGGTTACGGATGACTGCTTCCATCAGGTCAAGGTGCCTCAACCCGCCGACCATCATGACCGGGATATCCACCGCTTCCTTGATCTCCCTGCACCAATTTCTGAAATATCCCTCCTGACCCGTCCCCTTGAGCTTTGTACGGAATTCCGTCTGGCTGTATCGTCTGCCTCTCAGTCCCTGGCTGATTTCGATGGCATCCACCCCCCAGCCTGCGCAGCTGACGGCGGCGGATTTGCCTTCGGAAAACCGGAGCCCTTCTGGAAAACCGTCCGCAACCCCCATTTTGATCAGAACCGGATAATCATCGCCGACCTTTGACCCGGATATCTTTGTATATTTCGTGAAGGAAGCGAAGCCTTTTTTCCGAAGTCCCTCCCCAGGCATCGGTGCGCTGGTTGGTAAACGGGGATAAAAACTGGCTGGGCAGATAGGCATGGGCGGCGTGGATCTGGACGGCATCGAAACCCGCTTCTTGCGCCCGGACAGCTGCGTCGCCGAAAGCCCCGATGACCGCGATGATCTCATCTTCCGATATGGCCCGGTATTTCAGTTCGCAGTAAGGATCATTTAAGCGCACCGAAGGCGAAATGGCTTCGGATTTTCTGTATTGCTGATACACGGCCGATTCCCTGCCGCCATGAAAGAGCTGCAGGGCGATTGCCGCACCGTGGGAATTGGCGGCATCGACGAGTTTTTTCAGCCCGGGTATGGCCGCGTCATCGCTGACGATGTTCTGAAAAGCGGAAATCCGGCCCGATGGATGGACGCTGGCAATGCCGCTGACGATCAGCCCCACCCCGCCTCTGGCCAGTTCTTCGTAAAGAAGGATCTGCTTTTCCGTAACATGGCCGGCCTTGTCCGCATAGCCATCATAAGTTGCGGATCGGACAAAGCGATTTCGCAGCCTGAGTCTGCCGATAGTGGTGCCATCGAACAAAGCGTTCATGCATTAACCTCTCAAAAAAAATCGTGTCTGAACGGAAAACCGGTTCAGGTTTAAATCAGTAATTAAAATCCCACTTTCTAAAGAGCATCTTGTAAAACCACTTAAAAATCCGTCTTCCGTCATACCGGCGAAAGCCTGTATCCAGTAAATAAAGGCTTCTGGACCCCGGTTTTCACCGGGGTGATTAACAGCGGTACGGTTGCAAGAGGCTCAAAATGAGTGATTTGTTATTTCGTAGATTCCGTTTTGATCAGACAGAGAAAAATCGTCACGATCGCATAACAACCGGCGAGATACCGGACAATTCAAGGCATAGGATCCGGTGGTGTCTGCAATCTTCCCCCAGAGATACGGGCCGATTCCGCCGAACAGGGCATGCCCCAGGGTAATGATGCCCATGAGCGTTCCCACGGCCGATCTGCCGAAAATATCGCCCAGAAACGGTGTATACAGTGAAAAAGGCGCGCTGTACACAAATCCGTTCAATACCGCAAATGCAATAAAGCTGCTGCCGTCCTGAATGAATATCCAGCCACCCAGCCAGATCAATACCGCAAGAGATTGAAAAAAATCAGAACCATTTTTTTCCCGAAGCGATCTCCCAGCCATCCTGCCAGAACTCTTACCGGAATGGACGGGAGGGTCATCATCGCCATGATCAGTCCCGAATCCGCAGGCGCAACCCCTGCCTCCACGCCCCAGATGATGATATGACCCAAAATTCCCTGGAGCGGAATGCCGGTAATGGCATATGCCAGAAATAATATACCAGAATGCTTGGGTATGCATGGCTTGCTGTTGGGTCAGTCTGCGGGGTTTTTCAGGCGATACAAAATGCATCTGCATTTGAATATTCGCCGTGCATCGCGGATTCGGGTTCTTCGCCATAAGGCGATAGCCCGATGGATTCCGGGGTGTTCCGGATGATCATAACGGCAATCAGCATGATCAACGTGCCGATTATCGACGCCGCTATCAGACAGATGGTGCGCCATCCCATGGATGCGCTGTAATGGCTGATGACGGGGGGCAGTGCAGGCCAGTCCCAGATACCGTTCCCATGGTCACCACGCCGGTGGCGAAACCGGATTTTTTGACAAACCATTTGCGAACGATGGCGGTATTGGGCACAAGATGGGTCATGGAGACCGGGGCTGCCAGAAGCACGCCGAAAACCATATAGAACTGCCAGATCTGCTGCACGCATGGACAGACAGACCAGACCGATCAGCATGAGGGCGCCGCCGGCAAAAATGATTCTTCTTCCCCCGATCCTGTCGATGAATCGTCCGGTTGCCAGGGCGAAAAATGCATATACCCAGAAATGAATCGTAAAGGCAAGCCCGATGGTTTCGCGGGACCAGCCCGGGATCCTTCATGATGAAAGGGAAAAAGGAAGTCAGGATATACCGCCCCATCGGGCCGAAAAACGCAACCCCGAAAAGCCCTCCGACCATACCATCCGTAGAATACCTTTGGCTTTTTTGGGTCCAGAGTCCGTCATTGATACTCTTCGTGTACTAATATCCTGGAAAGGCATCATGAGGGTTCGTTAGGGCAAGTTTTTGACATATTCCCCCTTTGAAAAGGGGGGCTGGGGGGATTTCCCGTTATCTCTTGCGACCAGCCCATGCGGAAATGCCGGCAAAAATGCTTATCTTCCGGTAAAAACAGGTTTTCGTTTTTCCAGAAAAGCGGTAAAACCTTCCTTGCAGTCTTCACTGGCTTCGAACCGTCGCGCTGCCCTGGGCTTCCACATCCAGCCCGGCATCGAGTCCTTCGTAAAGCCCGGCCGAAATGGCATCCAGTACGCAGCGCACGGCGATCGGCGGGCGATCCGCCAGAATTGTCTGCAAAGGCCATCGCGTCGTCCATCAGGCTTCCGGGAGCCGACAGTTGCATTGACGAGCCCGATCTCAGCGCCTGCTTGCGCAGTGAGTTTTTTGCTCAACAGGATCATCTCAAGGGCCGCCGGACGACCCACGATCCGGGAAAGACGCTGAGAGCCCCCCAGCCCGGAATGATGCCGAGATTCAGTTCCGTAAGGCCGACCATGGCCCTGGGCGCATCCGCCATGATCCGGAAATGGCAGGAAATGGCCAGCTCCAGGCCGCCGCCGAGTGCATGGCCGTTGATGGCGGCAATGACCGGTTTGGAAAAGCGATCGATCCTTCGCCACAGTTCACGCGCCTTGGGGCTGATAACGGGCGCATTGACGGCATCGCTGACATCAAAACCGGCGGAAAAACATTTTTCGCCGGCGCCGGTAAGGACGAGAACCCGGACATTTCCATCATTTTCCACCAGGCCGATCGCTTCTTCGAATTCGTTCAAGGTCGCCAGATTCCAGGTATTGGCAGGCGGATGATCGATGGTGATGACGGCAATATGGCCGATTCAATTCATATGTTATGTTCTGGTATTGGGGCAATATTCTTCTCCTTTTTGAATTGGGTAACATTCATGATCATATGGACCGCCTTCTGTTGTAAACGATTCAATACCTAATTCTGGCTTAAACCGGAATCCTGAAATCTGACGATATTCTTCCAGTCCGCTTTTTATGCATTGGGCGGGCAGATCCCGGTCATTCCGGCATTCGCCGGAATGACGGGATCCGGGCTATTCCGGAAGCGGAACGACAAATACGGGTTTTCTGGCGCGTCGCAGCACTTTTCTGACCACGCTGCCGGAAAACGCCTCGGCCAGGAGGCTGCGCTGACGGCTTCCCATGACGATGATGTCGCAGGCTTGTTCCGCTGCAACGGAAATGATTTCATCGGCAACATTTCCTTCAACAACCATGATGTCCTCGATCACGTCGTTTTCTCCGGGAATCACCCCCCGGACCGGGTTCCTTGCAGATATCGGCCAGATATTCCCGGATTTTCGGCGCCTTGGTTTTTTTGTGAATCAGGATTTCCCGGGCGCCTTCTTTTTTTTGGGTTTTCAGTTCCTGGTACAATTCCTTGCCAAAAGCCTCGGCCACCCGTTCTTCCGCTCCGGGACGCCAGTTCTTCCATGACATGCAAAATGATGATCCGCGCCTTGCTGTATGCGGCAATGATCGCCGCATGGTCGAAGGTGTATCTGGCATGTTCCGACAGATCGGATGCAAAGAGAATTTTTCGTATTTCGGAACCATGTAAAACCTCCGTTATGGTATGGGGAACGGAAATCCTTCCGGCAAAACCGAATTCGTTATCGGTACTATTCAAAATTCGAGTTATTACGGCTGTCGAAAATAATGCTACCGGGTCACCATCATGTTCGGGAGCCAGGTGGCCAGTTCCGGAAAAACCATCAGCAGAATCAGGCAGATCATCTGAAGCATGACAAAAGGCATGATGGAGCGGTAGATGTCCATCATGGTGATGTCCGGAGGCACGATCCCTTTCATGATAAAGAGATTGAACCCGAAGGGCGGCGTGATATAGGCCATTTCCATGTTGACCACAAAGAGTATGCCGAACCAGAGGGGGTCGAATCCCAGTTCCGTGATGATGGGCACAAAAATCGGCGTGGTCAGCATGAGAATGCCGGCCGGATCCAGAAACATGCCCAGAACAAAATAAATGCATTGAATGGCGATCAGGATCAGCCAGGGGGAAACATGCAGCGACAGAACGCTTTTCTGGATCAGTCCCTGAATTTCCGCATAGGACATGAAATGGGTAAAGGCGGTGGCCCCGATGATGAGCCAGAAAATCATGGCATTGATTTTGATGGCGCCCCAGAGGGATTCCTTCAGGTTCTTCCAGGTCAGCTTGCCGTAGAAAAAAGCGCAGGCCATGGCGCCGAAAGCACCGACCGCGGAGGCTTCCGTGGGCGTGCAGATACCGAAATAAATGACGCCGAGAACGATCACGATCAGGATCACGGGAAGAATGACGCCTTTTAAGACAACCAGTTTTTCCTTCAGGGTATAGCTTTCATTGACAGGCGGGGCGATATTCTTGTTCATCATCGTGCGGATCAGAATATAGACGATAAAGATCGCGCACATCAGAAGTCCCGGAATGATGCCGCCGATAAAGAGCTTTCCCACGGAAACCTCGGCAACGGCCCCGTACAGCACCATGATGATGGACGGGGGAATCAGGATGCCCAGGGCGCCGGCCGCCGAAATGCACCCCACGGCCAGCTCTTTTTTATATCCCCGTTTCAGCATCGAAGGCAGGGCGATCAGCCCCATGCTGACGGTGGCGACCGAGCTGACCCCGGCCATTGCCGCAAACAGGGCGCAGATGATGACCGTGCCGATGGCAAGCCCTCCGGGCACCCGGCCCATCCAGCGGTAAACCACTTCGTAGAGATCATCGCCCATGCCGCTGGCCTTTAGCTGGTTTGCCATGAAGATAAAAAGCGGAATGGCCGACAGCAGAAAGCTGGAGGACTCGCCGTAGGCGTCGTTAAACAAAAGCAGCAGGCCTTTGGGGCCCCAGGTAAACAAAATGCCGATGGTGGCGATGCCGCACAGGGTAAAGGAAATGGGAATGCCCAGACAGAGCAGAAAAATCAGGCGCTCACCACAATAATCGCAAGGGTCCATGTTTCCATGGATCAGGCTCTCCTTTCCGGGTTCTGTCCCACGGGTCAGTTGCATGGCCGCACGCAGGGCCCTGGCCAGGCTCTGAAGGCCGATCAGGGCCGCACCGATGGGAACCATGACCATGGAGGGAAACAAGGGCATTGCCAGGATGGTCTGGGACCGCTTGTCGTGAATCAGGGCGTCGTAGCAGAGTTCGCCGCCTTTCCAGACGATGGCGGTTACAAAGGAGACAACCATGATAAAAGTAAGGATTTCAACAATGGCACGGGTTCTCCAGGTGAAATTGCGATAAAAGATATCCACGTTGACATGTTCGTTGTCGACCAGGCAGTATCCGCCCCCCAGCATGACCACGGCCACAAGCAGGTACTGGCTGATTTCGTTGGACCATCGGGTGGGGGCATTGAACAGATAGCGGCTTAACACCTCGTACATGATGACGAACACGAGCGGAAGGATCAGAAAAGCCGCTTTTCTGCCGATCCAGGTGTTCAGGCGATCAATGAAGTCACTGAAACGATTCATATGGTATCTATCTCCACAGTCAGGAAAAACCGGGCGCAGGAAATCATATACTTCCCTGGCCCGGCACTGTAATACAATCAATCAAGGGTGATCCCTTTTTTAACCAGATACGCCTTGAGAGAGGCAACGAGCTTGGCGCTGGTGTCGCTCTTGGATGCGATGTCATTCCACAGCGGAAGGGTCATCTTCCGGAACTGGTTCACGGTTTCCGGGGTCAGGTCAATGATGGTGACATTTTTTTCCTTGCAGATTTTATAGGCTTCTTCGTCCCAGACCGGATTGAGTTCCACGGTCCGCAAAAAAGTTTCCCAGCCGGCCTGATCAACGGCCTTGCGGTGATTTTCCGGAAGGGACTGATAGACCTTGTCGTTCAGCAGGATTTCCACAACGCCGGGCGTGTACAGGGCCGGACGGATGATATGGGTGGCGACTTCGTAAAGCTTGTAATTTCCGATCGTATAAAACGGATAATTGGTGCCTTCAACCGTGCCCTGTTTCAGGGCCATGTACTGTTCGGCGCCGGAAATGGCCACCGGAGAGGCGCCCAGGGCATCGATGATCTTGGCTTCCATGCCCACGGCCCGGATCTTTTTACCCTTCATGTCCGCAACGCTGTTGACCGGAAAATTGGTGATAAGGCCCATGGACGCCACGCCAAGCGGCGCCACATAATGAACGCCGTGTTTCAGGGTCGCCTCCCGCATCAATTCGAGCCAGCCGTGATTTTTATACAGATCCATCACTTCCTTGGGATCGGCCCAGCCGAAGGGAAGCCATTCGCAGTTGACTTCCGGAACATAGCCGGAAAAATAGAGCATGCTTCCCGAATATCCGTCGATCATTCCCTTGGACATGGCGTCAAAGGCCTCGTTGGTTTTAACGAGCTGATCCGGCCAGAAAATCTTGATGCTCACTTCCCCGTTGGTCAGGGCCGCGACGCGTTCCGCAAAAAACTGCGTGTTCTGGCCGACATAGGCTTTTTCAGGATAAACACACTGAAGCCGCAGCTTGACGTTTTCGGCGCTGCCGGTCCGGGGCCATACCATCATGGCGCAGACGACAAAACAAATGGCAAGTGCTGTAAATCTTTTCATTTGGGGCCTCCATCTTTGTTGAATGTGATTATTGATTTTTACCACAAAATATTCCCCCCCTTTGAAACGGGTAGTCAGGGGGATTTCAAGTGTGCGGAAATCCCTCAATCCCCTTTCCAAAGGGGAGCTATCACTTACATGCGTTATTGTGCATCGTTTGCGGATTCATGATATGCGTTCATCCGTTTGCTAACGGCTGGCCTTGCGGTATCCAAGCTGGTCCATGGCAATGATCTGCTTGCAGATGTTCGCGGAGCCTTCAACGATCACGTATGTGGGAATATCCCGGTAATAGCGGGCAATCGGGTATTCCGTGGAATAGCCGTAAGCGCCCATGATCCGCATGGCGAAATTGGCGCATTTCATGGCCACTTCGCCTGCCATGTATTTGGCCTGGGCCACTTCCAGCCCGTTGTTCAGATGGCCCTGATCCTTCTGCCAGGCCCCCTTGTAAACCAGAAGCCGGGCCGCCTCGATCTCCGTGGACATCTGGGCGATCATGTCCTGGTTCATCTGGAATTCCCCGATCGGCTTTCCGAACTGCTTTCTCTGGTTGCAGTATTTGACGGCCATGTCCAGACAGGCCTGGGCGCATCCCACGGCGCCGGCCGCGGCCGATATCCGGGTGTTGTTCAAAGAGCTGAAAACGATATTGGCCCCGTCTCCGGGTTGGCCCAGAATGTTTTCCTTGGGAACTTTGGTGTTGTTGAAAAAAATCTCTCCGGTCGGCGAGGAATGCGAACCCATTTTGTCCAGATCCGTCGTGGTGATGCCGTTGAAATTCTTCAGTTCGATCACCAGGGCGGACATCCCCTTGCTTTTTTTGGCAGGATCGGTATAGCAGTAACAGATCACGATGTCGGCCTGATTCGCGTTCGATATCCAGGTCTTGGAGCCGTTCAGCAGCCAGTGGTCGCCCTTGTCCTCGGCCAGGGTTTTCATGGACATGATGTCCGAACCCGCATCCGGTTCGGTGATGGCAAACCCCCCGAGATATTCGCCGCTGCAGAGCTTGGGAACGTATTTCTGCTTGATGGCTTCGGTGCCGTAGCAATAGATGGGGTAGGCGCATCCAAGCCCCAGCAGGTTGTACTGCACCCGCAGGGAACTGGATGCCCTGGCGATTTCTTCGGTGATGATGACCGCGGCCATCCATCCCATGTTTTCCCCGCCGTATGCTTCCGGAATGACGGCCCCGAAAAATCCCAGATCTCCCATGGGTTTGATGACTTCCTTCACCGGCAGGTAATTCTCGGCATCCCACTGATCGGCAAAAGGCGCTATTTTTTTGGCCGCAAACTCGCGAACCGCTTTTCGCAGCATTTCATGTTCCTTGGAAAGTCCAAAATCCATTTCTCGATTCTCCTGTATAAAACTGTTTCTGAGACCGGGGAACTGTTTGAATCCCGTTTCCAAAGCAGCTTTCTATTCCTTGCGGACAATCACCCCTCTTGGCATTTTGCTGTCCGATGGGCCGGCGCGTAAGGAAGCAGTCCGGCGCCTTTTGCCTCTTTTTCCAGTCCGTCCCGGTTTTTGGGATGGGCGATGGCGATCAGTGCCCTGGCCCGTTCGCCGACCGTAAGGCCCCGCAGGCGGGCGATTCCCCATTCCGTGGCCACATGATCCACCATGGATCTGGGAACCGTGACATTGGCGCCTTTGGGAAGCAGCGGTACGATTTTGGATTCTCCCTTGTGCTCCGAGTAAAGGGCGATCACGCTGACGCCGTTTCCGTCATGGGACAGCATGGTGCCCATGACAAAGTCGAGCTGTCCGCCGGTGCCGCTGATCTGAACCGGCCTGTCGCCGCCGATCTGCTCGGAGGCGATCTGTCCGGTCAGATCCACCTGGGCAGCGCTGTTCAGTGAAAACATGTTCGGCTGGCCGGCAATGACCAGGGGACTGTTGGTGTAACTGACCGGATATGTGGCAAAGGCGGGATTCCGGTCGGCAAAATCATAGAGTTTCCGGCTGCCCAGGCCGAAGGCGAAGACGGACTTGAACCTGTCCATTTTTTTTTCACTGTTGGTGACCACGCCGGCTCTCGATCAGGTCCAGCATTTTTTCGGTCAGCATCTCGGTATGAAATCCGCAGTTTTTGAATCCCGCCGTCTTTCAGCAGATCCAGAACCGAATTGGGAAGCCCGCCGATGCCGATCTGAAGCGTCGATCCGTTTTTGATCAGGTTTGCGCCCAGAATATTTTCGGCGATCATTTTATCCTGGGGAGCGCCTTTGACCATCGGCAGGCAGAAGGTTTCAAATTCATGGTCTTCGACGATATGATCCACCCGCGAAATATGAATTCCCTCTTCATGGCCGCCGAAAATCGTGGGCATGTCCTTTCGGACAATGACGACGATTTTATCCGACACATCCGCGATGGCCATGGTTTCTCCCGTGGTCAGGCCGAAATTGAAATACCCGGCCGCATCCATCGGCGCGGTTACCAGAAAGAAGATATCAAATTTCAGGCTGCTGCGGATAAAGGCCGGCACATTGTGCCAGGTGCTGGGAGTATAGATGCCGATCCCCCGTTTTTTGGACAACTCCCGGGTAAACCCCAGCACGAATCCGCTGTGCCATTTAAACACCTCGCCTTCCGGATCGGCGTCGCAGATCCGGTACCGGGCCGTATCGATGTAGGAGCGGACCGTGACGTTCTCAAGTTCCGCCTTTCTTTCGGCCAGGTATTTGTCGATCACGGTTGCAACATTCGCCGCGCCGCCGAAATGGATGCTGTCTCCGGATTTCACCATTCCGGCGGCCTGCTCCGCCGAGATCAGCCTGGCGTCATATTCCTTTTCGAATATACAGATTTTCCCATGAATCGATTCTCCGGAAATATTATCTGGCTGATTTGCATGTTTTCCCAAATCATCGAATATCCCTGGCCCCGGCCCACGCACATGGTGGTCAGGCCGTAGCGGGCCTTGGGGTTTTCCCTGAAAAGCCCGGCCATGAAGGCAATCAGGCGCGGTCCGGATGAGGCCAGCGGATGCCCGTAGGCAATGGCGCCGCCCCAGATATTGACCCTGGGATCATCGGCTTTCAGTCCCAGGCGGTCCAGATCATAGAGGGCCTGAACGGCGAATGCCTCGTTGACCTCGATGATATCGATGTCCTTCATGGTCAGGCCGGCTTTTGACAGGGCTTTTTCGGTAGCCGGAACCGGGGCCGTGCCCATGATTCTCGGATCCACGCCGGCAATCCCGGTGGATACCCACCGCATGCGCGGCGAAAGTCCCAGGGCTTTGGCTTTTTCCGCGCTCATCAGAAGAACGGCCGCAGCCCCGTCATTCAGGCCCGAGGCATTTCCGGCGGATACGCGGCCGCCCTGTTCCCGGAACGGGGTTTTCAGCCCGGCAAGGGTTTCGATCGTGGTTTCCGGACGCGGATGCTGATCCTTGTCCGCCGTCAAGCCGGGTGCCGTCCGCCATCTCCACGTCGATGGGAATGATCATGTCCTTCATTTTGCCGGACTGAATGGCCTGATGGGCTTTTTTCTGGCAGGCCGCGGCATAAGCATCGGCCATTTCCTTGGTAAACTCGGGGAACCGGTCATGGATATTCTCGGCGGTCTGCCCCATGTTAAAGGCCGAAGCATCTCCCATGACTTCTTCGAACCGGGGGTGATTGTCCCGCATGAACCCCATGGGCAGATGCCCCATGTGCTCGACACCGCCTGCGATCAGACAATCGGCCATGCCGCTGGCGATATAGGAAACGCCGAATCCCGTTGCGGTCAGGCCGCCCGCGCACATGCGGTCAACCGAGCATCCCGGGAATTTCCCATCCCCAGTCCGCCAGCATCGAGATCATCCTGCCGATGGTGCCGCCCTGCTCCTTGATCTGGTTCGTCGCCCCCCAGATCACATCTTCGATATCGCAGGGCCTGACCTGGGGATTTCTTGCCATCAGGGCCTTCAGCACGGCAACAGACAGATCCTCGGCCCGGGTATTCCAGAAAATGCCTTTTTCACCGGCGCGCCCGAAAGCCGTCCGCACGGCATCGATCACCACCACATCATGAATATTTTTGTTCATGTTCCATCCTCCTTGCCGGCATTTAAACAGACTATCTGTTTAAAAAATTGACCATCACGGATAATCCCCCCTTTTGAAAAGGGGTAGAGGAAACATCAGTTTCATCTTTCGTTCCAGTACAGCGGCAATGCCCAGTCCCCCGCCGCCGCAGATGCATTCCAGCCCGAACCGGGCGCCGCGCCGTCTCATTTCATGCAGCAGGGTGACCAGCACCCGGGTTCCGGTACAGGCAATGGGATGGCCCAGCGAAATGCCGGAGCCGTTTACATTGACCCTTGGGTAATCCGTCGGCCCGACCCCCATTTCATTCAGATCCGCCAGCACCTGGGCTGCAAAGGCCTCCTGAATTTCGATAAGTTCCATTTGTGCCATGTTCAGACCTGCCGCGGCCAGCGCCTTTTCAACCGCTATGGGAACGGTTTTGTAGGCCCGCCTGGGATCGGCCCCGGCAACGGCGCAGCTTCTGAACGTTGCAAACGGTTTGATCCCCAGCTCCGCCGCTTTTTTTGCCGATACAACGACCACGGCCGCAGCCCCGTCGTTTTCCGTTGACGAATTGCCGGCCGTGCAGACGCCGCCCAGAACCGGTTTCAATTTTGCCAGTTTCTCAAGGGTGGTATCGGCTCTCGGGTTTTCATCCCGGTCCACGATCACCGGCTCTCCCTTTGGCTGAATCACGGATACCGGAATGATTTCATCGCGGAACTTGCCGGCATCCATGGCCGCGCAAGCCTTTTTATGGCTTTCAACCGCCCATTCGTCGCAGCTCTGGCGCGAAACATTTTCTTCCTTTGCCGCGGTTTCGGCCCAGGACATCATGGACGGCAGAATGCCGTAGCGGTCCTGCGGCTGAGACATGACCCTTGCCCGCTGAATCCGGTCGTAAAAAGGCAGACCCCAGATCGCCAGGTCCCCGTGACCCTTGGGCATGCCTCTGGTCCCGCCCACGCCCCATTTCATGCTTCCGGGAAGGTAAAACTCGGCGTTGCTCATGCTCTCCACGCCGCCGGCAACCACGATTTCGGCCTGGTCGGAGGCGATCAATGCCGCGGCATACCGGACCACATCCAGACCCGTGCAGCAGCGCCGGTCAAGGGTGATTCCCGGAATGCTTTCCGGCCATCCGGCCTTTCAACAGCGCCATCCGGGCGATATTGACATATTCGCCGTTCTGGTAGGACTGGCCCATGACCACTTCATCCACCAGAGAAGGATCGATCCCTGCCTGCCTGACGGCTCCGGCAAGCGCAATGGCCGCCAGATCATAGGCTTCAACGGTTTTAAGCGCCCCCATGTACTTGCCGACCGGGGTTCTGACGGCACCGATAATTACAGCTTCGTTCATAGTTTCCTCTTAAAATGCATTGTCCGGGATTTCCAGGATCTCTCTGCCGTGACGGCAGCAGGTTTCGATGGTGGCCAGGGTATGGGGCAGGGTCATGTCCACAAAATATGTGGCCTGAAATACCTTTCCTTTGTAAAAATCGCTTTCCTTGCCTTTTTTCCGGGTAGATGGATGGGCGATGATGGCCATATCCAGCAGGCGCCAGGCCATGGCGACTTCCCCGAAAGCGATCAGGGCCGGATAGGTGTAGGAAGCCCACTGGAGCGGATCCGAAGTCATCCGGTGTCTTCATTTCCCCGGCGGCTTCCCAAAGCCGTTTCCCCACGCCGGCAAGGGCCCGGACCCTGTCGCCAAGTTCCGGGTGCTCCCGGTGTTTCTCGCAGAAAGCATCGATTTCGGTTTTGAACGCATTAAACGGCGCGCCGTCCCGGATCGTCATTTTCCGGCCCATCAGATCCATGGACTGGACCCCGTTGGTTCCCTCGTACAGCGACATGATCTTGGCATCCCTCAGGTACTGCTCCAGCGGGTAATCCTTGCAGAATCCATATCCGCCCAGGCACTGGATGGCGGTTTCGCATACCCGGAATCCCATGTCCGAGCAATAGGCCTTGATGATGGGGGTCGTGAAATCCACCAGGTCCTGATACCGGCCCTTTTCTGTTCCGCCCGGCAGCTCAAGGGCCAGCTCCGCCCAGTAGGCGCCGGTATAGATCATGGAGCGCATGCCGTCCACCATTGCCTTCATCCACAGCAGCATGCGCCGCACATCCGGATGATCGATGATGGCCACGTTGCCTTCTTTTCTTCTGGCGATGTCCCTTCCCTGAATGCGCTCCCGGGTATATTCCAGGGCGTTTCGGTAGGCGGTGCCGGCAAGGGTCATGCCGCTGACGCCCGTATTGATTCTTGCGGCATTCATCATCTGGAACATGTGGGCCAGTCCGTTGTTCTCCTTGCCGCAGAGGTAGCCGATGCACCCGTCGGAAGCGCCGAAATTCAGCACCGCGGTCGGAGAGGCATGCAGGCCGAGTTTTTCTTCAATCGATCCGCAGACCACGTCGTTTGGCTCCCCCAGAGAGCCGTCGGCATTGACGCGGATTTTTGGAACGACAAAAAGGGAAATGCCCCTGACCCCTTCGGGCGCGCCGTCGATCCGCGCCAGCACCAGATGGATGATGTTGTCCGTCAGGTCGTGCTCCCCCCAGGATATAAAGACTTTTGTTCCCTTGATCTTAAAATGGTCCCCTTCACGGAACGCTGTCGTCTGAAGATCGGCAAGATTGGATCCGGCATTGGATTCGGTCAGGCACATGGTGCCGGCCCAGTCGCCGCCGAACATTCTGGGAACAAAACGCTGTTTGATGTCTTCGCTGCCGAAACTTTCGATCAGGTGGGCCGCGCCGTGGGTCAGGCTCGGGGCCATGTTGAAGGACTGGCAGGCCCCGTACATCATGTCGTTGATAATGATGCGCATCATGTGGGGAAAGCCCTGGCCGCCGTATTCCGGGTCTCGGGCCGCGGCTGTCCAGCCGTCGGCCCCGTACTGCCTGAAGGCTTTTTTAAACTCCGGCGGGCAGAATAACCTTGCCCTTGTCAAATGTCAGACCCCGGGTTTCCCCGATTTCGTTCAGGGGGTCCAGAACCCCTCTGGCAAAGCTGATGGCTTCGCTGACCATCAGATCCAGGGTCTTTTCATTCAGATCCCTGTAACGGTCCAGGGTACAGAGATGACCGTAATTGAGCTGTTCCTTCAATATGAAGAAAATGTCCTTCTGATTGACCTTGAAATGTCCCATTTTTCCAGTTCCTTATGCTTTTCGGGTTCCGTCTTCGTTGTACGTGTACCATCCCCTGCCGGTTTTCCGGCCAAGCTGCCCGGCCTTGACTTTGCGCCTGAGCAATAGGGGCGGATAGAATCCGGGGATCTCCGGTTTCCTTGTAGATGGACATCATGGCCCCGTAAGTGATATCCAGACCCACCATGTCGCCGGTTTCAAAAATTCCCATTTTTCTTCCCGAAGCCAGGCGAAGCCCCTTGTCGATATCCTCGACCGTCGCCACCCCCTGCTCCACCAGGTTCATGGCCTCGATGGTGGAAGGAAAATTGATCCGGTTGATGACAAATCCGGCGATGTCCCGGTTCACCATGATGGGCTCCTTGCCGATCTGGATGACAAAGTCCTTGCCGGTCTTGTGCGGTTTCATCGGAAGTGGATACGCCCTTGATGACCTCAACGGCCTGCATCATGGGAACGGGGCTGAAAAAATGGATGCCCAGAACCTTTTCCGGCCTCCGGGTCACGGCCGCCAGTTCCGTGATGGGAATGGATGAGGTGTTGCTGGCGATCAGGGTCCGCGGGCCGCAGACCTGATCCAGTTTTCTGAATATTTCCTGCTTGAGTTCCATGTTTTCGTAAATGGCTTCGATGGCCAGGTCCGCATCTTTTCCGGCCGCATACATCCTGGTTGCGGTAATCCGCTTCATCACGGTTTCCCTGTCTTCGGCAATCTTGCCCTTTTCGGCGAATTTCCCAACGGACCAGGCGATCGTCTTCATGGCCTTGTCCAGGGCTTCCTTCGAGA
>CAWBKP010000011.1:0-318900 GCA_963789395.1 uncultured delta proteobacterium | reverse complement strand
ATGAAGCTATTTTTAACTGGTGTCTGTTGTCTTGTTCTGGCCGTCATGCTGTATGTGACGGTCAATGCCTCGCTGCATCAGGATATCGTCAGCGCAACCCGCCAGCTCTGGCCCGATCCCTGGTTCCGCGCCACTCTGGCCGATGCCTACTGCGGCTTTCTCTTCTTCTGGCTCTGGGTTGCCTGGCGCGAGCAGTCGGTGGCAAAAGGTATCCTCTCGTTCTTTCTGATCATGACCCTGGGCAATATCGCCATGGCCGGTTACCTGCTGGTGCAACTGAGACGATGGCAACCGGCAGAGGGTATTGACGCGTTGCTGCGGGGCAAGCATGCCGGAAACAGGAGTTGAGATACTGGCTCCGGCGTCTGCGGCCTGGAACCTGCTGACCGACACGTCGAGATGGCCGCAGTGGGGACCATCGGTCTCCCGCGTTGAGTCAGCCGAACGGTTCATTGGCCCCGGCAGTAGCGGTCGTGTCCAGACAATCATCGGCGCCTGGCTGCCTTTCCGGGTCACGGAATTTGTTGCCGGACACCATTGGGACTGGGAGGTAGCCGGCATTCCGGCAACGGGTCACCGGGTGGAGTCGCTCGGACCTGACCGCTGCCGGGTGGTGTTCGAGGTACCCCTGCTGGCAACCCCTTACCTGGCGGTCTGCAGGCTGGCGGCACAGAGGATCAAACGCATTCTGGAACAGGAGCAGCAGCCAGGTCAAGCGTCCAGCAACTCGGCAGGCCGAAAGGAATCGGCAACTCAAGGCTGGACAGGTTCAGGCCGGAGATTGAAGCTCTGATTTAAAACGGAAGTAAGAAGAATTTTATTGCTGAAAGATACAAAGTCCCCCCTGCCACCCTGTCCCTTTGCTCAAACGGCATGGACTTGAGAAGCTGGAAGGCAAGCCATGAATAAATCGGAAACATTTAAAGCTTGGATTCCGTCTAATGAAGCACATGATTTCGCGCGAATCCTCTTCACACGGGAATCCACAGCGATCACAAAAAACAGAGGCTTGTGTTTAAAGAATTGACTGGCTTTCAGCGAGGGGGCGAAGGCCAAAAACATCCGTCAGTAAAGGGATGCCAAGCATTTTAAGGGTATCCCTAACGGATTCGGAAGCCTCATTTAATATATGAGTTATGGCTTCATGAAGATGAAATTATCAGAACTGAATTCATCTTATCACAATCCTTCCATCCACAGTCACACCTTCCTCTGAATTTCCTCTCGATGGAGGCAGAGAATTTTGGGAAATATCGTCACTGACGAAACAAAAACTGAATATAATTTACAGAAAGAGATAAGGCAGGCTGTCATTCGGCTATCAATATTATATTTTGATAACTTAAAATTCACTATCGTCAGATCTCGCCGCGACCATCGCCGCGCCATCAATCAATTATGAAAAATAACATAATAACTCAACTTTCGGGTTTAAGCACTATTATTAGCCAAACAGCCGTTCTTTGACAATCCTACGAATTTTAGCGCGGTTTCCATTATTGATTCTAGAAGGGCTGACGCGGTTTTCTGACAATAGCTACCTAATTCTCTCAACCGTTCGCCTGCAAGTGTTAGTATCCGGTAAAGTGCTTCGATAAAGGATATATCCGCCATCTCTTGGCAGCAGGCATAAAATAGATCCCCGAATGTCCGTTGATCTGTCTCTATCCGGCATTGGTAAGCCAGAAACATATACCGCATGAACACGATGCTGGTATGGGCAATCAATGCATCGTAGTCCCGGCATTGGATCTCCTTGGCCAGCTTCAGGTGCTGTTTGGCCATTTTAAAAAACACCTCGATGTCCCAGCGTTTTCCGTAAATGCGCACAATTTCTTCGTTTGCCAGTTCCAGGTCCGTGGACATCAGCGCCAGCCAGTCTTTCTTTCGCCTATCCCGGACAAAGACCAGCTTGACACAAAGACCCTCTTTCAGGGTTACGATTGTGCTGGCCAGGATGCTGGTGCGACCGCAACGCTTCTTTAAATTCCGGTAAACGGCCTTCAGGTCCATCCGATGCCCGTTGTATCCGTAAAGGACTTTCGGTGTTTTTTTGACCATACCGATAACATCAATATGGGTGCTCAGCGCAGTAACGGTTGCCGGCATGGTAAACCAGCTGTCCATGAGCAGGTATTTGGCCTGGACACCTGCAGACAGGATCCGTTTAACCATTTCGTCCAGATGTTTGGTGGCTTTGACAGTGGCCTCTTTTCGACGCTGCCAGGCACAGCAGCGTCTATCCATCGATTTGTGGCTTTCACATAGCCGATTCTTGGCATCGGCCGATGACTGCAGGGCAAAATCCATCGGAAGACAACTGGCACCGTCTGACCAGCAAACCGTCAGCATCCGGAATCCCTTCAGGAAACGTCCGCTGCTATGGTCCAGTACCCGAGATAGCAGTTCCACCTTTTTTGACCGGGAACGATCATAGGTGCTGTCATCCACAATCAACACCGACTCGCGCGTTTCATCTGTCAATCGGTTGATGAACTCATAGAGCCGGACACCTAACAGCAGCAATAACCGCCGCCAGTTGGAATTGCACCCTTTCAACATCTCGTAGGCAGCATCTTTTGCAAAGGGCAGTTCTTCATTGATGACAATGCCCCTGAAAAAGTTCTTCCCTACAAAAGGCAATGTGAAAATGGTCTTTATCAAAGAGCGAACACTGTGCCCGTGACGTTTTCGGATACCGCACCGATGCAAGGTGGAAGCAATGTTGAATCGGTTGAAAAAGTCGTCTATTTTGCCAAGAATGCAAATGTCTGCTTGTGTTTGGGGATCGATGCTGTTATGAATCAGGGCCATTTCCTTTTGATATTATTGTGTTTATTCGCAAATTCACTATAAATCAAAAGACTGGGCTCTTCAACCTATTTCTTATATTATTTCAAATTGTTAATCTCTTTTTTGGGTTCTTTCTGCTAATCCCGAAAGTTGAGATAATAATGTTATCATGGCTCAGACAAATGGGGGAAATTATATATTTGCGATTAAAATAAAGGATGAAACATACACGGCAATGATTTAGGGTCTGTCTTGGATCAAATACCTGTTCGCATCACTGTAACAGATCTTGATGGCAGAATCTGATATTATAACGAGTACAGTGCCCAGATCGTTGACCGAAAACCGGAATATATCGGCATGGACAGACGGTCTTGTCATAAAAAACCAGAAAGCATTGAGAAAATTGACATGATTTTTGCTGAAATGAAAGCTGGGGACGTGAAACTAATTAATACAAATCAAAACGGAAAGATAAAATCTTATGTGTAACAATTTCAACACATAAACAAAATGGGAAATTGATCGGATTTATTCAGAGTTTTGTTGTTAAATGATTTTTTTACCGGCGAGATCTATGAGGGGTTTTTTGTACAGAAATGGTATGCTGGAAAAATATTTGCTTATGAAAAAAATATGGTCACTCACAGCCCTGCTGTTTCTTTCTGCAATATTATCTGTCCTGGCGGCGGACAACATGAAGGCTTTTCCACCTGCCTCGGATGGAATGGTTCGACATGTACTTCATCTTCCCAAACATGACGATGAATCCGTTTATAAAGTGGAACTGATCGTCGGGAAAAAGGTCCGGGTAGACGAGGGAAATAAATATTTTTACACAGGCAAAATCGAAGAAGAAATGATCAGTGGCTGGGGATTCCCACGTTACAATGTCAGCACACTGGGTCAGATGGCAGGCACGCTGATGGCGATTGACCCAAACGCGCCAAAGGTGAACCGTTTCATCACGCTCGGCGGCGAGGCATTTCTCATCCGTTACAACAGCCGTTTGCCCATTGTGGTGTATGTGCCCGAAGGCGTTGAGGTAAGTTACCGGTTATGGAAAGCTGAGCCGGAGTCAAGAGTAATTGAGAAGGGATGAACAGAGATACCGGAACCATAACAGCCTGACAGACGGCTGGAGCATTTTGTGGTGATTTGGTGATTGATCCTGTGCTACCTGGCGCAGGAACCCGCCTCTTAATGGGGGACACTAACAAGTGAATGCCCCCCATTAATTTTATGATTATTTTATATTTTTTAAGGCCTCTATATGTTGATCAATTGTCCGGATTGGAATTACTTTGAAGCGGAAATAGGGGATATATTGTAACTGAAGTTTCGCACATCAAAATATGCATATAATTATATGATATAATTAACTTTTTAATTGAAAAACGGCTCCAAATTTGGTATGGTTGATACTGCTAAGTTATTCAACTTATTCCAAATAAGGAGCCGCTATGAAATATCCTAAATCTTTCTCGCTGTCTTTGCAAAAACATTTTTCAGCCAAACCTCGTGTGCTTGATTATGATTTTCGTATGGCCTTTAAGCATTTGAAGATAGGCTCTCTTTTACATAGCTGTGGCATATTCAAAGAGAAAGGAATCGATACCATGACCCTCTTATTATGGATTGTCCTGGTTCCATTTCTTAAAAAGCCTATGACTTCCCTCTGGTTGTCCAAACATGTCACAAAAGAACTTGATGCCAAAAAAGATACGTACTACCGGTTTTTAAATAACGAGCGTTTCAACTGGCGAAAGCTGATTTACAAACTTGCCACTAAAGTGATTGCACAGGCGGATCAGACACCGCTTCAACAAAAAGTGATCATCGCAGATGATACCATCAGCAATAAAACCGGTAAAAAGATGGAGCTGGTCAGCTATCATTTTGATCACAAAGAGCACCGCAACACATTGGGCTACCAATGCTTACAGATCGGTTATCATAACGGAATCCAGTTTTTCCCCCTGGATGTGGCTTTTTACACATCCCAAAAACGCCCGAACACCAATCTGCGCAAGATTGATAAGCGGACCTGCGGCTGGAAAAGGCGACAGGAAGCCTTAAAAAAGAAAACCGACATGTTGACCCAGATGTTGCAAAATGCATACAATTCGGGAATCGATGCAGCTTGTGTTCTATTTGATTCATGGTTTTCATACGATTCGATCATCAATAAGGTCGTTACCACAGGCTATAACGTCGTTTGCCGATTGAAAAATGGCAACGTCAAATACCAATATCAGGGAAAGGATTACACCCTGAAGGAGCTCTGGAAGCATTTCGCAAAAAAGCAACAGCGCTGGATAGCCGGCTATCCGATCAAAGGTTGCTGCCTGATTGTCAGCCTGCCCGAAACCGGAGAGGTGAAACTGCTGTTCACATCAGATGGCCATAAAAAATGGCATGGGTTTCTTGCCACAGATCTGAGTCTGGATGCCTCCCAGATCGTGGGCTACTACTCCAGGCGCTGGGCCATAGAGGTTTTCTTTAAAGATGCCAAACAAATGCTTTATCTGGGTAAAGAGCAAAGCAAAACATTTGATGCTGCCGTTGCCGGCTATAGCGTGATGATGATCCGCTACCTTTTCTTGATTTACCTCATGAACAACAGTCGAATAATCGGCCCTCTGGGTCCACTGTTCCGGGATGTGTCGGATACCGAACTGATGCTGCAGGTTGCCAACCAGCTCTGGGAGCAGATCAAACACACAATGTTCAAGTCAATAGACCTTTTTTTGAATAGAATCGAGTACAAGTACGTTATCAAACTGATTGATATTATTGAGGACGCCTTGTTCAGTTTCAAAGAACCATTAACTGCGAAAGTTTAGTTGTAATATAAGTTTTTGTATCTCCTCTTCTGTCCCTTCATCGATAGCAAAGCCTTTGGCTTGGCCTAGAAAAACTCCCCAGTCCTTGATTATGCCGCTTTTGAAATCTTTCTTGACCATTTCACAAGCTGCAAGCCAGCTTTCCTGTCGAACTTTAGGATCGAGAGGTATTTTGGTCTCATCAGCTTCCCATAACAATAAGTATCTTCCCATGATGGCTCCTCCTTGCATTCAAGTTTATAAAAGTGGACACAACAAAGATTAAATGTTCATATTGGGGCTGAAATAATTATTGGCCTGGGGGGCGGTATTTGACTGTTTTTTTAATAGCCTGATCGACTTCTTCAAGAGTAATCAGGACAGTGACGTTAACCTTGACTGCCCCAGATGCGTTAACGATAAGCGAGAGGGCGGTGGCATCCACGTTGCTCGGTGCATTTGCAATAATAAATATGTCATTTTCGCCAAAGGCAAAGTAGAATGTTTCCAGTGTCCCACCTACTGCTTTGAATAATTGCTCTACTGCTTCCCGTCGTTTGGAGCCGCCTTCTTTAAGTAGCCCCTTCAGACCCTGCTCAGTATATGAACCTCGAATAAGATACTTAGGCATGTGACCTCTCCTTTCCTTTTTTACCCTTTAAAAGTGGTCGGTCGACTCTCTGGCAACAATCAACCGATGGATTCACCACACACTTACTCAAACACAACTTTTGTTTATAACTCGATGAGTTAACCGGGCAATTTCATACCGATAACTCCCATGGCTTCTTCAAGGTTAAGATGAATATCAACCTTATATTCAAACCCAGGAATGTTGTGGAACATAGACATCATATTTACCGAATACATATAAGCCTCTTCCAGCTTCCCCTTCTTTACCTCCGAAATCCCCATTACTTGTATACCCTGATGTGTGCCTTTCACTGCGACTGGGACAAGAGGAGTTGCCAATTTTTCATTTGGGGGATATTTAGTTATGGCCTCAAGATATCTTTTCCCAACTTCTTGAACTTTATCACTCGGATACAATGATGAAAATATGATGTATGGCATATTTTGACTCCTTTTAATTAACTGGAATATTTTTCTTAATCTGGGGAATTGTTTAAGGGAATAACTTACGCCTCCACAAGGGACTGACCCCTATGGAGGCTTCATATCAGTACGTTATGAATTTCCCATTTCATTTTTCCACTCCAAACATTTTTGTCTAAATGTTCTTCATGAATAGTCTTGGTATCATTGATTGAAATACAAAATTCACAATTCAGAAAAGGAACACGAGGTTGGGTGGAATTTACAACAACTTGAAAATAAACATAAATGCCTATTTTATGAGGAAGGCTTTCAATGGATAGTTATTAAGTTAAAATTATGCCACCTGGATACGGATGACGATAATACGAATGTTAAATCTACGGTAAGTTGTGAATTGAATGCTGATTTTAATTGTGAATTATTCTAAACTCTTTATAAATTATGTCTATAGGGAAAAAGCTTCATTTTATCTGGGAGATTCTCCCAGTCGGGAATTTTCCCTATTTGTTCTGAAATGCGGGGAAAAAACATATCGCCACTCCATTTTGAGCAGTGGCGATGACTGGAGTTACAGCTTCGTCGCCGTTTCTGCCGATACCTGTTTCAATTTATAAACCTTCAGCCAGAGAGTTTTTAAACCCTTTCTGATTTTATCGATGAAGATCCCAGCAAGCAGGAATGAAACACCGAATGAGCCAAGCGCCGTTAAATTGGCGCTGGTGATCATCGATTGAAGTTTTTCATTAACTGACTGACCCAACATCCGAATCTCGGTTTTTGCCACCTCCAATTTTGATGTGTTTCCATCAACATTTTATCAAGTGCGTAACCAATATGATTAAAGCACCAGTCAACCGGTCCTGCAAAGGCGGGTCCGGTTGATATCATTGTCATCAAGCCCACGCATTAAAAATGCGAATAATTTCATTTGATGAAACCTCCTTATGGTTTTTTGTTAAAATCTGGTTGTCTCACGATGGAGATCAATGCTTTGATATAATAATGATTTCTCTATAAAAACATTGAATATTCAAATTTTGGGGATGATAATTTATGGGGGAAGCGGCGGTGGTGGAGCTTTTGGCAGTGCCGAGAAAAAAACGTCATCCCGATGAGCGGCGGATGATGCCCTTGTCGATATAGATCGGTCTGACGATTGCACGGAGCAGCGGTAGCCGCCTGAAGAAAATCATGCCGCCCGCCAGGCAGCACATGCCGCCGATAAATACGGTTTCCTTCGCGCCGATTCTGCCCGCAAGGGCTCCGGCAATAAGACTTCCGAACGGCGCCATGCCGATGAAGGCCATGGTGAAGAAGCTCATTACCCGCCCGCGTTTGTCTTCATCGACAATGGTCTGTAGAATGGTGTTGCATGATGCAACCAGGGTCATGCCCCCAAAGCCCGCCAGAACCAGAGAAAGCATTGACAGGGCGAAGATGTTTGAAATTGCGAAAACTGCAATGCCGGTTCCAAAAAAGATTGCAGCGCGTACAATGACCATACCTAGCCCGATAACGCTCTTTCTGGATGCCAGATAAAAAGCACCGGCGAAGGCACCGCTGCCGGTTGCGGTCATCAGAAAACCGTAAGTGTGGGAATTTCCATGAAGGACTTCTCTGGCAAATACCGGGATCAGGACCGAGTAGGGCATTCCCACAAGGCTGATCAGCCCCAGCAGCAGAATGATGCTCAGGATTGGCTTTGAGCCGGATGCGTAGAGAACTCCCTCGTGGAGTTCTTGCAGGACATGCCGGCGCTGAAGACGAGGCGGCTGCGGCGTTATCCGCATGGCGGCAAGTGCTGTAATGACAGCCAGATAACTGGCGCTGTTGATGGCAAAACAAACGCCTTCTCCGACACTGGCCACGAGAAGACCGGCAATGGTCGGCCCGATGAGTCTGGCGCCGTGCACCATGGACGAGTTCAGGGCAATGGCGTTGCTCAGGTCCTCCCGGGAGTCGACCATCTGAACGACAAAAGACTGCCGTACGGGAATATCGAATGCGCTGATAATTCCCAGAAACAGGCTCAGCAGAACGATGTGCCAGATCTGCACCAATCCGGTCAGGACAATGACTGCAAGCAGCGCTGCCTGGGTAAGCGCCAGAGACTGCGTGGCAAGAAGCAGGCGCCGCTTTTCCCAGCGGTCAGCGAGAACGCCTGCCACCGGGGCCAGAAGGAAACTGGGGATCTGGCTGGTGAATCCAACGATTCCCAGAAGCATGGCCGAACCTGTCAGGCGGTAAACCAGCCAGCTCATGGCAACCTGCTGCATCCAGGTGCCGATCAGGGAAATACCCTGACCCGCGACAAAAAGCCGGTAGTTCCTGGAACGAAGGGCCCTCAGGAACAAACGCGTGCGGCTCTGCTCCTGAGGCTGTTCTTTTGTTTCAGGTATCGGGCGTTGTTTTTCGGGTTCTGTTGCCACTGCTCTCCAGAAAAATATTTTTTATAAAACATCGTGCTTGTTTCTGCCCCGGCCGCGGGCAAATCGGTTGGAATCACAGCTCAAAAAGGGTTGGATGCCTCTCAGTTCTCCCTTTCTTCCAGCCGGAAAAGCATGCTTGAAGGCATTGGTGATGAGTTTGTTGAGGAATAAACCACAAAACGTTATCTTTCCATTTCGGTAAAGAGGAGTCAATGGGGATTTTTCCAAAGGAGAGCGGTATGAAAATCCCCTGGCGCTCCTTTCCAGAAGGAGGCCAGGGAAGATTCGAATCACACGATAAAAACAATAAAAAAAGGCCGATTTCACCAAAAGCGATTCACGGTCAAGGCTGGCGGCAGTTTTTTGCCAGTGGCCTGTCAGGGCGTAGGCACCACGACATAGTAGACGCCGTTGGCGCCGTAGGACGGCTTGAACCAGGTGTTGCCGCACAGGTAATAGGTTGTGCCCTGGATGCTGGGTGCGGCGCAGCCTGCGGGCAGCGTGCCATAGATCGCGCCCATGGTATATACCGCCTGCGCTGCCGGCGGCAACCCCCGCAGAGTATGCGGCAGAGGTGTTGGCGCTGCCGGCGGCAACACCTGCGCTGTAGGCGCTGGATGTCGCCGCTGCGGTGTTTGACGAGGCAATGGCCGCGCCTGTGACCAGACCGACCGCGGCTCCTGCGGCTGCGGCCCCTGCGGTGGACCAGCCCCCGCAGTTATAGCACCCGGAACCATAGTAATTCACGGTGGCGGGCGGATGGTACGCAGGATACGCTCCGGGCGGATGGTAGTACGCTCCCCCATAGTGGGCGTTGCCGTAAGCCGTTCCGCCATAGGCGCCGGTCTTTGACCAGCCGCCGCCATAGGCATGGGATGCGCTGCCGCCGTATACATTGGTATGGGAAGTGCCTTCCCCATAGGTGTGAGACGTGCTGGTGCCCCATGCGCTGGTGTGGCTTGTGGATCCATAGCTATGCGATGTACTGCCGCCATATCTGTTGGCGTGCCCCCAGCCTGCGGCCGGTCCGCTCGGAACCGCTGCGAGTGCAAGCGCCACAAGGCAAATCAAGATCGTTTTCATGGTGTGCTCCTCCTTACTTGGTTTTGCCCGTGGTTTTGGACGGCTTGCTCTTTGCAGGGGGGCTATCTGCCGGTCGTTTTGCATCCGGACGGGCAAAGGGCATGGGGTTTGCGCTGCCTGCACTTGCCGAAGCAAAGGCGTTCTCAGAGACAGCCGCATCGAGCTGCCAGTTGGACAGCTCCAGGTCATGGCGAAGATGCGCCAGGTCATTTCGGTATACCCCGCGTATTCTCCGGGGCAGTTTGTCCTCTGCACCGATCCATATCTGTATGAACACGTCGTTGTTGGCAAATGCCACCATGTCGGTCGTCGTTCCGCCGACGATCTGGGACTGGCCGATATAAAAGGCAAGGATCATCCCTTCGGACAGATCCTTGTAAGGGTCGGCCACCATCACGTCCGCGAACGGAAAATAGATCGCCGCGGCGTCAAAGGCGCCTTCAGCGCCGCATCGATCGTAGTCGGTGCTTCGGCAACGGCGACCAGGTTCTCGGCCGGGGCAAAGGCCGTCATGGTTTTGCCGTTATAGTAGAACTCCGAAGCCGGACCGTCTCCGGGCGTGATCACCCGCAGCTTGTCGGGCCGCTGCAGGGTGACTTCGGACTGCGTCGTGTAAACAAGGGGCGGGCCAAGAAGACTCGGGCTCTCGTAGGAGACCACGGCCGTAAAGCCCATCGTGCGGGCGGCGGCAAGGCGGCTGCAGGAGGCCTTTAGAATGTCGATGGCCTTGGGTTCTATAACAAGCTGGACCTCGGGCGGCGCCTCAACCTTGCTTTGCGATTTGGCGGGCTTGGATGCCTTCGGTGCTTTTGGAGACTGCTGGGCATTTGCGTTGGCGGTCAGAAAAGCGACCAGCACGAGCGCGCCAAACAGCGCTCGCCCGAGCGCCAGGATCCGATGCATCCTGCCCCCGTGCAGGTGATGCAATTGGGTTCCTCCGCAGGGGCCGCTCATGGCAGTAACCCGCATTCAAACATCTTGTTTGCAATGGGAGCCGCGACTTTGTTGATGAATGCCTGGCGCATCTGGGGGTCATTCTGCAGCATCTGAACGGCTCCCTGCTCCATTTCCGATTTAGGCTGGCCTTTCTTTTTCCACAGCTGCTCGCAGCTCGACTGCTGATACTTTTGAATGACTTTGTTGGCGATCATGTCCATAATAGGGTAATCTTGGGCACCTGCCACGCCTGCAAACAGCAGCGCGGACACCATTGACGCCATAATGAACATGAAAAATCGGCTATGCATGCGTGTCTCCTGTCTATTGTGATGATAGCAATGCGGTCCGTCCTGGATGCGGCCAAGTGGGTCATTGGCCTCTTCGGCCCATGCCGTTCATGGAAACCACCGCTCCCTCAGGACAAGCAACCATAACTGTGACGCTACCATAAAGTTGTATTGCCTGCAATATGGAAATAGCGCGCCATGAACTTAAGCCTTGCAGCCTTTCGCGCCATTTATTTAAAAATATACACCCTCAAGGATTGGACCTGAAAACAACATATCAGATTCAATCCTGAGGATAGGGTGTCATCGATATCCATATATCGGTATTTGCGGCAATAGGCTATGAACCGCTATCGGGATGCAGCATAATCGATCATACCCTGAAAATCCACAATGACCGCGGGCTCATCTCCCACTACCCAGGCATCGTGGCCTGAAGGCAACAGGGAAACGTCACCGGCCCGGCAGTCAAACTCGCTGCCGTCGTCCATGCGTACCCGCAGTGTTCCCGACACATGATACTGGAAATGGGGTGCTTCGCAGCTCTTTGTCTTGGCAATGGGCTGAACCGAAGTCGCCCACCGCCACCCAGGTTCTAAAACGGCCCGACCAACTGTCTTTTCGCCGATCCTGATGAGTTCAAGCCGCCCTTTCGGGATTTCTCGAACCTCGTCGGGTTTTCCGAAACTCTTCAATTCCGTCTTTTCCATAATACACCTCCTGCAACGATGCATGCCGTATCGTATGCGGAAAAAAACGCTTGTTTTTTATATTGATTGACTAAGTCATTCTCTTTTATGTAAAAATATCCATGTCCGGTTAAAAACCGCCATTTGTACAATATGAACCGACAGATTTCTGCGCGTGCGGTTCACCCATCCTGTTCGGAGAAGGGGATGGGATGTTGTTTGCCAATCACCTTTCAAGAAGCGATCAATCAACTTATCCCGGATGGATAGGGATAGAATAATATTATATAAGCCATTTGCAAGGGCCTGCTCTGCTTTCGAAGAACGGTGATGCTGTCCGGACGAACATTCGGGTTTATCGGGCAAAAACAATCGGGATTACGTTCATGACAAAAATTTTATGGAATCGGGGTTTGTTGATGCGGGTCAATAGTAAAAATGCCTGTTTTCAATTGCTGGTGACCGCTATCGTTCTGGTGCTGCTGCAGCATCCTGTAGTGGCGGCCGATCAGACACCGCCGGTCCGCCGAATACTCAAATCCGCCAGCGAATTGGACTATCCTCCGTTAGCCATGATACGGCCGGACGGCACCGCCGATGGATTTTCCGTTGACTTGCTCAAGGCTGTTACTCGGTCGGCCGGACTGGAGGTCGCCTTTGTAGTCGGTCCCTGGCACGAAATCAAGCAAGAGTTGATGGATGGCCGCCTGGACGTTCTTCCCCTGGTCTCCTATTCGGCGGAACGGGAAAAATACTTCGATTTTACAGCTCCCTATTTGCGCATGCATGGCACCATATTCGTGCGTAAAGGGGAAAAATCGATTCGTGGCCGTGAGGATTTGAAAGGCAGGGAACTTTTGGTGATGCGCGGGGATACCGCCCATGAATATGCGGTCAAGGAAAACCTGTCCGACAAGCTGATCCTGACCGACAGCTTTGAAGAAGCAATGACGCTGCTGTCAAAAGGCCGGTATGATGCGGTTATTATCCAGGAATTGGTGGGGATACAGCTTCTAAATAAACTGGGTATTACAAATGTGGTCGATGTCGGCTCTTTTCAGGATACGGACCTGAAGCCGAGCGGCAATCCCTTGACAGGATTTGAACAGAAATTTTGTATTGCCGTCCGCAACGACGATAAGGAGTTGCTGGCGCTCTTGAACGAAGGATTGACCCTGGTCATTGCAGATGGCACCTATGGAGAATTGTATAACAAGTGGTTCGGCCCGATTCTTCCGCCATCCCCGGTTCCGTTATCTCAGACACTTAAACATCTGTTTTATATTCTCGGCCCTGTTCTCTTTATACTTGTACTTCTTGGCATATGGTATCTGAAACGGGAAGTTGCGGTAAAAACCCTTGGGTTGCAGGAGAGTGAGAGAAAGTATCGGGATTTGTTTGATCTGTCTCCGGTGGGCATTTTTAAAACAGACTCGAACGGCAGGGCGCATTTCGTGAATCCCGAGATGGCGCGAATTCTGGGCGCGGATTCACCTCAAATGGCAATTGCTAACTATAAGGATCTGGCAAGAGACCTCTATGTCGATCCCAATCGCAGGAAGTCGTTTATCGGTCTGCTGAGAGAAAAGGGAGCAGTGGAGAATTTTGAATACGAGGCCAAGCGGCTGAACGGAAAAAGCATTTGGCTCAGTATGAACGCCAGGGCGCGTGAAAAGACTTCGAATGGTGTGTTCCTCATTGACGGATTTACCACGGATATTACCCAACGCAAGCAGGCCGAGGATGCATTAATTGCCAGCGAGAAAAAACTTCAGGCTGTTTTTAATCGTGCTCCAGTGGGGCTCATTCTTTTGGACAGTCATGGTTTGGTATTGGACTGCAACCGGCATTTCGCAACCCTATTCGGAGCCAGGCAGGAAGAATATATCGGGCTGAACCTGTTGGATAGAATACCGGAAGGTCTTGTTCGACAAAGTTTGGTGGATGCCATCTCCATTGACGGCGCCCACCATTACGAAGGAGCCCATATCTCGATTGTAAGCGGCAAACAATTGCATGTCAGCATCACCTACGAAAAAATAACCCCGGACCTGCTGATTGCTATTATTATGGATGTCTCCGAACGCAAGCGGACAGAGGAAGCGCTAAGAGAAAGCGAGGAGAAATTCCGCCTGACGTTCAGTTCCAGTCCGGATGCGGTGAACATCAATCGCCTGGACGACGGTCTATATGTGGATATCAACGAAGGGTTCACCAAGTTGACGGGATACACGCGTGAAGAGGTTATCGGCAGAACATCTCTAGAAATAAATATATGGCATGACTTGGCCGACCGGAAAAAATTGCTGCAAGGGCTCGAGGAAAACGGTGTTTATGAGAACCTTGAAGCTCAGTTTCGAATTAAAGACGGCAGCCTGGTTACTGCATTGATGTCCGCCAGAGTCATCTCCCTGAAAGGCGCTGCGCATATCATTTCCATTACGCGCGACATTACGGAACGCAAATTGATCGAGGAAAAACTTCAACAGGCCCAGAAATCCGAGGCGATCGGCACCCTTGCAGGCGGTATTGCCCACGATTTCAACAATCTTTTGATGGGTATCCAGGGCCGTGCATCGCTGATGTCATTGGATCTGGAAACTGCCCATCCCCATTGGGAACATATCCATGCCATCGAGGATTACATCCGCAGTGCATCGAGCCTTACCAAGCAACTGCTGGGATTTGCCCGTGGCGGAAAATACGATGTCAGGCCCATCGATATGAACGAGTTGGTGCGCAGCAGCTCCGCCATGTTCGGCCGGACCAAAAAAGAAATCCGGATCCATGTCAAATGCCAACAAGCCCCCCTGGTGGT
Source organism: uncultured delta proteobacterium (assembly GCA_963789395.1). Classification (GTDB taxonomy): domain Bacteria; phylum Desulfobacterota; class Desulfobacteria; order Desulfobacterales; family Desulfatirhabdiaceae; genus RAAP-1. The sequence goes on along the minus strand of CAWBKP010000011.1, from coordinate 303,978 downwards.
GGAAGTGGACAGAGGGCAGATCGAACAGGTGCTTCTGAACATGTATGTCAATGCCTGGCAGGCCATGCCCCCGGGTGGGGGAGAACTGTATCTGGAAACTAAGATTGTCACCCTGGATGAGAAGATTTGCAAACCCTATCAGACAGAGCCGGGGTGCTATGTCAAAATATCCGTCACGGATACCGGCGCCGGCATGGATGAAACCACCCGGTTAAAAATATTCGACCCGTTTTTCACCACCAAGGGAAAAAGCCGCGGAACCGGCCTGGGGCTGGCATCCGCATATGGGATTATCAAGAATCATGGCGGCATGATCACGGTTTACAGTGAAATCGGTCACGGAACCACGTTTAACATCTATCTGCCGGTATCGAGAAAAGAAGCGCATCAAGAGACCCCCCACGAAGGAAGACTTGTCAAGGGATCGGCGACTATTCTTCTGGTTGACGATGAAGAGATGATCATCGATGTAGGCCGGGCCATGCTGGAGCGGCTGGGTTATCGCGTCCTTATTTCGCGGGGAGGTCAGGAGGCGGTCAAGACCATTGCGGACAGGGGAAATGAAATCGATCTGGTGATTCTTGACCTGATCATGCCGGGGATGGACGGTGGCAAAACGTTTGACAGCATCCGCAAGATCCAGTCAGGCATGCCGGTGCTGCTCTCCAGCGGATACGCCATCAACGGCCAGGCACAGGAAGTCATTGCCAGAGGATGCGATGGATTCATTCAAAAACCATATAGTATCTCGGATCTTTCCTATAAAGTGCGCAATGTTTTGGATGAGGAAAAAAGCAGACGCGACACGAATGCTTCCGGGAACAGCATCATCCGCGGCTCGGGCCAATGATGGCGACGGTTCACACGGTTGACCGAACCGTCTTTTGATCTTTCACAAGGCTGGACAAGTGAATGGCAGGTCTGGCGATGCCGTGCGCGCGGAAAGCCTCTGTTGTCCGCAGGACCACATCGGTTTCGAATGCCTTTTCGTAGCGCACGTCCAGTACATAGGCTTTGGCGGTAAGCCTGAGGGCCAGCATGTCCCCGACAACAACCTCCGAAGCGACGATAGTGACCGGTTTTTTTAAATATACGAACTGGCTCGTGACGACCGTTTCATGCAGAATGTCTCTGGCCAGCAGCGATATCGGCATTCAGGGCAAGGTGAAACGGCATAACGACCATCATATCCAGCTCACCGGCATTTCCCGAAGCCACCGGATCGACGATGAAGCGGGAGTTGGGGATGGTCACCAGATTGTCATCAAGTGTCTGCAGCCGGACGGCCCTCAGGCCGATGCTCGTGATTTCACCGTAGGTATTGCCGAAGGTGACGCGGTCGCCCACCTGGAAAGGACGGTCAAACAACAGGATGATGCCGGCAAAAAGGGAAGCGACAAGATCCTTGAGGGAGAAGCCGATGGCAACGGCCGCGCCTCCTCCCAGGGCAAGCAGCAATTGGCTCGAGGGATTGAGGACGATATAAACAAGAAACAGTCCCCCGCTGACGTAAATGAAGAAGCCGATCGTGGTGGCAAGCTGGTGAAAGAGCAGCCGTCTGGCGGGAAATTTTTCCGCCAGCCAGGATGTCGTTTTAAAGAGAAGCCTGCCGGCATAAGCAAGCAGGACAATGCCGATTGCCGAGGAAAAAGATGGCGCTGAACTGCAACTGATTCAACAATTCAAGAACGGGCTTGACGTTAGTTTCCATAGATGAAATTTTTCCCATTCAGATACAGAGTCAAGGCGCCTTTGAAAGCAGTCCGGATATCGTAGCGGCCGTCGGCCGAACAGCTCAAGGTGCCGTTTTCGGCTCCTTCCTTTAGCACGTTTTTCACAAAAAGGTTCGACAGGTTTGTCACGTTTACCAGATCATCCGCTGACAGATTGCCGTGACGCATGATTTCGGTATACACAAAGAGCTCATCTTCCAGTAATCCGGTAAATCTGCTTGCATCGGGATCTTCGGGCAGCCCCACCCTCAGCAGGATGCGGTCCGTGAGGTGTCAGGGAAGACAGCCAGAAATAAAGAGCAGCCGCGGGATTGCCATCGGATTGCTGCCACAGGAGTCTGAAAAAATTAGACGCTGCATGGACCAGTTTGTGCCGGCTGTTGCTGATTCCGGTTGCATTCACGATGCCGTCAAAGGACAGACGATAATCCGTTTTTCGATGCCTGGCATAAACCAGATTACGAATATCCGTATCCGACCAGCGGGGTATTTTAATAACCCGGTCAAAACTGCGCTTGAGCCCGAAAACACTCCTCAGATAACTCCATGAAAAGTTATTGAACGCGGCACACCAGAAAAGATTCCGGGTTTCCGCATTGATCACTTCGATAAACGTCCGGTAGCCCTCAAAGCCGCCCAGTCTGGCCAAAAAAAAGTTCTGGGCATCATCAATCAGGATGAGTGTTTTGGGCATGTTCCTGTCCGCTTCCAGCAGCGCATCCGTTCCTTTTTCAAGCGGTACCTGCAAAAGGGTTTCAAGAAAAGCCAACACACTGCTCCGGCTGAGCAGTTTTGGGGGAGCAGCGGCTTTTAAAACCGTGAGATTGCCGAATTCTTTTTCCAGACGCTCGAGAAGCAGGGATTTGCCAGAGCCCTGCTCACCGTAAAAGGCCACCGAATGCTCCGCCGTGATGCCGGTCTGCCAGTTGTCCAGGGCTTCCCTGACCTGCTCCAGCACATCATTTTGTGGAACAAGAATGACGGATGGATCCTCGCACTCACCCCGCGTGAACCAGCAGGCGTAATTTTTGATTAAATCCTTTTTGAGATCCACGCTGTCCAGGGATGTCCTGATCGCCAGTTTGTGTTTAAATATCTTTGCGGAGACTTTCTTATAAAAATCTGAATTCTCGCCCCACTTTTCCACCAAAATAAAGACCGCAAATCCCGCCGCAAGCATCAGGGCCGGAAGGCTCCAGAGAAAACTGAATTTCCCGCGACACCCTGTTGCCAGACGTCTCGCGAAAGCACTCGCCGCAGACCCGTCAATGAACTCCGCCAGCTCATTTTTCATGTTGTTTGCCACCCAGGCGGATAGGACGGTTCCTGATAATAAAAAAGCCGTCATTGCCAGGCGATACGCCAGGGCCTGGCTGACGATGCTCTCCACGGCATACAGAAGAGACCAGGACACCAGAGCGAACAAACCAAGGATCCTGGCGCTGCGAAGAATTTTTTCTTGAACCGCATCAAGCCGAGCAACTTCGGCCTGCAGCGCAAAATAAGAGAGCAAGTCGATGACAAGGAGTATGAGTATTCGATAGACACTGTAAATAGAAATATAGGGAAGGACAATTATGAATGCTGAGAAAATTGAATTTTCAATCAGCATTCGCCCGATCTCTACGGCAGGCAAAATGACCAGCCAGGGCAGATACGGATTCAGCCGCTGGATCCAGAGCGCCAGTCGCCTTGCCGTCGTGCTTTTACTCCGCCCCTTGATGATGGATTCCTGCAGGTGATTCAGGGCGGCAAGTCCTTTTTTTAATCCCATCCAGAAGAGAGCGAAAAAAAAGAAAAACAGCACAAAATGGAAAACATCCTGTACGAGCTTCAGGATACCGGAAATCCCCATCCCCAGAGCATGTCTGATTTCAATCATTTTGATGCTGAAAAGAGCCGTCCAGCGGAAGGGCACGATTTTCAGTTCCCGGCCAAGATCCTGGAAATATTCGTTTGTGATGGACAGGGGGAGTAATCGCCTCGGTTCAGCAGATCTTGAAGCAGTTCCGCACGTAATTGCCCGGTTGTCAGAAGCAGTCTGTGAAGTGCGTCGTTTTCTTTGTCAAAGGTGTCTGTGTTGAGTTTCCAGAAGGCATCCCGTATCTGAACCGCTTCTTTATAGGAATCCCGGTATGCGGTAGTTTGGGGGAGGTTCCCGGCGGTTTCAAGAATGGCTCCGGGAAATTCCGGAAGCGCGGGAAGTTTCAGGTTGTAGATGGTTGCGTAAGTTTTTTCGTAAGCTTTATCTACCAGAACACGCCAGAGTTTGACGGTTTCCTGATAGTCTTTCTGGACATCATCCAGGGGCTTGGACTCAAAGGGGCGGGAATCAGCCCGTGAAAGTTCGTCCTGGAGCGCCTCTTGCAGGTCGGGTTTCAATGCAAACCCTTTGATCTCCAGAAGGCGAAGCACCGCATTACGGTAAAACATCACGCGGCTGCTTATCTCGGAAAGCCATTTCATTTTGGCATTGAGTATGTCGACTATGGATTTTTCCAGCAATGTCATGGACGTAGCCATGTTTTTGAGTTCCACGGAAGGAGCGTTAAGCGCCGAGTGTTCGGCGATCCGAAGCTGCGCATTGGCAGTCGCCATCTTTTCGATCGTCCGGGTTCGCTCTTCCGCCAGTGTTTTTGCAAAACCGACTGCCGTTTGGGCGGTGGTTCCCTGCATATCCAGAATCCGCTTTATCTCCGCCTTTGGATACATCAGGAACTTCAGCCGCAAGATATCGACCTGACGTTTCAAGCTCAGTAGCTGCTGCGCTGAATCGTGCAACTCCCCATCGGAAAGCGCACATTGAATCATCGGAGGCAATTCCGATTCAGGGGCGGTATGGGACGGGCTGACGGCTTCCTTCAGTTCTCTGCGCCTTCTGTCAATTGCCGCGTCATCACTCAAGATCAACAACCAGCAGCGTCTGAAGAGATATTCCGACAAGGCCCTGCCCAGACAATAGTTCCTCAATCTCCATCTTGACTTTTTGCAGATCAACGTACATGCTTGCAAGCTCGATCAATGACTTCCTGCTGCGGCGGACATGCCACTCCGGAAGGCGATTGTTGATCTTCTGGCAGTGCGAATACGGGACTGGCAAATACGAAAAGATAAATCTGCAACACCGCAAGGAACAGACACAGCGGTCTTGACCCTTTCCGGCATTCGAGGTGAACACTGTAGGGGTGCTTGTACTTTCTACTGGTAGATTTAGCCATTAATTTGCCAAGTAATCAGATAAGTATTGAGAAGAAGCCTTCCGGCTCATGGCTCTGTCGAGTTGAGTGTTATGGTTACTTTGCCTTCGTTGTACTTATGAATCAGCATCGAGATCAAAGATTGATATGGAATCCCTTCTTCGATTGCTTTTGCCCTGATTTTCATTAAATCCCGCTCACTCATTCGGATGTTGATCCGCTTTTGTTTGTTCAGGCTATAGCGCGCAAATTCCTCGTATTGTTTCTTTTCCTTTTTAGTAAGGTCAGAGGTCCATTCACCATTTTCAAGTGATTTCGCTAATTCCATCTCGTCTTCATCCAGGTAAGTTGCCTTTTTCATATTTACCTCCAATAAAACTTCTTGGATGCGTTGCTGTTTGGTAGGATCGTTTTTAAGAATATTTTTCCATTGTCTTCGACATATGGCACCGAAAAGACATCATTGTCAATTTTAACAAGAAATATTTTTTGGTTCGGATATTTTGACGGATTCGGATGTGTTAGCCGGTCAATCAAATCTCCTGAGGATATTGCCAATTCTACCTGTTCAAAGGATACAGCCCGTGATTTTTTAAGTAATTCGTTTTTTTCATCATACCAATCAAAATATTTCATAAGTGTGTGCCTATTGTATTCATCATTTTCATCTTAACAATGATTTCTGTTTGTGTCAAACCCTTAGACATCTATAGATAACTTGCTCGACCGGCATTGATATGTTACAGAAAACAAGAAGTGCTCTCTATTGGAGTTTTGATAGCAACCTGGAAGGAGAAGGGGGCCGGACCATGATTCTGGCAGGCGACATCGGCGGCACCAACACAAGGCTTGCGCTCATTGAGGCAAATAATGGCCGGATGCGGATCCTGTTCGAAAAGACCTTTCCCAGCCGGGAAAAGACGAGCCTGGAAGCGGTACTGGCGGAATTTCTCTCGATGCATCGCAGTGAGCTCACCAGTGCTTCTTTCGGCATAGCCGGCCCGGTTCGGAACGGGCGCTGTGAGGCCACGAACCTCCCGTGGGTGGTTGATTCCCGGACCGTGGCAAAGCAGCTGAGTCTTGAGCGCGTCGGTCTGATAAATGATCTCGAGGCCAATGCATACGGTATCGCCGTCCTGCAGAGCAAGGACTTTGCGATTCTGAACCGGGGCGTCCGGAATGCAACCGGCAACCGGGCGATTATCTCGGCAGGCACAGGCCTTGGCGAGGCAGGGATGTACTGGGACGGGGAGACGCATCGGCCGTTCGCATCGGAAGGCGGCCACGCCGACTTTGCGCCCCGCAACCACCTTGAAATGGAACTTCTTGACTATTCGATCAGCCGCTTCGGGCGTGTGAGCTATGAACGCCTGGTTTCGGGACCGGGGCTTGCCCATATATACCGGTGTTTGAGGGATCGGGGCAAAGGTGAAGAACCGCCCTGGCTCGCGGAACAGATGCGTCATGGGGACCCGGCGCCATTGATTTCTCAGCTGGCCTTCGAGGGAAAGAGCCCGCTGTGCCTCCAGGCGCTCGAGCTCTTCGTGTCTCTTTATGGCGCCGAAGCCGGAAACCTGGCACTCAAGCTCATGGCAACCGGCGGCGTGTACCTGGGAGGCGGCATTGCACCGAAAATCATCTCGAAACTCAGGGAGCCCGGGTTCATGAACGCCTTTACCGCAAAGGGCCGTATGCGGCCGCTGCTTCAGGATATCCCCGTCAGGGTCATCCTGAACCCCAAGACCGCGCTGCTCGGCGCTGCAAGATATGCCGCTTTCGCGTCGCAAAAAGCAGTAAAATGATAAGCAGCTTATTGGGCGGCCCTGCCCGCACCGGCCAGGCAAAATGCGTGCAGGGCAACTTCTGTACTCAATTCCCTGCTTGTTCCCCGCCCACTTGTTCTTTTACAAGCCGGCCGAATAAGTGGCCGCGTCCGGTTTCCAGAACGGTTTTGGCATCGATGCGCCCAAAAATGTCCAGAATGGGGGCGATCAGGCCGGTCCACCCCGTCTGGTGGCTGGCCCCGAGCCCCGCGCCGTTGTCGCCGTGGAAATACTCATAAAACAGGATCAGGTCACGCCAGTGAGGGTCTTCCTGGAACCTGGCCGTGCCGCCGTTGACCGGCCGTCGGCCATTGGCATCGCGCAGGAAAGTGCCCGCCAGCCTGCGGGAGATCTCCTGTGCCACTTCAAACAGCGTCATGAGACAACCGGAACCCGTCGGGCACTCGATCTTGAAGTCGTTTCCGTAAAAGCTGTACAGGTTTATCAACGCCCGGAGGATTAGCGTATTGACCGGCATCCACACCGGCCCCCGCCAGTTGGAATTTCCGCCGAACATGCCGGTATTCGATTCGGCCGGCAGGTACTGCACTTTATACTCCTGATCGCCCACGAAAAACGTATACGGATGGTCCAGGTGATACCGCGAGAGTGAACGGATGCCGTGCGTCCCCAGAAACTCGTTCTCGTCGAGCATGTAACCCAGCACCCGCTCCAGCTTCTTCCTGTTGAGGATGGACAGAAGCCGTCGTCCTTTGTATCCGATAAATCCCGCATCTGTCGGGGCAACCTGGGAGACCAGTTCCGGGTGGCGTTTGCGGAACAAGGCGATCATTTCCATCAACTTCGGATACCGGGTCACGACGTCCGCTTCGAACACCGTGGATGCGCAAAGGGGCAACAGCCCCACCAGGGAGCGTACTTTCAGGCGCATGGACTTGCCATCCGGCAGCCGGAGAAGGTCATAGAAGAACCCGTCCTGCTCGTCCCACATCTCGTCGTGATGCTCGCCGATGCGGTCCATGGCATAGGCGATCCACATGAAATGCTGGACGAACTTGAATGCGATTTCCTCGTACATCGGGTCGTATTCGCACAGAATAAGCGATATTTCCAGCATGCACTGGCAGTAGAACGCCATCCATGCCGTCCCGTCCGCCTGCTCCAGGGTTCCGCCCGTAGGGAGCTTTGCGCTCCGGTCAAATACGCCGATGTTGTCCAGTCCCAGAAACCCTCCGGCGAACACGTTTTTGCCGGACGGGTCTTTGCGGTTCACCCACCAGTTGAAATTGAGCATCAGGCCCTGAAACGAGCGTTCCAGGAAACGAAGATCGGACCGGCCCAGCGACTGCTCGTACTTGAACAGCCAGATCGTAGCCCAGGCGTGTACTGGGGGATTCACATCGCTGAAGTTCCATTCGTAGGCGGGAATCTGTCCGTTGGGGTGAAAATAGAGGTTGCGGAGCATCAGCAGAAGCTGCTCCTTGGCGAAATCAAAATCCACCAGCGACAGGGCGATCGTGTGAAAAGCCAGGTCCCAGGCGGCGTACCACGGGTATTCCCATTTGTCCGGCATCGAGATCACATCGCAGTTCAGCATGTGGAACCATTCCGAGTTCCGGACTCTGCACACGGTGGATTCGAGCAGCGGGTGGCTCTTGTGATCTTTCAGCCACTCTTCCAGGTCAAAAAAATAGAACTGCTTGCTCCACAGCATACCCGCCAAGGCCTGTCGGTGAACCCGGCGCTCATCTTCGGTCAGCGATCTGGGTGTGATCCGCTGGTAGAATTCGTCCGCGTCCCGTATCCGGCTTTCGAAAATACCGTCGAAACTGCTGAAGGGTTTTTTCGCTGTCGCTACAGCCAGCCGCAGACGGACCGTCTGGCTGCCGCCTGTCGGCACTTCAAGCACGTAGTGGGCCGCGGCCTTGGTCCCCACCTTGGCCGGGTTCACCGCCTCCGTCTTTCCCGAGATGACGTAATCGTGAAACGCATCCTTGACGTAGGCCGAAGCGTTGGGCTGTCCCCAGAGCCGGCCTGCATTGCTCTCGTTCTCGGTGAAGATCAGCTCCGGGGCGCCGTCGCAATACAGTCGGTACTCTTCCATCTCGGGGTGTGAGGCGCAAATGACGCCAGAGGATTCCTCCTTCAGCAAAGGTTTTGGATTTTCCCCGCCCCAAGACCACGTGTTCCGGAACCACAGCGTCGGCAGCAAAACCAGTCTGGCCGCTTCCGGCCCGCGGTTGTGTGCGGTGACACGGATAAGCAGATCATCCGGGCCGTTCTTAGCATATTCCACGAACACATCGAAATACCGGTCCGATCAAACACGCCCGTATCGAGCAGTTCGTACTCGAACTCCTCCCGCGACCGTTTCCGGTTGGTATCGATCAGGTCGCGGTAGGGAAACTCGCACTGCGGGTACTTGTAAATATACTTCATGTAGGAGTGGGTGGGCGTGCTGTCGATGTAGAAGTAGTATTCCTTCACATCCTCGCCGTGGTTCGCCTCGCTGTTAGTGAGGCCGAACAGGCGCTCCTTGAGGATAGGGTCGCGTCCGTTCCACACGGCTATGGCAAAACACAGCCGTTGCTGGTCATCGCTGATTCCCCCCAGCCCGTCCTCGCCCCACCGGTAGGCCCGTGAGCGCGACTGATCATGGGTGAAATACTCCCAGGCGTTTCCGTCCTCGCTGTAATCCTCGCGGACCGTTCCCCACTGCCTTTCACTGAGGTAGGGGCCCCATTTCTTCCACGGAATCCCCTCCTCGCGCGCGTCATTCAGCCGCTTCTGCTCCGCGGTGTCGATGATTTTCCGCTTTTTCATGATAACTCCTCCTTTCAAGACCGTCTCGTGAATTAACCCTCGTGGCCGATTGAATTCGGTCGGTTCCCGATTAGTACGGTATCATCATTCTTTTTACAGCATAAATCATTCGAATTTATTATATCACGTTAAAAGAAATGTATGGAAAATTATCTTGGTACCGCAAGTCTACCATCGATGTGGTCCTGACCTTGAAAGCCTTCGGTGAAGGTGTTAGAAGTCATTTCAAAAACTATTCAAGACAATCTTAATACAGGCAAGTTTGAAAAGGCACTATAAATTTTAGCGAGGCGTTCATAACGTAAAGTCAACCGGCGAAAATTACCAAGCCAGGAAAAAGTGCGCTCCACTTTCCAATGCTCACGATACCGACGTAGTTTTCTACCGTCCTGCGTTTTAGGTTTTTTTCTGTTACAATGGTGAGGAACAAAAAGATCAATTTTAAAGATTTTGGGCCTTTCCCTCAGCTGATCGCTGTCGTAACCTTTGTCGCCGATCAGCTGCATCGGCCTCTTTATGGGTCGTCCCCGACCTTTGCGTGGAACTTTCACTGCTTCGAGCGTTTTTTCATCGAGCCTGACTTCTGCGGGCGATTCCGAGGCAAGGATGCTTCCCAAAGGAATACCCTGGCCGTCGACCATCACCATCCACTTGGTTCCTTTTCCCTTTTTGGTTTTTCCAATGAGAGCGCCCCTTTTTTGCCGGTGCAAAGTTGCCGTCTATGAAGGCTTCTTTCTAGTCCAGCAATCCTTTTTCATCAAGCAGAGATATAAACTTTCGCCAGACATCAAGCCAGACACCCTGCTCCTCACATAGTCTCAAGCATCTCCAGCACGTGGATGGACTTGGATACAGATCCGGCAGATCGCCCCACCTTGCACCGGTTCGCAACACCCACAAGATGCCTTAAAATTACGTCTCGGTTATTTACCGGGAGGCGGACTCCTTTCGGGTTTGGTTTGGGTTTTGGAAGAAGTGGCTCAAGCAATTTCCATCGTTCGTCACCCCGGTGAAAACCGGTGCCCAGAAGCCATTGAATTCACTGGATACCAGCGCCCCTTTCGGATTTCTGAACCGGGATTCGACGGTATGACGGAAGAAGCGATTTGAAGGAGTTGTTCAAGAGGCTCACCATATTAACATTAATAACGATAAGGAAATTCCTATGCGTACCATAATTCGTATGTCAGGTATTGTAATCATGATGAGCCTGTTTACAGCAACTTTATTTATTCACCCCGCCATGGCTGCTGACGCCACAAAGCTGGACCACACGGTTGCCGGTGTCTTGAAAAAACTGTATGCCAAATACCCTGCGGCCCTGGAACTGTCTAAAGTAGCAAAAGGGGTTAAAGTTTTCCCAAGTATCACGAAAGCGGGACTTGTTACTGGCGGACAATATGGAGAAGGCGCCATTCTCGGGGGGGGTAAAACAGTCGGCTACTACAATACAGTCGCAGGTTCCTAAAGTTGCAGGCAGGCGCCCAGAAATTCGGCTATGCCATGTTTTTCTTGGATAGCGCTTCTCTTGAGTACCTGAACAAAAGCAGCGGCTGGGAAGTCGGGGTCGGTCCCAGTGTTGTCGTAGTGGACGTGGGGATGGCCAAAACGTTGACAACCTCGACTGAAAAGGATGCTATTTATGTCTTCATTTTCAGCCAGAAGGGGTTAATGGCTGGACTGGGTCTGCAAGGATCAAAAATCACCCAAATCAATCCCTGATATCGGCTCGGGAAAACCGGGGGAAGGTGTTTCTGACCACAGAGATGGCCGAAGAACCTCCGGAGATCCGGTTTGACGAAATCTCGCACATGAGTGGGCTGGAGTCCATCAAGAATTTGGGACCATCTTAATTCTTTTGATTTAAATTTCAAACATAGGATAACTCCAGTCCGCTCGGAACATCCCGAAATAATTAGGGGAAATGGTAATGCTCTGCAATCGGAGGATGGATCCTTCGAACCGGACGAATTGACGAATAGACCGCCTTTTATGCAGCGACTATGGTAGGAGGCTGGTCATTTTTCGATACGGTCGGCATGCCGACCCATTCTTTCGTCGTTTTTGCATTGGATCGCTGAAAGTGGTGATTCAAGTTTTAGCCAGACAGTTGGTGCTTTTGGATCGTAAGGGTCCAGGAGCACTACACTTTTTCAGAAAACCAGGTACTTGGCCAGATCCGCAGGGGTTAGGGGGGAAGCTGGACTTGCATGCTGCAAATGGCCAGGGAAGGCTAAGAGGGAATCAACATGGTGACATCATGCAATGATGATTGTCCTGTCAGCGCAGACGATGCGCTCGTGTGATTGATGGAAGACAACGCGTGCTTTCTGTGGGGTGAACCACGCAATACGAGAACGCCCATGGAGGTGCTTGCCGATCTTGTCAAGAGGACAGCGGCCCTTGCGACTATCTTCGGCTGCAGCGACTCGTAGCTGCCGCCGTCGCAGCTTCTTGCATGTGCCGTCGAGGCCAACGTCCGCTTGACCATGCGCCAGATCCTCGACACGCCGGAAGGCCACGAGAGCATGGCTGAGGGCCGCAAGAAGCTGGTGGGGGCAGTGTGCGATATCATGACCGGTCGGGTACGCCTGCTCGCATAGCATAGCCGCCGATGTACCCCCTTTCCGACCTTTTCTTAATTGACAATTTCCATGGCTGCTGTATGATCGAATAAGATCCTCAGTCTGTTCTGCAAAAAGAACTGGCTGTCAGCACTCATTGATTAAAATCGTTTCTGAAATGATGCTTTTGGCTTCAACATCAGAGATGCTTCTCTTACCCTGTCACTTCAGATCAAAGGAATCCAACATGGGCGATTTAAGAAACTACCACGCAGTTGAGCAGCTCAAGAACGGCTTATCCGTTACCGTCCGGGCGATCCGGCCCGATGACAAGGACAGGATTACCGATGCCTTCCGAAACCTCGAGCGGGAGTCTATCTATACCCGCTTCTTCGGCTTCAAGAACGAATTGACGCAAGAAGACCTCAAGACCGCCACCGAAGTGGATTTTGAGAACGTCGTCGCCCTGGTGGTGACAAAAACGGAAGGGCAGGTGGAGACGATCATCGGTTCAGGCCGTTATGTTGCCGGTGATGCCCCAGGCGGGCGGCGTCATGCGGAAGTGGCGTTCTTGGTGGAAGAAGACTACCACGGCCTCGGCATTGCGAGCCGGATTCTGAGGCACCTGACCGCAATCGCCCGGGATAAGGGGATCGCGGCGTTTGAGGCGGAGGTTCTTCCGGAGAACAAGGCGATGCTTGCCGTATTTGCCCGGTGCGGTTTGGCCATGAGCCAGAGCCGGGAGGACGGTGTTGTCCATGTGACGTTTCAACTGTGAGGGACAACCTGACACGCACACCAACGGGAAGGGAAGGGCAATCGCCATGAACAATGCTATTATCGTGATCAACGCAGGCTCATCGAGCATCAAATTTTCCCTGTTTGTCGAACGCAAGGATACCCTGGAGCCTGACGTCCGGGGGCAGATCGAAGGTCTTTACACGCAGGCCCGTTTTGTTTCAAAGGCGCCGGACGGTATGCTGAAAGCCGAGAAGACCTTCCCCGATGGCGTCGTGCTGGGACACGACGGGGCGCTCGACCATCTTATCAGCTATTTGAGGTCCGAGCTGGGGGGCGAGCTGCTGATCGGCATCGGGCACCGGGTGGTGCACGGCGGCCTGGCCTACATGGAGCCGGTGCGTCTGGATGCGGAGGTGCTGAAGGTGCTGGAAACCTTCATTCCGCTGGCTCCCCTTCATCAGCCGCACAATCTGGCTCCGATCCGCCGCGCGCTGGAGCGCGCTCCTGAGTTGCCGCAGGTGGCCTGCTTCGACACGTCCTTCCACCGAACCCAGCCCGAATTGGCCCAGATGTTCGCGCTGCCGGCCGAATTGCGGGAGGCGGGCATCATGCGTTACGGGTTTCACGGGCTGTCCTATGAGTACATTGCCGCCACGTTGCCCGAAATTGCGCCGATGATTGCAAAAAAGAAGATTGTCGTGCTTCACCTGGGCAACGGGGCGAGCATGTGCGCCATTCAGGCGGGGCGAAGCCTTGCCAGCACCATGGGGTTTACGGCGGTAGAAGGCCTGCCGATGGGCACCCGCAGCGGCTCGCTCGATCCCGGCGTCATCCTGTATCTCATGGATCAGCGGGGAATGGACGCCCGGGCCATTGAAAAACTCATCTACACGCAGTCCGGACTGCTGGGCGTCTCCGGTATTTCCAGCGATATGCGCACGCTGCTTGAAAGCCCGGAACCGCGGGCCAAACTTGCCGTGGACCTTTTCCTTTACCGGATCCGCCGCGAACTGGGTTCTCTGGCGGCGGCCCTGGAAGGAATGGATGCAATCGTGTTTACGGGCGGCATCGGAGAAAACGCACCGGCCATTCGCAGCCGTGTCTGCCGCGACGCCGCCTGGATGGGCGTTGAAATCGACGAAGCAGCCAACATGGAAGGCCGGGGCTGCATCAGCACCGGATCAAGCCGCGTGGCCGTCTGGGTCATCCCGACAAACGAAGAATTGATGATTGCGCGTCATACCCTTCGGCTGCTTAAACCAACTCAAGGAGGATCAAAATGAAAATAGAGATTCCAAGACCGGTTCTCAATAATAAAAAGGCGTTGGTGGTCGGGATCGCCAACGAGCATTCCATTGCCTACGGCTGCGCCAAGGCCTTCCGAGAGTTGGGGGCCGAGTTGGCGCTCACCTTTCTCAACGACAAGGCCAAACCTCATGTCGAGCCTTTGGCGAACGAACTGGGGGCGGCGATTTTCATGCCCATGGATATCTCCACCCCCGGAGAGCTGGAAGCGGTTTTTGATCGTATCGCACAGGAGTGGGGACAGCTGGATATTCTGGTGCATTCGATTGCGTTCGCACCCAAGGAAGACCTGCAGGGCGGATTGCTGGACTGCTCTGCCGGCGGTTTTTCAACAGCCATGGACATTTCCTGCCATTCCTTTATCCGAATGGCGCGCCTGGCGGCGCCGCTGATGAAGAACGGCGGGACGATGTTCACCATGAGCTACCACGGGGCGCAGAAGGTAGTCCCCAACTACAATGTGATGGGGCCGGTCAAGGCGGCCCTGGAGGCGGTTTGCCGCTACCTGGCCTACGAACTCGGGCCTCTGAAGATCCGGGTGCATGCGATCTCTCCGGGTCCGCTCCAGACACGGGCCGCGTCGGGGCTGAAAGACTTTGACCGGATGCTGAATGATGCCGTTGAGCGCTCGCCGGTCGGCGAACTGGTGGACATCCTGGATGTGGGTTTTTTCTGCGCATTTCTGGCAACGCCCTACGGGCGGCGACTGACCGGCCATACCGTGTATGTGGACGGCGGCGCCAGCATTATGGCGTAAGACAGAGACCGGCACGCTGATGACGGTTTTTTCGAAAACAATACGATGCTTGCTTCCGGGTGAAGCGACGAATTTCGATGCGTTGGCATAAAATGTGGCCGGAAAGGCCAAAAGGAGCAGGACAATGAATACAAATTCAAAATTTGGCTATAAAGAGTTATCCGAATACCTGACCGACGCTGCCCAGCGCTCGGTGTTATACTGGGATGTGATGCGCCGGCGCGGCAATCAGTACCTGGCGGAAAAGGCGCAAACCGTCCCGCACGTGCTGCAATTCGACCATCATCTCATCCTGGACGGCCGCACGCTCTCTCCGCCCGTGAACTACGGTATCATCAAAATCGAGCCGCCCAAGGGGATTGTCATCGATGATCGCAAGCGGCCCTTTGTCGTCATCGATCCGCGCGCGGGTCACGGACCCGGCATCGGCGGTTTCACTGCCGACAGCGAAATCGGCGAGGCCCTGCAGGCGGGTCATCCCTGCTACTTTATCGGGTTTTCACCGTCACCCGAACCAGGGCAGACCATCGAGGCCGTGATCGAGGCCTGGGCCGTCTTCCTCGGACGGGTCATTGACCTGCACACCGGGGCCGACGGCAAGCCGGTGGTGATCGGCAACTGCCAGGCGGGCTGGGCATTGATGATGCTGGCGGCAAAACACCCCGAACTCTGCGGGCCGCTCATCGTGGCCGGATCACCGATGTCATACTGGGCGGGCGTGCGCGGGGCCAATCCCATGCGCTACAGCGGCGGTCTGCTGGGGGGAAGCTGGCTGACGGCGCTGTTCAGCGATCTGGGGCATGGGAAGTTCGACGGCGCCTGGCTGGTGCAGAATTTCGAGAACCTCAACCCGGCCAACACCCTGTGGTCCAAGCAATACAACCTTTACGCAAAAATCGATACGGAAGCGCCCCGGTATCTGGGCTTCGAACGCTGGTGGGGGAGCCCCGTGCTCCTGGCCGGCGAGGAAATGCAGTATATCGTGGACAACCTCTTTGTCGGCAACAAGCTCAGCACCGCGCAGATGGTGACTGCCGACGGTGTGCGGCTGGACCTGAGAGAAATCCGCTCGCCCATCGTCTGTTTCTGTTCCAAGGGCGACAACATCACGCCTCCCCAGCAGGCGCTCGGCTGGATTCTCGATCTGTACCGGAGCGATGAGGACATCCTGGCCTCCGGCCAGACGATCGTCTATTGTGTTCACGAAACAATCGGGCATCTGGGAATCTTCGTGTCGGGCAGTGTCGCCAGAAAGGAACATGAGGAATTCGCCACCAACATCGATCTCATCGATTGCCTGCCTCCCGGCCTTTACGAAGCCGTCATTCAGAAGAAATCCGCCGATGCGGCCAATGCCGGGCTGGTGACCGGAGACTTTATTTCCTGTTTCGAGAGCCGCAGCCTGGCGGACATTCGCGCCATGGGCGGGAACACCCTCGACGAAGAGCGCAGCTTTGCGGCTGTGGCAAGGTTGTCCGAGGCAATCCACGGCCTTTACCGCACCACGGCGCAGCCGCTCGTTCGTGCCCTGGCTACCGAAAAAAGCGCCGAATTTATGCGCCGCATGCATCCGCTGCGGCTGAGCTACGAGCTGATCTCCGACAGCAACCCGGCGCTGCAGCCGCTGGCTTCGGCGGCCCAGAAAGTGCAGGAGAACCGTCAACCGGTCGCGGCGGACAATCCTTTCCTGCAGTGGGAGAAGGCTTTCTCGGACTGGATGACCCTGAGCCTGAATGCGTATCGGGACTGGCGGGACATGATGACCGAGCAGATGTTCTTTGGCATCTATGAGCAGCCGTGGATGCAGGCCATGCTGGGTCTGCGGGCATCGGACGGCCCCCCCAGAAGGCATCCCGGCGATGACCCGGATCACTCGGTGTTCGTCAAGCGTCAAATCGCGGAACTTCAGGCCGGAATGGACAAGGGGGGGCCCCGTGAGGCGGCGATTCGCGCCATGGTCTATGTCTGCATGCCGGAAAAAGCCGTCGATGAACGTTCTTTCGAAGTGCTCCGCCGGATCCGGAATGAACATGGCGCCCAAAAAACCCTGGCCGAATTCAAACAGGACCTTCGCGAACAGTATCTGATGGTCAAGCTGGACGAAAAGCGCGCCATCGCGCTGATCCCCGAACTGCTCAAAGGCCATGAAAACGAAGGTCCGCAGCTTCTGGAATATGTGCGCCAGGTCGCCACCGCCGGCGGGCCGCTGGGTGAGGAGGCACAGAAACGCCTGGCGCAGCTGGAGCGGCTCTTCATTTCCCCTCCAGCCGGTAAAACAACCCGGGAACAAGCCTGCAACATCCACCCGGAAAAAGGATTGACGAGATGATCACCAACAAAACGTTCGATGAAATCCATGTCGGCGACAGCGCCAGCATGCAGCGGGTGTTGACCAAACAGGACATTGACATGTTCGGGCTTTTGTCCGGCGATATGAACCCGACGCATTTCAGTGACGAATACGCGCGGATGCTGCTGGATCGGCACAAGCTGGTCGGACACAGCATGTGGGGTGGGGCCCTGATCTCGAGCCTGCTGGGCAACGATCTGCCGGGGCCCGGCACGGTCTATCAATCCCAGCAGTTCGAGTTCCACAATGCGCTGGAACTCGGCGACACGATCACCATTACCGTGACCGCAAAAGCCAAAAATGCCGCGGACGGCAGTGTGCTTTTTGATTGCCTGGCGGTCAATCAGCGCGACGAGAAAATCATCACCGGCATGGCCAAGGTCAAGGCGCCGACCCAAAAGCCGACCGATGCCGGATCGCCTTACGCCTCCATGCAGCTGTGGCGTAAAAACGCTTTCAAGAAGCTGATCGATCACGTCAAGGACTGGGATCGGGTTCCCACCGCCGTGTGCCACCCCTGCGGCAAAGAGGCGCTGGAAGGTGCCATCGATGCGGCCAAGAGCGATCTGATCGAACCGATCCTGGTGGGGCCCGAAGCCAAAATCCGGGCCCTGGCGGAGAGCCTGAATCTGGATATCAGTCCCTATCGTCTGGTGAATGCGGTCCACAGCCATGATGCCGCGGCAAAAGCCGTGGCGCTTTGCCGATCCGGCGAGGCCGAAGCGCTCATGAAAGGCAGCCTGCACACCGATGAGCTGATGGGCGCGGTCGTTCCGTCTGCCACGGGGCTGCGCACCGAACGGCGGATCAGCCATATTTTTGCCATGGATGTGCCCACCTATCCCCGGCCGCTGTTCATCACCGATGCGGCCATCAACATCTATCCGACCCTGGAAGACAAGGTCGATATTCTCAAGAATGCCATTCAACTGGCCCACGCGCTGAACATTCCGCAGCCCAAGGTGGCCATTCTCTCGGCAATGGAAACGGTAAACCCGAAGATTCCCGGCACCATCGATGCCGCTGCCTTGTGTAAAATGGCCGACCGCGGGCAAATCGACAGGGGCCGTCATCGACGGCCCGCTGGCCTTTGACAATGCCATCAGCAAGGAAGCCGCCCTGATCAAAGGACATCCATTCACCGGTGGCCGGCGAAGCGGACATTCTTCTGGTGCCCGACCTGGAGGCCGGCAACATGCTGGCCAAACAGCTGACCTACCTGGGCAAAGCCGATTCGGCCGGTATCGTCCTGGGGGCACGGGTACCCATTATCCTGACCAGCCGGGCGGATTCGGCCGAAGCCAGGATGGCTTCCTGTGCCGTTGCGGCGGCTTTCGCCCATTGGCTGCGTGAAAAACTAGCCTGAATGAGGATCCCATGCACAGCCAGTTTATGGAATTCTTCGGAAATTATCTGATCCAGGCCGCCAGATGGCAGAAACTGCTCGAGCAGTCCGCTCCCGATGCCAAGCCGGAAGTCATGGACATGGCGGAACTTGGCAGGCTGTTTCAGAAGGCTTGCGGCATTGACGGACCCGCTGAAGAACCTGCGGTTGCGGAATATTCCCGGATATGGCAGCAGACGCTTGAAGCCTTTCAATCTGCTTTTTGCACTTATGCCGGGATGTGGGGCTGGATTCCCCGGGCCGACTATCAGGCCCTTCAGGAAAAATGCGATTCACTGGAGAAAACTATCGGGAAAAAGGACGAAATGATTTCCCAGCTTCGGCTTTTGCTGGAAGAAAAAGGGTTGGGGCAGAGCGAGCTTCTTCTGCGGTTTCAATCCTTGATTCAGGATCAAAGCGATGAATTCCAGACGTTCATGAAGAACTTCGGAGATGCGGTTCTGAAAACGGACGGCCGCAGACCGAAGGCTAAAGGCTGAAGGGCAAAGACTTGATGGGGGCAACCATGAATGAAAGCAAACCGGATGCAACCGGAACGGACGCCATGATGGCGGACTGGATAAAATTCGTTACCGATTTTTGGAGCGGGCAGTCGCAGATGTGGCAGCAGCCTCATCCCGCTCCGGATACATCTTCCCAACAGAGCGGCGCCCAGAGCGCCAGAAGCGCACTGGATGCAGCCATCCGGAACTGGCAGGCGGTTTCGGCAGCCATGTCCGCTCCCGAATCCATGGAATCGCTGTTGAAAGGTGCGGGGGCAATGCCGGAGATTCTGGCGAAAATGGCCCAGAATACGGTTGACGGATACATTCAGCTTCAGCAGAAATGGCTGGAGCGCTGCGGCCGTATCGGTGAAACCGTCGATGCCTATTCATTTGAACGGCTCGACGAGAACATGTTCCGGGCCTGGATTGACATGTATGAATCCGAATTCCGGCAGTTTTTCAACATCCCCCAACTGGGGCTGGCCCGGGGCTATCAGGAAAAATTCAACCAGGCTGTGGACAAGTATAATATCTATCATTCGACCCTGGCCGAATTTGTCCGGGTGCTGTCGCTGCCGCTCAGTCATTCCGTTTCGGTCATGCAGGAGAAGCTTGGCGAGATGGCGGAAAAGGGGGCCCTTCCGGATGATTCCCAGAAATATTACCAGATGTGGATAAAGATTCTGGAAGGGCATTACATGAAGCTGTTTCAGTCCCCTGAATATAACCGGATTCTGGCCAATACCCTGAATGCGATTTCAGACTTTTCGGCATCCAAGGATGCCGTTCTTCAGGATATGCTGAGCGGGCTGCCCATTCCCAGCCGCAAAGAAATCGACGACCTGGAACGGGAACTCTACGAGCTGAAAAAGCGGATTCGAGCCCTTGAAAAAGACCGTAAACCCCTTGCCCGTTCAAACCACGCCAAGCCGTCCACAAGGGGGTGAACCGATGAGCCAGCCCGCCATACCTGTCGATCTCATCCTGTCAAAACTGGCCGAAGATGCCGAGCGGGTCCAAAGCCGCGCCCGGAAAGCCTCGGAAGTTCTGCTGGAAAAAATGGATACCGATATTGCCGCCACGCCCTGTGAAGTGGTGTATCAGGAAGATCGCATCAAACTGAAGCACTATCTGCCGCGCACGCAAGCCCGGTATGCCACGCCCCTTCTGGTCGTGTATGCCCTGATCAACCGGGAGACCATGCTGGATCTTCAGCCGGGACGCAGCGTGGTGGAAACCTTTCTGGACAGCGGCATCGATCTGTATATGATAGATTGGGGATATCCGACCCGCAAGGACCGGTTCCTCGGATTCGATGATCACATCAACGGCTACATGGACAATGTCGTCAATTTTATCCGGGAACGGCACGGCGTGGCCAGGATCAACCTCATGGGCATCTGCATGGGCGGAACCTTCTGTGTCATCTATTCCGCGCTTTATCCGGACAAGGTCAAAAACCTGATCACCACGGTTACCCCGACGTATTTTGATACCGACAAGGGGTTGCTGCATGTCTGGACGAAGCATATCGATGCGGACCGGCTGGTGGACATATACGGCAATATCCCGGCCGATGTGATGAATTTCGGGTTCCTGCTGCTGAATCCGGCCCGGCTGATGATCGACAAATATGTGGGGTTCATGGAAAACATGGACAACAAGAATTTTGTGGAAAATTTCGTCCGCATGGAAAAATGGATATTTGACAGCCCGGATCTGCCGGGCGAAGTATTCAGGCAGTTCATAAAGGATTGCTACCAGCGGAATCTTCTCGTTCAAAACCGTCTGGAAGTGGGCGGCAAACGGATCGATCTCAAGAAAATCACCATGCCGGTGTTGAATTTCTATGGAAAATTCGATCATCTGGTGCCGCCAGAGGCCTGCGAGCCCCTGATCCGGTATGTCGGCAGTACCGATACGGAAAACGTCTGCCTGGATACGGGCCACATCGGCATCTATGTCAGCAGCAAGTGCCAGAAAGAATTTGCCCCCAAAATCGCGGCCTGGCTGAAAGACAGAGATGCGATCGCGTCTCCGCGCAGAACCCGTAAAGCCCCCACAAAGTCAAAACCCCTGCCCGGAAAATCCACCAAGAGGGAAACAGGATCAAGACCAATGTCGAATGCAAAAAATCCAATATTAGGGAGATCCCGATATGGCCGAAGTGAAAGACTATTTTAAAACGTTTTGCAGGCTCAGTCAGGCATTTGGGACTGCTGCGACCCAGGAGGACCTGCTGGTCCTGATCGTTCAATACGCCATCGACACAATGGGGGGAAAGGCCGCCTGCCTGTTCCTGGCTGATGAAAAAGAGGATTTTTTTGTTCCGGTGGTTCAAAAAGGATTATCCGCCAATTATCTGCATGCCAACCCGATGAAAGCGCAGCGCATTGTCAACGCGCTCCTGAAAAACGGATATTTGAGCTTCCTGGATGCCACAACCGATCCCCTGCTGGAGAATCATGACGCGAAAAAAGCCGAGGGCATTGCCTCCATCCTGACCGTGGCAGTCAGGGTTCAGGATCGGACTATCGGCGTGCTGTCATTATATACGTCCACGCAGCGGGATTTTACCGGCGATGAAATCGATTTTCTGCGCGCATTGGCGGAGCAGGGGGGGATGGCCATTCAAAAATCCAGGCTTCTGGAACGGATTCAAAAAAATGCCCTTCTGTTTCTGGAACTGACTGCCAGCTTGAATTCAAGCCTGGATATCAAGCATATTCTGAACAACATGACCGCCGAAGTATCCAGCGCACTGGGTATGAAAGGATCCGATATCCGCCTGCTGAATCAGACAAAAAAAGAGCTTGCCCTGGTTTCCAGTTATGGCCTCAGCGAGCGTTTTCTCAGCGACCCCCGGGTGAACCGCTCGGAAATGACCAAATCCGCATTGAAAGGCAACACGCTCGTGATTGAGAACGTCAATAACAATGACACGTTTCAATTCATCAAGGATCTGCTGAAACAGGAGGGCATCGGCGCCATGATCATGGCGCCGGTAAGGGCACGCGATGATGTGATTGGAACCATGAGTCTTTACAGCGAAACTCCCGCGTCATTTTTCGGCAGATGTAAAGGTTATGATCCAGGCCCTTGCCCATCAGGGCGGACTGGCCATTCAGAATGCCAGCCTGTATATGAAGCTGCAGGAAGACAAGAAGGATCTGGAAGCGGACATCTGGAGCCACCGCTCGTGGTTCTAAGTTTCATGACCATGAATTGGAAGGGCATACACCCCCGTTAATGAAAATGATACCTTCCCCCTTAGAAAAAGGGGGATCGAGGGGGATTTTTTGCGGACCATTTGAAATCCCCCCTTTCCCCCCTTTTCCAAAGGGGGGAGCAATTTTCACGGCAAGAGGAGAAAACAGCCATGAAGGGAAAAACCATCGATGAACTGAGCGTCGGGCAGACCGCATCCTTTACCAAAACCATATCCGAGTCGGATGTATACCTGTTTGCAGGGATTACCGGCGATTTCAATCCGGCCCATGTGAACGAGGCATACGCAAAAAACACCGCCTTCAAGACCCGGATTGCACACGGGATGCTGTCGGCCGGTCTGATTTCAAACGTGCTGGGCAATCAGCTTCCCGGGCCCGGTACGATCTATATGCAGCAGCAGCTGAATTTTCGGGCGCCCGTGGCCATCGGAGATACCGTAACGGCAACGGTTGAGGTGGTGGAGATCCTTCGGGAAAAAAAGCGGGTGCGTTTAAAGACCGTATGCACCAATCAGGATGGTGTTGTGGTTCTGGACGGCGAGGCATTGATCAGCCCCCCGCGGCAGTAATGGGCGCGGCTTTAATGAAAATTGGCGCCTCAACTTTGATGGTCTCGCAAAAAGTCGTCACACCGGTGAAAACCGGTGTCCAGCCTTTTAGCAACTATCTAAAAACACCGGATCCCAGCTTTCGTCGGAATGACGAGATGGTGTGATTTTTGTCGAGATCATCAACCTTTCGGTTTTTTGGGTTGGGATTGGGCCTTTCCGGAAAATCCATCGAAAAAAGTGTTTAAGGGATTCAGTTTCTTCAGGCTTTCTTGAGCGGCTTTGGATACCCCCTCCCCAAGGTCGAGCCAGCGCAGAAACTGTTCATCAACTGACCACTTGCAATTCAGGTAGGACTGAACGATCTGTTGCAGATACGTTTCAAAAAACCCGCTCAAGGCATTGTCGCCATATTGAATGATCAGGTGCAGCAACGGAACGGGAAGCAGTGCGTGATGATTTTTGGCCTGTTCGAGGACAATCTGTGTTAAAATGAATGCCGTGACGTCTTCCTGGGTTTTGGCGTCGGAAACCTTGACCTGCCGGCCGCCACGAATCATTTCAGCCACTTCACCCAGTGAGACGAATTTTTTCTGATCGGCATCGTACAGCCGACGGTTGGTATATTTCCTCAATTCAATGGGTTTTTCCATAAAATTGTCCTGATCAGAGATGTTAAAGAAATAAAAAATTTCTGTTTTGCAAATAAAACATTGAAAATATCGCTTCGTACAGAAATAAAATTAAGTCAACATACTGATATATTATAATTATAATTAATACATGTTATTTTTAAGGCAATTATATATTATTTTGCAATGCAAAATAATGCTTGACATGCATGAAAGATTTTCGTAAAATCGCAAGCCAGAATTGAATGTTCCGTAATATTGTTTGACAGGCACCGGACTGGATATTTTTATCATGCCGATTCCCGGATTGCAAAATAAATGCGGAACGGCCCCCATACCATAATCAATCAGGGAGGAAAAACCAATGGATCAGAAAACAATCGCCAAGCAGATGATACAGTTTAACAAAACCGCCATGGACAACAGCTTCAAGGCCATGACCATGGTGTATGAACAGAATGAAAAAATGGCTGGAGCGTTCATGGAACAGGCCACCTGGCTTCCGGAAGAAGGGAAAAAGGCCATTAAAGACTGGATGGCCACTTACAAATCCGGTTGTGAAAACTTCAAGTCTCTTGTTGACGACAGCTATGCCAAAGTGGAATCTTTTTTTTCCGATTCAAAATAGATGATCTCGAAAAAAGTCGTCACGTCGGTGAAACCCGGTGTCCAGCCTTTTATCAACTATCCAGAAACACTGGATTCCGGATTTCGCCGCAATGACGAGATGTCGCGATTTCCGGCATTTTGTGAGACCATCAAGTTGTCAATATTTTGATTTTCAACGGAAGATAATCCATTCGGTTGATTCCGCCGAATCTGAAAAGGAGGGGGCTGGATGAATCGCCTCGCAGACGATATAGTAGAAACACCGGATATTGTCGATTCTTGTCAAGAAGGGGTTTTGGCCCTTGGCAAACTGGGATATGCCACACAGACATTTTTGTCCGGCCTGGCGCGGTATACCACCGATTTTTTTGTGCCCTATCTGATTTCAACCCACTATTTTCAGCAGGTTGAATCCGGCAATCTTTTCAAAACATCCCCGTTGGACAGTCTGGAATCCTATTTAAATCTTCTTGATTACAATAATGAATTGATGGGCCGGGGTGTTTCCAGCGCACTGGATGCCATTAACGAGTATGCCTGGCCGGAAATCGGCGCTTTCCTTCAGGCCATGTATCAAGGTGTGTTCGCACTGAACCCGCATGAGCTGAATGCATTTGCCACCCGCCAGGCAGAATTGATGGAACGGGTCGTTCATGTTTACCCTCAAGTGATTCAGAATATCGAACCGGAATACGGCTTTCATTTTGAACGCGGCGTGCATGAACGGGTCGCGGAAACCGATCGGTTCTATCTGTATCGGATCACGCCAACCGATACCGCGGCTGCCGGCCGGAACATGAAACCGGTCTGCATCCTGCCGCCTTACGTCCTGGGCGCCAATATTCTGGGATTTTTGCCCGGTGAAAACAAAAGCTATGCGCATGCTTTCGCCAATCAGGGGATACCCACCTATATCCGCATTCTGAAAGACATCGGCTCAACCGAAGCACTTCAAACCATGACAGCTGAAGACGATGCCTTGGATACCCGCCTGTTCTGTGAAACCATCTTCAAGCGGCACGGCAAACCCGTCACCCTGAACGGTTACTGTCAGGGCGGATTCAATGCATTATGCAATCTGCTTTCCGGAGAACTGGACGATCTGGTCGATGCTTTCATTACCTGTGTTGCGCCCATGGATGGCACACGAAGCCGGGGACTTGCGGAATTTTTAAAACGGCTTCCCAGGCGGTTTAACGATCTGGCGTATGGTACCAAAACACTGCCCAATGGCAACAAGGTGGCTGATGGAACACTGATGGGATGGGTGTATAAACTGAAAAGCATCGAAACCGAGCAGCCTCTGAACGCATTTTTCCGGGACATCCGGATGTTGCGTGCCAGAAACGGGGCGCCGGTTCAAATCAGCAAGACGGCTGCTGCATTGAATTACTGGTTGAGTGCCGAGCGATTCGATCTGCCGCTGGCTATCACCCGGTTCAGTTTTGCCTCTTACAATACGCCGATCACGGCGGACGGAACCCTTCCGGTGCAGTTGTTCGGTCGAAAACTGAACCTGAAACGGATTGCGGAAAAGCAAATACCCTGGCTGATCTGTTATGGAACCCACGATGACCTGGTGGAAAAGGAAACCGCGCTGGCCCCGCTGGATTTTGTCCCCGCCGAGGTCACCCCGTTTCCCAAAGGTCATGTGGCCATCGCGACCTCCTGGTCCGATCCGAAATCGGCCTGTGCGCTGCATACCCGGTTCGGGACGGGAAACTGGCGGGGGCCGGTACGGTTTCAACTCGACCTGAATGATGCCTTAACGTCATAGAAATGGGGATCCCGCTATGAATGAGAATCAAAACACCCATAATAACCGCCTGAATGCAACCCCCCATTGTGAGGACAAGTTAAATGAACGTCGTATGGAAGACCGGCGCAGGCAACCATGCAAAGGGTATACCCGCATCAGCATCGTGGGATGGATCTGCCGCCGGGAAAGGACCCGCAGAGAGGGTGATGCGTTTCAGTGGGATTGAAATCCATTTGAAGGCAGTTTCTTAAAAAGAAAATGGATTTCACCACTTATTTCACGGCCTCGATGCCCCGCAGTTCGTTGAAACGTTTTTTGATGAGTCCAGCCCACAGGTCGAAGGATTGCTTTGCATAGTTCCAGGTGGTGAAAGAGTCCACGTATCCGTTCACCCATTGTTTGGCCATGCCGGAGGCGTTCTTGGACGTGTCGACATCGTACTTCTTGCCGAACCTGTTGTCGGCGAACTCGGCAATTACCTGTCCCGTACCGCCATCGAGGACCTGGGCCTCGATACCGGTTTCACCCAGATAAGGCGTGGATCCGGCCGGTCTTCCGCTGGCCGGCCCGGAGGCGGCTTCGGCAACAAAGGCATAAGGGGTCAGGGTGCCTGCGATGCTGAGCCCGTATTTTGTCGGCACAAGGTTGACAATGGCGATACGCAGCCCGATCACGTCAGGGCCCGCCGTATCCACGATCTGTGCCGTAGGCTCGATCTCTTTTACGAGAGCCTGATAAAAATAGTCTGTCAGCATCTTCAGATCGGTCGGGTCAATCCCCTTGTTTTCGCTGTCTTCTTTTATGAACACCTGTATACGTTCAATGAGGACTTTGTCGTATTTTTTCCAATCCACGTCCTGAGCGCGCCACGCCTTCGCGCTGTCATCACCCTCGATCGGCTTCAGAAGCTCATAATTACTCAAAAACCCGCTCCGCTCCGGAGTTTTGGCGGATTTCGGCGAGCCGCTGGATGCGCATCCGCAGAGCAACGCTGTCAACAGCATGAAAGCCATTCTTCGGGCTACTGTTTTCTGAACTTGAAACATCATCTTCTCCTCTTGCTTGATTCTTGAATGGAATACGATACCTGACATCATCGCTTCCTTGGAAATTGGGAACGGGACCGACATTGGATTTTCTGTCAACAGAACAGATGGATATACCGCTGCTCATCTTCAGAACATTTTATGAGAATAACTTACAGGAAATGAAAATCCGTGTCGAGACAATTGTTCGAATAGAAAACATGATGGGAGCAGGTCGTGATCCGGTCCGAGAGCTTTTTGGTCTGATCCATAACCAACAAACCGGGTTGGCTACGATTATACCTGTGACGCAAACTGGCAGCGAATAGTGTTTAATCCGAGAAAGATAAACATTGACCGTGGAATGAACACGCATCATACTTGGCTTGAGCAGTCAATCTTCCAACTGACAGGGGCCGGTACGATTTCAATTCGATCTTAATGATGCCATTTAGATCGTCATGGAGGAAGAGACGCCCCCCTCTTGTGTCATGATGCGCACCGCCACCAATGTTCTGGGGGATGCTTCCTGCGCCGTCATCGTGAACAGGATGATCGACCGGGAAACCGCCAAGAACTGAATTCCATCCGCATCCATTTTCAGGAATCATCTGGCTTTATCAAGGATATCAAGCATGGAAACAACAAAAAACTCCGATCAGGAGCAGAAGAAGACGCCCAGAATCGTCATCCTGGCGACCGGCGGCACCATTGCCGGCGCCGCCCGGTCCGGTGCACAGGCCGAATATACTTCAGCAAAGATGGGAATCGATGTCATGATCGACGCCGTACCCGAGATGTCCGCGCTGGCCCATGTCCGCGGGGAACAGATCGCCAGCGTCGGTTCCCAGGATATGTCCTTTGAGATCATGATCCGGCTGGCCAACCGAATCAATGACATCTTTGCATCCGGTGAGGCGGACGGCATTGTCGTCACCCATGGTACGGACACCATGGAAGAAACCGCATTTTTTCTCAGCCTGACCGTTAAAAGCAGAAAACCCGTGGTCATGACCGGCGCCATGCGCCCCTCAACGGCCATCAGCGCGGACGGCCCGCTGAATCTGTATAATGCCGTTGCCGTTGCCGCCGACCCGCAGGCTGCCGGCCGCGGCGTCCTGGTGGTGATGAACGACCGGATTCACGGCGCCCATTCATTGACGAAAACCAACACGACGTCGGTGGAAACCTTTCTTTCTCCCGTGAACGGGCTGATCGGAACCGTCATATATGGAAAGACCACCTATTTCCGAAAACCATTTCGAAGGCATACCTATAAAAGTGAATTTTCCGTGGCAGGGGTATCGTCCCTGCCACGTGTGGATATCGTGTATGCCTGTGCCGACATGCCGGCTGACCTGATTGAATGTTCGGTCGCCCGCGGCGCCAAAGGCATCGTGATCGCCGGCGACGGCAATGGCAACATGAATGCAGCTGCGCTTGAAACCGCAGCCAGGGCAGCCGGACAGGGCATCATCATTGTCCGGAGTTCCCGTGTCCCCACCGGTACGGTGGGCCGGAATATCGAGGTGGACGATGACCGCCTCCGGTTCATCGCATCCGACGAGCTCAACCCGGCAAAGGCCCGCATTCTGCTCATGCTTGCGCTGATGAAGAAAAGAAGGCTGACGGAACTGCAGAAGCTGTTTTATTCCTACTAGTCGTTTGCAAAGTGGCTTTCGGCTCATATAGCGCATAGATAGATGTTTTGACAGCCTCCATGGCTGATGCTATAGAATTTAAAATCGTAAAATTAAAATCTTAACGAATCATAAAAGGAAAACAAAGATGAATAGAGAAACGTTACCCGGGGTTGACCGTGATCATGGCAGCATGGATTCTGGCTTTTGCACTGGTAGTCGCGCCGGTTTGCGCGCAGGAAAAAAAGGCAGATGCAAGCAATATGGAAATTCTGCGGGAAAAAATTCATGCGGACAAGAAACTGGTCGTGGCTGCGAATATGGATCTTACGGAAGCCGAAGCCAAGGCGTTCTGGCCGATTTATCAGGAATATCAAGCCAAACTGACCAAAATCAATGAACGGACTGGTAAAGCTTATCGTGAATTATGCCGAGAATTATAAAAGCATGACCAATGACATCGCCCAGAAACTCATGAAAGAATCCCTGGCTGTTGAGAAAGAACGCGTGGCATTGAAAGAGCTTTACTTGCCGAAATTCCAGAAGGCCGTGTCCGCAATGAAGGCCGCCCGGTATTTCCAGATCGAAAACAAGATTCAGGCCATCGTCCAGTACGAACTGGCCGACAGCATTCCCTTGATGAAATAGCGGCCGGCGTTATGCATTTCGCCGGCTACTTGACCATTTTGATGGCTGAATGCCATGAACGGCTGCGACGACCATCGATTTTTCGAATGAAATAAAGGGAGGTTTATCGGCGTGAGAGACAGGAGGCCAAGTATGCAACTGACAGGAAGCCGTATGGAAACCGGTCTGAAGGTAATGGTGAGCAGAGGAATCATCGTCTGTCTCTTCTGTGGAGTGCTGGCAACGGCCGGGTGCGAGACTAAAAAAGAGGCTGTGGCCCCGCCGCCGCCGACCGTGGAAGTGGTTACTGTCGCCGTCCGTGATGTTCCCATCTACCAGGAGTGGGTCGGGTCCCTGGACGGCAACGTCAACGCCGTCATCAAGCCCCAGGTTTCCGGTTATCTCATCAAACAGAACTATACAGAAGGGCAAGTGGTCAAAAAAGGGCAGGTTCTCTTTGAGATCGATCCCCGGACCTTCCAGGCTGTCCTGGACCAGACCAAGGGAGCTCTGGACCAGGCCAAAGGTGATCTGGCCCGGGCCGAGGCCGCTTATGTGACCGCCAAAGCCGACCTGGCCAGGGTCAAACCCCTGGCGGCGAAAAACGCCGTCTCCCAGAAGGACCTGGATGATGCCACCGGCAGGGAATTGGCCACCCGGGCCTCGGTGGAAGCGGCCAAGGCCGCCATCGTGGCGGCCACGGCCAATGTGGAATCCGCCAAATTGAATCTTGAGTTTACGAAAATCACCTCCCCGGTGGAGGGTATTGCCGGGATTGCCAAGACCCAGCTCGGCAACCTGGTGGGACCGACTTCCACCCAGGAATTGACCACCGTTTCCAGCGTCAACCCGATCAAGGCGTATATCAACGTCAGCGAGCGGGAATATTTGTCGGTGCGGGACAGCGGCCAGAAGCTGGAGGACGTCCCCTTGCAGCTGATTCTGGCCGATGGCAGCATCTACCCGCAAAAGGGCAAATTCGCCCTGGCCGACCGGCAGATCGATCCCACCACCGGCACCCTCAAGGTGGGCGCGCTCTTCCCCAACCCCGGAAATGTGCTTCGCCCCGGCGGTTTTGCCATCGTCAAGGCCCTCATGTCGGAGCAGAAAGGGGCGATCCTGATTCCCCAGCGGGCGGTGAGCGACGTCCAGGGGAAATACATGGTGGCGGTAGTGGGAAGCGACAACAAGGTGGATATCCGTCAGGTGAAAGCGGGGCTGCGGATCGGTTCCGACTGGATCATCACCGACGGATTGAAGCCTGGCGAAACCGTGGTGGCCGAGGGGACCCAGAAAGTCCGCCCCGGCGCCGCAGTGACCCCGAAGCCGTTCACCCCCGATGCACCGGAGAAAAAGGACGCCGCACCAACGGACGGAAAGGGGTAGCCCACCATGTCAAAATTCTTCATCAACCGCCCCATTGTGGCCATGGTCATCTCCATCCTCATGGTGATCCTGGGCCTGGTGGCCATGTCGCGGCTTCCCATCGCCCAGTTCCCCAACATCGTCCCGCCGGCCATCCAGGTCAACGCCACCTACACCGGCGCCGACGCCCTCACCGTGGAGCAGTCGGTGGCCACCCCCATCGAGCAGCAGATGTCCGGCGTCGACAACCTGGACTACATGTACTCCATCAACGCCAACAACGGCATGATGACCCTTTACAACTACTTCGAGCTGGGGACCGACGCCAACACCGACCAGATACTCGCCCAGATGCGGGAAAGCCAGGCCGAGTCGCAGCTCCCGCGGGATGTCGTCAATTACGGGGTGACGGTGGCAGAAATCCACCTCGTCCCCGCTCATCATGTTCGCCCTCTACTCCCCCAACGGGACCTACGACAACATCTTCCTGGCCAACTACTCCTACATCAACATCAACGACCAGATGACCCGGATCAAGGGGATCGCCAGCGTCTACGGTCTTCGGCGCCGGCCAGTACGCCATGCGGATCTGGGTCAAGCCGGACCAGCTTGCCAAGCTCAACATCACCATCCCGGAGATCATGAACGCCGTCAAGGCCCAGAACACCGTCAACCCGGCCGGACAGGTGGGCGCCGCCCCGATCCCCAAGGGGCAGGAGTTCACCTACTCGGTCCGGGCCCAGGGACGGCTCCAGAGCGAGGAAGAGTTCGGCAATATCGTGCTCCGCGCCAACCCGGACGGCTCCATCGTCCGGGTCAAGGACGTGGCCCGCATCGAACTGGGCGCCCAGACCTACAACATGGAGTCCCGACTCAACGGCAAGCCGGCGTGCCTTGATCGCCCTCTACCAGATGCCGGGGACCAACGCCCTGGATGCTGCCGACGGCGCCAAGAAGCTGATGGAGGAGCTGAAGAAGAGCTTCCCGCCTGACCTGGACTATACGGTGGCGCTGGACACCACCCTGGCGGTCACCGAGGGGATGAAGGAGATCAAGCAGACCTTCTTCGAGGCCCTCATCCTCGTCATCCTTGTGGTCTTCATCTTCCTCCAGGGGTGGCGGGCCACCCTCATCCCGCTGCTGGCGGTGCCGGTGTCGCTGGTGGGGACCTTCGCCATCTTCCCCATGCTCGGCTTCTCCATCAACACCCTCTCCCTCTTCGGCCTGGTCCTCGCCATCGGCCTGGTCGTGGATGACGCCATCGTCGTCGTGGAGGCGGTGGAGCACCATATCGAGCACGGCCTGTCACCCAAGGATGCGGCCTTCAAGGCCATGGAGGAGGTCTCCGGCCCGGTCATCGCCATCGCCATCATCCTGGCGGCGGTCTTTGTCCCGACGGCCTTCATCCCCGGCATTACCGGCCAGCTCTACCAGCAGTTCGCCGTGACCATCGCCGTCTCGGTCATCTTCTCGGCCTTCAATGCCCTTTCCCTCTCCCCGGCCCTCTGCGCCCTGCTCCTCAAGCCGAAGAAGAAGGGCACCGGCCCGCTGCAGAAGTTCTACGACTGGTTCAACCGGGTCTTCGGCCGGGCCACCGACGGCTACGTTTCGCGTCTGCGGCGCCGCCATCCGGAAGAGCAAGACCAGTCTCCTCCTGCTTCTGGGCGTGACGGTTCTGGCCGGGATCTCGGGCAAGCAGCCTCCCCACCGGCTTTCTCCCTGACGAGGACCAGGGGTTCATCTTTGCCGGCATCCAGTTGCCCGACGCCGCCTCGCTGCAGCGAACCGGCGAGGTGGCCAGGCAGGCCGAAGAGATCATCACCAAGACCCCGGGGGTCAAGTATTGCTCCTCGATCATCGGCTACAGCATGCTGAGCCAGGTGCAGAACACCTACAGCGCCTTCTTCTTCATCACCCTGGAGGAGTGGGCCAAGCGGAAGAAGCCGGAAGAGCAGTACGAGGCGATCAAGAAGTAGATCTCCAGCGAAGATGGCCGGCATCCCGGGCGCCATCGGCTTTGCCTTCCCGCCGCCGGCCATCATGGGGGTCGGCACCTCCGGCGGGGTCACCTTCATCCTCCAGGACCGGGCCGGGAAGGACATCGACTTCCTGGCCGCCAACACGAAGAAGTTCATCGAAGCGGCCAAAAAACGGCCCGAACTGGCCAGGGTCACCACCACCTTCCTCCCCACCGTGCCGCAGCTCTTTGTGGACGTGGACCGGGACAAGGTCCTCAAGCAGGGGGTCCCCATCGCCGATGTCTACAAGATCCTGCAGAGCTTCATGGGGAGCGGCTTCATCAACTACTTCAACAAGTTCGGCCGCCAGTGGCAGGTGTTCATCCAGGCCGAGGGGACTACCGGACCAACATCGAAAACATCGGCCAGTTCTACGTGCGCAACAGCGAGGGGAAGACGGTCCCCCTGTCTGCGCTCACCTCGGTCCGCAACATCCTCGGACCCGAGTTCACCATGCGCTTCAACCTCTACCGGTCGGCCCAGATCAACGCCTCGGCCGCCCCGGGCTTCAGTTCGACCCAGGCCATGAAGGCGCTGGAAGAGGTCTTCGCCCAGACCATGCCCCGGGAGATGGGGTACGACTACAGCGGCATGTCGTTCCAGGAGAAGAAGGCCCAGCAGGGGGTTTCGCCGGTGGCGATCTTCGCCTTCTCGTTCCTCTGCGTCTTCCTGATCCTGGCGGCCCAGTATGAAAGCTGGTCGCTGCCGTTCTCGGTCCTTCTCGGCACCCCCGTCGCCGTGGCCGGGGCTTTTGCCGGACTGCTGTTCCGTTCCTTCGAGAACAACATCTACGCCCAGATCGGTCTGGTCATGCTCATCGGCCTGGCGGCCAAGAATGCCATCCTCATCGTCGAATTCGCCAAGCTGGAATACGAAAAGGGCGAGACCCTCATGGAAGCGACCCTCAACGGGGCGAGGCTCCGGCTCCGGCCGATCCTCATGACCTCCTTTGCCTTTATCCTCGGCTGCGTGCCGCTGGCCATCGCCAGCGGGGCCGGCGCCATCTCCCGGCAGGTCATGGGGATCACGGTCATCGGCGGGATGCTGGCGGCCTCCTTCATCGCCATCTTCCTCATCCCGGTCACCTTCTATGTGGTCGAGAAGCTTGGGCACAAGGGGGATACGGGCGCCCATCCTCCCATATCCCCGGACAACGCGGGCGGAAAGGAAGGTGGCCATCATGCGTAACCTCTTAGCTGTCTCCTTCATCTCCCTGATCCTGGCCGGCTGCATGGTCGGCCCGGACTACCAGCGCCCCACGGTGGAGACGCCGGCATCCTGGCGCGTTGATGAAAAAAACGCACAGGATCTGGCCAATACCGCCTGGTGGCGGCAACTGGATGATCCGGTCCTTAACGAACTCATCGCAACGGCAATCCGTGAAAACCAGGATCTTCTCATCGCAACGGCCCGGGTGGATCAGTTCGCGGCCCTTTACGGCGTGGTCCGCTCCGATCTCTACCCCCAACTGGGCGCATCGGCCCAGTTCGGCCAGCAGCAGGTCACGGAAAAGAGCGGCAACGATCTGCCCGCAGGCTATAACACCGTTACCGGCAACCAGCAGGTCCTCCTGAATGCTTCCTGGGAACTGGACATCTGGGGCCGGATCCGCAGAAGCACCGAAGCTGCCAGGGCAAACCTGCTGGCCAGCGAAGAAGGGCGCCGGGGGGTTATCCTTACCCTGGTCAGCTCGGTGGCGGTCTCCTATGTGAACCTGCGCAACCTGGACAAGCAGCTGGAAATCTCCCGGCAGACGGCCGAACTGCGCAGGAATTCCTATGAACTGCTCAAGCTCCGGTTCGAGGGCGGCATCATCAACGAAATGGAACTGGCCCAGAGCAAGTCAGAATATGAACAGGCACTGGCCACCATTCCCCAGATCCAGAAGTCCATCGCCCTGCAGGAAAACGCCATCAGCGTGCTCCTGGGACAAAACCCCGGTCCCGTTCCCCGCGGCAAGAGCATCGATGAACTGAAGCTGCCGATAATCCCGGAGGGGCTTCCGTCCGATCTTCTGGAGCGGCGTCCGGACATCAAACAGGCCGAACAGAACCTGATCGCCGCCAACGCCCAGATCGGCGTGGCCAAGGCAGCCTATTTTCCCGCCATCTCCCTGACCGGCTTCTTCGGATTTGCCAGTTCCGATTTCTCCGACCTCTTCACCGGGTCGGCCAAGGTCTGGCAGTACAGCGCACCGATTACCGCCCCCATCTTCACCGCCGGCAGGATATCCAGCCAGGTAAAAGTGACCGAGGCGGTGCAGCAGGAGTATCTGCATCTGTACCAGCAGACCATCCAGACGGCTTTTCGTGAG
Source organism: uncultured delta proteobacterium (assembly GCA_963789395.1). GTDB lineage: Bacteria > Desulfobacterota > Desulfobacteria > Desulfobacterales > Desulfatirhabdiaceae > RAAP-1. Next base: position 269,067 of record CAWBKP010000011.1, on the reverse strand, counting down.
TTCAACGATGCGCTTGCGGACCAGAATCTGACCCGCAGGAGCTCGAAGCCCAGAACCAACGTGTTGCGGCGCTCCGGACATACGCCGACCTGGCACGGCTCAGGTTCGACAACGGCTATTCCAGTTACATCGAGGTGCTGGATGCCGAACGGAGCCTCTTTGAAGTGGAACTTGCCTATGTCCAAACCCAGGGCACGCTGTTCCAGGCGCTGATCAACCTGTATAAAGCCATGGGCGGCGGCTGGATAACCGAGGCGGATGACCTGGGGGTTAGCGGATGATTCCCGTACCGAGGCGGAGGATCGGGCATTTTGGGACATTTGGCCGGACCAGGACAATGATATGAAAACCAACCAAAAACTGACCTTGGGACTGATGGTGGTCTGGGCGCTTCTGGTTATCTGTGATCGAGCGTATTCTCAGAACGAGGCGACAACGCCGATAAAATTGAGGGTCGGGGTGATGGAGGCCCCACCGCTCTTCATGAAAACGGCGGATAATCACTGGGAAGGTTTCAGCGCCGAACTCTGGCAGACATTGGCGCAAGGCATGGGTGTTTCATTTGAATACCTTGAATTTTCCCGGATGGATCAGTTGCTGGATGCCTTTACCAGACAGGAAATAGATGTCATTCCCGCGATGCCGGTTCGGGAGCGGTTGATATCTGTCATGGATTTCAGTCAATCCTATTTGAAATCGGGACTGTCCATTGCCGTGCCGTTTGATGGCCTCGAATACAAATGGGCCCGCGTTATCCAAAGCATATTTTCAATACAGATTTTGAAAGCATTCGGATTGCTGCTGTTGATGTCCCTGGTCGTCGGAATCATTCTCTGGTTGTTTGAAAGGCGGCGGAACAGCGAAATGTTCGGGGACGGGACCCTGAAGGGAATCGGGCACGGCGTCTGGTGGGCCATGGTGACGATGACCACTGTCGGCTATGGGGACAAAGCCCCGAAAACCATGGGCGGACGAAGCATCGCGATCGTCTGGATGATGTTTTCAGTCATTTTTATCGCCAGCTTTACAGCCAATATCACAACGACGTTGACCCTTGGTGAGTTGAGAGGTAAGGTTCGCGGTTTCAGCGATCTCTACCATGCGCGGGTTGGATCGATATCCCGATCGGAAGGATTTGATTTTCTGACAAAACAGGGAATAGCCGTCATCCCCTTTGAGAGTTTAAGTCAAGGTCTCATGGCGGTTGCCGACAAAAAAATCGACGCGTTTATTCTGAATGAAGAAATAATGAGGTATGAGATAAAAAGTAAGTTCCCGGGTCAAGTACAGGCGCTGCCAGGAACCTATGATGAATATTTCGTGGGAATCGCCTTGCAGCCGAGCAGTCCGATCCGCAAACAGGTAAACAAGGCGCTGCTGAAATTCATGAACACGGAAAACTGGAACGAGTTGTGTAAACGCTATATAGAATAGAAGCTGAACGAAAAACGGGTGTTTATAATTCATAAAACGGGTCCGAACATGGCAATGGTGTTGTTCCAGAGCCGGCTGCGCAGGTTCCAGCAGGCCACCATTTCACCGGTGATCGGTTTGGATCCGGCGATGTAGATTTCCTGGCGGCGACGCATCTCTGCCGTCAAAGACCGGTCATGGAACAGGATGTTGTTTTCGTAATTGAGTTCGAAACTGCGTCGATCCATATTGGCGGACCCTATCAAGGTGATTTCCCCGTCCAGGGTCAGGGATTTGGTATGCAGCAGTCCGCCTTCGTATTCAAAAATACGGACGCCGGCAGCAAGCAGATCGGCATAATAGCTGCGGCTTGCCGCACGGACAATCCAGGAGTCGTTGCGCGCAGGGAAGATGATACTTGTATCGACCCCGCGCCGGGCGCTTGCACAGAGCCCTGCCTGCAGGGATTCGTCGGGGACGTAATACGGAGTAGTGATGACGAGTGAGCTGCGGGCGGTGTACATCAGGGACTCGAACATCTCGGGCATGGCCGAGCTGCGAACGGTCGGTCCGGTTCCGATTACCTGTGCCGGAAGCCCGGGGGGAATCGACAGGAGGGGCTGCCTGAGCAGATGGCTGATATCCTCACCTGTTTCGGTCTCCCAGTCGCCGGCGAAGAGATATTGATTCTGGCGGGCGATCGGTCCCTCGAATCGCATCAGGGCATCCACCCACGGTGCATACCTGGCCTTGATGAGAAACTCCGGGTCAGCACAGTTCTGGCTTCCGCAGTAGGTAATGCGGTTGTCGATGATCACGATCTTGCGGTGGTTGCGCAGGTCGATACGACGTTTCAGGGGGCGCAGCAGCGGATTGCCGATCGGCAGTGCCCCGGCAAGGTGCACTCCCGCGTCATGCATGGCCTGCCAGTGCTCGGAATCGATCAGGATGCGCGAGCCAAGGCTGTCGGCCATTGCCCGGCAGGTGACGCCGCGTGAAGCGGCACGCATCAGCGCTTGCGCTACCTTGCAACCGTTGTTGTCCGGCAGCCAGATGTAGAAGAGTATATGGACATGATCTGTTGCCGCATCGATGTCAGCCACTATGGCGGCGACAGCCGCGTTGGAATCCGGCATCAGGTGCGCCCGGTTGCCGCCGACAGGTGCAAAGCCGTTGACCGATTTTCCGACTTGAAACAGATGTGCGTAATGTTGCGGCACATCGGCATGTAAATTTGCCGCATCCGCGCATGCAGTTTCGCTTATATCCGGCAGACGGGAGAGGACCGCGCGCATCCGCTCCGCCCGGCGCCGGCCGATGTTCGTTTCACCCAGCAGGATGTAGGCCAGGAACCCCAGCACCGAAAAAGACAGGATGACGACGACCCAGGCGATCCGTGACGCCGGTTCACGATGGGGCCGCAGCAGCACCCTGGTGATGAGCGCGATCTGGATGAGAACATGCAGGACTACGAAGAAAAATCCGATAACTGATCCTTGACTCCTCTTGGGCCTGATAGAAAAATCCGAATATCGAAATCCGCAATCTGAAACAAATTCAAAATTCCAATGTCAAAAAGACTGAAATCCACAGTTTGAAAACACTCCGTGTTGAACATTTATCAGCTTCGAAAACGTCCATGACCGAAACGGCTCTCAGCCTCGATCATGAAAATGATAACCTCCCCCTTTGAAAAAGGGGGATTAAGGGGGATTTTTTTGCAGGGTGACTGAAATCCCCCCTGGCCCCCCTTTTTCAAAGGGGGGAAGATATTTTCACGATAACAAGTCAGAATAAGGTGGTTATTGTCATCGTTTTATATTTCGAATCTTAAAAGGATGTAGTGTTTGCATTCAGACACTGTCACAAAACAGAACCGGTATTAAAAAGGTCTGCCGAGGTAAAAATAGAAACTGCTGTCGGCATCCATCGAACGTCCGTAACCCAGATAGACGGGTCCGATCGGGCTGTCAGCGCCCAGAAAGAAGCACATGGATTCAAGCACCCCGTCCGGGCTTCCCGGCACCAGTGGACTGCCGACCTGGCCGACCTCGAGCGAAAGGCCCCCGTATACCCCCTCGAGCAGGGTTCCTTGTAAAATCCGGTGGTAGTACATGAGCCGGGCGAATTTCAAATCCTCACCCACCAACTGGCCGGTGGCATACCCCGACTGCTGCAGAAACCCCCCCCACTGGAACAGGTCATAATTCGGCAACGGATCGGAGCCGATTTTGCCGCCGGCTTTCACAGCGAGGTTGAACGTATGGGAACCGAATGAATGGACGAAGGTTCCGTCAACGTCCCACTTGGTGTAGTCCTGGTCGGCGCCGATTGCGGTGTTCGAGTTATACACGTTGGATCCCAAGCGCCATCCCGAACGGGGGAAGTGAACGCTGTCGAGCTGATCGAGAAAGAGCCGTGTCCTGAACGCCCCTTGCGCGACATCGCTCACTCCGGGTGACAGGCTTTGCGGTCCGGTAGACAGTTCCGGAGATTTCACGCCCCACTGCGTACCGACCCTGAGCTCGCCATACCGGGTGAACTGGCTGCCGAGATCCATTCCGCCAAGAAAGGAGTCTATATTATAGGTTGCGATGCGATTGCTGCCCTGGTAGAGGTCCGTCACGTAATTCTCGTACGAGGCATACGGGGAGACAAAGAAGATAGCCCCGGTCATCGAGCGGCTGGTAGAACTCGGTTCTGTAGGACGGAGGTGCGGCCGATCTGTAAATCGTTGCGCCACTCGGCCCCGAGCGAGTTAAGCCAGGTCTTGCGATAGCTGGCAAGAATGTTGAAGTACGCATCGCCCTGAAAATCGCTGCTCAGCCCCAATCCGAAGCGCAGGTAGTCCGGACCCCAGGATTTCTCTATCGCGTCCACTGCAAGCACCCGTTTGCCGGGCTCCTCCAGGAATCGGTAGTTCACATGCTCGAAATCGTCGGTGCCGTAAAGGCGGCGCATGTCGCGGTCGAGTATCTCCTGATCGATCGGCTCATTGACTTTGGTCTCCATCACCGCCTGCTCGGTTACCGGGTTGACGCGCTTCAGATTCTCGAACCGGATCTCGTCAACCGGCTTCGGTTCCGGCACCGAAGCGACCAGTTGCTGCCGGCGAAGCGCGGCATATTCCTCGGCCGGGATGGAAAGCTGAGCGAGCCTGTCGGCCACCTTTCGCGCCGCCTCTTCGCCAAGCGGGCTGATCTGCGGCAGATTGTCAAAGTCGCCGGTCGAAAAATCTCCCAGATCCGGCGTGATCAGGATGTCGGTGGGTTTCAGCAATGCAAGCGAGGTCTGGACATTCTGCTCGGTCAGAATGCTGAGCATCTGTCCGGACACGCCGAGGATACCGTTCAACTCGTCGCGCTTCAACAGCGGCGTGCCGACATTTACCGCGATAATGATGTCAGGATGCAACATGTGCCCGGTTTCCACCGGCAGATTCTGGGTAAGCATGCCGTCAACCAGTAATTTTCCGGAAATCTCCACCGGTGCAACCGCTACAGGGACCGACATGCTGGCGCGCATCACGTTGGCAAGTTCGCCCTCGCTGAAAACCACGACTTTGCCGGTCACCAGATCCGTGGCCACGGCGCGGTATGGAATGGGCAGATCATCGAAATTATAGTAGCCCTTGGCCTTGGAAAGCCTGCGCAGGACGGTTTCAAGCTGCACACCGGACACAAAGCCTTTGGGAAGCTTCAATTCTCCGTCACCGACACCGAATTCGGGGCCGAATAAAATGGAGTAATCATCCTGTTTGCGCCGCATGGCCAGTTCCTTGCGCGGCGGCTTTTCTTTAAATAAAAGCTCGGTGGATATACCGGCGATGATTTCTTCCATTTCCGCTACGCTCGTTCCCGTCGCGTAGGAAGCGCCGACCAGCGCCCCCATGCTGTTTCCGGCGATGTAGTGGATGGGCACCCGATACTCTTCCAGAACCTTGATGACGCCGACATGGGCCGCACCGCGGGCGCCCCCGCCGGACAGCACGAGGCAGATTTTCGGCCGTTTTACACTGCTTGCTGTGCCAACGGGTTCGTCGGCACTGGACGGCAGCGGTGCGGCAAGAAGGAAAACGGCCAGGATCAGCCCGGTTAAGGCAATAACGGATTCATACGCTAATCGAATTCTCATTTAAAGCCCTTCCCGGATGCGCTGCGAAAAATCCGCCGCCTTATCCGCTGCATGCGCCCGGTCATTGATGTGGGCGCGTTTTTCGAGTTCCGGAAAGGGGATACTGCGATCCAGCCTCCCGTTTTCATAGAGGTATTGCGGGACATAGCCGCTGAGCAGAATCTTCCAGCTGAACGGCAGATGATCCGGATTAACCCGAGAATTCAGCCAGATGTTGGTGGTGCAGTTTGTGGTCAGGGAATTGTAAAATTCGGGGGTGGTCTTCAGCGAGTTGATCTTGGTCATATACTCCAGGAACAACCGCCGGCCGTTCTCGATAGAACCTTGTGCCCGATAAACATATACTTGTTCCGGCGGATCATGACGGTAGTTGGTGCGCAGCCGGATGACATCCCGCTCGTCGGCCACCACGTAGTAGAGTTCGTATTGGCGGAAAAAGCCCTTGACCGTCGAATAGCCTTGCCCTTTTGTCTTGCGCGCCTCGATGGAAATAGCCAGGTGATCGTTACCGGTGAAGTCGAAGCTCAGGAACACATGCGCGATGGCGGGTCCCATCCAGTAAACGGCGATCACATCCACCCCCTGCAGCTTGCTCAGGTAAAATTGCTTGTCGTAATAGGCGGGGGTGTAGTCGGTCTCGCTGCGGTAGTCGAAATTGCGGATGTTGTGCACCGTGATCCGGTCGCCGTCAATATCGGCCCAGGAAAGGCGAGCCACATCCGGCTGCCAGTCCCGGTTGTTGGAAGGCGGGATCATCAGAAACATGATAACGATCATCGTAAAACCGCACAGAAAAATCAGGATGGATCTGCCTGCCGGGCGAACCAGTACGAGTGTCCCAAGAGAAAACAGCGCGATCCCGATGGCGCCGGGCATCCTGAGCCCTTCCGGCAGGTTGGAATAGTAAACGGCCAGGGTTTCCCAGCCGGTAATGGCCGTCAGGACAAGAACCGCCAGAATCCATCCGAGCACTCGGAAAAGCGTCTTGACAGGTGACCGGCGTCTGTATCCGGGTATTCCGAAGGAATGATACTGTGGCATCAGGAAACTCCAAAATATTAAATTCGAAATTCGAATATCGAAATCCGAAACAAGGAATAAAAACTCAAATTTGAAGAGACGCTATCAAAAACCCCTTCAAATTGCGCCTTTCCCATCATACCGGCAAAAGCCGGTATCCAGCGAATTCAAAGGAGTTCGTCACCCCGGTTTTCACCGGGGTGACGAACTGCAGTACTTTTGCAAGAGGATCTGAATGCTCAAACTATCTGATTTTATGATGAAAATATTTGAGCGTTTTGATATTGGAATTTTGAATTTGTTTCGGATTTCGATATTCGTATTTTCCCTGAACAGATTTTCCGTTCAGGGAATCGGTCCATCAGGGATTGATCCGGCTGATTTTAGACCCTTGAATACCCACTCCCGCCATCAACCCCTGCTGCCCGTAGATGAAGGCATAAATCCCTTGCTGGGCGGTTGTGGTTGACAACGATTTTGCCAATCCCTCGTCAACGAAGACAACGCTGGGGCCCACGCCGATTTCCCAGCCTTCGCTTTTGAAGAGATACGCAAGAGAATCCGCATCCATGAAAAACAGGACATAGGAGAATTTCTGAGCACCCGCCTGCAATCCGTAGGAAGCAGTGACAGTATTGAAGTAACCGGCGGTTTTCCCTTCTACGAAAAGGACGCCTTCTCCATATTGGCCGCCAAAGATGAATCCCACCTTCGTGACACTCGGGAAAACCAGAACACCTTTTGCGACTTTGGAAAGCTCCTTGGCAACGGGATTTTTGGCATACAGTCTATTCAGCGCCTTTTGTCCGGCGCGGTCCAACTGGGTAGCGTCCACCGCCAGGGCGGATTGGGTAAAAACAACCGAGAAAAATACTGCCATCATCATTGCTACGCGTGACAAACAAATTTTAGTGCGCATAAGAATCTCCTTTTTTGTGTCATAAATAAGTTAATAGTGAGTGAACGGAAAGACGGAAAATAATATAAATTCGAAATTCGAATATCGAAATCCGAAACAAGGAATAAAAATCAAATCTGAATGCCCTAACTGGGAGATTTCGAGATGATATTATTCGCCGTTTTGATATTGGAATTTTGAATTTGTTTCGAATTTAGAATTTCGTGCTTCGTATTTTCTCTATTAGAACTTGAATTTTACACCGGCGTAGGGACCGCTGATGTACAAATCATCCAGCGGACCGCTATCGAAATTCCACCTCAGATACCGGTAGCCGGCGACCACATCGCATGCGCTGAATCGGTAACCGATGCCGCCTGCCGCCTGCCAGGTCAACTGGCTTTCACCCGTGCCGATGTCCAGATACAGGGGCAGGTACCACCGCTCGGATAAGGAAACCTCCCCTTTTAAGCCCAAGATGCCGTCCCAGTTGTCGCCGGTACCAGAAAAATTCGGGTCTCTCGAGAGCGGTGCGCTGGTGTTCACCTGGATTTCCGGTTTCACCCAGATGTAGCGGGCGCCGCCGACGATATCGAGTTTGCCGGCGTTGCAATCAATAACGTTGTAGCCGATGACCGGCGTAACGACCCATGACTGTAAGCTCACTTCGGTATGCGTGTTGATAATCCGGTCCGAGGCAAGAATACGGCCGTCCTTATCCGCCTCGAGATCAAGATAGAGCGTATCGACCAGGAACGACCACTTCCCTTTTTTAACGCCTGCAACCATCATGTACGTAAATTGCAGATTGTCGATAATATCATTAAAACTGATATCGATATCCGCGCCGGTTGTGGTTGAAGCGTTAAGGCTTGGCATCCAGATATACGGTTCTATCATGAACTGCCATTGATCTGACGTGTCCGTACCCCGTGCCATGAGCGGACCGGGCAGGGCCAGGATAAACGCGGCCGCCAGAGCGATCAGCACAAGTCCGCATTTCGCCTTTGAAATCGATACGGATCGCATTTGCTCCTGAAAATATGGTCTTGCAATGAATCATGTGTTCCCCCTTTTCGTCCTAACAAAGACGACTTCATAGCTTTGTTTCTGAAGTGCCTGGAAATAAATCCCCTTCAGTTGATCACTTGCGGGGTCATACGTCAGGGTGTAGGTGGATCCGGGATAATTCACGTCGCGCAGTTCGATGAACACCCTCAGAATGCCGCCGACGCGGGTGGCTTCGGCTTTGGCCACATGAATCGATTTCGGGTTAAAATACCCTGCGTCCATCATTCCGCTGTCATGCACTTTCCGGATATCAAGGATATATCCGCCGTCCGGCCGCGTCCATTTTCCTTGAAGCTTTCTGCCAGTCAGTTTTGGCTTCGGCAAAGATAGCGGGGAGGATTCCCCGATCGATTCAACAATCTGCGCAGCCGCGGGCAGCGCCTCCGCATGCAGTGAATGGGCCATCGGGCAGCCAGGACAGCTACGATGGCCAATGCCAGGATAATGCTCCCCACGCTCAAGATGAGTTGCCTGAGCTCCGGCGGGTGTTTCATCCTGCCATTCCGGTGCTGTTTATGTTTATGTTGCATTTTCACGGTTTCCGTTCCTTGGCCCAAATTCACAATGATAATATCAAAATGATTCCACCAGAGGTCATTTTTTCTTTTTGGCGAGCGCCGCAGCTTCCTCTTCTTCCTCGACGAGAATTCGAGTCAGGGCTGCCGCGGCCCCTGCCTTGAGGTGTTCGGTGGCTTCCGGAGACAGGGCAGCTTCAGGGACGTTGGTGCCGGATGTATCCTCATGGACAGTGGGAAGCTCGACGATCACCTTGCGATGGGCGAAATGGATTCCCTTTTTGGCCAGTTGCTCGGTAATGAGTTGGAAAGCCTTCCGCTGAATGACGAACTGCTTTCCAGGTTTGGCCGTAAATTTCACCCGGAAGCTCATCACGGAATCGGCTACTTTCTTAATCCCCTGGGATTTGATCGGCTGGAGGAGGTCCGGACCCAGTTCCGGGTCTTCCATGACCTTCTGGTTCACCTTTTTGATGACTTTGCGCACCTGATCAACATCGGTGTCGTAAGGCAGCTCCAGATTGAATTTCATCACCATGCCGCCCCGGTTGTAGTTGGTGATGGCGCCCAGTTTGCTGAAAGGCACGATCTGCAGTGCCCCGCGATGGTGCCGCATCATGATGTTTCGCAGGGTGAAGCCTTCCACCGTCCCCGATACGCTGCTTGCCTGAATGTACTCCCCCACCCGGAAGGCATCGTCCACCAGGTAGAAGATGCCGGACAGCACGTCCGCCACCAGTTTCTGGGCCCCGAAGCCGAGCGCCAACCCCACAACGCCGGCACCGGCCATGAGCGGCCCGATATTGATGCCCAGACTGGAGAGAACGATCAGTGCTACCATGACGACCAGAACCGTTCCCAAGAATTTCCGGAGCATGGGAAGCAGGGTGAAGCTGCGGTCCAGAATGATTCCACTGAATTCGTCGTCATGATCCTCTTTTTTTTCAGAAGGCGGAGGCGCCAGGGACGTCCAGTTTCTGTTGAATGTACCGGTTGACCTGCCCCCATATCAGATGGGCCAGGACCAGGGTTACCAGGATGCTGAAGGACGCATGCATCACCTCCTGGATAATCGGCAGATCAATTCCCCAGATATTCAGGAGCCAGAATGCCAGCGTTAAAATGATGACAATACGGACCAGCCGCATGGCGATCACAAAATACCGGGTATTCTCTCCCGCTTCTGTCTTGCGGATCGTCCCCAGTGTCTCCGTGATCAGCCATTTGCCAGCCCGCACCGAATATCAGATACAGCGGAATAATCAAAAAACTGATTAGAAAAGCCTGATCATGCTGCGGACCGATACAACGCAAACCGTCCGACCGCCAGGAGCCATAAAATGATGGTATACCCCATCACCAGCAGGTGCCAGTGGGATGCCATCAGATTCCGGAACCAGGAAATGTTGCCGGATGGCCCCCTACCCGTTTCCCGCATGTGGTTCGCCACAGTCGTTCGGATATTCCAGAGAAAGCGCTGAATCATCCACACAAACGGCATGGAAAGCACCAGAAGGATGAAAAAAATGCCCTCCTGTGAGGCTTGCAGTTTCTGAAGAAACAGCAAAAGCACATTAATTACAACCAAATAAGCGGCCAGCCGGGTCAAATTCCGATGAAGGAGGGCGGCGGTTTCGTCCGACACCGGAACCAGGCGGAACCGAGCGGCATCGGGAGACCAGATCAGGCGGGACAGAAGGATTATCATGCGGATCAATACGATGACCAGCATCACGGCGATGAACAAAGGCCGCCATCCGACATTCCGGGAAAAAGGGATCAGTGCAAATAGTAGCCCGCTGATCAGGGAAAAGATTAGAATACCCAAAAATTCCACCAGAATTCTCACGATGGCGGCACTGAAGCGAAGCCAGCCCTGCATTTCCGGCGCCGCATCGAAACGATCCCGAATGCCGGCACTGAACCGCCGGCAAAAACGCTCTACAGCAAGAGCCAGGCCGATGATCACCACCAGTCCGAGACACATCAGAAGCAGGTCCGTTAGCCCCGCCCCTTCGAAACCAGTCTCGAAGGTTTGCGCCATATCGGGAAAAAACCGGGGCAGATAATGTCCCAGTTCCAAGATCCGCCGCTCCAGCAGGACGGAGAACGATTCAATCTCATGCATCATTCCGGACATCCCGGGCACTTGGGAGGACGGGCGAGCCGATGGCAGACTTTTTGCCAGCTGCTGGATCAGGATCTCCCGCACCTGGTCATCGCTGAGTCGGGAGAGCAGCTTGTTGATGTCGTTCATGGATTCGGGGTGAATCGTTTCAATGGATGGTGTTTGCGGTGCGGCGGCTTTGGTTTTGGCGGCGGACACTGTGGTAAAACAGAACAGAATTGAGCTGGCGACGAACATCCAGAAACTTATCTGGGCGATCTGTCGATACTGCAAGCAGTTAATCCTTGGCATCAGATCTTTCTCCTTGTCTTAAGCTGAACAGTACAGTGCATCCTGTTCTTGTCTTCACATCACTTCAGCTGGGTCTTTGTAAATTTTGCCCCTTTGATGGAAACCCCGCCCATCAAACCCTTTTGATCGAAAACAAAACCGATTACCGGAGACTGGCTGCGAAGTGTCTCCACAGAACCTTCCGCACCCACATCTATCAATGCCACTTCCGCATCCACACCGGCCTCCCAGCCATCGCTGGAAGTGAATTTCTTGAGTGCCGCATCGGTATAGAACAGAATGATCATGTCATATTTCTGGGCGCCGGCCATCAGTCCGAGGGATGCTCCGGCAAGATTGTAGTAGCCGATGGTTTTGCCGCCGACTTTAAGTGCACCGGTACCGTACTGGCCGCCGACGATCAAACCGGCCTTGGTGATATTCGGCATGATCAGAGCCGCTTTTGCCGCCTTGTAGTATTGGGGCCCGCCCTTGACATCCTTCAGGAACCGGTTCGTGGCGGCCTTGACACCGGCGTTAACTTCGGCCTTGGTCACGGCTGACGCATCAACCGCAAAAAAAGCCAATGCAACGGCGGTACAAAGCGTCATTGACAGTACTTTTAGGTATCTATCTGTTTTCATGATTGCCTTCCTTTTCTTGTAGTTGTAGAAGTTTTTCCATATTTACCCAATCTCTGTCACATCATATATCAATAAACGTTATTGGATGTAAATGAAAAATGCATGGGCTTTGAATCGACTGCTTTCAGCCATGCTTTTCCGGAAGCCGGCCGGAGATGCGGGAACAAAACCCTCTTGAATCGTCTCTTAAATGTCCTTGACAGCATATAGGGCAGGTGGTATCCCAGACATGTAGAGCGAATGTGAGTAATGCGCCGGGCAGCGTTTAACCCTTCCGGTACGCTGAGAAACCAGTCCGCCACGTTATAAGGGATGTGTCGGCATTGATAATTGTATTGACGGGGACTCTTCAAATCAGTTGATTCACAGCACGCAGGGGCAAGTTCTGACCTGGTACAGAAAAGAGAGGGGAGACATGAAGCATAACATACCATTTATAAAAGCATTGGCCGTGTTGCTGACGATCCTGCTGGTCGTCCCGCCGGGGGCCATGGCGCAGAGCGGCGGCGGGGACAAGCCTTTTAGTCAGGAACAACTGGATCAGCTGCTGGCGCCTATCGCGCTTTACCCGGACTCGCTTCTGGCTCAGATCTTCATGGCATCCACCTATCCACTTGAGGTGGTCCAGGCGGCGCGCTGGGTCAAGACGAACAAGAACCTCAAGGGGGATGTCCTGACAGCGGCCCTTGAAAAGGAGAACTGGGACCCGAGCGTCAAGTCCCTGGTGAATTTTCCGCAGGTTCTGGACATGATGAACGAGAGGCTGGACTGGACCCAGAAGATGGGTGATGCCTTTCTGGCGCAGCAGAAGGACGTGATGGACACGGTCCAGAAACTTCGGTTAAAAGCCCAGGCAGCGGGCAACCTGAAGACCACCGAGCAGCAGACGGTCGTTGTGGAGAAAGAAACGCAGACAATCATCATCCAGCCCGCAAACCCGCAGGTCGTCTATGTGCCGGCCTATAATCCGACGGTGGTTTATGGCGTCTGGGCGTATCCGGCCTATCCTCCCTACACTTATTATCCTCCCGGGTACACGGCCGGCGCGGCGCTGTTTTCCTTCGGCGTAGGTGTTGCCGTCGGGGCGGCCTGGGGCTATGCGTGGGGAAACTGCAACTGGAGAGGCGGTGATGTCAATGTCAATATCAACCAGAACGCGAACCTCAATAGAAACATCAACCGAAGCAACTATCAGAACAATATATCGAGAGGCCAGGGGGGCCAGGGTCAGTGGCAGCACAACCCCGAGCACCGAAAAGGCGTATCCTACAGGGACCAGGGGACGGCAAATAAATACAACAGGGCGGGCATCCGGGAATGCACAGTCCCGGGAGGCTTACCGTGGCCGCACCGATGCAGGAAGGCAGGACGGAGGCCGTGGCAGTGCGGACGCATACCGTGGCCAAACAGCGGGCGGGCGTCAGGATTCCCAGGGTCGCCGGGATGCAGGTTCGACCGACCGGGGGGCGCAGCAGCGAACAGACGCCGGCGGCCGTGGCGATCGGACCGGAGGCCAGCAGCAGATGGACAGAGGCGCCTCCGGAAATCGTGCCGGCGGCCAGCAGCAGACGGGTAAAAGCGCCTTCGGAAGTAGTGATCGCGGCAGCCAGGCAAAGGAATTCAGCAGCCGGGGAAATCAAAGCATGTCTTCCTCCAGAGGCGGCGGGAGCGGCAGCGGCTTCAGCCGCGGAAGTGGCGGTGCAAGCTTTGGCGGCGGCGGTGGCGGTGCAAGCCGGGGCGGTGGCGGCGGCGGTAGAGGTGGCGGTGGACGCGGCAGATAACCGGCCCGGAATCACACTACTACCTGTTACGAGTTCATCACTTTGGAACGGAGGAAAAAGCCGTGGTGTTACATATCAATAGGACAGAAAGAAAATCAACGTTGAGTCGTTGCGGAGTGCTCCTTATGGCCGCCGCATTTATTTCATTATTGATCTGCGGTGCATCCCATGCGAAGACCGTAAAGCAGCGAACGTTTGCTTCCCCGGAAGAAGCGGTCAAGGCTTTGGTCGAGGCTTTGAAATCAAAGGACATCAAAGCTCTGGAGGCGATTTTCGGGCCAGGGAGCAAGGATCTTGTATCCTCCGGCGACCCGGTATCGGACAGCGCCGGGTACGATCGGTTCATCCAGCGCTATGAAGAGAAGAGCAGGCTGCAGGAAGAATCCGCCGAGAAGTCCATTCTGTATTTGGGAAATGACGATTGGCCCTTCGCCATTCCGATCGTGAAAAAAGGTGATCTGTGGCATTTTGATGTCAAGGAGGGCCGGGATGAAATCCTGGCGCGAAGAATCGGCAGAAATGAATGGAACACCATCCAGACCTGCCTGGCCTACGTGGATGCTCAGCGCGAATACGCGCTCGAAGATTGGACCGGTGACGGGTTTCTGGAATATGCCCAGAAATTCTTCAGTGATCCGGGAAAGAAAAACGGCCTCTATTGGGAAGTGAAAGCGGGCGAGAAGCCCAGCCCTCTGGGCCCCCTGATTGCCGAGGCAGCCAAACAAGGCTATGCAAAAAAGAAGGGCAAGACTTCGCCCTATCACGGCTATTACTTTCGCATCCTGAAAGCTCAGGGGAAGAACGCACCGGGCGGCGCTTATGACTACATGGCCAAGGGGAAAATGATCGGCGGGTTTGCGCTGGTGGCCTATCCCGCCAAATACGCATCATCGGGCATCATGACATTTATCGTGAATCACGATGGCGTGGTGTATCAGAAAAATCTGGGCCCGAAAACCGGGAAACTGGCTCAGGCGATAAAGGCCTTTGATCCGGACGGTACGTGGGAAAAGGTGAAAGAGAAGGATCTTAAGGCAGAGGGTAATTAACGGCTGAAGTGCCTGAACGAAACGTTTGTTCAGGCAAAATCCGAATATCGAACGAAATTCGAAACAAATTCTAAATTCGAATGTTCAAAATTCGGAGGGAAGCATTTGGGTTATTGTCCCTGGATTCCGGATCAAGTCCGGAATGACGAAAAATTGTTTGTTATCATATAAAGAGCGGCATACTTTCAAATCCATAACCGTTTGTGAAGATTTCACTCTGAGAAGGAATGGTGTATGGCTGAAACCCAATGTGATCTGACCCGAAACCTGCT
This sequence comes from uncultured delta proteobacterium, assembly GCA_963789395.1. GTDB lineage: Bacteria > Desulfobacterota > Desulfobacteria > Desulfobacterales > Desulfatirhabdiaceae > RAAP-1. The sequence continues at coordinate 253,872 of CAWBKP010000011.1, read as the reverse complement.
GGGCGTGATTTTTATCGTGGTTCTCATCGGATCATCGTTCTGGATCCTTCGACCATTCCTGGGGGCCACCGTCTGGGCGGCGACCATCGTAATTGCAACCTGGCCCCTGATGATCGCGGTTCAGAAGCGGCTGTGGCACAAACGCCCGCTGGCGGTTGCGGTGATGACGGTCGTTCTCCTGTGTGTTCTGGTTGTGCCGCTCTCATTTGCTGTCGGAACGATCATTTCCAGCGCCGATCAAATCGCCGGATGGGCAAAATTACTTGCCGGCTTCAAGGTACCCTCTCCGCCGGAGTGGGTGGGCAATCTGCCGTTCATTGGCGGGAACGCGGTGGCGGTTTGGGAGAAGGTAGCTGCAGTGGGAATCGAGGGGATTGCCGCCAAGGTCGGCCCCTATGCCGGCGTTACGATCAAGTGGTTTGTCGCCCAGGCCGGCAGTTTCGGGAGGCTGCTTGTTGAGTTTCTGCTTACGGCCATTCTTGCTGCGATCATGTACGGCAACGGTGAAGAAGCGGCAGATCGCGTCCTGCGTTTCGGGCGCCGCCTGGCAGGACCCCGCGGTGAAAATGCGGTCCGTCTCGCCGGCCAGGCTGTTCGCGGGGTTGCACTGGGGATCGTCGTAACGGCGTTTGCCCAGTCGGTATTGGGCGGCCTGGGTCTTCTTATCGCCGGCGTGCCGTATGCCGGGATCTTAACTGCTGTGATGTTCATGTGCGCCATTGCCCAGATCGGGGTCCTGCCGGTACTCGGGCTGGCCACGCTCTGGCTTTTCTGGAGCGGCGATTCGGGAAAGGGGATGTTTCTGCTGGTTTGCACGCTCGTCGTGGGAACCATGGACAATTTCCTGCGGCCGATACTTATCAAAAAAGGCGCGGACCTGCCGCTCCTGCTCATTTTTACCGGAGTGGTCGGGGGCTTGATCGCCTTTGGCCTCATCGGCCTTTTCGTCGGGCCGGTGGTGCTCGCCGTGGCCCACAAGCTGCTGGAGGCGTGGACGGAGGAAGCGCCCGGTCATCCGGCGCCATGAAAATCATGTCTCGAAGTTTGATGTATTGATACCTTCCCCCATGTTGTGTCCGCACCGCTCATGGCTGTTCGATCATTTTGAAATTAGAATTTTGAATTTGTTTCGGATTTCGATATTCGATATTCGAATTTTATCTAACAGGTGATTCCTTGAGACGGCTTCTACAATTACTGCTGCTGCTCCTGCTGACCTTGCCGGATGTATCGATTGCTGCTTCACCCTGTAGCCTCTTTGCTGAATCCGGATTCCAAGATCGAGTGCCGTGACCAGTTCGGCAGGCGCCGATACGCAAAAGGTTCCTCCTCAAAGCGAAATCTCCGGCTTTTCCGAATCTGTCTGAAGTCAATCCCAGGGCTTCGGAGTTGATGCTGAAATCGGAAGACACGCGAAAAATCATCTTCGACAGCTTGAAAATATTGGGCCGGAAAAATGATATTGACGAAATCGACTCTCGCCAGCAAAAAATCCGGAATCTGATCATAGTCATTTCCAGTCCTTAAACTGGGATACCTCTCAGATTGTTGACGCCAATGTTGTGCTTCAGAAGCAGAATAAAAGATTACAAAGACCTTGTGGCCGACATTTCTTCCGGACTTGCCAATCTGGAATCAAATCGCAGTGAATGGGAAAAACAGAAGACATTCTGGCGGAACTGGAGCGTTTTTCTGGGTGCGGATTCCAACAAAACGCTGATGGAGGCATTCGGTGACGCTCATGAGACCATCGAGAAGGCGCTGGAAGATCTGACAGGTGCGATCACCGATATTCTTGCTATGCAGGATAGGGCTTCCAAGCTGCTGGATGAAAATATCAGGCTCAGCCAGATTGTTTCAACCGCTTTTTCCAATCAACGCAGTAATATATTCAAAAAAACTGAAAAATCCTTCTTCAGCCCGGCTTTCTATTCCCTGTTCGATTCGTTTTTCTGGAGATCTATCTGGAACAATTTCGGTAATTTTGATGATGTGTTTGACAGCAGGTCCTTATGGCTTATACTCGTCAGGATCTTCATGGTCGTCCTCGTGTATTTTCTGGCGACATCCTTGAGAGGCATGTCAAAGGTGCGACAGGACCGGCTGTATTTATTGAATCATCCCTTGGCGCTCGGGATATTCCTGGCGGAAACATTGCCGATTATTTTTATTAATCAGCCTACCGGTCTGGCCCGTGATCTTTCATGGACTTTAGTGGCGTTTTCATCATCTATCCTGGTATCCGGGTCGCTGAATATTCCGCATCAGGTGGTCTGTCTTATGTTTTATGGCCGCGCTTGTGACCGTCCCCGGGCTATTGAAAATGGTCCCCCTGCCCAATCCCCTTTTCCGGATATACTGGGCGTGTACGACCCTGGCAGGAACAGTTCTCTTCTTGATATGGGAAAGACAACTGCGCAGGAGAGTACTGCCGAGAAGGGGGTTTTTTCTCGGATTTATGCGGGTCAGCACATTTGTCATGGCCATGGCAACGGCTTCGCAGATAGCCGGTTTTGTCAACCTCTTTGAAAACGTCCTGTTTACGTCAATCAAAATCGTTTTCCTCATCATTTCCTTACATCTTTTTCTGCAAATCAACAGTACGAGCATGCTGCTGCTGGAGCACTCACTGATTGCCAATATGGCGTTTCATCAGTCGTTACGGCAAAGAACTTGCCGCAAAGCTTGAATCCATCGGAAAAATGGCCCTCTGGGGCCTGGCATTCTTTTCCTTGCTGCCGATTCTAGGACTGTACAGTTCACCAGGCCTGGCGTTTCAAGCCGTGTTTCAGTCGCAGGTGACTATCGGCAACCTGACCATAACCCCGCTGCTGGTTCTGCTGTCAGTAGGGGTGCTTTATGTGGCCAGTTTTACTTCCTGGTTCCTCCGCGGAATTTTGGATTCGGAGGTTTTTCCCCACATGCAGGTGGATAGAGGAACCGGTCAATCCATAACCAAGCTTTTGAATTATTTTATGATATTTGTCGCTGTACTGATCAGCATGGGCGTGGTGGGGATCGATTTGAAAAGCTTTGCGGTCTTGGGCGGCGCATTGGGCGTCGGTGTCGGTTTCGGCATGCAGGATATCGTCAACAATTTCATCAGCGGATTGATCCTCCTGTTTGAAAGGCCGATCCGGGTGGGAGACAGAATCGATGCGGGCGCCCAGGTCGGCATCGTTAAAAAGATCGGACTGCGCTCAACGGTAGTTGAAACCCTGGATAAGGCACAGCTCATTATCCCCAATTCCCAGCTTATTTCCGAAAAAGTGACCAACTGGACCCATTCCGGAACGGTTGCCAGGCTCAAAATTTCCGTGGGAGTCGGCTACGGAAGCGATATGGATCTGGTGTTCGATACGCTGACAGCCGCCGCCCTGTCAAACCCGCGCGTGTTGAAAAATCCCAAGCCGGTTCCCCTGTTCATGGAATTTGGAGACTCCAGTCTGAATGTGGAGCTTCGGGTCTGGATTGACGATGTCAATCAAACCCGTCATGTGCAGAGTGAGATTTCCCGGGACATTCTCCGGAGGTTTCGTGAAGCCGGGATTGAAATCCCATTCCCGCAGCGGGATGTCAGTGTGCGATATCAGAAAGATGTCGATGCCGTTAAACAGGAAGTCGCGGATGTCGTCTTACAGGAAAAAAACGATGCCGGCGAACAGGAAGATGACGATGCCGGCCTGCCGGAGCAACGGACCTGACCTCGTTACGGGTGATTTGAAATGCACGGGGGCGTTTTTCTGGCTTTTTCAATCATATCGACTCCGGTAGAGCCGGTGATCGTGTCGAACCGGATCTCCGGCTTTTCAGCTGCCATTTCGACTACCAGAAGAACCCTGAGGTAATCCTCGGAGCGAAGGTGGCATTCCAGATCCGCACGACTCCACCACAATTCGTCAATCAGGATAACATGCTTATTCTCGACTCCCTGATAAACCTCACAAGAGATACATCCCGGCTCGATTCTCGTTCTTTCCGCCACGGATATCAGAATTTTCCGGGCTTCAATCCGTTTGTCGGAAGGTATCGTCATCCGTATGCTCGCACGAACCACTTGGATTCCTCCTTCTTACTCGCCATCAGAGGTATACCGAATAATTTGCATAAAATTCCAAAAAATGAATGCGTGAGTATGCTTTTGATACCCATGCAGTCTCGCAATTCGATTTATGAGCTGCGAAATTCATACCAGATCAAAGAATCCGTTCGCTTTATCAATTTTGCTATGATAATTGGATAGATATGAATCAACTAACGGAGTGTGGGCAACATCTTTTATATGATATTCTGCCGATATATCGTCAGAATGCCTTTTATTCGGCACCCGTGGTCCTGCCGGTTGACTGATTTAACAAAACTGCCCGATAGTAAGGGGTTAAACCCAAACCATGGTAAAAAGTAACCTTCAAGGTGACGACCTGAAACAAAACCTCGCGGAGAGGATTCGGTTTGAACACCTGATTTCGAATCTCTCAGCCCGGTTTATCACGATACGACCGGAGCAGGTTGATCAGGCCATAGAGGCTGCGCTCTTGGAAATTCTCGAATTTTTCCAAGTGGATCGTATCGGTCTGGTTCGGCATGATATCAACAGCGACTATTATCAGCATATTCTTGCCGCCTATTCGCGCCATATATCGCCGGTTCCGGTGGCGGTTGATCTGCCCACGTCGCTGTTCCCCTATACGTATAAAAAGGTTATCCGGGAAGGCGCCGTCGCATCGTTTTCCACACTTGAAGCGCTGCCGGATGAGGCGGCTGTCGACAAGCAGAACTATGAGAATTGGGGAGTCAAGTCTTTTCTCATCGTTCCGGTCAGCGTTGGAAAGCCCATCGAATATCTGATCGTAATTAATTCGGTTCTCCGGGAATGCGAATGGCCGAAGGCCTATATTCCCCGACTTCAACTGCTGGGAGAAATATTTGTAAACGTTCTGGAACTAAAACGGACACGGCTGCAACTGGAGGATCGGCTGAAGTTTGAAGCGCTGCTTTCTGTCATCTCCGCCAAATTCGTAAACCTGTCGGCCCGGCAGGTGGATGTGCAGATCGAGAACGCACTGCATCAAATCGTTCAGCTTCTCGATTTTGACCGCATCGTCATCACGCAATTTTCGCATGAGACTTCCCGAACGATCGCCACCCATTCCATCACCGCGCCCGGAGTCTGGATGGAATGGAAGGAATTGGATAACGACTTGTTCCCCTGGGCCGTCGGAAACCTGATGCGCGGTAAGACTGTCGAGCTTTCCTGCCTTGAGGATTTGCCTGTGGAAGCGGTAAGTGACCGGGAATTATTCGTTCGCATCGGCATCAAATCGTGTGTGATGCTTCCCCTTACGGTCAGCGGGAATGTTCTGGGATTTATGGGGTGCTCGGTCCTTCGCACCGAAAGGATCTGGGAAAAGGAAGTGATTCAAGGGCTGCAGCTTATTGCCGATGTTTTTGCTAACGCCATTTCCCGAAAAAATAAGGATGCGCAGCTTCAGGAACGCTTTGACGAGATCGAGACGCTGAAGCGGCAATTTGAAAAGGAGAACATCACTCTCCGGCGGGAGATCAAGCTTCGGCACGTGCACGAAGAGATCGTGGGCCGAAGCGAGGCGATGAAGCGCATCCTCTCCCAGGCAGAACAGGTGGCGATGACGGACGCAACCGTACTTGTTCTGGGAGAGACGGGTACCGGAAAAGAGCTTCTCGCCAAGGCCATTCACCATCTGAGCAGGCGCAAAGACCGGCCCCTGATGACGGTGAGCTGCGCCAGTCTGTCGCCTTCACTGATGGAGAGTGAAATATTCGGGCGTGAAAAAGGGGCGTATACCGGTGCGCTGACCCGAATGGCCGGCCGATTTGAAGTGGCCGACGGTTCCACCATTTTTCTGGACGAAATCGGTGAACTTCCTCTCGATACGCAGTCCAAACTCCTCCGGGTTCTGGAAGAAGGCTGCTTCGAACGGCTGGGATCCACAAAGACTCTGAAGGTCGATGTTCGTATCATCGCGGCCACCAACCGGGACCTCGATTTAGAGGTAAAAGAAGGCCGTTTCAGAAAAGATCTCTACTACCGGCTGCAAGTTTTTCCGATCAGCATCCCGCCTCTCCGGGAACGGTCTGAAGATATTCCCCTGCTGGTCTGGGCACTAGTGGGGCAACTGGAAAAGAAGATCGGAAAGCGGATCGACAGCGTTTCGCGAAAATCCATGGACGTCCTGAAGCGCTATTCATGGCCCGGCAACGTGAGGGAACTCCGGAATGTCATCGAGCATGCCATGATCGTGAGCAGAGGCGGCAAATTGGTCGTTAATCTGACGGATCGTCGAGTCGCTGCTTCCGTTAAACCTGATGACAGCGGACTTCAGGATATGGAACGGCGGCATATCCTGAATGTTCTGGAGAAAACCGGCTGGCGTATCTCGGGAAGCGCCGGCGCCGCCGAACTCCTTGGACTCAAACGCACCACCCTGCAATCACGGATCAAGAAGCTCGGCATCAGGCGATCAGCCCCCTGATGCCGAATCAACGGCAATATTGCCGATATATCGGCAATATTGCCGTTGACAGGTTGCATAGACCGCCCCGTTTTCGGCGGATATCTTCTTAATTTATAGTGGCATACAGGATTAAGCGAACAGGATAGTTGTATTGGTATGAATTTCGCAATTCTTCATATCAGGTCGCCGCATCGAACGCAATCGGAAGACGGTTACAATTTTATAGCCAGTTTCAGAAAGGAGACGGACATGAAGAGAAATATTTATGTGATTGCAGTGGTATTGGTGTTGTTTTGCGCAGGCGTGGCAGGTGCCCAGGATTACCCCCTGATGGATATGATCGCCAACAAAGTCATCCAGAAGTATCAGCAGTCGAGCTGCGAGCAGCTGTGGAAAAAGAAAGGCCAGCCTGAATCGGAAATGGAGCAGAGAGCCATTCAGATGCTGCAGAATGACCCTCAGATGCGCCAGGCATTCATCAACAAAGTCGCAGCCCCCATTGCAAACAAAATGTTTGAATGCGGGTTGCTGCCATGAGCGGCCCCTGCGGAGGAACCCAATTGCATCCCCTGCACGGGGGCAGTGATGCATCGGATCCTGGCGCTCGGGCGTGCGCTGTTTGGCGCGCTCGTGCTGGTCGCTTTTCTGACCGCCAACGCAAATGCCCAGCAGTCTCCAAAAGCACCGAAGGCATCCAAGCCCGCCAAATCGCAAAGCAAGGTTGAGGCGCCGCCCGAGGTCCAGCTTGTTATAGAACCCAAGGCCATCGACATTCTAAAGGCCTCCTGCAGCCGCCTTGCCGCCGCCCGCACGATGGGCTTTACGGCCGTGGTCTCCTACGAGAGCCCGAGCCTTCTTGGCCCGCCCCTTGTCTACACGACGCAGTCCGAAGTCACCCTGCAGCGGCCCGACAAGCTGCGGGTGATCACCCCCGGAGACGGTCCGGCTTCGGAGTTCTACTATAACGGCAAAACCATGACGGCCTTTGCCCCGGCCGAGAACCTGGTCGCCGTTGCAGAAGCACCGCCCACGATCGATGCGGCGCTGAAGGTCGGCCTTTGACACTGCGGCGATCTATTTTCCGTTCGCGGACGTGATAGTGGCCGACCCTTACAAGGATCTGTCCGAAGGGATGATCCTTGCCTTTTATATCGGCCAGTCCCAGATCGTCGGCGGCACGACCACCGACATGGTGGCTTTTGCCAACAACGACGTGTTCATACAGATATGGATCGGCGCAGAGGACAAACTGCCCCGGAGAATACGCGGGGTATACCGAAATGACCTGGCGCATCTTCGCCATGACCTGGAGCTGTCCAACTGGCAGCTCGATGCGGCTGTCTCTGAGAACGCCTTTGCTTCGGCAAGTGCAGGCAGCGCACACCCCATGCCCTTTGCCCGTCCGGATGCAAAACGACCGGCAGATAGCCCCCCTGCAAAGAGCAAACCGTCCAAAACCACGGGCAAAACCAAGTAAGGAGGAGCACATCATGAAAACGATCTTGATTTGCCTTGTGGCGCTTGCACTCGCAGCGGTTCCGAGCGGACCGGCGGCAGGCTGGGGGCACGCCAACAGATATGGCGGCAGTACGTCGCACAGCTATGGATCCACAAGCCATACCAGCGCGTGGGGCACCAGCACGTCTCACACCTATGGGGAAGGCACTTCCCATACCAATGTATACGGCGGCAGCGCATCCCATGCCTATGGCGGCGGCTGGTCAAAGACCGGCGCCTATGGCGGAACGGCTTACGGCAACGCCCACTATGGGGGAGCGTACTACCATCCGCCCGGAGCGTATCCTGCGTACCATCCGCCCGCCACCGTGAATTACTATGGTTCCGGGTGCTATAACTGCGGGGGCTGGTCCACCGCAGGGGCAGCAGCCGCAGGAGCCGCGGTCGGTCTGGTCACAGGCGCGGCCATTGCCTCGTCAAACACCGCAGCGGCGACATCCAGCGCCTACAGCGCAGGTGTTGCCGCCGGCAGTGCCAACACCTCTGCCGCATACTCCGCGGAGTTGCCGCCGGCAGCGCCGGGGTATATACCATGGGCGCGATCTATGCCACGCTGCCCGCAGGCTGCGCCGCGCCCAGCATCCAGGGCACAACCTATTATCTGTGCGGCAACACCTGGTTCAAGCCGTCCTACGGCGCCAACGGCGTCTACTATGTCGTGGTGCCTACGCCCTGAGGATCCCGCAGGGGGGCTTTAGAAAAACACTGCAGTCCGGTTAACCATTGCAGGATACTTGAGACGACGCTCGTGCGCCGCCGCTGAGTTGCCATTAGCGGTAACATAATTCTCTACAGATTAAGGAGAACCTCTCATGAAAACAAGGTTTCATTTTCAGGCTGCAATCGGTGTTTTTCTGGCTATCGCTCTGGCGGGCCTGCCGGTCACGGCCCAGCAGGTCACCGGCGTGCCGGGTTCGCCCAGCGCTACGACCACCATCAGCGGCAAACAGCTCCCGCCGCCCGATCCGCCTTTCGGCGGTGTGATCAAGGAGAAGGCGACGGATTCCAAACCGTGGTGGCCGCCGACGATTCGTCCCGCCGAAGGGCGCGCCCAACGTGCTGCTCATCATGACCGATGACTGTCGGCTTCAGCGCGCCGAGCACTTTCGGCGGCGTGATCCCGACACCGGCTCTGGACCGTATCGCGAAGACCGGGCTGCGTTATACCCAGTTCCATTCCACAGCGCTGTGCTCGCCGACGCGCGCGGCGCTGATCACCGGACGAAACCACCACTCGTCCGGCTTTGGCGTCGTCTCCGAGATTGCCACGGGTTTCCGGGCTACGACTCGATCATCAAGAAGGAGCCACGGCACGATCGGCGAAATCCTGAAGGGAAATGGCTACGCCACCTCGTGGTTCGGCAAGAACCACAACACGCCGGCGTTTGTCGGCGAGTCAGGCCGGGCCGTTCGACCAATGGCCGACCGGCATGGGCTTTGAGTATTTCTACGGCTTCGTCGGCGGCGACACCAGCCAGTGGCAGCCGAACCTGTTCCGCAACACCACGGCCATCTATCCGTACTTCGGGCAATCCGGACTGGAATCTGACCACGGCCATGGCCGATGACGCCATCCAGCTACATGAAGCAGCTCAACGCAGATCGCGCCCGAAAAACCGTTCCTGGTCTATTACGTGCCCGGCGGCACGCATGCGCCGCATCATCCGACCAAGGAGTGGATCAAGAAGATCAGCGATATGCACCTGTTCGACAACGGGCTGGAATAAACTGCGCGAGACGATCTTCGACAACCAGAAAAGGCTCGGCGTCATTCCCGCAGGATGCGAAGCTGACCCCGTGGCCGAAGGAACTGCCGGAGTGGGAGTCGCTGAGCTGGGAGGAGAAGAAACTCTTCACCAAGCCAGGTGGATGTCTATCGCGGCGTATCTCGCCTACACCGACCATGAGATCGGCCGGGTGATTCAGGCGGTCGAGGACATGGGCAAGCTGGACAACACGCTGATCATCTACATCAGCGGCGACAACGGCGCCAGCGCCGAGGGCACGCTCAACGGCACGCCCAACGAATTGGCCCCGTTCAATGGCGTCACCATGCCGGTCAAGGATCAGTTCCTCTGGTACGAGTTCTGGGGTTCGGACCAGACCTATCCGCACATGGCGGTGGCCTGGGCCTGGGCGTTTGACACGCCGTTCAAGTGGACCAAGCAGGTCGCATCGCATTTCGGCGGGACGCGTCAGGGCATCTGCATGTCCTGGCCCGGCCACATCAAGGACGTGGGCGGCATCCGCACGCAATTCCATCACGTGATCGATATCGTGCCGACGATCCTGGAGGCTGCCGGCATTCCCGCGCCCGACACGATCAATGGCATCAAGCAGCATCCCATCGAAGGCGTGAGCATGGTGTACACCTGGGACAAAGCCAACGCCATGCGCCGTCCCAGCGCACCACGCAGTATTTCGAGATCCTGGGCAATCGCGCGATCTATCACGACGGCTGGATTGCCGCGACCACCCCCGTGACCTTTCCGTGGCACATGACGCCGACCGTGCCCGACGTGATCACCGGATACAAGCTGGGAACTTTACGACATTAAGTCCGACTACACGGAAAACAACGATCTGGCGGCCAAGATGCCGGACAAGCTCAAGGAGATGCAGGATATCTTCCTTGCTGAAGCAAAGAAATACAATGTGCTGCCGCTCGACAACTCGACGCTCACGCGCTTGCTCACACCGCGTCCGAGCACGGCGGCCGGGCGCACCACATTCACGTACTCGGGTGAGGTCAGCGGCATCCCGCAAGGCTCCGCCCCGAATATCCTGGAAAGGTCGTACACCATTACCGCCGAGGTCGAAATTCCGGAAGGCGGCGCAGAGGGCATGATCGTCACCGACGGCGGCCGGTTCGCCGGCTACGGACTTGTTCCTGAGCAAAGGCGAAATGGGAATCGGCCGGGGAAAGCCGGTGTTTCTCTACAACCTGCTCGATCTGAAGCGCACTGCCTGGGAAGGCCCGGAACTCAAGGCCGGCAAACACACGATCAAATTTGACTTCAAATTTGACGGCGGCGGCTTCGGCAAAGGCGGCACCGGCGTGCTGTACGTGGACGGCAAGGAAGTGGACAAAAAGTCCATGGAGCACACCGTGCCGTTCATCTTCCAGTGGGACGAGACCTTTGACGTCGGCCTGGATACCGGCACGCCGGTTTCGCTCATCGAGTATCACTACGACTGCCCGTTCAAGTTCACCGGCAAGATCAACAAGCTGACCTACGATCTTGGCCCGTGCGCAGATGGCCGAAGGGGATGTCCCGCACCTTCAGCAAGCAGCGGAAGCAATCGCCAAAGCCAAAGATTAGTCGGGTAACGCGTCTTATAACCATCTGAAACGCGCGGGCCGCATTTTTAGAAAGCGGTCCGCGCGGGTTGCAATCGAATCTGCGATTACTAACCGGCATGTCGCAATCATGAAAACGACGCCTTGATGTCTTTTATGCAGTACGGCAGATACCGCGTTTTTCATTCTGCACATTGTGTTTCATTCCTTGAGTCCATCCACCTTCCCGATTGTTAGCTCATGCATCCTTTTCCTTCACCGGGAAAGATGCGCCATTGCAAGACCTGATTTCTTGTTTTATATTATACAGGCATAGCGGATTTGACACTAGTTGCAATTTTGCTTACACGTGCAATATGATTGACAGTCATGGGAGCCGTGGATGTGCTTCAGGGTTGTCGATGACGAAACGGAATGCTGCTTGCCCGGAGTTTACATTAACACCAAACTGATAAAGGAGTTTTTATGAAACAACTGATTCGATTGACCATCATAGTCGCGCTGGCCGCAATGCTGACTGCGTGCGCGGGTGCGACCAGGCAGGAAACAGGGACAGGCATCGGGGCAGCTACCGGGGCCGGTGTGGGTGCAATTCTGGGGCAGGCGATCGGCCACAACACCAAAAGCACCTTGGTGGGCGCAGGCATCGGTGCGGTTCTAGGCGGCATGGCCGGCAACCAGATTGGGGCTTACATGGACCGGCAGGAACAAGACCTGCGCTACTGCCGTTGGCCAATCCGAGGCTGCCAGCGTCAGTCGCGAGCAGGATGTGCTGACCGCCACCTTCAAGAGCGATGTTTTCTTTGATTTCAATTCCGCACAACTCAAACCCGGCGCTTACAGCGAACTGAACCGCATTGCGAACGTGCTCAACAATTATCCCCAGACCACGATTCGGGTTGAGGGGCATACGGATTCAAAGGGGAGCGAACAATATAATATGCAACTGTCCCAGCAGCGGGCTTTGGCAGTAAAAATGCCCTGGTCCAGCGTGGCGTGGATCCCGGACGCATTGACGCAATCGGTTTCGGCGAATCACAACCGATCTCATCCAGCGATGCCATGAATCGGCGCGTGAATATTGTCATTAACCCGATCCGGCAGAACTGAGGAATTAGTCAGGTATTCAGGAGTCAGAATTCAGGAGCCGGAATAAGGAACCCGGCAAATCCGTTTTTTCGATATTGCCCAAGGTCCCTCGAAGAGGCGATGTTTCTGAGCTAACCCGCTTGATTAAAGAAGTCGGTATATTGTACAAAGCTAACATGCGAGCCATTCTGACTCCTGGCTCCTGAATTCTGGATACATGAGTATTTACCTTTTTACTTCGGAAACATGAACTGCACCTGGGCGCGAATCTGCCAGTCCGGGCCGTCATCCGGCGTGACGACGTTGTAGTAGGTCGACAGTTGCATGTTGACCGGCAGCTTGCCGAAGTGGAATATCTTGCCGATGCCGCCACCCAGAGGCAGCGTCCACTGCTGTCCGCTGTCGGCTTGCCAGTTGACGGTGGCAATGGGGGCGCTGGTGAGATAGAAATTCGAGAAGTTGTAATTGAGAAATGGCTGTATCAGGCCGGTGTTGTAGGAGCCGCCCTGGTTGCTGTCGGAGACCGACCAGATGTTGTTGGCCAGAACCCCGTAGACCCAGGGGTCGCCTTTGCTCAGGTGAAGCACGACAGCCGATGGGCCGACTCCCCAGTTCCGGTTGCCGAGGTAGTCGTCGCTGTTGGTGGGAATCTGCACAACCGGCCCGGCGCCCCAGATCCACTCCCCGGGGTTGGCGGGAGAAAGAAAGGCTGTGAAAACGGTATCCCCGATGCCGTTGGTCCGGTCATCATAAGGGGCAGGCTGAGAGATCACCGGTAAAATGGTGCGGGTGATGATGTTCCACTCGCTGGTGATATGGATCGGAATAACCGGCTGGATGTTCAGGATGTTCTGCGTGCGATCCTGCGGTCCAACGTGATAGTTGGTGTTGTTCTGGAACGGCACGCTGATCAGGTTGCCCACCGGATTCTGTGCGAGTTTCGCCAGTTCCTCGGCGCTCATTTCCGCATGCGCGGGCCTGGCGACGAGAAACACCACGGCAAACAGCGCGGCAACGACAGCCAGCTTGCGTGTCTTAAAGGTGCTGGTCATGAATTTCTCCTTGGTAAAAGTCGATAAGATCGCTGCCATCCATGAATTCAGGGCTTCCCGTCAAAGAGAATAACTCCTTCCCCATTTGAAACGACTATAAAACCATCCCCCTTTGAAATGACAATAACACCTTCCCCCTTTGAAAAGGGGGATCGAGGGGGATTTTTGAGTGGGACCTCCGGAATCCCCCTGGCCTTTCCAAAGTGGGGGGATCTATGTTATCGGCAAAATCATCTGCTGGTTCCGGCTATCGTGTTCAGTTCACCAGTTCGATATCGCCGGGACGCCAGGTCTTGTCGAACCAGGGATCAAGCGGACCGTAGAGCCGCAGGATCATGAACCAGCCCTTGCCGGGAATCGTCTGCACCCAGTTGTTTTCCTTGCCTGCGGGCGCGTTGGGGCCGAAATAGACATCGACCGAGCCGTCCGTGTTGACGAGCAGGCCCTTGTTCTGGCTGCTGAGGCTGGGGAACCGCTGATCGGTCTGAACCATCGAGCGCGTCTGGTTGTCATAGACGATGACAGACCAGAAGTCTTTCACCGGAATATTCGGTGGCAGGTGCAGCTTGTAGTTTTTTCCGCCCTCGAACGGGTTGCCGTCCGCATCCTGTGCACACCAGGGATATTGCGAACCTTTGCCGACCATTTTCTCCGCCATGGCCGGTGTGACGCCGGTGGCGAAATAATAAAAGAAGGCAGCTCCGTCCAGATTGGCCACGCCGGGTGACACCTCGAATTTGTATCCACCGAAGAAGGGCAGACGCCATGGGCTGTCCGGATAGAAGAAGGCGCCCTTGTCGCGAATTCTGAAGGCGATCGCCCGCGCGGTCACAGCGCCGATATTCGCAGCGTCCGTCAGAATCTTTTTCATTCGCGCATCGGGATTGAAGGGCTTGCCTTTTTCGATACCGATGGAGGCAAACAGACCCAGCGTGGTGGGATCGCTTCCCTGCGCTGGGTTCTTCCTGAATGGCTTCGTTCAGGAGACTCCAGAAGGCGTAGTCGCCGGGAGGGACAAAGTTCGAAGGAATGCCGGAGGCATTGACGAGCTTTATCGCGGGAGGATTGGCCGCATCGGAGAGCTGATAGATCTTCAGGTATTTTCTGACCGCCTCAACGCCGGGTTTGGTTGAGCCATCGACGAGAAAGGAGCGGAATGGCATCCAGTTGCCGTAGGTGCTCGGACGCACAACGAAATACCCTTCGGGCACTTTGCCGGTGTAGCCCGGGGGCAGAATAAGATACTTGCCGCCTTTGCCATGGTCTGCGCCAGTGATACCGATGTCGGCAACCCAGTGATACCAGAAGTCATCGATGAGACCCAGGACCATGGGGGGAACTTCCACGACCAGCGGTCCCTTTTTGGTATCCAGCCAGATGAAGCTGTAGATGGTGTTGTCGTTCGCCGTCAGTTCCACGGTTTTTGAATCCACGAGGTCTTCCCAGATCACATTCGTCTGGTTGTGCCGGTCCGAACTTTCGGAGCGTGAGTCACGCATGCCGACCTGATTCACAATCGGGATTGCCAGCAAATAGGCCTGCAGCGCACGCGAGGCATCCAGGTTGTCATAGACTTTCTGCGTGGTCGCGTCATCGGGATAGCCATAGTTCAGGTTTAGGGTACCGATGGATGTTTCGACCTTGTCCGGCACCATGACGCCGGGCGCGATGGCCGTGGTCATTTTGTATTGTTTTGCCATCGGTGTGGCGGTTGCACAACCAAAGAGCAGCGAGGCGGCACCGACAATCGCCAGCGCCTTTGCAAAAGCCTTCTGTTTCATTTCTGTCTTGCCTCCTTATTCGGTGTTGTCGCGGCCGTGTAAGCCGCGGGCCGCCCGGAACGAATTCCGGGCGGCCCGCGCGGTTTACAACCGAACAAAGTCACTGCCCATGCTGTTGGGGTGAATTACTGCGGTGCGCCCTGCAAATGGTGAATCGGATTGCCGTCAACCGCGATGGCTTCCGTATTTTCGAGTTTCTTGATGTCCGCCTCGGTAAGCTTCGGCCGGTCAACCTTGATCGTCAGTTTGTTCAACTTGGCGGTCAGGGGGAACGGCGGCTTGTAGTCTTCATCGTTGACGCCGGTCAGGGTGTCGGAGCCGATGTCGAAGCTCTCGTCCCATTGCAGGATCATGGGCAGGGTGTGCGGCATGGTGATGGTTTGGACTTCCTTGCCGTCCACCTTCAGCGTGCCGGTGCCGGGGCGGCCAAGGCCGCTCATGTTGTTGAACGCGAGTGTGCCGAGGCCCAGGCCGTCATACTTGAAGTCGAATTCCAGCGTGTGCTTGCCGGGTGCGAGCGCATCCGGGCCTTCCCATTTGACGCGCTTCAAGTCAATGAGGTTCCAGAGAAACACCGGCTTGCCTTTAAGCAGATAGAACCCGTAACCGGCAAACCGCCCGCCGGAAGTCAGGATCATGCCTTCGGCGCCGCCATCGGGGACGGTGATGTCCGCCGTGATGGTGTACGAGGCGTCAAGCAGCATCGGCGAATCACCCTGCGGCAGGCCGACCATGGGCCGGGTGTACACGAACTCGGTGCGTCCGGCGGTAATATTCGGACGCGGGGCCACGATGCGCGCGGCAACGGAGGCGTCCATCGGAAAGACCTGATATTTCTTTCCTTCCGCGATGAACATCTTCTTCATCTCCTTGACTTTCTCCGGATACTTGTCGGCCAGATTCTGGGACTGGCTGAAGTCCTTGTTCAGGTCGTAGAGTTCGAGGACCTGGTTGTTGAGCGGGTCGGGATTGGCGGCGCCGAAAGCCTCCCACGGCGCGCGGTTCACCTGGGTGCTGAGCAGCCAGCCTTCGTGATACAGGGCCCACTGGCCCATCATCTCGAAATACTGGGTCTTGTGCCGAGACGCTTCCTTGGCGTTCTTCTCGTTAAACGTGTAGGCGAAGCTCGTGCCTTCTATGGGTTTTTGTTTGATGCCGTCCACGGTTTCGGGCGCAGGGATGCCGCAGGCCTCAAGGAGGGTAGGCACTACGTCGATGACATGCATGAACTGCTCGCGGAGACCGCCCTGGTCCTTGATGTGGCCGGGCCAGGAGACCGCCATGCACTGCCGGATGCCGCCGAGCTTCGAAGCGTTCTGCTTGAACCAGGTAAAGGGCGTATCAAAGGCCCAGGACCAGCCGGCCGACATGTGATTGTAGGTCTGCTCCGTGCCCCAGACGTCGTACCACTTCATCTGGACGTCGACAGGCACGGCAACGCCGTTGAAGAACGCGACTTCGTTGGGTGTGCCGAGCGGGCCGCCTTCGGCGCTGGTGCCGTTGTCGCCGTTGATGTAGATGATGAGCGTGTCGTCAAGCTTTCCCATGTCCTCGATGGCCTGGATGACCCGGCCGATTTCATGGTCGTTGTAAGCTTCATAGGCGGCAAAAATTTCCACCTGCTTGATATAGAGCTTCTTCTCCTCGGGCGTGCAATCATCCCAGTTCTTGATGACATGCGTCGGCCAGGGCTCCAGCTTGGTGTCTGCCGGAATCACCCCCAGGCGTTTCTGATTCTCGAAGATCCGCTCCCGCAGCTTGTTCCAGCCGTCGTCAAAGAGGTGCATGTCGTGGATCTTGTCCACCCATTCCTTGGTCGGGTGATGCGGCGCATGCGTAGCTCCCGGAACGTAGTAGCAGAAGAAGGGCTTGCTCGGAGCCGTCTGGTCAATGCGGTTCAGCCAGTCAATGGCGTCGTCGGCCATGCCGGTGATCAGGTTCCAGCCGGGCTTGCCGTCGAACGGATAGATCTGGGTGGTGTTGCGGAAGAGGTTCGGCTGCCACTGGTTGGCGTCACCGCCGACAAACCCGTAGAAATAATCGAAGCCCTGCCCGATGGGCCAATTCTCGAAGGGTCCGATCTGGCTGGCCGCAAAAGCCGGCACGTTGTGATCCTTGCCGAACCATGAGGTGGCATAGCCGTTTTCCTTGAGGATGCGGCCGATGGTGGCCTTGTCCTTGGCGATGATGCTGTTGTAGCCCGGAAAGCCGGTGGATTGCTCCGAGATGACGCCAAAGCCCGCCGAGTGGTGGTTGCGCCCGGTAATCAGGGCTGCGCGCGTCGGTGAGCACAGCGCTGTGGAGTGAATGTTGTTGTAGCGAAGACCGGTTTTCGCAAGCCGATCCATTGTCGGAGTCGGGATGACGCCGCCGAAAGTGCTCGGCACGCCGAAGCCCGAGTCATCGGTCATGATGAGCAGGATGTTGGGGGCCTGCTTGGGCGGGACAATACGCGGCGCCCACCATGCTTTGGATTGAAGGGCGTCGTTTTTGATCACGCCGCCGAATTTCGGATCAGGCGGCGGAAGCTGCTTGCCGCTGATGGTCGTTGTGGCGTCGGGCGAGCCCGGAACACCGGTGGTTTGCACTTCCGCTTTGGCGAAAGTCGCGGTCGCTATGACGGCAACCGTGAGCATTCCGCATAACAGAATTCGTTTAATCGGCTTCATAAATGTCTCCTTTCTGTTTTGGTTGGGGGTGTCTGCTTCACCTGTCTGATCTGATTAAATATTATAGCCTCTTATCATATACCAAACTGGATTGTAAAATAACTGTCTCGATTCAGGTATTCAGGAGTCGGAATTCAGGAGCCAGAATGAGGAACGCGGTAAATTTGATTGAAGAAGTCAATAAATTGATGAAAGCCAACATGCGGGCCATTCTGAATTCTGGCTCCTGATTTCTGAATACCTGAGTTGTTATAATTAACTTATGTTTACAAACCCAATACGTCCCGAGTCAAAAGTGCCGTCACGATTGCGTGCAGGACGACAGCCGGCCACAGCAGTATGCCGGCCAAACCGCCAGCTAAGCCGAGGTAGGCAAGATACAGCATGACGGCCGCGCTGTAGGTCAACATGCCGACCAGCGGCGTGCCGGGCCAGCAGGCAACCCCAAGGGCGATCAGGGCGATGCCCGCCACGCGTGCGACAGGCACGGCGATGCCGGTCAACTCCTCTCCCAGCAGCAACCGCCCAACGAGCGATGGAACGATCAGCAGCGCCAAACCGGTCGCGGCTTCACTGACTGCAGCAAAAACAAGAGCCTTATTCATCATGTCGTTTAATATTCCTTTCGCGCCCCAGATCCGATTCGCAATGGCTGTAAGCGGGTAGTGGTTCTCAGCATGTTCAAACTCTCCTGTCGCCGATGGGGCGCCTCCGTCCAGAAGCGATCAGGCGCCCCCTGCCTCGGTGCGTTTACTCCGGCTTGAAGGGTTCAAGCTTGTAGGTCAGCTTGTCGATCTTGCCGGTGAACTTGAACGGGACATCGTAGCGATACTCGATCATCGCAACGCCGGTGCGTGTATCCTGCCCGACGTCGAAGGTTTCGTCCTCCGGGAACGTGATCGGGGTCGTGTGTTCCATGGAATTCCTGGCCACTTCCTTGCCATCAACAAAGAGCACGCCGGTCCCTCCCTTTGCCAGGCCGGGGCCATCGGACTTGAAGTCAAAGACGATGGTGTGCTTGCCGGCGCCCAGCTCAGGCCCTGCCCACACCGTGCGCTTCAAGTCCAGCAGGTTGTAGAGGAACACCGGTTTGCCCCGATCGATTCCCAATTCGCCCTTGCTCAGGAAAAGCCCATAGCCGCCGAAGCGCCCGCCCTGGGTGGCGATCATGCCTTCCGCGCCGCCTTCCGGGATCTCGACCTCGGCGGTGATGGTGTAGGACTTGTTCAGGATATCGGGGGCCGTGCTGCCGGGCACGCCCGTCAATCCGCCCGAATACGTAAAGACCGTTCGTCCCGCCTTCAGGCTCGGCTTCGGCGAGTTCCAGCGGGCGAGTGTCGTGTTGTCGAGCGGCAGCACATTGTACTTTGCCGCCTCGACGTAAAAGATGTTCTGCATTTGCTTGAGCTTGTCCGGCATCTTGGCGGCCAGGTCGTTGTTCTGCGTGGGATCCTCCATGACGTTGTAGAGTTCCCATTTATACCCGGTCATCACATCCGGCGGCGTCTTGGAACTCAGCTCCCAGGGCAGCGTCACCGGGGTCGTGCACGCCACCCACCCGTCGTGGTAGATGGCGCGGTTGCCGAGCATCTCAAAGTATTGCGTTGTGTGCCGGGTCGGCGCGTTGGCGTTGGCCTTGTCCCACGTGTACGCCATGCTCACGCCTTCGATGGGAAGCTGCTTTATGCCGTCGATTGTGTCGGGCGCCGGGATGCCGACCGCTTCTAAGATGGTCGGCACGACGTCGATGACGTGGTGGAACTGGCGGCGGATGCCGCCCGGGTCGCTGATGTGGCCCGGCCAGGATATGGCCATGCCCTGAGCCGTCCCGCCGAAATGCGACGGCACCTGCTTCATCCACTTGAAAGGCGTGTCAAACGCCCATGCCCAGGGCGCCGCAAAGTGCGGGAATGTTTTGTCCGATCCCCAGAACTCGTACCAGAGGAACTGGTCCTTGACCGGCACCTCGATGCCGTTGAATGTGGTGAATTCGTTTGGTGTGCCGTTGAGCATGCCTTCGGCGCTGGCGCCGTTGTCGCCGCTGATGTAGATGATCAGGGTGTTGTCGAGCTGCCCGAGGTCTTCGACGGCCTGAATGACGCGGCCGATTTCATGATCCGTGTATGCCTGGTAGGCCCCGTAAATGTCCGCCTGCTTGATGAAAAGCTTCTTCTGCTCGAAGCTGAGAGAATCCCACCGGGGAAGCTTGGCGCCGCCGAACGTTTCCTGTCCGTCCGGCCATGGGGTCAGTTGCGCGTTCTCGGGCATGATTCCCAGGCGCTTCTGGTTGGCGAAGATGGTATCACGCAGTTTTTCCCAGCCATTGTCGAAGAGATGCATGTCGCTGATCTTTTTGATCCACTCCGGGGTCGGATGATGCGGCGCGTGTGTGCCGCCCGGAACGTAATAGACGAAGAACGGCTTTTGGGGCGCAAGCTCCTTGAGCTGCTTCATGTACTGGATGGCCTCGTCTGCCATGGCCGTGGTCAGGTTCCAGCCCGGATTGCCCTCGAAAGGATAGATGGCCGTCGTATTGCGGAACAGGTTCGGCTGCCACTGGCTGGCGTCACCGCCGACGAACCCGTAGAAATATTCGAATCCCATCCCGTTCGGCCATTGACTGAACGGCCCGGCCTGGCTGTTCTCGTAGAACGGGGTGTTGTGGTCCTTGCCGAACCACGAGGTCGCGTATCCGTTTCCCTTCAGGATGGTGCCGACGGTGCCCTTCTCGATCGGGATGATCGAGTCATAACCCGGGAACCCGGTCGCAATTTCGCCTACCACGCCAAAGCCCACCGAGTGATGGTTGCGTCCCGTGATGATCGCCGCCCGTGTCGGTGAGCAGAGCGAGGTGGAGTGAAAATTCGTGTAGCGCAGCCCGCTCTTGGCGATGCGGTCCAGGGCCGGGGTAGGGATGACGCCGCCGAACGTGCTCGGCGCGCCGAAGCCGTCGTCGTCGGTCATGATGAGCAGCACATTGGGGGCGTCCTTAGGCGGCACAATACGTGGCGGCCACCAGGCTTTCGACTCCGTAGCTTTCTCCTTTATCACACCTCCGAAAGGCGGGTCCGGCGGCGGAAGCTGCTTGCCGCTGATGGTTGTTGTGGCGTCGGCAGAACCCGGAACGCCGGTGGTTTGCACTTGTGCTTTCGACAAAGTCGCGGTCGCTATGACCGCGATCACGAACATTCCGCATAATAGAATTGGTCTGATTGGCTTCATGGATTTCTCCTTACAGAAGTTATTAGAGTTTGCCTGCCTCTCCTCTTTGATCACGATAAACATTCCAAATCATCTATGATATCATAGCTATTTGCAAAATAACTTATGATTATATGCTCGTTCCCGCTATGTGCTTGCATTTTAATTGAGTTCCTCATCCCTGGAGTACTTGGCGCCCGTGACACTGATCCCGACCATAAGCCCTTTTTCAGTGAGCTGGTACAGATACACGTCCTGCGCTACCGTAACGGCTCCTGCTATCGCGCCGCCCCTGGTCTGGCTCTTGGCGGCCAGCATGGCATTGGCGCCTGCCTCCCAGCCGGAAGTTACAAAATTATTGAACGCGGCTGGAGTCTCGAAAACAAACACCAGCCAGAACTTCTCGGCTCCCAGACCAAGGCCGGGCTGGAGTTCCATCATCTTCATGAAGGTTTCCTGGCCGGTGGCGTTGTTCACCGCAATGCCCTTGCCCTTGGAGCCGCCCGCATAGATGAGCTTGAATCCGATGTCACTGAACACCGCATAGCCGGACGCTGTGGTCACTACGCTCTGGGCGCCGGGGTTGTTACTGTAAAGCTGGGTAAGCGCCTGGTTTGCCATATTGCGCAGGGAATCTTGCTGCTCTGCTTTATCGGACGGTGTAATGGGGTCGTCGCGCAGGCCGCAATGCCTAAACAGAGTATTGCAATTGCCAATGCTTTTAGGATACGCATAGTGTTTAAATTCATTGTCTTCGATTCCTTTTTTGTTAGTGTTTTCTTTAATGGGTATCAAATTCGTTTATCTTAAAAACCTGAATGAAATGGACCAGGTCCTGCGGCATAGCAGCCATCACCGCCATCCGGGCAGATCACCACATAGGTGTGACGCTGTCCGCAACCGGCCACCCCTACAGTATATTCGGCCCGTTGAATCCCATTTACCCAGGGCCCCTGGAGAGCGGGCTGGATGACTTCCTGAGATATGATGGTGGCGGTCGCCGTCGGGCAGTTCATCTCGAATCGCGCCCGATTCAAAACCGTCTCCGTTGCCATCGGCTGTTTGGTGTTAAGAAACTGGGCCTGGGTGGCGCATCCCGTCACGGTCAGTAGGGTAATAAGAGCCAGAAGTACACAGAACTTTTTCATAACCAAACTCCTTTCCTCATATTTTAGAAAAATTGAGACATGATATTGGATTTAAAAACGTCGACCTGAAGTTGAAGGATGCTTGCGTAGCCACCGGACGGACTCGTCCTTGTCATTTTTTGCTCCTGCCGCTAGGTTTGTCCATGATTGCGGCTTGATGATCAACTTTATTTAAGAGCCTTAATGCCTGCCCAGGCTATCTCAACACCAATGCAAAGCACAAAAAAGGCAAGAATTTTCGATATCGCCAAAGCGGCAGCAGCTGAAAATTTCTCGGTCATAAAATTAAGATTGCGGTAGCAAAAAGAGACAGTTACACATATCAAGAATATTCCAATGATCGCAGAAACTTGTTCCATCGTTAGAATGAACTTGGACTCACGGTTTAAATGAGCGCTAAAGGTCAAAACAACTGCCAGCCCTCCCGGACCTATTGTCAGGGGAAAGGTAAAGGGATAAAAAGTTTTTAGCTCAATTAGGGAGCGCGGACTACCCGCTTCGGATGCAGGAGTGGATGTCTCCTTTTGGTTCAAAAGTCCCCATCCCATCATTGCCAATGTAATTCCTCC
Source organism: uncultured delta proteobacterium (assembly GCA_963789395.1). Lineage (GTDB taxonomy): Bacteria > Desulfobacterota > Desulfobacteria > Desulfobacterales > Desulfatirhabdiaceae > RAAP-1. Next base: position 231,050 of record CAWBKP010000011.1, on the reverse strand, counting down.
CGAGAGTTGAACAACCGGGATGGAAATTCCAAATAGCTTGAGAATGTAACCGCCGAAAAAAAAGAAAAAAGACAATAAAAGAAATGAATACAGTGCAATTTTTCTCGATATCGATTTCCAGGTTTGATTGTCAACCCCTCTGGTCATCCCGTAAAGGATAAGGGCGGTCCCGATTGGATTGACTACCGGGAAGAGCGCTGCGAAAATCATTGAAATAATTTTTGTATAAACAAATAAATTGGTCATTATGTTTGTCGCCTCTGTGGCTTCACACGCATTTCCATTTCAGGATCTGCCTGATTTTTTGTCATGTCCGACTTGACCAGAGGCACCATTACGCTGGCAACACATGATATCCGCATGGTTTAATCCTTGAACCAACGAAGGCTCAGCGCCGTCCTCCAAAACCGCCCCCACCAAAACCTCTACCACCAAAACCGCCACCGCCAAAACGGTCGGAGAAACTGCCACCACCGAAACCGCCGCCGCCAAAGTCCCCACCGAAGCCGCCACCTCCGAAATCACCGCCGAAACGGCCACCGCCCCCACTCCAGCTGCTGGTGCGCTGGCTTGCCTGGCTGCGCGCCTGCTGTTCGTTGTCGGCCCAGTTGGTATTGCCGGCAGCACTGTTCCAGCCGCTGCCGAATATTGCTGCCAGCCGCCGCTGCCATCGCTGCGGTAGACATTGCCATCGGCTCCGGCATAGTGCGTGTTCTGTGGCACGCCATTGTTCCAGGTCTTGGTTTCACCCGTCTGCGCGTTATAAGTGGTCGTGCTTGCATTGCGGCTGTAGCCCTGCGGACCGGCTGTCGCATTGACATTTCGGTCGATCGAACTGCCTCCGGCAGCGGTGGCGGATACGCTGGAGCTGTAGGCACGCTGGCCCGTCGCTGTGTTGAATCCCTCGCTGCGGGACACATTTCCGGTCGTTCCGGTTGCAGTGTTGAAACTGCGGTTATACCCCTGCGAACCTCGCCCCGTATAAGGGTTGTAGCTGCGCTGGAAGTTGTAGCTGCCGGTCGTTCCACGGGCCGTGGCATAGCCGCCATAGCCATAGGTGCCGAAGGTGCCGTTGGCACTGCCATACCAGGCACGGGTACCGCACGAAACGCCGGTCCCCCAGTTGCGGTATACATTGGCGCTGGCCCAACCGTAGCCGGCGTAGCCCCATCCCGGGTAGTAATATCCCCCGCCGCCATAACCCCAGTAAGGCAGGTACCAGGAAGCGGCGGCAAACCCAAAGGTAAAGCCCACGTATGGACTGTAAATAGGCGTTGCCATGATTCCATATGTAACCGGCGGTGCGTACCAGACCGAACCGATCCAGGGGGAATACGCGTAGCCGGTGCCATAGACCACCGTGCCGCCGGTGTCGACCACCGTACCGAAGTAACCCGGCGTGTAACCCACATACACCACATTGGTGGTATTGCCGTAAACGCTCACATAAGTCACGTAGTGCAGGGGCGATGAAACCGGAATGGAATAGATGGCCAAAGGAACGCTGGTGGCTACCGCCCAGGGGCCGGTCAATGACGTCGCTGTGAACCAGACGCCGGTCTGGAGCGCATAGTAGCTGTCAGGGCTGACACGGATCAGGGGAGCCCTGGTATTGACGACATATTCAAGCGAAGTGCCATCGATCGGTCTCCATACCGGCGCACCATCGAATACCGGGGTGAAGTCCGGACCGCCCACGATCAACACACTGGCGGTCTGCGGAATCGAATTGGCGATGATTGCCTCCTGGGCCTGAGGCGTTCCCGCAACCGAGGCCAGCACCACCGAGGCGGGCGAGCCTTCAGGCGGAATCTGGCTGAAATAAGCCGGCAGGGCATTGCTGGCGGCAAATGCCCACGGGCCAACAAGTCCCTGCGCCTTGAACCAGCGGCCGGAAATCAGCGCATAATAATCATTGGTGTTGGTGTCAACCAGTACGTCAATCGCACTGTTGGTAGCCCAAAGGAGTGGCGTGCCGGTCACCGGCACAAGATTGGGCTGCCCCTTGAAGACGATCAGTTCGGTTGGAACGGTTCCGACAAGGATTTTCGGCACGCCATCGGCCAGAGTCGGCCGCGGATTGGCCTTTGGCCCACCATCCATAAAATCGACGGTCCCGTTTTTTTCCAGCTTTTGTGCGGCATTGATCAGTTCCTGCGACACGAGAGTCGTCGTCCATGGTCCGTCAAGTGATGGGGCGACCAGCCAGCCATCGTACAGATGCAGATACCAGTTGTCGTCAGCTTGTGAACGCACGAGCATCGCGCTGGTGTTGATCACGCGGTTGAACCCCGTGTCCGGCAAAGGTTTGAGCACCGGCGCACCGTCAATGGGAAGCAGAATCGTCGGCGTGTAGGCAACGACGATATTCGGCGGATCGTTCTTCACCGCATGGGCTACCTGCTTCACTGCTTCAGAGGCGGCAAGCGAGGTCTCAACGCTGTCAAGCGCCATGGTCTCCAGCGCACCATCGAGAGAGCGCTGTATTTCCGGCAGATAGGAAAGGCCGCTATCGGGCAGGGTGGGGAAATGGATCGAGGCAACTTCTATATCCCGCAGCGTTACAGTGCGCGTGCTGCGATCCACCTCGGTGCGTGAGGTGCCTCTGATAACGCCGAAGGTTTCGTCCTTGCTGGCGCCAATGCGCAAGGCCACGGCAACACGCCACGCCATCCGGTTGCCGGTCCACGATTCGACCTGCGGCTGGTAGATCAGCGCGTCGGCATTATTCATTGTGACATCGCGGGGCCAGGGGTCGGATGGTGCTTCAGCAGGAGCGGAAGTATTTGCCTCAGCCATACTCGTGGACGCCCCATCATCCCTTGTCGACGGCTGAACCATCTGATTGGCGCAGCCGAACATGGAAATGGCCAGCATGACAACAGCGATGAGAAGACCAATGGTGGTTCGTTTCATGATTGAATGACTTTTCATACTCTGTCTCCTTCTTCGGTATTAACCATGTCGGCTCTTATGCTTTTGCCGTGCGTTCTTCCCGTCTCCTGGCGCCCTAAGCGATTCGCCCACTGTACTGCCGAACTTGCTTCAAACCTATCGGGCCGGGGCCGCTTTTGACGCCGGGACCTTGTTTCCCTGCCAGGCCCTCGGCCAGACGGATTCATCCATACTGCCTACATAGAACATCATTGCTGCCAGCATCAAGGCGACGACTGTCCAGACCTCCCATCTCTTATGCAGTTGCCTGCCGGTCTGTGGCTTTTCGGTCGAATGTTTGTGCGTATGGTGTGTCATGTCCGGTATCTTCTCCTATGGTGTTGCAACATCGACCTTCTCGTCGCCGGAGACCTGGTTCTGGAAGAGACAGGTCTCCGGTCAGCGGAAAATCATTGGCTTCAGGCCCCGCTCAGCGCGGCCTGAAGCTTGGCTTCGTCGTCATGGGAAAGCGAGGTCTTAATCACCTTGCCTCCGGTTCCCTCGAGCTCCTCAAGCACTTTGTCCGGTGTGGCCTTGCGCACCAGGACAAACAGTGCGGAGCTGCCGGGGTTAAGGCTGGCCGCCAGATCCTTCATGAACTTGTCGTTGATTCCGATGTCGGACAGAGCGCCGGATACCGCCCCTGCCGTGGCGCCGACCGCTGCCCCGAGGAGCGGATTCAGGAAAATAAGGCCGATCAACGATCCCCAGAAGCCGCCGCCGACAGCCCCGGCCGCGGTCAGGTTGATCGCCTGGTGCAGTTTGACCTTTCCCTTGGCATCCTTTACCGCCACCACCGCATCTTCAAGATCGATTAAATAATCCTTCTGCAGCTTGCGCAGCGTCAACCGGACTTCTTCCGCCTTGAACTCATTGTCATAACCGATAACTACCAGTGTACTCATGTATTTCTCCTTTCGATAATTAAAATTGATGTGAGAACGGCTTTTGGTCACCGAACCACCAGAGCAGAACAGCGCCGCCATCCGAAAAAAGTTTGCGATTGAATCTTAATTGAGATCCGTATCCCTGTAGTACTTGGCGCCCGTGACGCTGATGCCGACCATAAGCCCTTGTTCAGTGAGCTGGTACATATACACGTCCTGCGATACCGAAACGGCCCCGGCGAGTGCAGCGCCCTGTGTCTGGCTCATGGCCGCCACCATGGCATTGGCGCCGGCCTCCCAGCCGGAAGTCACAAATTTATTGAATGCGGCGGGAGTCTCGAAAACAAACACCACCCAGAACTTCTCGGCTCCCAGACCCAGTCCGGGCTGGAGCTCCATCATCTTCATGAAGGTTTCCTGGCCGGTGGCGTTGTTCACTGCAATACCCTTGCCCTTGGCGCCGCCCGCGTAAATGAGCTTGAAGCCGAAATCGCTGAAGACCGCATAGCCCGCAGCGGTCGTCACCACGCTCTGTGCACCAGGATTGTTGCTGTAAAGCTGGGTAAGCGCCTGATTCGCCATATCCCGCAGGGAATCCCGCTGCTCGGTTATGTCGGACGGTGATAAAGGAGCTGACGCGCAGGCGGCAATGCCCAGGCAGAGTATTGACAAAACGAATGTTTTTACGATGTGCAGTCTGATTTTTTTCATGATTTTCTTCTCCTTTTTGTTGGATGTGACGACTGAAAATGCCTGATAATTGTAAATTTGCAACAGATAGTATTTCCTCTCATGATAATATGTAACCTATGACAGAACTGCCTCCGTTACAATGTCCGGTGATACGAAAATTTGCCCCCGGCAGACGGCGGCTATCGCCGGAAGCAGATCAACTGCCGCCCGCCGTTTCAAAACGAACCCTTCGGCACCCGAATCCATTACCGTATTCACCACTGTCCGTTCATCATGCATGCTCAGGACGATGACCCGGATGTCCGGGTGACGATTCTTGATCATCCGAACGATGTTTCCAGCTCCGGAAACCGGAAGGGAAAGATCTGCAATCACCAGATCGGGGGATGTCCGGTTCACGGCTTGCATCATCGAAGATTCATCTGACACCATCAGTACCGATTCCGCCACTGTTTCAAGCATCCTGCGAACGCCTTCGAGAAAGCCGGGATTCTGGTCAGCAAGAATTACAAGGTTGCATCGCATGTCTCTCCTCTATCGAAAAATTCCGGATCGGTAGACTAGAATTTATCTACCGATGTCGGGACCGCCTGGCAGTCCAAATCCACCTCAAGCGTGACGCCGTTTTCAAACGGGAAAGGTCCAGCTTATTATAGCGGTAGCCTGTGAACCCCTGATCGTCATGGATGTTGAATCGATATCCGCCATGTCTTTATTATTTTTTAAAACTATACGAAGTCGCCAGGTGATTGTAAACTAGTGAAATATACTAGGTTTGAAAGAAATTATCAGGGAGGATGGCTGATCTCTGAATGGAAGCATTCACGGTTGCCGGCTGATATATGGCTGACCCAAATTCAAAAAGAGGAAAGGCTGGAATTCACTGTTTTGAACATTGGGATTTTGGTCATTGTTTCAAATTTCGATATTCGGATTTCGAATTTCGCCTGAACGGTTTTTCCGTTCAGGTGCTATATTGCAGCAAGTCCGCACTTGACGGCAAATTGGATCAATTCTGCGCTGGTTTTTATGTTAAGCGTTTCCATCATCCGGTACTTGTGAAATTCGACGGTTCTTGTGGAAATATGCAATAGCGATGCAATTTCCTTGGCGGATTTTCCCCGGGCGTGGAGTTGCAAAACCTCTCTTTGCCGGGGGCTCAGTGCGATCTTTGATTCTTCCGGTTCGTTCACTTTCTGACGATCGGAGTCGATGAATTCACCGGAAATGGCGGAGGTTGCATAGGCGCCGCCGCGCATGGCCGCCCGGAGCGTCGTGATCAGCTCACTGGGCGCAGAGTGCTTCAGTACAAACCCGGAAGCGCCGGCCGCAAAAGCGCTTGCTGCGTATTCGACATCGGCATGCATGGTTAGAAAGACAACCCGGATGCGGGCATCTGATTTTTTAAGCTGAATCGCCGCATCGATTCCATTCAGCATCGGCATCGAGATATCCACCACCACCAGATCCGGGCGCAGACGCAGGGCTTCTGTGACCAGGGCCTGGCCGTCCTCGACCATTCCCGACGATATCGAACTCGGGTTCCAGAAGGCTGCGCAGGCCCTCAAGCACGATTCTGTGATCATCGGCAAGCAGGACGCGGGGTTTTTTCATAAGAGACTTCCCATAAGAAGCTTTCTGTCTGAACGGAAAGGTCGTTCAGGTAAAATCCGAAATTTGAATATCGAAATCCGAAACAAATTTTAAATTCAAAATTATAATATTGGAAATGGATGAAACTCACCGTTTTGAACATTAAGTTTTTGGTCATTGTTTCGGATTTCGTGCTTCGTATTTCGATTTATTTATATTTATCATTTTTTAACTTGACCCGAAATCTGGCTCGGACCAGAGCTATCACAATAAAATTTAACTATAAATGCGCCGAGAAAAGGCGTTGTAAGGCTCAGAGGGGCCGTTTCGATGGCCAATTTTCACTTTTAAGCTCAAAAAAAAGCCCTGTCAACAGGTGTTTTATATGTAGGTTCATATAGTTATATTGGCCCGACCTATCCTCAATGCATGTCTTGACGAATGAGGTAACATAAATTATAATGTGACCTCATTATGTAGATATATCCGTTTGAGGAGTAGCATTATGGAAAGAATCGGTATCAGAGAATTAAAAGAAAACATGAGCCGCTATATGAAAAAAGTCAGGGCCGGTGAGAGGATCATTGTAACAGATCGAAAAAATGACGTAGCGATAATAATGCCCATCGGTATAAAAGCTGGAGAAGAAAAATTGTATCAATTCATCCAGCGTGGCTTGGCCTCTTGGTCCGGTGGGAGGCCGGAGGGCATGCCGAGCCGGATAGTTTCCAAAGGAATGAGCGTATCCAGCGCTGTTGTCGAGGACCGGCGGTGATCTTGTATCTGGATACGAGCAGCCTTGTGAAATTATACATGGAAGAAGAGGACTCTCTGAAAATTGAAACCCTGGTAAGGTCTTCAGAGGCTACGGCGACGTCAATCGTTTCTTATGCGGAAGCAAGAGCAGCTTTTGCTCGCCGGTTCAGAGAGAATTCGTTTACATCAGACGATCATGACCGCTTAAAAGCGTTTTTTGATAAGGATTGGCGGAATTATTTCATTTTGAACATCACGCAGGATATGGTAAAACTGGCTGGAAACCTTGCTGAAAAACATGCCTTAAGGGGTTTTGATGCAATCCATTTGGCTTCAGCCCTGCTACTCCACCGGGAAGTTTCCACTTCTGTCGTATTTTCATGTTTTGATAGTAGACTTGAAAAAGCAGCCATGCGGGAAGGCTTGGATAATTAACCTGCCAGCAGGAGGCAATCCAGGCCGTCACTTCGGCATGCCGGTATCAATGTCCAATTACAGACCGCCAGAGATGGTGCATTTCTTATGCCGGTATTCCGGCTTTTGTCTTGTATTCAGCGACACTCATCAGTTGCCATTTGTCCTGTCCCCGCAATTCCAGTACATAATTGTGATAATCCAGGATGCTGGTTCGGTGGCCGACGCTGATGTAATGGATGCCAAGCTCCTGCAGTTTTCCGTAGAGCGCTGCTTCGTTTTCGTTGTCCAGCGCGCTGGTGGCTTCATCCAGAACGGCAAACCCGGGACGGTTGATAAACAGACGGGCAAAGGCCAGCCGTTGCTGCTCTCCCAGGGACAGGACATCCGCCCAGACCAGTTCCGCTTCAAATCCGCCTGATCTCTCCGGCAGATCCGCCAGGTTGACACACTGAAGAACGCGCCGCAGCTCTTCTTCCGGTATCTCCTGCTGCATCCGGGGATAGAGGAGCTGATCCTTTAGAGAGCCAAGCAGCATGTATGGTCTTTGGGGCAGAAAGTATATTTCCTGCAGGGCCGGGCGCAGGATCTCCCCGGAGCCTTGCGTCCACAAGCCGGCGATGGCGCGAAGGAGCGAGCTTTTCCCGACCCCGCTCTGGCCGACGACAACCAGATTGTCCTTGTCACTTAAATCCACGGTAAGGCCATGGAACAGGGTCCGGTTCCTGTTGGGCGTAAGGAGCGTGACATCCGTCAGGACAAACCGGTCGGCCGCATCGGTTATGATGCCGGGGACCGGCTCCGGTGTCGGCGTGACGGCATCGGCGAAGGTCGACAAGCGCTCGACCCCGGCTGCAAAATTGGTGATCTGCTCCATTTGAGACACGATCAGAGAAAGTGCCGCATAAATCTGGCTGAAGGCGAAATTGGCCTGCACCATGTCTCCATACTCGATCTGACCTGCGAAATATTGCGGGAACAACACCAGAAAAGGCAGCACAACGGGCAGGTAACTGTAGGCTGTGGTAAAAAGCGACAGATTCCGCTGCCAGCCGATGAGCAGATTGAAATTCCCGAGGACTTTTCTGAATCGATCCCCGATCTGCGCGATCTCCGGTTTTTCTCCCTGGTAAAAGGCAATCGATTCGGCATTGTCCCGCACATGCACCAGAGAATACCGAAAGTCCGCCTCGTAATGCAGTTGATTGAAATTAAGGCCGACAAGGCGCCGGCCGATCAAAACGGTCAGCAGTGTTCCCACCAGCGAGTAGCCCAGCACGACGCCGACAAGCAGCACGGACTTTGACCAGAGAATGCCGGTAAAGGAGACCAGGTCCATGAGCGACCCCAGGATGATCAGCAGAAACCCGAGCGATGTCCGGGTAAATGAACGGATATCCTCCATGATACGCTGATCCGGATTGTCTATCTGTGCATGGGATTCTATTTCGTAATAACTGCGATTGGAAAAATACTTTTTCAGGAATTCATCGGTCAGCCATTCCCGCCAGCGCATTCCCAGATAACTCTGTACGTAGCCATAAAAGGCGACGATGGGAATGCCGACCATGAAACCGCAAAAATAGACGACGACAAAGAGATAGGACAGATCCTGATTTTTTTGCACCAGGGCATTGGTGAAGTAATTGGCGATATAACTGAAGGCGACATTAATGCCTGTGACGGAAAGAGACAGGACCAAAACGGTGGCAAGCAGCACCCAGGCCTGCCTGCGGCTGCGGATGTGGCGGCCGAACAATACGAACACGCCCACGGGGACAATTAACATGCCTGCAACTATCAGCCATGCCTTGGAATTGAAAATCCCTGTAATCATGGATAACAGACCGGAAGCAATCTTTGCAGTCAGATCCGGTGCAACATGATTTGCCGCAAATGTCATCCCGGAGACGATCAAAAAGAGAACGCCGAAAAGAAAACCGAGCAGCATGATCAGCAACAGGAGCATGGCCCAGCCGCCGCAGCGGATGTCCGGGAAAAAATAAGGCTGGGCAATGGCTACGAAACGTTTCCACAGTGAACGTTTAATCAGTCCCATAAATCTGAGAACCCTTCCTTTTTCAGTCTGTTAATTCCATTGTGATCCGGAATTGATTTTACAGCCCGAATATCGGCAGTGACCGTATCCCGTTGGCTTAACTCCGCAAATACAGGATCACTGTCATTAAATTACGGAACAAATTCCCCCCTTTGGAAAGGGGGCCAGGGGGGATTTCGTGCAACCGCTGAAAATCCCCCTAAATCCCCCTTTTTCCTAAGGGGGATTTTCTTGAGATATTCCGAATGTCAATGACATTGATTACATGATAACTCAATAATGATGATCTGGCAAAAAGTCAAAAATAACGACAGCTCGTCATTCCGGCGAAAGCCGGAATCCAGTGTTTTTAGATAGTTGCTGAGAGACTGGACACCGGTTTTCACCGGTGGGACGACTTCTTGCGCTATCATCAATAATGACAGTGAATAAAACACAGTGCATAGCCCGGCCGGCAGGAAATTTCCTGCCGGCCGGGGCAACATGTTATTTGAGGGTTATCGTTACAAACAAACTGTTCTGCTCTCTTTCGATCAGAAGCAGCAGCGTATCCCCGGCTTTTGTCTTATCGATTTTCTGCATAAAATCATCGACGTTCTTGACCGGTTTGCGGTTGATCTCTTTAATGACGTCTCCTGTCCGGATCATGGCTTCGGCAGCCGCACTTCCGGGTGCAACGTTTGTGACCACAATGCCGGCGGTATCCTTCAGGCCGAGTTCTCCGGCAATTTGAGGCGTCAGATTCTGCACGGAAACGCCAAGCGTTTTATGGGAAGCATCCTTTTCCGATGCAGTTGCACCCTCATCTTCCATTTCTCCGACTTTTGCCTGGATGTCAACCGTTTTGCCTTCCCGGATCACTTGAACCGTCACGGTTTCCCCAACAGGGGTCCCTGCGACGATCCGCGACAGATCCTTGGCGCCCATGACCTGCTGGCCGTTGAACTTCACGACCACATCCCCCTGCAATATTCCTGCTTTATCTGCCGGACCGTCCGGAACCACTTTGGCAACCAGTGCCCCATGGGTATCCTTGAGCCCGAATGATTTTGCCAGCTCCGGTGTCAAATCCTGAATATTGACACCCAGAAGGCCTCGTGTCACATGACCGGTTTTCTGGAGCTGGGGAGCAATTTCCTTGGCCATGTTGATCGGAATCGCAAAACCGATCCCCTGTCCGGAAGCGATAATGGCCGTGTTGATGCCCACCACTTCCGCCTGCATATTGATCAGGGGGCCGCCGCTGTTGCCGGGGTTGATGGAAGCATCGGTCTGGATAAAATTGTCATAGGGCCCGGAGCCGATCACCCGCCCCTTGGCGCTGACGATCCCAGCGGTAACCGTCTGTTCCAGGCCAAAAGGGCTGCCGACGGCAACCACCCAGTTGCCCACATTCAGTGCATCCGAATCACCAAGCTTCAGGGGTTTAAGATCCGATGCACCGTCGATCTTGACCAGTGCAAGATCGGTCTTGGGGTCCCGGCCGATGATGCGTCCGTCAAATTCCTTTCCGTCAGACGTCTTGACCTTGATCTGATCCGCGCCTTCAACCACATGATTGTTGGTCAGGATGAACCCGTCCTGGCTGATGATGCATCCGGTCCCTACTCCCTGCTGTTTTCTCTCGGGCTGGTTGCCCCCGAAAGGTCCGAAAAATTCTCCGAATGGATTCCGGTCTCCGAAGGGATTTCCCCGGGAACTCGGAAATTCCGCATTGCTGACCTTTTTGCTGACCTGAATATTGACCACTCCGGCCCTGACTTGGTCGGCGATCTGGCTGAAATTGCCCGGAACCATCGGAACGCTGCTTGAGACGACGGGGGCCTGGGCTATTGAAGGTTCATTGGCTTTTGATGCCGGTGTTATCCCGAAGCCGATTCCGATGATGGTCCCTGCCAGAAGCAGGGCGATGAAAATGGATTTAAAATTTTTCTGCGATTTCATGGTAAATCCTCCTTGTGTGAATGGGGGGCAAGTGCCCGGTTGTTGAACCCATTATAGGCAGGGAAGCTTACGGGAAGATGATCGGAAGATTACCATTTGGTAATGTTCAAAATGGTGAATAGCGCTTCATCCATTCACTCGGTCTGGGAAGCGGCATCCCTTTGGAATTTCATTATAAATGCGCAAGGAGCGGTTTAATGGCTTAGAATGACTTTTTGCGGTGTTGCGATCGGGTCCGGCTATCGACTGTATATCCATGCGTCATTTCTTCGTTTTTTGCTGCAAAAAACGCTTCAGCTCCGATCCCCTTGGGTCTTCGGGATGCCGGGCGATCATTCTGTCGGCGATTTTGCCGGCAGCGGTAAAATTTTCCTGTTTCAGGAAGTGCTGGGCCAGAGCCTGCAGGTAGTCCATGTTGTTCGGCTCGATTTCGGATGCCCGGCTCAGCGCCACTTCAGCCTGCTGGTCCCTGCCAAGAAAATCGTAGAGAACCCCGAGGTTGTAGTGCACCCGCGATTCATCGGGGATACCCTTTGCTGCGATCGCCAGATGCTGTTCGGCCTCGAGATATTTCTTTTCCTCGGCCAGCAGCAGCCCCAGGGAGTACTGGACATCATAAAGTTCCGGATAGGCCTTGACAACCTCGGTCAGCAGCGTTTCGGCTTCGGGATTCCGGCCCAGTTGGGTGTAGAGCATGGCCAGGTTTACCTTGGCTGGATAAGACAGGTCATCGATTTTAATGGCCGCACGAAAGCTCGCAATTGCTTTTTGCGGCTCATCCAGGGCGACGTAAAGGTTTCCGAGGTTGTAGCGGCCGAAAGCAAAATCCCCGGAGTACTCCATGGCGGCGATATATTCCTTGAGGGTATCCTCGAACACGCGGCGCTGATCGTCCGTGAGCAGACGGCTCGGTTGGCCTGCCAGTCGGGATGCGGCATCGATCCGAACCGCCTTTACCGGGTCATAGAGGAGCGGTGCGATCAACCGGACATTGCGTTTCGGGTCGGGATTCTGTAAATGGCTGACTGCCGTGCGGCGGATCAGGGCCTCGCTGTCCATCAGCGCGCGCTCCATCGCGTCATTGGTGACGTCTCCGGAATATGCGTCCAGCAGCTCCAGCGCGGTTGCGCGGACGATTACCGGGTAAAGCGGATCTCCTGATAAGCGGATCAGGTCTTTATCGGCACCGGGCTGCCGGTTTCGCCCGGCCTGAATGATTTCTCCGTAATGGGGGCGGCGTCCCGGTCCATACCACTTGGTGATGGTTTCGTCGGACCATCGGCTGGTTTTGTCCCGGTGGCATCGGATGCAGGTGTCCGGCACACCGAGCTTGATGGACAGATCCGGCCGGGGGATCCGGATGCTGTGATCCAGCCGGTAATGCACCCCCATGTAATATCTTCCGGGCATGTGGCATTGTACGCACTCGGCTCCGGTTCCGATTTCAAACAGGACTCGGCCGTCCGCGGATTTGATGGGGTCGCCTTTTTCACCTGTTTTCTTGTGAAAATGATGCTGACGGGTGTCGTAGTCGCTTGCCCGATGGCACTGAAGGCACAGGCTGTTGCCTTCCTTCACGCGCTTGATGCTGTGGACATTGTGGCAGTCGCTGCAGCGTACATCCCGTGCATACATCTTGCTTTGAACAAACGAGGCGTAGGCATACACCTCTTCCAGGATCTGACCGTCGGGGAAATATAAATCCCGTAAGAGTAGGGTCGGCAGCATGGTATCCAGAAGGTCCGCTTCGATATGGGTGTAATCCCCCAGGCTCGTCCGGCGGGAATGGCAGGGCGCGCACAGTTCCACCAGCTCGCGCGACTTCAGCCCGGAGGTGCGGACCGCAAGGTCATAATTTACAACGGACTGCCGGGCCATGTCCGGAAGCTCGGCCCATTTGACATGCCTGGACCCCGGTCCGTGGCAGGCTTCGCAGCCGACGCTGATGTCCGACCAGGTGGTCTGGTACGTATCGGTCTGGATATGGTAGTTCTTTTTCAGGTTGGTGGAATGGCAGGTGGCGCACATCCCGTTCCAGTTCATTGCCGCATTGGTCCAATACAGCCAGTCTTTGGGGGATATCGGCCTGTCGGGATTCAGGTGATACCACCGCCCGGCTTTCACATCCCAGGCAATGGGCAGGCACTGCATCCGGCCCCCGGGAAACGGAATCAGGTACTGCTGGAGCGGATTCCAGCCGAAGGTATGGGTGATCTCGAAGTCCCCCATAACGCCTTCCGGACCCTGGGTATGGACAAAGAATTTACTGTCCTTGCGGTAGAATCGGGAGACGATGCCCAAGTGTTCAAAAACGGCATCGTTGAAATCCCCGCGTACGCTGGCATCGGAGGCGACTTCCATGGCATGAAAGTGATTGGAGCCTTTCCACAGTTCATATTCCGGCTGATGGCAGGCCCGGCATTTCTCGCTGCCGACAAAATCGGCGACAGCGTCCGGATGGGGCCGGCCTGCACTGTAATGCTGTTTCACGACCGAAAGTGGTATCGCGATTACGATCAGTGCGGTGGAGAGGATACCTATGAGTTTCCAGCGGAACATAAAAATCCTAAAGGATAAATTCGAAATCCGAATATCGAAATCCGAAACAAATACAAAATTCTAAATTCAAAACAAAAGCGGGAACGTTACTGGCTTTTGTGCATAATGGCGGCGAAGATTTTCATGAGTTCTGTCGATTCTGCGAGCAGGATCGTGCGTTCGGTTTCCAAAGCCTTTTCTTCACCGGTATCTATCAGTCTCAGCCAATAGCGGCTTTCCTTGGCTTCCTTGCGGCAGATTTTGATTCTGAACTGAAAGTCTTTTTTGCCCAGGGCTTCATTGGCCTCGATGTAGTTGGCCCCAATGGAGCCCGACGCCCGCAACAACTGCTTTCCGTCCTCCAGATTACAAATATTTCTCGGCAATCGCTTGACAAACACCCGGATGTCTCTCGCAAAACAAAACGTCCGTTCCTCCAGATCGTATTGTTTAAGATCACCATTCATTGCAGGTATGCCCCATCCTGTTTTGAACATTCGTATTTAGAATTTGTTTCGGATTTCGATATTCGATATTCGAATTTACACCTTGGGTGGAAACACCACCTGCTTTGAATCAAACCCGCTTCTCTTTATTCGTTTCCGGGTGTCCACCTTGACGATGCTGTTCTCGATGGCCACCGGGAAAATGTCCAGAGCACGGGTGGCCGGCGAGTTGATCACATTGCCGGTGATGTCATAGGCCGATGCATGGCACGGGCACAAAAACTTTTTTTCTTTTTCAACCCAGGGAACGGTGCATCCCAGATGGGTGCATTTGCACGAAAGCGCCAGAAATCCCCCGTCATCCAGTCGTACAACGTAAAATTCCCCGTTTTGAAACGCGGTGACCGTGCCGGGGGCAAAGGACGACACGGTACCTGCCTGGATCACGATATTCGCCTGGCTTTCGGCGCTGCCGGATCTTGCGGGCCGCAGAAAAGAAATGGTCAGCCAAAAAAATTCCACCAGTGCTGCAAGGCCCAGGGCCGACCAGAGGATGTTCAGAAAACTGCGGCGGGAAACTTTCGTCTGCGCCTCGCCGGACTTTATGTCCTTGGATGTTTTTATCTTGGATGGTTTCATCTGGTTTTTTTTCGAAGCTCCCGTCAAAACGGCCACCGCAGCTTCATTCCTTCCCCCCGGAAAATCACGCAGGTAATGGTCAAAATCACCCATCCTACGGCCAGAAAAACAAAAACAGCCTGGACGGACTCCAGACGTGTGGCCTGAAATTTCCTTGCCGTCAGCGCGTACAAACCTGCAATGACTGCAATGAGCAAGGCTGTGGGGAAGATGCCGAGGCTGACGGCATGGGGCATATTGGGCAGTATGGCCGAAAAATCGAACACGTATTCATTCAGAACAACGACCAGCGGCGTGGCCATGGCGGCTACCAGTGCGGTGAAGCGAGCGGTGCGTCGGCCGTTGATTGATGCAAACCAGACGCCGGAGGGGGCTTCGTTGTATTTTAGATACGGCAGACAAAAAGCGCTCAGTGTCAGGGCGGCAGCGATCAGCAGGGCAAAGCTCGGGTGAAAATGCATGAGCAATTCCTGGACACCTGCAAAGTACCAGGGGGCCTTGGTCGGGTTGGGGCTGAGGCCCGGGTTGGCCGGCTGTCCCAGTGGGGCATTAAAAAGCAGTGACAGGATCAGCACGCACGCGATGGTCGCCAATGCCAGGGCCGCCTCCCGAAGAAGCAGGTTCGGGTGGGTCGGGACCATGGCCGGTTTGTCGTCCGGGGCTTCACCCGGGGAGTGCGGAATCACCAGCCCGCCGGCTTTTCGCACCCGCCAGAAATGAAACATCATCAGCATGACGATCAGGACCGGGAACACGGCGGTGTGCATCGCAAAAAAACCGCGCAGGGTGGCCGGCCCGATCCGTGGGCCGCCCAGAACGATCTGCTGAAGCCGCCCGCCGATGACGGGGATGTATTCCAGCATGCTGACGCAGATGATGGTGGCCCAGTAGGCCAGCTGGTCCCAGGGGAGCAGGTATCCGGTAAGATTGGACGCCAGTATGAGGACCAGCAGGCTGAGCCCGACAACCCAGTTCAATCGTCGCGGGGGGTGAAAGCCGCCGGTAAAAAAGACCCGCAGACCATGCAGGCAGACCACCACGACCAGGAGATTGGCGCTCCAGAAGTGGATGCTCCGGACCAGTTGCCCGAACAGGAAGCCTTCCTGCAGGGTCACCAGCGACGCGTAAGCCTGGGCGGGAACCGGCCCGTAGGCGAACTTCAGCAGAATGCCCGTGAACAATTGCAGCGAGACTAGAACGGCGGCCATGCCGCCCAACCCCCATGTCAGCCTGAAGTCAAGGGTCTTTTCAGAAACCCTGCGGGGCCTGAAATGCAGAACCAGCGTGCTCAGGGGGTTGAAACGGGGTTTTGGCGGGGCTGCTGCGGGAATCATATCAGGCTTTTACCATGTTCTGTTTCCATTTCAAAGCAAATTCACCTCGATGGTCGTACCCTTATCGGGTTCCGACAGAATGCGAAGCTTTCCCCGAATGATTCGGACCCGTTCGCGCATGCTGGAAAGCCCCAGTCCCGGTTTTTTTCTCACCGCTGCCGCATCGAATCCGATGCCGTCATCCTGGACGGAAACACGGAGGCCAGTCCCGGCTCCTGTGAGGGATACCGTGACATGGGTGGCGCAGGCGTGTTTGGCGATGTTGGTGAGTCCCTCCTGAATGATGCGGTAGATGGAAAGTGCGGCATCCTTTGACAGGGTTCCGGGAATGCCTTTCGCGTTGAATACCACCGGAATTCCCTCCCGGTCGGAGAACCGGGCGCATTCCGACGCGATGGCTTTCTCCAGGCCCAGGTCATCCAGGATCGAGGGGTGGATCTGACGGGAGATATCGTGGATGTCGGCTGAAATCTGAACAGCCTGGTCTCTCAGATCGAGAAACTCTTCAGGGAGGGGCGGACGTCCGTCCCTGGCAGACAACGCCATTCTGCCTGCCTGGATCGCAAGTACGGCCAGCCGCTGTGTCAGATCATCGTGCAGGTCACGCGCCAGTCGCCGGCGTTCCTCCTCCTGCCCCCGGATCAGCCGATGCGTCAATATCTGAAGATCGTTCTCCCGTTCCCGGATCTTGTCTTCGGCCAGTTTGCGCGCCGTTATGTCACGGTTGCTGGCCCGTATTCCCAAAAACCCGCCCTGAGGGTCGATGACGGGCCGGCAGCAGTGCTCGACCCAGCGGATGTCGCCATCGGCTCTGCGGATGCGGAACTGAATTTCCTTCATTCCCATATCAGTGCAGGCAGCGTGGTCGTGTTCATCCCATACCCTGCGGTCCTCGGAAACGACAATCTCATGCATCATCGAAGGGTTTTCAATAAATTCCCGGGGGGAATGGCCGGTGACGGTTTCACATGCCGGCGATATGTAGTTCAGGGTTCCATCCGGGGCGGACCAGTATTCCCAGTTGTACGTATAATCCGCTACAGTTTGATAGCGCTGCTCCGATGCCTGTAGTGCTGTCTGCATTTTCCGGGACTTTCGCAAGTGAAACATCAGGGCAACGATGAGAATTGTCTCCAGGAAAAAAAATGCAACTGCGCCGACAATCTGTCTCCGATGCTCTTCCCATACCGAAACCTCTTTGTATTTGACAATGCTGCCGGCCGGAAGGCTCGCTTCGCTGATTTCCCAGCGCTTCAGCTCCCGCCAGTCGAAGATGGGAAGGGTGGTGTCATATTCTGAAAAAGGGATATCCCCCGGCGATTCTCCGGCCAGTATCCGAATTGCCAGTTCCGCGGCCTTCCTGCCCTGGGCCTCGAAACTGAGCAGGTTGCCTCCCACGATGCCGTAACCCAGAGTAGCTGTCAAACGGGCTGAACACCGGCACATTGGCTGCGCGCGATATCATTGACAGGGCTTCTCTGGATATAAAGCGCCGGCCCTGCCCGTCGATAAAAATCGTAGGGTACAGAACAACGCTGTCAGCGGGCAGGCTGGCGACCCGTTCGATAATCTGCGGCATGGCCAGCCCCGTCAAATCCAGCACTCCATCCCGGGTTCGTACTGCTTCAGCGCATTGCGAACTACCTTCAGACCGATTTTGTCCAGCTCGGATGCCCCGCCCACCAGTGCAATCCGGCGCGTCTGCGGCCTGAGGGTGCGCGCCATCGGGACGATATCGCCGATGTCCCCGTTCAGGATCACGCCTGTGGTTCTGGCCCTTTCATCCGTCTGCTCAATATCTCTTGCTGCGCTCTCGAATATCGTGCATGCGACAATGGGGATGCCGGAGAAGATGCGGTCACAGTGGTTCAGAACAAAGGACAGCGCCATTGGATACACGGTGATAACGACGTCCGGCTTAACAGCCGAATACTTGTCGGCCAGGAACCGGACCAGATTTTCCTTGTAATCGGGGGCCTGGAAACGAGACAGATCCAGATATTCGGTATAAAGCTCGATGTCAAAGTTGGGATCGGACAAGATGACTGAGCGGATCCCCTGATCCGTCATTTCGTGGGAGGGATCATCCTGTCCAGGCTGTAGAGCAGC
Source organism: uncultured delta proteobacterium (assembly GCA_963789395.1). Taxonomy (GTDB): domain Bacteria; phylum Desulfobacterota; class Desulfobacteria; order Desulfobacterales; family Desulfatirhabdiaceae; genus RAAP-1. The sequence continues at coordinate 212,704 of CAWBKP010000011.1, read as the reverse complement.
AGGATGCGCTTCTGCGGTTTCCGCGGCAACGATGCCGATGCCTCCCGGCCCGATAAGGGCAGCAGAACCAGGAATATCAGGGAAAGGGTGATTCTGAGAAACAGGCCGACTCTCTTTCTGGATAACAATCCGAAATCCGAAATAACCTGTTCGAATAATATGTTCACAAAATTACAGGGCATTTTCTTCCGCTGAATAGTGACATACATGGGTTCATTACAGTCAACCATTAAATTAATACCGGGATGGACCGGTAATTCCCTTCATTGTCGGCATATCAAGTGCTTATCAAAATTATACATAGATATCAGATGGGTGTCCATTCTTTGTTTTGAAGAGACTCTTGCAGCAGGAGCGGTATTTACTTGTACTTTTTGTGTTCTTTTGTGTCCTCAGAAATAATTGAGAATATTTATTAAGGCTAAAATCATCATATAATGTCCTTTTCTTGGTTATCTCAGTCCAAAAGAGACTGTGGAATCGACGCATCAGAAAAAAATTCTCTTAACAATGATGTATCTTTGTACTTGACTATATCAGTTCCCATACGTTAGGGATTTCTTCATCATGCTCCGGCCTCGGCCTACCGGGATGATGGTTGTTTTTGAAGGAACTGAACCATCCGTGGCAGTGGCAGGTGACGACGAGGCACCAATTGTGTCGACTAAATAGGGTTTTGGAAATAGGGCGGATTTTATATTTCTGCTGGCCACAAACAAAGGAGAAAAAGATGAAGGTAGAACGAAAGGTCAATCATCATTTTTTTGGGGGTGTTACTGGCAGTCCAGGTGTTTGTCGCATGTCAGGTTTCGGCTCAGGAAAAAACCGTAGACGCTCAGAAGATTGAAAGGCTGGAACGCCTGATCCGGGATCAGCAGCAGCAGTTGGAATCGATGCAGCAACAGTTGAACGAGTTGAAGCAAACCGCCGCCGTTGCGCAAACCCAGGCCAGTGAAGCAAAATCCGTGGCCGAAGAGGCGAAAACCACAGCAGGTGCTTTCGGGTCTGGAAAAAGTCGTTACTACGGATCAGGATCGGATTAAACTCGCCATCTCAGGGCAGATCGACAGAGCCGTGAATGTTGTTGACGACGGGGCAAAAACCAGGGCTTACTTCGTCGACAACGACGCCAGCAACTCGCGCCTCCGCTTGATCGGTACCGCCAGGGCAACCGACGATCTTACCCTCGGAACGAGATTTGAAGTGGCCATTGCACCGAATGAATCCGCGCAGGTCAGTCAGACAGACCAGGAGCCCGGCACGTATTTCGACCAGCGCTGGGTGGACCTGTATCTTGACAGCAAGCGTTTCGGCAAGCTTTCCTTGGGCAAGGGCGATACGGCCTCCAACAACACCGCCGAGGTCGATCTGTCCAAAACCGACGTGGTCGCTTATGCGAGCGTTTCGGCCATAGTCGGCGGCATGTTGTTCCGGACAAAGGACACCAATGTGCTCACGAACTATTAATATTGCTGACGCATTCGATGATTTGGACGGCTTGAGCCGGAAAAGCAGGGTGCGCTATGATACACCCACTTTTTATGGCTTCAGTCTGGCAGGATCGCTTGTCAGTGATTCACGCTATGACGGGTCGATATGGTGGAGCGGCAAAGGGGGCGGCTTTAAGGCTGCGGCCGCTTTTGCTTACGCTGATCCTAACCTTGAGTACTGTGACCAACAATATGACGGTTCGTTTTCGGTATTGCACGAAGACACCGGGCTGAACCTGACCCTGTCCGCCGGTGTGCAGGACTTCAGGGACCAGAGCAACCCGAGCAATTTTTACGTCAAGGCCGGCTGGCTGGCAAAATTATTTAACGTTGGCGAGACGGCGTTTAGTGTGGACTACGACAAGTCCGAAAACTTTCCTGCTGAAAATAACGACGGCTGGTCGATGGGCGGTGCGGTGGTCCAGATATTCGAGAAGTTCGGCTCCGAGGTGTATCTCCAGTATCGGTATTTCACACTCAATCAGGATATTACGCCGGCGCTCTACGACGTCAATGCAGTGTCAATCGGGTCGAGGGTAAAGTTCTGATGTGGCGATATCAAAAGGAGTGCAACCGATGTTTCATGTAATGCAGTTTCGGAATCATGAAACGCGTAAATCCGCAGTAACAGCATTGTGGATTGCCGTATTGCTGGCGGTATTGCTGGTCGTTGCCGGCTGCGGGCAATACGAGCTGCGCAACAATCGGGAAGAAGGCCCTGAAAATGGTATTCTCACCGGGCCCAGAGGGGAGTGGATCATTCTTGGGCCGAAGTCATCGCAGACGGGCGAAGGGGAAAAGAAAAACGGATCGACAGGAATCTGAGGCACAACCGTGAGGAGACCAAACGCCCGGAAAATCCCGCCAATGGCGATTGATAACCCTAACCGGGATTTGTACGATACGTCTTTATTTTATACAGAATGCTGAAGTTTGTCTTTTTTCGACATCAATCTCCCATAGGCGCCGGATAGCGGGACAGCGGTCACTCCGTGGGCAAGGACGCTCAGCGTCACTGTCAGAACAATGATGCCAAGCAGGTATTCGAGTTTTTGGGTTCCCAGCTTTCCAACCACCATGAGTAGGTAGAGAACAGAGGCGATGCCCCGGGGGCCGAACCATCCGATGAAGTTGACGGAAACCCAATCCAGCTTGGATCCGATGAGACTCAAAGCAACCGGCAGCATCCGTATGATGGTCAGGCTCATGACAGCATAGACCCAGGCCCGCAAGTCCCAGTAGGGGATGGCCGCCGGAACCAGAACGAGGCCGAAAAGCAGGAAGATGTAAAGCGCCAGTTGCTGTCCTTCCGCCTCCCCGAATTCCTGCACCCGCTCCCTGACGGCGTGGCTTCGCACGCCCAGCAGCAGGCCGCCGAAGTAGGCTGCAATGAACCCGTTGCCGTGGACCATCTCTGCTGCCGAATAGGCCATCACTGCAAGCGAGATGGATACGAGACGCTGAAAGGTGTCGTTCATCCAGCCGGCCCGGGAGGCCCGGTCCACTATAAATCCACCCACCCAGCCGACCGCAGCACCCATGAGCGGGCCGTAGATCAGTTGAGAAAAGATGAAATGGGACCAGAAACCGGAACCGAGCTGCCGGGCGGGATCTCCGGCCAGGACGGCGACGCAGAGCAGAATGGGGGGCAGGGCGATGCCGTCATTCAGGCCGCTTTCCACATTGATTGCCTGCCGGATGTTTTCCGGTACGGATTCACTTTTTACCACCGCCTGGCCCAGGGCGGCATCCGTTGGCGAAAGGATCAGGGCCATAAGGGCCAGGAGCCAGATTGACGTATCCGGGGAGCAGTGCCCAGGCCAGAAGGATCCCGAAAATCATGGTCAGTGGAAGTCCGATCAGCAGGAGCCTGATTGGGAGTCCGCGGCTTTGGACCAATGCCGGAAGATCGATCAGGGAGGCGTCGACAAAGAGGATGAGCACCAGTGTAATCTCCGTTATGACCCGGATCAGTTCGGCATTGATCGAAATCTCCAGCCAGTCGAAGCCCAGGGGACCGGCCAGTATGCCAACAGCCACAAAGACCATGGGTCCTGTGACCGGGGAGCGCTCGGCAAGCCGGGAGAAGAGCCCGAAGACATAAGCCAGGAGCGCGGCAAAGATGATGAACGGGTATTCATGCATGATTGGCTCCTTGTCGAACTGCTTGATTATTCTTTGCGCCCTTTTCGTCTTGAGCGGGTCATGCCGCTGCTGAGGACGGTGGGAAAAACTACTTTTTTGACTCGCTCTGCCCGTAGAGACTGACCAGCCTGGCCACCACCACAACCAGGTACATCTGCCCGATGATCGCTTCCAGAATAACCAGCCCTTTGGCCGGACCGCTGACAGGAACGATGTCCCCGTAGCCCAGTGTTGCGATGGTCACATAACTGAAATAGATCAACTGCCCCAGAGGGCTTATTTTGCCGCCGGCAGCCAACGTGTCCAGGTGATTAAAGGAACCCGGCAGCAGTTCCTCGACAACCGCGAAAATGATGGCAAAGATCAATCCCAGGAGCAGATAAAGACTGAGGGAGGCAAACAGTCGTTCTCTGTCTACCCGGCCGGATCTGAAGATGGCTCGAAAACACTCGAGGGTTCCCAGAAACAAGAGAAGCACCGAACTGAGTTGACCATAGTGTTCAAAAGCTTTCAGCTCGAACACCGAGGAAGTGACGGCAGAAAAAACCAAGAGTGCCAGGCTGACATGAAGGGTCCACCGGCCGGTGACGATGGAGACCAATACCAGCAGAGTCAGCATGAGCAGGAGCTTGGAGGCCCAGGTCAACCCGAGTTCGTCCAGGACCGTCGTGCCGCCGATAGTCAACAGCAGAGAAATAAAAAGAAGACCGAAACGGTTTCTTCTAAAATTGGCAAATAAGGGATGAAGAAAATCCATGTATACCGTAAAGTGTCAGGCCGGTTTTGTTTGCACGGTCTTGATAAAATGTCCGGTACCGGGCGTTGTCCGGATAAAAAACGGTTTTGTACAGGGTTTGTGAATTGCCGCCGATTGTATCAGGATTCTTCTGTTTGTCAAAATAAAGAAAGCGATGAAGGTATAAATCGGACAACGAAGTGAGGTCAATTGTTCTCATATTATCAATTGACTTTCCGAAACTGAAAAGAAATATAAATATACTAGGCAATGTTTATGAAGTCCCTGTTATCATAGGGTGATATCCGCCCGATTTTCCGGAAATAAAATCGATCGGAACCGGGCCGAAGCCGAATCTGCTCACAACAAAAATGGAGAGGAACCATGAGACAAAAACTGATTTTCATGCTGTTGTTTGTTGCCGTTCTTGTCCGGCCTGGCTTTGGCTGCGTCGGTGACGGAAGAGGATTTCAAGGCCAAGACCACGAGAAACCTTCTGAATCTGTGCAGCGCTTCCGCCGATGATCCGTTTGCAAAAGAAGCCATCCACTTTTGCCATGGCTACCTCATTGGCGCTTATGCCTATTATGTTGCGTCCACTTCTGGGCCGGACGGCAAGAAGCTGTTCTGCCTGCCTGATCCGGAGCCGACCCGCAATGAGGCCATTTCCATGTTTCTGAAATGGGCCAAGGCCCACCCGCAATTCATGGACCAGCCGCCCGTCGAGACGGAATTCATGTTTCTGATCGAAACGTGGCCATGCAAAAAATAACCTTAAGAATCGAAACGGAGAATACCATGAAGAATATCGTGACCATCTCGATTATAATCATGAGTCTTATAGTGGCAGGGTGCGCCGGCATGTCGCAGACCGAGCAGCGCACATTAAGCGGTGCCAGCATCGGCGCTCTCGGCGGATTGGCGATCGGTGCGATGTCCGGAAACGCGGGCATGGGAGCTGCTATCGGTGCCGCAGCCGGCGGAGCAGGGGGGTATCTTTACGGAAAGTCCAAGGAGGCTGAGCAGGAAGCTTATCAGCGCGGCTACCAGCAGGGCAAGAAAAGTCAATGAGGCAAATCTGTCCCTGAATGGTTGTACCAGAATAGTGTTCATGCTGTTACGGAAGGTTTGCTGTGCCGCTTTTGTGGTTCAAAATTAGAAAACCGACAGTACCCGCCAAAATTGAACTGACAATAATGCTGATTTTCGCGTTTTGGACGATTTCGGGGTTGCCGAAAGCCAGCAGCGTGATGAAGATGGACATGGTAAACCCGATTCCCCCCAGAAAACCGGTGCCGATGATATGCTTCCAGGAAATATCGTTTGGCAATTGGGATAAACCCAATTTGACCGCCAAAAGACTAAACAGAACAATGCCCAGTGGCTTGCCTGCGAACAAGCCTGCGAAAATGCCCAAACTGTTGGATGTTGACAGGCCCTCAATCCAGTTTCCTGTCAGCGTGATGCCGGTATTGGCCAGCGCAAAAATCGGCATGATGACAAAAGCCACAGGTTTGTGGAGGAAATGCTGCAATTTGTAAGACGGCGATTCTTCGTCACCGTTGCCGAACGGAATTGCAAAGCAAGAAGAACTCCTGCAATGGTGGCGTGAATGCCGGATTTGAGCATAAAGTACCACATGACAACCCCCGGAAGCAGGTAATAAGGCAAGCCGGCGTACACCGAAACGCCTGAATATCTGCAATCCTGCAAATATCCCCAAAGCCAGGACAAGATACAGCAGCGAGAAGTCGCCCACATAAAACAGGGCAATAACGATAATGGCGCCCAGGTCATCTACGATAGCCAGAGCCGTAAGAAAAATTTTAAGCGACGCGGGAATCTTATTGCCCAGCAGATTCAAGTACGCCCAGCGCAAAAGCGATATCCGTTGCCATTGGAATACAAATTCCACCCTGTGTTGCAGTTCCCCGATTAAACAAAAAGTGAATCAAAGCGGGCAGTGCCATGCCGCCGGCAGCCGCAATACAAGGTAATGTTGCATTTTTCAGCTCAGACAGCTCTCCAATATAAAGTTCCCTTTCAATTTCAAGGCCGATCAGCAGGAAGAAAATCGCCATCAAACCGTCATTGATCCAGTGCTCGACACTATACTTCAAAGCAATACCTGGCATTTCGATGGCTGCCTTTTCGTCCACGAAATTGATTTCAGGCAGGCGCGCGAGTATCGTGCTGGCCGATTTGCTTCGGAACCTGTGGTTGATTTCTCTGAAATATCCACCAATTCCTGCCACATCATATCGATGGTGGCTTTATTTTACGGCATGGCCATACACTGTCATCCTCCAAGTCTTGTCGGGGTCAACTGTGTCAGTGACTCTGCAATTTTAGCGGTACTCTTCCCCAGGTTGCTCTGGTATACGATGCCGTCCATCGCTACGATAAAGGTCATGATTCCAGAGTATCCGTATTTTGCCGGATAAGCCACCAGCGCAAACCCGCCGATCATCTTGCCATTCGCAATGTAATCGTATGCGCCGCCGGGGGCGTGCTTCCCTGTGCCTTCAAAATCTTGAAATAATATCCGTGATAGGGAAGGGGAGCGCCTGACGCTTCCAGCTTCTGGTAGCCTTCTTCGGGACGCACTTGCAATGGCTGGTCCCAGGGGGCTTGGTTTTTCTCCTTCCTGCGATTTCCAGTAAAGACCATTTTTCTGGCCCGGATCACTCACAAATTGCTGGGCGTATTCAAAAAAACCATCCCTGTCGTGGTCACCCAATATATTCTTTTTGGGCATCGACGTAGGCCAGACATACCTGAACGGAACTGAGTTCATTTCTGCCGATCCTGCGGTCAAGGATTTCCTCTTTTCCGGCCTTTGCGTCGAAATACCAGGCATTTCCCTTCTTGACGAGCGGATAGGGAAATGGCCAATCGGAATTTCCGATGTGAAGGACGGCTTTCGAGTCCCCGATCCGCTCCAACTGGTTTTTTTCTTGATAATATTCACAAAAAACCTCACGGTTCATCTGGTCGGCCACGATATCTCCGAATTGCTTGTCGATCGGACCTAAAATAGCCGACAGCGACCTGATATCGTTTGCCTGTATAGCTGTGACCATTGCGGCTGCTCCAACCTCGGGAGAAACAAAGGTTTGCTGCCTGGATTGCCGGGAAGACACCGCAGATGCGTTATCGGGGAGCACGAATACGGATAACAGAAATGCCAGGATAATGGCAGCGCCCATCCTGAGAGGGTAAAAAGGGGGTATTCTATCGGTAACCTGTATCATATGGCTGTCTCCTCATGGAATTATGTGAAACATTTTCCCGATAAAATTATCTATTTATTGCGACCGCCGCCACCAAAATTCTGGAAGCCACCACCGCCACCGCTGTCCGCCGCGGGGAAACGCCGCCGGCACTTTGGGGAAAGGCGTCGCCACCACTGCCGGTCTTCGGAATGATGTTGCTACCGCTACTGGTCTTCGGTGAGCTGCTGCCACCGCCGCCACGAGTAAAGCCACTGCCGCCACCACCGGCAGTATTCGGAATGATGCCGCTACCGCCACTGGCTTTCGGGATGCTGGCGCCGCCAGAGGTACTTGGAAAGCTGCGGCCACTGATGCTGGTATTTGGAGTGCCACCCCCCCTGGTTCATTTTCCCGCCCTGAAACGTCTGACTGGGATTTTGCGTCGGCATGCTTTCACGGCTGGAACGGCCGGGATACTCTGCTGTTTCACTTCACTGCCACTTCGGTTGAAATTCTCAATGGTGCTGGAGGAGGGGGTTTGCGGCGCCGTTGAACGCTGATGCTGAGCGCCGTCCATGCCTTTTCCATTAAATTGACGACCTCCGCCGCATTATTCAAGCCGGAGGGGCTTTTTTTCTGATCGGAAGTTTGTCGATTCTGCCGCATGACTTTCTGGCCACCGGCAATTCCCTTTCCCTGCTGACCGGATGAACGATCTGAAGGGTTAGAAGGCTGTCCCGGTTGAACCCCTGACTGGTTACCCGACCCTGGCTGCCCTGGTCAAATCCCCTGAAATTTTTTCTGACATCTGCTCCGGTGTTCCCCGTCTGTCCGAACTGCTGACGCACACCGGGGTCCCTGTACGCCACGCCTTTTCGGTGACTCGGGTCATGCTGCCATTCGCCGGAGCCCGGTCCCGAATTAACGGTATTCTCGCGTTGATGTTCGCCTGATTAAAACGTTGTTGACATTGTATTTACATTGATGTTTGCGTTATTTCGCGTGATAATGTGTTATAAATATTGATCGTGACGTTTGGCCGGATCCACATATACTTGATTTCGGACCAATTGACGCTTCCCCATGCATAACCCCAGGCAGCGCCCAGTGCCATGCCGACGCCGAAGGAAATGATGCTGGCGGTGGAAACGGCATAACCCGGCGGATAATAATAATAGGGCGGATATGCGGGATACCACCAGGGGCCATACACCACGGTGGGGTTGTAAACCGGAACATAAATGACCTCAGGACTCGCGGATTCTATCACGATCGTCTTTTCTTTGACCTGCACCACCTGCTCGTTCGGTGTTTTGAGGGTGCCCTGTGCCTGGGCTCTGGCGCGAAGGTCCTGAATCGTCGCCATCACCTGGTCTTTCTGTCCAAGAAAAGCGTCCCCGATATTCTGGGTCCACTCCAGTTTATCGTTCATCATGGCCAGGACTGATGGAAAGTTCACCAGAGACTTTACGCTGGGATCCCAGTATTTTTGCTCCAGGGCAAAGGCCAGTTGCTCGCCTTTCAGATTCGGATTCGCTTCTACCCACCGTGCGGCCTGTACCACTTCAAGGGGATAGGTAGCAGCCATAAGCACCTGTATTAATAAGTGAATCCGGGTACAAAGCGATGGGAGCCAGCATTTGATCCAGCTCTTCCTGCCGGAACACCGGCGGCGCCGACTCCTGGGCAAACCCTCCTACCGGAACCATGAGCGATAGAACGAGCAACCATATACATGAACGCATAAAGACTTTTTTCATCTCATGTCTCCTTTGTTACGGACCGGAGTGTGAAGCAACGACCAGAATATATAAATTCGAAATTCGAAGCACGAATACCGAAACAATAATCAAGACAGGTAAATCCGAAATTCGAAACAATGACAAATAATAAAAATTAATAACTCTAGAGCCTCTTGCAAAACCCGTTCAAATTGCCTCTTCCGTCATACCGGCGAAGGCCGGTATCCATTGGATTCAAAGGGTTCTGGACCCCGATTTTCACCGGGGTGACGAACAGCGGAAATTTTCAACAGGCTCTATAATGTGTGTTTGTAGATGAATATCCCGACCGTTTTGATGTTAGTTTCGAATTTCGAATTTCGATATTCGAATTTTGCCTGAACGGATTTACCGTTCAGGCATCAGGCCCTATTATATGCCAAGTCAGTAGGATCATCAAGCAGAATCCCCGGAAGTTAAATACTTACCAGAGGCGGATGTTGACCCCCGGGAAAAACACGTTGATGCCAGGCACCCAGGGAGTCGGCGAGTAGACAACCGGTGCTGGCGGCAGATACACAACCGGCGCGGGCTGCAGATATCCAACCTGAACAGGGGCATAATAGTGTCGATATGGCCGTGAGCAGACTACGGGGGCATATCCGGTTTGGTAGGCCCGATGTCTTCTGTTCCAGCCAGCCTGTGAATCAACAGCCAGAAAGCCTGTAACAAAAAACACGGTTAGTATGGACAAAATGATTTTTTTCATGGGTTCCACCTATGTTGAGTTCTGTTGATAATGAATCTGTTGATTATAAAAAGTCGTCCAATACGACCCATCTAACCATATTCAAGGTAAAGCAAAACCGGTGCCATGCTTCAAACCGGCAGTAACCGTGGATCAGATTCAATTTTCAACATCTGTCTTCAGGTTGAATGGGTAATAAATATCCGCAACTGGTTATTTTGCATCCATCATTTTTCATTCAGGTAGTTGCCCAGTAAAGCCAGATGTGCCTTTTCCTCGTTTCCGATACGGAGCAGGATTTTTCGGGTCAGTTCGTTTCGGCTGCCGGCAGCCATGCGCAGATAAAGATCGAGGGCCTGGGTTTCGATCATCATGGCCAGATCGAGATACCCGGGGACATCGTTTAAAAACGGTTGGTTCTGCTTCATGAAAGCATCTATATCCACGCCGCCTTCCATGAGTCGGGACTGGAATGCGTCTGAAAATGCACCGGTCAGACCCGATGGGATGTCCTGCGCCGAAGATGCCAGCGACTCCCGAAGTTCAAGAAGGGTTTTTTCGTGGCTTTCCTCAGCCTTGATAAGGCCGGTCAGAAGCGTTGAAAGCGCTGCATCATCAGTTTTGGCCCGGAAGGCTTCGTGGAATTTTTTCAACCCTTCTTCCATCCGATAGGCCAGCAGGATGATTTCCTCCGGAGACTCATCCCCTTTTATAAAATCCAGGTGAAACTCTCTGGGCCCGGTTGCAGTCCGGTCCTCCCAGGCCTGAATGCCGCCCTGAAGATGAAAAACATCCTTGAATCCCAGATTCGTCAAAAGCTGGGTCGCCATGCGGCTGCGGCCTCCCACCGCGCAGTAGACGATAATGGGTTTGGCGGCATCCAGCTCTTTCAGCGAATCGGCCAGTTGGGGGAGCGGTATCAATTTGGCTCCCGGAAGGTGCCCCAGTTCGTATTCTCCGGGCTGACGCACATCAAGAAGCACGTAATCACCTTCTGAATGTTCGTTGATGAATTTTTTAACCTCGTCGGAATACAGCGTTTGAACGCCGTCCGCTTCCTGGCCTATTTCCATGACGGCCTCCCGGTATAACTGAAACTGTTTGTGTCCCCTGAAACCGTTACTAGTGATTCTTATGCATCGATGTCAGCCAACAAAGAGATGATTTTCTTATGGGCCGCCATTTCTGTCAACCAGGATTCAGGGATGGCTGCGATTCCGTGAAAGGCCCCGAGCAGCATGCCAGCGATCATTCCCCGGGCGGCTGAATCTCCGCCTGCCATTACGTTTTCGATGAGAGCATCCTGCAGATTGTCTTCGTATCTGGCAACCAGGTGGATCACGGCTGGAAATGCGGCGCCGACCCCACACATCTGCCCGAATTTTTTTATAGTGGAGAGCGTGTCTGAAGAGCTGCTTTCGATGCCGTTATTCACCCATGTCTGAAACGGTTCGCGGTTGAATTGCGTGGCGGCTGTCGCCTTGATGGCAGCTACGGGCGTATCCCCCTGCAGAATGCGGAAAACGGCCGCGGCAAAAAAAGCCGCACTGTCGGTCACCAGAACGTTATTGTGGGTCATGGCCGTCTGGATTCGGGCGCTATTTACCAGCGCATCCATGTCGTTGCGGTATGCGTAGGCCAGCGGCGCTATTCTTGCCGCCCCCCCAGTTCGGTGGATTCGGAACCGGCGGACTCCGGAGGTTTTCCGTCCTTGAAATTGCCAAGTGTCGATCGGGTGGCATGGTCGATATAGCCGGGATCGCTTTGATAATGCTTCTGCCACAGCGCGGCAAAATGCTTGAGATCAAATCCATGGCAGGCTGCGATGGATTCCAGCAGAACCAGCATCTGGTCACCGTAATGGGTGAATTCTCCTGCGGTTTTGGTGGAATGGTAGGAGTTTGCTCCGGGTTTTTGAAATGACTCCACCCGTTTGAAAGTGGCGGAGATCTGATCCGTGTCGTAGATCCAGTGGGCTCCCAGGGCCAGTGCATCGGCAGCAAAGGCCGCAAGAACCATGGCTTTGGCATTGTCTTTCATCGTATGCGTTCCTTTCGCCATGTTTTGCCGTATGGCAGGTATTTTCAGGCAGCATCAAGGCCGACGGATTTAACCGCCCGGTCGATCTGCTGAATGCGTGTGTGAAGGTCTCCGGTAAACCCGATGGACAGCCGGACCAGTCCAGGGGACAACCCCATGCTTTTCTGGTCTGTCGGGTCGATTTCCGAAGATGTCGTTGAGCTCGAGCAGGACATCAGCGTATCAAAATAGCCAAGGGACACGGCGATATATCCGAAGTCTTCCTGATTCTGAAGACAGGACAGCAGTGCATCGGCTTTTGTCTGATTCCCGCAGTCGATGGTCATCATGCCGCCGTATCCGAATCCCAGCGTTCAGCATGCGGCTGAACAGGTCGTGCTGCGGATGGGTGGAAAGGCCCGGATAGCAGACCGGTACGTTAAGGGATGCCAGGTGCCCGGCGATGGCCATGGCGCGACGTCCGTGCTCTTTCATCCGGATGGCCAGATGCGGCAGGCGCTGGATCACGTCAAAGGCGATGCGGGGGTCCATGGTGGGTCCCAGCAGCATGATGCGCCCGGTGTGAAGATCCATCAGGCGGTGAACCATGGCCTTGCCGGCGCAGATGGCGCCGGCGATCAGGTCGCTTGCGCCGTTCATGAACTTGGTCAGAGAATAGACCACGATATCCGCCCCGAGTTTTGCCGGCGACACCATCATGGGACAGAATGTATTGTCCACGACAAATGTCAGGTTCCGTTTGCGGGAAAGACTGGAGAGGGCCGGAATATCGGCAGCTTTGAGCGTCGGATTGCCCAGCGTTTCCGCGTAAAGAATCCGGGTGCGATCGGTGATTGCCGCCGCAACAGCCGTCATATCACTGATATCTACAAAAGTTGTGGTGATGCCCAGCTGTGGCAGCAGCTCCTTTAAGAGTGCATGCGTGCCGCCATAAATGGTGTTGCTGGCAACGATATGATCGCCGCTGTTGCAGAGCTGCAGCAGGGTGCAGGAAATGGCGGACATGCCGCTTGCGGTGCAGACCGCGGCTTCGGTTCCCTCTATGGCGGCAAGGTAGCGGGCCAGAATATCCACGGTGGGGTTAAAATGCCGGCTGTAGAGAAAGCAGCCCCCGCTTTCAGGGCCTCTGATTCCGCCGAAAATCTCCGGCATGATCGCCGGGTCCATGACCGTAAACGTGGAAGATCTGGCTATGGAAGGCGTCACCCCGCCGTGTTCCCCGAATTCCCTTTTTGCCTCCGCCAATGCCTGTTCCGGGTTGTAAGTTTGCATGTGATTTCTCCTTGCTGTTTTTTGAGCTTCACAAAAAATGCTTCGGGTGTCAAGGAAGAAGATGAGAACTGTCGCCGCTTGTCGTGTTTAATGTGGTTTTGTAATCAGGCAGAAGAGGCCCGATGCGATTGAGTTTGAGACTTTGCGGGGCCAGGGGCCGACCCTGTACTTGCTTTGAAATCAAAATTGATTTACGATGTTTCACATCGTTTCGGGTTTTTGCCACAGACCGGCGGGATAATCCGGTTGCCGGTCTACCACCGGATGTATGGGGGGAGGGGAATATGATTGATGGATACGCCACGCCTGAGGCAACCGCTGTGCTGGCGGACACGCAGGCGCCGATGGTTTATGGACACTTTGGAAACACCGGCCTGATGACCAGTCAGGCGGGTTTTGGATGTTACCGCATCACGCCGGATGTCGCCAATCATAGGCAGAGCCTTCGCAAGGCGCTGCTTTCCGGAATCAATCTGATCGATACCAGCACCAATTATGGCGATGGCGACTCCGAGGCCCTGGTCGGCAGCGTGCTGGCCGAGTTGATAGAATCCGGCGGCGTGCGGCGGGAAAACATCGTGGTGGTATCCAAGGTCGGATACCTTCAGGGCAGAAACTATGCCGAGAGCCAGGCCCGCCGGGAGGCAAACCAGCCGTTTCCTGAACTTGTGACGGTTTCCGAAGGACTGGAGCACTGCATCCATCCGGAGTTTATCGCCTCTCAGCTTACCGGGAGCCTGAATCGGCTGGGCCTTTCGACCATCGACGCATATCTGCTTCACAATCCGGAATATTATCTGGGATGGGCCCATCAAAGCGGCATGGAACCGGATGCCGCCCGACGGGAATATTATCGCCGCATCCGGCAGGCGTTTGTCCATCTGGAATCGGAAGTCGTCAAGGGACGCATTCGCTGGTACGGCGTCAGTTCCAACACCTTTCCCGCAGTGCAGGATGATCCGGAGTTTACCGCCGTGTCCGCATTGTGGGAGATGGCAGAAGACATCGTTCCGGATCATCATTTCCGCATCATCCAGTTTCCCATGAATCTTCTTGAAACCGGGGCTGCTCTAACCGCCAATCAGCCGGGGCCAAAGACCGTTCTGGAGTTTGCAGCCGATCATCGCCTGGCGGTGATGATCAACCGGCCGCTGAACGCCTTTACCGGCAATGCCCTGATCCGGCTGGCGGAGCCTGCGGAACCCGAGAGACTCGCCGATCATCTGATTACGGCGCGAATCGGCGCTGTGGGCGGCTCTGAGTCCCGTTTCTGGCGGCGGATGCTTCCGGAGCTGGAAATTCCCGACGGACTCAAGCTCCGCCTCAAAGAGCAGCTCTGCATCGCGGATTCCCTGAAACATTACTGGCGCAATTTTTCTTCCTACGAACGCTGGTGTCAGACCCGGGACGGACATTTTTATCCCCGCATTCAAGGGGCCATGGCGTTTCTTCAGCCCCATGCCGCCAAAAACCCGGAACTTTTGAAATGGATGTCCGGCCATGAAACCGTGCTGAGCGAGGTCTTTGAAGCCATCGGGTCGTTTTACGCGGAAATGGCCAGGCGCCGTATCACCGGCTTGAAACGGGCGCTTTCCACTGCCGATTCCGACTGGGCCGAACCGGGCACCTTCAGCCAGAAGGCTGTCCGGGCCCTGCGGACCACGCGGGGGATCTCCGTTGTGCTGGTGGGCATGCGGCATCCCGACTATGTGGAAGATGTCCTTGAGGAGCTGCGTCGGCCTTTTCCCGTAACGGACCGCAAGAAAGCCTGGGAGGAACTGAAATGACAGGCAGGATTGGTGACCGTGAAAATAACAGGCATCGCATCCCGGAATGACAGTCTCGTTCGAAATAGATCATTTTGCTGCCGAAGCTGCCGGCAAATGGAACCTTTCCGTTCGGCAAATCCGAAGGGATCTTCAGATTGCCGGAAGTCCGGACAGGTGCGAACTCAGGCTGGTGCTTGAATGCGATTGCAATCAGGCTGTACGTGCTGGAAAGCCTGTTTGAAACGGACGCCGATCACAAGCTTGAAATCATTACCAGTCTGAATTTTCTTTCAGAAAAGGGATTGCCGGCAATCGTTCCCTATCTTTGCAGCACGTCCGGCGGATATATCGTCCATTGCAACAACCGCCTCTGGCAACTGTCGCCGTTTGTGCTGCGGCACGCCCCTGATCCGGCCGGAATACGTTTGGGATGGCTGGCGAGGAGAGGTGATGGCGGATTTTCTGATCCGGCAGCACGCCCTGTCCAGGGATATTCCGTTTATTAAAGCGCTTTCCGTGTTTTCAATAACAGATTATATTCAAAAACTCACGGCGCAGATTCAGACGCACGCGCCACAGGTGCTGGACGGAATCAGGCCGGTGATTCGTTTTATGGAAAAGCGTTTCATGAACGTTCACGACCTGCTTCCTCTATCGTTCTGCCACGGCGATTTTCACCCGCTGAACATTATCTGGTCGCACGATGGGATCCATGCCGTGATCGACTGGGAATTTCTGGGAACCAAACCGGAAATATACGATGCAGCCAATCTTATCGGTTGCATCGGCATCGAAGATCCCAAGGCCCTGCTCGGTGATCTTGTCCGAAAATTCATTCGGAGATTACAAGGGTCTCAATGGATCTCGCATCTCAGTTGGGAGGTGCTGATCGAGTTTGTCATCGCCATCCGGTTTGCATGGCTTTCGGAGTGGCTCCGGCACGAAGACCGGGAAATGATCGCGATGGAGACGGTGTATATGAATCTGCTTGCGGAGAATGCCGATATGCTGAAAAAAACGCTGATCCCGCCGGATGTGATAATGGGCCCCCCATGATGAATCGATGCTGCGACTGCGGCGGTGAGCTGACGTTCACAACGCCCCCAAACGATGACCGCCCCCGGTTTTTCTGTCCGGCATGTGGCACCATACACTATGAAAACCCCAAAATGGTGGTGGGCAGCATTCCCGAGCATGAAGGCAGGATTCTGCTCTGCCGCCGGGCCATCGCACCCCGGATAGGGACCTGGACGCTTCCGGCCGGATATCTGGAGAACGGAGAAACGGTCAATGCCTGCGCAGAACGAGAGACATACGAAGAGGCCAGGGCCCGTCTTGTCGGGCTGAGACCGTATCTGCTTTTTAACATCTGTCACATCGATCAGATATATCTTATGTTTCGCGCCCGGCTGGCGGATCTGAATTTTTCCGCGGGCAGTGAAAGCCTCGATGTCCGTCTTTTCAGCGAAGCGCAAATCCCCTGGAACGATCTGTCCTTTACCGTCATTACCGAAACCCTTCGGCATTATTTCCAGGACCGGGCATCGGGCCGGTTTCCCTTCGGCATTTTCGACATTTCGAAAACGTCCAAAATATGATGCAGCGCCTGAACCCTTTCCCGGCATTCATCCAGATGCTGGTTCAATACTTCCAGAGAATCTCTACCGGCTTTTTTCGTGCAAACAATCCCATTTCAACCTCCGTGAATCTGCGTCCGCCGGCCTTGAAATATCCGTCGCCCAGATCTCTTTTGTTTTTCCGTATGAAAACCGAAAAATCAAACCGATTTTTCGCCTACATACAATAGAGAATTAAAGTGAACACTGCTTTTTGACATATGTGGCCTGAGTTTGGATTCTTGGCGAAGATCAGCAGGTTGTCCGGATCCGGACAGTAAATTCCTATTGGCTATAAGTTCAGGCAAAGATGCAGGGGAAATGATTGCATGTTTATCCCTGCACGCTTTTGGGGATCGGAAAGAAAACATTCTTGACAGCATCCGGGTCTGGTGTTAACCAGAACCAGTTATCCAAAGGGCAACTCATGGCTTTAACCCCGATCTAAACGTTTCTGGCTTAAGGATGTGTAACATGACAACAGAAAAAAACATGATGGACGACTCCGGATTGATCGAAATGCTCACGCAGATGGTCAAGAAATTTTCTAATAAACAAAAGCATGAGTTGCTTAATTATGTTAAAATTATTGCAAAAGCAGGTGACAAAAGAAATACGGGTAGAAAATATTTCAAAGTCACCGTGGATTATTCCGTCAAGGACAAATTTTATTCCGACACCCTTGAGAATATCAGCTCCGGTGGGGCATTCATCAGAACAACAAAGCCCATTGCTGTCGGCGATGACACCACCATGGTTGCTTCCATTCCCGGTATGGAAGGAAATATCAAAGCGAAAGGAAAAGTTGTCCGGCGAACGGAAGAAGGGGTCGGCGTTAAATTTTACGAGGAACATAAAGAAATTTTGAGCCAGTTCTATAATCACTTCTGGGAGATTTAACGCAAAAAATGCCGCTGTCTTGCCATCCTGCTTAAGCCGCCCTTCCCTGGATCATCATATGGCAACGGGTTCACCGTTGCTCCCATTCTTGCATGGCTTTTGCGCGAAAATACACTGTGCGCCTGTTTTTAGCGGACCGTCATCCTTCCACATCCGTGTGTGTCATGGAGATAGGGGGATCTTCTTAATAGTCGGTCTTCCCAAGTCCGGCAGAAAAACCGTCAACAATCCAAATAACGGCAGGAATGCGCACACCCGGTAGACATAGTCGATACCCTGCAAATCTGCCAGTTTCCCCAACACCGCCGCACCAATACCGGCCATACCGAATGCAAGTCCGAAAAACAGCCCGGATACCATCCCCACTTTTCCCGGGCAAAAGTTCCTGTGCGAAAACCAGAATCGCAGGGAAAGCCGATGCCAGAATCAGGCCGATGATGAAAGTCAACGGTCCGGTCCATGCCAGAGTCGCGTACGGCAAAATCAGCGTGAAGGGCGCAACGCCCAGAATGGAGACCCAGATCACACGCTTGCGGCCGATTCGATCGCCGATATGCCCGCCGCAGACGGTTCCGATGGCAACAGCTGATAAAAACACGAAAAGGTGAATTTGGGCGGATTGCACCGAAAGGTGGAATTTGCTGATCAGAAAAAAAATGTAGTAGCTGTTCAGACTGGCCAGGTAAAAAAATTTCGAGAAAATCAGTATCAGCAGGACCACCATCGATCTTGCCACCGTCCGTGAAGGCAGCGCCTCCTCGGAGTGCATGGAGGATTTGTCCGGCCGGGCCATTTGCGATTGCTGGCGCTTATACCAGCCACCGACCTGCCACAGCACCAGCATGGCGAGCAACGCAGCCAGCGAGAACCAGGCAATGCTGTGTCGGCCTTGGGGAATGATTATCAAGGCAGCCAGAAGCGGACCTGTTGCGCTGCCGGCATTCCCACCCACCTGGAAAATCGACTGCGCCAATCCAAATCGACCGCCGGAAGCCATTCGCGCCACCCGGGATGATTCCGGATGAAAAATGATGAGCCCATGCCGACCATTGCGGCGGCAATCAGCAGTATGCCGTAGCTTGGCGCAAAAGCCAGAATGACAAGGCCTGTTAAGGTGCATCCCATGCCAATGGACAATGAATAGGGCTTGGGGTGGTGATCCGTGTATAGTCCCACCATGGGCTGCAACAAGGATGCGGTGATCTGAAATGTCAGCGTGATCAGGCCGATCTGGGTGAAACTGAGGAAAAACGCGCTTTTCAGCAGGGGATAAATAGCCGGCAGCAGGGATTGGATCATATCGTTTAGAAGGTGCGAAAAGCTGATGGCTCCCAGCACCTTGAAGGCTGTAGCATTTTCCTTGCCCTTGGGTCGGACGTCACATGTTGCGGCAATGGGGGGGCTCATGATGATTTCCTTTTTGTCGAATGCGCCACTACTTTACGGTCTCAAATACGTCTGTGATAATGAAATCGTCGGCGATGCCGCCTCCGGCTGCATTGGGCTGCTGGACGCCTGCTTTGGATAACCCGTACATGGCTTCGAGTGTGCGCAGAATGCTGACATGTGTGATCCCCTTGCCCTCCGGATAATCACCGGGCCTGATATGCGCTCCTGCAAAGATCGTGACGATTCGATTCTGCATGTCGATACAGTACTCGTGATCGCGGCCGTCGCCGACACATGCCTGCGGGTCCACCAACGGGTTTGTCAGTCCCATGTAGCCTCTCTTGTCATTGTTTTCATCGAATGTGAGAATCAGAAGGCTGTTGTGATCCTTGGCCCATTGGTAGTAGGGGTCGATGTTTTTCCGCAGCCAGCGGTCGCCTGCCGGAATGCTCTCGGTGATGGGGCCGTTGTGCATGTCGTTGTCCAGGTTGGGAATGACGAAGGCAACGGTGGGAAGGGCGTCATACCCGGAAGGATCGGAGGGAAAATCCGCAAACCTGAGGTTGGAAGAGGTTGCGACTTTTTCGCCGTTGGGAACGTTGGCAAAGCTGATCCAGGGAACGTGCTTTCTGGCATAAAGGCCTGCCGACGCTTTATCGCCCGTGAATCCGATTTCAGGCAGGCTCTCCGCATAGCCTTTGAAGGACAACCCCTTATGGATCAATTGCTCGCCCAGATTGGCGGTTTTAAACGGGTAGCCGGGATTATTCCTTTCAGACGGAACCTGATCCGTGAAGCCGACGGTCTGATTGCCGCCTGAAAACATCCAGTAGTAGTTACCCTGACTGAAGTGTTCTTCGCCGTACATCCGTGTAAAATTTGCTCCCGCTTTCCTCAGCACGGTATTGATATAAGGGGCGGTTGCGTTACCGATGATCTCTTCGTAATCTTTGTTTTCTTCGACAACAATCACGATGTGATCATAAACAGGCAGACCGGCAGGCCAGATGAGAGTGGAAGACACCGGCGCCGGCGACTTATCGAAATTCGCATGCACGGCAGGCGAGCAGGACACGAGAAAAAGGGAAAAAATGCAAGCAAGTTGTCTCATAGCGATTTTCCTGGTTGTGGCGTCATCATATCTTGTTGGATTTTTTGCCTGCAAAGCTGCTGCTGACCGGAATTAATTCGACTTATCTGGGGCAGGGGAATTTCCAGTTGAAGTGGTATGGTGTTGATATGGAAAATTCATATTATTGCGTTTTTTGATAGCATCAGTAACGGATGCTGTCAATTACATTTACTTGCCGATAGCCGGGTTTTTGAAGCCTGGCTTTTCCTGCCGGTTTTTCACAATAAGTTGTTTGATTGACCTTTCGACGCGGTGTGATTTCAAAGGCGGACGGCCTGAAATTTCAGGTTTTCTATGTCATTTCTTCGGATTTGTCTTTCATTTTTCATTCAAGTTCTGCGAAAAGGTGCCGATTTAAAAATATAATGAGATTGATTTCTATACAACAAAGAGCAAAATAATCGCGCTTTTGTTCCTATTCAGATGCAATCCAGTGATCTATATATTTATAACTCAACCTCTTCTACAGACCGTGACAATTTTGCTCAGCTGGAGGCAGCAAGGCAATTGAAATGATATTCGAGCGGATTGAGACACTTATCAATACTTGCAACACAGTCCCCCCGGACATGCCGTCACAGCATTGCGACAGTGACGGCTGGATGTTTGGTTTGGCATTGGATCTATTTGCGTCCATTGATCTGAAGGATGGACGGCACCCGCTGACTGTTCCGCTATGGTCCAGGTGGTATTCCGAGGCGCTGCTTCCACCTGCTTTCCTATCAGAGTTCCAGGAGGACACAATCACGGAATCATGGACTCATGCGGATGCATTCATTGGCCACTTTGACATCGGAAACGGTGCAAAACGGGATATGACTCTCTGCTCTAGATGCCAGGCATTTTGTCTGATTGAAGCTAAAATGTATAGCAAATTGACTGCAAGCGTTGAGAAAGCTACTTATTGCAACGCGGGGGATGCATAACGAAGTGTGTATTGCAGAAGTCCTGAAGCGAACCATAAGGCAGGCACAAGAATTCAAGGCACTCGGCTTTTATGTGCTATCAAGTCAAATTAACCAAGGCCTGTTCGACGAGTTTTTGACCAAAACTTCCTTGCGCGCTGTGGTTAAACGAAGGGTGGATAAATACGATGACAAGCACTGCAGGCGTTTTTCAGGCTGGTTTCTGCCGACGCTCGATCGACTGGACATCAAGGCGATTTTCTGGAAAGACCTGATCATGGCCCGTTGCCTGGAGGCAGAACCAATAAAAACATCTATTCTCGCTGCTTGGAATTAAATAAAGCCTCTTCGCTGTCAAATTTGGCTAATAAACAATAAACGCACGAGAGCCAGCCGGACCTTGAACGGCCGGCATTGTCAGCTCCTTTTCATCAAGATTCCCTGTTGCGACGGGAATATAATGCGTGGAATGGGTCACTTTCTTGAGCGAAACCCAAGTCTGTTTTATTTCCGCGTTAAAAAATCGGTCGCTTTTTTAATATTCTGGCCGTTGGCCACCAGAAATACGGTATCCAGAGCATCCAGGCTATGATCTCCCCTGGGAATGAAAAACAGATCTTTTGTCTCATGATAAATCCCCATAAAGACGCAATCGCGGGGGAAATTCTTCTCCTGGGTAATCTCCTTTACCATTAGACCGACGCATTTGGCTTCCGCGGGAATATGAACGGCGTAGATTTCAGCCTTGCCGCCGCCGATCGAGATAATTTTCCTCACTTTGGGCTGTTCAATCTCCACGATCAGCTGGTGGGCCAGAATGTCCGTGGTGCTGATGACTTGCGTGACGCCCACCGTGCGGTAGGCTTCCTCATATTCGGGTTTTCGTAACAGGGCGATGATGGATGGAACACCCAGGCTTTTGGACAGCAGCGCACAAGCGATGTTATCTGAATCATTGCGGACCAGGCAAGCCATGACATCCGAGTTGCGAACCCCCGCTTTTTCCAGAATACGGATGTCGGTGGCGCTGCCGTTGATAATAACGGCCCCGGTATCGGCATAAATCGCTTCACAAACAGCCCTGTCCAGGTCGATAACCACCACGTCATGCTTGTTCGTCACAAGCATTTTGACGACTTGAAAACCGATAACGCCCGCACCTGCAACAACGACTCGCATCTCACTTGCCTCCTTAAAAGTTCAGTAGGATCTCCACGCCTTTCGACTGAAGAGTAGAAAAACCGGCAGAATCTCCAGTCGTCCCGCCAGCATGCCCATGATGTAAACGGTCTTAATGACAGGATGCAGCTGTGTGATATCCTGTGCTGAAATAAAACAAGGTCCCACGTTTCCCAATGCGCTGAACATTCCCGATAACGCCGCATACCCCGAGTGTTTGGATAAAAACTCGGTTACCCCGCCCCCCAATACAAGCAACACAATCCACCCGAAAAACAACGCCCCGACCCTGTATATTTCTTCCTGATCCACCTGCTCGCCATCGATGAGAATCGTCGTAATCGCCTCGGCCGGCACCCGCAGACGATAAACTTCCCGTCGGAAAAGCCGATTGAGAATCACGATCCGCAATACTTTCAACCCCCCGCCCGTCGAACCCACGCATCCACCGATCACCATCATGATCAAAAAGAGCTGTCTGGCCCCTTCGCCGAAATACGGGGACATGATATCCCGGGTGCCGAAACCGGTTGTGGTGATGACCGAAACTACCTGGAAAAGAGAAAGTCGGAAATCCTCCTCCAATCGCCGCCATAAGTCCCAATCGGTCAACGAAATTGATCCCGGAGGGTCGATCCTCAACAGCCGCTCTATAACTATCAGCAGGGTGAACGCACTGATGATCGACCACCAGTAGCGAACTTCGGCATTGTCAAACAACGCTTTCGGGAAACCGGAAAGCACCCGGTAATGAACGACAAAGCTCATCCCGCCGATGATCATCCCGACAATTAGAACATATTCCATTCCAATATAGTGGGACATAGCCGTTCATACGGTAAAATTCGATGCTGGCATCATGGGGAGAGTAGCCCCCGGTTGCCAGTGCGGCGAAAGCATGGCAAATACTATCAAAGAGCGGCATTCCCAGCATCCAGAGTGATAACGCGATCAATACCGTAAAAAGAATATAAATACCCAGCAGGATTTTGATGGTATGGGATACCCCCGGTACCGGGCGGTCGACATTGATCTTGTGCCCTTCGGCACCAAACAGGTGATGAGCAAGGCCGCCTTTGGGATTTACCGCCAAAAACATGGTGATGATACCCAGCCCGCCTACCCATTGTGTCAGCGCCCGCCAAAAAAGAATGCTTTTGGGCATACCATCCAAACCGGTGTACATGGTAATCCCTGTAGTGGTAAAGCCGCTCATGGCTTCAAAATAGCCATTCAGGTAAGTGCTGTCGATCCCGATAACAAAGGGAAGTGCCCCGACACCGGAGGCCACCAGCCAACCGATACTGCAGATGAGTACGGCCTGTGTGGCATTTGCATGTTCCGATGGAAACTTCCATTTGAGAGCAAAACCCAGTGTCAGGCACAGCAGACTGGGAAGAACAAACGCCTCTATCGTTAGAAAATTTTCTCCATATTCACCATATATTGCGGATACGATCAGGGGAATTAGAAGGACAATGCTCAAGGCAAGAAAAAGGGGGCCACAAAACCCCATTACAACAGAAGGCGTGCTCGGGCTCCGGCGAGATGGCTTCCCCTGACCCCCCATCCGCCCCGGGAAGATATTCGCACCGAAGAACTGTTTCCCAATCATGCTTGGCGGCACTGTTTTCACCTCGCTTGCCGTCATGACAGTGGACGCTCGGGGGCGTCCACTGTTTGGCGTCGTCATACTTTTTTAAAGGCCCCTTTCTGAAACTTGAACCCTGTTTCAGTCTCTCAAAAGGCAATTGATTTTGCAAGAGGTTCGGTATATAATCTCTTATTTTTGCAAGAAAATTATCTTGCGGCAGTCAGTTGTAACGTAGGGCATGGCGGGCGATAAAAATACGACATTCAGCAAGAAAGGGTGACCTGTCACCGGCAAGGAAAAATGACGATGCGGAAAGTCAAAACTGCAATTATCGGCTGCGGAAAAGTCAGCGACCTGCACGCGGGAGCGCTGACAAAAACGCCCGAAGCACAGTTTGTTGCGGTGTACAGTCGCAATCAGGCAAAAGCCGGAAGATTCGGTGAGAAGTACGGTGTTCAAGGGTTCAGCGATATTCGGGAGATGATCGTTTCCGCCGGTGTCGAGGCGGTGATAATCTGCACGCCGCACCCGGCGCATCGCAATGCTGCAGTCACTGCCGCTGAAGCCGGCGCTCATGTTCTTGTGGAAAAACCGCTGGCATCAAATCTGCGGGACTGCGACGATATCCTTGCTGCGGCAAAGAAAGCCAATGTCAAAATCGGCACGGTGTCCCAGCGCCGTTTTTACGCCCCGGTTCAGCGCATCCGCCAGGCAATTGATGCGGGGAAAATTGGAAAACCCGCTCTGGGGACGGTATTGATGCTCGGCTGGCGCGACCGGAATTACTATGAGAGCGATCCCTGGCGCGGCCAGTGGCAGGCGGAAGGCGGCGGTGTCCTGGTCAACCAGGCCCCCCACCAACTGGATCTGCTGCAGTGGTTTATGGGCCCGATCGCCGAGCTTTTCGGCGTCTGGTCAAATATCAATCATCCCTATATCGAAGTGGAGGATACGGCGGTAGCGATTGTCCGTTTCCAGAGCGGCGCGCTCGGCAACATCGTGGTGAGCAATTCCCAAAAGCCCGGCATTTACGGCAAGGTTCATGTTCACGGGCAAAACGGCGCATCGGTCGGCGTGCAAACCGACGGCGGTGCCATGTTTATCGCCGGAAGATCGGTCGATTATCGAACCGCCGGTGAATGATATCTGGACGGTAGCGGGTGAAGAAAACATGCTGGATCAGTGGATAAAAGATGACAGTGAGCTCTTTTGCGGGCTGCCCAATGCGATGGATCACTATTTTCATCTGCAGATTCAAGATTTTCTGCGGGCCATTATCGATGATCGTTCGCCGCTTGTTACCGGAGAAGACGGCCGAAAAACAGTTGAAATATTTACGGCGATCTACCGTTCACAGAAAACAAATGCCCCGGTTAAATTCCCGCTTGAGCCGGAGGCGGCCGATCTCGACTACAGCACCTATGCATCGGTACCGTTTTTATAATTCCAAATTAAGGACATGAACCGTGAAAGCACTCGTTCTGAAGGCATACAACACGTTTTCTTTCGAAGACGTTCCGCTGCCGGAAATCGGACACCAGGATGTTCTGATCCGGGTGAAAGCCTGCGGTATCTGCGGCAGCGATGTGCACGGCATGGACGGCAGCACCGGTCGAAGGATCCCTCCGATCATCATGGGGCATGAAGCTTCCGGGCTGATCGAGCAGATCGGCGGCGACATCACCGAATGGGAAGCGGGGGATCGCGTCACGTTTGACTCGACGGTAGTGACCCGGCAGGATTTTTATTCGCAGCAAGGGGCATTCAACCTGAGTGATTTTCGCAGGGTCCTGGGGGTTTCCTGCGGCGAATATCGTCAGCATGGTGCGTTTGCAGAGTATGTGGCCGTGCCGCAGTCTGTTCTCTATCGCTTGCCGGATGGCTTGAGCTTCGAGCAGGCTGCAATGACAGAGCCTGTTTCAGTGGCCTTTCATGCGGCCAATCTCATACCCAGCCGGATTAACGACAGTGCGGTCGTCGTGGGCTGCGGCATGATCGGCCTGTTTGTCATTCAGGCGCTGCGCATTAAAGGTTGCGGCAGAATCATCGCCATTGACCTTGACCGGTCACGTCTTGACTTGGCTTTGAAGCTGGGCGCCGATTTTGCGATCCCGTCAGATGAGGCTGAGACGGTTGAGAAGGTCAGGAACCTCACGCACGGTCGCGGCGCCGACATGGCGTTTGAAGTTGTCGGAATCGTGCCGACGGTAAACCTGGCGATTCATGCGGTCCGAAAGGGGGGCAAGGTCGGCCTGGTCGGCAATCTTTCACCCAAAGTCGAATTGCCGTTGCAGGCTGTTGTGACGCGGCAGCTCACGCTTTACGGCTCTTGTGCTTCTGCGGGCGAATATCCGGCATGTCTGGACATGATTGCAAGCGGACGGGTCAAGGTTGACGAGATGATGTCCGCGGTGGTGCCGTTATCGGAAGCCCCGTCATGGTTTGACCGGCTGCGCAAAGGCGAAGCGGGGCTCATGAAGGTCATTGTCAAACCTTAGGAATCGCTGCAGAAAGAGAGAGGATATCTGTGACATGTCCAGTGTGATCTTGAAAAACGTTGTAAAGCGATTCGGCTCGGTTATGGCGGTAAACGATCTTTCGATCCAGATTGCGGACCGCGAGTTCGCGGTTTTGGTCGGATCCTCCGGATGCGGAAAGACAACGGCGCTGCGGATGATTGCCGGACTTGAAACAGCGACCTCCGGTCAGATATACATTGGCGATACATGCGTAAATGACATGCCGCCTAAAGACCGGGACATTGCCATGGTCTTTCAGAACTACGCCCTCTATCCCCACATGAACGTCCGGGACAACATGGGATTTGGCCTCAAGATCCGGAAGATGAGCAAAAAAGAGATTGATACCCGGGTGGAGGAGGCCGCGGACATCCTCGGCATCCAGGCGCTGCTGGAGAGGAAACCCAAAGAGCTCTCCGGAGGGCAGCGGCAGCGCGTGGCGGTTGGAAGGGCAATCGTCCGCAAACCCAAAGTATTCCTCTTTGATGAACCCCTCTCCAATCTCGATGCCAAGCTGCGGGTAGCCATGCGGGCCGAAATCAGCAAACTCCACCGTCGCCTGGGGGCCACTATCATATACGTCACCCACGATCAGGTGGAGGCCATGACCATGGCCGACAGGATCTTCATCATGCATAACGGCGCCTTGCAGCAGACCGGCGCACCAATGGAGGTGTATGGACAACCTGCCAACCGCTTTGTTGCCGGCTTCATCGGCTCTCCGGCGATGAACTTCATAGAGGCCAAGGTGGTTCTGGAAAATGGTGCCGTGTTCATCGATGCTGCCGGTTTCCGGGTCCGGGCGCCTGAGACGTTCAATTCCCGGCTCGAACACCATGTCGGCAGGCAGGTGATCTTCGGCGTGCGTCCGGAAGACATGTCTCTGCACGATGCTGCGACGGGCACCGCCAACGCAAACACCATTACGGCGCATGCGGATGTGGTCGAAACCCTGGGATCGGAGATTTTCGTCTATCTTACCTGCGCGGATCAATCCATCGTCGCCCGAATGGAGGTGCCGGATTGCCCGCCGACCGTTGGACAGATTCTTGAGGTGGATTTGAAGATGATAAAAACCCATATTTTTGATGCGGAAACGTCACTGGCAATTGTGTGAAATGCAGGAAACCCCCTGAGGATGGGTCTGCGTTCGGCCGGTGATGTGGTTTTTTTGGATTTGATTTTTACTGTATTCGCGGGGCGGTTCGTTGCCGCTTTAGATTAATGCGGCTTTTTCATAAGGTCGCTTGTGCAGTTCACAACTAATTTACGGAGGATATATGAGAAAGTTACTGCTTGCTGCACTGGTTGCACTGTCTTCACTGTGTTTGTCCATCAATGCGATGGCTGAGACAAAAGAAATTCGGGTTCTTTTGGCAAACCATCCTTACGGTGATCTGCTGAAGGCGGCCATTCCCGAATTTGAAACCGCCACCGGAATCAAGGTGAATGCCGAAAGTCTTCAGGAGGGACAGCTCACGACGAAACTGACGACCGAGTTTGCGACAAAATCTTCATCCGTCGATGTCTTCATGACCCGCCCGCTTCAGGAAGGCAAAATGTTCTATAAAAACGGATGGTACGAACCGCTCACCGGATTTGACTTTTCCGATTACCCCAAGAACGTCATGAGCGTTGCTTCCTTCGGCCCAAAAGCCTACATAGTCCCACTGGTAACCGAATGGCAGGTTCTGTATTACCGGAAAGACGTTCTCAAGCAAGCCGGACTCAAGGTTCCAGAAAACTTTACAGAACTGGAAGCCACGGCAAAAAAAATCAATTCGGATAATATCGCGGGATTCGCATCCCGAGGCAAGGGTGCCGCCGCAGTTACCCAGTTGTCCAGCTACGTTTACAACTATGGCGGGCTTTACCTCGACAATGGCGTTGCCGTTTTTGATTCTAAACCGGCCATCGATGCGATCCGTTTTTACGGTATGATGCTGGGTAACTACGGTCCCAAAGGCGTCACTTCCATGTCGTGGGAAAACATCATGCCGCTGTTCCAGGCCGGCAAGGTCGCCATGTGGACGGATGCATCCGTGTTTTATGGCCAGGTTGTCGATCCTGCCAAGACTCAGGTAGCTGCAGAGAATGTCGGGATTGCCAATTTCCCGGCCGGGCCCAAAATGAATTCCCCTTTCATCGTGACTTCCTGGGGCATCGCCATTGCCAAACAATCAAAGAACAAGGAGCTGGCGATGAAGTTTCTTGAGTGGGCGACAAGCAAAGAGCTTGCAGCCAAAGCAATGCTCGCCAACATCACCATGGCACGCTCATCGGTTTGGGAAGACAAGGCGATTCTTGCAAAAGTCAATCCCGGTCTTGTTGAAACACGCGCCTATGCAGCCAAGAACGGCAATCCGCTGGACCGACCCTACATGAGTGCCGTTGGTGAAGCCCGTGACTTGATCGGTGAACTGGTTATCGAATCCATCAATACCAAGGGCGAATCGGCCAATCTTGAAAAAATGGCAAAAGTAAACGTTGCCAAAGTGAATGAGATTCTTCAGGACACCGGCGAATACGGCAAGTAATCTTAAGGAGTTGTAGCTGCGCAGGTATACAGAATTCAGGGGTCAGAATCCAGAATGGCTCGCATCCAACATTCTGGCTTCTGAATTCTGACTCTTGAATACGTGAGTGGTTACACGCAGTTGTAATTTCAAAGGCACCCTATGGCTCATTCTAGTTTTACGGAACGGAATCTGCAGATATTGTTTCCTCTGCCTGCGATCATTTTTGTCGCCATGCTGATGGTGTTTCCCGTTCTCTATACTCTTTTCCTGAGTTTTACCAACTGGAATCTGACTTCCGGCTCTCCCCTTTCTTTTGTCGGATTGAGGAGCTATGTGCGGGTGCTGACGGAACCGCGTTTTTTACATGCGTTGACCAGGACGTTTCTTTTTACTTTTTTTGCGGTGGCAATAGAAGGTGTACTCGGGGTTGCTATTGCCATCATTCTCAACCGGGCATTTATCGGGAAGAGTCTGGCAAAGCTTCTTCTCCTGCTGCCGCTCGTAGCAACACCTGTTGCTGTCGGAATTGTTTTCAATCTCTTCTTCGATCCGACAACCGGACTTGCCAATTTTGTACTTGATTCTGTTGGATTGCCGCAGAGCATGTGGGTCTCGAGTGCGGTATCGGTGCTGCCTTCACTGATCATTGTCGATGTCTGGCAGTGGACACCCATGATCACGCTTATTGTGCTTGCAGGTCTTGCGGGCCTCTCAAACGAGCCGATTGAAGCGGCACACGTGGATGGCGCAAGTGAATTGCAGATACTGAGATATGTCACGATTCCCATGCTCATGCCGGTCATTTTGACCGCAACAATCCTCCGGTTGATCGATGCGCTTAAAACCTTCGATATCATTTATGCCATGACGGGAGGCGGCCCCGGCTATGCGTCGGAGACACTGAATATCATGGCATACAAATACAGCTTCGAATATTTCCGCATGGGACAATCTTCAGTCGTACTTGTTGTGCTGTTCCTTGTTGTTTTCGGATGCAGCCTTGGAATCATGAAGTTGCGCAGATCTTCGGAAATTTGAGGAGCCCGCGATGAACAGGAAACGCATATCAAATATACTTTTTTATCTTACCGTTACAGGGATTGCGCTCATCGTATTGTTTCCGTTTCTCTGGATGCTGTCATCATCCTTTAAAACACAGGTCGATATTATTTCCTGGCCGCCGAAATTGTTTTTTTCGCCGACGCTTCAGAATTATGTGAAAGTTTTCGAAGAGCAGGATTTTCTGAAATACTTCATGAATTCGACAATCGTCGGAATTGTTTCCGTTGGATTATCGCTGGTACTGGGGCTACCGGCGGCGTATTCAATTGCGCGGTACACGCAAAAGACACTCTCGGTCTTTATTCTTCTGGCCCGCCTCATGCCGGGGATTTCCTTTCTTGTACCCTGGTACATTGTTTTTTCACGCTTGAATCTTATGGACAGCTACACGGCGCTGATCCTGAGCCATATACTCATCGCACTGCCGATCGTGGTATGGATCATGACGACGTATTTCAACACGATTCCTCGCGAGATGGAGGAGTCGGCAATGGTGGACGGGGCGACCCGTCAATATGCTTTTTTTGCCATTATTCTGCCGCTGTCGGGACCGGGCATAATTACCGCAACAACCCTGTCGTTCATCTTCTCCTGGAACAATTTCATGTTTTCCCAGGTTCTCAGTATGGAAAAAACCAAGACGCTGCCCATCGCGGTCTACAACTTCGTTTCCTACGCGGAAGTTGATTGGGGCGGGGTGATGGCGGCTGCCGTTGCGATCATGACTCCGGCAATTATCCTGACCATGATTTTCCAGAAATATGTGGTCAAAGGCCTGACAATGGGTGCGGTAAAAGGGTAGGGGGTAAGAAGACCGCATCATGTTCGCGGCATCGGCCGCATGGAAAATGGTCTTGAAAAACCACGAATCAAGGTCATCCCGGCTTTTTCCCTTTCAGGTGTGTGATGGTCATTGCCGTACTTGGTCCAATGGGATGGGGAAAAACGACCATAGGTCAGACCGTTGTAAACATGCTTCTGAGCTGACACTTAATAAAATTGATTAGAAATTTCATGGGATTTTCAATGAGCAAGTTATCCGACATAGGTGTCGCCGGTCTGGCCGTTATGGGAGAAAATCTGGTGCTGAATATGGCAAGTAAAGGCTTTTCAGTGTCCGTATTCAACCGGACTACTGCAAAGGTTGATACATTTCTGTCAGGCCGGGCAAAGGGAAAAAGCATTCGTGGCTTTCTCACTGTTAAGGAATTTGTCGGCTCTCTTGAATGTCCTCGCAAGGTGATGATGATGCTGCAGGCAGGAGCTGTGGTAGATGCCTTTATCGAGCAACTGCTTCCTTACCTTGAAGAAGGCGACATTGTTATCGATGGCGGCAACTCAAACTATCATGATACCGAGCGGCGTGTGGCCTTTATGGAAGAAAAGGGGTTGCGATATATTGGAACAGGCGTTTCAGGTGGTGAAGAGGGTGCTTTGAAAGGGCCGTCCATAATGCCGGGAGGCTCTTTTTCTGCATGGAAGGATCTGCAACCAATCCTGGTACCTATTTCAGCAAAAGTGGCTGACGGCTCTTTCTGCTGCAGTTGGATGGGCAATGGCGGGGCCGGTCATTTTGTAAAAATGGTCCATAACGGCATCGAATACGGTGACATGCAGCTGATCTGCGAGTCATACCATATCATGAAGGATGTGCTGAAGATGTCGGCAGATGAA
Source organism: uncultured delta proteobacterium (assembly GCA_963789395.1). Classification (GTDB taxonomy): domain Bacteria; phylum Desulfobacterota; class Desulfobacteria; order Desulfobacterales; family Desulfatirhabdiaceae; genus RAAP-1. The sequence goes on along the minus strand of CAWBKP010000011.1, from coordinate 181,079 downwards.
ATGCACCAGATCTTTGCCCGGTGGAACACAGGGGAGCTGAGCAGTTATCTTATCGAAATCACTGGAGACATTCTGGCCTTCAAAGATACGGACAACACGCCTCTCATCGACACCATTCTGGATGCAGCCGGGCAGAAAGGTACCGGCAAATGGACGGTTATTGCTGCATTGGATGGTGGCGTTCCGCTGTCTCTTATCAGCGAATCGGTCTTTGCCAGATGTCTTTCAGCGCAAAAAGATCAGCGGGTTCAGGCGTCAACGCTGCTGCCGGGGCCGGTAGCCAAATACACCGGGAACAAAGACCAGTTTCTTGCCGCGTTGGAAAAAGCACTCTATATTGCAAAGATAATTTCCTATGCCCAGGGCTTTAATCTGATGCGGGAAGCCTCCAAAGAATACGGCTGGGCCCTCAACTATGGCGAGATCGCCAGGATATGGCGTGGCGGCTGTATCATCCGCTCTGTTTTCCTTGATAGAATAACAGATGCCTACCGGGAAAAGCCGGAACTGGACAACCTACTGCTTGCACCGTATTTTCGAGAAAAAACAGCGCAGGCTCAGGACAGTCTGCGTCGTGTTCTTATGACGGCAATCGAGAACGGCATTCCATCACCCTGCCATTCCAGCGCGCTCACCTATTATGACGGCTTCCGCACCGCCAGGCTGCCGGCCAATTTGCTTCAGGCACAGCGTGATTATTTTGGTGCGCATACCTATGAAAGGGTAGACAGACCTCGGGGAGAGTTTTTTCACACCAACTGGACAGGGGAAGGCGGAAATACTACCTCATCGCCATATACCAGATAATCAATTTAGGGCAAATACCGCTAAGCCGGGGGACCCACAGAGTTTGACATTTAAGGAATTCTATTGAAACGTCGCCGCTGTGAACCGCTCAAATTCAGAACTCAAAATCACAGGAATTGTCTTTTGCTGGAGTTGATGATTTCGCGCCTGTTATTTCAATATTTAATGGATGGTAACTGAGCGGCCTTCTGTTTCACCTGGTTTGGGTTGCAAAAGAGTATCTTTAACTGCTTTGAACATCTCTACGACTTTATCGCAATATTGGCTAGTGTTCAACAGTGCTGGAATCTGGCTGATGCTATTAATAAGAGCCAAATCGCTCGGGAGTACATACCTGTGACCATCCAACCAAAATGATTCCAGTTCCGTTGACAAATGGACGCTTTGCCGTGCCAGAACAGAAATTCCCATATAATTTTCCAATATTCGACAAATGAAAAGTGACCGACTCCAACCATGCGGGATGAGCAGGTTGTAAGTTTCGAAATCTTCCGGATCCTCACTGACTTTGTGAAAGTAGTAGTGGCACTGAGAAATCCCGTAGCCCATAGCGATCAGGGATTCGACAATCATATACTGCTGCAGCGCCCGTTCAAGATGTGAAATGACCTGCAGAATGTGATTCGTGGCCAGGCCGGATACCGGCATGAGCGGATAGATATTCTTAAGAAAATTGCACGAATAAAATACAGGCTGCAGTTTCGGAATACACAAGGCGGCATGGTGGATCAACCAACCTTGCAGAGCAGGAAAAGACAGGGAATGCAACTTTTCTTCGCACAAATGCAGCATGAATGCTTCTCCTGATTTTTCAATAAAAACCGGCCAAGCACAGGCCCTTCTGCTGGAAGTCTCATAGGCTTTTTCATCTGTATGAAAGTCTGGTTGAATTTTCAAGGGCGGATAAATTAATGAATTCTGTTTTTCAAGAAATTCATCGAGTATTGCCATGGCGCAAAGTTGAAACTCATTTATCGGGTCGCCATTTATTAATTCTGCAGATTTTTCCATGTCCTACATGGCACCTCTCAATATACTGTATAATTAAGAAAGCTTATGAGCCGACTTTTTGCAAGTCCCAAATAGTTTTTGAAAAACGCTTATGAAATACTCAAGTTGGGCTTTGCAGTTTTTCTCGAAAAGACACACAAGCAAAAATATCACACGCTCGCAATATATCAAGAATATTCACCCCATAATATGGGTCATACAGGTGATGATTATATCATTATCAACTCCCTTTATCTTGTTTTTTTGCGGTGCATCACTCAAAGTTCGGACAAAGGGAAGTGCAGGAGGATCACCCCTTTAGAAAATATTGAATCCTGTCATCAAGAGACTATATGCGCCTTTCTCTGCCAGTTTACGGGCCATTTCCTGTCCCAGTGCTTTGGCATTCTCGCATGTCTCCGTTTGGATTTCAACATGGCTGCACCCTTGAACGCTCGCCTAAGGTGCCCTCTGGAGCAACGTGAAAGGTGTCAGCCTTGAGGCGCTCATGTTATGTGTTTTTGGCTCCGATTCTGTGACCGGCAGTCTGTAAGGGCCTAAAGAAATGGCGGCGTTTCAGCCTGTATTGAAACGCCGCCTTCATTGGTTGCGAATAGCTTCCGTGAGCGTTTAAAACATACGTCATTCCTCTGGCGGCTATCGCTTCCTGATCATCCGATTTGCAGTTCTGAATTCGCTTCAGAAGCCGTCAAAGACGTTTATGCTATGATCAGGCGAGGTCGAAGCGGTCAAGGTTCATGACCTTGTTCCACGCCGCTACAAAGTCGTGCAGGAACTTTTCCTGGGAGTCCTCACTGCCATAGACTTCCGCCAAGGCCCGGAGTTGGGAGTTCGAACCGAAGATGAGGTCGACACGGGTGCCGGTCCACTTGAGTTCGCCCGTTGCGCGATCACGACCCTCGAACACGTCTTTGTCTTCCGAGGTTGCCTTCCACGTCGTTCTCATATCGAGCAGGTTCACGAAGAAGTCATTGGTGAGCGTCTCTGGCCGTTTGGTGAAGACGCCGTGCCGGGACTGTCCGAAGTTGGTATTCAAGACGCGCATGCCGCCAACCAGAACCGTCATCTCAGGAGCGGTCAGTGTCAGCAGTTGCGCCTTATCAACCAGCAGTTCCTCCGCCGATACGGTGTATTTGGTTTTGAGGTAGTTTCGGAATCCGTCTGCAGCCGGTTCGAGTACGGCGAAAGACACCTTGTCGGTTTGCTCCTGCGACGCATCCGTGCGTCCCGGCGTGAAGGGAACGGTCACATCATGACCGGCATTCTTCGCCGCTTGCTCAACGCCGGCGCAACCGCTCAGAACGATCAGGTCGGCAAGCGACACCTTCTTCTTGCCGGACTGCGCGCTGTTGAACTCCTTCTGGATTCCTTCAAGGGTCTGCAGCACAGTCTTCAGTTGGGCCGGCTGGTTGACTACCCAATCCTTTTGCGGCGCAAGACGAATGCGCGCACCGTTCGCCCCGCCGCGCTTATCGGAGCCGCGGAACGTGGACGCCGACGCCCAGGCGGTTGAGACCAGTTGGGAGACGGACAGGCCAGAGGCAAGGATCTTGCCCTTGAGGGCGGCGATGTCCTGCGCGCCGATCAGCTCATGATCGACAGCGGGCACCGGGTCTTGCCAGATCAGTTCCTCCGCCGGGACTTCCGCGCCGAGATAGCGCGAGCGGGGTCCCATGTCGCGGTGGGTCAGCTTGAACCACGCCCTTGCGAAGGCGTCCGCGAATTCCTCGGGGTTCTGCTGGTAGCGCCGCGCGATCGGCTCGTAGATCGGGTCGAAGCGAAGGGAGAGGTCCGCCGTGGTCATCATCGGCCGGTGCGTCTTCGACGGGTCGTGCGCATCAACCACCATGTCCTCTTCGGCCACGTCCTTGGCCAGCCACTGATGTGCGCCGGCCGGGCTCTTGACCAGCTCCCACTCGTATTTGAACAGCACGTTCAGATAGCCCATGTCCCATTTGGTCGGGTTGGGCTTCCAGGCGCCCTCGATGCCGCTGCCGATCGCATCGCCGCCTTTGCCGCTGCCGAAGCTGCTCTTCCAGCCGAGCCCCATCTCTTCGATGGGGGCGGCCTCAGGTTCCGGACCGACCAGCGCCGGATCGCCCGCGCCGTGACACTTGCCGAAAGTGTGCCCGCCGGCGACCAGGGCGACGGTCTCTTCATCGTTCATCGCCATACGTGCGAAGGTCTCTCGAACATCACGGCCGGAGGCGACCGGATCCGGGTTGCCGTTCGGCCCTTCCGGGTTCACGTAGATCAGTCCCATCTGCACGGCGGCAAGAGGATTCTCAAGATTCCGGTCGCCGGAGTAGCGCTTGTCACCCAGCCACTCGCTCTCGGCCCCCCAGTAGATGTCCTCTTCCGGCTCCCAGACGTCTTCGCGCCCGCCGCCGAAGCCGAAGGTCTTGAAGCCCATCGACTCAAGCGCGCAGTTGCCGGCGAGGATCATCAGGTCGGCCCAGGAAATTTTCCTGCCGTATTTCTGCTTGATCGGCCAGAGCAGACGGCGCGCCTTATCGAGGTTCACGTTATCGGGCCAGCTGTTGAGGGGCGCAAAGCGTTGGGTGCCGGACCCCGCGCCCCCGCGGCCGTCGCCGGTGCGGTATGTGCCGGCGCTGTGCCATGCCATCCGGATGAAGAGCCCTCCGTAGTGACCGTAATCGGCCGGCCACCAGTCCTGCGAGTCGGTCATCAGCGCGTAGAGGTCCTTCTTCAGGGCCTCCAGGTCGAGTTTCTTGAATTCCTCGGCGTAGTTGAACTCCTCGCCCATCGGATTGCTCATGTGCGAGTTCTGATGAAGAATCTTGAGGTTCAACTGGTTCGGCCACCAGTCCCGGTTCGATGTGCCACCGCCGGCTACTTGACTGTTAGATCGGCCCGTTACCGGGCACTTGCTATCTTCGTTCATAAAGTTTCCTCCTTTCGTAGTCTGAATTTATGCACCGTGCTGCTTATGAATATCGTGCTCCGGTGCCCAACAATCCAATTAACTTTAGCGGACGTATCAAATGATTAGAGTAACAATGATGGACTTGAAGGATCGTTAGAAGAACGTCACGCTGTTTTTGAGTGCAAAATCCGGGGCCGGCTGTCTTTACATTCCGATTATCAGCGACGGGGCACCAGATTATTTGTCAATTTGCTTGTCTCTGTCATTGCTTATCTCCATGTTGTTATTTGTTTTTGTCAGGCTGCAGTTATTGCAGATTCCATAGATAACGACATTTCGGCTGTCGATTTTACCCCAGTGCTTGAGTTCATCCGGCAGCGAGACGTCATCAATCGATGGCCACTGGAAATCAATAACCTGCCGGCATTGTCGGCAAATCAGATGTTGATGACGCTCGAATACCACTTCAAACCGAGCCTGGCTCTCTATTGTTTCTATCTTGTGAATCAGACCGTGCTGGCTGAGTATTCTCAGCGTCCTGTAAACGGTATCCATTGCAAGCATAGGGACTTTCTTGATCAGTCGGCGATGCAACACCTCTGCTGAAGGATGATCCGTGGAAGCGGCCAGCTCGCGATAGATTTCAAGACGCTGATGGGTAAATTTTAGACCTGCATTGCGACAGGCGCCTTCAAAATCACTGAGGTGTTCCTGGAATTTGTCTTTACCCATTAAAAGATGCCTTTATATAAGATAATATCTTAATTAGTAATTTATCTTATATTATAATCCCTGGCAAGCAAAAAATAACATAAGGAATCATAATTCAGATTAATGAACTGATATCATAGCCAAATGGTTTTCTGGATTACAGGTTGATTCGGTTTGTAATACGCGTATTCGTTGTTGAATGCGGCTATTTCTGTCAAATGATTTAAAAGACTTCCGAACCAGACATTACCCTGTTGAAGGGGGTTTAAAAGTGTGACACCCCAACTCAGCCTTCTTTATTTGGTGATGGTATAAATTTAACAAATAAGATGTATACCATCGTGTTATACAGAAGGGGAAAGGGCGTACAAAAATATGGATATTTGGACAAAGATTCGATTGGATGTATTAAGAGATGGCGTCCGTAAAAGAGGTTCATTGCTGTTTGGTCTGAGTTATCTAATCAGAATACCCGTGAACTATATTTGGAAAATCAAGAATTCTTGCATTCTTGTTGAGTCCTGCCATCTTTAAGGATCCGAATGGTATGCATGAGAAAACCGGGAAGTGAATACTCAACATTCTGGCAACCTATTGTGGAGAGGAGCTTTTTCATTGGACACCTCCTCAAGGATTATAAAATCAGTCTTAAGAAAGTGTCCACAAATTCCCTATCACATCAGTCCATGCATAACCCATGGAAACGACGGATTAAGTGCCTTGGTGATAAATCTGACGCTATGGACAGCTGGTGAAAGTTACGGTACCCTTTGAAAGTTCGCTTTTCTCATTATAGATACCAAACCCTTCTATCGTTCCGTTTAGGGTATTGGGGTCCAAGCTGATGGTAGACATATCCATGCCAACGGTATAATTGCCTTGATTGTCAAATCTCTTACCCTGATTAGTAATCGTGCCGCGGATTTCATTGCTAAGAAATTCCAGGTTTCCGAAAGTTGTAAATTGAAGAAAAGCCGGTGCGGTAACAGTAATAATGCCGCTAAGGTACAATGTCCGCCTCCAATATGGTTAATGCCCAACCGGATTGTGCCAGAAACCGGCGAGCCATTGTTCGTGATTGAAAAATTCCAGCAGAAATCTCCAAGGTAGTCGCCGGCATTTGCATTTATAACAACTGCAATGTTGAATAAGGCGATAACAATGAGACCGGTCAGTATTTTTAAAAATGATTTCATTTGCACTCCTTTCTTTGATATTGCGGAATCTGATCAAAGTTTTTGATTTTGCTGTTATTCTTAGGCCGCTTACGGGCTGGCAGCAGAATAAAGTCATTTTCTTCAAGCCGTAGCAGAAGATCTCTGGCAGCATATTCTTTGAAATTGCCGTTGGGTTGTCTCCATTGCCAGGCTTCACAGAGCTGCCGGGCAATGTAACTGCGGCCATGACTATTATCCCGCTCGATGATCTCATTAATGAACGTGATGTCATCAGCGGTCAGGTCTTTGCCCCGATAACGAAAAACAACCGGCTCTTTGTGGCTTCCATCGATCATGGATAGCAACATATCAGAAAACTTCTTCTGACGTCAGCTATTTGTGATAAATTTTCAAAAAGCTAATCTGTTACCGCTATTATAAAGCTGTCATGACTGTCAAATAATTTGGTTTATACCGAATAGGGGACCTTGAGCACAGTAAATCATATCCTTTGGAGGAGTCCTATGGGAAGAATGAAACTGTCATTTATGGCGTCCTTTCAGATGAAGTTCACAAATTTTCAGTTATTTATGTCCAGGTCTTCAGATTAATAGGTGCAAAAGCCTTTGTTTTCGAAATTGCCTGCAAGAACCAGACTGGCGCCGCTGGAAAAATTACATATTTTTATGAAAATCCTCAACCTGTTACCGACGACTGAGGGCACCTTGTTTTCCGGGGCCCTTTGACAAGGGCTTTGACGGGTCAGCTTAAAATGGATTCATGATAACTGGCGGTGATGGTCGATTATGGTTTTTTTCTCAGAGTTTCCACAGTGAACAAATAAAAAGCGGCGGTGATCCACAGACAGATCGCGCAGAATAAAAACGCAATCGTAAATGCGGAATCGCCCAGAGACTCCCGGGGGTGAAAAAAATGCATCATATTCCCGAGTCCCTGAAGAAATACAGCCCCGCCGATCATGGTGAAAAAATTGATTCCGGTCATGGCCGTTCCCGCAAGTTCGGCCGGCATCTTCTCCTTGATATGGGCATACATGATGCCCCCGGAACTGCTGATAAATCCAAAACCAAAAAAAAGAACGCAGAGCAGCATCATGGAGGTACCGGATGACAATCTTGTTAGCAGGGACAGTAACGCTCCCATGGCAATCAGTCCGGAAACAATAATGCCCTTGCGGTTTTTCAATACCGCATCGGAAAGCCATCCGCAGACCGGACTGCCGATCACCATACCCATGCTCATCAACAAAAGCAGATTGCCGGCAGATACAACAGAAATGCCGATTACATTGATCAGAAACGGGGCTGCCCAAAGGGACTGGACAGCCGCAAAAATACCATAGCGGCAAAACGTACCCAGTGAAATAATCCAGTAATCCTTTTCCCCGAACAGGTGGCGGAGGTTGATCCGTATTTCCCGGATATGGGTCGATGCCGCTTTAGGGACATCCCGGCTCACCGATGATTCGGGCCGGTCCCGTGTAATAAGATAAAAAAGAAGCGTTAAAAGCAGGTTGATTCCGGCGATAATCAGAAAGGAGTTTCGCCATCCCACTGCCTGAACTATCAGCACCAGCGGTGTTGCGGCGATCAGGTTGCCGACCGTGCCCAGGGAGGTTACCAGGGCGGACAGCGTGGCAAAACGCAGGGGGGTAAACCATAAGGTGATGAGCTTGAGGGTTCCCATAAGATTACAGGCCATTCCGATTCCTATAAGCATTCGGCCGGTCACCAGTACGGTCAGGGAGTGCCCCATGGCAAACATCATGGCGCCAATAACTGCGATCAGGGAAAGCGCGGCCATGGACAACCTGGGTCCGATACCGTCCAGGTACATGATGATCGGGATTTGCATCAAGGCAAAGGCGTAAAAAAATGCGGCTGAAATCAGGCTGAGTCCGCGTGTGTCCATGCCCAGATCCCGGATCAGATCCGGGGCAATGACAGCTACCGAAGCCCGGTAAAACTGGGAGAGTAAAAACAGCAGGCTGGCAATCAAAAAGATGAGCCAGCGTCTGACGGGATCAGATATCATTTCACTCCGGGAATAGCTTGAAGTTGTCTTTTTGTGCTGTTTCGGCTCGGATAGTCTCTTCCCACTGGATAAAAATTTATGACAGATTGGCTTTCCAAAGAAAAAGGGGTCACAGCATTTAGCCGTAACCCCTTGATTTTTAAAGTGCCGAGGGACGGAATCGAACCGCCCACACGGGGATTTTCAGTCCCCTGCTCTACCGACTGAGCTACCTCGGCCTCCAAACACGATGATTTATATTGAATGGCGGATGTTTTGTCAACAATAAATTCGGTTGAATCATGATGCTCTGAAATAAAAGGAAATATTTCCTTATTGACTCTCCGTATTGGAAGGGCAGGGCGGATGGTTTCAACGGTCTCATGTCGCCATACCCGTATTGCAGCAAGGTGCTGACGGCAAGGGTTGCCGTATCGGCTTTTAAAATACGGGGTCCCAGGGATACGGTCGTGTACCCGCAGGCTCTGGCAGCGGCGATTTCTTCCGGGGTAAAACCGCCTTCGGGGCCGATAATCGCCATGACGCTCTGAACGGAACCGGCATTCGCATCGGGCAATTCAAACGGTCTGGAAGGCGATTCATCTTCCCAGAATATCAGTTTGATGTCGCAATCCCGGCCGTAAGCGAGCATTGCATCATAAGTCAGCAGATCGGATATTTTAAGGAGGTTGCTGCGCCGGCACTGTTTGAGGGCTTCGATGGCGATTTTCTCCCATCGGTCTTTGCGGGTGCGGATTCGTTGGGCATTCAGAACCGGAACCGAGCGGTGCGCGGCAAAGGGAACCCATTCGTGGATGCCCATCTCTGTAATCTGCCGGATAATGACATCCGGCTTGTTGTCCTTTAACATCGCCTGGGCGATAATCAGGCGAAGGGCGGACCGGGACTCCGAAAAGCGCCGCCGGAGGATCGACACCTCCACTTTTCCGGACGACATGCGGACAATCCGGGCATCGCATTCCAGGCCGGTGCCGTCAATCAGCTCGATCTCATCTCCGGGTTTCAGCCTGAGAACGTTTCGGATATGGCCGGCGTCATCGCCGGTGATGACCGGGCTATCGCCGGAAAGGCTATGACTCGGGATAAAAAACCGGCGCATGCGGTGCCCCCAGGGGATGGCTGAATTCCATGGATCGTTTCAAAAACGATTTCAGTTTTTTCTGAACCCTTCCAAAGACGGTTGTTTCCGGATAAATGCCATTCGAATCCATTGTTCCGGCGGGCATTCCGGTTAAAATCTCCATTCCCTCGGAAATGGTCGATACCGGATAGACATGAAAGAGATTTTGTCGAACCGCTTCCACGACTTCCTGCTTCAGCATCAGGTTTTTCACGTTGGCAGCCGGAATCATCACGCCCTGCCGGCCGGTCAGCCCCCGGGTTTTGCAAACATCGTAAAACCCTTCGATTTTTTCATTCACGCCGCCGATGGCCTGAATTTCCCCCTTCTGGTTGACCGAACCGGTCACGGCGATGCCCTGAAAAATGGGAACATCGGATAAACTTGAAATAACGGCATAGAGTTCCGAGGATGATGGCGCTGTCGCCGTCGATCACGCCGTAGTTCTGTTCAAATGCAATGCTGATGGTCAGGCTCAGGGGATAAAGCTGGGCAAAGGTTTTCCCCAGATATCCCGACAGGATCAGGACCCCCTTGTCGTGGGTATTTCCGCTTAAATGGGTCTCTCTTTCGATATTGATGACGCCGGGTTTTCCCATGAAGGTTTCGGCCGTGATTCGGGAAGGGCGGCCAAAGGAGATATCGCCGATCTGATACACGGCCAGCGCATTGACCTGACCGGCAACCGAACCGGCAACATCCAGAAGAACCGTGCCATCCATATAGGATTCATGAATCTTTTCTTCGTAGAGGTTATAGCGGAACCGGTATTCATTCAGGGCCTGGGACACATAACCGGCGGTAACGCGCTGGGATCGGTCTTTTTGCGCCCAGTAGTCCGCTTCCTTCAGAAGCGCCACAATCGGGCCAAAGCGCAGCGAAAGCCGGTTTTTATCTTCTATGGATTGCTTGCCGTATTCGACGACTGCCGCAACCGCATCCGGCGTAAACGGAAGCAGTTTTTCAGCCTTGCAGACCCTTGCGATAAACCGGGCATATTTCTGGACGGCATCGGCATTCAGGGCCACCTCATCATCAAAATCCGCCCGGACCCGGAAGATCTTGTTGAATTTGGAATCAAAATTCTGAAGCGATTCAAACATCTCATAGTTGCCGAGCAGGATGACCTTTACCTCCAGCGGAATCAATTCCGGGCGAAGCGATGCCGATTGAGACCCCGCATCCGACGGCACATCTTCGATGGCCAGAGATTTGTTCTGAAGCGAGCGTTTCAGGGCTTCCCAGACATAAGGGTTCAACAGAAGCGGCTCAATCTCCATCATCAGATATCCGCCGCAGGCTTTCAGCAGCGCGCCGGCCTGCACCAGGGTAAAATCCGTTGTAACGGCGCCCATGTAAGCGCGTTTTTCGATGCGGCCGATGACATTTGAGTAAGTGGGGTTGGTTTCGAAAATAACCGGCGCGCCTTTCTCCGATTTCTGCTCAACCAGGATATTGACGCGGTATCGATGAAAAAAAGGAGCGGCTTCATGATTGGATTCGGCATCGTCCGGACATGTCCTTTTCCCGTCGGGCAGGGTCACAAAACGGTCCAGGTTTTCTACCACATCGTCTTCAAGGGCCTGAAGAAAGGAAAGAATGTCTTCATAGCCGATGTACGGGTCCTGAAGGGGCTTGAGCCGGTCCTGAAGCAGCCGGCGCGTGACCTCTTCCATGTAGGCTTCCACCCGGTCATTGATGATCTGGTTCAGCTTGTTGATTTCCCGAAGCGCGGCTTCAAGCTCGATTTGAATCTTTCGGAGGTTTTCTTCGATTTCGGACTGCATTTCCAGAGAAAAGGCCTCGAATTCCTCTGCCGAGACCGGTTTGCCATTCCTGTAAGGAACGGGCTGATATCCGGAGTCGTCCCGGCTGATCCGGATCTGTTTCTGCTCCGCGGATACTTCGACTTTTTCCAGCAGGGCTTTCTGCTGATCCACAAACGCGTTCTGAATTTCCGAAATGCGGTCCTGTGCCAGCTTGCTTTCAAATGTCTTTGGAAGTTCCGTCTTTAAATCGTCAATCAGCCGGTGAATGGATTTGCTGAACAAAACCGCCTTTCCCGAAGGAACCCTGAGGGCCTTGGGGCAGTATTCATCCTTGAAATTATTGACCATGCACCAGTCATCGGGCGCCGGAAGCTCTGCGGCGAATTTGCCGATAATTTCCTTGACGATGGTCGATTTGCCCGTGCCCGCGATGCCGGTAACAAAGATATTGTACCCGGGGCTCTTCATGTTCAGACCAAAATCGATTGCCTGAACCGCCCGTTCCTGGCCGATGACCTCATCCAGTGGATCCAGTTCGGAAGTGTCGGCAAACTGAAACTGGTCAACGCTGCAGACGCCCCGCAGCTCTTCAGGGGTCAATTCGGCGGTCATCCGAGTTTATACCCGAATCTTCGAAGAAGATCCTTGCGATGGTGAATGTCATCGGCGGTTTCGATGCCTTTTGAGGCAAACCCGTCGATGACCCCTAAAATCCCTCTTCCCTGCGCGGTTTCCGCAACAATCACCTCAACCGGATTGGCGGTTGCGCAAAAAATGCGGCACACTTCCGGAACGTTCTTGATGGCGTTCAGGACATTGACCGGAAAGAGATCTTTCATAAAGAGAATGAAGCTGTGGCCCGCGGCAAGGCTGAGCGCATTTTTTTGAGCCAGCGCGGTCAACGCGTCATCCGTGCCGGAATATCTGACCAGGCAGACGTCCGAGGCTTCACAAAAAGCCAGTCCGAATTTGGCCATGGGCACGGCATTCACCATGGCTTCATGAATGTCTTCAACGGTTTTGATGAAATGGGACTGACCCAGTATCAGGTTGAGTCCATCGGGGTTTTCGATTGCTACGGTTTTGAGTTCCATGTGAACACCTCCCTTGTTTCATTTTTTTCTGAAATCGGAAAACGAGATGACCTTGGTTCCGGGTGCGGGTTTGGATTCAGTTGCGGCTTCGGTATCGGGAATTTTTTCCTCGGGATCTTCCGGGCAGATTATTTTTTCGAGCCGCACTTTTTTCCCATCCATCGTAAACGGATCGCCATCGATATAGGCGTTTCTCAGAATCCAGGTAACGGTTTGAAGCGGAACCTGCAGAAGAAGCAGCTTGACGTGATTCCAGCCGGGTTTGTAATCCTCTGTAATGTCCTCTATTCTGGCAAAAACCAGGGGCTTGTCTTCAAAATGGATTAAAACGATATCATTTTCACCTGTCATAAACGAAACATCCTCTAAAATAAATAAATGAAATGAAATTGTAGCAGCGTAAATTCGAATTCTAGCATTTAGGATTTTGATTGGAAGTCTGATTTCTATTCAGACGTAATATCCATTCACGAATCGGGTGTCAACACAAACCCAATAGCTCAATCGTATCCGTTCGGGTTTTGAGACTGCCATCTCCAGGCATCCCGGCAGATATCGTCCAGAAATCGCCGGGCGGTCCAGCCCATTTCCCTTTGCGCCTTGGAAGGATCCGCATAGCTGCTGGCCACATCCCCGGGTCTGCGCGCCACGATCCGGTAGGGAATGCGCCTGCCGCTGGCGGTTTCAAAGGCCGTGACCATTTCCAGGACGCTGTAGCCCTTTCCGGTGCCCAGGTTGAAGGTGACGATTCCCGGATTTCCGGCAAGCTTGTTCAGCGCATGAATGTGGCCGGCAGCCAGATCCACCACATGAATGAAATCCCGGACACCGGTGCCGTCCGGTGTCGGGTAGTCATTTCCAAATACTTGAAGCTCCTTCAGCTTTCCCACCCCCACCTGCGAGATATAGGGCAGGAGGTTGCTGGGGATGCCGTTGGGATCTTCGCCGATCTGTCCGCTTTCGTGCGCGCCTACCGGATTGAAATAGCGGAGCAGGGCGATATTCCAGGCAGGATCCGAGACGTAAATGTCCTTCAGGATTTCCTCGATCATCAACTTGGTGCGACCGTAAGGGTTGGTGGCATGAAGGGGGAAATCCTCGGTGACCGGAACGCGGTGCGGATCTCCGTATACCGTGCAGGATGAGCTGAACACCAGATTCTTGACCTGATGGCGCTTCATGACTTCGCACAGGACAAGGGTTCCCGTGATATTGTTCTGATAATAGCGAAGCGGAAACGTAACGGATTCCCCCACGGCTTTAAAGCCGGCAAAGTGAATCACGGCCTCGAATATCGTTTGCGTCAAAGACGGCGGAGAGCGCGGCTTTGTCTCTCAGATCCACCTGATGAAACGCCAGCGATTTTCCGGCAATGCGCTGAACCCGTCTCAGGGATTCCACCTTGCTGTTGGACAGGTTATCCACCACAACCACCGGATAGCCGGCGGCCAGAAGTTCCACGCAGGCATGACTGCCGATATAACCGGCGCCGCCGGTAACCAAAATTGTCATTATATTTTCTCCATGAATCAAGCGCTTCTTCTGAAACGGACGGCGAAAAAACCGTCCATGTCGTGAAGATGCGGAAAAGTTCTCAGATGTCCTTCGGGATTCATCAGAGAACGGATTTGCGGGGGCAGTCCGGCAGGGTTATTTTCAACGGAAAATGCCGGATGATCGCGCAAAAACGCGGCCGCCACGGCTTCATTTTCTTCGGGCTCCATGCTGCAGACCGCATAGACCAGAACGCCGGAAGGTTTGACAAACTGCGATACCTGATCCAGAAAAGCGATCTGCCGGACCTGGCAGTGCTCCAGCCGATCCGGCGAAGCCCGCCATTTGATGTCCGGATTGCGGCGAAGAACGCCAAGGCCCGAGCAGGGGGCATCCAGAAGCACCCGGTCATATTTTCCGATCCAGTCGGGGTTCGAGGGGCCGGCTGAGGTCATGCACCCGGGTTTCCACGATGGATATTCCCAGGCGGCGCATTTCCGGATGCAATTTTTTCAAGCTTGTCCGGGCTGATGTCCAGAGCCAGAATCTTTCCCGTATTTTTCATCTCGCTGGGCAATGTGACCGGTTTTCCCGCCCATGCCGGCGCAGGCATCCATCACGGTTTCTCCGGGCCGGGGGTCCAGAAGCAGCGTGACAAGCTGGGCCGCTTCGTCCTGAACCTGAAAAAAACCTTCCCTGAATCCTGCCATTGTAGGCGACCGGATCTTGCGGATGATCCAGCCGGACGCCATCCGGACCATAGGCAGTCGGTTCCATGCGGCGGGCATGAAGGCTCCCGGATTCCAGAAGGGCGCTTCGGGTTGTTTTAAGGGTGTTGACCCGAAGGGTAAGGGGCGGAATGGTATTGATGATATCGCAGAGTAAAAGGGTCTGGGATAGGCCGAATCGGGGAATCCATCGGCTGATCAGCCACTCGGGGCATGGATTTTTCAATGGAAACCGCCGAAACCGGATCTTTTTCCATATCCGGAGGGGACAGCTGCCGGATATTCTCTGGCGGCAGCGCGCAAAACGGCGTTGACGAATTTTGCCAGCCACGGTTTTTTAAGGGTTTTGGCCAGATCAACGGCGGTATTGACGGCAGCGGACACAGGGATGCGGGTGAGATAGACCATCTGAAAAAGGCCGATTCTGAGGATGTTGAGCACTTCCGGATCCAGTTTGTTCAGTCCGGTCCTGGAAAAATGGCCAAGAATCCAATCCAGGCGTTTTCGATGGCGCAATACCCCATAAACGATTGTAAAGGTAAGATTTTTCTCCCGCTGCGGCAGATTTCCGATTCGCGTAAACGTGGCGTCCAGAAGATGGTCCAGGGTTTGTTTGTCCTGGTCCACTTCATTGAGAACGCTTAAGGAAATCAGACGGGAATTGGGCGGCATGAAACCTCTTGGGTCAGGAACGGTTGAAAAAATGCTTATGTCAGTACGGCTCCCGGCAAAATGGGGTGGCCTCGCAGAAAATCCTGAGCCGAAAGGCGTTTTCCGGAATCGCCTTGAAGCTCCTGTATGACCAGCGCATCCTTGCCGGTCGCCACGGTCAGCTCATTTGAAAATCCCTTTCAAGACCGTGCCGGGAGGCTCCATGCGTCACAATGGATTTTTGGGCATGCCCGGTATATCTTGATCCGCTTTCCATTATAAAAACAATATGCGCCGGGCCACGGCGTCAGTCCCCGGATGCGCGCTTCCAGTTCATCGGCGGTCTGCCGCCAGTCCAGATGCCCGTCTTCTTTTTTCAAAAGCGGGGCATAGCTGGCCTGTTCATGGACCTGGGGGGTTGCATTTTTCCGGTGCACTTCATAATAGTTCAGGGTCTGAATCAATAGATCCGCTCCCAGCAAGGCGAGCCGGTCATGCAGGGATCCGGATGTGTCATCAGGGAGAATCGGAACCGATGCCGACGACAGGATATCTCCCGTATCCAGTCCTTTATCCATCAGCATCAGCGTAACGCCGGTCTCTATTTCCCGATTGATGACGGCCCATTGAATGGGCGCAGGACCCCGGTATCTGGGAAGCAGGGATGCGTGAATGTTGACGGCCCCCAGTTTCGGAATCGCCAGTATCCGCTGGGGCAGGACATGACCATAGGCCACGACCACCAATAGATCGGGCTCAAGGCGCGGTCATCGCATCGCAGAAATCCTGAGTCCGGACCGACTGGGGCTGGATGAGCGGAACATCCCAGATCCAGCGCAGCCGCTTTGACCGGCGGAAAAACAACCGTCTTTCCGCGTCCCTTGGGCCGGTCCGGCTGGGTAACCACCTGCAGAACCCTGTGCCCGCTGCTGCAAAGGCTTTTAAGCGCCGGAACCGCGAAATCGGGTGTGCCCATGAACACGATGCGATAAGAAGAGCATTGTTACAGGCCATCATGATTGTTTCAGTCGCTTTTTGATGCGTTTTTTATAAAGATTGCGTTTGAGCGCGCTGATGCGATCAATAAACAGGACTCCCTGCAAATGATCGATTTCATGCTGCAATACAATGGCCAGATAGCCTTCCGCCTCAAAGGAAAGCGGATTTCCGTCCCGATCCACGCCTTCCACCTGAATCTGCGAAAAGCGGACAACGTCGGACCGGTAATCCGGAACGCTCAGGCAGCCTTCATTTTCGGAAAGAATTTCGCCTTCCTGACAGACGATTCTCGGGTTGATCAGGACATGAAGCGCGCGCTTATCATCCCGGGGGGATACGTCGTACACCAGAAAGCACTGGTTAATCCCCACCTGGGAGGCGGCCAGTCCGACGCCCGGCGCATGATACATGGTCTGCGCCATGTCATCGATCTTCTGCTGAAGATCGCCGTTGATATCGGTTACCGGAAGGACGGGTTTGCTCAGAAAACCGTCCGGATATTCCAATATTTCAAGTATTGCCATAAAAATGTCTCAACTGAATTGGTGGTCAGCGATTATTCCTGACCATTGCAAGCGGGGTACTGACGCTTCATCCGCCCCTAACTTTCGACTTCACGGGAAATCTTCCAGACATTCACGCCTGTCACAATCGCCGATCCCATGCCGACCACGATCACCGGCAGCATCTGGACCGCATGATTGGCCAGGGTAAATCCGGCCGCATCCTTGGCGGATACGCCAAAAAGGGCCAGGGCAAACACGCCGCCCGCCTCCCAGATTCCCCAGAATCCTGGTGCGGAAGGAATCGAGATAAACAGGCAGACGATGACCATGACCACGGAAAGCTCGGCAAAAGACAACTCAATGCCAGGAGCACCCAGGGTCATTGTATAATAAGATAAAACATTCAACCCCCAGATCAAGAGCGAAAGAGCAAAACATCCGGCCATTTTCCAGGGTTCCTTAATGCAGCAGAAACCCTCTGGAAAAACTCAGCGTGAACCGGACCAGGACCAGGCTGACGCGCTGGTAAACCAGTTCCTGAAAGGCCTGGCTGGTGAAAAAAAAAAGCTTTGGAATCCAGAGAAACAGCCGGTTCATCCAGTTCCGGCTGGATTCCAGCGCCACCAGCACGATACCGGCCAAAAGCAGCAGGCTCAGGCGCATGATGCCTTTGCGCGCGCTGATGCAGGAGGGTTTTGTTGAGAACATAACCGCCGAAGTGGATTTCCATCACCGGATCAATCTGAACCACCGTGAGCATCCATGAAAAAAGCAGCAGCAGAATCATGGCGTCAAAGGTTCGCTCCGCGGCAACGGTTGCCAGACCTGTCGAAAACGGAACCTGTTCTTTCTGCTGCAGAATGACCGGCCTGGCGACTTCGCCCACCCTTCCCGGAAGAATGCAGTTCAGCATGAATCCGATCATCAGGGGATGAAAGGCCTGCCAGAAACCAACGTGGCTGCGAAGATCCCAGAATCAACTGCCAGCGATATACCCTTAGCATGAATCCGGTCAGAGCCAGCAATATCGTCGGAATAATCCAGAGATAATTGATGGATTTCAGGTAGGCCATCAGGTCGCTGAAGGGGACCTGTCTGAATGCCAGGTACAGGGCGGCAATGGAAATGGCCAGTCCGATGAAAAGGGACAACGACGCGGTTTTTTTCATTTAAGTTAAACCAGTTGGGAAAGAACCCCACGAGCATATTCAATATCTTTACGAATTTGCTCGGAAAGCTCGGATATGCCGGAAAACTTGATTTCATCCCGGATGCGCTTGACAAAATTGACCCGAATATTCTTTCCATAAATGTCATTATGAAAATCCAGGATATGGACTTCAACCGTAAAGATGTTGTCGCTGAAGGTGGGACTGTAGCCGATGTTGGCAACGCCCATGAATTGCCTGTCCAGGCATTCAACCGTTACGGCGTAAACCCCGGCTTTGGGGCAAAGTTCATCCTGAAGTATCGATGTTGGCAGTGGGAAACCCCAGGAGTTTTCCTCCGCGATTCCGGCCGCTGACCACGGTTCCGCGTACCTGATAAAACCGGCCCAGCAATTTTTTCGCAGAGGCGACCTTCCCCTTTGCAATCAGTTCCCGGATTCGCGTACTGCTGATTCTGCCGGGTTTGACCGATGATGCCTGTATCCAGTCGGAAACCAGGACTTCAAATCCCATTTCCTGCCCCAGGCTTTTCAAGCAGAGTCCACATTGCCTTCCCGGTTCCTGCCGAACGTATAATCGTTCCCCGTGATAATGGCCTTCATTCCCACGCGGTTTACCAGTTGCTCCACAAAAGACCTGGCGGACATGGCGGCAAACTCGTGGGTAAACGGAATGCAGATCAACACATCAATGCCCGAGGCTGAAATCAGCTCCAGTTTGTGCTCGCTCAGGGTGATCAGGGACAATGTCTTGTTATGGTTCAATACCCGAAGCGGATGGGGATCAAACGTCATGGCAATGGCGGTTCCGCCGATCTCCTCCGCCTTTTCGATGACTTCATGAAAAAGCGCCTGATGTCCGATGTGAACGCCGTCAAAATTGCCGATGGTGATGACCGCGTTTTTAAATGGCCGGTCGATATGATTCAGACTTTTGATAAGTTCCATGAAAAATCGTATCCTGAAAAACAATTAACTTGACATGCACATAAAAAAAATCTATTTAGACCAAATCGAACATTAAATCAATCTATTTGATGTTCGATTTGCCGAAGTGGCGGAACTGGTAGACGCGCTAGGTTCAGGGTCTAGTCGGAGTACTCCGGTGGGAGTTCGAGTCTCCCCTTCGGCACCACTTGAAATTGATAACCCGCATCTGTTTGCAGTTTATTACTGTGATGGAGAGCGGGTTTTTTTATTTCAGACAGTCGTCTCATTGTTGATTGTCAAAAGGAAGGATAGTTGTGACCGCGGCAGAACGGTTTCATAACCTACCGGAAGAAAAAAAAGAGCGCATTCTCTCTGTCGCTTCGGAAGAATTCAGCCAGAAGGGGTATGCCGGCGCCAGCATCAACAGCATCGTGGGCCGCCTGGGTATCGCCAAGGGCTCTCTGTTTCAGTATTTTGGAACCAAGGACGGGCTGTTCCGGTTTGTATTCTCCCGCGCCCTTGAAAGGGTCAAGGACAATCTCCGGGATGTGCGGGACAATTCCCGCCGGAAAGACCTGCCTTCACGTCTCAATGATACGCTCCTGGCGGGCGCATGGTTCATTCGAAAGCATCCGCTGCTCTACCGGCTTTACCTTCAGCTTTTGACGGACGACACCATTCCTTTCCGCAATGACATGCTGCTGGCGCTGCGCCAGTACAGTCTCGAGTATATTCGCTCCCTGCTTGAAGACGCAAGGCAACAGGGGAGAGTTGGCGGATCACGTGGACCTGAACCGGGCTGCCTTCATGCTGGATGCCGTGATGGACCGGTTCCTTCAGGCCCAGGCTGTTCCGCATATGGATGCCGGTCTCGGGCTTTTTGACGGGGATATGGCAGGGATCCAGGCGTGGATTGCAGATCTGGTGCAACTGATTCAAAAAGGGGTTGAAAAGGTCTGAAATGGCGTATGGTTCCATTTTGGTTGTTGCGGCGGTGGCGCCCGAGATACAGGGGGTTCTGGATCGCATCAATTGCCATCGCTCCGTCGTATGATCGGCGGCCGATCGGTTCATTGCGGCCGGTTGAGATGGGATTCCGCTGAGACATTGTCGTAACCGGTCCCGGAATTGTCAACACGGTTCAGGCCATTACCGCCTGCGTGGAATACGAAGACCCCTGCTGATGATTCAGGCAGGTTGCGGCGGTGGATTCAGGCAGTTTGGTATGGCCATCGGGGACATTGCCGTGGCCACGGCCGAGGTGGATGTTCACCTTGGAATAGAAACCGGAGAGCATCACGCGCCCTTGATGGAGTTGCCTTTTCCCGTTATGGAATCCGGCGGCAAGGCGTATAAGGCGAACTATCCCCTGAACGCGGATGTGGTCGAGGCAGCATTTTTTAGGCTGAGGACGGTTTTTGGCTCAACCGGAATCGGGGTATTCAGAGGGCCGTTTATAACCGGATCGACGGTCACCGGATCAGAGGAACGGGCGGATTTTCTGTTCAAGGTTTTTTCGCCCTGCATGGAGTCCATGGAAGGCGCGGCAGCTGCCTTTCTGTCCCATTATTACCACTTGCCGTTTCTGGAAATTCGTTGCGCCAGCAATATGGTGGGGAAAAGGGATTTGTCCCAATGGAACCTTTCGCTTGCTTGCCAACGGGCAGGGGAGGCCGCAGCGGATATCATAGATTTTTTCATCAAGGAGCACCATGACAACCCGGTTATCTCTGGCCTATTCCACCTGTCCCAATGATACTTTCGGCTTTTACGGGCTGGCAAAGGGCCGTGTCATATGTCCGGATGTATCGTTTCAGATATCCCTTGCGGATGTGGAGACACTGAATCAGGCCGCCCGAAATCGCGTTTATGACGTCACAAAGCTCTCCGTTGCGGCCATGGGGAAACTCAGGTCAAACTACTGGCTTTTAAAAAGCGGGGCCGCACTCGGCCGCGGTTGCGGGCCGCTGATTGTGGCAAGACCCGGAAGCGATATCGCATCTCTGAATGATGCAGTGATCGCGGTTCCGGGAATGGACACCACCGCCTGTTTGCTGACGGGTCTTTATCTGGGCAAACCGCCCAGGGCGGTTCCCATGACATTTGACCGGATCATGCCGGAAGTATCAAACGGTAACTTTGATTATGGCGTGATCATTCATGAAGGCAGGTTCACCTACCCGGAATACGGCCTGGTCAGCATTCTGGATCTGGGGGTGTGGTGGGAGCAGCAGACCGGGCTTCCGGTTCCCTTAGGATGTATTGCCGTCGGCAGAAATCTGGAGCTGAGCATCGTCAAAAAAGTGGAGAAAGCCATTTGCGACAGCATTGCCTTTGCCTTTGCCCATCCGGATCAGACAATACCCTATGTCAGAGAGCATGCACAGGAAATGGAGCCGGCCGTCATTCAGCAGCATATTAACCTGTATGTGAACGAATTTTCCATGGATATCGGGACGGAAGGTACCCGTGCAATCGAAACCCTCTTTTCCAAGGCACAGGACAGCGGGCTTATACCATCGGACAGCAGCCCGCTATTCCCCGGTTGATGCTTCTTCGGGCAGGGGGATCTACGTCAGAAAGCCGGGTCCGCCATGCCGGGTTCGAGGCGGCGGCCCCAAAAAAGGAAAGGGGTGCGGCATCCGAAGTGATTCCAGCCTGATACAGGCCGTTATAGAACAGCTCAAGGCCTTTTTTTTCGTGATCGGCCAGGTCATATTCCAGGGATTCATAGTATAGCCGCGCCGTTGAAACATCGATTTTCAGTTTGATGCATGCCTTTTCGGCAATGTGATTCATATTTTCATTGCCGAGCCTGCGGGATGTTTTCAGCAGGGTAAGGACTGCTTCCACCCTTTCCGGGTATTCCCGGGCAAAATCTTTCCGGACAGCCCAGACGGCAAACACGAAGGGAAGGCCGGTCAAGTGCCACCATTGGGTTCCCAGATCATAGATGTTCGGGAAAAACAGTTCCCATGGCTGCGACAGGGCCGAATCCCCGATCACCAGGGCTGCATCGATATCATTTGTCAGCTGTGACGGACTCCTTACCTTTCCCACGACAAACTCCGGCCTGACGCCTCTAAGGCTGAAGATAAGACGGCACAGGTCCCTGGCACTGGCGGATTCATCCGTAATCAGGATGCGCCTGCCGGTCAGTGCCTCCAGGTTGCAGCGGCTGACGAGAAGAACACTGAGGACCCGCTGGCGGCAGGCAATGGCCAGATCCGGAAGGATCAGCCAATCGTCTGCGTTTCTGGCATAAGCCGCCGATGAGACCGGACTGATATCCAGGCTCCCGTCCATCATCATCTGGTTCAGGGTGCTTGGCGGGCTGCTGATCAAAGTAATCTCCCTGCATGTCAAGCCCGTTGTCTATTCCGTAATAGACCGGCGCCACATTCATGTAATCGATGCGGCCAAGGGCCAACGGGCGCTGAAGTGTCCGAGTAGTCATTGCAACACCGCCTTTGGACTTGGTTGAAACAGCTATGGGACTGGATGTTTCATCCGGTTTGTTGTGATTGACCAGCACCTCCACGACCTGAGATGCCGTTGATGCCTGAATATCACCATAGGCCAGCCTGGCCTGTTTGCCCGGAGCCAGCGTTCCCATTTGGTTGATCAGCCCAAGCGCTGCCGCGCCGCCAAGGGTCGCCATCTGAAAAATTTTTTCCGGCGGGGTCGAGGGAAAACATCTGGAGGCAAATGCCATTTCATCCAGCATGCTGAGGCTGTTCACGCTGGCCAGACTGTCTGTTCCCAGGCAGAGATTGATGCCTGACTTCAGCATATATTCAAGATCAGGCAGCCGTTGATGCAGCACATGATTGCTTCGCGGGCAGAGGCAGACATGGGCTCCGGATGTTTGGATTGCATCCATGTCTGTCTGATCTGCATGAAGCACATGCACCAGTATCGTCCGGTTATCCAGAATGCCGATGGTGTTCAGGTGCTTTACAGCGCTTTTTACGGGAAGTCCCCAGGATTTTGAATCGATTCCCCGTGACAGCAGAAAGTCCTTCCACGGGCCGGTTGCAGTGGTCAAAAATGAGATTTCTTCGTCTGATTCGGCTACGTGAATGGAAAACGGCGTGTTCTGCCTGCGGGTCTGGTTCTTAATATCCACCAGAACTTTTGGCGATGTGGTATGGGGGGCATGGCCGGACAGCGATGTTTCCAGGTCGCCGGGTTGATTTTCAAATTTTTCAGGGATTGAATCAAGATCGCCTATAAATTCCTGGAACCAAACCCCTGCCAGACCCGATTTCCGGACTGACTCCAGGGTCAGTCCCAGGCTCGATATCTCTCCGACTGCGCCGCATCCGGATGCAAGGATTTCCCGAATCCCGATTTCTGATGCTTCCCGCAGCGTATCATTGCTCAGTAGCGCCCGCTTTTCGATTAAGTCCTTGACCCAGGAGCTGAATCCGTTGTGTGTGGAGATGCGCCCTTTGAGAGCGCTAAGCTCAAGATGGGTATGGGCATTGACCAGGGCCGGAAAAATAACACCGCTCCCGTAATCCCTGACCTCATCGACGCCTGCAGGGGTTCCTTGCCCGATTTCCCGGATGCTGCCGTTTTCCACCCGCACGAATCCGTTGGAGTAAATGGTCCACGGGTCAATGATCACCCAGCCGGCTCTGTGGATCACGGACCCCGGGCTGCCATTTCGAATGCTTTTTGCTGTCATCCGCTTATCTGTCATCGGTCATCTGGTTCCGTCATCCGGTGTTCCGTCAGTGAATTGTAATAACAATCCCGCTGAATCGCGCTGTATCCAGCGCCTGTGATCATTCTGACCATATCCGATAGAGACAGCTTGAAATCCACGCCCGCTGCCGCCACCACATTTTCTTCGATCATCGTACTGCCCAGATCATTGGCGCCAAAAGCCAGAGCCATCTGCGCGATTTTTTCCCCTTGCGTCACCCAGGATGCCTGGATATTGGGGACATTGTCCAGCACCAGCCGGGATACGGCAAGCACTCTCAGGTAGTGGACGGGTGTAGCGGCGACCACAGGAAGATTCGTGTTGCCTGGCTGAAATGTCCACGGAATGAACGCTGTAAACCCCCGGGTTCGGTCCTGTAGATCGCGGATCTTCATCAGATGCAGGATAATATGCGCGGGGGTTTCAACATGACCGAACATCATGGTAGCCGTGGTTTTGAGGCCAAGCCGGTGTGCCTGTTCCATGACGTTCAGCCAGGAATCCGCCGTGCATTTGTTCGGGGATATCCGCTGGCGGATATCATCCGACAGGATTTCGGCGCCCCCGCCGGGAATGGTATCCAGCCCGGCATGCACCAGGGAGCGCAGTGTCTCCTCAATAGAAAGGCCGCTGTTCCGGGCGAGAAAAGCGATTTCAGGCGGAGAAAGTCCATGGATGTGAATATCGAAATTCAATTTGATAAAACGCAGAAGATCCAGATAATAATCCAGTCCCAGAAGCGGATTGAGCCCGCCTTGCAGCAGGATCTGGGTTCCGCCCAGGTCAAGGGTTTCCCGAATCTTCCGGCGGAGCACCTCTTTTGTGATGATATCTGCCTCGGGGTGATCCGGCGGGCGATAATAGGCGCAGAACTTGCAACCGCATATACATCCATTGGTGTAATTGATGTTCCGGTCCACCACGAAGGTGACCACAGGTTCGGGATGCAGCCGTTTTCTGACATCATGTGCCAGGAACGCCAGGTCAAGCAGGTCAGCCTGATCCAGCAGGCGCAGCGCATCGTCCACGTCAATACGGCGATGATTCAGAATTTTATCCCGGATTGGGGCCAGTTCTCTCATGTTGAAATCTATGTTAAATTCAAAGGGTCAGGATGCTGATTGCGACGTTTGTGAGACCGGCCGGTAAAAGGCGTCTCTTTCCATGGGCTCATAGCCTGCGGAAGTGATGAGATATTCCAGCTGATCGCGCGTCAGCCCTTTGGGGGATGTTGCGCCAGCTTCATGGGATATGCGTTCTTCGATGATGGTGCCGTCCAGATCATCGGCGCCGAATGAAAGCGCCAGCTGTGCCAGTTTTTCGCCGATCATGACCCAATAGGCCTTTATGTGGGCAAAATTGTCCAGCATCAGCCTGGATATGGCGATGGTCTTCAAGTCGTCAAAAGCCGTTGTGGCGGGAAGATGGGAAAGGCCGGTATTGGCCGAATGAAAGGCGAGGGGGATAAATGCGCAGAACCCCGATGTCCTGTCCTGCAGGTCCCGTAACGCCATCAGATGAGAGAGCCGTTCCGCATAAGTTTCGATATGTCCGTAGAGCAGGGTGGCATTTGTCATCAGCCCGGCTCCGTGAGCGGTTTCCATGATGTCCAGCCACCTTTTTCCGTTGATTTTGCGGGGGAAGAGGGTTTTGTGAATCCGGCTGCTCATGACCTCGGCCCCGCCTCCGGGGAGCATGGCAAGCCCCGATTCTTTCAGTCTGCCGATCACATCTTCAACAGAATATCCGGAATTTTTGGCCATAAAATCCAGCTCAACTGCTGTAAAGGCTTTCAGCGTGGCCCCTGGATCGGACTTTCTGGGCCGTTTCCAGCAATTCCGTGTAATAAGAAAACGGCAGATCCGGGTTAAGCCCGCCGACAATATGCAGTTCTGTTATGGGTTCTTCAATTCGGGATAAAATGCGCTGCCGGATATCCAACGCAGTCCAGGCATAGGCTCCAGTATCTCCCGGATTTTTGGCATAAGCGCAGAACCTGCAGTGGCTGATGCAGACATTGGTATAGTTGATGTGCTGGTTGTAAACATAATAAGCGCGATTTTCGTTGAGCCGTTTTCTAACGATATCGGCCAGCTGGCCGATGCGTGCAATCTCGTTGCTTTCAAAGAGAAACAAGCCGTCCTCAAATTCCAGTCGCTGCTGCGAGAGCACCTTGTTCTGAATACTATTGAAGCGATCCTTCATTGTGGGTGTCTGTATGATAAATATATTCTTATTTGAGACTCTTGCAAAAGTACCGCCGTTTGTTGCCCCGGTGAGAACCGAAGCCCATAACCCTCTGAATACACTGGATACCAGCTTTCGCCGGTATGCGGAAGAGGTAATTTGAAGAAGTTTTGCAAGAGGCCCTCTTGATATTAGATAGTTAAAAAATATTTATGAAAAACATGATTACCTGGTTTCTGGAAAGTGACCACTTGGTCATTTCGATAAAATAAGCAAAGAACGATATTTTTGCAAGCTCTATTTTAGTGACTGTCTGGGGATCTCATCCGCTGAGTTGAAGGAATCCGGACAAATACTCCAGATCTTGCCAAAGGCCGCCTAATCGAAAAAAACAAAAAGCCTGTAATCCTCTCGAATTACAGGCTTTCACTGATTTATGGTGCCGAAGGCCGGATTTGAACCGGCACGCGCGTAACGCGCTACCCCCTCAAGATAGTGTGTCTACCAATTCCACCACTTCGGCAGGAAAAAAGGCTGTTTTCGCCAAGTGAAACATATTGCCGGCAAAAACAGCCTTGAGGAAATCATTTTTTTGGAGCACTTTCAGGAGGCTGCTGTGAAGGTGCTGCTGTTTGGGGCGCGCTCTGTGCTGCGTCCGTTTTTGTTTCCGGTTGGCTTTCCGATGTTGCGGGAGCGGATACCGGAGCCGGCGCGTTCGTCATGATGGATTTACCGGATCGGTTACTGGACATATAGGCCAGCGCGAGCGAGGTAATCATGAAAACAATAGCGGCTACAGTAGTGGCTTTGCTTAAAAACGTTGAAGCACCGGTGCTGCCAAAAAGGGTCTGGCTGGATCCACCGCCGAAAGCCGCGCCCATATCAGCGCCTTTTCCGGTCTGGAGCAGAACAATCATGATAAGTGCGATACAGACAATAATATGAATCGATGTTAATAAAACGGACATGAGTTACCGTATTTTTTGGGTTAATGATGAAAATGAATGATGCTGTTGAATACTTTTGCCGAAAGACTGGCGCCGCCGACCAGCGCACCGTCGACATCCGGCATATTCATGATATCCGCAACATTGTCAGGTTTAACGCTGCCACCATACAGAATTTTTACGGTTTTGGCAAGCAGATTATCAAAGCGTTTTTCAACCAGGGATCGCAGAAATGCATGAACTTCCTGTACCTGATCGATGGTTGCGGTTTTGCCGGTGCCGATCGCCCACACCGGCTCATAGGCGATAACTATGCCGGACAGCGCTTTGGACGAAAAGCCTTCTAAACCCTTTGAGACCTGTTTGTCAAGAACAGAAAATGTTTCTTTGGCATCCCGCTGTGTTTCGGTTTCTCCCACGCAGAAAACAGGGATCAATTGGTGATCAATTGCAGACCGGATTTTGGCATTGACCGATTCGTCGGTTTCTCCAAAAAATTGCCGCCGTTCGGAATGTCCAATGATAGCGTATTGGCAGCCGATGTCGGAAAGCATTACCGGCGATATTTCACCGGTATAGGCGCCTTCGTTTTTCCAGAAAAGGTTTTGTGCGCCCAGCAAAACGGATGTTCCCCTGACAACATCGGCAACCGGTGCCAGCGCGGTGAAGGCAGGTGCGATCATCACATCGACATTTACCGCGGCAGTGCACTGAACCAGTTCCCTGGCTGTTTCCACGGCCTCGCGCACGGTTTTGTACATTTTCCAGTTTCCTGCAATAAGCGGCTTGCGAAGGGTGGGGTTCATCAGAGCTGTTCTCCTATCATGGCGGCAAGGTCAACCATTCGCGTGGAATATCCGGTTTCATTGTCATACCAGGACATGACTTTGACCATGTCTTGAACAACAAATGTCGAGATTGCATCCACAATGGATGAATAGGGCGATCCATTGAAATCGGAGGAGACCAGCGGCAGATCGCAATAGGACAGAATTCCGGAAAGAGCTCCCTCGGCTGCTTCTTTAAGTGCGCCATTGACGTCTGCAACAGTCACGCCGGATTTTTCAATGGTTGCCACAATATCCACGATGGAGACGTTTGGAGTCGGAACCCGGATGGCAAGACCATTCAATTTGCCGGTCAATTCCGGAAGCACCAGCGAAACCGCCTTGGCGGCGCCTGTCGTGGTCGGAATCATGGAAAGGGCTGCAGCTCTGGCTCTTCGCAGGTCTTTGTGCGGGAAATCGAGCAGTCGCTGGTCCCCGGTATAGGAATGAATGGTTGTCATCAACCCGCAGCGGATACCGAATCGTTCCAGCAGCACTTTGGCTACCGGGGCCAGACAGTTGGTTGTACAGGAGGCATTGGAGATAATATGGTGTTTGCGGGGGTCGTAACTGTTGCTGTTAACCCCGAGAACAATGGTGATGTCCGGGTTTTTTGCGGGTGCGGAAATAATGACTTTTTTTGCGCCGGCAGCAAGGTGTTTGGAGGTGTTTTCCTTGTCCGTGAAAAGCCCGGTGCATTCTGCTACGATATCAACACCCAGGTCCTTCCATTCCAGTTTGGCGGGATCCTTGATGCTGGTAACGGCAATGGATTTCCCACCGACTTCAATGGCGCCTTCCTTGCCGGTAACAGCTACGGGTAGCTTGCCATGAACCGAATCATATGCCAGAAGATGCGCCATGGTTGGGGCATCGGTAAGATCGTTGATGGCCACGACTTCAACGTCGGAACGGTTCATTGCCGCCCTGAATACCATTCTTCCAATTCGACCAAAACCATTTATCCCTAATTTTATGCTCATAAAACAACCTCCTTGAAAAGATTATCAGAATATAAATCTATTGGCAGCAGAGCGGAAGCAAACAGGTCCGATAGGTGACATTATGATGATTCTCCCGGCTTGTTGCCTTTTAATATACCGCTTGCCAGTGAAATACTCTTTTTCCCCGAGGTCTCCAGGGTAACGGCCAGTTTGCTGAGATCCGTATCTTTTCGAAGGTGAAGCGCCTTTATCAAGACAGGTAGATTCACCCCGGAAAGGACTTCGATGCGCCCTTCTTCCAGAAAGGAATAACTGATATTGGACGGCGTCCCGCCAAACATGTCCGTAAGGATAAGAATTCCGTCTTTCTGGTCCACTTTTTTAATGCCTGCGGCAATTTTTGCGCGCAGTTTTTCAGCCTCTTCGTTGATATCTATGGAAACGGACTCCAGTTGTTCCGGCCGGCTGCCAAGGATGAACACTGCAGCTTCGATTAAGGCATCGCCAAGACAGCAATGGGTTACAATAACAATCCCTATCATGAACACTCCTGTTTAAGACCATGGTGGACCCGATAAGCTGGCAGATAGTTTGAACGGAAAGTCTGTTCAGGCACTCATCATAGAATATCTAAAGTCCAGTGGACAATTGGTTAATATTTCGCAGAAATCCGCCACGAAACCGGCGCCATAAAGCAATTTTTACATTCACGTCAGTGCAATATCCCGGTGATGAACTTCGATATGTTTCAACGGATAAAGATTTTCCAGATGGTCATTGATCGCTTCGGCAACGGCCACGGACCGGTGCCTTCCTCCCGTACATCCCACTGCAAGGGTCAGATAGGCTTTGCCTTCTTTTTCGTACAAAGGGATAAGATATGCTAACAGATCAAGATACCGTCTTAAAAATTCCTGGCATTCGACATTGTCCAGGACATGGGATTTTACGCTGTGCGAAGTGCCATCCAGCGGTTTTAACTCCGGCACATAATAAGGGTTGGCAATAAACCGCACATCCATTACCAGATCCGCATCTTTGGGTATGCCAAATTTAAAGCCAAAAGACAACACCGTAATGTGGATGGAAGACAAGACACCGCTTTTCTGTGCAATATTCTGGATCATGGATTTAAGCTCATGAACATTGCTGTAAGAAGTGTTGATAATCAGATCCGCTGCGGTTCGCAGATCCTTTAATTGTTCTTTCTCCATCCGGATACTGTCTGTCAGGTTTTTATTCCGTGAAAGCGGATGTTGCCGCCTTGTCTGACTGTATCGGTGGATCAGGACCTCTTCTTCGGCTTCAAGAAAAAGGATCTTGAACGCATAGCCCTGGATTTTCAGGGATTCAAATATTGACGCATGACTGGCAAGAAAGCCTTTTTCACGCACATCCATGACAAATGCCAGGCCTGCCATCTTGAAATCACGTTCGATGGGAAGTTCCAGAAATTTCGGCAGAAGGGCAACCGGCATGTTGTCGACACAGTAATAACCGGCATCTTCGAGAGCCGCAATGGCAGTGCTTTTTCCGGAACCGGAATACCCGGTGATAATGATGATATTATGCGTTTTCACGAATAGCTTTGTTAGAAATCTTCATCTTCGGCTTGAATGATGGAAATGACGTCATCAGGGGTCTGCGCCCGAAGCAGCTTTTCTTTGAAGGGTTCGTTTTTTAACATTCTGGCAATTCTTGCCAGCGCTTTCAGGTGAAGCCCCGTGGAGTTTTCAGGGGTGATCAGCATGAAAAATAAATGCGCGGGCCTGCCATCCAGTGAGTCATAATCAATGCCTTTTCGGCTTAATCCAAAACCCATTACCAGGCCGTCCAGGGATTTGAGTTTCCCATGAGGAATGCCGATTCCCATGCCGATGCCGGTGCTTCCCAGTCGCTCGCGCTCCATTAGAACGGCAACCAGCTCGGGGCAGCTCACGCCGATAATCCGGGCAACCGGAGCTGCCAGTTCCTCGATAAGCCCTTTTTTATCCCGAGAGCTTAAGTCCGTGAGAATTGCATCGCGATGTAATGATTCTAGAATTTTCATGGTCCTGGGATTCCGTGTAAAACGGCCGGTCGTCAATGAAAAACCACTTAAAGACGGGCAACCGGCCGGCAGCAGAATTAATTGCTGGGTTGGATTAACCCGTAGTCCCCGTCCTTACGCCGATACAGGACATTGACACGTTCGGATCTGGCATTTGTGAATACAAAAAAATGATCTTCCGTTAGATCCATCTGCATAATGGCTTCTTCAACGTCCATGGGTTTATAGTCGATATGCTCAACAATAACCTGGCCGCGTTCTTCGGGATCGACATGAATCAAATTGTCCGTGACAGAAAGTTTTGTCCTGGCTTTTGAGCCTGTTCTTCTATCCCGTGTCTTGTCCTTATTCTTTTTGATTTGCTTTTCCAGTTTATCCAGAACCATGTCAATGGCCGAATACATGTCGACCGTTTCTTCCTTGCCATAGATATTGAGCCTGTCGCCAACGATATTGATTTCCGCGATATGTCTGAATTTTTCAACAGACAGCACCACACTGGCTTCTGCGGGATTGTCCAGAAATTTGTCAAATCGATCCAGTTTATGGCTGACATATTGTGACAAATTGTCCGAAGAATCGATATTTTTAAAATTTACAGATGTTTGCATGAAAAATCTCCTTTTTCTATTCGCTAATTGACGAAGGTTGTTTCAAAATTGCCTGCGTCTGCTGGAAGGCAACACTTTCAGCATCTCCCGATATTTGGCCACGGTCCGTCGCGCCACTTTGATGTTTGCGGCTTCCAACATATCCGAAAGCTGTTGATCACTGTAGGGTTTTTTGGGGTCTTCACCGTCAATGATATGCTTTATCTGGTTCAGCACGCTGGCAGAGGCAATCGCCTCTCCGTGCATCCGGTTAATAGAGCTGTTGAAGAAAAATTTCAATTCAAAAATACCCTGCGGGGTGTGTGCGTATTTATTGGTGGTAACCCGGCTGATGGTGGACTCATGCATGCTGATATCCTCGGCGATGTCTCTGAGCACCATGGGTTTGAGGTGTAAAATGCCTTTCTCGAAAAAATCCCGCTGATACCGCAAAATGCTTTCCATTACCTTATAAATCGTCTTCTGGCGCTGATGAATGCTGCGAATGAGCCAGGTGGCGGATCTCATTTTTTCCTGAACATAATCTCGAGTCTGATCCGATACGTTTTTTTTCTGCTGTATGGCGTCCTTGTAAAATGTATTCACCTTGAGTTTCGGCATGCCGTCATCGTTCAGAACAATCACAAACTCTTCGTCCACTTTGTAAACATAAATATCCGGGGTGATGTACTGCGGGGATTCGGAATTGAACAGGCGTCCGGGCCTTGGTTCCAGTCCCTTGATGATGTCGACGGCAGCAACGATGTCTTCGATGGAGAGCTTCAATGCCTTGCTGATGGCTTTATAGTTTTTTCTCTCCAGATGGTGGAGGTGATTAGAAATAATATCGACAACCGCGGTTCCTTCCAGGTTGAAATGCCTGGCCTGAATCAGCAGGCATTCCCTGAGATCACGGGAACACACACCAATGGGATCAAATGTCTGGAGCATCTGCAGGACTTCGGCGGCTTTTTCGGGAGAGGATTGACTCGTGCGGGCAAGTTCATCCAGACTCAGTTCCAGATAACCGTCCGCATTGAGATTGCCGATGATCAGGCTGCCTATGTTTTCAACCTCCTGGTCCGGAAACGACATCAGCAGTTGCCAGGAAAGATGGTCCTGAAGCGATTCTTTCTGCGCGATAAAGGATTCGTAATTGGGGGCGTCTTTTTTTTCGGTTTCTGAAGTGACCCTTCCCGATGAGCTGTATTCATTGATCAGACTGCTCCAGTCCGTATCTTCAACGGTTTTATGATCTGAAATCTCGCCGGAGATTGTACCGACGTCCGGGGGGATTATTTCAGGGGCTTCTTCCGTCTGATCCGTTGCCGCGTCTTCCAGTGTCTCTTCAAGAGCAGGGTTTTCCTGAAGCTCCTGATGAATGGTCTCTAAAAGCTCCAGTCGGGACAGCTGCAGGAGTTTAATGGCCAGTTGCAGCTGAGGGGTCATGATCAGCTGCTGGGACAATTTCAATTGTTGGCGTAATTCAAGAGCCATTTTGTATCTGGTTATGTGTCATGGGTTAAAGCGAAAATTCGTTCCCCAAGTAAATACGGCGACAGATTTCGCTGGATGCTATCTGCTGGGGAACGCCGGTTTCAATAATTTCTCCGCCGTTTAGAATGAACGCTAAATCACAGACCCCAAGCGTTTCTCGCACATTGTGGTCGGAGATCAGAACGCCGATTCCAAGTTCTTTCAAGTGGCATACGATGGTTTTGATATCTATGACTGCAAGCGGGTCAATGCCCGCAAAAGGCTCATCCAGAAGAATGAAAGCCGGGTTGGTGGAAAGCGCGCGGGAAATTTCCAGTCGCCGCTTTTCTCCGCCGGACAGCAATGAGGCTTTCTGCTGAGACAGGTGATTTATCCCCAGTTCATCCAGAAGTTTTTCCGCCCGTCTTTCCTGGTCCGGACGCGAAAGCGGCTGATGCTCTAAAATCGCCATCAGGTTTTCCCGCACCGTTAGTTTCCGGAATATGGATGTTTCCTGGGGAAGATACCCAATCCCTTTGCGGGCCCGAATATGAATGGGAAAATCCGTTACATCTTCTTCATTCAGAAAGATTCGACCGGAATCGGGTTTGAGCATGCCGACAGCCATATAGAATGTCGTTGTTTTACCGGCGCCATTCGGACCCAGCAACCCCACCACCTGGCTGCTGCTGATATCCATGGTGACGGAATTGACAACCCGTTTGCCATCAAACGACTTGATCAGGTTCTTCAGTGATAATACGGCCATAATCCGGATGACTTCACGTAAAAGTGTTCAGGGTTTTTTGTCAAGTTCACCGGAATAAAAAAACGCCTCAACCTGTTTATTCTTTGCCGCGTTCAACTGTAACGCGATCCTCATTCATGAAAAAAGTGATTTTGTCGCCGGTTACATAGTTGTTGCCGCTGATAACTTTGGAATCCGGTCCGCTCAGAACAACCATTTTTGTCGCCGGGGTATATTCCGCCATGCTGGTATAGGCTGTCCGATTCTCGGACTGGATCACCACTTTTCCGGAAGCCACCACTTTTTTTATGGATTCTTCGCCCGTATCTTTTTTGTCCTTTTTTTCAATCGCTTTAGTGTAATAAATTTTGAGTTTGTCGGATGTGATCAGGGTTGTTCCCTGGACGGCACTGACGTTTCCCGAAAATTCCGCATAGCTTGCTTCATTATAGGCCACAAGACTGTCTGCTTTGATCTGGATGTTGCCGGCATCTTTTTCTTTTTCCAATGCACACGCATTCCGGTTCGCCATGGGCACCGCCACGCACATCATCAGAAACAATGGTAAAAGCAATTGCCAAGGACTGCGTTTTTTGAGTCTAAATGGAATTTTCACGCAACAACACCTCAACATTCTGTTGGAACCAGGCCTGATTGGCAGTTAAATCATATTTCATGGAATCTGCCGTTAAATTGATGGTATTTCCCGTGATTTTTACCGGCGTTGATGAAGACAATACCCGATGCCCGTGATCATAATTCATTTGCTCGGTTTCCAGAATGTAATCGGAATACGTCAATACCACATGGCCTGTGGCTTCAACATCCTTGGTCTCGGTTTTCAGGATTCCCCGGTTTGCAGTCAACCGCACCTCTTGGCCGTTTTTCAAAAAATAAATTACTGTAACATCTTCTAACATCAATTGTTTGCTTTCGTCAATAACATGGGCGGATCTGGCGTCCAAAATCCACTCCTTGATCCCGTCCCGCGTGGATACCTGGTGGACATTACCAATAGCCAGACTTGCGTTCTGGTTGATGGAGGTGAGCAATTTGACGGGGTCTTTACTGAGATAACGGTTCTTTATGAAAATCCCCGCAATGATCCCCGTTGTGATCAAACTGAAAGCAACCAGAACAAAGGTGACTTTTCTTTTTGAGCTGAAGGAGCGTAGGAATGGGATCATCTGGAAGTGCCGTAATCCGTCATCATGCCATAAACCGGTTGATGACTGTGTCCCACTGGTCTCTGGCCTTTAAAATCATCTCGCAGATCTCTCTCACCGCACCTTTCCCGCCGGGGGCGAGGGTAACCATATCGGCATGCAGGCGGATCAGTTCGTGGGCATCAGCAACTGCAATGGAGACGCCGGATTGTTTCATTAACGGCAGATCCATGAGGTCATCTCCGACAAAAACGATTTCATCCGCCACAATACCGGTTTGCTGATAGATCGCTTTGAGAACATCCGTCTTTGTCGAAAGTCCATCCAGAACCAGTGAAATACCCAGGTTTTCGCATCGATGCAGCAGGGCCTTGGAACGCCTCCCTGTGGCGATGGCCACCTGAATGCCTGCAAGCATCAACAGGCGGATACCCAGTCCGTCCTTGACATTGAACACCTTGATCTGTGAACCCGTGTCATCGTAAATAATGCTGCCATCCGTCAGGACACCATCGACATCCAGCAATAACAATTTTATATGTTTGAAATTATTTTTCAAAAGCGGATGTTCCATCTGCATGCAGATCGTGCGGGGAGGTAGCTGTAGAGAGACCTTCAGCTGACAGCCTGCGAATCGCTTTGAGCCTGGAAATCAGGTCGAAGAGAATGGTCAGGGGCAGGGAATTGGGGCCGTCGCATCTGGCGCGATCAGGGTCCGGATGGACTTCGATAAAAATGCCGTCGGCGCCCGCGGCAACGGCCGCCTTTGCCAGAATTGGCGCAAATTCTCTCTGACCGCCGGAGCTTTTACCGGCACCGCCCGGAAGCTGAACGCTGTGCGTGGCGTCGAATATGACTGGAAAACCCGTATCCTGCATGATTTTAATGCTTCGAAAATCAACGACAAGATTTGAATATCCGAACATACTCCCGCGCTCCGTCAATAAAATCTGGTGATTTCCGGTAGAAGTGATTTTCTCAGTCACCGGATACATGTCCCAGGGTGACAGAAACTGCCCTTTTTTGATGTTAACGGGCTTGCCGGTTCGGGCGACTTCCAGAATCAGATCGGTTTGTCTGGATAAAAAGGCGGGAATTTGGATGATATCCAGAACCTGGGCCGCGGATTCTACTTCCGATTGGGCATGAACATCCGACAGGATGGGAATTGACAATTCATGTTTGATGCTGGACAGGATTTGTAGGCCTTCGGTCAGGCCTGGACCTCTGTAGGATTGCAGCGATGTCCGATTGGCCTTGTCGTAAGAGGCTTTAAAAACAAAGGGGATTCCCAGCTCGCTGGTCAATTGTTTCAGAAACCGGGCAATGGATAGCGTGGTGGTGTAGTCCTCAATGACGCAGGGGCCGGCAAACAAGACCAGTTCGGCGTCGGCGCCCATGGGGATTTCGTAAAATGGTGTCCGGAATTTCATTTCCAAGTTCTTTTATATGATGGGGTTGTCTTCCCGATATCTTGACTTTCCAATAATTTCATACTGTTTTATTTATAGCCCGAACAGATAAAAGTCAAGAAATGATGATAATCCTGAAATTCTGCACTGGAAAAAACAAACCTTGATAAGCACCGGGTTAATTGATAATAACTGAACGGATTGTAAAAAACCCGCTATCTATGTCGCGCATCATTCGTTCAGGTAAAATCCGAATATCGAAATCTGAAATTCGAAACAAATTCTGAAATCCATGGTTACTATGTCGAAAGCCGTCAGTTTGAAATACAAGTTTTGAGAGCAGTACGCCTGAGCACATTCTGATTGATGTGTTCTAGTCATTGTTTTGGATTCTTTTGTCGAATGTGCTGTTGAAAAAGATATGTTGGTCAGGCACGATTGATAAAATATGAGGTGGATTGAAACGCAGTGATACCCAAACGCAGTCCTAAAAGAATTATTCTTCGCCTGCTGTTATTGATGCTGGCGTCTCTGGTATTGGTATCCGGCTGGTTCCTGTGGGACCGGCTTGAAGGAGAAGATCCCGTTATTACAACCGAAATACCTTCTTATCTGAACCCTTCCCAGGAAATGACCCTGAATCTTGCGGATGCCCGAAGCGGTATTCGAAAGGTATGGGTAGCCATTGAGCAGAACGGCAGGGAAATGGTTCTTCGGGACGATCTGTATCCGCAGAAAGGCTCGTCTGACACCGGGCCAGTTCATACACTGTCGGTTCCCGTTACCGTGGATGTTAAAAAGCTCGGAATTACCGACGGTAAAGCCATGTTCCGGGTAATGGTCCGGGATCATTCCTGGCGGCACTGGTTTCACGGCAATAAAGCCGTTATTGAAAAAGAGGTTCTGATTGATACCCGCTCTCCGGAAATTGTGGTTCTGACCCGGGTTCACAACCTGAATCAGGGAGGGGCGGGCCTGGTGATCTACCGCCTCTCTGAATCCTGTCCGGTAAATGGCGTGATGGTCGGGGATGTCTTTTATCCGGGCCAGGCCGGGTATTTCAGTGATCAGGGGGTCTATCTTGCCTTTATTGCGCTGAATCATCTTCAGGGGCCGGGAACCGAGCTTTTCGTAAAAGCTGTTGATCAGGCAGGAAATGCAACACGATCCGGTTTTCCCTACCACATTCGGCGAAAGGTTTTCAAAAAAGATACCATTTCCTTGAGCGACAGTTTTTTAAATCAGAAAATGCCTGAATTTGATGTGGAAGTTTCTCCGGACAGCCAGAAGCCCATGCTGGAAAAATTCATCAAGGTCAACCAGGAACTGCGCGAATCCAATTATCAGAAGATATCATCTGCGGTTGCTTCCAGCGACAGCAAGATGTACTGGGAAGGGAGCTTTGTCCGGCTTCCCAATTCCGCTCCCAAAGCCGGATTTGCGGATCATCGGACCTACCTGTTCGAGGGCAAGGAAGTGGATCAACAGGATCATCTTGGGGTTGACCTGGCTTCTGTCAAACAGTCCCCGGTTCCCGCCGCCAACACCGGCAGGGTTGTGTTTGCTGATTTTGTCGGAATCTATGGCAAGACGGTTCTACTGGATCACGGATTCGGGTTGTTCAGCATGTATTCTCACCTGAACAGCTTTGATGTCACTGTCGGCCGGATGGTTTCAAAAAACGACATTCTCGGACACACTGGCAGCACCGGCATGGCCGCAGGAGACCATCTGCACTATTCCATGCTGGTTCGAAACACCTTTGTCAACCCGATTGAATGGTGGGATGACACGTGGATAAAAA
Organism: uncultured delta proteobacterium; assembly: GCA_963789395.1. Taxonomy (GTDB): domain Bacteria; phylum Desulfobacterota; class Desulfobacteria; order Desulfobacterales; family Desulfatirhabdiaceae; genus RAAP-1. The sequence continues at coordinate 143,127 of CAWBKP010000011.1, read as the reverse complement.
ACAATATTTTGGATAAAATTAAAGACGTGCAATCCACCATAAAGTGATGGTAAACTCAGGAAAATTACCCTGAAGAATTTGATAAAAAGGCTTCAGTTCGTCTTCCTTCAGCCTGTTTTTCTATTGGAGATTTTTCGTTCATGAAAAAGCACATCGTTACAAAGACTTATAAGGAAATCAATGATAAAATCAGATCCGGTGAAGTGGTTGTGGTCACCGCTGAAGAAATGACGGATATCGTTAAACAGCAGGGTCGGGTTGAGGCGGCCCGCTATGTGGATGTGGTGACGACCGGAACCTTTGCGCCCATGTGCTCATCCGGTGCATTTATCAATTTCGGCCACTCGACGCCCGGCATCAAGGCATCCAAAGTCTGGATGAACAATGTCCCGGCTTATGGTGGCGTTGCTGCGGTGGACTGTTATATCGGCGCAACTGAACCCTGTGAGGATGACCCGCTGAACAAGGTTTATCCCGGTGAGTTCACTTACGGGGGCGGGCATGTGATTCAGGACCTGGTTGCCGGAAAGCGCGTCTACCTTAAAGCCACAGCGTATGGCACGGACTGTTATCCCAGCCGGTATGTTGAAAAAGAAATCACCCTTCAAACCCTTCCCAATGCCGTGCTCTGCAATCCGAGAAATGGATATCAGAATTATAACTGTGCTGTGAATCTGACGAAAAAAACCGTTTACACTTATATGGGGACCCTGAAACCCCGTGCCGGTAACGCCAACTACAGTACGTCGGGCTCGCTCAGTCCGCTGTTCAACGACCCCTATTACCAGACCATCGGACTGGGAACCCGGATATTCCTGGGCGGTGCGGAAGGCTATGTGACCTGGTACGGAACCCAGCATAAACCCTCCGCCAAACGGAATGCCAGAGGGGTTCCGGTAACGCCTGCAGGAACCCTTTGGGTCATGGGGGATCTGAAAAAAATGAGCCCCCGGTGGCTGGTGGGTGTCAGTATTCTGGGGTATGGTTGTTCGCTGTCGGTCGGGCTGGGAATTCCGATTCCGGTTTTGAATGAGGAAATAGCTGAATATACGGGAGTTTCCGACGAAGAAATCTTTACGCAGATTCTGGACTATGGTCATGATTACCCCAACGGTATTTCCCGAAGCCTGGGCCAGGTCAGTTATGCAGAGCTGAAAAGCGGTATGATTCAGGTTAATGGTGTGGATGTTCATACGGTTCCGCTCTCCAGCATGGTCAGGGCCAGGGAGATCGCGGCAACCCTGAAGGAATGGATTTCCCGCGGCGAATTTTTGCTGGGTGAACCGCAGTTTACACTGCCAATCTAAACGGAATCCCGTCATGACTGAGCTTCTCAGAGCCTTTATTGCCGTAGCGCTTCCGGAGCCGCTGACGGGTTTCGTTTCAGAGGTTCAACGCGCCCTTAAAGCCCTGGGGCTGAGCATTGCCTGGGTGCCACCCGCTAACGTTCATCTGACGTTAAAATTCCTGGGAGACATTGAGCCTGCCGATATCGAGCCGATAGCGGCCGTCATGACGGAATGCGCGCGGCAGGTGACACCACTGGTTTTATCTGCAGGAAGACTCGGGGTTTTTCCTGACCTGAGACGTCCGAGGGTGGTGTGGATGGGAATAGCGGGCGATATCCCGCAGCTGATCGCCCTTCAACAGGATCTGGAGGTCCGGCTGGATCCGGTCGGAAAGGGCCGGTTCAAGCCTGAGCAAAGGCCGTTTAAAGGGCATCTGACACTAGGCAGAATCAAGACCCGCTTGGAGAGCGGCCTCCTGGTCAGCGCACTGAGACAAACCGGGCAGGCGACTTCGCATGCGTTCACGGTCGATGCCATGCATCTGATTCAAAGCCGGTTGACGCCGTCCGGCTCAATTTATACGCCGCTCAGAAGTGTAATACTGGCCGGCCCTGTTATTTCAAACGGATAGTGTTGGTTATATTGGCGTTGGCTATGAAATTTGAATATTTATCGGATGCTGCCAGAACGGACTTTCCGTTCTGGCTCCAAATCGTTTATAAAGACAGAAGGAGGGCATATGATTACCATGCCGGAAAAGGAAAAAGCCGTTGATGCGGCGATGAGCCAGATAGAGCGTCAGTTCGGTAAAGGGTCTATCATGAAGCTGGGTAGCCGGGTCGTGCAGGACATTCCCACGATTCCCACCGGATCTCTGGCCCTGGACAAGGCCCTTGGCATCGGCGGACTGCCCCGGGGAAGGGTGATTGAGATATTCGGTCCGGAATCATCGGGAAAAACCACACTGGCCCTTCATGCGGTCGCCAGCGCCCAGAAACAGGGCGGCATCGCGGCGTTTATCGATGCAGAACATGCCCTGGACCCGATTTATGCACGTAAACTCGGGGTCAATTGTGATGAAATGCTGATTTCTCAGCCCGATACCGGGGAGCAGGCCCTTGAAATCGCAGACATGCTGGTGCGAAGCGGCGCCATCGATATCGTGGTCATTGACTCCGTGGCTGCGCTGGTTCCCCGTGCGGAAATTGAAGGCGAAATGGGGGATTCCCACATGGGACTTCAGGCCAGACTCATGTCCCAGGCCCTTCGAAAACTGACCGGAACCATCAGCAAAACCATGACCAGCGTGATTTTCATCAATCAGATCCGTTCCAAAATCGGCGTGGTTTTTGGAAATCCTGAAACCACGACCGGCGGCAATGCGTTGAAATTTTACGCATCCGTCCGGCTGGATATCCGGCGCACCAGCCCCATCAAGGATGCTCAGGAACAGATGGGGTACCGCACCAAGGTCCGGGTTGTGAAGAACAAGCTGGCGCCGCCGTTTCGGGAAGCGGAATTCGATATTCTTTATGGAGAAGGCATTTCGGCGGCAGGAGATCTCCTGGATGTCGGTGTCGAGGTGGGCATCATCGAAAAAAGCGGCTCCTGGTATGCGTATCAGGGAGAGAGGATCGGGCAGGGCAGGCAGAACGTAAAATCCTATTTTCTGGAGAATCCGGAGACATATCAGTCAATTTTGACACGGGTCAGAGAAAGCATGGGGATTGTCGTCAAGAAGGAAGAGACATCTAAACAAACAATGAAGGCTGAAGATAAACGGCCGAAGGCTGAAGACTGAAGATAATTCGCCTTCCCACCTGATATTTTAATGGAGCGATCTATGACGGGTAATGCGGTACGCAGGCAGTTCCTGGAATTTTTCAAAAAACATTCACACCAGCAAGTTCGAAGTTCTTCCCTGGTTCCCCAGGATGATCCCACCCTGCTGTTCACCAATGCAGGCATGGTTCAGTTCAAGCGCACATTTCTCGGGGAGGAAAAACGCGGCTACGACCGTGCCGTGACGTCCCAGAAATGCGTCCGGGCAGGCGGCAAGCACAACGACCTTGAGAATGTCGGTTATACGGCCAGACACCACACGTTTTTTGAAATGCTGGGAAATTTTTCTTTCGGGGATTATTTCAAGGAAAAAGCCATTGAATTTGCATGGGATCTGATGATCAACGGCTATGGCCTGCCGGCGGATAAGCTGTATGCCTCCGTATATTTGGATGATGATGAGGCCTACGACCTGTGGCACAGGAACATCGGCATCCCGGAAGAGCGGATTGTCCGGTTCGGCGAAAAGGACAATTTCTGGGCAATGGGAGATACCGGTCCCTGCGGACCCTGTTCGGAAATTTTGATCGACCGTGGCGAACGCTACGGGTGCGGACAGCCGGAGTGCCGGGTGGGGTGCGAATGCGACCGGTATCTGGAGATATGGAATCTGGTGTTCATGCAGTTCAACCGGGATGAAACCGGTAAAATGACGCCCCTTCCCAAACCCAGTATTGATACGGGTATGGGCCTTGAGCGGATCGTGTCCGTTGTCCAGAATGTGGACACCAATTATGACACGGATCTGATCATGCCCATCATGAAGGAAGCCGAAGCCCTCTGCGGGAAACGGCTGGGAGATTCCCATGAAAGCGATGTGGCCATGAAGGTCATTGCCGATCACAGCCGCGCGGCCGCATTCCTGATCGGGGACGGGGTCCTGCCGTCAAACGAGGGAAGGGGATATGTCCTGCGGCGGATCATGCGGCGGGCCATCCGCTACGGAAGAAACATCGGCCTGACCCGGCCGTTTCTCCATAAAACCGCAGGCGCTGTCTGCGATCTCATGAAGCCTGCCTACCCGGAGCTTTCCGATGCCTATGCCTTCATTACGAACGTGATTCAGAATGAAGAGCGCCGGTTTTCCGAAACACTGGACAACGGTCTCAAGCTCTTAAACGATACGCTTTAGCGATATGAAAGCCAAGGGTCTCACCGAGGTTCCTGGAAATGTGGTCTTCAAGCTCTATGACACGTTCGGATTTCCGGTTGACATTGTTCGGGACGTGATCCGGGATGAACGCATGAGCGTTGATATGACCGGTTTTGAATCGGCCATGGAAGTTCAGCGGAACCAGTCGCGCTCTGTTGCGAAATTCGCCAGTGCAGGAGATGCGTTCGTGCAGCTTTCGGCCGGCGGCATCCGGCCGGAATTTGTCGGCTATCGCCAGCAGTCCTGCATTGCGACTGTCCTGGTCCTGGCAGTTGACGGCCGGGAAATCCCGGAAGCATCAACAGGAGAGAAAATTGAGATCGTTACGGCCATCACCCCGTTTTATGGTGAATCCGGCGGTCAGGTCGGGGATGTCGGCACCATTACCGGAGGCGACACCCTTTCCGGACTTGAGATCCGGGTGACCGGAACCATTAAGGATCCTGCCGGAATCATCATTCATCAGGGAACGGTTCTTTCCGGATGCATTCGAAAAGGAGATGCCGTCACCCTTACGGTGGACGCCGTCCAGCGGGAAGCAACTGCATGCAACCACACGGCCACCCATATTCTCCATGCCGCCCTGCGGAACGTGCTCGGAGACCATGTCAAGCAGGCGGGATCTCTTGTCAGCGCAGAGCGGCTTCGTTTTGATTTTACCCACTTTTCTCAGGTGGATTCCGATTCCCTGGAACAGATCGAAAGAATGGTGAATCAGCGAATCCGGGAAAATGTTCCGGTGCATATTGAAGAAATGGACGCCGAGGCTGCCTTTAAATCCGGTGCTACGGCCTTGTTTGAGGAAAAATACGGGGACCGGGTGCGTGTTATTTCACTTGAAACCTTCAGCAAGGAGCTTTGCGGCGGAACGCATACGCAGCGTACGGGGAACATCGGGGTGTTTAAGATCATTTCGGAGGCCAGTGTGGCTTCCGGGGTCCGGCGCATCGAGGCCTTTACCGGTGAAGCGGCCATGGACCATATTCTAAAGTCGTTTCGCTTGATTCAGGAAAGCGCCGGTCTGTTGAAAAGTAAGCCGGAAGAGATCCCCCTTCGCATTGAAAAAATGCTGTCCCAGCAAAAAGCCCATGAAAAAGAAGTGGAAAAGCTTAAATCGCAACTTACGGCCGGCTCGATGCATGCTGCAATGGATGACATTCAGATGATTCAGGGCGTTTCGGTTCTGGTGAAAAAAGTCGCAGCCGATGCACCGACAGTGCTTCGGGATATGGGGGATCAGTTCAAGGACAAAATCAAATCCGGGGTGGTTGTCCTGGGAAGTGAAGCTGCCGGAAAAGTCCTGCTGATTGCTTTGGTAACCAAAGACCTGGTCAAACGGTTTCATGCCGGCAATATTGTCAAGGAGATTTCCGCTGTTGTCGGCGGCAGCGGTGGCGGCAGGCCCGACATGGCTCAGGCTGGCGGCACACTGCCGGATAAATTGGATGATGCCCTGAAAAAAGCCATCGAGGTGATTGGCAGAGGGTAAGTCCTGTCAGATCTGTTTCGTCTTTTATCCAAGGCCCCGATGGGATTACCCCTTCCGGGGTCTTGTGTTTATATGATTGGGGAATTGCCGATGACATCGGATTGCATCGCTGTGCGCGGCGCCAGGCAGCACAACCTGAAAAATATCGATGTGGATATTCCCAGAAACCGGCTGGTCGTTATCACCGGACTGTCGGGGTCCGGGAAATCCTCTCTGGCCTTTGATACTTTGTACGCCGAAGGCCAGCGCCGATATGTGGAATCCCTGTCTACATATGCGCGCCAGTTTCTGGAGCGCATGGAAAAACCGGATGTGGATTTTATCGAGGGGCTCTCTCCGGCCATTGCCATTGAGCAGAAAACCGCAAGCCATAATCCCCGGTCAACCGTTGGAACGGTAACGGAAATATATGACTACCTGAGGCTGCTGTTTGCCAGAGTCGGCATCCCTTACTGCCATCGGTGCGGAAAACCGATTGTCAGCCAGAGCCTGGATCAGATGGTGGACCGGTTGATGTCCCTTGATCCGGGCACGCGCATCGTGCTTCTGTCTCCGCTTGTGTCGGGTGAGACCGGCGGTCATGACAAGCTGTTCAAGCAGCTTGTTCGTCAGGGGTTTTCGAAAGTTCGTGTGGACGGCGTGCTACAGGATATCCAGGATATCGGCACCCTGACTGAAAAGACCAGACACACGATTGATGTGGTGGTGGATCGCCTGATCGTCAAGCAGGGGCTTGAGAACCGTCTGTCCGACTCTCTCGAGCTGGCCCTGTCCCTGTCCGGTGGACAGGCAACGATAGACATCGCAGGCCGGGAGCCCATTCTCTTTAGCGAAAAAGCGATCTGTGTCACCTGCGGGATCAGTTATCCGCCGTTTTCACCTGCCAGCTTTTCCTTTAATTCCCCGCATGGGGCCTGTCCCCGGTGCAACGGCCTTGGCGCGACAACCGCCGTGGATCCGGATCTCGTCATCCCCAATCCGGAACTGTCCCTGAGGGAAGGGGCGGTCGTGCTCTGGGCAAAACGTGATTCCCTGCATTTCATCGAGTTTCTGGAGGCTCTGACAGCCGCTTACGGGACGGATATCTATACCCCTTACAAGCTGTTTCCCGAGCCGTTCAAGCATGCCCTGCTTCATGGTTCCAAGGACATACCCATTCAATTTTATATCGAGCGTAACGATCGCCGTATTTTTTATGCCCGTCCTTTTGAAGGTATCATCCCCAAGCTGGAGCGCCGATACAAGGAGACGGACTCCTCGGCCGCAAGAGAGGAAATTCAGCAGTATATGAGTTACCGGCCCTGTTCGGAATGCCGGGGGGCAAGACTGAATGCGGCAGCCCTCTCGGTTCGGATTCAGGGCCGGAACCTGAGCGATCTGGCGGCGCTTTCGGTCGGCGCCGCACTGGGATATTTCAAGGAAATGGCGCTTTCGGGACCTCGGCAGGTGATTTCCGAGCGCATCCTTAAGGAAGTGGTCGAACGTCTGGGCTTTTTGAACCATGTCGGGCTTTCGTATCTCACGCTGGACCGTTCCGCCAACACCCTTTCCGGTGGTGAAAGCCAGCGCATTCGCCTGGCCACTCAGATCGGCTCGAAACTGACCGGGGTCCTTTATGTTCTGGATGAACCCAGTGTCGGACTTCACCAGCGGGACAATCAGCGGCTTCTGTCCGCCCTGAATCAGATGCGGGATCTGGGAAACACCGTACTGGTGGTTGAACACGATGAAGAGACCATCCGGGCAGCCGATCATGTCGTAGACATGGGGCCGGGGGCCGGCATTCTCGGTGGAGAAGTCATGTTTTCAGGAACGCCGCAGAATTTGGTTCAGGACGGCCGGTCCCTTACCGGACAGTATCTTTCGGGTCAAAAGAGAATCGAGGTTCCTTTAAGGCGCAGACCGGGGAACGGCAGCCGGATTGTAATAGAGGGTGCCTCCGGGAACAATCTCAAACACATCCGCGCCGAGATTCCCCTGGGATGTTTGGTCTGCATTACCGGGGTGTCGGGGTCCGGAAAGTCCACGCTGGTGCTGGAGACCCTTTACGGTGCCCTGGTTCAGCGATTGTACCATTCCCGGACTTCGGCCGGTCCTTACAGCCGGCTGGAAGGCCTGGAGGCGATCGACAAGGTGGTCAATATCGATCAATCGCCCATCGGACGGACGCCCCGCTCCAATCCTGCTACCTATACCGGAATATTTACGCATATCCGCGATCTGTTTTCAAGAACTCAGGATGCCCGGCTCAGGGGATTTAAAGCCGGCCGTTTCAGTTTCAATGTCAAGGGCGGGCGCTGCGAGGCCTGCAGCGGGGATGGGCTCATCAAGATCGAAATGCATTTCCTGCCGGATGTCTATGTCACCTGTGACGTGTGCCGGGGAAAGCGCTACAACCGGGAAACTCTGGAAATCCGCTACCGGGGAAAACACATTGCCGAAGTTCTGGACATGACGGTCCATCAGTCGTTGCGGTTTTTTGAAAAAATTCCGGCTGTTCACTCCCGGCTTCAGACCTTATCCGATGTCGGACTCGAGTATATCCGCCTGGGACAGGCCGCAACCACATTGTCCGGCGGCGAGGCCCAGCGGGTCAAGCTGAGCAGCGAGCTTTCCAAAAGAGGGACAGGCAAAACCCTGTATATTCTGGATGAGCCCACAACGGGCCTTCATGTCGCGGATATACAGAATCTTCTGAATATCCTGAACCGGTTGGTAGATGCCGGAAACACCGTGCTGGTCATCGAGCATCAGCTGGATGTGATCAAATCCGCAGATTACCTGATCGATCTGGGTCCTGAAGGCGGGGATGGTGGCGGGCAGGTGGTCGGTTTCGGAACGCCGGAAGCGCTGACTCAGATTCCCGGCTCTTACACCGGGCAGTATTTAACCCCTCACTTGTTCCCATCCTTTGTAAAACAAATGTAATGCCGTAGATACTGCTATGTTTTTCCTTCGCATTGTTACACAATAACATATCATTTTCGACTCAATTGAACATGGGCTTGGAAAAACAGTCCGTCGTCAGTTGATGACTTAACTGCCACGACGCAAGGAGCACGCTTTCATGCATTATACCATATTCGATACGCCGGTCATCCGAACGCTGATGCGATGGATTTCCCTGTTTGTCTTTAGAATGAGGGGATGGCGTATTGAAGGCCGGTTTCCGCCCATTGCCAAATATGTTCTGATTGCAGCCCCCCACACGTCCAATTGGGATTTTCCCATTACATTGTGTCTGACTTTTGCGCTGAAAGGTAAAATTTACTGGATGGGAAAAGACAGTCTGTTCCGCTGGCCGTTTCGCGGGATGTTCAAATGGCTGGGCGGCATTCCCGTTGACCGGTCTAAATCCAACAACATGGTCGCTCAGATGATTCAACGATTTTCTGCTGATGAGAATCTGGTTGTCACCATCCCGCCTGCCGGGACACGCAGCAATGTCATGAAATGGAAAACGGGTTTTTATTATATCGCCCTGGGCGCAAATGTTCCGGTGGTGCTTGGATTTTTGAATTATCGGACAAAAGTCGGCGGTATCGGCCCGGTGTATCAACCTTCCGGCGATTATCCATGCGGACATGCAGCAGATCAGATCTTTTTACTCCGGGATTCACGGAAAGCATCCGGTGCAGGAAATTTATGTGATGCCGCCTTCAGCCCCGTTAATGACGGCCGTGGAACGGTTGTCGCTTCAAGGAATGGATACAACCGGGTGACGCGGCGTGCTCGGAATTCACTAAAGGAAGCATCGGCAGATCGATGATTTCTCTTATTTTCTGGGATAATCCATTGATATTGAATGGTTTTTGAATAAAACTTGTGCAGCCGCGCAGCAAAATTTCCGCCGCCTGCCCGCCCTCGCTGTAGCCGCTGCATAGCAGCACTTTTACGTCCGGATTGATTTTTTTAAGGGCGTCATAGGTTTCCCCCCCGCCCATCCCCGGCATGATCATGTCAAGAATAACAACGTCTATCTTGTTCCGGTTGGCTTCATATAAGGCGATTGCCTGCTTGCCGTTTCCGGCGGCCAGAACATTGTACCCCAGGGCGGACAGCATTCCCCTTCCCACATCCAGGATCTTGTCTTCATCATCAACCAGCAGAACGGTTTCGGACCCTTTCAATATGACTTCATACGGACTATCGTCTTTTTCCACATCCTGTTCGGAAGCCGGCAGATAAATGCAGAACGTCGTTCCCACGCCGAGCTGGCTTTCCACATCAATCATGCCTTTGTGGTTCTTGATGATGCCATAGGCCGAAGCAAGCCCGAGTCCCGTGCCTCTGCCCATTTCCTTGGTGGTAAAAAACGGCTCGAAAATGCGTTGCTTGGTTTTTTCATCCATTCCGGTGCCGTTGTCCGCTACCGTGATTTTAACATATCTGCCGGGTGCCAGGTTAAATGGCCTATCCGAGCAGATGTCGAGGTAGATATTCTCGGTTGCCAGAAAAAGCTCTCCTCCCGAACGCATGGCCTGGGAGGCGTTCACATAAAGGTTCAGAAATACCTGTTCGATCTGGCCTTTGTCTGCATCCACGGTCCATATGTTTTTTTCATACTGCTCGCGTGTTACGATTTCTTTTTTCGTGCGGACAAACATCTCCGAGGATTCCCTGAGCAGTGCATTTAGATTGACGGGTTTAACCTGATATTTCCCCCCCCTTGCAAAACCCAGAAGCTGGCTGGTGAGGGTTGCCGCGCTCTGAATGCTGTCCTCGATTTTTCTCAGCCGCTCTTGATTGGGGTGCGAAACGTCGTTTTTCATGAGCATCAGCGAGATGTGTCCGCGAATCACCATCAGCAGATTGTTGAAATCATGAGCGATGCCGCCTGCCAGCGTGCCGATGGCCTTCATCTTGTTGGCCTGCTGAAGCTGCTTTTCAAGACGTTTCCTGTCGCTGATATCCCTGGCCACACCATGTGTGCCGAGATAAGACAATGCCTTTCCGGATGGCTGCCTGGCATACATGCCGATGCATTTCAATTCGACGGTGACGTGTTTCACATCGCAGGTCACTGCCTGCTCATCGCCCTTGAAAGATTTCAGCCGCAATTCGATCCAGGAAGTCGCCCTGTCTCCGGTTCGTCTTTCGTTGAAAGTCCATTTGGCCTTTTCCAGGTCGTCTTCATGAATCAGATAGGTGTAGTGCTTTCCGATAAGCTGGCTGTTTTCAATGCCCAGAATGCGTTCAACGGAGTTGCTGACAAAAGTGAAGTTGCTGTCACTGTCCAGGGTATAGATGATATCCGGAGAATTCTGGACAAGATACTGATAGCGGTCTTCAGAAACTTCCAGCTTCTCGTTGATGACCGATTTTTCTTTTTTGAGTTTTTTCTGGTTCAGCGCGTTCTTGATGGTTGTGAGCAATTCCTCGTATTCAAAAGGCTTTCGGAGAAAATCGTAGGCCCCTTTCCGCAGTGCGCTCACAGCGGCGTCCAGGCTGCCGTTTCCGGTGACAACAATCACGGATGTATCCGGGCACTGGCTGTTGATATGGTCCATCAGTTGCATACCGTCGACTTCAGGGATTGCAAGATCCAGAAGCGCCAGTTCAAACTGAAGGGTCGAAAGTAAATGCTGAGCCTCTTTTCCCGAGGTGGTTGTGTGGATATCATATCCCTGACCGATCAACAGAAAGCTCAAGCTCTCGCAGAACCTGGGCTCATCATCGGCGATTAAGATTTTCGGGCTACAACTCATTCGTCTCCCTCCTCAGCAAAGCCTTATCCGTATAGGCGGTGGGCAGGCAGATCCTGAATGTCGTGCCGTCGCCCGGATCACTCTCGCAACTGATCGTGCCTTTTAATGTCTGAATGATGGTATGAACAATGGAAAGCCCCAGTCCGGAGTGATTGCCCCGTTTGGTACTGGCATAGGGTTCAAACAAGCGGGTCTTGATTTCGGCGGGGATTCCCGGTCCGTCATCACTGATGGTGATTTCCACATATCCCGGGTATTCGAAGTTGCAGTCAGAATGTCCCCCGGCAAGTTGGCTGGAGACGTGGCGGGTGCGAATATGCAGATTGCCGCCGTCCGGCATGGCTTCAAAGGCGTTCTTCATCAGGTTGATGAATACCTGTTTCAGGCTGTTTTTATCGGCCATGACCGTGGGGAGTGTAGTATCGGGGTCAAAATGAAGTTGGACACTGAAATGATTGAGCAGCGATTCCCGGGTGATTTTTAGTATGTCCGAGATCACGGCATTTACATCAACGGCTTCGAGTTTGCGGACCCAGTCTTCGGAATCGCCGTTCAGATTGCGAAGGATCTGGGCGACGCGATCAATTTCTTCATTGAGAATCTTGATTTCCTCCTGTGCCATGTCTGCGGCAGCAAGTTTCATTCCTAAAATTCTCAGGTAGTTCTTGATGATACCCAGTGGGTTGTTCACTTCGTGAATAACCCTTCGTGCCATGGAGGATGATGCGCCAAGGCGTTCCGTTTGAATCTCTTTAAGTTGAGATCTCCTGGAATGATGAACGCGAATGGCAACGGCGGTTTGATCCACCAGCATCTTGAGTGACTTGCGCTGTGCCGTAAGCAGTGAAAATTCCCGGCTGTCAATACCCAGAACGATTGCGCCGACTTTTTCACCATAGGCGATCATGGGGATACACAGCAATCCTTCCTTTCCCAGAAGGCGAATGATCTGCTCATCGATGATGGCGGGGACAACGTTGGCGGATCGGGTGAAGGAGTCGGCAATTGCACGTGTTTGCAGGCATTCGATCAAGAGACTTTTTTCCATCTGCATAGGAATAATCAAGTCCTTGATCATTGAAAATTTACTGTCGTCCGAAGGCGTCACCCCGCGAAGGCCTTTTTTTTCAGGGTCAAAGATAAAAAATAAAACCAGGGAGATATCAAAGAGGTTTTGAAGCCCCTGGAAAGATTCTTTCCATATCTGCGTTTCGTCGGTTGCAGCCAGCAGGTTTTCCACCGTGCCCAGGAGTAGCGACCGGTCCCTGACTTCTTTAATCAGGTTGATTTGATTCTCGCGGTCATTTTCCGAACAGACGGGCTCCTGGGAGTTGCAGGGTTCGATCCCGATGTTCAGGGAATCAGCTATGGCTTTCAGTTCCACATCGGCCCCGGACAATAATTCCTCAACCACCGCCGGGGTGAATCCAAAAATTTCCTGGGCCGCCCCTAGCCCTTCGTTGATATTCCGGCCGGAATTTTTGCACAGGGCATTGGCCACATAAATAAATTTCACCAAAGGCAGCGCGTCCAGAATTCGGCTCTGAGAATAGTGGTGGTAACGGACGGAGTCAGCAATAAAGGATTGAAAATTCCATTTGTCCAGGAGGCACGCCCCGATTTCCGCATGGGTGGCACCAAACTGGGCTTCTCCGGCCAGAATCAATTCGGGTCTACCCTTGTGTGTTTCCAGCAGCTCTGAATAAGGCTGCGGAAAATTGACCCATAAAATGATTTTGCCGATGTCATGAAGCAAACCGGCAAGGAACGCTTCATCCGGATTATTGAAATTCCGGTTTCTTGCGATCTGTTTTGCCAGAACCGCGCACCGTAACGAGTGCCACCAGAACTGTTTTAAATTAAAGCCCGATTTTGGAGTTGACGGTTTGAAAGACTTCGTGAACGGAACTGCAGATGGCGATGTTTTTGATGGCGTTGGTTCCGAGAAACCCGACTGCATTATGAATATTTGAAATACGTTGCTTGTTTGCGTAATAGGCGGAGTTCACCAGCCTCAGGACGCGGGTGGTCAGGGCCGGGTCTTTTTCAATAACCTTGGAAATATCTTTAAGGCCGCCATTTTCCTCATTGCAGGTTTTGATCAGCTGAAGCAGGATGTGAGGAAGCGTCGGGATGTGTTTAAAATTGGATAGCTGATCTGCCAGAGCAGTATGGATTGGCATATGGTGAAGAACCTTTTGGCTTTTTCTAGAAACGCCGCATCATCAACGCCCCGGTTCGGGGCGCAATCCAGGCAAATCATAACAAAGGGTTACACTGTTCAGTAGAATCCAAAGAAATCCGAAACATATAATTCAAAATGACCAAAATAATCCGTATGAAAACCCTCAATTTCGAGTATTGCGATTTTGAATATTGTTTCAACTTAATAAAATAACGAGATTTCCGATCAGGCACGAAATAAATATTTTAGTTAAGGCTCTGTTAATAATAACGTAACGGTTATAGATATTTGTACTGAAGGCTATTGTCAAGAAAAAGATGAAGCATTCAGCATAAATACTGTTTGAATAAACCATTGTCCGGAAAACTGCTGCGTCATGCAGCCATGAGGATGCAGTGCATCCGGCAACAACCATCGAGAGCAGGCATCTGTATTTGCTTAATTCGGTGTTTCTTTTTTCTGCCGGCTTTTAGTCTCCGCAGGCGCCGGGTCACGGATCGTTTCGATGCTGTCGCTCTCGTTTTTTGCCCGCAGGGTCAGCACCGGGATCAGCACCTTTGAGATCACATATACCTCTTCAACATCTTTGAGCAGTTCCGGGTTCGGAGATTTAACATCTATATCCAATTCTTTGTAAGAGCCGTCTTTCATTTTTACCAGCACGAATTTTCTCCTTATGCTTATAAGTGTTACATTTTTTATGACTACATAGTCTGTATTTGCCAGTTCCCGAATCCTGCTGGGTGTGCAATAATCGCAGGGATAGTGCTTGCACCTGACACAGGTGGCGAACACACGGTTCATTTCGCGTTTCTTGCACCAGAAGTATTTTTTTGGCTCCGATGGCGGATTTATCGCCAGTTGCAGCTGAATATGTTCACCCATTTTGTTTTAATCGCATGCGTGGCATAACGATTTCCTTTTTAAGACGCTGCAGGGAGTGTTGCGCGGCTTCAATTTTTGTCTCCTGCAGGTTCAATGATCTTTCGAATTGCCGTCAGCATGTCCTCGATGCGGTAGGGTTTGCTGATGAATCCTTTGGCTCCTGAATTCAAAGCGTCCTGGGCCTGGCCGGCCGGACCGTAACCGCTTGCAATCAGAATACGGGCGGACGAATCAATTTTTAAAAGTTCCTTTAGACATCGATATCCGCCCATTCCCGGCATTCCCAGATCCAGTATTGTCATGTCAATGTCCGTGGAATGCGTCCTGAACTGCAAAAGCGCAGCTTCTCCGCTTTCAGCCAGCAGAACCCGGTAACCGTAGCGTTCCAGAAGCTCCTGGCCGAATTCCCGTATGGACGGGTCGTCATCAACCAGGAGAATGGTTTCCTTGCCGCTCTGAACCTCCGCAGGCGAATCGGCTTTTACCGGCGCCATGGGCACTGTGGTATATGCTGGAAAATAAAGCAGAAAAGACGTTCCCTTTCCCGGCTCACTCTGGCAGAGGATATGTCCGCTATGGCTTTTTACAATCCCGAAAACCGTGGCCAACCCCAAGCCCGTGCCCTTTCCAACGCCTTTTGTCGTAAAAAACGGATCAAAAATATGTTTGAGGTTGTTTTTATCGATTCCGAACCCGGTATCGGCAGCCGTCAGCAGCACGTAGCGGCCGGGCGGCATGGTTATGAACGCATCACTGATGGCTGTCTCGATCAAGACGTTTTCCGTTCGAATCGACAGAATACCGCCATCCGGCATGGCGTCTGCAGCATTGGTTCCCAGATTCATCAGCACCTGCTCCAGCTGAATGGGGTCTGCATGGATCGGGGACAGATCAGGAGAAAGTTCCGTTTGAATCGAAACCATTTTGGGCAGGGTCCGCTCCAGTAGGGTGACAGTTTGTCGGATCACCTGATTCAATTGCTGTGAAGACAGTTCCGGCGTTATTCTGCGGCTGAATGTCAGAATCTGTTTGACCAGGTGCTTGGCCCGCTCGGCGGATTTCAAAATCTGTTGCAGGTCATGGGGTTTTGAGATGCCGGTTTCGGCATCCATCAATGCCATCTGGCTAAAGCCTATGATGGCGCCAAGAATGTTGTTGAAATCATGCGCGATGCCGCCGGCAAGGATTCCGATGGCTTCCATTTTCTGTGCATGAAGAAGCTGTGCTTCCAGCTTGGCTTTTTCGATTTCCGCCTGTTTTCGATCCGAGATATTTGAATATACCCCCTGAATCGCAATTAGTGCATTGTCCACAAAAATGGGAGAACCGGCAATGGCCACTTCGATCAGCTCCCCGGTTTTGGACATGCGGGTGGTTTCAACCTGGATGCTCTTGCCGTCGGCAACCATGGCTCGCAGATGGTTGGCTTCGGTTTCAAAACCCGACGGTGCCAGAAGCTCGCTGATATTGCGGCCGGCGATTTCCTCAAACATATAGCCAAAAAGGCGGGTGAATTCCCGGTTGATGCGGGTAATGGCGCCATTTGGATTCATCACCGAAATGGCGACCGGGGAGTTCTCTATAATCTGTTCAATATAGGCCTTTTGACGCCGGAGTTCCTGTTCCGCCAGTCGCCTATCTTCGGTTTCAGCAATAAACTGCCGGTTCATTTCGATAAGTTCATTTTGTTGACGCATGAGATCGATTCTGGCTGCCCGCTCTTCCTGTGCCGTATGATCCAGGCCCTGCAGGAGCAGGCCAACGGAGGTGGCCACCAGGCTGTTCATGAGCATGAAATTCAGGCTGGTTATTAACCAGATTGTATGGTTTCCCTGAAAGAGGCTGGCCCATGGAACCGCATCGGAAATGATTCCCGCATAAATGGCCATCAGTGAAACCATGTTGAGGGCAATTGCGATAAAAGCGGATCGAAGACCCATTAGAACCGCGGCCGCCACCGCAAAGGTAAACAGCCAGATAAACCCCCCGGAAATCGGGCCCAGCCTGACCAGTATGAGGATGCCGATAAGATATAACATCGTCAGCGCTGTAACAGCTCTCACCTTGAATTGCAGGGCGCTGCGCATCAGCGGTGCCGCAAAGCACCATGCCAAAGCCAGTATATCAATGGCTACCAGAAGGTAATAGCGCCGGTGGATCAGAAATGACACAGTGGGAAAAATAATAATCGAGCCAAACACAATGCCGGCCAGATACATACCATGGAGAATCCGTTCCCGCCAGTAAAGAAATCCGCTTGCCTCTTCAGGCTGGGGTATGGAAAAATACTGCAGAAAAAGAGCATGCAGGCGTTTGTGAAAGCCTGAGTGATGGGTGGAGTCGGATTGCAACAGTCTGATACCTCAAAACAGTGAAAACAAGAAAAAAGACCTTTTAATCAGTATCGGCCGCTTGCGGCCAAACTTTAATAAAAACATGCTGATAATTGATCTGAAACTGCCGGGGGTCGACATCATATAGCAAAAAAAGATCCCATTTCAAAATGCAATGGCAGAAAAGTTTTCTGAATCTGCTTCTTTGACTTGTATCATAATTCATTTGCGCACGCCGTGTCAAACAGGCGCAAGTCTGTCATCGGTTCAGCAGCAAATTTGCGTTTTCAAGCTTTTGAGGCCTTTTGAATCCGGCAGGGGATTCCCTTCAGTGTCGGCGTACCAAACGCTTTTCCCAGTTCCTGTACATGGGTCAGCATGTTGTAATTGGCACGCACCCAGGATTTATCGAGGGAGGGATCTTCGTCTGGAAACCACCATCCATATGCGGCTATAATTACTTCCGGACGGATTCGGTCAGTGATATGGGCCGTCTGAATCATATCACCATAAAAGGTTTCAACCTTAACATCATCTCCTTCGCAGATTCCGGCATTTTCCGCGGTAAGGGGATGGATTTGACAAATCGGCGCGGGTTCCTTTTGCCTGAGGCTGTCCATCCACCGGTAGGCGGAATGCAGATAATTGGGACTCTTGGCGCTGGTCAAAAACAGCGGATAAGATGCGTCAGGCGGTTGCTGCGAAAATTCCGGAAGCGGGGAAAGTCCCCATTTTTCAGCATGTTGCAAGTTCAGCTCCACTTTTTTGGATGTGGTCTTGAAACCGGTTCCCGCGTATTTTTAAAATGCTTCAGGTCCTTTCAGATATCCTTTTTGTGCAAAATGCCTCAAATGACAGTCCCGATGGCTTCAGAACGGCTTCCAGCATGGCATTTTCGTCATCAAACCAGTATTCGGGACGAGTCAGCCTTTTGCCGATTTCATTGATGATGCGAATGTCCGGCCAGCAGTTCTGCGGGGGGTCCACGATCTTTTTTCTGGCCAGGACAATGCCATGACCGAGTCCGTAATGTCCGATGTCATTAAATTCGAACTGGGTGGCTGCCGGCAGCACGATATCGGCCATTGCCGCAGTGGGCGTCATGAAGACATCGGAAACAGCCAAAAAATCAAGCTTGGCCAGTGCCTGGTAGGTCATATTGGCGTCCGCATATCCCATCAGGGGATTGGTGCACTGCATATAGGCGCCTTTTACCGGATAAGGGGTTTCATCCAGCACAGCTCGCCTGAAATAGGCGGATGGAACGGTCATCAGTCTGGGCACGGTTCCAAAATGCGCGTGAATCATTTCCTTGATTTTATCCGGAACCAGATCGGCCCGGACAAATTGTGCCAGGCCCAGTACCGGAGGATCCAGAGCATGGATATTACCGCCCGGCACATCCAGGTTTCCGCAGACAGCCATCAGGCAGATCAATGCGCGGGTCGTGTCCCAGGTGGTGATATGCTGCTCGATGGCATTGCCCCATCCGATGGCTGCAGGCCTGCCCTTGGCGTAGCACCGGGCGCTGTTCCGGATCAGGCCGGGTTCCAGGCCGCAGATGGGGGCGACAGTCTCCGGTGCGTAAGCTTTGCAGCGGGATTGCAGCAAATCAAAGCCGATTGTCCATTCTTGAACAAATGCGTGATCAAAAAGATTTTCCTCAATGATGACATGCAGAAAGGCCAAGGCCAGGGCCGCGTCCGTACCCGGACGGATCTGAAGCCAGTAATCGGCTTTTTCAGCCAGCTGCGTTCTCCGGGGATCCACGACTATCAGTGCGGTTTCTCCCCGAAGCTGTTTCATGAGCAGGCTGGAGATTTCCCCCTCTTCGTTTGTGTCCGGCGGATTGCTTCCCCAAAGCAGAATCACCTGGCTGGGATGATGATAGTCGGCAACCGGATAAAACCCGCAGGTATGAAGTCCGCTGACCTCTCTGGGCGCGTGACAGACATCCTGAACCGCAACAATGTTCGGGGAGCCAAATGTGTGGGCCAGCCGAATCAGTGCAAAATGTTCCATGCCCTTTGGCATACCCTGACAAAAAGCAACGGACCTGGCGCCGTGAGTTTGCCGAATTCGGGATAAATTCTCGCTGACCACGTCAAGGGCTTCTTCCCAGGATACGGGTTTCCACTGGCCGTCTCCCCTGGCACCGATTCTTTGAAGCGGCGTTTTCAGCCGATTTGCATGATAGAGTTTTTCATGCGCGTGTCGGCCCTTGGTGCAGATATATCCCTGGTTCAAAAAGCCATCCGCATCCCCTTTGATGTCAACGATTCGTCCGTTGCAAACGCCGACAAGGATACCACATCCCCCATGATCCATGCGGGAACAATGGGTCTTAATCCATTCAATTTTTTCTGTCATGAGATAAATCTCCTTAAAAACGGGCAATGATGATGGCACAGGTCACATATTCATTTAAGGAAGTAAAATAAGATGAATTTCGGCGGATCTGAAATGGATGGATAGGTTTTTGAGGCAAAACAGGGCGGCAGCGTTTGCCGCCCTGTTCAGTTACTGTCAGGCCATCTGGATATTTGCGTCTTCTTCGCGCTTCAGATCTTTGGTGGCGCTTTCCCGCAGCTTGTATTTCTGGATCTTGCCGCTGGCGGTTGTCGGATATTCTTCAACAAAGAAAAAAAATGCAGGTATCTTATGAAAGGAAATTTTATCTTTGCAAAATGTTCTCAGTTCATCTTCGGATATTTTTTCACCGGGCTTGACCTGAACATAGGCTACCACTTCCTCCCCGTATTTTTTACTGGGAACGCCGATGACCTGGACATCCTTGATTTTGGAATGGGTATAGAGAAATTCCTCGATTTCCCTCGGGTAAATATTTTCACCGCCGCGAATGATCATGTCCTTGATGCGGCCGGTGATTTTGCAGTAGCCGTTTTCATCCATGACTGCCAGGTCGCCGGTGTGCAGCCACTTGTCTTTGTCTATGGCCCTGGCAGTGCCTTCCGGATTGTTATAATACCCCTTCATGACGTGATAACCGCGCGTACAGAGTTCGCCCTGAACGCCTCGGGGGACTTCCATGCCCGTTGCCGGATCCACGATTTTGACTTCCACGTTCGGTAGCGCTCTTCCAACCGTACTTACCCGCAGTTCAAGACTGTCCGTGGTGCGGGTCTGGGTAATTCCCGGAGACGCCTCGGTTTGTCCGTAGACAATGGTCATTTCTGATGCGCCCATGATGCTGACGACCTGCTTCATCACCTCTATGGGGCAGGGGGCACCGGCCATGATTCCGGTTCGCAGATGCGAGGTGTCGTATTTCTTGTTTTTTAACTCTTCCAGTTCGGCGATGAACATGGTCGGAACCCCATGCAGTGCCGTGCATTGTGATGCTTCAACTGTTTCCAGTACTGCTGCGGCTGTAAATGCCTGTACCGGAGCCATGCAGGTTGCTGAGACCACGCAGGTCAGCGTGCCAAGAACACAGCCAAAACAGTGAAAAAAGGGAACGGGAATGCACATGGTGTCTTTGGAAGACAGTACCATGCACTCTGCCAGGCTCTTTGCGTTTCCGATCAGGTTCGTGTGCGTCAACTGAACGCCTTTGGGAAATCCGGTCGTGCCGGAGGTATACTGCATGTTGATGACATCATCGGGCTCCAGGGAGTTCTGCCGTGCGTAAAGCTCCGCATCGCTGATCTTGCTGCTCATGGCCATCACCTCATTCCAGGTGAACATGCCGGGATGGCTTTCATTTCCGATAAAGATGACGTTCTTGAGCAGGGGGAGCTTTGCACTTTTCAGTTTTCCGGGTTCGCAGGTTTTCAGCTCCGGGCAGACATCATAAACGACTTTGAGATATTCATCCGGCTCCCGGACACCGCCGATCAGAATCAGTGTCGTTGAATCGGACTGTTTCATCAGATATTCCAGTTCGAAGCTCCGGTAGTTGGTGTTGACCGTAACCAGCACAGCCCCCATTTTGGCCGTGCTGAACTGTGCCAGGACCCATTCCGGAACATTATTGGCCCATATCGCGATATGCTCGTGTTTTTGAATACCCAATGCCATAAAGGCTTTGGCCGATTGATTGCAGACCGATTTGAACTGATTGTAGTCGTAGTCGATTCCCAATTTGTGATACTTCAGCGCCTTGCTGTTTCCGAACTGTTCGGCCACGATATCCACCAGCTGGCCTATCGTGGTTTTGCCAACTTCATATTTTGGTAATTCCATAAATAAACTCTCCCGTTGTTAGTGATGTTCAAGATGTCTTCGGTGTGCTGATGCACATACTGAACGAGCGCTCAATCAAATATATATTGTTGTTTTATATCCATTTCCTGTGTTTTGTCAAATAATTTGTTGATCATTGATAAAATGAACAAAAATCTAGAATGCATTAAATCCTGTGTTAAAAGGGAAAGAAGTTGAATATTCAAGGACTTTCCGATATATGACAAGTTAACTCAACGATGATGGTCACATAAATTGGAATCAATAGCATCATTTTGATATTCGAAAGCAGTCATGGTCGTGCTTTTTTCCCGCAATCCCTATCCCCAGAACGCGCACAACGAAGGTTGCAAATAACCATTAAATTGTATCTGTTTTTATAGAAAAAAAGGAAGATAAATTGCCAAAACCCAATTATCAGCACGATAAACGTCAAAGAGAGCTGGAAAAAAAAAGAAAGAAGGAAGAAAAAAGACAGCGTAAGCTGACAACGGAGAATGAAGCACTTGAAGCGGATACCTCTCCCTTGCCGGAAACAGAGAAATCTTCATAAAGCCTGAGAAACTGCAGTAATATTGCCGATGTGATGCGGATAAGTATAACCCCGAACATGGTGCTTGCTGCTATCTGGAGAGGACGACATTTGCGGTTTGGCATATCAGGATGCTTGTTTTTGTGCTGGCAGGATGGCTGAGTGATTCTCCTGTTTGATGACTCTTCCGGAAAATTCAATATTCAGATTTCTTGTGTGGAAATGACGGCTGTCGCATCTATAAAATGAAAACCTTTCAGCTTTTTGGAAAAATATCCTTCTGCTTAGCATACTATACCGTATGGGGGTAGGGGGTATCTGATTGACGCGCTGATAAATTATTTCCACATAGGATGAATTCTGGTATAATCATACTTACATTGATTTAACATAAACCCAAAAAATGGAGGTGCATCCATGGAAGAATCCGGTTTGCCGTTTTTTCGGCAACATCTTGTTGGCAGGAAGATTGTTATCATTCTGCCGATGATTATTATCATTGCTGCAATTATTTTATCAGTTACAATACTGCCTAAAAGCTATTATTTTACGGTCCGGGGCGGAGAACTCCTCCTGGTGAGGGGTCCTTGCTCCAGTTGGGTAGTTTCTCAGCGCTCCAGTGCTCTGGAACCCTTTTCTGTAAAGGGGCTGGATTTAAAAGGCATCACCGGCGTTGCATTCAAGACCCAGGATGAAGCCATGGGGTTCTGCGCAGCTTTTTTCAGAAACGGGTTCAGGCGCAAAGTGAAGTGCTGCTGGCTAAGGAAAAAGAGCTGGCCAGTGCGTATTCCGATCTGTTGCGGGATATAACCGGTGCAAAAGCCGCTGGAGCACCTGGCTTGGAAAAGAACATTGAAGTCCTCAAGGGGTGGCTCGAGATTTACAATGCCAAGGCAAAGTCGCCGGTGTCTGCCGCAAAACCCATAATCAGCGACTATCCCGCCTGTAAAGTGATTCTCAGTGACCCAAGACAACGAAACAGCGTACTCTCCGGAAGAAATACAAAAATGTATTTCTTTTCTTGAAAATCTGGCCGCAGACAGCGGCCAGATTGTCAACCTTTCCGAAGCGCAGCGAATCGCGCTCATGACTGCTGCCGGACAGCTCTCCCGCCCGGATCGACGCGAGCTAAAAAAGCGAAACAAGGAAAAAAACCGGGTTCAACGCCAGGCGGTTGTTCAGCACGAGCGCATGGCTCGGGCCGCCACGGGCATCCGCCGTGCCCGGCAGGCCAGTGTTTTTTCCGCGCCGGAGCAGATTCCGGATTTAATATCGGATTTGGTTTCAGAAAATCGTGAGTTAAAATCCCCGCGAAATTGCTATGTCTGCAAGGCGGAATTTACAAAACTTCATTTTTTCTACGATGCCATGTGTCCGCGTTGTGCGGCGTTCAACTATCAAAAACGCTTTCAGACCGCATCGCTTCATGGGCAGGTGGCGCTGATTACCGGCGCCCGCGTAAAAATCGGATACCAGGCAACGCTGATGATGCTCCGCGCAGGCGCCAGAGTGATTGCAACCACCCGATTTCCCGTGGATGCCGCGATGCGCTTTTCGGGTGAAAAGGATTTTTCCGAGTGGGGCGACCGCCTGCATATTTATGGACTGGACTTGCGGCATACGCCAAGCGTAGAGATATTTTCCAGTTTCATTGAACAGAACTATGAGCGTCTGGATATTCTAATCAATAATGCGGCCCAGACAGTTCGCAGGCCGCCAGGCTTTTACGCGCATCTGATGGATAATGAAACCAGTGCCATTGATGTGCTGCCGGAGAATGTCCGGTCCGCTTCTTGGACACGTATCATCTGTGCATCAATCAACTCGGTTCATTTTCGGTGCCGAATATCGGACTGGAGACGGCGCTTCCGGTAGCCTGGAACGGAAAAACCCCCGGAATCGGTCTGCGCGCCTCCGCGCAACTGTCTCAGATTCCTTATGCTTACGACCACAGCCTGGTTTCGGAAGCTGTTTTCCCAAAAGGTGAAGCTGGATGCCGATCTTCAGCAGGTGGATTTAAGGGAAACCAACAGCTGGCGTCTGCGGCTGGGCGAAATCCAGACTGCCGAGATGCTTGAAATTCAGCTGGTGAATGCCGTGGCGCCGTTTGTGCTATGCAACCGGCTGGTGCCGATGATGAGGCGCGATTATACCGGAAAAAAACATATCGTGAATGTTACGGCCATGGAGGGAAAGTTTTTCCGATTACAAGACAACAGGCCGCCATCCGCATACCAATATGGCCAAGGCAGCCCTTAACATGCTGACGCATGCATCCGCCGACGACCTTGCCAGAGACGGAATTTTCATGAATGCCGTTGATACCGGATGGGTGACGGATGAAGATCCGGCGAAGCTGGCCGCTTTGAAACAGGAACTGCATGATTTTCAGCCGCCCCTGGACATTGTGGATGGCGCTGCCAGGATTTGCGATCCGTTTTTTGACGGGATTCTGACCGAATACCCATTGGTGCGGGAAATTTCTGAAAGACTACCAGCCCATTGACTGGTAATGGCCGTTTTATTCTGATCCTTGCTTGACACCTGCGGCGGTTTTCGCTAAAAGATAATTCATGAAAAAACTGCATATATCCAAAAAAGTGACCGCCATTCTGGTATACGGCAGACCGCCACTGGTTTTCGGGGGGCTGTGTTGCGCCATTGCGGTCATGTGGACCCAGAATCCGATTCTGTATACCCTGGGCGTTCTCTTTCTGTTCACTGCCATGGGCTTTGATCTGGTGGACGGCTGGTTTGCCGCGCGCTTTCGAGCCCCATCCCACCCTGGCGCATCTGGCCGATCGCATCATGGACAAGGTGGTATACGCCATTATTTTCCCGCTGGTAGCCGTGGGAATGATGTGGCGCCTGGTTTACATCACGCCCGATTACCAGAAAACCGATCTGTCTGCATGCTATTTTCATCCTGCTTTTATGCATCATCGTATTGATCCGGGACAGTTTTGCCCATTTTATTCGCGGATTTACCCAGGGAAAAGGACCGGAACCCGAAAACAGCGAGTTCACCCGGCTGCGGACGGTTGTTGCGGCGCCGGTGGCCGCCCTGCTGTATGCCACCGCCTTTTACATCCCTGAAGGCCCGCCTTCCAGGCTTGTATTTCTGGATTTCCTGGCTGGGCAACCTGCCGTTGAAGGGACTGTTTGTCATTGAAATCATTTTTCTGGTGATCAATTTCGGCTCCATCGCCAGATACTGCCGCAAATATGGAGCTGCCTTCCTGGATGAGTTGTGTCTGGGCAACGAGAAACTGCGGCGCAGTATTTTGTCCACATTCCCGAACGGGCTGACGGTGATGAACGCCATCATGGGGCTGCTGTCGGTATGGTTCGCCAATCAGGGACGGGTTCGGGAAGCCTATCTGCTGTTGATAGGCGCTGCGATTTTCGATAAACTGGACGGCGCCATGGCCCGAAAACTCGGGCTTACCGAACCGCCGGCAGGCAACTGAAAAGCCGCCCCGATTTCAACTGGGCGGGATTCTGGACGATATTTCCGATGGGATCAGCTTTTGCATCGTACCGGCCTGGATTTATTACCTGGTCCTGTCCCGATCGGATGTTCCGGCCATCTCCGATCTGACCGTTTTATGGGTTGCCCTGATTTATGCGGGTCATGGGGATCGCCCGATTGATTTATTTTACCCTGGATACTTCCCCCATTCCGGGCTTTTTCAAGGGAATGCCCACACCGGCGGCAGCGCTTCTGGTGACCGCCCCCCTGATTATGTTCAGCCAGGCCGTTCAGGAGAGTCCGGATACCATCCGTTTCTGGGGCTATATCGCCACTGCCGCCATGGTGCTGGCTGCCGCGGCGATGAATATTTATCCGGTGCGGTATCTGCATCTCGGGCGGTTCATGGACCAGAGCACCTGGTTCAGGCGCACCAGTATCATCTTGCTGCTGGTAGCGGTATTCAGCCCGTATCTGGGATATATCTGCCTGTTGTATCTGCTGCTGTACCTGTTTTCTCCCCTTTTTACCCGGCGGATTTTGCCCTCCAGGATCTGCGGAAAAATCCAAACAATCGGGTTGAGAACCGCTGTCGAAGGTGCGAGAAAGCTCCGGTTTTCCGCGCTTTCATTCCAGCCGGCAGGCGCAATGAAGGGGACCGTTTCATGTCCTCCGGTCAGACAGCGACGATTCTCACTTGAAAACTGATCAGATCGAAAACCAAATGCATGCCAAGATGCTCGAAGAATCGGGCTGATCCATAGATGATCCGCCATTTGTCCGGTCAATGTCAAAATGCGCCTCTGCCGCCAGCCCATTATCCGCCGTCCGGGTTACAGTAGCCTAAATTGCAGATCCGCCTTTATGCCTTTCAGTGTCAAGCGTTCCATTGATCTGGCAGTTCGGAGATCGTCAAAAAAGGAACTTCAGCCATTTTGCGCCTGAAAAGCTGAATCCGGCAGCGGGAAAAACCTGTGGTGAAAAAGAAGTCATCCGAGTTCAGATGAGAAATCAAAACCGGCTGCAGTTCATTTCCTTCAAGATTTGTGTTTTTGATTGAATTCATGTCGATGTCAAACGTGCCGCTGATCGGCCCCGTCTTTTACCGTGACGGCTCCGCTGCTGATTCGCGATTGTGCCGAAATGCCGGGTATTGGCATTCCTGCCGGTCCACTCGATGATGCTCTGATCCGTATCCACGCGATATACTCCGGTCCGCCAGTTCAAGCAGGGTATCCGGGGATGCCGGATCCATCCGGAAAGGCGCCTTCAAGCTGTCTGCCGGATGTTTGCCAATCCTCGATTACCGCCGGTCAATATGCTGATGTTTCGGTATCCGCACGTTCGAGCTTTTCCGCTGCCGTCAGCGCGTCCATCGATCGGATGCTGGAGCCATAGAGAACGATCTCGGCATTTTTGTCCGCTGCGATGCCTGCAATTTGTTCCATGAACGAGACTTCAAAGACGCAGGCGTTTTTCGCTTTCGGGATATGCCGCTTTTGATAATGCTCTTTCGGTAATGTATCGATCAGATAAAATTCCTTGTGCGTTTCCAGCCATGTGAAGAGTTGATCCGGGGAGATTTCTTTGAACCTGTCTGGTCTTTTCCATGTCACGCCTCCTGTGTTTGCTTATTCATAGTACTTTGGCCTCGATGCGGTTCGCATCGGGTCACGAAAATACACGGATGTTCCGTTGCCGTGAGCACCCCATCTGGAAACGGGACCCTCTTCAATCGGTATCCCGAAGGATGCCAGCCGATCCGCAAAGATCCTGCCATGCAGCCTTTTGGAGGGTCAGATGCAGTAGTGGTTGAGGGAGGAGATGCCGGACGAAGTCTGGTTTCGAGGCCCATATGCGCCTGGGGAATAAGATCGATAATCGTGTCAGCGTTGATTCGGATCGAAGGAAAGGGAGCTTTTCCCAGGCGGTATTCATCAAGCCGGTCTGCGGGGAGTTGCAGTACGGTAAGGTAAAAATGGATCATTTCGATCTCATTTTTCATATTCAGGGCAAGGTGATCCAATTGTATTCGCATCGACTTCCTCCGCTACTGTTAAATCAGCAACGGGTGGATTTTATCATCATGCCAAACGACCATGCAACGGATATCGGGCCTGAAGCTCTTCGATCAGGCATGATTCCTGAGTTTCAATGCAATGGGATGCGGATTCAGATACACCTGCTGCTTCAGATACGGCTCGCCGATTTTACGCACATAATGGTTCAATAGCGTTACCGGCACAATCAGCGGCACGAACTCGTTGCGGTAGCGGTCGAATAATTCAAGCATCTCCTGCTTCTCGTCGGAGCTGAGCTGTTTCTTGAAATAACCGAGGATGTGCTCAAGCACGTTCAGGTTTTTCTTCAGCGTCGATTTCATGCGCAGCGATTCGATAAGAAGGCTTTCATACTGTGCATAAACCGATTGAATCGGGCATCTGCTTGCCATCAGCAACGAGTTTTCCCATCAACCGGGCGTTGGCCGGGCTGTGGGAAAGCACAAGAAGTTTGTGCCGGGTGTGGAAATCGACAAGGTTTTTCATGTTTAGACCCTGAGCCAGTGTCTCCCGCCAGCGCTTCAGGGTGAAGATTTGTTCGATGAATGTCTCCCGCAGTTTGGGGTCATTCAGGCGTCCTTCCTCCTCAACCGGCAGCAGGGGAAAGTGCCGGGTGAAGGCCTGTGCGAACAGACCCACTCCTTTCTTTTCCGCCATCCCTTTCGGGTTGTATACCTTTACCCGCATGAGTCCGCTGCTGGGAGAATCACTTTTAAAGATAAATCCGCAGAGGTTCTCCTTTTCCAGTTCCCGGACACGCTTCTCTGCCCAGCCAACCATGCGATCCGTATGATCCACATTGCTTCGGGAAGTGACAAGACGTGGATTTTCCGGATCGCCGACAAGGCGAAATGTCTCCCTGGGAATGGGAAAGCCGGCCTCCACTTCGGGGCAGACCGGAATGAAATCCAAATATTCGCCCAGCGTGTTCGTAAGGTAACGGTCGTGCTTGTGGCCGCCGTCAAAGCGGACCTGTTGCCCGAGAAGGCAGGCGCTGACGCCGATTTTGATCTTGTCTTCCATTAAATTTTTCCTTTGAGAAATGATCGCTGTGTTGGCGATTGCCTGCTGCAAGTGTCGGCATTCTGGTGATTGATTTGCTTTTCGTCTTCAAACTCCCCGTATCAAAGTGATTACTTTCCGCCGATCAGGGGAAGTTCCTTGTCCAGTGTGAAGTATACCAGAAATTTCGGCTCCTCATTATCATCTGTGTATTTGCGGCGTTTGATCTTCTGGATCAGTTCCGGATTGTTTTCCTCGCGGATTTTTTTCAGAAACAGACGCTTGCCGTTGTAGCCAGGGCCCTCTTCCATGAAGAGAAAGGTTGCATGGGGATTGGATTGAAGGTTGTGATGGGTCAGGCGGTCGCGCATGATAAAGGCCAGGGCTCCTTCCTCCAGAAAGTGCGGGCGGGAATAAATGGCCG
Organism: uncultured delta proteobacterium; assembly: GCA_963789395.1. GTDB lineage: Bacteria > Desulfobacterota > Desulfobacteria > Desulfobacterales > Desulfatirhabdiaceae > RAAP-1. Next base: position 114,547 of record CAWBKP010000011.1, on the reverse strand, counting down.
CATCCACTTTTCCGCTGCTATCGGCGGTAGCCAGAACGCCCGTACCTTTTGTACTCTCGAAGTATTCCTTAAGTTTTTTCATGTTCTCTCCTTTTGTTGCAGTTATGTATAGGAAACAATATAATACTCTCGCTACAAAAGTAAAGCCGCCGGAATGCAAACGGGAACTCCGAACCCAGTGAGGATAGCGGCTCCGGGATTACGGCTGTTCGATAATGTCGCTTGCCTGAAGTGCGCGCCGGAGATCTGCTACGCGGCGACGGTTAACGCCAAAGTCCCAGTAACCGGTTTGTGCTGCCGAACGAATCGAGATAATTCCGCTTGAGGGATTCAGTAAAAGCTCCAGATCATCAATAAATCCGAATACCCGGCTTTTGAATGTGGCGTGGATATACGTTTTGTCAGCCTCGACAATGTAGCTCCGGGGAAGTTCCGCCACAATGCGCTGAATTTCAAGCCAGTTTTTACTGAAATCGCCCTTCAGGCGAAACACATCGATTTTCTGCCGGTCGTTTGAAGATTCCGTCGACACGCAATTGGGGCTTTCGGGGCAGCTTAATAGAGGTGATGGGTGGATGCCGGCCGTATCCTCAGGCCGCGCTGATGCGCATCCGGAGAGCATTAACAGCATCAGCGCCGTCTTCATGCAGAATTTGACAGGATTTGCCATGAGTGAAACCAACTCCTTTCAGTCTAAAATTCCGTGCATCGGTCAATTTCCCCGTTAAACAGGATGAGAGTAAGAAAGCGAAGGAATTATTCGGGCGCATCGTCCGGCTGGGATGAGGGTCTCAAATGCCTGATTACAAAATAGGCTGAGCTCAGCGAAATAACGATGGCTGCAATACCGACCAACGTCAGGCTTGACTTATCTGTTACATCCAGGATGATGATTTTGCGGGCAATAGCGATCATTGCCACCTTGATAACGATTTCCGCATGCACCGAATTCTCTACATAATAGGCGCGGATGGTTTCAAGTAGCTCAAGTCCGATCAGTACGAGCATGAAGAAACCGAAAAGCTCTAAAAGTTCATCAATCTCCAGCAGCAAAACCGGGGGAGTGATGATGTCTTTAACCAGCAGCCAGCCGAGTTCGATGGTGGAAAGCAGCACGACAACCATCATCATCAGGATGAGCGTCAGGACGATGTAGTGTTCGAAACGTTTCAGAAGATTAAGCATCCTTTTTTCCTGTAGCCCGGCATCCGGGAGGTTTCATACCTGTTTCGGCGGAAGGCTGTCTGCAAATGATCTGGCCTTTTCAAGCCACCCGTCAAGCAGCTGTCCCTCAAAACCGTCTTTTTCCACCATGACCCAGCCCTTCATCGGTTTTCCCGTCACATCAAACGGTCGAACATGCGGCTTCTTCAGGGCTTTGGCACTCTGTTCCTCTCCAAGCCGCAATACCAGAAAATCCTGGTATACCCCGCATACCATGTTCCCGTTGATAAGGTGACAGGTTCCGCCGAACATTTTTTTCCGCGTGGCGCCCCATCCGGATAACGCGAGGATAATGCGTGATTCGAGTGCTTCACTGTATGGCATGTTTGGTCTCCATGACGGCGCGTTGTCAGTGTCAGCTGATTATTATTACCCCAGCAGCACATCGGATGTAAAGAGATATCACAGCAGAATGTCAGTCTCCGATCAGAGATCCGGCCAGGAATGTGGCGCAAACGCAGAGGCTCTGCAAATCGAGAAAAAGCTCCGCCGAACATTTGAACAAAATGGCGCATTGGGCCGGAAACTCTGCGTCTCTGTCGTTGAAACACAGAATAACCGGAATCCTCGGCAGGGCGTAAAATTGTATGCCAAGGTCATACGCTGCGGTGTTATCCGCATGCAAGGTTCCGTTGAGTTGCCTGCAGCGTGCTTCAAGGGCCGAAATATTCCCTCTGAACGCACCGGAAATGGGCTTTTGGGTGTTCTCGACAAAATATCCGCTGAGGGGACCCGACCCTTCGAATTCGCGAAAGGTCACCAGCGCTTCACTGCTTGGGGAGATATTCTGATGGCAGCGCAGCACATATTGACCCAAAACGACGGCAATGGCCGGATTGACTTCTGCGCCTGCCAGGGTCGTTACACCGGATCCGGCGATCCGGTAGGGAGTGCCATAGAACGGAATGATCAGTGCCTTGTCCAGGATTTCGGCGCCGAGCAACAGGTATTTCGTCAGATAATCGGTTTCCGACAATTGTTTCCGAAGCGCCGTGTAGGTTGTTTGAAAATCAGGTTTTATCATGAATTCATATCCTGTTTTTCTTTTAACGCGTCAATCTGTTTCATCAGATCATCATATTGATCTTCCAGATCCAACAGATCCATCATTACCGGCGGCTTGACCGAGTGAGCGGGCAGCCGCTTTCTGGTCTCCGTTATTGCGGCTTCCAGCTCTTTCAGTTTCTGTTCCATTTCCTGCAATCGGTGCATCGCATTCTCCCTTTACAATTCAAAAAGACAATCGGTCATGATTTTACGATTTGCTTCTATACCTCACCATGTGCTGCATTGGATTGATATAAGTCAAGAATGGCGTTGAAAATGTGAATACGAACCATCGATCCGGAATCGCTTTAAGTTGCTGCATCGAAGTGGCAGCGACACATATACCCGGAAACATGAAGATGATCGACAGCAGGGAGACGTAAGAAAAGTGCTCTTGTGCTCCTTAAGCGGTTTTATTCCAAATGAACAGGATCCGGACACTCCGGCTGCCTGCAGACAAACGTACTTTCAAAAGCATCGCCTGGCGCCAGTTTCAGTTGGGCGGCGTTTTGCGTGTTGCTGCTGTTCAGCCATGACTCCAACCGCTCCAGATTTTCGATGACGACTCGGTGAGGATGAATGGCGAAAGCCTCTTCCAGATGAAATTTGCATCCATCTATATCTTTGTGTTCAGCGGCGATGCAGGCATATAAGTTATGGATCAGCCCCGGCAGAAAAAAATTTAACTCTACCGCACGGTGCAGGTGCTGCTCTGCGGCAGCCGTGTTCCCTTCCCGCAGGTAAGCCCGGCACAATTCCATATGAAGCGAAGGCATTTGCGGCAACCGGGCCAAGACCGGACGGTAATCCGCAACGCCGAATTCCCAGCAGTTCTGAACGCCGGAAATGGTGCTGAGCGTCTTTCGAATGTGTTTCTCGTGGTTTTTGTCACCGGCAAAACAGGTGAGACAGAAAAAATTCCGTGTGAAAAACATGTCAGGAAATACGAGTCCGTGACGCATAAATATATTGAATTCCTCTGTACCGGGATACAGGTGGAGCTGTGAAAAAACAAATTGATTGGGTTTGGCCCTGCGGATAAAATCCAGGCTCTGGTGAAAGGTTTCAAGGGTTTCCCCCCGGTTCCCGGCCATCATGTAGTATCGGGTGTGAATGCCGTATTTTTTGGCTGCCTGAGTCACATCGAAGAGCTGGTCCAGTGACAGCCGTTTGTTGATGTTTCTCAAAATGTCAGGTGAAGCCGACTCCACGCCCATGCTGATACGGGTGCAGCCGGACTGCCGCATCTCGGATAACAGCTCATCATCCAGATAGTCCGCCCGGGTATCGCAGCTCCAGATGAATTCCAGACGTCTTTTCCGGATTCCCTCACAGATGGCAAGGACCCGGCGCCTGTCCGCCGTAAAGGTATCGTCCTTGATCGACAATATCCGCTGCCCCCTTCGGGTTACTGCCGTTTCCAGCATATCCAGCACATATTCAGCCGAATGGAATCCCACCCGCTTTCCCCACATCAGCCGGCTGCCGCAGAAGGTGCACTGCATCGGGCATCCACGCGATGTCAGCAGGGTGTGCAGATCGAAATAGTCAATCGGAGGGGCCAGCGTGTCCAGATCCGCAATGCGCTCCCGAGGGGGACCGAGTTGACATCCGCTGGAAGTGCGCCAGGCGGTTCCGGCAATTCCCTGTACCGGTTTGTTTTCCTGAAGGCGCCCGATGATGTCCAGAAACGTTTCTTCGCCCTCTCCGACGACAACGGTATCGATGGCGGGGACATGCCGGAGGGTTTCGATCGGCAGTGCCGTTACATGGGGCCCGCCGACAACAATGTGAGATTCGGGATGGATGCTTCGGATCAGTTGTGCTGTCATTGCCACGCCGCGCCGGTTTTCCGTTATGCAGGTAAGTCCGAACAGGTCCGCATTGAGACAGCGGATGAGTTTTTCAATAGTCGGCCAGGGGAAATTGGAAACATTCAACGTCTGAACACGGAAACCTTTTTTCAGTGCTTGTGCGGCAAGCGACAGCAGTCCATAAGGTGCCTGAATGAAATCCCCTTCCATGACGGCTGCTGGATCAATATTGCCGGGAGGGCCTTCTTCAGGGGGGTAGACGGGGTCGCCATTTTGTGCAATTTTCCAGGGCGGAGCATATAACAGGACGATTCGCATGATGTGTTTCTCCCGTTTGAGAGAAAGGCAGGGGGCCCTTCCAACACATTATTTTTTTCGCGTCTGTCTGCCAGGCACCTCTTAAAGTTCAGGGGCAGCCTTTTAAATGCCATGCAATGAGTTGAAAGTAAATAAGTGTTTTGTCACGAAGACGCGGGGCAAGTCCCAGCGTGAGACCGGAACCCAGCAAGGAGAGGGCGGCATTGACCAACAGGCGGATAAAGATGATGATGACCATCAGAAAGTAGCTGTCGGGATGCCATTTTCTCAGGTAAATATATCGCGACCGGTAATAAAGGATCCGGGATCCGACGCTGCTTCCCGCGCTTTTCCCCTGAGCGTGAATGATACGGGCTGACGGAACAAAATAGATTTGCCAGTTGGCCTGTCGCATGCGATAGGCCCAGTCGGTTTCTTCAAAGAAAAAAAAGAAGTTTTCATCAAAAATTCCGACACTGTCCATGGCGGCTTTTCGGATCATCAGGCATGCACCGATTCCCGAGTCGACAGGGATGGGACCGGGATAATCACGGCGTTTGCTGGGATATTTGTCTGGTAACAGGATGCGTAAAAGGGTTTCATTGGAAATTAGGGTGAGCAGGGTGGGGAAGTTGGCAATGGAATTCTGCCGGGAGCCGTCCAGATTCAGAAGCTGGCCGCAGGCCATGCCCGCAGTCGGCGTGGATTCCATAAAGGCCAGAAGATGGGATGCAGCGCCATCCGTCAAAGTGGCATCGGAATTCAGCAACAGCGCATATCGCCCGTTCATTTGTGTCAGCGCCTGGTTGTTGGCAGCCGCAAATCCCCTGTTTTGCGTGTTTTCAATCAGATGAACCATCGGAAAGCCGGTCTTTACGGCTTCCTGACTGCCATCTGTTGATCCGTTATCCACCACCCAGATCTCAAAAGAAATATCCCGGAGCGTTTCATAAACCGATCGGATGCTGCTCAGCAGCAGATCCCGGGTGTTCCAGTTAATGATGATGACGGAGATGTCCATAATGAAATGTTGGGAGACCGTTTGACAATCTGATTTATGATAAATTCGAAATTCGGACTTTCATTTATCCATCTTTCTGTTAACCATCAAGAATCTCGAGGATTCACGACCCGATCAACGGCCTCCAACACCTGATCTGCGCGGATATGGTTCATGCAGTCGCATGTCGGGCACTGGCGCTTGAAACAGGGACTGCACGGCAGGCCAATACGGATCACCTGATGCTGGTCACCCATGGGGCCGGTACGCCAAGGGGCTGTCGGCCCGAAGAGCGCCACGACCGGCGTATTGACGGCGGCGCCAAGGTGCATGGGACCGGTGTCCGTGGAAATCAGCACATCGGCTGTTTCATAAAGGGCGGCAAGGGTTTTCAGGTTGGTTCTGCCGGTCAGATCCAGTGCCGAAAATTGCATGCGGGACAGAATGTCCCGTACAGTTTCACTGTCCTCCGGGGCACCGGTGAATATGGGAGAAATCCGGTAGCGCTCTGAAAGGCTATCCGCCAGTTCCGCAAACAGTTCGTTCGGCCAGAGCTTGGTAGTCCACTTGGCCACCGGGTTGATGCATATCAGGGGACGGGCATCCTTTATCCCTTCCTGGCAAAGCAGAGATGCGGCTGCCTTGCGGTCGGCATCATGAATCGGCAGCCGGTATGTGATATCCCGGGAATGGATGCCCGCGGCATCCAGCATCTTGAGGCTGCGCAGGATGGCATGGCAATTCATGTCCACCGGAGCAACGCGCTCATTTAAAAAAAGGTAGCTGTATTCCTGATGTTCCATTCCCCGGTCAAAGCCGATTTTTCGTCTGCCTCTGGAAAGAGCGACCAGAATCCCGCTTTTGAGCAGGGCATGAAAATCAAAAACAAGATCATAAGCGGTATCCCGAAGCGTCCGCACCAGTCCGCTTGCTTCGCGGATGACGGATTGCCACTGTCCCTTCCGAAAATCCCTGATCCAGCTTTTTCTTCTGGAAATAATGACCCGGTCCAGCGCAGGATGTCCGACGATCAGGGCTGCTGCCGCTTCTTCAATCAGCCAGGTGATGTGCGCCGATGGATGGGCGGCGCGGATAGCGTTCAATGCCGGCAGGGTGTGAATGACATCGCCGATGGCGCTCAGTTTGATAATCAGGATATTCATAACTGCCCGCCGGAGAGAAGTTCCAGGGCAAGATCCAGGACGTGATCAACCGAGATGGCATCCATGCACCGGTGATCAATCGGGCAGTCCGGTTTCATGCAGGGGCTGCACGCAACGGGCATGCGAAGGATGTGGCTCAGAGGGCTCCTGGGAGATGTGGTGGTATGGTCCGTAGAACCGAAGATGGCGATCTGCGGAACATGCAGGGCCGCTGCTACATGCATCAGTCCGGAGTCGTTTGTGATAAACAGGCGGCACCGGTCGATCAGGGCAATGGCCTCTCTCAGGGAGGTTTTCCCGCATAAATTGATGCAGGCATCGCCGACAGACCCGGCGATTTGTTTTCCAAGTTCTTCTTCGCCCGGGCCCCCAAAAATCAGAAAACAGGCATCCGGAACTGATTTCAGGCGGTTGCAGAGTGCTGCAAACCGGTCTGCAAACCACCGTTTGGCAGTGCCGAATGCAGCGCCGGGGTTGATGCCGATCACGCAAGGCCTGTCCGAACGTCCGCTGACGCTGATGAGCTGGATGGCCTGGCATCTCTCTGCATCGGATATGAAAATCTCCATTTCAGAAGAATTGGCTGCAAGCCCGGCGCCTTTGAGGATTTCCAGATAATAGTCTATCTGATGCCGCCGTTTTAAGAACGGGTAGCGGTGAACCGGGTGGGTGAGCATCATTTTGCGGGCATCCGTGTCATATCCCATCCGGGCGGGAATCCCTGCCAGCCATGCAATAAGCGCCGCCTCGAATGCATTTTGCATCAGCAGGGCCAGGTCAAAATCGTGTTTGCGAAGGTCTCTGGCAAGCCTGAATTTCCCGGCCAGGCCCCGGTGTCGACCGGCGGCATCGTAGTCAAGAATGTGGTTGATGTGCGGATTGTTTGCATATACCGGTGCAACCCAGGGTTTGGCCAGAAGGGTGATGTGCGCATGCGGAAAATTTTTTCGAACAGCCTGCAATAAAGGGGTGCTCATCACGGCATCGCCTACCCAGTTGGGAGTTCGTATGACCATTCGGTGAATGGAAGATGGATTCAATGGTTTCATAGGTAATGGCTATGGGCGGTTAAAGGGTCAGGGCCGGAAATGACGGCCCCTTGAGGCCTTTCATTGTAATTTCGGCCAAGGGCAGAAAGGCCGGGTTTTCCATCGCTGGTGGACCCAGAACCACTGGTCGGGATAACGCCGGATCATGGATTCAATGGCCTGATTGTATCGAAGGGTATTGGCTTCGACATCATGGGTCCGGTCCCCGGTTCGGACCAGCTCCAGTTCAGGGCAGAATTCGATGATAAATCGGCGTTGGTTCCGAACCATGAAAATCGGTACCACCGGCGCGCCGGTTTTCAGCGCCAGCAGGGCAAACCCCTTGTTGGTGCAGGCCCTGTGATTGAAAAACTCCACAAACACGCCCTCATACCAGTCCACGTTCTGGTCCATCAGCATGGCAACGAAATGACCGTGCTTCAATTGCCGGAGAATTTTTCGCATGGCATGGGTATTGGGAATGAGCCCAGCACCAAAACGGGTTCTGAGGCGAAGAAAAAAAGCATCCAGCGGAAAAAAATCCAGAGGGCGGTATATGATATCGGCTGAAAAACCGGCCATCGGTGCTACAGACGGCAGCAGTTCCCAGTTTCCGATATGGGCGGTCAACCCCAGAACACCTTTTCCTTTTGCCAGCGCATCCTGTACGTGATGCAGCCCGAATATTTCCGCATGCCGGTATAGCTCTGGCAATGTCAACCGGTCGCTCCATCCGATTTCAAACGGGATGCGCAGGATGTTGTAAAAGGAGTTTGCTGCCAGCACCTGAATCTGTTCCGGGCTTTTTTCATGACCAAAAGCGCGTGTCAGATTCTGAATGGCGATATTCCGGTGCTTTTTATCGATCCGGAACCACAGGCCGGCCCCGGCTCTTGCCAGTGAATCGGCAATGGGATCGGGGATGCATCCAATCATCCGAAACATAGTCGATATCAGACCGGTCAGAAAAGCGTTGAAAACATTCATGACTATCTGTCCTGCAATCCTCTCTCCCAGACTTTGGCATGCTTTAGGAATACATACCATGCGGAATTCATGGCAATGACCAGTCCGGCGGTGCCATCCAGCATTCCCAGCTTCCACAGATAGCATTCCAGAAATTTCCCCAGGGCATGCAGTACGCCGACAGCCGTAAACCAGGCGCCGGTTGCCGAATGTTCTTCGGCGTATACACCTGAGAACCGGTTGATGGTCATTACCTGATCCGAGATGTTCCGGTATACCTCATGCAGAATCGGGTTTGACAGCGGCTGGATCTTTCCGGTAACTTCCAGTTTTTCATGCAGCCCGCCGCCTGTCCACTGGCCGCATCCTTTTCGAACCAGGCGTATCTTTCGATCCGGATACCAGCCGCCATGACGGATCCAGGTGCCAAGATACCGGGAGAGCCGGGGCATGGAAAAGCCGCAGACTTCCGGTGGCGCGCTCTGGATTGCTTCCTGAAGTTCCGCAGCCAGGGGATCGGAAATCCGTTCATCCGCATCCAGATTCAAAATCCACTCAAATGATGCCTGCTGCATGGCATATTGTTTTTGCGCAGAAAATCCCTGCCAGGGGTGGGTGATGACTCTGGCGCCGCCTGCCCTGCAGACTTCCGGCGTGCCGTCGCTGCTGCCGGAATCCACCACGATGATTTCATCGGCAAATGCCGCGCTTTTCAGCAGTGCGGGAATCCGGTCCGCCTCATTCAAGGTGATGACAACGACGCTGATCATGAGGTCAAGGATATCCGATTTTGGATGAATCTGTCAAACGCCATTGCATTGTCAAGAGACATGCGAATCCCGACAACAACGCATTCCATGGAGAATTGGAACCGGCCATGCAATCTGGCAAGGTCTTTTTCGGTGGTGACGATGGCATGTGCGCCGGCATGGACAGCGGCTTTCTGGATGGCCTGAATGTCTTCGGCCGAATAGAAATGATGATCGGAGAATTCCTGAAAACCGCAGACATCGGCGCCCATTTTCTTGAGGGTTTTTAGAAAATCGTCATTATGGGCGATACCGGAAAACGCATAATACCGTTTTCCGGTTAATCGCGCATTTCCGGTAAAGGGGGCATTGGTTTGAAATGTCAGTGTGTCACCGGCTGAAAATCTGCGGGAGAAAAAAGGTTCATGAACCGCGCAAAAAACCGGGAGGCCCCGGGTCCAGGGTTCCGCGGGGCTGCAAAATGGCCGGGCGGAACGGGTCATGATCAGTGCATCGCTGAATCGCAGGGCGGATGCAGGCTCCCGCAACGTTCCGCGGGGCAGCAGACGGCCGTTTCCGAATGGAAGCGTGCTGTCCAGCAGCAGCAGATTCAGATCCCGGAAAAGTGCAAGATGTTGAAACGCATCATCCAGAATCACCACCTGCGTCTGAAACCGGTGGATGGCCTGCATGCCGGATCGATAGCGGTCATGTCCGACCACTACCGGAATATCATGAAGAGATGTTGCCAGCAGGAACGGCTCGTCACCGGCTGCAATCGGGTCCATCAGTATGCTGTTTCCATTGCTGACAATGCCGCCGCGCTTTTCAGCAGCGCCTTTATATCCCCTGCTGAGAACAGCAACCCGATAACCCAATTGCCGTACCCGTTCGGCCACGTAAATGGCCATGGGAGTTTTTCCGGTTCCCCCGGTTGTCAGGTTGCCAATCGAAATAACGGTGCAGGGAAGTTTTCTGGATGTCAGAATACCCGAAACATACCCGTTACGACGAAGTAAAACGCCTGCGCCATAGGCTTTGGACAGAAGGGTCAGGATAAGATCCAATACAAACGGGGGACGGGCCTTTCCGGTCATCACGGATGCGATTGATTTACTAAAGGATGCCATCTTGCAGAAACCGACCGATGGTGTTCAGGGTCTTTTCCAATGCCCCCTGATTATCCTGCAGGACTTGAAACGCATTTTTCCCCATGGCCTGGGAGCATTCTTTCTTTGTGAGCAGGAGCAGGGCCGCCTGAACCAGTTCACCGGTGTCGTGAACCACCCGTGCGCCGCCCGATGCCAGCAGGCGGTTGCAACTGTCCGCAACATCACCGGTATGGGGGCCGAACAAGATCGGCTTTGCAAATGCAGCAGGCTCCAGCGGATTGTGGCCGCCGAAATTGATCAGGCTGCCTCCCACAAAGGCCACATCGGAAAGCGCATACAGGGCCTTGAGATGTCCGATAGTATTCACCACGACCACATCCGGAGGATCTAATGCCGGTGAGTGTTCCATCCCTGTCAGCAATTCCGCTGTGAACCCTTCTGAAACCGCCATATTGCATATCTCGTTTGCCCGATCAACATCCCTTGGAACAAGAATCAGGTAAAGCGCCGGAATCCTGACTCTCAGGCGGGAAAACGCTTCAAGGAGAATGGCCTCTTCACCGGGGTGGGTGCTGCCGGCAACCAGGCATTGCCGGTGGGTCATTTTGTAAAGGATTTTCCGCAGATACCGAACCGCATTTTCAGAAGCCAGATCCGGAGGCGAGTCGTATTTCAGGTTGCCGGCAATCGTGACCCTGTCCGCCGGAAGACCCAGGCTCCTAAAGCGGCTGGCATCTTCCCCGCTCTGGGCGCAGATGAAAGAAAAACGTTGAAATACGGGAGAAGTCCATTTCAAAAAACGCCGGTACCCCGAAAACGACCGGTCTGAAAGCCTGGCGTTCACCAGAACGACTGGAATTAAACGGCGTTTCATCTCAAATAAAAAATTGGGCCAGATATCGGTTTCAACGATGACGACCAGGGCGGGACGGATCCGGTTGATCACGGAGCGGACGGAAAATATCAGGTCATAGGGAAAATAAAACACCGCTGTCAGATCATTCCGGAGAAGTCGGGAGGCTGTTTCAAACCCCGTCAAGGTTGAAGCTGAAAATACGACCGGCCGGTCCGGATATTGCTGTTTGAGCGCCCTGGCAAGCGAAACCGCGGATAAAACCTCCCCGACGGACAGGGCGTGAACCCACAGGGGATGGAGGTTACGTTCAGATGTTTTCGGATCCGGCAGCCCTGGCGCAACGGCAATCCCCAGGCGCTGAAGGACGGTTTTACGCCTTTTTCGGGATGCAAATACCGAAACAAGCAACCAGGGAATCGCCAGAAAAACCCCGAACATCCATAACAGATTATATGCCAGAATCACGCTGTTTTCCCTGCTATGGCCCGATAGCTTCATGCACCGCCCGGTGCGACTGTCCCTTGGCCGGTTGGTCCGATTAGTAAAACGTCCACAAAGCCGAAAGGAACCAAACTTCTTTCATTCCCTCAATTACCTCAATTATTCCAATTATCCAGATAAACCATATTGCACTAAAAATATGATTTCTGTAGACAGACGGCTTCACATTGTAGTTGTCAGGTTCAGAAAAATTGGAAAACTTAGGGAAAAATGCAGGCACTGTCTTTTCATATTCCTCGAACTCGGCTCCGAAAAGCTGCTTGAGACGCGCTTCTTCACTTTTAATGACAAATCGATAATAAGATGAAAAAAGAATTATGAAAAGGATTGGAAAAGTAAACGTTTTAGTGGCGCAACCAATTCCAATAACACCGATCATGCTGAAAAAATACAGGGGATTTCGGCAAAGGGAGTAAGGGCCTTCTGTAATCAATTTGCTGTCTTTGTACCCGGCGATGTATAGTGAGCACCACATCCTCCCCAATGACGCAATGGCAACAAAAAATATGCCCAGGAAAAGCAAAAGATATGAGATTACAATGTTGTGTCTTTCCCAGTAGCTCTGTGCACTGAAGAAAAAAAACAAAACGATAGCCCCTGCTATACGCGTCAAATTTATGCGAAATTCTTCAAATTTAAATTTCATTTATTTCCTTAACGGGCTATCCATCTTGCCGGCCTGAGATGTTTGCAACTGTCAGCGCGACGGTAAATTCAAAACCAATGATTGTTTGTCTGCCCATCATGGTATTTGTCGATTCATCAATAACCGGATACCCGTTCCGCTAAGCCTTGTTCTGAGCTGTTTTGTGTTGCTGTCAAATCTGCTCCGTGTGCATCAGCATGATGATGCCGAAACACAAAAAAACGGCATTTGTCGCCCATGCGGCAATTACCGGCGGCAGCATTTCCCCGTAACCCAGTGAAATGCAGAAACTGTTCACGACCCAGTATGAAAATGCAATGCCTATGCCGTAGGCTATACCAACTGGAAGACCATCTTTCAAGCGGTTTTTGCAGGCAATGCTGACTCCTGCCAGAACCAGAATAACGCAGACAAAGGGGAAGGCGATCTTGGCGTGAAAATCCACCCAGTACCGCGTGGCGGAATACCCCTCATCCTCGATGGCATGAATACAGTCCAGAAGCTCCATGATATCCATTTCCGAAGTTTTTTTAACCACCATCTGGAACCGTTCCGGATTGATATCGAGATCGACGGGCATGGAATCGTGAAATTCGATGTTGTAGCTGAAACCCGTGTCATCCAGTGTTTGCTCAAGAATATTCGTAAACAGCCACTGTCCATTTGTAAATACCCCGCGTTCCGCATCCATACGCCGAATGAGTTTAAACTGATCATCAAACGTGTTCAGCGTCACTTTATACATGGTTTTTTCAGCAGGGTTGTAATGACGGACATGCAGGATGCCATTGGGGGTTTTCATCCAGATGTTGTTTTCACGGGTAAATATGCCCTGCTCCTTTCGCACTTCAGTCAGCCAGATCCGGTTTGCTCTGGTCATGGTTACGGGCACGATGGCTTCTGAAAGAAAAAACAGCATGAAGGAAAACAGGAAACCCAGCACCAGAATGGGTTTCATCAATGAATAGATACTGATTCCGCAGCTTCTGATTGCCGTCAGTTCATTGTGTTTATTCATCATGCCCAGGCTGATGAGGGCTGACAGCAACACCCCTACCGGAATCATCAAGGATAAGATAGATGGAAGGGTATATAGAAAAAAGTCGATTACCCGGGAAAACGGGAGTCCTTCTTTCATGAAATCGTCAATTTTCTCAAAGAAATCGACTGCCAGATAAATGGCAACCACCAGGATCAATACCATGAAAAAGTATCGAAACATTTCGCGTGTGAGGTATTTGTCAAGAATAGTCATACGTCGTAAAATCCGGCGCGTTTCCTGAAGATCCGGAATTTTCGTGAGACGCGGGCGGCCAGGGCTGAAAAGGGTGCCGGCTTTTCATGGTTCGCACGGTACAGCATCAGGATGCCGACGCCGGTTGTCACAATATTGGGAACCCACATCCCCAGAAGCGGCGGGTATTCACCGGTTTTACCGAAAGCCCAGCCTGCGGCCAGCAGGATGTAATAAAGCAGAAAAAAGAATATCCCCAGGCTGATGCTGAAAGACCGCCTGCTTTTTCCGGATTGAATGCCCAGCGGAGCAGCCAGAAGGCCAAGGGCGATGCAGGCAAACGGCATGGAGAATTTCTTGTGAAATTCCATCAGTATCCGGTAATACTCCGGACTTTTTTCGGTGGATGTATCCAGAAACTGCCGGATCTCGGTCAAAGACATTTCTTCCGGATGCGTTGGTCCCGTTTTGATTGCTCCGGTTGCCTGCCGGGTATCCAGGTGAATGTCGTATGTGTCAAACCGCACCGTGTTGACGGACTGGCTTTTGATATCCACCTGGTTGATGGTTCCCTCATACAGCCTGAGCAGAAACTGGTGGGTTTTCGGATTGCTTTCCATCTGGCCTTTGGGTGCCACAATGGTGATGATTGCCTCGGGGGAGCGCGAGTCTTCGATAAACACGTCACTGAGGGTTCTTGGTTTTGGCGTCCATTTTGTTCACGTACAGCATCACGCCTTTAAAACTGTCGTTGAAAGTCCGCTCTTTGATGCCGATATCCAGATTGGTTGCGCCAACCTGAAGGGCCAGTTTTTTTATGGACATCTTCCCCAGGAAAGGCCGTACAAAGCCACGGATGCGGTCAGCATCGCTCCCACCAGACAAAACAGCATCACCGGCGGCAGCAGATCATAAACACTCAGCCCCCCGTTTTTTAATGCCAGAATTTCATTGTCGCCCGATAACCGCAGAAAGGTCAGCAGCACCGACATCATAATTGACATGGGAATGATGAATACCATGAAAAGCGGCAACGTGTAAAGAATCATCCATCCGATAACAGACAGGCCGACCCGATAATTGACAATCATATTCATGATCTCAATGATCCGGGTCATCAAAAAAATAAACGTGAAAAATATCAGACTGATTCCGAAAGGCGGAAGCATTTCCTTGAAAATATAACGATGTATTATCGTATTGATTCTCATAATCAAACAGACATCAACTCCATCTTATTTTATCTTTACCGGAATCCCCGCCACCATCCAGATTACCTGGTCTACGCAGGCTGCAATCTGCTGATTGATCAGTCCCACGGCATCGCGGAAACTTCTGGCAAGCTGATTTTCCGGAACAATCCCGGCGCCGACTTCGTTGGTAACCAGTATAACCGGACATGCCGCAGCGCGCAAGCTTTCAATCAGGCTGCGGGTCTGAGTCGTCAGGAGATCTTTTGGCGCACCCGGGTCCGTGAGCTCCATCATCAGATTGCTCACCCAGAGCGTCAGACAGTCCACCAGCAGAACATCCGCGTTGGGGCCGATATCCCGGATGGCCTCGGGGAGAAAAACCGGCGTTTCCACGGCGGTCCAGTCTGCGCCCCGTTCCGCCTGATGCTTGGAAACCCGCTGGTGCATTTCATCGTCATGGGGAATACAGGTGGCCAGAAATATTTTCCGGACATTTCCCATCCTGTCCGCCAGATGCAGGGCATGGCTGCTTTTACCGCTTCGGCATCCGCCGATGACAAGGGTAGTGTTCATATCAAATTTCCAGAAGATTCGTAAGAAAGCAACATAAAGTTTATGCGGAGATCGTTGATAAAATGGCTTCGACATTTATGTGGGATTCAAAATGTTCTGCCAGCCTGTCATATGCCTGATCCCGCGCAACGGGCCCCTGATCAGCGGAAACCGGAACCTGGCCAAGACCGATCTGCTCCAGCCAGAGCCGGGTGATCCCCGGGGTGTCGAACAGGCCGTGGATATAGGTTCCCATGACTGAAAAAACATCGGCCCGGGCCCCGTCGGCTTCATTGCAGGGCAGTCCGTTGCGTTCCGTAATGGTCAACAGGGGATTGCCGTTGAGAAGCCGGGTTTGTCCCATGTGGATTTCATATCCCTTGCCGGCGACACCCTGCCATTCAAAGGCGCTCAGAGTGGTGGTTTTCGGTGCCTTCAATACGGTTTCAACGGGCAGCAGGCATAGGCCTTCGGTTGAACCCGGAGGGCCTTCCAGTCCATCCGGATCATGAACAAGGGTTCCCAGAATCTGATACCCGCCGCAAATTCCCAGAACATGGCCGCCACTTGCGGCATATGTTTTGAGAATTGCGGACCACCCGCTCCGGTGAAGCCACCGTAAGATCAAAACAGGTATTTTTGGACCCGGGAATGATCACGGCCTTGAAATGAGACAGTTCCTGAGGCTGTTCAAGAAATGAGACAGAAATGCCGGAAATCCGGGTCAGGGGATCAAAATCCGTAAAATTGGAAATATGGGGTATGCGAATGATGGCGATGGCCGGCCTGGAATCATTTTCAAGCACCGGTTTTCTGGGGTTTTCAATTACAACCGAATCTTCCGCCTCCACCGCCAGATTGTCCACCCAGGGAAGAACGCCGAAAACGGGTTTCCCGGACCGGGATTCAATCCACTGGGTTCCATCCTGGAACAGGGAAATGTCCCCGCGAAACCGGTTGATGATAAAACCGGCGATCCGGTCCTGGCAATCCGGGGGCAGACAGGCCAACGTGCCGATGAGCTGGCCGAAAATGCCCCCCCGGTGAATGTCACCGACCAGAATCACCGGTGCCCGGGCATATTCGGCCATTCGGAAATTGACGATATCATGCGGCATGAGATTGACTTCCGCGCAGGACCCGGCCCCTTCCAGAATAACCAGATCATACGTTTCCCGAAGCCGGTCAAGGGCCTGGCACGCAGTTGAAAACAGCGACTTCCTTCTGCTCGTGGTATTCGCGCGCCGTCCGGTTGGCCACGGCCTCTCCCAGCACAACGACCTGGGAGCCGATATCGCTGGTGGGCTTCAGTAGAATCGGATTCATGTCCACATGGGGAGGAATCCTGCTTGCCTCTGCCTGAACAATCTGGGCCCGGCCCATTTCCAGGCCTTCCGGGGTGACGCCGGAATTGTTGGACATGTTCTGGGCTTTATAGGGGGCCACCCGAATGCCGCGATTGGCAAAAATCCGGCACAGGGCCGTCACCACGATGCTTTTTCCCACATCGGAGCCGGTTCCGAATACCGCCAGGCAGGGGGCCAAAGATCTACCGGATATCATATTTCTTGCTGTAGCCTCGCGGGGTGATCATCAGCCCCTGATAGTCAAATGTTGAACTGTTTCCGATGAAAACCGTTGTGAGCATGGTGACCTTGACGCAGATGCAGATGCTCGAGCGTGGTCAGGCCAATTTCCTGATCTTCCCGCATGGCGCTGGTCACGATGCCGACCGGCGTATTTTTATCCCGATGTTTCAAGATGATCTGCTGGGCCCTTTCCAGTTGGGTGGACCGGCGTTTGCTTTTGGGATTGTAGAGGACAATCACAAAATCCGCAAGTGCTGCGGCATCCAGGCGCTTTTCAATGACTTCCCAGGGCGTCAGCAGGTCGCTGAGGCTGATGCAGGCAAAATCATGGGTCAGGGGCGCGCCCAGGAGCGATGCGCCGGCGCAGACCGCCGGGATTCCCGGAACGATTTCGACTTGAAGCATCTGCGGATCGCACGGCGGTCCGGATGTCCGGTTTCAGGATCGGAATCCCGCGGATGGCGCAGATCTCCAGAACCAGGCCCGCCATGGCATAAATTCCGGAATCGCCGCTCGATACGACGGCGCAGGACTTGCCCGACAGGGCCTCATCTAATGGCGGCCTCGACCCGGTCCACTTCCTGGGTCATGGCGGAGCTGATGATCCGCTTGTCCCTGGATCAGCGGCCGGATCAGGTCAAGGTATGTCGTGTATCCGGCAACCGTGTCAACGGCTTCCAGAACATCGCAGGCCCGTTTTGACAGATAATCCGGACTGCCGGGCCCTAATCCGACAACGAAAAGTTGATTCGGGCAATGGCCAGGGTGACATTCGGGCTGATCTGCTTGGGAACGATCAGTTCCCCCTTTTCCGATGCCAGAACTGCTGCGGCTTCGCATACGCTGGGTACTCCTATGTGTTGATTGACGATTTCCGAGGGATTCGGGCTGTCTATTCCGGACAGCTCCTCCCGCGTGAAAAACCGGATGGGGATGTGAAGGCTTCGGGCAAGTTCCAGCAGCCCTGCCTCATCGGATTTGATATCGATTGTGGCGATACATTTCAGGCTGTTCAGGGATAATGCGAACTGGTCCATTTTGTTTATCAGAAACTCCCGGATTTCATTGGCGCCGGTGTTGCGGTTGCACCCCATGCCGGCGATCAGGGATTTGGGCCGCAGGATCAGGCTGGGATCCGGAAAGCGCATCACGGCGATCGTCAACCACAACTGCAGGTGAGGATGTGCTTGCCGTCGGGAGACATCCGCTGTTTTCCGGCATCAGTTGTTTCCGGCAGTGAATCATGCCATCAAGCGCGATGTCATCCAGCCGGTGATACGGATCATGCAGATAAACAGGGTCCGTCGCAGAAAAGCCATGCTGATGGTTTTGATGGCTTCGGGGTTTTCGATGAACAGGCCGTTGTCCACGGCGATGACATCGATGGCCGGAACCTGATGAAGATCCGTTGCCGTGGTGATGACGGGAGTTGCCTGAAGCTTTTCGGAAATGGCCACCGCCAGGCGATTGGCGCCGCCGATGTGGCCTGAAAGCAGGCTGATGACATGTCTGCCTTTTTCATCCATGACAACCACTGCCGGATCACGTGGTTTTCGAGGCAATGCAGGGGGCGATGACCCGCACCACGATGCCGGTGGACATGATAAACACGTGTGCTTTAAAAAGGGAAAATCGATCCTTGACGCAGTCCGCCAGCCGGGCGAATGAAAAACAGGGAGCAGGGCAGGGCAGAAGACCTTTCGGAAACATGCAGCATTCCGGGGAAAGCATCCATTAGCTTCAGCGCCAGGGAAAGGCCGCCGGGGGTGATTGCCCAGATGGCAAGCTGTTGGGGGCCGGGAATGTTCACTGCTGCGACTTTTTCCCTGAACCCGTGCGTAAATGCTTTGTCATAGAGTTTGGAGTGATGTTTCAGACTGTCCAGGGTGACTTCAAGCACCTTGCCGACAATGATCAGGGCCTGCCGGGTGATGTTTTCTTTTTGGACGGTTTCGGACAATTGATTGATTCGGGTATAAACAATCCGCTCTTCCGGATGACTGATTTTATAGGCAATGGCGCAGGCAGCATCGGGGCCGTATGCACGGGACAGCGTGGCCTGCACCGCATCGATCAGGGAAATGCTCAGATAAATGGCCATGGATGCCTGGTGGCTGGCCAGTGCTTCCAGGTTTTCCGATTCCGGAACCGGCGTTCTGCCGGCCATTCGCGTCAGAATCAGGGTCTGGGATATCTCCGGAAGGGTATATTCCAGGCCCATGGCCGCTGCCGCGGCAAAAGCCGCCGTGACTCCCGGAACAACGGCAAACGGGATATTCCGGGCATCGAGGGCCGACATCTGTTCGAAAATGGCGCCATAGAGGCTGGGATCTCCGGTGTGGAGGCGCACCACCTGCTTTCCGACAGTCCCAGTTTTCAACGATGATATCGATGATCTGCTCCAGATTCAAAGCGGCGCTGTCGATGGAGAGAGTTTGCGGCCGGGTCCATTTCAGAAGCGCTTCCGGGACCAGTGATCCCGCATAAATGACGACATCGGCCAGCATCAATGCCTTCTGGCCTTTCACCGTGATCAGATCCGGATCACCCGGTCCTGCACCAACAAATTGAACCGGATGTTGAACAACTGAAACAGATTGCACGGAAATCCTCCAAAACAGGGTTAAGGTTATAATGTCCTGAACAAAGGTCCGTTCAGACAAAATTCGAATATCGAAATACGAAATTCGAAACAAATTCAAAATTCTAAATTAAAAATGGTTCATGCAATGAGTCTGAAACCACGCTTCTGTGATCATCCGGCAATTTGCCGGGTTCCGGTAATGATCCACACCGGATTCTGGGCTTCGAACCGCTGACTCCAGGGCATGTCCTTGCTGCGGCTGACCTGGATCTGGACAGTTTCGGTCGAAAAGCCCAGATCTTTCAATGTGCGCAGCGCCACGGTCAGGTTGTCAATCAGTACGGTATTTACAACCAGAATGCCATCGGGATGCAAATACCCGGCAGCCGAACGGATGATGGTTTCCAGCTTCCTGCCGCCGCCGCCGATGAAAATGCGGTCCGGAGTCGGCAGATCCTGGAGCCCGTCCGGAAGCGTCGCCTGATGGATTTCCATGTTAGCAACGCCATGGCGCAATCGGTTGCATTCGATGTTCCGGATGCGCTCCGGATGCTGTTCAATGGCCACGATTCTGCCGCGGGGGACCAGCCGAGAGGCTTCGATGCCGATGGATCCGCTTCCCGCGCCCAGATCCCACAGGACATGATGGGCCAGAAGTTTGAGTTTGCCAAGGCTGATGGACCGTATTTCCGACTTTGTGATCAGACCATTTTCATGAGCATAAGCATCGTCCGGCATTCCCAGATGAAGGCCGGGCAAGAATGCGGTTTGGAAGTCTGTTTGAGAACAACGATATTGGGCTCGGAAAAGGTTTTTTTTGCAGCCTCTTCCAGGGAATGCCAGGATATTTTTTCAGACGGCTGTGCCCAGTTGTTCCAGGACGCAGATGCGAACTGAATTCAGATGATGATCGCGGAGCAAAAGTCCGGCGATCCATGCCGGATTTCGGTTCGGGTCGGTCAACACCGCCACAAGTGCGGTTTCCGCAACAGCACTCAGAAGTGCATGTTCAGCTTTTTTGCCGTGCATGCTGATGATCCGGGCATCCTGCCAGGGTTCCTTGATTCGCGCAAAAGCTGCCGCGATCGAGGAAATGTTGGGATGAATCTCCACCTGATCCGGCCCCAGCGCATCGATAATCGCCGATCCGATACCGAACAGAAGCGGATCCCCTGACGCCAGCACCACAATCTGATGCGCCTTGAAATGCTGGCCGGATATAATTCCGTCAGTTCCTGAATATCACGGGTGATTTCCTTCTGAATCCCGGAATGCTCCTTGAAGCCGGCCAGGTGGCGTTTGCCGGCTATCAGGATGTCCGCTCCGCGGATGATATCCAGGTGTCTTGCCGTCAGGTCATCCGGGGACAGTCCCATCCCGATGACGATGACTTTAGGGTGATCCGGGCTGTGTGTTTTCGATCTGATATGAGTGGTCATTCTTGATATTGGGCGTATGCGTTCCATTATTGAATTTCGGATGGTGCCTGATCGAGCTTGCCATTCAGGCACTGTATAACACCTTGCCGGTGTAGTCAAAAATCATCCCCTGAAGAGCGACATGCGATCCGCTGAACCTGCGGGCGGAGAGAATCATGCGCCTGCCGACATCCGAAATCAGGGCCGGATGGATTTCCATGATCATGGACAAGGCTTCGCGGGCGGTGTTGGCCATTCCCAGGCGCCTGCTGAATTCCCTGATCGCTCGTAACCTCCATGGCCCATTCGGACAGGACGGCCAGAGACAGATCGGATTTGGCTGCATGGGTATGGGCAAACCCCTGGGCCATTTTCACCGCTTTTCCGAATAATACGGCAAGCGTAATCCCGGCAATTCCTTTTTGGGCGGCCGCTTCCAGAGAAATTTTAAAAAAATCGCCTATCTGGATAAAGGCGATTTCCGGCAGATCCGGCATCGCCGATTGGGCAAAGCGCTCGCTTCTTCTGCCGGTAGTCAGCACCACCCGGCCACAGCCGCCTGCCCGTGCCACGGACAGTGACGAGACGATGGTTGCCTCATAGGCTTCATGGGACATGGGCCGGACAATGCCGGTGGTTCCCAGTATGGAGATGCCGCCGAGAATGCCAAGTCTGGCGTTCAGGGTTTTTTCAGCCAGAAGCCTTCCTTTGGGCACAAAGACCTCAACATGTTACCATCGGCATTGACAGGCTGTTCACCCAATACCTCTTCAATGGCCTGGACGATCATTTTTCGGGGGCCAAGATTGATGGCGGCCTGCCCTGGCGGAATTTCGAGACCCGGAAGCGTGACCTGTCCGACACCTTCACCGCCTGTGATCCGGATATTCAAGGCGTCTGCGTCTATTTCAGGCATTCCGGTCTTCTGAAATCTACGGTTCTATGGCAAAGAGTCACGATCGCGCCGATTTCCGCCCGGTGCGTGACATCCGGATCATCGCCGGCATCCTTGATGACGGATGCGACAGCCCTGCTGCCGGAAATCAGCTTGCAGCTATGAACCGGAATCCGGATCCTGTCTCCGGTCAACAGCAGAATATCCACGGAATCCGGATCAGCGCCGGAAACAATCCGGGTCAGTGCGGCCTTGGCCGCGGCCGCAGCAGCGGTTCCGGTTGTAAAGCCGGATTTAAGCATTGTTTTTGGATTGCTTTGCGATGATCAGGGTCCAGTACTCCGGGCTGCGTCCATTGAATTCGCGGGTGTCCGGGTATATTTTTTGGTCCGGAAGGCTGCAGTTGGAGACCCCGACGCATTGGGTAAATCCGGAAGCGCTTTCCAGGGCTGCATTGATGTCTTTAATGTTGCGGTACGCCTTCATGAAAACGACATTTTCCGGCGTCATCGTTATTTGGCGCAGACGATCCCCCCCGTTGACCCCTGAAACCACCAGAAGGCATTCTTCGCCTTCCACCAGCGGTGTATTGATGCAGGCTGCCGCCGCCTGATAGGACGTGATGCCGGGAATGGTCGTGATGGGAATCTGAGGAGCCATTTTCTGAATATTCTTAAGGATATACCCATAGGTAGAGTATGTCATGGGATCCCCGAGGGTCAGAAACGCCACATTTTTCCCCTGTTCCAATTCCGAAATGATAGTTTCGGCATGGGCTTTCCATGCCTTGCAGGTTTCTTCCTTGTCCTTGGTCATGGGAAACTGCAGTATCCGCACGGCGGTTCCTGTGGGGATATGCGGGCCGGCGATATTGACCGCCAGACTGTAATCGTTTTTCGTGGATGCCGCGGCAAAGACGACATCAACTTCGGAGAGAATCCTTGCTGATTTTACCGTCAGCAGTTCCGGATCTCCGGGTCCCACGCCGATTCCATATAATGTTCCTGTTTGTTGGTTCATGCGATCACCTCGATGAATATGACAATTTGTAGAAAAGTTTGTTATATCAAGTTTCAGGACAATTTTGCTGTTGCCAGTTTAACCAGAGCATTCACCACGCAAGCGGCAACCGTTGAGCCGCCTTTTCTGCCGGTATTGGAAATGCTGGGAAAGTCCATGGCCATCAGATCCGCCTTGGATTCCGCGGCATTCACGAAGCCGACCGGAAGCCCGATGACAAGGGCAGGGCGTGCCTGGCCGGCGTGAATCAGTTCGAGCAGGCGTAGCAGTGCGGTCGGGGCGTTGCCGACAACATAGATGCCGCCTTCCATTTCCGCCGCTGCGGCGTCCACTGCCGCTGCAGCCCGTGTAGTTGAGGTATCCTGTGCACTCCGGCATACCTCTGGATCCTGAATCAGGCAGGTGACCCGGCATCCAAAACGCGCAAGGCCGGCGGCATTGATGCCGCTCTTGGCCATATTGGTATCGGTGATGATGGCTTTTCCCCTGCCGATGGCCTCAATTCCCTTATCAATGGCATCCGGGTGAAACCGGACGGTTTTCATGTAGTCAAAATCGGCCGACGTATGAATCATTCTTCGCACAATCTGCCATTCGTCCGAGGAAAAAGAATGGGGACCGGCCTCGGTATCGATGATGGTAAAGCTTTGGGTTTCGATTTCGTTTGGCGTCATAGTGTTCCTATTGGGTGCTGGCTGATGGTTAGCGGTGCTGTTGGCACGCTTGAACAAATGCAGCGGCAGCGAGAGGCTGGCTGCCGAAATGCAGGTGTATGTAACTGCCAAGGGTGTTATTCACTTGGAATCCTTCCTCGACCATGGATTCCCCGAATCGGGACGTTACCACATACACGCCCGGAAACTGAGACGGGGGGATGATTTCTGAATAATGAAATTCATGTCCGCGAATTTTCTGGCCAGCCTGTCCTATAATTGTATCGTTCTTGAGGGTAATTTCCCGATATCCCAGAGTTTTCAGGCGCTGCAGCATCCGGGTGGAAAATGGAAAACATCCGGTCATGGCATGGTTCCGGCCATCCATATCCGCCAGTTCCCTGCAAAGATACATGAGTCCCCCGCATTCCGCATATATGGGCATTCCCTTCCGGCTGGCCGCCAGAATTTGGGACCGCAAATTTGAATTTGCAGCCAGCGTTTCCCCATGCAGTTCCGGATAACCGCCGCCAAGATAAATGCCGTCCAGCCCTTCCGGCAGGCGGGAATCCGAAATGGGAGAAAACCGCACGATTTCAGCGCCTGCTGCCGCAAGCGCTTCCAGATTGTCCGGATAATAAAAACAGAATGCCTGATCCATGGCCACCCCGATTTTAACCCTGGCGGATACCGGCGGTCGGGGTGCTGGTTGCGGATCAATATGGATATCTGAAAAGCAGGCCATCAGTGCATCCATGTCAACGGCCGATTCGATGAAATCGGCCAGTTGGCTGATGGCGGTTGGCGACAGGCGGTGGTCCTGGAGGGTAACCAGCCCCAGATGCCTTTCCGGTATGGCGATATCCGCATTTCGCAGCAGCCCTCCCAGGCAGGGCATGTGAACATGGCCTGAAAGCGCATCCTTCAGATAATTCAGGTGCCGGCTGCTGCCCAGCTGGTTGAAGATGACCCCGCCAAACCGCAGCTCGGGATCAAATGTCTCAAAGCCATGAACCAGTGCCGCCGCGCTTCTGGCCATGCTTTTGGCATTGACCGCCAGAAGCACCGGAAGGTTCAGCCATTTGGCCATCTGTGCGGTTGAGCCCGCCTCGGTTTTGCCGTCATACCCGTCAAAAAGACCCATGACACCTTCAACAACCGCCACATCCGCAGAGTTGACATGGCGGCTGAAAATTTCCTGATTGCAGGATTTTGATAGCATCCATCCATCCAGGTTGCGGCAGGCCGTACCGGTAATCCGGGTATGGTGGCCGGGATCAATAAAGTCCGGCCCCACCTTGAACGATGCCACCCGAAATCCCCGGCGCATCAGCGAAGCCAGGATGGCCAGCGTGAGGGTGGTTTTTCCGGACCCGCTCTGGGTTCCTGCTACAACGATTCCTTTGATCACGATACTCCTTAAGAATTAAATTCGAAATCCGAATATCGAAATTCGAAACAATGATTAATAGCTTAATTATATTTCATGCTCAGAGCTGTCGGTTTTCAAACTGCCACATTTGAACATTGGAATTTTGAATTTATTTCGGATTTCGATATTCGATATTCGAATTTTGCCTGAACGGCCGTTCTGTTCAGGCTCGACTACATATCCGGGTAAAGTACTTTAAAGATGGTTCGAATGCCATCGATAAGCCTCACCGTCGGTCTTGATACCAGCAATTCATCGATCAGATAAATCTGACGGTTCTGAACAGCCTTGATCACGGAAAAACCCGGCTCGTTTTGAATCATTTCGACCGTGACATGGTTCATGGGTCCGGATTGCGCCAGAAAAACATCTATTTCAGCGGCATGGGAGAGAATCCGTTCTTTCCCGTATGCCGCGATATTGGTTCCGCGAACCGGTTCGGCGTCTGTGGCGATATTGATTCCACCTGCGGTATCGACGGCGAAAATCGCCATGGAATCGGGCGAAAATGTTTTCATGCGATCATGAATGGCCTCAAAATATACTTTTTTCCGGGGACTGATTTTCCGGACCTTTTCGCCAATGGCAGCCAGTGATTCCTTGAAACCGGCGACAAGCCGGTCGGCTTGGGCTTGTTTGCCGGTCAAAGCGCCGAGCGTCTGCCAGTAGCGGTAAATCTCATCGATATTTCCGGGCTGAATCGAGACTACCGTTATGCCGTTTTTTTCAAGCCCTGCAAGAAGCCGGGCATATCCCCGGTCGATCATGGGCCGAACCAGCACCAGGTCCGGCCGGGCGCCCAGAAATTTCTCCAGATCGTCGTGATAGGAAAAAACCGGTTTTGTCAGGGCTTTTTCCGGATATGTCTCGCTGGGGGAAACGCCGATGATTTCAGCATCAAGCCCGAGTGAAAATAGATTTTCCGTGTGGCCGGGATACAGCGAAATGATTCGCGAAAAGGGGGCCTTTACGGTGATCTTGCGATTCATATCGTCTGTAATGACATTGTCGCAGAACCCGCTGGCAGCCGAGACTGCCAGAAAAATCAATACCCATAGAACCTTTCGGATCATGCGTCTTTGAAAAAAGCGCGTCCTTACTGCCTTGAAATAATCCTGGGACCGGCGTTTCTTCCAGCCCGCATTGTCATGAGACATGGGAACTCCGGTTGAACACGACTTGTCTGGCGTTGGCATAGGTGTCTTCATAGACCTTGGCTTTTACCTGAAAAACCGATTGAATCGTGCTTTCGGTCAGTACCTGATCGCAGGGGCCGTAATGAACCACCCGGCCGTTTTTCATCAGGATCAGATACTGACAGAACAAAGCGGCCAGGTTGATATCCTGCATGACCGCAATCACTGTTTTGCCTTCATCTGTCACCCGCTGAAACGCCAGGCTGAACAGCGAAATCGCATGGGAAATGTCCAGATTGGATGTGGCTTCGTCCAGGATCAGCACCGGCGTGTTCTGAACCAGCGCCCGTGCGAATATCACCCGCTGGCGCTCTCCGCCGCTCAACTCCGAAATGTACCGGTTTTCAAATTCTCTGGTGCCGGTCTGGTCCATGATGTCGTCCACCTGGCGGTGATCCTCCGGATCCGGAAACGCAAACCGGCCAAGGTGGGGATATCTGCCCATCATGACAACCTGGCGCGATGTAAACGGAAAATTGACCGCATACTGCTGGGGCACCAGGGCGAATCTGCGGGCAATCTGTTTTCTGCTGTATTGCGCCAGCGGTTTGCCCTGATAGGTAATGATGCCTGCATCCGGTGTCCGGTGCCGGATCAACAGATCCACCAGCGTTGTCTTGCCGCAGCCGTTCGGGCCCAGTATTCCGTAAAACGCGCCGGCTTCTAGTTTAAAGGATACGTTGCTGACAGCCGGATGCCTGCCATAGCCGAAGCAGACCTGTTCGGTCTCAATCGTCATGGATGCCGCCAGTCTGCCGTTTCCGGTAAATATAACAGAAAAAAGGCCCTCCGGTGAGTGCGGTCAGCACCCCGATGGGGATTTCGTGCGGCAGCACGGCCCGGGTCAGGGTGTCCGCGCCCAGCAGCAGAATGGCGCCGGCGAATATCGAGACCAGGATCAGCCGCTGGTTGTCCGGTCCGCTGAGCGTGCGCATGATATGGGGCACCAGCAGCCCCACGAAACCGATTATTCCCGATACCGACACGCAGACGGCCGAAACCAGCGATGCGGTGATCAGAAGAATCATCCGGACTTTTTGGGTATCCACGCCCAGGGATGCGGCGGTTCGCGACCCGAGGGCCATCACGTTCATCTCTCTGGAAAAAAATCCGCAGACTGCCAGACCAGCGCCAAGGGCGCCAAGGGTCAGCCAGACATCAGACCAGGTTTTGGAGCCGAAACTGCCCATCAGCCAGAAGATGATCACGCTGACCTGTTCATCGACCATGTACTTGATAAAGCTGACGCCGGCGGACAGGATGGCCGAAACAATGATACCGGACAGAATCAGGTTGCTGGAAGACAGGCCTGAGCTGGAAGAGGCCAGATAAATGACCGCCATCAGCGTCAGACCGGATCCGATAAACGCAAAGAGCGGAACAGACCAGATTCCCCAGATGCCGATGTTCAGCCACAAGGCGAAAGACGCCCCGAGGGCTGCGCCTGCAGATACCCCCAGCGTGTAGGGATCTGCCAGAGGGTTCAGCAAAATTCCCTGGAATACGACGCCGGAAAGGGCCAGTCCCGCTCCCACTGCGGCGGCTGTCAGAATCCGTGGCAGCCGGACATCGGTGATCACGACCGGAAACAGCGAATTGACGCCATCCAGCAAAGAATCCATTCCCAGCAGTTTTGCCAGAACAATCCGCAGCACATCGTAAAATGAAATACGCATATATCCCAGGCTGCTGGAAAGCACCACCAGCGCGGCGAGCATCAGGGACAGCGCCAGAAGCTGCCAGTAGATTCTCTGGCCGAGGCTTTGAAAAAAGCGGTTCATGATAACGCGCCAACGCTTGTTTTCAGATGGTCCACCCAGATATCGACGATTGCCTCGTATTCGGCAAGACCCTTTAAAACCGGTTTGCAGGAAATACCGTGTTTTTCTATGAACGGATTTCCAGGAAGCTTCATTGTCACCGGCCATATCCTTGAGCGTGTGGTTCCCGACAACGGCCAGGCAGGGCAGCAGATATGCCGAAGTGATGTTCTGTTTCCGGAGCTGGGTGCAAATACCCGTAATGCCTGCGCTCATCGTGCCTACAAAAATATTGGGGTCCGCCTGCTGAAGATGATACATCAGTGCCGTATAACCGGTATTTGCCGGATGGGCAGAACCATGTCCCATGAAAATAACAGCCTCCTGCGGCGTTCTTTCCGGGGGGAGTTCCGAAAGCAGGGCAGCAGCGGCTTTTTCCATGTCATCACCGGTTCCAAGAAGCGGCAAGCCGATCATCACCTGCCGGAACCCGCCATGCATTTGGCCAAAAAGACGGCAGTTGAACGCCAGATCATGATGCTCTTTCCCCGAAATAACATGAAGCGCTTGAATCGCCACATGGGTAACCCCTTCACCCATCATCCGGGCCAGTGACATTTCCACCGAGTCCGCATGCAGGACCGCCCCGGTCAGCTTTTTTCGCATAACGACCGAAGTAAACGCCCAACGAACCGGAATATCGGGAATAGCGGCCTGCACCTTCCGTTCGATAAGCTGATAGGCAGCCTGTGCCTGGGGGGTGAGGGTTCCGAAAGCGACCAGCAGAATGCATTTTTTTACTGGGGCCGGTCGGTGTGTTGCCATGGGGATTCCTTTGTCGCCGGCGCAGCCAAAAAAAGAGATGTCACATTCTTGGCCCGCCGTTAAAAAATAAAAAAGCCCTTCAAATTCATAAGAATCTGAAGGGCTGCACCCGGCTTCTTTGCCCGTGGAAAATACCACTGCCGTCTTCTGTTTCCGCAGATTTCGGCCATTCACGATCAGGCAGGTCTTCTGGCTTTCAGATCATCCTACTGACTGCGCCTTCCCGCAAGGCTTATTCCTTGCAGTGACATTTTGCAGCGTTCGTCCCTGATTACAGAGGCGGGACCGCTCCCGGCTTTCACGGGATTCCCTATTATGCAGTCTGTGCTGCACCTGATGCCTTATTGTCCGGAAAAAAGACATCATTGTCAAGTGAATATTCACGGCAAGCGTTTTTCGGGTAAAACCGTGGAGAGCCAATCGAACATGCGCTGATCATACAGACCGCGGGCTTTTGGTTCGCAATGCCAATTGGCTCCCTCCCCAGCTGTGAAAGGTACGATGGTTTTTGGACAAACAAGCGCATCATAGACTTCTTTGGACTGTCCGGGCCAGAACTGCTCGTCCTCGGGATCGGCAATGAACATGGGGCATTGAATCCGATTGATGATATTCCGTACATTGTATTGCCGGACAAGCTTGAACTGCTGATAATAGCTATCCGTGAGGTAAGGTTTCAGTCGCCATTCCACGCTCTGTCGTACCGCATCGCCGGCGTACCTGAGGCCCTCATCCATGGCGTCATTGAATTTTTTTTCTTTCCCCTGGTCAAGAAGGTCACGCATTTCCTGCGGAAGATTGCAGAAAAATGTCACGGATACATCCATCACCCCGGGGTCTGCAATCCCGGCCGCAATCCGGTGTTCGAATGCCAGGGCGCGAAGGACCCAGTAGCCTCCTTGACTTATCCCCGAGAGGACGACCCGGTGCGGGTCAACGTCTTCTCGCTTGAGCAGGAAGTCAACTACCGGAGTTATAACTTTTTCCCAGTCGTGGCGGAAAGGAATATTGTGTAACCACAACAGAGAATTCTGGCCCGGTCCGTCAAAAACCAGGGCGGCATATCCCCTCTCAAGCGCTGCGGCTACGCCGCAATGCCACATTCCGGAGGTGGGGCCGTCACTGCCGTTATTAAAGATGATCGTGGCCAAAGGGCTGCCGGCGTTCTCGGGACGAAAAAAATACCCTGGCATCAGGACATCTTCGTAAGGGATGCCCACCTTCTCAGCCGGCGGATTCATGTAAGAACAGAAACGTTCCCAGCAATTCAGATGCCGCTGCCAGGCAGGGATGCCCCTTGAAGGGTCCTTTGTCCCGTCAATAAATACGGCGGATGCTGAAAAATAGGTGGCGGCGCGAAGAAACGCCTTTCTTGCGCTGACGCGATTGCCTGATGAGGCACTCTGCTCGGCAATTCCCTGCAGGCGCTCGGCAATTGCAAACCACGCCTCGTACCATTTTTCGAAATCTCCTGAAGGAATGCGTTCAACCGTTCCAAGAATTTCCCCGGCGTCAGCTGCACCGTAGTAACAGCTACCGAGGAGAATCTGGGTTTCAAAGTCCATCTGCGCATGTTCCATGAAATATTGTTTTCGTTTTGTATCGGTCATTCAATTCGGCCCTCTGTCACGTGTTTGCCGGCCAGTACCTCCAGAAATGCAGGTGTGTCATCTGCCCGCGAGAACATCGGATAATGCTTCTCGATCGTTAACAGCGGCCCGATGCAAACCGTGGATTAAATTTTTTCCTTTCTGCCAATCAGCCCATTCCAGAGCATTCCAGCGATTCCCATGCCGGATTGATATTCTTTTCCGCTCAAAAATAACTTTTCCACCTTTAATGAACGGAGGTCTTCAGGCCTCATGCTCAAGGGGTCCCGGTTCATGATCACCATATCCGCAATTTTCCCTGTTTCCAGACTCCCTCGGTCCTTTTCATCAAAGCTGGCCCAGGCTACTTCATAGGTATACATCTTTAATGCATCGACAATGGAAACAGACTGAGCCGGATCATAGGGATGATTACACGCACCGAAGATTCCTTCTATGGGATCGGGAAAGGTTACCGGAGCATCTGACCCGCCGCTGACATGAATGCCGGCATCGATGAGCGATTTGACAGGAGAGCTCATTTTAACGCGTGAACCCAGGATTTCCTCTATGTATGACGGCGGTTCCAGGGGGCTGATCAGAAATGACGGCTGCATGGTAATTCCGATGCCGAGAGCGGCGATTTTTTTGATATCTTCTTCAGGAATGAGACACGCATGAATAATCGTATGCCGGTGGTCTTTTCTGGGATGATCCAGCAGTGCGGCTTCAATTGCTTTTACCGCCCGAGAGACGGCCGCATCCCCGATTGCATGCATTTCAATCTGCAGGCCTTCTCGATTCGCTTTTTTGGCGAATTCTATAACGTCGCCTTCTTCCTGGAACAGAATGCCTTTGTTCTCCGGGTTATTGCTGTACGGTTCATGCAAAGCGGCATCACAGGCGCCGAAACATCCGTCAAGGGCGGTGTCAAAACACCCGCCTATTCGAGGCAGTTTGCGTTTTAATACTTTTCCCACGTCCATGGTCTGGAAAAACAGCCTTGTCTGAAACCGGCTTTTCTTTGCGACCGCGCGTGCAATCAGGCTTACCAGCGTAATATCAAGGTCATTGGGAAATCCGATTCCTTCTGTAGCATGGATCAGGCCGATCCCTTTTTCCGCCAGCAGATCAAAACTTTTTAAGATGCTGTTTACAAGATCCAGCGGGGGAACCAGTGATACGGCATAATCAGTGCCTGCCAGATATGCTTCGTTGAATAAATGTCCTTTGTCAGCATCAAACCCGCGAAGGCTTCTAACATTGTCAGGAAATTTTCCCATCATTTTGCTGTTAAAAACCGCAGAATGGCCATCATAGCAGACAAGAACCAAGGGAATATCCGGGCACACAGCGTCAAGTTCCTTGCGGTAAATCAGCCTTTTTTCCTTAACGCTGTGTTTGGATGCTCCAAAGGCGATAATTGCTTTCTTTTTTTTATTTTTTGCCAGTTCATTTTGAATGATCTGCTGGATTTCTCTGATATCTATGGCTTCTCTCACATCAAAAGATGAAACAGCAATCAATGCCCAGTTTGAAAAATGCATGTGGGCATCTCCAAAAGACGGCATCAGGACGCGGTTGTTCAATTCTACAACATCAGAATTGCCGGCGGCTGAATATTCAGTCGGCAGAGAGTCTCCCAAAAAGACAATCCGCCCCTGGTCTTCAACCAGATACGCGTGGATATTGTTATCTTTATCCAAAGAGATGATTTTCCCATGATAAATTTGCACCATTTAATCCATCCTGTAAATTCTTTGGTTATTTGGAAGCAGAATGAAACCCGCATCGATTTAACCTACTCTAATCATGAATAAAATTTTGTGTCAACCTTGGATCTTTACATGTATGCAGATTTACGCCCTTATTTCACCAGAATATGAAAAATGCCTGAAGAATTATTCAATTGACTTATAAAAAACGTTAAGGGATATTGTGTCAACAAAATGCATTTTCCTGCCGCCTATCATCATCGATTACTCATCTAAAAAGGAGGGGAACCAATGACGATAATACGTTTTTTGAGAAAATCTTCCGCTGTTTCTATCCTCGTTATGCTCGCAGTATTTGCACAGTTTTCTGTTGTTTCAGCAGTTGAACCAATACCAATACCAATAAACAGCAACCATCAACCTTGATCCTAACACAATCAACCTTGAAAGTAATGGAAAATGGATAACCGCCTATATCGAACTTCCAGCTCCGTATGATGTGAGAAAAATCGATAAAAGCAGTGTCACATTGAACGTGAACGGGTATGTTGTCCCTGCAGAGCTAAAACCATCTAACATCGGAGATTACGACAGGGATGGCAAGCCGGATCTGATGCTGAAGTTTGACAGGCAGACAGTGCAGTCACACTTGTTTGCGGGTTCAACGGAAATGACTGTGAGTGGCACAGTCAATGGCGATGATTTTAAAGGCTCCGATACAATCAACGCGATGGCAAAGGGTATCAATGCCACCATTTTGCAGACATCCGATGTGCATGACCATGCAAGCGGTGCCGGTCCGTTTCTGGATTATACGCCGGATGGCGGCGGCAACGATGTTGTCCGCGGTGGCTATGCCAGACTGGCTACGGTTATCGAAACCGTCAGGGCACGCAGGCGGCCCAGAAAATCCCGACGCTTCTGGTGGATTCCGGTGACTGGTATATGGGGACCACTTATGATATGACGGTTGCGGATCCGGTGGCGCTGCGATTTTTTCAGCTCATGGACTACGACGCCATCACCCTGGGCAACCATGAATTCGACTGGTCGCCGGATGGGCTTGCGAAGATTCTGCAAAGCGGGCCACAAACGGTTTCACCGTTCCGGTTGTTGCGACCAACACGATAGCTGACCCGAATAAAGAGGGTGATGACAATATCGAATCGCTCATGGCAGCGGGCGTTATCGTGAACAAGAAAATCATCGATCTGCCCAATGGCCTTAAAATTGGCCTGTTGGGACTGGTGGGTCCGGGTGCCGATAAAGACGCACCGGTTGCGCCGCCGATAACATTCAATCACAGTTATCCGTTTATACAAGATCAGGTAAATAGTCTTCGCAACAAAGACAATGTCGACCTGGTAGCCGTACTGTCCCACGGTGGTATCGAACCCGACGGTACCGGCGATGATGCGGACCTTGCCGAATATGTGACCGGTATCGATATTATCGCCTCCGGCCATTATCACACCGCAACCCATGCGCCTTTTGTAAAAGGCAGCTCCAGTACCATCATATTTTCTCCCGGCGAATATGGAGAATATGTAAGCAGACTGGATTTTACATACAGCAAAAAACTCGGCCGCATTGTTGCTTTTGATTTTACCCTTCTACCTGTAGACGATACGGTAGCGGGTGACGCAGCCGTTCAATATATGGTTAATGATTATAACGGGGCGCTGGATACGACCCTGAATTCAGTGCTTGGACTTTCAAGCGGGCAGAGCGAAATTATTTCAAAGACTGATTTTGACCTTAAAATGAATCCCGTAGCTCTGAACCGGATAACCGGTCTTGGCAGCCTTTGCGCGGATTCTCTTCGGGCTGTGGCCAACAAGGTTAACGGCATTTGAATGACGGGAATCCTTATGATTTGGCGATTGTAGGGTCCGGGGTTATCCGAGACCCACTGCTTAAAGGCAACACGGGGAATATCTCGTTTGCGGACGTTTATAACTGTCTGCCCCTGGGGATTTCTCCGGATACGACTCAGCCCGCGCCCGGATTTCCGCTCATGTCAATCTATGTGACCGGCCTGGAGATTTACATTATCAGTGAAGTGGGACTCACGATGTCCGCGCAGCCAGGATACGGGAGCTTTTATCTGAATTTCTCGGGGAGCAAGATTGATTACAGCGTTGCAGGTGCGCAGTCATTAAAAGGTGTGCAGATCGGTTTCGTTGTATGCTCCGGGGGATTTTTTATGCACGGGTCTCCGCGACTTCAGATAGCTCCAGACGAAACGCTGTACCATGTCGTGGTGGACCTTTACGCACTGCAATTGCTGAACATCGTCAACGGCATGATTAATCCGTACGGACTTTCCATCATTCCAAAGGATAAGGCAGGAGATCCGATTAATTTTACAGATCCGACAGATCAGTTGCATTATATGAATTTCCGTATCGACTTCAGCCCAGCAGATGGTGTGCAGGAACTCAAAGAATGGATGGCATTGTGGCAATTCCTGAATACCGCATTCCCCGAATCCGGAGCTCGGTATTCCAGCGGCATGTTTATGATCACACCAATCCGGCTGCTCTGGTAAATGGGCGTGTGGTGGTTGGTCCGTAGTTGTTTAAATCATAAAAATGTTGTAACAGTATGGCTCTTTGAAAATTTCAATCGAAAAGCGGCTCAGGAACCGGTCTGATTCCGTTCAAGGCGGGCCAACCCAATTCTGGGAGCGGCTGCATATCCTTCATTTACGGAAAAATCTAAAAGGCGCTCTCTTACGATCCTTACGAACGATCTTCCTGCCCTGTGAGTCCAGAAAGCATCTGATTGGGCTTTAAAATCATATCTCGATTGTCTTCGTCAGCCGCAGGCATGTGAATGTGGTTTGAGGTATTCATGTTATTCTGGATTGCCGGAGGATAATGCCTTATCGCCGTGAAGAGCCAATACAAGCCAAGGCAGACAATCCTTGACAAACTTGGCAGGAACTCTCATTTGTGACATCCGTGGGTAATATACAAAGATGTTGTTGTCCCAAAAAGTATTAAAATATTTTTGATTGCCTGCTATGTTACCGTGTTACCGTCGCCAGATCCTCTCGAACCCGTCCGTCTGCTCGAAAAAAGATTGCCAAAGACGTCGAACAGGTTTTTTTCAGACTTCCCCCGTGCTATCCGATCGAGCAGTTTGATGTTGTCTCGATCCTCTGTCCTGGAAAACTCGAACCCCAACTTATAATAAGCAGGGTCTGCGTCAAGTTCCTTATCGAACCAAGCCGGTCTGCAGGAAATCATGTAACTCCGGCCTGAGCCGTCTACAAAACGCAACATCAAGCAACACTTCTCCTGCTCTTTATGGCCGTAAAATAAGTGCATCCCGCCCGCTTGCATACTTGGCAGTACAACGCTGCCACCATG
The DNA here is from genome assembly GCA_963789395.1 of uncultured delta proteobacterium. Classification (GTDB taxonomy): domain Bacteria; phylum Desulfobacterota; class Desulfobacteria; order Desulfobacterales; family Desulfatirhabdiaceae; genus RAAP-1. Next base: position 79,112 of record CAWBKP010000011.1, on the reverse strand, counting down.
CAACGAAAACGTATTCAGTTCAACAATGACGGGTCCGGCGAAAGTTTCACCGTTATCGCCGGCCAACATCAGATCAACCGTTGTTTTAACAGCCATACGCTGCGACTTGCGTCGTTCATTCGTCATCATACCCTCCTCGTTGATCGGTCGTTTTGGTTGCACGGCATCGCGCCAAATTTTCTTGCCAGCCTCCTGATACAATGAATTAAAAAGGAATGCATACCGTAAGGCAGAGTTGACGGCTGAGGGTATATCTCTGCCTTACGGTCCGGTCCGGCCTTGATCGAGTTACCGATCCAAGCCCACCTGTATTTTTATGCGTTATAGGGTTCTCAGCCGCCAAGCATTGTCTTGACGGACTTGAGTGTATCGACGTTTTTCTGCAGCTCGTTCAGGTGCGTTTGGATTTCGCTGATAGACGTTCCGAGCTTTGCCGCCGCCCCGAGCGCGCCGCCTTGATTGCCGGCCTTATCCATGACTGATTTCCCCAGGTCGCCGATTTGCGCTTCTGCGCTGCGCTGGCTCAGGGTCCCGCAAAACCACCCGGATGCGAACACTGCAACCGCCGCCCCGATTCGAACTACCTTGCCAATTATCGTTTTTTTCATTTGATACCTCCTTTTTTTGTTAAAACAAATTCACGAATCTGGCTTATCCTCAGAATAGTTGCTTTTTTACGAAATCTTTAATTGTAGCGTTGGCAAATAACGATATCTGCCTGCACGGCATACAAAACCAACTATCCGAACATGTTAAATTGTCTTTTCTCTACCATGGCCAGAAAGACATTGCTGCCAAGGGGCCGCCCATTCTTTTCGTGGAGATAAAACAAATCCGCTTCCGCTGCTGGTCTGCTTTCGGAAAGAAAATCCCGCCAATTTTTTTCAACGCGTTTAAGCAACGGTTTTGCCTTCACTAAAATGTCATCACGCTGCATGACATGTGCCCGCGCGCTGCTCCATGGCCAATCTTCCGGTTGGTCAACATAGCCTCTTTTGACAGGATTTATCTCAATATAACGAGCACAGGCAATCAGGTATTGGTCATCCAGAAGATGTGAGGCGTATCGTCCCTGCCAGAACTGTCCGGTACTGCCGGTTCGGCGGTTTATATATCTTGTGTACCGTCCATGTGCCGCTCGGAGGCAGTTTGATAACGCGTTCTTTTCTCCGGGGAGGGCAATGAGATGCACATGATCAGGCATCAGGCAGTAGGCCCAGACCGCCACGCCGTGACGACTGCTGCATTCAGTCAATATCTCAAGGTAGGTGGCATAATCATTATCGCTCAAAAAAGTCGGCCGGCCGTGTAGCCCGCGCTGGATAACATGATGAGGCAACCCCGAGATGGTTATTCTTTTCATAATTCGCCAATACTAAAAGTTAAATAGTTAGCAGCGTCCCAACCTTCCCTGAATACGGCTACTCGCCGCAAAACCGGGGGAGACGTTTTTCATGAAATGCCTGAATCCCCTCACAGTAATCTTTGCTGTCATATACAGTGCGTCGAATTGCTCCGATCTTCTCGAATGTCTCCGCATCAATGGGATGGCCTTTGGAAAGCAGGCGAAATTGCTGTTTGAGTGCGCGAATGGCAAGGGGCGAATTCTTTGCAATTTTTCCGGCAAGCTCTTTTGTGAACGATTCCAACACTTCGACTGCCACAAGATGATTCAGGATACCGAGGTTCAGCGCTTCAGCAGCCGTCATGGGAGCTGCCGTGAAAAACATTTCCTTGGCTTTGTTCAACCCGATGACGTTAATGAAGTGAATCATACCGGCCGGATTGTAGGGAATGCCGATCTTGGCGGGTGTCATCGCAAATGTAGCCGTCTGGCAGCCGACCAGTATGTCGCACGAGAGAGCCAGATCACATCCGCCGCCCCACACACCGCCTTCAATCATGGCAATAATCGGGTCCGGGTAGTCCTGGACGCAACGCAGCAGTTGCTCAAAAGGGCTATTGTAAGGGAGAGGATCGCGGCCGGGTAGAGGAAGCTCACTTACATCATGACCTGCACTCCAGACTTTTGTTTCCGCCATAGCCCGCAGAATGACAACGCGGACTCCTGACTGCAGGAAATTGTCAAGAGCGGCGAATAAATCCTGTATCAAGGCATGACTCAGGCAGTTTCTTTTTTCCGGATTGTTCAGAGTGATTATGCCTGTTTCCTGATCGAACTCACTCAACACCAGAGACATGGCGCCCTCCATTTGTTAAATAGTTGCCTGATGAGAAAATAAAAATCAACTGGAAAAATCCTGAAGCGGGCAAGACAGGCCCCGTATACTCCCTTCCCATTGGAAAAAAAAGACCTGTTTCCTGGTGAAACTACCTGACAAGGTTCATGCTTTTGGCTTCGCGGAGGAGGTCGTCCCGAAACCTTGGATCGGCAAGCTCTATCATGGCGAGTGCCCGTTCGCTTATGGTTTTACCCTTGAGGTTGCAAATCCCATGTTCGGTCACTACCCACATGGGTTCCATTCGCGTTTCAGTGAGAATCCCATCAATCCTCGGAACGATTTTGGAAACGGTTCCGTTTTTCACCGCTGCGGGCTCGTTCTGCCAGTGCCGCACATAGTGCAGGCGGTCCATTGGCGGCAAGTCCGAGTGCCAAATTGCCTTGTTCGGGAATAAGTGACACAGCCTTTTCCGGCGGCATCAATTTTCTTGCGTATTCGGTGCCAAAGTCGTGAAGCATATCCATCCTCCGAAAAGCGATACAATGAAAAAATTAAACATATACGTTTCTTTTATTTCAATAGCCACTGGTGGACAATAGCCGCCCCCAGCCACACGGCGAAACTTGCGATGAGGACAATGGGAAGTGAAAGTTGCTTTTTAAAACAGGCGAAAGCCACGAGAAAGAAAAGGAAGCTTGGCAAAATCCCCCATAGTGCTCCCCTGGTAAGGTCCTGCATGATTTGCGGATCACCTTTGTTCTCAGATATACCCACACCAGAACCAGTGCACCGGTAATCGGCATCACGCCAATAAGACCTGCAGCGGATGGCAGTTTTTGCCAATCAACGTGGCGGCGACAATAACAATCAGGCTGATAACGATTTTGATCAGAATCTGCATCTTTTCTTTGTGCACACCATATTTCGTTTATCCAGCAAATAAGACCTCATGGCCTTGTATTGTCAAATGCAGCCAATCGATTCCTGTCAGGTTTTACGTTTGTTATCCGTACAGATGCCGTCCGAACCTCTCAAGGGCCTCTGGCATGTTCTTACGGCCAAATCCGATGCGAAACGCGTTGAACCCCTTACCGTAAAGCGTCCCCGGCAGCAGAAGGACTCCGGCCTCTTTGAGCAGGTCGGCACAAAATTCATTAACCGTTCCCTGAAGCAGCATCGGAAACGCAATGGACCCGGCCCGCGGTCGGGACCAGCCAAACATCTTCTGATGTGAGCCGAAGAAGCCGTCAAGGAGATCCAGGTTGCCGCGGATGATCTGCAGGTTCCGTTCGGCTATCACCTCGGCATGCCGCAATGCAATGGTTGCCAGGAACTCACTCGGTGCGCTGTTGCAGATGGTCGTGTAGTCTTTGAAAGCAGCGAGTTCCCTGAAAAGATCATTGTTACGGGTGCAGAGCCAGCCGATCCGGAGTCCGGCAAGGCCGTACGTCTTCGACATCACTCCCAGGGAAACCGCTCTTTCGTTCACATCGGCGAGGGCAGGCAGTCGATCGGAGCGATTGAGTTCGAGCCCTCGATAAACTTCATCGGAAAAGATGATGAAGTCGTAACGGTCGGACAATGCGGATAGCTCGCGAACGAACTCCGGTGTTGGCAGGTATCCGGTCGGGTTGTGCGGAAAGTTGACCACCACCACCTTCGTGCGGGACGTGAGAAGGCTCTCAAGGACATCAAGGTCGAGCTCCCAGGCGCGGTCAAAATCACCCTTCCATTCGGATACTTCGGCTCCGATACTTCGAGCCACCTCGCCAAGAGACTGGTAGTATGGAGCATGCACGACGATGTGATCTCCGGGGACAAGGGCGACGTTCATGAAGTTGAAGATCGCCTCCTCAGCTCCGGTGTGGACGAGAACCTGATTGGCGGCGATGTGCTCGTACAGCACGGTGATGGCTTGCCGAAGCTTTGAATCACCCTGTGACTCTGTGTAGCCGAGCCAGAGCGAATCGAGCTGTTCGTGTGCCCCCGGTTCAAGCGCCAACAATTCCCGGAGTTCCATGCTCTCGCAGTCCGAAGCACACAAGAGGTATGGGGCGGAGAACTCATATCGTGCGAGGTAACGTTCAAGTTCGAACTTGGCTATTTTCATCTGGGCGTCTCCTGTGCTTTATCACATGAGTATTTAATGCTGTTTAACTTTTTGTCCGTTTTTACTGGACCCCATCAAAACATGCAGGGTGCGCTTCCCGCACATTGGTAATTGTCGTCTACAGTTGTTCCTGATACGCCGGTAGGCGAAACGAGAAGCAAGCACCGGCCCCTAACGTGCTCTCACACCATAGATCCCCGCCCAGTTTATCGATCAGCTCCTTAGCCACCGCCAATCCATAGCCACTAGAAGCTTCTCCCCCCGTGGGTACGGAGCTGAGCTGGACACCTCGCTGAAACAGTTTCGTCTGATCCTCTATGCTCAATCCTGGTCCTTCATCACGTACACTGCAAACCACACTTGCCACTTCCCCCCGCATCTGCACCAAAATCCGCTTTCCATGAAAACAATACTTTACCGCGTTTGAAAGGAGATTGTCCATTACAGCCCCGACCGCCACTGGATCGGTCCATACCGGAGGGATGTCGATGCTGGACTCACAAACAATTGAGATATTCTTCCCGTCCGCGATGCGCTGGTAATATTTACATGTCCGTCGAACCAACGGGTCTAAGTCCCACTTCAAGAACCGGAGTTTGACATCCTTGGGTGCCGACGATGTCATTAACTGACTGACCGATTGACGCATTAACTCAGTTACATGTCTCAATCCTTCAAGCCAATTTCGGATTTGGGGGTCCGGATGGTCTTCCAGTGACCAGAGTAGCAATTCGACGGTGCCCCCGGTTACCGATAGATAGTTGTTAAGAGCATGCGCAGAAAATGCAACGGTTCCCGGATCCAATGCCGGCATCTTCTCAAGCTGGTCTTTAACAGCACAAAAATTATTTTCGTGCTATTTCAAGTAAATACGCCACCTCAAAAGTTTCTTGGCACCACAAATTGCTCTTTGACAAAATATTAGTCTAAACATTCTCCCGAATAGTGGGAGGGATAGCTACACCTACCGCCTTGAAGACCTTCCCGCAGCAGCCAAGACACTCGCTGCGGATGGTAAGCCGTTTACCGTTCTCATCGATGGTGATATCATGAAGAGCAGCCAGGTCCTGCTTGACATCCGCCCACTCAAGGTCAAGTTCGGCTTTCTCAAGTCTTGCGTTCAACTCCTTGCGAAGAAGCAGGGCAAGGAAGCTGCAGAAGACATGGCCCCGGATGGCTTCATCGGTTTGATGGTAGATGGGCCTTGTTTCAAGGATTGACTTCATATCCCGAAACACCTGCTCCACCTGCCACAGTTCCTTGTACTTCAGCGCCACCTCTTCAGAGGATAGCCGGGTGTTGGTCTTTAGTACCCACTTGCCGTCATAGCGGGACTCCTGATCGATCTTGTCCCGGTCGATCGATACGCTGTCTTTTTCCGCCTTCAGGTACTTACGAAAGCCCTTGTTGCCCACAAGGGCTTTGGGACCGGACTTGAGCTTGTCTTCAAGAGAAGCGATGATGGCATCGCGATCAAGGCATCTTTTCTTGCCTGTTTCTCATTTCGGCATACGATGTAACGGCTCCCATCAACCATGACCTCTTTGACCTTCAACGGAGAAGGGTCATTGCTTGATGTCCCTTCCGGGCGAACTTCCCGGTACCGCCCGGCACGGGAGAGCACATCCTCCTTGACCTCCTTGCTGTTTCTCATCCTGGCTCCCAGGATGTAGAGGATCTTGTTCTGCTCAAGCCAGTCAAGGGTATCTTTGCTGATCATCCCCCGGTCACACACGACACAGAACTGCCTGATGTGAAAGCGGTTTTTAAGCCGTTCAACAACAGGGATGAGGGACTTGACATCGGTCGTGTTGCCCGGCCACATCTCACAGCACACCGGGTGCCCCTGGTCATCAAGGACAACTCCCACCACCATCTGCTTGAGATCCGGCCGGTGATCCTTGGAGTGGCCGTACTCTCCGATGGTTTCGCCGCCTTCACCCTCGAAGTAGATGGAAGTGGTATCAAAGAAGACACAGTCCAGACCCGTGAACAGATCCCGTCTGGCGGCAAACAGGTCTTCTTCGATGACATCCTTCGTGCATCTTGGAGTAAAAGCAGAGCAGTGCCGCTGATCCGCAATCTCTTCTCCAAGAAAGCTCATGGCCCGGTACAGATGATGCAGCTTGAGATCCTCGCTGCCGCTTACAACCAGATCCCGCTGCCACTTGTCACAGCATCGGTCCGAGCCCGAAACAAAGAGCCTGTGCAGAACCGTCAGAAAGATCGCCCGTTCGACATCGAACTCGAACTTGCGGCCTTCCAGGAGACGTCCAATGGTTCTTCCGATCTTCAGATCCCGCCACAGGCGCTCGAAGATCAAGGCCGGGCCAATCGAGCTTGTCTGTGCATTGACAATGCTTTTGCCGGAGAGGATCATCAAGGCGGTCTCGGAGAACCTGGAGAGGGAACGCACCAGGCTTTCAATGTCACCCTTTTGCTGGAGCTCTTCAAGCCTTCCCAGCGTTGCGACAACCCGCTGAATCGTCTTTTTGCCTTCCCTGCGGTTCTGGACGATCTGCAGGTACTGATACTGGCCTGTTTTTTTAACTCTGGCGAACATGGGGAGTCTCCTTATTTGACACCCCACTATTAAACTATATAATCATATTAATCAAGAAATATATCAATTGTTTTTGGCACCACACTTTAGAGATTTTCCCTAAAATAGTAGCCCGGTATTCCATAATTTCGGGCATTTAATTTCGCGCTAATGAAAAATGCTGTTAAAGATCAGTCAAGCTCGCAAAGCGCTTGCTCCAGTTCAGCCTGTGCCCTCAGAATTGCTTCAGTAGCTTGTTTCTTACTCGTTCATATCCCCCCCCGATCAATACAAGGACCAATGGCCTGGTATTTCCGAAGACTTGAAAATTTGGACAGTAACAGCTGCAGCTTGCCCGCAGAATGTTATTGTTGGCCATTTTTTATAAGTCCATTTTCCCCACAAAATGATATCATTAAGGCAAAATACGGCCCATTCGTCATTTCTTTACTGCATTAAAACACTGCTCGCGTATCAATTCACACTTCGATGCAGATTTTGCCGAAATGCGCACCGCTCGCCTCGTACCGAAATGCCTCGATCAGGTCTTGTCGCTTTCATAAGGTGCCTCTCCCATGGAAATGGTTAGGATGAGCAGTGCTCTGAAGTTAAAAAAAATATGTCGAACTGTCTCAGGCCGATTATCTCAAGTTTCATTCAATGTACAACATTATGCTCACCGGCACTAAGGATGCAGGGATCGCAGCGACCGGAACCCTTTGTGCCCGAGTGCAGCGCCGGGTTCCGCCTCACGACATTATAGCCGGTTTATATTCTGTTTGCCGCTGATAAATCAGAAAATTATTATTTCCAATAATTTCAAGCCATCTCGGAAAAGCAGAAGTGACAGAATGCATAATGCCAGACCCAATAAACGCATTGAGTATAAATACAAAGAGCCGTTCAGAAAAGATTTTGATTTGCCGACCAATACAGCCAGTAAAATTTTTGAGCCGATCAGCAAAATGTAAAAACTGGCGATAAAAGCGAAAGGGGCAGCCATGTTCAGATTCATTGCTCTGTTCATGATTGGACCGCCGACACTGAACCAGAAGAGATAAGGGTGTGGGCTGAGAGCATTTGCCAATATTCCTTTTATCAAGGATTTCGGTTCTGTTTCCGAAAGATCGGATTCGGAACTTTTCGGATTCATGCTTTCATACCCCATGAATAATATCACACAGCCTCCGATCAGCGAGATAATTCCGAGTATATTGTGAAAACCGGACAATTGTGAAAGAACAGCCAGAGTCAGAATGATTATCGGCAGATCGGTGAAAATCGGCGAAACAGCGACTCTGATACCGGCCCTTATGTCATGTCGGAGAGTTTCGGAAATTACAAGAGTCAGCAGCGGGCCGGGAGCTAAGCCAGCAGATAAACCCAATACGATTCCGGTAGTGATAAAATCGGTCATTTCCGATATTCCGTTTCAGCTTGGATTTCGCTCTTTGATTTTTGAAAATTTTTATTTTCTGCAACCTGAGTTCGGTTGCCAACTCTTGCCAGTTTCAATTTGCCATCAGGTTGAATTAAACAGAAAGGCGTAGTTGAAATAATTTTGGGGGATACCCAAAACCGCCAGGATGTCTTTTTGGATATCCGTCAGTTTGGATATAAACCCGAATGTTTCTCCCGAAGGCAGTTCGATGATTCCTTTGACAATATCCTTGAACTCGGCCAGAAGATTTTCTGTGGTTGGATTTTTTACGTTTTTACGGTTGGGCATGAAATTATCGAGGCCTTTGTCTCTGGATTTTATCTTTTCTCGAGCACTGCGTTCGATCAGTACCGCCACTTGCAGAGCAATCTTAAACAAAAAGAGCAAGGCTTCAATTCTTTTGGGTGTTTGCAGATAAATTGGTTCAAGATTCAAGCTGCTTTTGGCTCTGCGATTGGTGTGCTCATTTTTGTACTGGTCTTTGTGAAACTGCATGGCTTCTTCTATTGAGATGTCGTTTTTGTTGGTAATCAGCGGATAATAACCGCATCGCCCAAGCGCCTTATCGAAGTGCTCTTGATGGAAGATCAGCTTGACAGAGAAATGATTCGTTGTGACGGCAACTTTTTCATCTCCATTTTTTGAAGCCCGGCCTCGGCGTTTGTTTTTGAAGGTGATGACAGGCTCGTTGTGGATTTCAAATTCGAAAAAGTTCTGAGATTTGTTTTTCCTCAGAATGCCTTGGCAGGCTTTTTCGATGCCTTCATGGGTTTTCAGATGATAGGTGCCCAGTTTTAGCACCAGGTCATCGAACTGCTTTCGGGTCTTTTCAACATGTCGATTGAGCGTTTGCCGGGTTCGGAAGCAAAGACCGTGATCAAAAAGAATGATCATTCGAAACGGATACTCTTTGTCATTATGAGCAATCGTCAATGGAGTCTCAAAACCCCGGTTGAAACGCTCCTTGTAAGGTATGAGTGTTTCCTCGGTGTGATTTTGCAGCGCATTTTCAAAAACCTTTTCATAAGTTGAATACATGGGCGCTGGTGTCAGAAAGAACCCCTGATTGTCATGGATGTGGGCCATGTTATCGATAGATGCCAGTTTGCAGTCACCCACATACAGAAAACCGCGGTCATCCAGAAGATCAATCAGATGCTGCCATTGTTCCACATAAGTGCTCACATCGGCGGTGTTTCCGCTGTAAGCTTGTTGGTACAAGGGAAAGGCTGCATCGTTGCTGACAGACAATGACCAGACAAATTGTTTGAGGTCTTGGCGATGCTTTTTGCTGTAACCATAGGTGATCGTGATGCCCTCACCCGGATGCTTATCGCAGTTTCCAAACGTTGATGCCGATGTGGTATCATTATGGGCAACGGTGGTTCGAATATCAAAATGATTGATCATGTGCCGGGTGATGAGCATTTCAAGGTTTCCGATACCATAATCGTATATTGCATCCAGGGTATCAGCCAGTCTGTCATCGAAATACTCTTTGGACGCAATATCGGGGAAGATGATATTGAGAATCTGTGATTTTTCGGCAAACTGACATAGTCGATACATTTGGAACACCTGACATAATACGGCGGTAACCATGGCTACCGAAGCCTGACCATGGGTCAATATTTTTCTTCGGGGGTCAAGTGGAACGTGTTGGTCGATAATTGTTTGTACGCCCGATTCTTCAAAAAAGAACTTCAGAATTGGGGCGAATCCGATGGCCTGAGTTTCTACCGGTGGTAGTGGTATCGCTTTCATGATGAAGCCTCCAATAAGTTATTGATATGGCTTCATATACTAGTTTATCAAAAAAGTCTAGTTTTATTTTCAATTATTTTAGCATGTTATATCTTATTGATATCTTAACATATTTATTCAAGAGCTCTGTGATCACTGATTAGGCAGCATAAATAAGCTAACCCGAAATCGTAACAAGCGAAATCCAAGTTTCAGTTTAGCTGCTACAATATTTTTACTCTTCTTAAATGTTGTCATGATGTCAACGCCGTGATGAGCCGCGGCTGTAGAAAGTCGGCTCCATTAAATAATTCGGCGCCCATTTCAGACCTTCATTTGTTTCTTTGCAGATTTGATCAAGTGTCCGAATGCTCTATCCTTTTTCCGTTTGTCTATGTGCGACAGCTCATGGTACTCCGACTCCTTCTTAAGCTTTATATAGCTGGAATAGCGATCTTCAGTCAATGTGCCGCTTGTGACTGCGGCTCGGACCGCACAGCCGGGTTCCTGCGTGTGGCCACAATTCGGATAGCGGCAATTCAGGGAAAGCTGGACGATGTCTTCAAAGCCTTGGTTGACCCCTTCGCTCACACCGACAAGGCCCAGTTCTCGCATTCCAGGCGTATCAATCAACATGGAACCTTGATTAAGAACAATAAGCTGGCGGCGCGAAGTCGTATGCATGCCTTCTCCCGTTCCACTAACGGCCTTTGTGTCAAAAGCGTCCTGCCCGATCAGGCGGTTGAGGAGTGTTGTTTTGCCAACCCCCGATGAACCGAGCAGACAATATGTTCTTCCCGAGACTAACACCTGCTGGAATTCGTCAAACCCGATACCCGTGATATTGCTGAGGGCAAGGACCCTGGCTGTAATGGTGCTCGACGTAATGGCGGCAAGCTTCTGTTCCAGTTCTTCAGGGGCGATCAAATCCGTCTTGGTAAGAACAACAATCGGTTCAACACCCCCGTCTGCTGCCATCACCAAGTACCGATCCATTCTCCGCACGTTGAAGTCGAAGTGGCACGACTGGACAATGAAAGCGACGTCAATGTTGGCCGCAATCATCTGGAAATCCACCTTTTCACCGGCGGATTTTCGGCGTAGAAAGGTCTTTCTCGGAAACACCTCATGAATAATTGCTGCAGCGTCGTTGTTGTGATATTGCACTGTCACCCAATCGCCGACACACGGCAGGTCAATCGAAGATTCTACCTGGAAATAGAACTTCCCGGCGAGTTCAGCCGGGACTTCCCTGGTTTGATTTCTGATGAGGTATGCGCCGCGGTCAACTGCCGATATACGCGCAATGTCCCGGCCCTCTTGACGCAAGTCACTGGCATGCGATTGAAACCATTGGTCGAAACCCATATCACTCAATTTCATCATATGTTGTCACCGAAAAGAAACATCTGGGCCCCACCGAACACCGTAACCTTACCACTGATAGACGCCATAGAGTGTCTCGATTGTTCCCAATTTACTGGTTTCTAAGTCGGAAAGGATGATGCTCAATGGTCATTTTTTTGAGAATGTGCAAGCATTTTGATGCGAGTGCGGAAAATGGTGGAAAAACTGGTCATGCGAAAAGTAAGGAAAGCTAACGGCAGCTTCGCGCGCGGTGGTTTTTGCCGTCTCAGTGAAAGCAAATATTCGATGAACACCCTTTTATTCTGGAGAAATAATTTTGACCGTTGGGAAATAGATCTGGTATCTTTTTTTATCTCGGGTAATCAATTCAAGATCTAATACAGCAGCCTGCGCACCGATAAAAAAGTCTGGTAAGGGGGAATTCTTGGCACCTTTGCTCCTTCTGTATTTTAAGAAGGCTTTGCCGGCCAGGAAAAGCGCTTCTTTTGGAATTTCCAACATCTGGAATCCGCCTTTATATAGAGCTGACTCCAATTCCTCTATTTTTTCAAAACCGACAGAGACTTCAGTGTAGACAATTGGGTTAATATAGAGCGTTGTGTAAACACTATAATTTCCCAATGCAGATTCAGACCAATCAGCCCAATTAGGATCATCAAGGAAAAGGTCTAAAATAACGTTTGAGTCAACAAGAAGGCCCTTCATCTATCCGCCCTCGTTAATGCCATAATCTCATCTGTCGTCATTTTGACGGTTGCAATGCCACGCAATTTTGCAAACTTGCGGGTCACAGCTTTTTTCCCTTTTTGTTTCACTAAAAATACGCGGCCTTCCTGTTCGACAAAATCAACTTCTGTTGCTGGGGTAATTCCCAATTTTTCGCGAATGTGCTGGGGAATTGTAACTTGACCTTTTGTGGTTACTCTCATAATTTGACCTCCGGTAATTAGTATTACTGGTAATAGTAATACATTGTATGGGCAAGGTCAATATCAATTTGCAGCCGCGAACGTCTCTTTTCAGCAGGCGAGGCTTTTTGCGCTCCGCTGAAAAAGTATTGTTCGCCGATTGAAGGTGCTGCTATGTCCTGCCTCAGTATGTCTGTCCAGGCATTCGTACGACTTTGACGTTCATATTTAGCAGTTCCACCGGGTCGCCGAATTGTGTGTAGATGGCAACGTCGGCCGCGTCGCGACCAAAAGCAATTGCAATACGACCTCCTTGCAGATCGGCTTGAGTCGGATCGAATGTGTACCACCGATTTCCAACATAGGCCTCGAACCAAGCGTGTAAATCCATCGGTTCAAGTGCTTCAAGGTAGCCCACTACCATGCGAGCAGGTATCGATAGTGCTCGGCAACAAGCGATACCCAAATGGGCCATGTCCCGGCATACTCCGCTTCCCAACTGATTTAGCTCGGAGGCACTGATGATCTGCTGTCCGACGCCTGGTGTGTACTGTATCGAGTTGCGGATATAATCAACAATGGCATTGCATTGATCGTAGCCGGGGGACCGGCCGGTTGCGAGCGACGCAGCCATTTTAGTGAAATGGTCCGATTCACAATACCTGCTTGGATACAGGAAAGGCAGGGTCTCATCGGGCAACTGCTGCACTTCGACAAACGGCACCCCTGGGGCCGTGTCGGATGCGTCCGCGGTTTCGACATCAACGGATGTGCGCAGTGAAAAATGCCCGGCTGGTGCAACCAGCCGTTGACACAGGTTGCCGAACGAGTCTGTAAACTCGACCGCCGTTACGCTGGGTGACAACACGTACTCTTCACGTGCGATCCACTGCTGCCGACCACTCCGGGGGCGCAGCATGAGTAAAAACGGAGTTGGAACCGGAATTTGGAATTCAAGAAAGCAGGATGCGTTTAACCACATGACAATCCTTCACGAGTTGAGGTGCAGCGTTCACATTCACCTCTGCGTTTTATTCAGATCATCGGCCAGTCCGAGGATGCCATCAAAGTCAAAATCGTCGATCAGTTGAGCAATTCTGAGCAGATAGGGGGCAAAGAGCTTTGAGCGGGAGGCCATCTCTTCGGCGATAGCTGTCAGTGCTGATATGTCTCCCATTTCGGCGGCTTCTCGCAATTTTCCGGCGGCCTCTCTGGCCAGATCCGGCGGCAGTTCCCCTGTTGATTCAACCGTTGGTGCGGGGCTTGGTTTGGCTGACAGGGGTTTCATGATTTGGGAGGATCGTACGGCCAGATCCATCCGCGTTTCAAAGGCGGCGAATGCGCTCTTTAAGGCATCCGGGGGAGGCGGGTTCTTTTCGTCCGCGGGCTTGATGAGCTTTTCCAGTTCCGCGGCCGCTGCCTGAAGGGAAAGTGCTCCCAGGTTGCCGGCCAGTCCCTTGATGTCATGAATCATGCCATGGGCCTTTCGATAGTTCCCGGCATCCAGCGCCTGGCGGATCTCGCCGGCTGACTCAGCGTACCGGGCGGCAAACCCCGTCAACAGCTTGCGGTAGAGGGCTTTGTTTCCCTGCAGGCGCTTAAGCCCATCCACAAGGTCAAACCCCTCCAGGGCATCCGGAAACGGCTTTTCTTCCACTGATGTCGGGGCGGAATCTTCTGGGGCTTTTCCATCGGCACCCTGCGGAAGCATCTTAGGCGGGCTTTTCCTCCGGCCGGGGCAGGGGAGGCTGAAATCCATCGTGCCAGGACGGCATAAAGCTGTTCCGGATCAATGGGCTTGGTGATATGATCGTTCATGCCGGCTGCGGCGCTCTTCTCCTGGTCGCCGGCCATGGCATGTGCGGTCATTGCGATAATGGGCAGATCCCTGAACCGAGAATCACGGCGAATGAGCCGCGTGGCGGTGTAGCCGTCCATTACCGGCATCTGGACATCCATCAGGATGGCATCGTAGTGATTGGCCTGCACCGCATCCAGGGCTTCCTGCCCGTTGCCGGCCAGGGACACGATCATTCCCGCACCGGCAAGGATTTCCATAGCGACCTGCTGGTTGAGATCGTTGTCTTCAACGATCAGAACACGGGTGCCTTCAAGACCCATCAACCTATCCAAAGCCGGAACTTTCCGATCAAAAGGTCTGGATTCCCTGGAGGTGTCTTTTGTCAGTGCCTGTATGATGGTATCAAACATCACCGATGGACTTATCGGTTTGATCAAAAAGCCGTCAAGTCCGGCCGCCTCTGCCCGCCACATGAGTTCTTCTCGTCCGTAGGCGCTGACCAGTACAATGATGGGGACCCTGGTCAGCCGGGAATCCTGTTTAATCCGTCTTGCGGCCTCGAAACCGTCAATTCCCGGCATTTTCCAATCCATGACCACGATGTCGAACGGTCTCTTTCCGATGGACTTTTCAATTTCGTTAAGCCCTTCTTCTCCGGATGCGGCCAGGGTGACTTTGAAAGTGAAAGACTCCAGCATCTTCTGGAAAATTTCCCGGGATGTCGGGTTATCATCCACAACCAGCGCTTTAATACCCTTTAGATCCGCCGGAGGAAGGTGGCAGAGCCGGCTTTCATCCAAGCCGATATCGAAAATGGCCGTAAAGAAGAACGTACTGCCGACTCCCGGTGTGCTCTCTACCCAGATCCGTCCGCCCATCATCTCCACGATCCGCTGACTGATGGTAAGACCCAACCCGGTGCCGCCATACTTGCGGGTGATTGAGGAGTCTGCCTGGGTGAAAGGGGTGAACAGGCGCGACACCTGCTCCCCGGTCATACCGATGCCGGTATCGCGCACGGAGAATTTTATTTCCGCACGATACGTCCCCATATCAAAGAGCTCCGCTGAAACCACGATTTCACCATGATTGGTGAACTTGACGGCGTTGTTGAGCAGGTTTGTCAGTATTTGACTTAACCGCAGGGGATCTCCCACCAGCGAGCGGGGCACATTGGCGTCGGTGCTGAATAAGATTTCAATCCCTTCCTTTTCCTGGGCTTTGACCGTTATCAGCGTGGCCAGGTTCTCCAAGACTTCATCCAGATTAAAGCCGATGGATTCCATGCTCAGCTTTCCGGCCTCGATCTTGGAAAAATCCAGAATGTCGTTGATAACTCCCAGAAGGGAGTGGGCGGAAAGCTGGATTTTGTTAAGGTAGTCCCGTTGCTTCGGTGTCAGATCCGTTTTGAGAGCCAGATGCGCCATCCCCAGGATAGCGTTCATGGGCGTGCGGATTTCATGGCTCATGTTGGCCAGAAAATCCCCTTTGGCACGGGTGGCGGTCAAGGCATTATTCCTGGCTTCGATGAGTTCCGCTTCCATCCGCTTGCGCTCGATGATATCGGTTACCATGGCGAAGGAGCCGGTTTTTATCCTGTTTTTGTCGTAAAACGGGGTTGCGTGGAACAGACAGGGCACGTTGGAACCATCCGGCCTGCTGAGGGCGATCTCGTAGACGCCGGTTTCACCCACTGCCCTTAGTCGGAGCTGCTCCTTCATGATCAAAAGATTTTTCGCATCCAGGAACTCGAACACCGTTCTACCGAGTATCTTCTCCGCGGGCCTGCCGAGAATTTTACACATGGCATCATTTACGGAAAGAGTAACCCCGTCATTGTTTATCCACCAGAACCCTTCATTGGAAGTAGCCAGAATCGACTGGAGACGGTATTCGCTTTCACGCAGCGCATCTTCGCCTTTTTTGCGATCGGTAATGTCGCGGAACACCACGACCGAGCCGATGATCGCATCCCCTTTTCGCTGCGGAACGCTGGTGTAGGAAACATCAAAACACGATCCGTCCTTGCGCCAGAAGACCTCGTCCCTCCGGAACCGGGTGATTCCCTGTGTGTAGGCAAGATAAATCGGGCAGTCCTGTCGCGGGTGCAGAGTGCCGTCGGGATTCCAATTGTGGAACTGGTCGTGCACATCGTTGCCGAGGATTTCATCGGAAGCGTAGCCGAGCATCGTCTGCGCAGCTTCATTGACAAAGGTGCACCGGCCTTCTGTATCGGTGCCGAAAATCCCTTCGGCCACCGATTGCAGGATGAGGCGGCTGTATTCTTCGGATTGCCGGAGCTTTTCGGTTCGTTCCGCCAGCAGGGTTTCCAGATCGGCTAGCGTACGGCGTCAATTCCGCATCCTCCCGACCGGTATCTTCGGCGCCCCGGCTCCCTGCCGCCTTCCTGCCTGTTCTCGATTTTCTGGTTCGTCTCAAGACAGCCATATCCTTTCATCCGGACTGTTTACAGCATCTTCGTGCAACTGTGAATCCGTGCGTCGGCACTGCCCGGGGGAAGCCGCGCGAATGCTATTCGACGGCAATCATCAGCATCGCCTGATCGTCGTCGGCCGGGCGGTTCCCGGCGAACCGGGACAGATCATCGATAATGCCCTTGAGGGTGCCGGCAGGGTCACCAGTGCCGGCAGCAGCAAATTGCTGCAACAGGCGGGTTGTTCCGTAGGGTTCCCGCTTTTCGCTGAATCGGTCGGTGACACCGTCTGTATAAAAGAGCAATCTGTCGCCGGGTTGGAGCGTGACCTCGGTAACCGGGACCTCGGTGTAAGGCTCTATGCCCATGATCAGCACGCCCTCACAGGGCAGCTCTGTCGCCGATCTCTCCGAGGGTCTGTAGCGGATGGGCAGCGGATTGCCGGCACGTGCCATTTTGATTATTCCGGAAGGTGGATCGTAAACAGCGTATATCGCCGTGACAAAGCTTCCCTTGTTTACCTTGCACAGATTTTCGTTGAGGTAGGAAAGCATCTGATCCGGCTCTCCCAGACAGGTTGAACAGGAGCGGAACAAGGCGCAGGTCATGGCCATCATGACTGTCGCAGGTGCGCTGTGGCCTTCCGCATCGGCCACCAGAAAGGCCAGCCGGCCGTCCGGAAGCGCGGCCACATCGTAATAATCACCGCCTGTATACCGGCTGGTTTCATAATGAACAGCCAGTGTCAACCCGGTGATTTCGGGCAGCCGCTCGGGCAGCAGATTTCGCTGGAGTTGCGAAACGACCTGCAGTTCGTGCTCGAGTTCGTCCCGCTGCTGCTGCACTTCGCTGTTCAGCCGGTGAATGGTCAGGTGGGTGTTCACGCGGGCGATCACTTCCTCTGGCTGGAATGGCTTGGCGACATAGTCGACAGCTCCGAGCTGCAGTCCGCGCACCTTGTCTCCGGTCTCATCCAGGGCGGAAAGAAAAATCACGGGAATTTTCCGGGTGTCCGGATTTTTTTTCAACCGTTGGCATACTTCAAATCCGTCGATTCCCGGCATCATGATGTCCAGCAAAATGAGATCCGGAAGCGCTTTTTGTGCAATCGCCAGGGCCGATTCGCCGTTTTTTGCAAACAGCAATTTGCACCCGAGGTTCTCCAGTGTCTGAGAAAGCAACTGAAGGTTGGCCGGTTGATCGTCTACCAGGAGGATAGATTCGGTGGGTTTATCCATTTCTATTTGGTTAGCATCTGTCCGGAATGCTGTCAAGGACATTTGGTAACGTTATTCAGGCCCGTTACGCTGTTTGGGCGATTCTCTCCCGGATTGCCTGGGTGAGGGCATCCATGTCCGGGATATGATCGAAGGCAATTTTTTCGTTGATGACGATGGAGGGAATCGCCGGTTTGTTTCCGCAG
This sequence comes from uncultured delta proteobacterium, assembly GCA_963789395.1. Classification (GTDB taxonomy): domain Bacteria; phylum Desulfobacterota; class Desulfobacteria; order Desulfobacterales; family Desulfatirhabdiaceae; genus RAAP-1. Next base: position 61,159 of record CAWBKP010000011.1, on the reverse strand, counting down.
CAGCGGGAAAGTTCTTCCATGCGGCTGAGGCCGCTTCTGCTGCCTACATCCACCACGGACCAGCGCAGCATTCCAGTTGCAAACTCCGGTGCAATTTCTTCAAGTATGCCGATGGCCAGATCGCAAAGGATGCACCCTTTCTGCTTGGCCACAATTTCAACAAAGACCTCGCCCATTACAAATCTCCTTATTGCTGAATCTTCTGCATCCGGATCCCAGAATATACCGCCTTGCATACGCCGCTGACTCCGCCTTTCAGCCCTTCCGGGTTTTTGAACCCTTCGCTGCTCTGAAGGCTTTCCAGATAAGCTGCGCAGTCCGAAAGTTCCTGGTAGGCACGTGTCAGCAGCGCCTTCAGGGGTCACGGCAAAGAGCCAGCCCTTGGCGTAGGGATCCTGGTTGATAGCCGGTGGATCGGCTTTGGCTGAGGCGTTGAAGCGGATGATGCCCTGAACCGGAGAGTCGATATACAGGATCTTGCCGGTGATTGCAAAAAGTACGGACTGGCCCTGTTCAACTGTTTCGCCGTCTTCCGCCAGAAAGTTAAGGTCCTGGATTCCGCCGGAAAGTGTCAGGGCCGGTTCGGAAAAGCCAAAGGTAATGGTGCTGTCGTCCAGTCTTGCCCAAAGCCCCTGTTTTATATAATAGCGCAGGTTATCGGGCAGGGTTACCCGTTGTCCCAGAAATTTTTCGATTACCGCCATTGTTCCTCCTTGATATGGGTTGTAACACGCTGTTAAACCTCAAACAAAATCTTAATAAAGTTACAATTGCCAAACCGTGTTGCATTGCCAGCCCGGCTACTCGATTAACACCAACGCAAAATAATTCCAATGGCCATAGGTTTCTTTTTCAGTATCTATCTCGAAACCGTTATTTCTGGCAGTTCGGAAAACGTCAATACCACAGGCTTCCATCATGGGCCTGATTTGCTGCTTATTCGTTTTGTTTTTTGGAAGGCCGCACGGGCCCTCGTTTTCTCCGGAAGGTCAGGTTGCGCCCGTATCGGCGCCTTCATCCGGACCCGATGGCAGGGCTGTAAGGGCAAATGCTTTGTAAAATCCCATGTGATAGGCTTCCTGCTCCAGCTGAATTGCGATATCCGAGAGCGCCTTTCCCTTGGAACTGTTCAGGAGTATCGCTTTGGAATATTCGCCGAGAACAAGCCTGGTTTCGTTGATATCCGGGGCAATGGGAGGATGATAAGCGTCTTTATTGTAAAAGGGGCACCCGTAAAGACATTTCCATCGCACCCATTTCTCAACAGTTACCGTGCTGGTGTCGATAACTTTGGCTTTTTCGACGCCAAGCGCAAAGGCTTTTTCCAGTACCGCAGCTATCGAGGGCGGACTTTTTTTGGGTTTCATAGCGATCCGATCCCCCATGCTATCGGCGTCCATTAAAACGGGTCTTTTCGTTTGGTCTGTTTTTTCGGGTTTTCTCGCACGAATCAGGACACCCCTGGTTTTGGGGGTACTGTTCAGGCCGGTTTCAGAAACCAACTCCGCATCCGTAAATCCGATTTTTTCAATCAGGGCCAGGAAATCCTTTCCCGGTATGGCGCCGCCCTCTCACTGAAACCAGCTGGAGAGGCGGTCCTTGAGGCTTTTTGGCGTGCCGCCCGCCATCACCTGATCGGCGATCATCAGTCTTCCGCCTGCCTTCAGCACCCGAAGAATTTCACGCATGGCCGCATCTTTATCCGGAATCAGGTTGATGACCCCATTGGAAATCACGGCGTCGAAATGCGCATCGGGAAAGGGCAGATGTTCTCCGGAGGCGGATTGAAAGGTGACATGTTTCAGATCAGTCAGCCTCAGGTTGGCCTCTGCCCGCTGAAGCATCTCCGGTACGATATCCACACCGACTGCCTTTCCTTCAGCGCCTGTCATCATTGCGGCAATAATCGTATCCACCCCTGCGCCGCAGCCGATATCCAGAACCGCATCGCCTTTACGGATCGCACCGAGAGAAAAGGGGTTGCCCACGCCGCAGTATGAAGCAGCGACATCGTCCGGCAGACTATTGATTAAAGCGGCATCATATTTAAGCGTTTCAAGCCCGGCGCGGCCGGTGGGATATTTAAACTGGCCTTGCGGACTGTCTGCAACCCTGGAATACTTATCACGGATGCCGGCGGCGATTTGCTCGAGATCTTTTTGCGTTATTTGCGTTTCCATTTTTCTCCCTCTTCGGTGAGTTGTTCATCTGCACGGTCAGCGTTTCTCCTGCCCAGGAGAATGTTTATTTCCCGTGCGCATCAGCGCTTTCTGGGGCTCAGTTCCTTGCATTTTCCGGCCGTACAGGCGCCTGTGGCGCTTTTGATATCCTCCAGACTGCGCGCGCCTTCATGAATCGCAGCCATGATCCGGCCCTTGGTCACATTCGAACAGTAGCAGACCAGTCTCACTTAAAGGTGCTTTTAAAATATCTTCTGTAAATGGCATCACGTCTCTCCAAATATATTTTTGCCCAGGATCTAAGCGGCTCCTGTTCGATTCCAGATCTATTTTCCAAAAAGACGACCCAGAATTCCCTTCTGTTCCGGCTCGGATATCCCCAGACATCGGCAGATGACCTTTTCCACTTTGTCCTGTGAAACACTGGCGCCTTCGACCACGATCTCATCACCGACCATGACGGCCGGCGCAACCGGCAGCTCCAGTTCAAAGTATTCATCGGTCTGGTATTCCGCAACGGGTTTGGACATGACTTCGATCTCGATATCCTTGTATTTTTCGCCCAACCTGGGCATCATTTCGAGAAAACCCTTTCACGGCTTCCCATTGGGCTCATTCAAGAAAAATCTTACCTTCAGCATTTTTTCTCTCCTTTCTTTAGCTGCCGCTTTTCTTAAGCTCCGCCATATGGCCAAGGAATTGATCGGACGGTAGGTAATCCACCAGGCGCAGATCCCGCCTTTCCTTGCCGCTGGTATCCAGGAACACGATGGTCGGAACCCCTTTGACCTCGTATTGTTCCAGCAACCGCTCATGCAAAGGGTTGCCGCCCTTGGTCACATCCACTTTGATCATGACAAAGTCGCTTTCCGCCTGCTTTACGACCAAAGGATCGTGAAGGGTGACTTCCTCGATCTCCCGGCACGGCGTGCACCATGTGGCATAGAAATCGATGATGACGGGCTTTTTCAAGTTTTGGGCCTCTTTCAGCGTTTCCTCCGAATAGGGCTTCCAGGTAACGCCCGGTCCCCGCATGGCCCATGACGCGATGAGGAATGTGGCCAGAACCAGACACGTGATGCCGGCTCCGCCCTTAAGCCAGGGGAAAGCCCGGAAGTTGGCCTGACTTTTGTCGATCCACCCCAGGTGCAGCCCCGCGGCCAGAGCGACAAGGGCAATCAGAATGGTTCCCCAGTGACCGGGAAGAACAGGCCTGATGAAATGCACGGCCATTGCCACCAGCACCCAGCCCATGAGCTTTCTCACCCAGATCATCCAGCCGCCCGAGCGGGGAAGTTTTTTCAGTTGCCCCGAGAACATGGCAAGGAAAAAGAGGGGCAGTCCCAGGCCAAGGCTCAAGGTAAAAAAGATCAGGAATCCGAGCCAGGGGCTTCCCATGCTCGCCACCCAGGTGAGAAGCCCCAGCACGAAAGGACCGATGCAGGGGGCTGCGACCACCCCGAGGGTCAGGCCCATAAACAGGCTTCCGAAGTATCCCGTATAGGATTTTGCGGCAGCCTGCGTCAGCCCGCTTGGAAGACGCATCTCCCACAGCCCGAAGAGACTTGTTGCAAAAACGATGAGAACCGCCGCCACAACAATAAGAACAATGGGATTTTGGAGCATCGCGCCCATGAGGCCGCCTGTCAGGGAGGCAACCACCCCGAGCACGGAGTTGGTAACCGCAAGACCCATCATGTAGCACAAACCGTGTGCCACGAGCTTTCCCTGGCCTTCGCCTTCCTTTGCGGCCTGGCCGCCAAAGTAGGAGACGGTAATGGGGATCAGGGGGTAGATGCACGGGGTCAGGTTTAAAGCCATGCCGCCGACAAAAATGCCAAGAAGCGTCCAGATCATGGCCCAGCCGTAGAGAGGCCCCGGTGCTTTGGGGGCTTCACCTGATTGCGCCAGACCAGCCGGGGCGCTCGTCAACGGGCAATCCCCTTGCCTGCCATTCAGGATAGCCGTAAGGGTCACGATAAACGTTTTTATAGCCAAGTTTTACGGCCACACGGGCCGCCGAGTCGCTGCGGACTCAAGTAAGGCCCGCTCAGTAGAAGATGATGGTGCGATTCTTGTCCGGCCCCAGGAAGGTTTCAAGCGCCGAAGCCTTGCGCCATCTCGACCAAGCGGTGGGCTCCATGGGAAAGTTCACCGCACCCTTGAGATGCCCTGTCCGGTACTCCCACTCCTGACGGGTGTCCACCAGAAGAAGGCTGCCGGCGTCTTTTTGATAAAGTTCGGAAAGCGCTTCGGTGGTAATGATTCCGTAGCCCCCCGTTTTTCCCTTCGGCCAAAACATCGTCCCATGTGGCCTGCTTGGGAGTAACGGCGCGATTGGTGAACCAGAGGGCTCCCACCGTGAGCAATACCGCCACAAAAGCTATGAATGTCGTTTTCTTGTTCTGCATGAAAGAACCCTTTCTGTCGAATAAAAAACTGTTCAAGTTCTATACTTTTCCCTCACGATGGAGCTTTGAAAGGAGAAATGTTGCCCCCCTCAGGGAAAGCCCCGTCATTTTAGGCAAGTTCTTCTGGATTGAGAGGACCATGCTCTTTGTTACGTGATAGGATCTCCTCTTCCAGCTCTTCAAACCAGTCCTCGAACAACACCAGAAGATCCGGGTCGGTCATCGCCATCAGCTGCTTTGACTGAGCAACCTTATCCACCAGCCTCTGGCACATTTGCGTCGGGTCGACACCTTCGCCCATGCATTCGGCCAGTCAGAGATGGACCAGACTTGAGACCTTGTCTCCTCCGGACTCTCCCATCAGTTCCCACAAGAATTCTGAACGCGCCTCTTCACCCAAAGTTGAGAAAAGCACTTTCAACACTTTGGATATCTCCGTGAGGGCTTTCTGCGGGTCCATCCTGTCAAAAATATTTTGAATTGCTTCCATGGGTAAGTCATTCCCTCCGTTGTGCTAAAAAGTCTTTCTGTCTGCGAGAAGATCCGCTGCCACCGTGGTCAGCGTCCGGACAACGTCCAGGATTCTGGCATCCGAGAGTTCATAATAGATAAAAGGGCCGCTGCGTTCGATCCTGACCAGCAAAGAGCGCTTGAGCTCCTTGAGGTGGTGCGAGACAAGAGGCTGGGACAGTCCGAGTTCTTCAACGATACCGCCCACGGATTTTTTCCCGCTGCTGATACAAAGCAGAATCCGCAGGCGGTTTTCATCCGAGAGGCTTTTGGCCAGAAAAGAAACGGTCTGAAAATGTTCATCGAGCAGGGAGGGCGTGTCCGGGTGGATCTCAAACAACGCTGTCTCTGCTGCCATTTTACTGGCGCATTGTTTTGAGCTCTCCGATCTGTTGAATGTCTCCACATTATCCTCCATTCATTAAAACATATAAATATATGTTTATATACTAATGAATTACCTTGTCAAGTAAAATGAAATCTTCAAAAGATAAAATAGTGGGTGTTCTACTGCCAGAAATTATCGAAGGAAGGCATAATTCTGATGCTTTGTCGACGCCTCTATGTGCTGATGTGGGTATTGAATAATAGTGTGCGGCCACAATAAATTATATATTTATGTACGTACCCTATGGTTGGATGGCTTTCAAGGGGGCTTCGTCAATGGTGCTGTTGATGTCTGCGGAAATCGGCAGCTTGTTTTGCTGTTTGAGCAAATCCGCTGTTTGAAGCAGGCTGTTGCGGATGTTTGAGTCCATGCGCAGCTGCCAGTGGATCGTTTGCAGGCTTTTGAATTCACGCTGTACCGGAACGCCGGTGACCCTGGCAATGATCTCGGCTGCCTGGTGCGGCTGGCGGTTGATCATTTCGATGGCCCGATTCATGGCGCGCAGCAAGGCTGCGACAGCTTCGGGATTTTGCGTGATCAGCTTTTCGGTAATGACCATCACATGGGGGAATTCGTTACCCAGCCCGGCCAGCGATGTCACCGGATAGCTGCCGGCAACCGTTTCCTCGATATTGCTCGGCCAGGGCTCGCTTCCTACCGCGGCATCGATCTGGCCGCTCTGCATGGCTGCCGGCATATCGGTCGGTGTTAGATTGATCAGGATCAGTTCAGTTTTTTCAATACCGTGTTTCCGGCAAAAGAGCAGGAACGCACCATAGGTGCTGGTACCGAACTGGATAGCCACCCGTTTGCCTTTCAGATCCGGAGCCGTGTGAATGCCGGAGTCGGCGGCAGCAACGATTCTATGCATATGCTCGCTGGCGCCGTAGGCGGCCACAATTTTCAAGGACCGGCCCGAGGCTGCGGCAAATACAGCGGGCGCATCCCCCATGGCTGCGGCATCCGCAGCGCCGGTGATCAGGGCTTCGGCAGCCTGAGGCCCGGTCGACAGAATCTGAGGGTGGACAAGCAGCCCCTCAGCCTTGAAATAATTCTGTTCGGTGGCAATGATCTGGGGAGCGTACTGAATTTTTTTGCCATAAGCCAGGCGGATTTCCATTGCCTGACCGGCGGCAGCCTGAAACGGGTTTAGTAACAAAATGCCGAGCACCAGCATCATGGCCGACGCCGCCAGGTGCAGTCTGGTCGGGTGGCGGGGACAACGGCTGCAGCTGTTCTGTTTTTGTGCGTTCATGTCACATCCTCTTTATTTATGGGAGCCAGGCAGCATGGCATCTGTCCGAGATGCTGCCTCAATGTCAGGGATAGATTGTTGATTGCTTCAGTTGAACGGCGCCTGGGCCGGGGCAGGGTGACAGGGATGATGCTGCGCACGCTTTGGGGCGGCGGGCCCATAATGATGATCCGGTCGGCCAGGTAGGCGGCTTCATCAGCGTTGTGCGTTACAAAAATCACAGGAGTTCGCCGGCGCTGCCAGATTTCAAGCAATTCGTCCTGCAGACGTTCCCTGCTGATTGCATCAAGTGCACTGAAGGGCTCATCCATCAGCAGGGCTTTCGGTTCCAGAACCAGTACCCGTGCCAGTGCGATTCGCTGGCGCATTCCTCCGGACAGTTCGTGAGGAAATGCATGGGCATGAGATTCAAGCCCAACAAGGCGTAACCCTTCTTCAATTCTGGCCTGGCGTTGCGGCCCGGAAATCCCCCGATGGATCAGGCCGAAGGCGATGTTTTGGGCGGTGGTGAGCCATGGAAAAAGGGTCGGGTCCTGAAACACGACCCCTCGGTCCGGTCCGGGGCCTGTTACCGGTTCTCCATTAAAAAGAACGCGTCCGTGTGTCGGGCGAATAAATCCGGCAATGATGTTCAAAAGGGTGGTTTTGCCGCATCCGCTTGGCCCGAGCAGGCATATGAATTCGCCTGGGGCCACTGTAAGATCGACGGCTTCCAGTGTCTTTCGGCGGTGGCTGGTGCCGTTATCTGTCCAGTTCATGGAAATGGCCTCGCAAACAATCATGTCAGCCGCCCCTGCGGTTCAACCCCCAGCGGCGGATCGTTCGCTTTTCAAGGGGCTTGAGCACGGCCTGTTCAACTATCAGGCCGATCATGGCGATGACGATGATGCAGACAAAAGCGGCCGTGAAGTCCAGGGACCAGCGTGACTGCACAATGGCGTAACCAAGCCCTGATCCGGTGCCCACCACCATTTCAGCTGCCACCACCACGCGCCAGCTGTTACCAAGACCCACCCGAATCCCGCTGATGATCTGCGGCAGGGCTCCGGGCAGCAACACGCGCAGAAAAAGGGTTTTTCTCCCGGCCCCCAGCATCTGAGCGGCCCGGATGTAGTGCACGTCCACCTGTTTGACCCCGTCGGTGACGTTGATGGCAATCGGTGCAAAGGCGGTTACGGCGATCATGAAGCGGGTGGCATTCTCTCCCACGCCAAACAGCAACAGGGCCACGGGGATCCAGGCCAGCCCGGGGATCAACTGTAAAATCTGTACCCCCGGCGAGGTCAGTCGATCCAGAGCCCGCCACCATCCAGCAGCAAGGCCAAAGAGAACCCCGCCGGCTGAAGCGGCGATAAATCCGTAAATCCACCTGCCCAGGCTGTCGAAAGTATGACGGTAAACAGAATGATCCATCATCTCCTTGCCCATAAGCGCTTCTGCCAGACGCTGCAAAGTGGATAGCGGTGTGGGGAAGGGGACGTTTCGGAAAAGCCAGACCCACATGGCGATTGCTTGCCAGAGGACGAGAATCATCAGCAGCGGTGTGATTCTGGATAAAAAGTGCTTTGACGGCGTGGCCATGGGAATCAAAGACCTTACTTCTTGGGTGTTTTATCCTGTACATTGCCTGCTCTGCCCATAACCACCTTCGGCAGAACTGCCTGGGGGAAAACGCGATGGGCTTCATCCAGAAATTTGCCGATCAGCGTCAACTGGGTGCCAAGGGTACCGAGCCAGCGCCAGAGACATTCTTTGCCGCCTTCGGTCAGATAGTATTTTCGTTTGGCGGGGCCAGGCTCGCCGGTGTCCCAGGTTGATGTCAGGACACCGCGTTTCTCCAGCATGTTGAGATGCCGGTAGAGGCCGGCCATGTTCAGCCCCAGATCCAGTTCCTGAAGCCGTGAAAGAATCAATTTCTGGATTTCATAGCCGTGGGTTCCCTCGTGGTGATAGAGCGTAAGCAGTATCCATGGTGCAACCAGGGTGCTCATGTTCTTGCCGGAGCAGGGACATTCTTCAAAATCGACGATCGGCATGGTTCATCCTTGATGTATACGATGGTTCATAGTATACATGGTAGAATATCATTTCAAGAAAAAACTGTTTAAAAAAAACTTGACTATCTGCATGGGCAATTTTATAACAATACAGAAATCAAGAAAAGAAGATCGCCTGGTTATCGGAACACGGTTGAATTCCGTGACGGTCCCATCGCTGTAACCGGAATATCTCCTGCAATTGTCTCCCTGATTTTTGGGAGGCGGCCACTGGCCCTGAGGCTGGGAAGGCTGCAAGGAGAGGCGCCATCCGGAAGTCAGAAGACGGATCGGGCGATCTGATTGAAGGGCACGATGGCAAAGGGCTCCGGGGAGATATAATCTCCCCGGAGCCCTTTTTTTTGACGAAATTATCAAACAGGCATAGGAGTATCCCATGAAGACACAGATTGAATTGGCACGTGAAGGTGTTATTACCCCCCAGATGGAAAAGGTGGCGGTCGATGAGGATTATTCTACCGGAGTGATCCGGCAGCGCGTTGCAATGGGGGAGATCGTTATTCCGAACAATCCCAACCGTCCCGATCAGATCATCAGGGGAATCGGCACCGGGCTGAGAACAAAAGTCAACGCATCCATCGGCACGTCTTCGGATATCTGCAATATCGATGATGAAGTCCGCAAGGCGATCGCTGCCGAGGAAGAAGGGGCGGATACGCTCATGGAGCTCTCCGCGGGCGGCAATCTCGACAAGGTCAGACGGGAAGTTCTGGCTGCCTCCCGTCTTCCTGTCGGCAATGTTCCCCTGTATCAGGCGTTCAAGGAGACTGCCAGACTATACAGGGATCCGAGCCGGCTTGATCCCGAGTATCTCTTCGATCTCATCGAGCAGCAGCTGTGTGATGGCCTCAGTTTCATGGCGATCCACTGCGGAATCAACCAGTACACCATCGAGCGGCTTCGCAAGCAGGGTTACCGTTACGGCGGGCTGTGCTCCAAGGGGGGGACCTTCATGGTGGCGTGGATGGATGCAACCGGAAAGGACAACCCCCTGTACGAGCAGTTCGACCGGGTCTGCGGCCTCATGAAGAAATATGATGCGGTGCTCTCACTCGGAAACGGTATCCGCGCCGGTGCGATCCACGACAGCCATGACCGGGCCCAGATGGCGGAGATGATCATCAACTGCGAACTTGCCGAGATCGGCCGCGAGATGGGATGTCAGATGATGGTGGAAGGTCCCGGACATGTTCCCATAGATGAGATCGAGGGAAACATCATGCTGGAAAAACGGATGAGCGGCAATGCGCCCGTATTATGTTCTGGGGCCGATCCCCCTGGATACCGGAGCCGGTTACGACCATGTGGGCGCCGCCATCGGCGCGGCGCATTCGGCCAGGTACGGAGCGGACCTGATCTGCTACATCACGCCTGCGGAGCACCTTGCGCTGCCCACGGAGGCCGATGTCCGGGAAGGCGTCAGAGTCACCCGGCTGGCCGTGCGGGTCGGAGACATCGCCAAATACCCGGAACGGCGGGAGCGGGAGAAGCGGGCCGGCCTGGCAAGACGGGACATGCGCTGGGACGATCTGGAAAAGGAGCTTCTCTTTCCGGAAATCGCCAGAAAGAAAAAAGCGGAGCGGGCGCCCTCAGGAGGAAAAGACCTGCACCATGTGCGGTGATTTCTGCGCCATGAAAAAGGGAATGGAGGTTTTTAAGGATGATATCCGGGGCGATAAAATCTCATGCGTTGGCTGAAACCTTTCAAATAGCCAAGGAGTATTGAAAATGGAAAAACTGAATCGTACCATCGGTTGCATAAAGACACCCGACAGCTCGGTTTACGAAAAGGCCCTGGCGCGGCTTGCGGACCAGGCGCGACCGGCCGGAAGCCTGGGCATTCTCGAGAACGTATCCGCACGGCTGGCTGCCATCGCCGGAACCCTTGACGTCCGGCTGGAGAACAAGGTCATCGTGACCTGTGCCGGCGATCACGGGGTTGTCGCCGAAGGGGTCAGCCTCTTTCCCCAGGAAGTGACCCCCCAGATGGTTCTGAATTTTGTCGGCGGCGGGGCTTCGATCAATGTGCTCGGAAAGCATGCCGGCGCCAGGGTCATTGCAGCCGATCTGGGAGTCAATTATGATTTTGATCCGGCCCTTCCCATCTTCCACAAGAAAGTCGGAAAGGGAACGGCGAATTTCGCAAAGGGGCCGGCCATGACGCGGGAGGAAGCGATCCGATCCATCGACGGCCGGCATCGAGATCGTCGAGGAGCTTTGCGAACAGGGGCCGGTGAATCTTCTGGGAACCGGAGACATGGGGATCGGCAACACCACGCCATCGACTGCGGTCATTGCGGCATTTTCAGGGATTTCCGGTTGAAAAGCTCACGGGCCGCGGAACCGGGATCGGCGATGCCGCCCTCGAAAACAAGATTGCCGTTATCGAAAAAGCCTTGCGATGCACGCGCCCGACCCACATGACCCCATCGATGTCCTGTCCAAGGTGGGCGGATTCGAGATCGGCGGACTGGCAGGGCTCGTGATCGGCGCCGCAGCCAAAGGAATTCCCGTGATCTGCGACGGCTTCATCTCCACCGCCGGAGCGCTGATCGCCTGTGAGCTGGCGCCGGCCGCAAAGGCGTATCTGTTTACGAGCCACCGGTCCGTGGAGGTGGGGCATCGGTACATGCACGAGAGGCTCGGCATCGAACCCCTGCTGGACCTGGGCTTTCGCCTGGGAGAGGGAACGGGGGCCGCAATCGCCATGGAGCTTCTCGATGCCGCCACCCGGATTCTTGCGGATATCAAGACATTTGCGGAAGTGGCCATAAAAAATGCCCAGATCTGACGATGCCATCACGCAAAATCGATGGCGATGCCGATCCTTCCCGGATGGATTACCAGTTTCTTGAGAATCTCTCCACTGCCTACTGGCAATCGGAGGTTCTCTTTTCCGCACTGGATCTGAAGCTCTTCGACCACATCGAAAGCGGAACCTATGACCACCGGAAAGCTTTGCGCGCTGTCCGGGTGCAATGAGGATGGCCTTTACCGTCTCCTGAAAGTGCTGAAGCGGATGGAACTGATCGGAGAGAGCGAGGGGATCTGGTTCAACAGCCAGTCTGCCCGGCGCTATCTGGTCGCAGAAGAGCCCTTCCTACATGGGGGATTTTTTTCTCTACCGCCGCGCCATGCAGGAAAATTTTCGCCTTCTGACGCGGAAAATCTCCCTGAATGATGAATCTGAAGCAACGGGCCACCGACATTCGGATGCAGTGGCAGCTGCCGTGTCAGATTCAGGGGAAAATTACGCGGAGAGAAACTTCAACTATGTAAGGGCATTGGATCAACTGGCAAGGCAGAAGGCAAGGCAGATCGTTGAAATTCTGCTGCGTGAAACCTGGGCAGCCGCCTGTCCTTGACATGGGCGGCGGAGCAGGATCGCTCTGCCGCCTCCTCGTGGCCTCTCTTTCCGGATCGGACCGAAAAAAGGAAACCCATTTTCACAGCGACGTCGATGAGACCGAGAGAATTTTGTAACCCTCCGGCGCATTACCGGGGAGTTCTCCTGGATCTTCCCGAGGTGATTGAGGCTGCACGGCAGATTTATCCGGATGAAACGGACTGGGAAGGGATCGAGACCATCGGCGCCGACTTCCGTTTCCACGCGTTTGAAACGGAAAGAACCTTCGGTCTGATCGTGATGAGCAATTTTCTCCATGCCTACGGAGAGAAGGACGCCCGGAAACTTCTCGAAAAGGCGGTCCGTCTTCTGAAACCAGGGGGAAAGGTTCTCATTCACGACTATTTTCCCGACCGCCTGGGCCGAAATCCCCAGAAAGGGGCCATCTACGATCTGGCCATGATGCTGAATACCTATGACGGCGAATGTCATGAAGCTTCCAGCGTGGTTTCCTGGCTTAGCGCCGCCGGCATTCGGGAAAGCGTTGTTCTCGATCTTGATACAGACAGCTCTGTGATTCTGGCCGGGGAAAAACTTTCCCGGGATCATCTTGTCCCCCTGCCGTATCAGTGGGCCGATATGGCCATTTCCGAAGGGTTCAGGCGGGCCGTTCCCATCCCCATGGAAAAGATTGCCACAGCCCCTTGGGTCAGGCTGAAATGCCGGTATGGATGCGAAGGATTCGGAAAGAATCTTCAATGCCCGCCAAACGGCAGGGATGACCTTGAGACGGAAACGCTTTTGAGATCTTACAAATGGGCGCTTCTTCTGGAAGGGGCTCCGCCCGGAAGACAGTTTCATCAGCGGCTGCTCCGCCTTGAGAAAAAGGCGTTTCTGAGCGGTCTGCACAAGGCGTTTGTCCTGGGTGCGGGTCCCTGCACGGTTTGCGACAAGTGCCCCGGCGAGGGAGAATGCAACCGAAGTGATCTTTCCCGGCCTTCGATGGAGGCTTCCGGGATCGATGTCTATCAGACGGCAGAAGCGGCAGGCCTTTATCTGGCGCCGGTTAAGGAAAGGGGGCAGTATGTCAAATATCTCGGTTTGCTGTTATTGGAGTAGGTAATGAAAATTTCTCTGGTTCAGCTTCCCACTTCCCACCATGGCGCCGGTGAAAAAGTATTTCCCCTGGGCCTTTCCAGGCTTTCGAGTCTGGTTCCGGCAACAATCGCGAAAAGTGCTCTGGACATGAACCTCTTCCCGGATCCGTGGCCGGAGTTGAAAGAGCTGATCGAAGAACACCGGCCGGATATCGTCGCCTTTTCGCTTCGAAACATCGACCCTCTTGCCGGTCATCTGGTTTCCTATCTCTCGTCCCTGAAAACAGCCGCCGCGATGGTTCGAACGATCCTTCCGGATTCACGGATCATGGTAGGAGGCCCGGCTTTTTCCCTTTTCGGAACCCGTCTCATGGAAGCGGTTTCCGATATAGACTATGGGCTGGTGGGGGAAGGGGAGCGGGCGTTTCCCCTGATCATCGAAAGTGATATCGACCCCGGCGCGGTTCCGGGTCTGCTGTGGCGAAAAGAAGGCGTCATCCATCAGAATCCCCCGGGTCCGGGGATCTCCCTTGATGAGATTCCCCCCATGGATCGGGTCACCTTTGATCCCGCGGATTACACGAAGGGAAACGCCTACGTCGCCCCTGTCGGGATAGAAGGAAAGCGGGGATGCGACCTGAGTTGCGGCTATTGCGTTTACCCCTGCCTCGGCGGGGGGAGGATGCGCCTGCGGAGCCCGAAAAAAATCGTGGACGAGATCGAATCCCTGCACCGGGAGCATGGCATCCGGCTTTTTCATTTTACGGACGCGGTGGTCAATCGGCCCGTCGACCATTTCGAAGCGTTGATGGAAGAGCTCATTCGCAGAAAACTCGATATCGGCTGGACGGGCTTTTTCAGAGAAGACACCCTTGACAGCAGGCTTGCCGGGCTTGCCCAGGCTGCCGGACTGGTTGCCATCTATTTTTCGGCGGATGCGCTCACGGACCACGGCCTGAAACTTCTGGGAAAACGGCTGACAAAGCAGGATATACTGAAGGCGGCAAAGGTAACGGCCGAGAGCAATATTCTCACCATGTGCCATTTTCTGCTCAACCTGCCCGGGGACGGTGAGGCGGAAGTCATCTGAGGCCTGGGAAATGCTGGAACGTCTGCTTGAAATCCATGCAGGCCCTGCAAATCTTGGGGCCGTGATCTTCAACCACGTCCGGCTTTACCCCGGCGCACCGCTGACAAAGCGGCTGATCAGAAGCGGGGATCTTTCCCCCGATATCGATCTTCTTTACCCATTCTATCATAACCCCCCGAGGTTCTCCCATCTCCTTCACGAGATGGAAGCCCACTGCCACCGTGCAGGTATTTTTTCGAGGCTGAAACCGTCTGCGTGCCTGGAGCCGAGCATGGAGAACACGTGAAAATCATCGTTCTGGAGCACCCGAGAATCCGTTCGGAAAAAAGGTTCAACGATATTGCCAACACCCCCCTCTGGTCCTGCCTGATGGGCGGCTATGTGGCATCCGCCCTGAAGGCTGCCGGCCATGAGGTCACCTTGATCGACTGTACGGTGAATGGCTGGGATTTTTCCCGGACAGCCGATGAAATCATGGCTTTTTCCCCGGCCCTTCTGACGGTGAATTGCGTCTATATCTGGGAGAACAGCGGCGCGATCTTTGATTTTTTTCAGAAGCTGAGAAGCGCGGGATTCAGGGGACATATCAACCTCTTCGGATTTTATCCCACCCTGGCTTACCGGCCGATCCTGGACTTTTGCAGGGAAGTGGACACCATTTCCGTGGGAGAGTGCGAGATCACGGTTACAGAACTGGCAACCTGCCTGGAAACCGCTGGATCCTTGGAAAAAATCGAAGGACTTGCCGCATAGGAGCGGGGAAGGCATCTTGATGGCCGGCCCCAGAGCGCCCCTTCGTGATCCGGATCTGTTTGACTTTCCCATGCGGGCGGATGGCGGGTTCCGCACCGCATCGATTTTAGGCAGCAGGGGATGTTATAACCACTGCAGTTTCTGCCCGGTCCCCTCTTTCTATAATAATGGCCCCCTCTGGCGGGGCAGGAGTCCGGAAAACATCCTTCTTGAAATGCAGGGGCTCATTTCGATGGGAATACGCGACTTCTACTTTGCAGATCCCAATTTCATCGGCCCTGGAAAGAAGGGAAAAAACAGGACCCTGAGGCTGCTGGAACTGATCCGCCCCTTGAAAATCACCTTCGGCATGGAGACAAGACCTGAAGACCTTGACGAAGAAATCATGGAAAACCTTGTTTCATCGGGGTTCACCAGCATGCTCCTGGGTGTCGAGAGCGGCTCCAAAACCCTTCTTGGCCAGCTCTCCAAGGGCGCCACATTGAACAGCAGCGAGCGTGCCATTGCGCTCTGCCGCAGCTTCGGCATCGAGCCCGAGATCGGCTTTCTGATGTTTGTTCCGGACAGCACCCTGTCCGATCTGGGTGAAAACCTTGAGTTTCTTCGGAAAAACAATCTCCTGGATCGGCTTGACCGGACAGCCAACCTCTTTTCCCATTTCCATATCGTACTCATGGGAACCAGCGGATACCGGAGATACCAGAAAGAAGGCAGACTCACTCCGGCCGGCTATCATGGGATTTGAAGGGGAAATCGAATACGCTGATAAAAGGGTGGCGTGGATGCGGGATGTGGTGGTCTTTGCCTGCCATCATGTCCTGCGGCAGAGCGCTTTTCCGGATTCCCCGATCCACTGGCGAAAGCCCCAGGGGCAGGGCCCTGCCAAAAGGGTCAACGACTACCTGGTGAAAATGTTCGAAACGCTTCTGAAAAACGCTGAAGCTCTTGCAGGCGATGGCTGATCCGGACATGGTAATGAAAGATATCGAAACCGAGATTAACAGGGAAATTTACTGTGAACAGCCCTGACCAGCGCTTTTTTGCCGGTTCCGGCGCACCCGTAAAAACCTGCGGAAGGCCGGAACACCATTTGGTGATCCGGAATCAGGTCGATATCATCCGGTCCAGAACTTCTCGAAGCATTTCCGGGCCGGGTGTCGTATCAAAGACCAGTTCGCCATCGATATATATGGAGGGCACAGGAGGCAGTCCACCATGCGTTCTGAGCGAGTTCGTCAAAGCGAAACGCCCCTTTTTTTTTGGTGATGATGACTTTCTCCCATGTGACGGCATCGCCGTAATCCGGCGCGACCTCAGCTACCACCAGCGCCATGTATACACAGGGGATACAATGCTCACCTTCATGAATCACTTCGATATGGACGGGTTTCATGTTTGTGTGACCTGGACGTTTGTTATAAAGCAAAAAGGTAAAAAACCATGGTGTATCTAAACAGTCATCCCCGAAAGGGCTTCTTCGATGGCATCCACCAGATCATACTCCGGCGGAATCTGATCAAAGATCAGCTCGCCGTTGATCAGAAGTGACGGCACCGGAGCCAGACGAATATGCTTTTTAACGGCTTCTTCACCGAACAATTCATAGGAAAGCTCCAGAAAGCGCTTTTTGCCCTTTCCAATCATGATATCCACGCGCCGGTATTCCACACGATCTTCATATCGCGGCAGCATTTCCTGAACAGCGGCATCCATGAAAAAGCAGGGAAGGCAGTAATCCGCCTTATACATCACTTCGATCACAATCTTATTACAGAATTCCATAGTAACTCCCCTTTTACCCGACCGTTATCCATGAAGCTTGAACGCCAGTTCCGACACTCTTTTGCCCAGATTATGGACGGTCTGCATCCCGAATGTGTCACCGCTGACCCCGTCGGGATGGCTGCTCCAGACAGTTCCGCCAAAATGGGATGTCGGGCGGCCGTCACTGACCACGACCATGTCCCAGACCAGCATGGCGGCATGAACCGCCTGGATGGTCAACTCCTGCCCGCCGTTGCGGACGCCGCCGACGGCGATCACCCCGCCGACCTTGTTGTGGAAACGAAAACCGTTTCTGCGGAAAATCACGCAGCGATCCAGAAAAGCCTTGCATTGGGAAGTCATGGTGCCAAAATAAACCGGCGTGGCGACAATGATTCCGGCCAGGGCCGGATCATCCAGGGAGGCAATGATTTTGCTGAAATCATCTGCCTGGCTGCAAGCAAATTCTTTCATGCATTTGCCGCAGGCCACGCAGCCGTTAAATTGAAAATCAGCCAGTTCCAGCATTTCCGTCTGCATGGAGGGTACGGCCAGCCTGCACGGCTTTAAGGCACTCATCCAACGCAAGTGCCGTGGTCTTTGCTTTTCGGGGGCTGCATGCAATTCCTACGATTTTCATGGAACGGTACTCCTTTTTTCTAGATTCCGTGATTATTCATTAAAAAACTACGGAAAGCAGTTCAGTTTGATGGGTGATTGGGTAGCAACATAACAAAGCGGGCGATCCAAGACTTCGATATATCGAACATCCGAAATACTGATATGATGGACAAGTATCAGAAATCCCCGATATGTTCAACATCAAACATCGAAAAACATCATGCTGTGAAGCGCTTTTGAGTGAAGTCCAGGCGGCAATAATTCGGCAAGAGGCTGTACGTGTCATACGCCGCAATGAGGAAGCATGTACCGCAACGCAGCATCCGGACTTTTTACAGTGCCGCCATTTTTATTGATATTTTAATTGCCATGCCGCATATTGTTTCACTGACACATATCATAGGCGAGTCCTGACCGGCAGTGTCTCGTCTCGGTAGTTTAATCTGGTGAATTTTAATGATACAGACAATACGAGGTGAAAAGAATGGTCGATTTTTCCGATAAACCAAACTGGCTGGGACCCCTTTATGCCGTAACCCTGATTAATGCCTGGTATGCCGCCCTGAATTTACATCTGGCAGAAAAAGGCGCCCTGACGGATGAAGACAGAATCGCCATTCTGGCACGCGTTCAGTCACAGTGCAAAGATATGGAATTCTACATGGCCACCGAAGGACAGCAGCCGTTCACCACCCGGGATCTGATGAAAAAATTTGAAAAAATCGCGATGTTTTCCGCAAGGGCCCAGCCTTGAAATTGAACGCGGCAACCGGTTCATCGTTATCGTTACAACGATTCTTCACGATTCAGTGTTGCTGTAGTTGATTGAAGCGGCTTTGTCCGCGGGAAATATCGTGTTATCCTTAATAAAAAATCTGAAACAAAAAGGAGAGGAAAACGGATGAAAATTTATTCCGGTACTGGAGATCAGGGCAAAACCAGCCTTTACAGCGGTGAGCGGGTAACCAAGAGCCACCCCTACATGGAGGCCGGCGGCGATGTGGATGAACTCAATTCCGCAATCGGCGGCATCAAGACGCTGCTGCCGCCTGATTGTGGTCATATCGTCTCTGAAATTCATCGGATTCAATCCAACCTGATGAAAATCGGTGCATATATCGCCACATCCAGGGACTCGGCGGCTGTTGAAAAAGTTCCCAAAATAACCGAAGCGGATGTGAAAGACCTGGAAACCGCCATTGATGCGCTGCAGAACGGTTTGCCGGATCTAACCGGATTCATTGTCCCGAACGGGCATTTATCGGCTGTCATGGCCCATCTCGCCCGAACCGTCTGTCGGCGGGCGGAACGTCATGTGGTGGGGCTTTCGCTTCAGATCGGATTCGGAGAGGCGCCGAAGCATTTGCGATTTCCGCTGATTTACCTGAACCGTTTGAGTGACTACCTGTTTACGCTGGCCCGCTACTTGAATCATGTGACGGGAATTGCCGAAGACCTCTGGAAATATTAGGTCGAGATCACGCCTTTTTTCTTGGATGGATGACAAATAAACCGTTGGGAGTTTGAGGTCTGTTGGACCGGGAGAGAGTATGCACATCAGTGAAGGCATTATAGTCGGGAAGGACGCGGCACTCTACACGGCTGCCGGAGTGTCCCTGATGGCCTGGGGGGTATCGCGGATAAACGTTTTTGTCCGCAAAGCCCCGGAGAATAAGCCGCTTCTGGGCATGGGTGCAGCGCTTATTTTCTTCTTTTCGCTGATTCCGATTCCGGCTTTCACGGGGACCTGTTCCCATCCCTGCGCTACGCCGCTCATCGGCATTTTGCTGGGCCCATCCATCGGCATTGTCCTGGCCGGAATCAGCCTGCTGCTTCAGGCAGCATTTTTTGCGCATGGCGGTTTCAGCACCTGGGGTGCCAATGTCGTGGCATTGGGCTTCTTCGGCTGTTTCTTCGGCTGGTGGATTTTCCGGTTCATGCGCAAGCTCGGCCTTCCCCTGCTGGCAGCGGGCTTTTTAGGCGGGTTGGTCGGGGACGTCATGGTGTATGGCGCATCCGGAATGATTCTCGGTACAACGCTTGTCAATGCCCCAACCCCTCAATATTCACTGAGTGGCTATCTGCTGGTTATTTATTCCGCCTATCTTCCCACACAGCTGCCCATCGCCATCGGGGAAGCGTTGATTACAGGTATGGCACTTCATTACGCCGGTAAGCAGCGACCTGAAATTCTGGCTTCACTGGGTATTCTTTCCCGAAAGAATGCCGGAAATTCCTCCCTGTTCATTATTCTGTTGATGATTATCTTTGTTATATGTGGCTGGGGATGTCACATTGTCCGAAGCTGCCGTGCCGGCAGCTTCGGGTGCAGGCGTGGAGCAGTCCGTTGTTAACAATGCATCGCAATTTTCCGGCATGGATGAGGCAGTCAATGAAGCTATGGCAGAAAAAGCCGGGCGACCGTCCCGTGAGCCATATCTGAAAACGGAAGGCATGGGGGATTTGTGGAATCTTCTGCTTTTATCGGCAGGGGGTATCTGCGGGTTTGTTCTGGGTCGATACTGGGATCTGCTCTGGGGAAGGACCCGGTTGCAGTGCCGGGACATCTGAAGACCGGGATTCAGCGTTTAAATAACAAGTAGTGACGGGCGGACGCTTTCAAAGACAAACGTAACCCCATTTATGCTGTCTGAGTTGCATGGCAGGAGAACAGGAATTCATGCTCCAGAACAACCCGCATACTGAATATGCCGGAATGATGGACGGTCATACAGGCCAGCTTCCACGGCATGGCCTGTACCGCTGGGATGGGCGCCTGAAACTGGTGCTGCTGGCTGCGGCGATCGGGATCAATATTTTGATGGCCCGGCTTTGGCTGTCCGTGCTTCTTCTGGTTCTGGGAGCGATTGTTACGCTGTTTTCCAGGATCCCTTTGCGACAGGTTGTGTTTTTTTTCTGGCGCCGGCCTGGGCGACACTGGTCGTGTTTGTGGGGTTTTCCGTCGGGTTCGGCGTGACGCCGGTTTACCAGGTGGGTCCCATGACCATTTACCAGGAGGGAGTTCGGCTCGGAATGGGTGCAGCGGCACGGGTGGCGTGTGATATGACCTGGATTGCAGCCGTGTTTTTGACCACGCCGTTTACCACCCTTATGGGGTCGTTAAGATGGTTCCGGGTGCCGGTCATACTCCTGGATATCACCGCCATGGCGTATCGATACGCCGGGTTATTGTGGGAGGAATTTCATCGCATGAAAATATCCGCCGTGTCGCGGGGTGGTTTTCGCGGATGGATCAATCGCTATCATAGCACTGGCCGGATTTTATCACAGGTCATCCTGCGATCTTATGACCGTTCTCTGCGGATTCAGCATGCCATGTTTGCCAGAGGGCAGCTTGCCGAAAAAAAGGATTCAGTTTCAGGGTGTGAATCAAGCGAAGATGATTCCTGCCCCAACCGCTGCAATATCACCCCGACCCTCAGCGATCCATCTTTGCCGGTGCTGATATGTACCAATGTGTCTCATCGGTATGCCGAAACCCGTTCGCTTAAAAATCTGTCGATGACTATCCAGCAAGGGGAAGTAGTGGCTCTCTGCGGGCCAAATGGTGCGGGTAAAAGCACTCTTCTCAAGCTGATAGCGGGAATTATTCATCCTGACAGCGGGAATATCACCCTGTGCGGAAAAACCCTGGATTCCAGCGGCCAACAGGATATTTTCCGGCAGGTCGGAATTCTTTTTCAGGATCCAAACGATCAGCTTTTCTGTACGCATGTGCGGGAAGATGTGGCTTACGGTCCTGTCAATCTTGGCCTGGATGCGGATGAAGTGGATCGTCGGGTGGCCGCTGCCATGGATCTGATGGAGGTTTCCCATCTGGCGCATCGGCCGATTCACAGACTCAGCCACGGC
This sequence comes from uncultured delta proteobacterium, assembly GCA_963789395.1. Taxonomy (GTDB): domain Bacteria; phylum Desulfobacterota; class Desulfobacteria; order Desulfobacterales; family Desulfatirhabdiaceae; genus RAAP-1. The sequence continues at coordinate 39,814 of CAWBKP010000011.1, read as the reverse complement.
GAAATGCGGCGGGTAGGCCTGGCCGGTGTCATTGCCATGCAGCCGCCATTGATTCTGATGGATGAGCCGACCGCCAGCCTGGATCCGGCATCCACCCGGCACCTTATCCGCCTGATCCGGCATTTGAACAGCCATCACGGGTATACACTGATCATGGTGACACACGATATCAACATCGCCTCTATGATCGCCACACGGGTCATCATTGTGGATCAGGGAGAAATTGTCGCGGATGGCACTCCCCGTGAAATTCTGACGGACCGCGCGCTCCTGGAGGGTTCACGGCTGGAGCCGCCACTGCTGACCCGGCTTTTTCAGGAACTGGGCGCCTGTTCAACGGGCAGCGCTCCGATTCCGCTGACGATTGAAGAAGCGCTGGAAAACCTTGCCTGCCTTAAAAACAAACATTCTGTACCGGAACAAGGATGTGTTTCTTGCCGCAGCCCGCAGGAGGCAAAATATCGTTCATGACGTCCTCCCTGCAACAGCCTGATGCAGACCGCAAGCATCCAGTATCCTGCCTTTTCACTGGAAGCCATACTGCGTGAACTTCTTTTTGATACCACGGACAGCATTCTGTTTGTGGACCCGTCTCTCAACGTGGTGGAAGCCAACAGCAGCGCCAGCGCCATCCATGAACTGCCATACGAGCGGATCATCGGCATCGATTGCCTGTCTCTGTTTGATGAAGCTGACAGACCTGTGTTGTGCCGGATTCTTCAAGACCTGCGGGACTCCGGAAGCTGGAAAGGCGAGATGAAAGGGGTCAGGGCGGATGGTCAGATCTTTCCAGTGGGCATCACCGTCAAACGTCTGTCCCTGCCGGAGCACCCGGTCTTCTGTTTTGTGATTCGGGATCAGACCGAACATGTGGCGTTGCAGGACCTCCTGCGTCAGGAGAAAACACAGCGCCGGGAATTGTACATCACCCTTCGAAACCTGATGAAGGCTTTTGAAAATGAAAAAAAAGGGTTGGAAGGGGGGATTTCCCACAAAATCGAAACTGTTCTGCTTCCGGCGATTGAAAAAGTCAGGACCGAAGTTAACACCGAGATCCGCAACAGTTATCTTTACATCATGCGGGAGCAGTTAATCAATCTGACCAAGGGATTCTCCAGGGAGCTGGAGGGACGGTTTCTGAAGCTGACGCGCTCTGAAATCCGGGTGTGCCAGTTTATTCAGGAAGGCCATTCCAGCAAGGAAATCGCCGATCTGATGAATATTTCTTTTGAGACCGTGCAGGTCCATCGCCGTAATATCCGGAAAAAACTGGGCCTGCGCGGACGAAAAGTGAATCTGTACAACCTGCTGTCTTCCAGGCCCTTGTTCCAAGCCAGTTCTCATTGATGACGGATGGAGCGGCTTTTCCCAGGGCTGGCCGATTTCGGGTTACAGCCCGGTGAATGGTTTGTAGTTATTTGCCCATCCCCCTCTCCGATAATTGAATCACGAAACAACTCCCCTGAATCATAATCATTTATTGGTATTCATTATTTCTCCGGCTATATAAGGTATATAAATATACCTATTTAATAACTGATAGTTTGCATTTACTCACTTGTTGTTATGTGTCATTCTGATCATAAATCAAGTGGAATGTTAGATTTATAAATGCGTCACAGGAGAATAGGTATGAAAATAATTCAGATCGCCGGTTTTCTGGGGTGTGGAAAAACGACCCTGATGCTTAAACTTTCCCGGAATCTGGCAGCCGGGGGGGCCCGCAAGGTGGCGCTGGTTGTGAACGAAATCGGAGAAATCCCCGTTGACGGAAAAGTGATAGAGGAAAGCGGGATGATGATGAAAGATATCGGCGGCGGCTGCATCTGCTGTGAAGTCGCGGCCACTTTTGCCAAAACGATTTATCAGTTATACCGGGAATTCGCCCCGGAGTATGTTCTGGTTGAACCAACGGGCGTCGCCGTGCCCCATCAGGTCAGTCTGGCCGCCAGAATGAGCGGCCGCGATGCAAAAGTTGCCATCGGGCCGGCAATCGTCTTGTTTGATGCCACCCGTCCCGCGGAACTCCTGGATATGGATATGCTCGGACAGCTTGTCACGACCCAGGTCAAGGATGCGGATGTGATCGCCATCAGCAAGGTGGATGCCGTGGATGCAGCGGCCGTGAAAGAATCTGTCTCCAGGGTCCGGGAGATCAACCCGAAAGCCAGGGTGCTTCACCTGTCTTCGTTTACTGAAACAGGGGTTGACGAGCTGACCGATCTCATACTGAACTGGGAGGTGTAAAGCCGATGTCCAACTCACCCGAGGAAAGCCCTGGTTGTTACACGGAACATGGTGTCAGCGGCTATGGCGTTGCCGCCAAGATCAGTCGCAACGAGCCCATGACCGAAGATTTTGTCAAATCCATGGCTGAAAACATGATGATTGTCATTGCCGGCAAATGCATGGAACTGGGTGCAAAATGTATCGGCCACATCAAATCCCATCTGCGAACCGAAGCCGGAACGATCAAGGCGGACACCATCGGCGTCGGTCACGGCAGCTATTCCTCCGGTCGGCTCTCACACCCGGTTCGCGATGTCTTTATCGCCATCAACAGCATTGTTCAGGGCATTCCCGAAGACGCCGTGAAGGCTGCAACCCTGGAGGGGATGCATGATGTGGCCGGACAGCACGGGCTTTTTGTGGTGAAAGAAAAAGAACACACGTATTTCGATGAGTTCGATTTCACCGCATCCAAACAGGATTATATCAAACAGCTTTCCGAACAACTGGACCCGGATAAGAACGCATGAAGGTAGTGAATATTTCCGGCATGCGCGGCAGCGGCAAAACGACCCTGATCCGGGAACTGATTGCCCGGTTGTCATCCGCAGGATCAAAACTGTGCCGTTATCGTCAATGAAGATGGCGAGGTGTCTTACGATGCCGACTTTCTCCGGCGATATAATGTTACTGCTGAGTTTCTCCGCGGCGGATGAGTGGGCTGTTCCCTGGCGGCCAGTCTGGTCGCCCTGAAAAAAGAACTCAAGCGAAATCATGATCCGGATTTTCTGTTTATCGAACCGTCTGAAATGGTCGTTACTCAGGAACTCAGGAATGTGATGGCCATGGGGCGGCGGGATATTTCCTACGAGATCGGGCCGATGATTACCCTGGTTAACGGGCCCGAGTTTGATTCCCAGTGGCAGGACCGATCGTTTCTGATGATCGGCCAGATGAAAGATGCCGATCTGGTTGCGCTTGCTCAGTCTGATCTCATGGATGCGCACGGTATCCATGAAATCGAGCAAAGAGTCAAAGACCATGCAGGTTCTCTGATGCCACTCAGTGTACCCGCTAATGTTGGCGTTAACCAAGTGATGGACGCGGTTATGGGAACCCCGTGAAGATTTTGAATGAAGCAAGACCCCGGCAAAGACGACGAATGCTTATCCCGTAATTATTGTAACCTGTCTACCATGCTCAAATAGAAACTGTTTATCCTCACTTACCGGTTGTGTTTTTTTGCTAACTGAACAAACCAAACAAAGCACTTACAGAAAGGAGTATCACCATGACACCGTTAGAAAGAATTGGAACTGTCCTGCAAGGTGGAATCCCCGATCGCGTCCCTGCCGCTCCGCTGATCTGCGGCGCTTCCCGTCGGGTTTACGGCGTGACCTATGCGGAATGGGCACAGGACGGCGAACTGATGGCCAAATCCATGATACAGGCCCAGAAGCTGGTCGGGTTTGACGGCATTCTGGGTCTGGTGGATCTGTCCGTGGAAGCGGCCGATTTCGGACAGAAAATGGTCTTTCCGATCGAGGATACGCCGCACCCCGATTATAATGATTCATTCATTAAGACTCCGGATGATTATTATAAAATCCAGCCGGTGGATCCGACCAAGGCCCCGAGAATGAAAGAAGTTCTCAAGTATATGGACATCGTGGCCAATGAGTGCGCAAAAAACGTAGCTATTATGGGTTTTGTTTATGGGCCGCTGGGCATCCTCTCGATGATGCGCGGTGCGGAAGTCCTTTTCCGGGATTGCTACAAAAACCGGGAAGCGGTTATTCATGCACAGGAGATTATTACGCCTGTTCTGGTAGATTACATCAAGGCAATGGCCAAAACAGGCGTTCATGCGATCGTTCTGGATACCCTGTTTGCCTCCCAGTGCATCATGAGCAAAAAAATGTGGATGGAGATCGAGGGCCCCTTTACCAAGATTCTGGGCGATGCCATCGTGGAAGCCGGCTGTATGACCATGGTGCACAACTGCGGAAATGGTGTTTATTTCGATGCACAGATAGAGACGATGAAGCCCATAGCCATTTCTTATGCTTATCCGCCAGATGACTGCAAGGACATGGCGGAATGTAAACAGAAATACGGCAAAAAGACGACTCTTGTCGGTTATGTCAGTCCGGCCCAATACGCATTTCTGGGCACTCCGGAGGAAATGAAGGTGGAATGCAAGAAACAGATCGAGGAACTGGGCAAGGACGGCGGGTTTATCCTGTCTACCGGTTGCGAGTTTCCCCCCAACGGCAGCCTGATGAATGCCATTGCGATGATGGAGGCTGCGGAGCTTTACGGGAAATATTAAAGAAAAGGGGTCATGGGTGATGGGTCATAGGTAAGAGGGAAAAAGAAACCATCACCCATCACCTATAACCTATCACCCTATAACCTTTAATGGAGTATGATACACCGCCGATGGAAGCCCCAAGAAAGCAGAATGGCATTGCCATAGAAGATTACCACATCCGCAGCGAACCCTTTTATGTTCCAATTGACGATGAGATCGACGTTTTCGAGAAAGCTTACAAACTCAAGCTTCCCGTGATGTTGAAAGGACCCACGGGCTGCGGAAAGACCCGTTTTCTGGAACACATGGCCTGGAAACTCTCCCTGCCGCTGGTGACGATCGCCTGTCATGAGGATTTGACGGCCTCGGATCTGGTCGGGCGGTTTCTCCTGAAAGGAGATGAAACGGTCTGGCAGGACGGTCCGCTGAGCCTGGCCGTGAAACACGGGGCCATCTGCTATCTGGATGAAGTGGTGGAGGCCCGTAAAGACACGACCGTGGTCATCCATCCCCTGACGGACGACCGCCGGATTCTTCCCCAGGAAAAGCGGGGGCTCATTCTGGAAGCCCATCCGGATTTCATGCTGGCGATTTCTTACAATCCCGGCTACCAGAGCGTCATGAAAGAGTTGAAGCATTCCACGCGCCAGCGGTTTTTGGCAATCGAGTTCGGGTATCCGTCAGCGGACATCGAGCGGACGATCATCATGAAAGAAAGCGGTCTTGACAAAGATGGCGGCCGATCGCCTGGTCCGTCTGGGAGAAATGGTCCGCAACCTCAGACAGCACGGCCTGGAGGAAGGCATCAGCACCCGTCTTCTGGTGTATGCCGGCAAGCTGATTGCCGATGGCCTTTCTCCGGCCACGGCCTGCAATGTTGCCGTAACCCGGGCAATGTCCGACGATGCCGAGATGCAGGAAGCCATCGCCGAAATCGTGTCGGGTATCTTCTGATGCGGATTCTATTGATTTCACACGTTGCCCGATGAGCATTTTTACCGAATTCCTTGCCGCCAATCCGGATCTTCTGGATAACTTGAGCGATGTTGACCGCAGTGCATATCAGCGGATGTGCGAGAGTGTGTCCCATCTGCGCCTTCAAAAAGCCGTTGTGTTTTTTTCAGAGGCACTTACCGCCATCCGGTCTTTGAAAAACCATCCCTGCGGGGAAGTCATGCTTGCGGACATTGTAGCGATTACCGAGCAGAACTGGGCCTTGACCCAGCCCTGTGTGACTGCTTTCAGCGTTTTACCGGCAGATGAGGGGTTTCTCAAAAAATGGATCGATCTGGCCTTTAAACTGGCATCACGGGATATCGACGTGGGCGTGAATTTTCTGAATCTTACGCCTGCTGCGATGGAAAAGCTTGGAATCGATGCAATTCTTCCCTGGGGCAGCCAGGCGCTTTCGGCCCTGACCAAAACTCCCGGAATGTGGCAGGCGGTGTCTGCCTACCTGAAACAATCGGCTGCCCTTCATTGCGGATTTTCGCTGGCGCGCTGGGATTTTTTTCTGGAACAGGCCGGCCGTATCGCTGCCAAATCCGCTGCCGCTGCCGAAGCCTTTATTGATATCGGCAACCGGGCCTGCCTGCTGCTGACCGATGAAGAAACATCCCAATGGGTCAGTGGCGGTTTGGCTTCTGCAAAAACGGAGCAGGAACTCGTTAAATATTTCGATGCCGGCTCATTAAAGGCGCTGCAGGCCAGGGACGGACTGGCCTCCGGTGTTGCGCTCAAGGATCGCACCCATACCCTTAGCCTGATTTGCGAAGCACTTCTGGCACATCCGGTCAAGATCCGCTCCAACACGATTCTTTACAGCCATCAGGGATTCACTGGCGGTGCTGCAACCGACGGGCGGTTTATTTTCCTGCCGGAAGTGGTGCCCACTTTCGGCCTGATGAAGCTCATGGCGCTTCATCAGGCCATGCTGGTGGATCGTAGTGGTTTTATAGAAGAATCCGGCAGGATTTTTTTTGATCCGGTATATATTCACATGTATGCCGACAAGCGTCTGGTGCAAAAGCTTCCGGCCATCGTATCCGAGATGAATCGACTGGCGGAGGGCAATCTTCCGGAAGGTTACCCTTTCCGGGCTGTCAAATATCTGGACGTGCCCCTGCCCTGGTGGGGGGATATCCTGCCGGATCTGATCAGCCAGACCAATGCCACCATTGACGGCATCAAGGCAAAAGTCGCCGATCACTATGAGGATCTGCCGCCGGCACTGGTGGAAATGCTGATCGGTCAGCTCATGGCACACGGGGATCGGGACCCCGATGCCTTGGCGCAGATGCTGGCCGGTATGATCGGCAATCTGGAGTTTCTGTCCCCGGATGCGGAAGACCTTCCGGATACCGTCAAAACATTTCTTTACAGAGAATGGGATGCAAACCTGGCTGATTACAAACTGGACTGGTGTCTGGTTCGCCAGCGCATTGCCGCGGAGGATGCAAACCCGTTTGTCGAAAATCTGCGCAGACAGCGCCATGGGCTTATTTCCTTGATTCAGCGGCAGTTTACACGGCTTAAGCCCGAGCAGTTCCGCAAATATCGGGCCCAGCCCGCAGGAGACGATCTGGACATCGATGCCTTGATAGAAGCCTGGGTGGATATGCGCTCCGGCTCGCACTTGTCCGAAAATGTGTATATCCGCAGGGACAAGCGGGTCCGGGATGTGGCGGTTCTCTTTCTGGTTGATTTGAGCGCTTCAACGGAAGAAAAAGTGGACAACCGCCGGGTGATCGATATTCAGAAGGAGGCCATGGTGCTGATGGCCGAAGCATTGAATGCCCTGGGTGACCCGTACGCCATTCTGGGGTTCAGTTCGGACGGGCGTTTTCGAATCGATTTGATTCAGGTAAAGGATTTTTCCGAAGCTTACGACGACAGGGCATGCTACCGGCTTGGAAATTTAGAACCTGCGGGCCTGACCCGGATGGGGGCCGTGGTGCGGCATGCGATCTACAAACTGGAAGGCGAAGACGCCGCCATTAAAATTCTGGTGATTCTGACCGACGGCCGGCCGTATGATCTGGAATACGGCAATCTGGACTACGCCATTGCCGATACCCATAAAGCCATTCAGGAGGCCAGAAGAAAGCGGATCCATCCCTTCATCATCACTTCGGACCCCAAAAGCGCCGATTACCTCCGGCGCATCGCCCCTGAGACCCAGAGCATCATCGTGCCCCGGGTGGAGATGCTGCCCGGCCTGCTGCCGGCAATCTACAAGCGCCTGACCGTCTGATTGCCGGACCTCTGCAACCTGATTTGCGAAAGGATTTTCCATGACCGACACCTATCAGCCTCTGGTGCAAAAAGCCCTGGATCTGGGTGCGCTGGATGCCAGACTCATCGATACCCGAACGATCGTCTTTGATCCCCGCTCCTATCTGAAATGCCGCTTCGGGTGTAACCGCTGGGGCCGATACTGGACCTGTCCGCCACACCTGAATATCTCTCCGGAGAAGTTCATGGAAGCCTTTGCCCAGTATTCCAAAGCACTGATCATTCAGACGGCAGACCCTCAGAAAGGCCAGGATGTCACGCTGGCCATTGAAAAAGAAGCCATGCTGGTCAGCAAGAGCCCGTTTGCCTTTGCAATGGTGCTGTGCGTTCAGTGTGAGACCTGCGCCTATCCGGAGCCCTGTCGTTTTCCCCATCTGGCAAGGCCCTCCATGGACGCCTACGGGATCGATATCGGGGCCACGATCGCACCGCTGGGGTTCAAGGTGGAGTTCGATCCGGAGGGGCGCCTGCTGCCGGCCTGGTACAGCATGGTCCTGGTGGTGTGATATGGCCATCGGCATTCTCTGCTGCCAGGTGATGGAGCGGGAAGTCCGGAGTCTGATCCAGCGCTCTCCCGGTGAATTTCAGATTGAAATCCTGGAATGGGGTCTTCATATTCAACCGTCCTTGCTCCTGAACCGTCTGGTGGAAAGAATCCGTGCACTTGAAGATCACGTCACGGCTGTTGTCCTGGCATTCGGTCGTTGTCAGGCGCTGGATAAACTTCCGGATGATTTCAGAATACCGGTGCTGTATCCTCCGGGAGAGGATTGTATCGGCGTGATGCTGGGGCAGGAGCGTTACCTGGAAGAGCTCTACAAGGAAGCCGGGACATGGTTTCTTCCGCCGGGCTGGGCCGAACTGGGCATGGCATTTATTTTCAAAGAAATTCAGGCCGGCGGACTGGCAAAACGCGACATCGATCCTCTGGCCGTGGCCCGCAAGATGTTGAAGGGCTATAAGCGGGCGCTGCTTATAGACACCGGGGTTGGCGACATCGGGCTTCAGCGGGAACAGGCACGGAAAATTGCGGATCTTTTCGGCTGGCGGGTGGAAACCACCCGGGGATCGTTGAGCGCCCTGGAAACGGTTTTACAGAAAGCATTGGAACTGTCTCAATCCGCTGCTGCCCGGAGCAAGGGGAAATAAACGGAGGGACTGGCCGTACCCGGCGATAGTCTTACCGAGTCGCCTTTTTTGCTTTTTCCCAGGCATCATATAAAAGTGTGAGGGTTCCGGGACGGGTATCGGTTTTTAAATTGTATTTCTCGTTGAATTCCAGGATGTTTTCTCGCATTGCGGCTTCTCCCAGAACGGGGGTGGACAAAATAAGACTGCGCTTGTAGTTTGCCATCAGACGTTTCATGATCTTGTCTTTTTTGGGGAGCAACTTTTCCGGTATGTTTCCGGACATGATTTTCCCCCAGTGTCTTGAAAACCCGGAATTCATGAACATGGTACCGGCGCACCGGCACTGTTCCGCATAGTAATTTTCCCTGCCCCCGATGATGAGCCCCACACAGTCGTCTACGGGATTTTCCTGCTCCATCGGGAGCATCACCGGCACGGGAACGTTTTTGAAAAGTTCGTCGGCATTCTTCAGCGCGTTGCCGCACAGCCCATATCCCAGAAGTATGGCATCCACAAAAGGCGCCATTTTTGCAACTGCCGATGTCACCCCGTGCGTTAGATTGGGGATGTTGGCATGCAGCCCCACTTCCAGTACCCGGATCAGGACGGCAAGTCCGTTTGATTCGTGTTTTTCGAACGCTTCTACGCCTGCCACCCGATGCACCGGTTTATCGGCATCATTTTCCAGCCCTGTTATCAGTTCCTGGGAAAATTCGTCAGACATGACGCAGATCTCCGAAACGTCCGGGTCGTTCGACAGCACATGGGCAAACTCCAGCTCCAATATCTGACAGGTCACCACACCCAGTTTAGCCATATAAAGCTCCTGTGGGTCATAAGGATCCATACTATCGCCGGCTTATTTCAGTTCGTATTCAAACGGATGCCGTTGTCAGCTTGACCGTGATCAAGTTCCGGGTGAAGTCGTGAAGTCGTAGCCTGCTTACGGAGTGTGTTATTTAACCGGTCAAGGGAAGCTGCCAGATCATCCATTGAGAAAATCTCGATGGAAAGCCCGCCGGTATAGTCTACCAAAAGGCTGCTGATCATTTCCCAGTCATCGGGTGAAATCCACTGAACTCCAAGATGATCCATGCCTTTGTGGACGCCGTGGAGATGGATCATGTCGCTTTGGGAAAAGCATGTTTGTTCAATTGGGACTGAAGATCATGGCCGTAAAGAATAAGATGCCCGATATCCAGGCATAATTTTAACCCTGTTTTTTCCACAAACGGCAACAGTTTATCCAGAGGGTATTCCAGATTTTCCACCGCCACATGGCCGGGATCAAGTCCGTCTTTTATCAGGGCGGACAGGGATCCCTCCACCCGATCCGCCCAGGCGTGCAGGTCGGGCTCCACGACGCCATCGGCTCTTCGGCTGTCCAGATGCAGGATGTAAAGTGTCGGATCCAAGGGGAGGGTGCGCTCGTAGAAACGCAGGACGGTTTCGTGAAACCGCGATCGCAGGGATGGGGCCGGGTCCCCGAAGAACAGGTCCCCTGGCAGATGCACGTTGTAGGTCATATCCAGGTCTTGGGCCGCCTGCCGCATGTCCCGGATCTCCTGAAATGAGGGAAAGTTGGTTTCTCTGCGGGTTTCGAAGAATACCAGCTCTACTTCATCCAGGTGGGGACCTAACAACTGAAGATTGGCGAGAATGGATTCCGGGATGACACAGGATGTCGTGGACAGCCGGAAGGGAAACCCGCCTTTTAACAATGGCAGATGAACGCGCTCCAGGGATCTGGAGCTTGACCCGGAGGCGTTCATTGTTGCGTGTTTTCAGAGTCAAAACCGACTGGAATTTTCTGATCCGGCGTCACGCCGTAATACCGGGTTCTGGCCTTTCCCCAGAAACAGCCGTTTTTCCCAAGGAGGGCCAACTCGAGGTTTTGAAGTGCTTTGCACAGGGAATTGCCCTCTCGGGCGCCTTTGCAGATCACACAATATTTTTCACAGAAAACCGGAGGCTGATTTGTTGTCATGATGATTATTCCCGGTTCGGCCAGATGCGGTCAGCGTCTTCTTCGGCGAAGTAGCAGAAGATGTCCCAGTCAAATTCTCTGAAAGAAACAGGACATCGCAATTTGACCTTTCGATCGCTCAGGCCGATGACCTCCCAGTCTCCTTTACGATGCCCGCCGTCAATGCAGATCTTCTGACCGATCTTGAAGGGATAGGGTTTAAAGACAATGACCTGATGTGTTTCCATTATTGCTCAACTTTCAGCGATATATTACGAATGGTTGAAGTCAAACAGATTTCTTTACAGCTGTTGCCGAATCATTCCGCACCGATGGATTTCTTCCAGCTCTGTCCGAAATCAGCCACGGGCCGCATTTCAACGACTTCAAACGCCACATATGCATGGATCATTTTTTTGGCGGTTTCCATTCCCACCTTGGCGCCGATTTTTCCCTGGATTTCATAGAGCTTGTTACCTGAGGTTTCGCATGCGGTCATCTTGAGATAAAGCCGTATTCCTTTCCATTGCTGCGGAGTCTCCCCGGGTTCCATGATCATGAACACCGCATTGGGATTTTCATTCAGGTTGGCGAAAGTACGGTTATGCCCCAGTCCCATGACGATGGTTTTTTCATCAATCATGCTCGGAGAGCCAAAAAAAGCAACGTCCACTTTACCTTCCTTGTTCGCCGTGCTCAGGGTGCCGATTCTAGGTTGTTTGTTAAAATATGCAATCAATGCTTCGGACATAATGCCTCCTTATTATGGGGGTGTGGTTGGGATTTCATTATAGGACATTTCAAGGCAGAGAATAAGACACTTCGTATAGTATATGGGTAGCACCTGAGATAGTGGGAGTCAAGAATATTTTTGGTTGAATCCGTGACGATCCCAATAGACAGGGGAGCACCAGCCAGCTTCAAACAGTCCATCCGGTACTGTCCTGTCATGATTCCAATTGCAATAGAAGATAAAGTAAGTTACTTGTGAGCAACCATTTTCAATAACCTGTCACCAGATCGGAAAAGGCCGGACCATGTTCATCGACTGGCAACACAAACTGAAACGCGTCGGAACCCGGGTGGCACTGTTCGATATCCCTATTGCCATGCACTGCCACCACTACAATATCAACCTGAATAAAATGCTTGAAGATGTCCTTGGCAAGGAAGGCGTTCGACTGATGTATCATGCGGCCGAAGAATCCACTTACACAGGGTTCAAAATCATGCTGGAGGAATATCAGCGGATCCGAAGCGACAAGTCGAAACTCGAATTTGCTTCCTCGATTTATCAGCACTGCGGGTTGGGGGTAATCAATTTTCAGAATGTGGGCCCGAGTGGCGGCAGAATCGTCAGCCCATCCAGTCATCACGTGACCGGGTGGCTGGCCAAACATGGCCTACGAAAAACACCCGGCTGCCATTTTACCCGGGGATGGATTGCCGGGGTACTGGAAGCCATTTACGATCTGCCCATCGGGTATTTTCAGGTACGGGAAATGGGCTGTAAAATGATGCGCAATGCCTTTTGTGAGTTCGATGTCCGGACAAAAGGGGGGCAGCATGGCCATTGACAGCCTGAAAATTACGCATGCAATTATGGAAGGGAGTAAAATCCGGGATGAAAAAGGCATTCTCCCCTTGTTCGGGGTCTACCTGTCTTTGTATTTTACATCCTATTACAATATCGTCTCGTTCGATTTTTTAGCCAGGATGGGAAAACGCCGCAGCAAAGAAGCCGAAAAACTGCTCATCGGTGCGGCGCAGGAATGCGGCTATGCCACGTTTCATGGCATTCGGCAATCCTGGGAATGGGAGGAACTGGTTAAGCCCATGCTTGAAACGGTCGATGAGCAGATCGAAGGCTTTCTTGCGGTTGCCACGGCCTTCGGGTGGGGCGGGGAAATGAAAGTGATTGATCTGGTTCCGGGCAGGAAACTCCACTTTCAGGTGCATGAATCATACGAATCTGCCGGTTATCTGAAACGGCATGGAATTGCCGAAAGCGGAAAATGCTTTATGTTAAGAGGCGTAGCAGCGGCTTTCATGGACTTGCTTTACGGGGAGGATTATCCGGACGGGTGTTTTACGTTTTTGGCTGCAGAGCCCTTGTGCCGTGCAAAAGGAGATACAGTTTGTGAGTTCATTGCTGAAAAGTCATCAACATAAAATCTCCTGCACCGTCGAGAAGAATTGCGAAAAATCAGCCTGCTGGGAGTTGCTTTCCTGCTCCAGAGTGCTGTGTCCGGCTTATGGCCGAGACAAAGCGGATTGCTGGCACATTCCGCAGACGCATTGTCTGGATCAAACCGAAGGGGATTTTTATCAGAAAATCTCCACGTGCCTTACTTGCAGTTATTTCCAGAAAAGGGGGAAAAAACATCCTGGAGGATGGGACGATTTTCTGGCGTCTCAGGTCCACCGTTACATTTACAACGCTCTGGAAAAGATTTACCAGAAAGAGGAAAGCTTTGTCGAAATATTGAACCGCATTCCGGATGGCCTGTTTACAACGGATAAAGAATTGCGGATCACCTATTTTAACCCTGCGGCGGAAAAAATCACCGGTTTTCCGGCTGCCGACGCCGTAGGAATGTATTGCAAGGATGTGTTCAAAAACAAGATCTGCGAAACAGACTGCGCCCTGAAACGCGCCTGCGAGATCGGTGGCGATATCCACAACCGGGAATATGTGATCACCAATATCGAGGGCAGGGAAATTCCCATCATGTGTTCTACGACGGCTTTTCGGGATGCTTCCGGCAAGATCATCGGCGGGCTCGAGATTTTCAAGGATATCACGGAAATCCACAGACTGCAGGATGAAATTGTAAAAAGTGAACGAAAATACCGGCGTGTATTCGAAGGCAGCCACGATATGATTTACACCACGAACAACAAAGGGAAAATTCTGGAGATCAATGATGCGGGAGTGGAAATGCTGGGATATTCGGGTAAGGAAGAGGTCCTGAGTCTCGATCATGCAAGTAAACTTTATCGCAATCCCAAAGACCGTGACAGATTTATCCGGCGGGTTGAATCCGAAGGGTACGCAAAAGATTATGAAGTGGATTTTGTCAAAAAGAACGGCTCTCTTGTCCGTGTTTTAATTTCAAGCCGGAAATATGAAAATTCGATTACCGGTGAAACGGAGTTCGAGGGAATCATCAAGGACATCACCAAGCGGGAACAGTCAGAGCAGATGATCCGGCAGAGGAATCTGGAACTGTCCGTATTGAACAGTGTGGCCGTGGCCATCAACCTGACGATGGACGTTCCGCACATTCTGGATGTGACCTTGAAAAACGTGATCCGCTCTCTGAAGATAAAACGCGGCGGCGTTTTCTTGATCGACCACGAGACGCACACCGCAAGGCTGGAAGCCAGCCTGGGGTTGCCTGTTCCCGATCCGGGCGACAGTCAGGGCGTAATGCTCAAGGATACGGAACTGCGGAAACATCTCCTGAACCCTGTCGGCCTGCTGGACCCCGAACCCACATTTCCCGTTTTCAAAGCCAGATACAGGGCTGCAGATGGCAGAAAGGTCCCCTGGCTTTCCTGCATATTGATTACATTCAAAGGAAAGAGCATTGGATTTTTTGGCCTGGACATTCCTTTCAACCGCATTTTGAGCGATCACGAATATCGCCATCTTGGTTCACTGGGAAATTTCCTAGGTGGTGCGATCGCCAACTCGCAGTTCATGAAAGCAATCAACCTTCACCAGCAGGAGTTGAGCCGTCTGACCCAGATGCTGTTTTTCAGCCAGGAGGAAGAACGGCGCCGAATTGCGCGGGAACTTCACGACGAGGCGGGTCAGGCCTTGACCGCCGTATCGTTGAGTCTGGATCGGCTGGAGCAGCATGTTGCCGGAAGCCCGGACAAATTGCTTGCGGAAATTGCGCAGATCCGAAAACTCGTCCAACGGACGTCTTCGGAGATCCGGGGGCTTTCGTATCGACTTCATCCCACCCTCCTGGTGGACTTGGGACTGGAGCCGGCCCTGAATCTCTATTTCAAGGAGATGGCCGCCCGCTCCGATCTTGATATTGATTTTCGCATGGTGGGATTTGATAAACGGTTGAAACCGGATATTGAAACCGTTTTCTACCGGTTCAGCCAGGAGGCGCTCACCAACACGTTAAAACATTCGGGCGCCGAGACATTCAGACTCTCCATCATCAAAAGCTACCCCAAGATTATTTTTTCCGCCGAGGATGACGGTGTGGGTTTCGATGGTCAGATCGGCGGGAATGATAAAAGAAGTCTGGGCCTGATCGGTATGCGCGAACGGGCCATTCAACTGGGCGGGACATTCTCGTTGCTTGGCAGGCCGGGACTCGGCGTGCGCATTCGGGTGGAAATCCCTTTGGAAGAGGCGGTTCAAAATGACAGACCCCATTAAAGTCATGATAGCCGAGGACCATACGATCGTCAGGCAGGGCCTGGCCCGCCTGTTGTCGGACCAGCCCGGGCTGGAGGTCGTCGGCCAGGCCGTGAACGGACGGGATGCAGTGGAAATGGCCGAGAAACTGAACCCGGATGTCATCATCATGGATATCGCCATGCCCAAGATGAACGGAATCGAGGCCTCTAAAAAAATACGGAAACTGCTTCCCCGAACCAAGATTCTGATTCTTTCCATGTATTCCCACGAACACTATATCCATGAACTGCTGGAGGTGGGGGTTTCCGGATATCTGCTGAAAGATTCCTCCGGCCGTGACATTATCAAGGCCATTGATGATGCATTGAAAAACAAAACATTCCTGAGCCCGGCCATTTCCAAGCGATTGGCCGAAATCAGCCACTCCACCAATAAAAACACGTCCCGGGAAGATCGTTTCAAGCTGCTTTCCAACCGGGAAAGAGAGGTATTCCAGCTTATTGCCGAAGGCCACTCCACCCGGGCCATTGCCGATATGCTCTGCGTCAGTCT
Organism: uncultured delta proteobacterium; assembly: GCA_963789395.1. GTDB lineage: Bacteria > Desulfobacterota > Desulfobacteria > Desulfobacterales > Desulfatirhabdiaceae > RAAP-1. Next base: position 23,938 of record CAWBKP010000011.1, on the reverse strand, counting down.
GAGCACCATCAAAACCCACCGTGCCAAAATCATGGAAAAACTCGTTGCAAAATCCCCTGTTCAGCTTGTCCATATCGCTATTCAGCTGGGTCTTGTTGACCCGGAGATATAGTGAATACCCATTTTACCATGCATTCATGAATCCCACCTGGACTCACCTCCGGCAATGAAATTGGCCTGATCGTCAGGGGTGCGAATGCATGAGCGCATGAATACGTCAAATCATTTCAGGCTCTGAAACATTCATTAATTATCTGTAAATATAGATGAAACAGCATTCATGCCCTCACGATGAATCTCCACTTTAATGAATTAAAATCATCTTTTGGATGATATGAAAATAAAAAAAGAATCTGTATAAGAGTATGAAGAAATCATTATTCGATTCGTTTTTTTTAAGTATATTTTACATTGTTTCTAAAATCATCTTTTGGACGATATAATAATGAAGATTCATTTGATATAGTGCATCTTAATCTATTCTGGGGTTTTTCCGCCGATCGTGGATCCACTGGAAGGGTCTCAGTATAAACGAAAAATCGGATGATGATCCGTCTGTCTATAAGAGCGTTAACCTTCACTAAGATGCATGCGGGGATGCTCTCCGCTTCGTAACAATAATTTCAGGAGGTGATCTATGTTTCAGTTTGATACAAAACAGAAAGTGTGTGAGGTCGGATGTGTAAAATTCGGTGGACAGCCGGGTGAATATCCCACCGTAGTGTGTTCTTCCATTTTTCAGAAAGGCGACAAGGTTTTTGAAGGCAAACGCAAGGAAGGCTTCAATGAAGCCAGTGCTGCCGCGCTGTTGCAGAATCAGGAACGGCTCTGGAAAGAAACCGGCGTCCCCGCCATGGCGGATATCGTGGCCAACACCGGAGAAGAATTCAAGAAATTCATCGATTTTGTGGTTGCCAATACGTCCATGCCTTTTTGTATTGATGCCTGGGTCATGAAACCCAAACTGGAAGGCGCTGCCTACTGCGCGGAAAAAGGCCTTCTGGACCGGATGTTTTACAACAGTCTGACGGTGTGGGAGCAGGACCTGGAAACAGAGGTGCGGGAGATCGCAAAGATCGGCGTCAAACACGTTCTGCTGGTCGCTTTTGACCAGGCCGACCAGATGCCTTCCGGACGTATTACCGGAACACAGAAAATCCTGGATGTCATCGATAAAGTCGGCGCCAAATTTGAAAGCATTTTTGTCGACACATCCGTCATGAACGGTCCGGCCACGGCGCTTTGCGGCCTTTCCAACAAACTGATCAAGGAAAAATGGGGTTTCCCGACCGCATCTGCCCCCTCCAATGGCTCCTATATGTGGAAAAAAGCCCGGGAAATGTGGGGATTCAAAGGTTGGGCAGCTGCCGATGCCGCACTGGAAGCCCTTTCCGCTTATATGTATCATGACATGATCTTCTCGGGCCCCATGGCCGGCGCCGATCGGATCGTACCTGCGGTCGCCATGGCCGATGCATTTCTTGCAACGGCCGTCTATGCGGAAACCAAGCGACTTCCTGCCGATCCCAATCATCCGCTGTTCAAGCTCTTCCCCGAATTCGTGGATCAGCTCAAGTCACTGTAGGGTATTTTATGATTATTGAACGATATAACAGAACCTGAAAGGAATTATCATGGCAGAACTTACATCCAAAGAAAGAGTAAATAAATTTTTCAAGAAAGAACCCATCGACACCATGCCGGTTTTTTCCGGTATGGGAACCGTTGTGATTCAGGCCGTGAACGCGATGGGCGTCAAATTTGCACAGGTTCACACGACCGCAGAACTCCTGGCAGGGTCCGCCCTGAAGTCGAGCGAAATGTGCGGACTGGACGCAGTGTGTGTTCCCTACGATATGGCCACCATCGCACAGGCCGTTGGGTGCGGGTTGACGCTGTATGAAAACTCCGAAGACATTCTTTATCCCACGGTCCCCAATAAATGGGAAACCCTTGAAGCCGTTAACATCCCGGCCGATTTTATGAAGAGAGAAAGAATGCCGGTTGTGGATGAGGCGTTCAAAATTCTGGTGAAAGACGGACGGTTTGCGGTCGGTGCCTGGCAGCTCGGACCCTTTACGCTGGCCGGCCAGATCATCGAACTTGGACTGCTGTTAAAGGGTGCCAAGAAAAACAAGGAAGCGGTTGACGCCTTTTTGACGAAAATGACCGATATCGTGATTGAAAGTATCAAACACTATGAAAGTCTCGGTGTGGATTTTCTGAACATCCGTGAAATGGGCTCCGGAACGGATCTGCTTTCCCCGAAAATGTGGAATTCGTTGATTCAGCCCCACCTGACCCGGATTTTCAGTGAACTGAAAAAGCCTGCTGTCCTGCATATTTGCGGAGGCACGGATATGATTGTTTCGCTGATGAACCAGTGCGGTGCGGATGCACTTTCTTTTGATCAGAAAAATACGCTTGCCAAAACCCGGGAAGTTGTCGGAAACGACGTCATTGTTCTGGGCAATTTTGATCCTTACGGCACGCTGGTTCAGATGGAAAACCCGGAGGATGTGAAAACGGTAGTGAAGAAATGCATTGATGACGGCGTGGATGCAGTATGGCCGGGTTGTGACCTGTGGCCGGATGTGAAAATGGATAACGTCAAAGCCTGGGTCAATACCACCCGTGAATACGGCAAGAAACCGTCGCCGGCGATCGGACGGATTTAATTAAGTTAAAGGTTGAGAAATAAATCGATTTTCTTCAACCTTCTTGAACTCAATTTATTTTGGACTGGAAAGGAAAACAACATGTCTAAATCAAAAGAAGAACTGTTAAAAGCGCTTGCGGATGCTGTGGTCGAGTACGATGAAGATGCCTGCAAAGAACTCTCTCAGGAAGTACTGGACAATCCGAACACCCTCACACCGATGGAAGCCGTCATGAACGGACTTGCCGCCGGTATGGAAGAAGTCGGTCGTCTCTATGATACCAATGAGTATTTTGTTCCCGAAGTTCTGATGTGTGCAGATGCGCTTTACGCGGGTCTTGCCATTTTGCGGCCCCATATTCCAAAATCCGACAGCGGCGTGAATGCCCAGGTGGTTATCGGCTCCATTCAGGGCGATGTTCATGATATCGGCAAAAACCTGGTAAAGATGATGTTTGACGTTGCCGGATGGGGCGTACATGATCTGGGCCGCGATGTGCCGCTGGAACAGTTCGTCGAAAAACAGCTTGATACCAACTCCGAAGTTGTCGCCATGTCAGCCATGATGACGACCACCATGCTGGGCATGAAGAAAGTTATCGCAATGATCAAAGAGAAAAATCCGGAATGTCTCATCATGCTGGGCGGCGCTCCGGTTACCAAGGATGTTGCGAATCTGTTCGGCGCTGACGGTTATGCAGACTCCGCCGGAAATGCGGTTTCTGAAGGCATCAAGATGATCGGACGTTTGCGTGAATTTCAGGCCAGCAAAAAATAAACAATCAAAGTGGTGATGGGCACTGTTTAAGGCAACAGTTCATGCCCGATACAATGCCCATCGCTTTTTGTGTTTCAGCGGAAAGAGGAGACATTTGAATGGATCACAACAAGGCTATGGTAATTTTTCAGCCTTCCGGCCGGCGGGGTGAAGTTCCCAAGGGGACTAACTTGATTGAGGCCTCCCGGCTTTTGGGCGTGGATATCGAAGCGCTCTGCGGCGAAAAAAAAGTATGCGGTAAATGTATTGTTCGGATTGAAGAAGGAAATTTCGAGAAATACGGTGTTATCTCAGGCATGAAGAATACGAGTGCCTGGCAGCCCGAGGTCGAGTCTAAATTCATCAATGCAGAAAATCAGGCCAAAGGCTATCGCCTTGGCTGCGTGGCCAAGGTTGAGGGCGATCTGCTTGTATTCGTACCCGAAGAGTCCCGTGCCGGCAAACAGGTGGTTTCAAAGGCCGCCCGCGACATCAAGATTGACTGGGACCCGGCTGTCAGGCTCTATTATGTCCAAGTGGTTAAACCGACATTTGAAGATTGTCTCGGAGATTTTGAAAGGGTCTGCAAGGCGCTGTCCAGGGAATACGGTCTGCCGGATGTCCTCGAAGTGGATATTCAGACCCTGCGCAAACTCCCCTGTGCTTTGCGGGACGGTAATTATTGTGTTACGGTCAGTGTCTGGAATGAAAAAGAAGTCATTCGCGTCCAGCCCGGCAAAGTGGAACACGCCTATGGTATCGCGATCGATGTGGGAACCACAACCGTGGCCGGTTATCTTTGCGATCTCACCACCAAGGAAGTCATCAACACGGCGTCGATGATGAACCCCCAGTGTAAATACGGTGAAGATGTCATGGCCAGAATCACCTTTCACATGACTACTCCCGACGGTCTTCAGCGCATGAGTGATGACATTGTCGAAGGTGTGAATGAATTGATTGCCAAGGCCGTTGCCGAAACCCATCCTCCCCTGAAAAAAGTCAAGAAGAAAAAAGGGGAAACTGGACCGGATGAATTTGTCGAAGCCCCGGAAGAAGGCAAAACCTATCTGAGGATCAAGACGGAAGATGTCGAAGATATCACCATCGGATTCAACACGGCCATGCATCATATTTTCCTTGGCCTGGATCCCCAGTTTGTCGGCATGGCGCCTTTCCCGCCTGTGATTCACCATAGCATGGATATCCGTGCCCGTGATCTGGGTATCAAAGTCAACCCATCCACGTATGTATTCGTGCTTCCCAATGAAGCCGGATTTGTGGGAGCGGATAACGTGGGCGTGCTGATCTGTGAAGAACCCTACAAGAGCGATGATATTCAGCTTATCATTGACATTGGAACCAACGGCGAACTCGTGCTCGGTAACCGCCACAAGTTGATCTCTTCTTCCTGTGCCACGGGTCCCGCGCTGGAGGGCGCACAGCTTTCCTACGGCATGCGCGCCGCACCCGGCGCCATTGAGCGTATCGAGATCGAACCCGGCACCTTTGAAGTCAATTATAAAGTGATCGGTCGGGATGCCTGGAGAAAATTCTCCGAACCTCAGGAAATGAAGGCAAAGGGGATATGCGGATCCGGAATTCTGGATGTTCTGGCTGAGCTGTATTCATCCGGCGTCATCACAAAAACCGGTGTTTTCAACAAGAAAGTTCTCAAAGACCATCCCCGGTTCCGAAAGAATGCGGATACGGGTCAGCCTGAATTCATTCTGGCGTTCAAAGAAGAATCGTCTATCGATAAAGACATTGTCATCACCCAGAAAGATATCCGTCAGATCCAGTTGGCCAAGGGTGCGCTGTATGCCGGCTGTAAACTGATGGTGAAACGGATGGGCGTTGAAAAAGTCGATCGTGTCAAGATTGCCGGTGCTTTCGGCACCCATGTGGATCGTACCAAGGCGCTTACCATGGGTCTTTTCCCGGATTGCGAAATTGAAAAGATCGAGGGCGTAGGGAATGCGGCCGGTGACGGCTGCCGTGCAGCGCTGTTGAACGTGAAAAAACGAAGTGAAGCCAACTGGTGCTCCCGCAATGTCGAATACATTGAACTGACGGTGGAACCGACATTTGAGCAGGATTTCATGGAAGCCATGCAGCTGCCGCACATGACGGATGAATTTCCGCATCTGGAAGGGGTGGTTCTGCCGGAAATCCTGCATCAGGGAATGAAAGGCGCCAAGTAGAATTTTGGTGAATACTGAAACAAAACATACGGGCGATGGTGCATGCGTTCGCGTGGATCCAGGGATCTGCGGATTCGCATGCACCATATGCGCCCGAAAGCTGGAAGCCCGGAAAGTAGAGATCGACATTGAAGGTTCGGAATGTAAACAGATTAAACGGCTTTCAGAGATGGTGACCCAGATTAGTCTTAGGGACATTTTTCTCCCATTGACCCGGAATCCGGTCTTTGTCTGTGCAGAAAAGGCCGGATGCCATCCATCATGCGCCATTCCCACCGCTGTCATCAAAGTCGCGGAAGTGGCATTGGGGCTGGCCTTGAAACGCGATGTCGTTATTCAATTTAAATCATGAGGAAAAGGCGCATCCATGAAATGCGATCACATTTTGAAAGACAGGAACAATGTCGTGGAATTCAGAAATAATAGCGGAATTTCCAGTGCATTAATGGGGCGTCTTCTCAAAAAGTGCAAGGAACACGGTATCTCCGCGATCTTCCCATTTCCCATTGAAAAAATTATCGTCAAGGACTGGGTGAACCTGAAATGCCGTTATGGGTGCATCAAGTTCGGAACAAGCTGGTGCTGTCCCCCGGCGACCCCGGAACCGGAAAAAGCCCGTGCGATTCTCGGGGAATACACCACGGCGCTCTTGTTGACCGGACATCGGCAGTGCACCGATTTTTATCTGGACAACTGCAGGAAAAGAACAGGCAATGTCCGTTACTGGAAAGGCATTCTGAGTGCGGAACGGATATTGTTTCTGGAAGGCTATTACAAGGCTTTTGCACTGGTCAGCGGGGTCTGTTCGCTTTGCAAGAAATGCGCGTATCCCGAGCCATGCAAATTCCCCCAGGAAAAGCGGCCGATGATCGAATCGTTTTCCATCGATGTCATCGGAACGCTTCGGAATCTCGGCGGCACATCCCATGTTGCGGTCAACACGGAGGATGTGTTCAACTATTACGGGATTATTCTTCTGGAGTAATTCCGGATTTCTGGATTTGATGGGGTTGTTTATTGCATGTAATGGCTAAAACTGTCTGTTATAATGAATTAAATTCAATATATGATAATTTTTATATTTAATTTATTGGATTGTATGTGGCTGTTTTCGTGCCGCCAAATTCAATAGAAAGGAGGTGTTGCTAGGATATTTTCAAAAAGTGTAAGAATGTTTTTTAATAGAACATAACACACAAGAAAGGATTGAAATTATGGCAAAACAGATGTTGCTGGACGCATATCGGGGGAAAAGAACCGATTACGCGCCGTGGGTGCCTTATGCTGGAGTGCATTGCGCCCATATCATCAATGAACCAGCAGACAAATTTCTCCAGGATCCCGAGCTTCTCGCCAAAGGCGTAGTGGCAACTGCCAAGCGGTATAAGGCCGACGGTATTCCGCTGCTGTTTGATCTGTCGGTAGAGGCCAATTCCATTGGATGCGATCTGAAATGGTGGCCCGACAATGTGCCTTCCGTAACGACCCATCCATGCTCCAATAAAACACCAAAAGAAGCCGGACTGAAACTTCCGACCAAAGATTCCGGCCGCTGGCCGGTTATTTTCAAGGCAGCCAAAATTGCCAAGCCGCAGCTGGAAGACCTGGACTGTGCGCTGATGGGTCTTTTTTGCGGTCCCTTGACCCTTGGTGCCCATCTGGCAGGTGTGCGTCTTTTTACCGATGTTTACAAGAACAAGGATTTTGCTGCGGAAGTCTGTAAGTTCGCCGGTGAAATCGGCGCCAGAGCCGCGGAATTCTACGCGGAAATGGGATGCGATATCATTGCGAACGTGGATCCGGTTGCCTCTCAGATCAAACCCGCAAACCTTCCGCGAATATGTCACCCCCAACAGCCAGGCCGCGAACAAGGTCATTCATGATGCCGGCCTGACCTCATCTTTTTTTATCTGCGGCGATGCCACCAAGGTCATGGATGAAGTCTGCCAGATCGGCACCCATGGTTTTGCCATCGATGAGCAGATGAACATGAACTTCATCCGCGACCTGGCCCGCAAATACGGCGTGGGCTTTGGCGGCAACCTGAAGCTGACACTCGCACTGAGTCTCGGCCTTCTGTCTCCGCGCGAGGACGCTATCGTCAGTCTGGCTGCAGGAGGTCAGCATGGATATACCTTCGCACCTGGCTGAGACATGCCTTACGATGTTCCGTTGGAACATATGGACCAGGCAATGGAAGCGAGAGATTGGTACAATCAGTACTATGCCAAATATCCGGCAGGTCTCTAAGAACAAACCCGCTCAAAGGACTCTTTAAAGGAGGGTTTGAATTATGGCAGATGTTATCACTATTGATGTCTTAACTCTGGACAGCGTTCAATGCGCGGCCTGCGGTTATATGATGGAATCCATCGCAGCCCTGCCCAAAGACGTCCAGGAAATGATTGTTTACAAGGAATGGTCGATTAAAAACAAGGATGGCGTGGGGAAATTCATGGAGCTGAAAGGCAAAGTGCTTCCCACCATCTGCATTGAAAGAGACCTGGTTTTTGAAAGCATCATTCCGCAATACGAAGAGCTGATTGATGAAATGGCCAAGCGCGCTCCCAACGATGCCATGAAACAACGGATTATTTCGTTGCGAGGTGTCGGGTTTGAGTTTGACAAGATTCAGGAAAACCTTGGCAAGGCCGGCTCGGGGATGAATACCCGGGTGGATTCGTAATACAATGCCGACGCTTCAAGGACAGGGCGCTTTTGCCCTGTCCTTGAAGAATCAGTGTCGGGTGTGAGGTGTAACATCCCTCCCCATGCCTCACACCCGTTTCTCTACGGAATGCAGGTGTCCGGTTAACCACTCCAATTTGAATGCGTCAACATACATGGTTTATTGGTGATAGATCAGATTGAAACACTCCAGCGATTATTAATTGAAGCGGAATTGCCCCGGACGGACAGGGCGCTTTTTGGTTTGAAATGCCCGTATTGCGGCAAGTTGGATCGGATCCGCGAATTGGAACCCCCGCAGAAACTTGACGGTGCAATCGATTTAAGCGTGCTGACTGTATATAAAGAGATATGGTGCCGCTTCGAGATGCCTGAAAGTGTGCTGGGCGTGTGCAAGTTTTGTCAGAACCCGCTGCGCATTACATCTGCCGGTTCTCAGGCAGTGCCGTTGACCGAATGAGGGGCTAAGCTGATTGCTGCCCCGATCCGAAGCCTTAACCCGTTTCAAAAGGAGATCCGAGGATGAAAATCGAGGTTCTTGGCACAGGCTGCAAGAGTTGTGAAAATCTTTACCAGGCTGTGTTGGAAGCAGTAGCTGAAGTCGGCCCTGAAAAAAACATCGTTGTGGAAAAGGTCAGCGACATTATGTATTTTGCAAAAATGGGGGTGTTCATGACTCCCGGTCTTGTCATCGACGGAACGGTGGTTTCTTCCGGTAAGGCGATGAGCGCCGACCAGATCAAGGCCAAAATCAAGGAGAGCTTATAGCCATGTCGGACAATAGATCTTCTGTCACGCGTGTTTATCTGATTACGGGATTTCTGGGATCCGGCAAGACAACTTTCCTGAACCGGATTATCGATCGTTTCCCGAAAAACCGCAAATTGACGATTCTCATGAACGAATTCGGCGAAATCGGCATTGATGGGACGCTCGTGGAAGGCGAAGACATCGATATGATGGAAATCAGCCGGGGATCGATTTTCTGCGTGTGCGTCAAGACGGACTTTATCAAGGGACTGTATGAGCTTGTCACGAAGGTCAAACCGGATGTTCTGATCATCGAATCTACCGGTGTGGCCAATCCATCCGATCTCAAGCGGGATCTTCAGCTTCCGATTTTCGGAAAACGGTTCCAGTTCCAGGAGCAGTTCTGCACCATCGATGCCGGTCATTTTCTGGATGCCTATCAGGCATTTGCGTCTCTGGAAAAGCAGATCGCATCCTCCAGTGTATTTATTCTCAATAAAACAGATCTGGCCAAAGCAGGAGAGATTGCGGAAATCAAGAAGATGATATGCGAAAGCCATCCGTCTCCTGTTTTTTACGAAACCACGTTTTCAAATATTCCGTTCGAGCAGTATTTTCCGGACATGGCGCCATCTGTTGAGGATGCCGGTCCCGCTGTAAACGGTGATACGAACATACTGACAGATGCCGAACTGGATGTTTATGTGGAAGAGCTTTTAAACGACCCGAATCTGGAAATCACCCCGCCGGATCTGCTGGTGTCGACAGCTTACACCTGGAGCGGAACGGATCTGGACGAAGTCCGGAAAATGGCCCGTGACCTTCCCGCCAATGTGATCCGAAGCAAAGGGTTTGTTGTCGAGAACGGGGTGTGGTACCTTTTTTCCTATGTCATGGGTACCTGGAGCATTGATAAAACCCATGTTCCGGAACACCGGATCAAAAACAGAAATACGCTTGTCTTCATCGGGCCGCCGGATGTGATGCCGGGAATCGAGCAGGCGCTGAAAACGGGTAACTGGAGCAGCAGGGGCGTCTTTCAGCCCTTTTCCGGAGTGAATAAATAGCCCGCTGGCTATTATCCTGTTCATCGTGAGGATTTAGATGGAAGAAAAACACTGTGACCTGATCATCATCGGTACCGGCCCCGCCGGTCTCTCGGCCGCCATTTACTGCCAGCGCCAGGGCCTGTCCGCCACTGTCTTCGGAGACACGCCGGGCGGAAATCTTTACATGATCGAATCGGTGAAAAACTATCCCGGATTTCACGAAGGCGTGCCGGGGATGCAGTTGGGCGTCTTCATGTATACCCAGGCCCAGTTGGAAGGGGCCAATTTCACCGCGACCAATGTGGACAGCCTCGAAAAAAGCGGGGAGCGTTTTGTCGCCAAAGACACGTCAGGAAACATCTTTGCGGCGCCCGTGGCATTGATCGCCGCGGGTTCGACGCCGAAACGGCTGAATGTTCAGAATGCGGCTTTGGATGGCATCCACTATTGTGCGATGTGCGACGGCCCGCTATATCGCGGCAAGGACGCGGTGATCATTGTAGTCGGTGCTGGAGAGCGCGGGGGGCATCTGTGCGTTTTTCTGTCCAAGATCGCCAAAAAGGTGATCCTTGTGGATAAAGGTCCAATTCTGAGTATGAGTGCCTCCCTTCAAAAGGCCGTGAGTATGGCGGAAAATGTGGAGGTGCTGCTGAATACCGAGGTGCAGGCGTTTATCGGCGAAAATGAACTGAAGGGCATACAGGTGTCTTCCCCCGGTGGACAAGCAAAAGAATTGTCCGCGGACGGGCTGTTTCTCTCTATCGGCTGGGTGCCCAATGTATCGATGATTCGCTTTCCGGTTGCGGCAACTCCGGAAGGGTTTCTGAAAACCGATGCCAAACTGATGACTTCCTGTGCCGGGCTTTTTGCGGCCGGGGACGTTCGGGATTCGGACCTGAAACAGATTATTACCGCCTGTGCGGACGGAGCGCGGGCTGCCACGTATGCGGCCGAGTTTTTGCAGTTAAAACAATAGCTCCTGAAATGGTTTCTTTTTCATCCAAACCCCCTCCTGAAAAGAGAGGGGGTTTTTTTTCAGAAACACGCGTCGATTCGGTAAGAATGTCGGGTCTTGAGAGGTGCTGTGGAACAACATGAAGAATTCGAAAGCTATGTCTTTCATACCCAGGGGGTCTGCCCACCGGAAATCCACTTCCGGCTGAGCGAGGAAGGCACGGTTCACCAGGTGCGTTTTGTCGGCGGCGGCTGCCCGGGAAATGCCCTGCTGGTCGGGCGACTATTAGATGGTAAACCCATGAACGCCATCATCGATTACTTGTCCGGAATCGACTGCCGAAACGCCACCTCCTGCCCGGATCAGCTTGCCAGAGCCTTTGCCGCTGTAAAAAACGGTGATCTTCAGCCTGTCGCATCCTTTAAGGTTTATGAAGATGCTGTATCCCAGAGGTAAGATTTGTTTTATCGGAAATCTTGACGGAAACCAGGAAGTCTTAACCGGATTGCTGCATGCCGTTCAGGACGAGCACGTACATGCCATTTACAGTGTTGGAAATCTCACGGGTTTATCAAAACAGAACGACAACGTTGTCACAATGATCACTAAAAATAAGATTCAATCCATTGCCGGACAACTGGACTGGCAATACGCCCAGGGGAAAGAAGCCATTTCCGATTCGCCTCTCTCTCTCAAAAACAGAGACATGCTGCTCCGATTGCCACAGGTGCTGTCGTTTCAGATCGGCGATGAAAAAGGGATGGCATTTTACGGCGGCTACATTCAGGATCTGCCCGGATATTCGGATTTTGCCCCGTTTGCCCTGGAAATGAACATGGTCTGTGACCTGACCCGGTTCATGAAAGATGAAAGTGTTTTCCCGGCCCTGGAAGCGATGACACCTCAATTCTCTGTGCGGCTTGTCGTGTTTTCCGAAAGCGGGGAATGGAAACATCACGTTGTGGGAGGGGTAATGTTCATAGGCATTGGAAACACCTATGAAAACGGATTTATTCACTGGGGGATTCTGGAGAACACGGCAAGCGGATTGCAGTATCAGATTCGGAAAACACCTTATAACCCGGAGTAACACTTATGCAGAAAATCAATGTTGACGTCCTGTTGACCGACTTTAATCAATGAATTGCCTGCGTCTATATGGCGGAATCGGTAAAGGCTTTACCGAACGAGATACAGGAACTGATTGAAGTCAGTGAATGGGACATGCGCACGCGAAAAGGCGTGGACCGTTTTCGCGAATTGAAAGCCAGATCTCTTCCGAGCGTGGCCCTGGACGGCACATTGGTGTATGAAGCGCTGATCCCCGGCCAGGAGGAGCTGATTGCGGAAATCGAACGCCGGTACAGAGCGAAAAACCCATGACTATTTTTAGCTGGAGAAACCAAGATGCATCTTGAAGACGTCAATGTTCAAGGATTCAAGTCCTTTTCACAAAAGACTGAAATGAGCTTTCAGCCCGGAATCAGTGTGATCATCGGCAATAACGGGGTCGGCAAATCCAATATTCTGGATGCCGTCGTCTGGGCCATGGGGGAGGACGACATCTCGAAAATGAGATGCCATGATCCCGCAGAGCTTTTTTTCGTCGGATCCAAAGACACCCCTCCTGCCGAACGCATCCGGGTTGAGCTGAATTTTAAACAGGGAACGGAAAATAACGCGCCCGCCGTGCAGGTGGTCAGGGAACTGACCCGGGGAGGCGATGTCTTTTTACTTTGTAGATGGGACTGACGTGGATCGTGGCGGCTACCGGAAACGACTGGCCGAATTCAATCTGGATGATACACTGAAAACGATTATCAAGCAGGAACAGATCAATGATATTCTGATGCTGGATTCTGTTCAGCGGCGCAGACGGATTGCGCGGTTGATCGATATAGAAAAAGAATCGGAATTCGAGGATAGAATCGACGCTGAAATTGCTCCAAAATTCAAGTCCTATCTGCAATATCTGTTTCCGGAAGGCAGCGGCGCCTTGAAAAGCGTTTCGCGTAACGGTGCGAAGGGCCTTGATATCGAAGTCAATCTACGGGGCGACCGGAAGCGAAAGGCCCACCAGCTTTCGGGCGGGGAAAAATCGGTGACAAGTCTTGCCTTGCAGTTGGCGGTGTTCGGGCAGCTGAAGAGTCCGATCTTTCTCATGGATGAAGTGGAACCGTCTCTCGACTACACCAATCATAAATCCATGCAGGCCCTGCTGAAGCATCTGTCCGAAAGCAGGCAGCTGATCATGATCACCCATTTGAGAAGTACGATCCAGTTGGCCAACACGGTTCATGGCATTCGGACCCGCATGGATGGATCATCGTTCATGAAATTTTATTTTGTCATGGATGAACGTCTTTTAAGGCTCTACAAATGCTGTTGATGCCGTTTGCGAATTCCATATTTCATCGGCAGTTGCGGTGAAATGATCAGTGAAGACATAAAAAGCCGGGGCATCATTTGCACCCTATGAAAGGAAGAAGCATGGCCGGTGATATCCTGGTAGTGACGGGCAACGGCAAAGGCAAAACAACCTATGCCCTGGGCTTATGTATCCAAGCAGCCGGAGCCGGGAAAAAAGTGTTTCTCGGTCAATTCATCAAAGGCAGCGAATACAGTGAAATTAAAGCGTTGAAACGGCTTGACGACCTGATTACGGTGGAGCAATTCGGCCTGGGGCGTTTTATCGACGGCGTGCCCCATGAAGAGGACAGAGCGCATGCGCTGAAAGGATTTGAAAGGGTCGCAGCCATTTTGAAAACCAGTGCGTATGATCTTGTGGTTCTGGATGAGGCGAATGTGGCTCTGAAATACAACCTCTTTCCGCTCAGCGATTTTCTTGACGCCATTCACAACCGTGCAACGGGAGTTTCTGTTGTGATCACAGGGCGACAGGCTCGTCCGGAACTCATCGAATTGGCGGATGATGTCATCGAAATGAAGGCGATCAAACATTATTTTCAGGCAGGTGTTCCCGCCAGGGTCGGTATTGAAAAATGACCCCGGTATTTTTACACGGCATTTGGGTCTGAATTCACAACCTGTCATAGAGGCCTGCATGCAACATATTCTTCCCGGAAAAATGGATAGGCGTGTTCTGAAGGTTATAGAATCATTTTTAACCCTGAACAATCTGGATGACCTTTTAGAATCCACCCTTTTTCATCTGCTTGATGTGGAACATGTGAAGAGAATCGAGATTCTCTTGTTCAATGCAAACGACAGACTGATATCGGTGGCTGCCGGTCGAAACCTGGGCCTGGCCACCGACAGGCAGAAGGACATTGTAATCCAGAGCTGGCTGATGGAATCACCCATTTCCCATCCATCGGCTAACAAGCGACTCCCACCGCATCTCTTCAGTTTTTATCTTTCCCCTTCCAGACGTTGACCGGCTGATAGGCTTTTTGAATATTCGACTTGATAAAATTCTGATTCCGGACAAGGAGTATCTGAGTCTTTTTTATCTGGTCGGTCTGCAACTGGCTGCCAAAATTAAAGAGATTCGGCTTAGTAACGAAATTCGAGAAGTAAAAACAGAGCTGCAGAATCTGAGCGCATTCAATCTGGAAACTCAGCAGCGCGTCACATCCCTGAGTAAGGAATTGTTCGCGATCAGTGCCATTTCCGCCAAGATCAATCAGTCCATGGACTTTAACGAATCGCTGTATAAATCCATGCACACCATCCAATATGTTTTCAAGGAATCGCGCATGCTGATTTATTCACGGGATGCGGAGTCCGAAAAAATGAAATTATCCGTCTCGGACTGCGGCAGTAATGAAATTTCACCGCAGTTGCTCAGAAAAATTGAAAGAGAATATTTAAAAGAGATACTGTCCGTAGGCAAGCCGGTGTTGAAACCGGTTGAAGCAGAGTTTTATCACGGGGAAAAATCTGAATATTTTCGGCCTGTTCAGAATGATCGTCGGCGTTCCCCTGAAATCCAAGGAAACGATAATGGGGGTCATGTTTCTGTTGCGTGAGGCAACAGAACCCTTTGATCGTGCCGGCATCAGATTGCTTTCGGGACTGGCCAATATCATGGGTATGGCCATTGAAAACAAGAATCTCTATCGGCAAAGCCTGCAGAAAAAAGACGAAGCAGCTTTTTTGTTTCAATCCATCGTAAAATTCAATGCCAAGTTGGATTTAAAAGAGACTTTGAAGTCCGTAGCCGAAAAAGGCGCAGAATATATCGGTAACAACTGTCAGTTATATTTATTTTCAGAAACGCGGATTCCTTTGATTCTGTCTACTCATACGAAGTGCTGTGGAGAAAATGGCATCAATTCCATTCTGTTTCCAAAAATTTATCCCAAGGAGCTGAAACACATCTATCAATGGTTGTTAACAAAAGATCAGACATTTCTGATAACAAATGTCAACCGGTCAAAAAAAATAACACCTGAGATGAAGCTTTTGTTTCGATCACAGAACATTCATTCCATGCTTTCGGTAATTCTGAAGATAAGGCAAAAAAAATTGGGGCTGCTCCTTGTCGTTCGG
Organism: uncultured delta proteobacterium; assembly: GCA_963789395.1. Classification (GTDB taxonomy): domain Bacteria; phylum Desulfobacterota; class Desulfobacteria; order Desulfobacterales; family Desulfatirhabdiaceae; genus RAAP-1. Next base: position 8,361 of record CAWBKP010000011.1, on the reverse strand, counting down.
GCAAAAGACAAAAAGCCTTTCGACAGTCATGATCTGTCTTTTGCCGAGGCGATGGGAAGCGCGGCATCTCTGGCCATCGAAAATGCCAGGGCGTATACGTCCAGTCAGGAAATGAGCGATTTTCTGGAAAAGAAAATCATTGAGAAAACCACTCAAATTCAACAGCTTCAGGATCAGAAAAAGAGTCGGGAGGAAATCGGAAAAGACATTGTTTTTCGCGTCAATAAAAAAAACCGATATGTCTTTGTAAACAAGGTCATGGAGCTTCTGACCGGGTTTTCGAAAGAAGAACTCTGCCATGAGGAGTTTTCCGCCGATTCTGTTGTGGCAGAAGAAGACCGCAGGCAAATCAATCATTATTTCAGAAAAGTATTAAGAGGAGAGCTTCCTCTGGCCAAGGGACTGGAATATCGGCAGTTGAATCGAAAAGGTGAAGACCATATAATTTCATTGACGATTTATCCGGATGTGGACGAATTCGGACAGATTTCCGGCATTGAAAGTGTGGGGGTGGATATCACTGAAAAGAAACGTTTGGAAGCCGAGCTTGAAAAATCCAAGGAACTGGCGCTTCTTGGAGAATTTTCTAGTGCGGTCGCTCATCAGATTCGAAATCCCCTGGGAAATATTCTGATGGGGACCAAATTATTGGAAAAGACGTTGAGTCTGGACAATCAGTTGATATCCATGCTCCAAAAAGAACGATCATGGTATGGATGCGGAAAGACATCAACTGAACGGTATTTTTTCCAACCTTTCTGAAGGAATCCATAATCTGAATCGGGTCGTTACGGAATTGCTGGAATACACAAAGACACTGAAACCGAGCCGTTCTCTTCAACAAATCGATATTCTTCTGGATGAAACGCTGAAAATGTATGATGATGCGATCAGAAACAACAAGATCGAGGTGGAGAAACGATACGAACACGGGCAACCATCTCTTTCACTGGATGCGGTATTGATGAGCCAGGTATTCCGGAATGTTGTTCATAACGCCGTTCAGTCGATGCCGAACGGCGGCCGGCTGACGGTTTCCTGCCAACGGTCACAACAGATTCCGGATTGCCTGAGTATTCAGATCTGTGACAGTGGGGTCGGCATCAAGGCATCCGATCTGAATAATATTTTCCGTCCGTTTTTTACCAGCAAAGAATCGGGGACAGGACTCGGATTGTCCCTGGCGTTTCGAATTGTTGAAGCCCATCAAGGTAGTATCTGGGCAGTCAACAATATGGATGATGGGGCCACGATCCATATTCTGCTTCCCCTGAATCCATCAAATGATATCCGGCACTCGGAGGTTTGAAAATGGGGCACAAAATACTTGTCGTGGATGATCAGGTTTCATTTTGCACCCACATTCTGACCATTCTGGAAAACGAAGGCTATGAAGTGATGGTGGCGCATGATTCCTCCCAGGCGGTGAACCGGTTATCCGCTAACACATTTGATATTCTGCTAACTGACATGAAGATGCCGGGTGAGGATGGCCTTCAGTTGTTCCAAATCGCCCGTAAAATCGATCCACATATATCGGGCGTCATCATGACAGCCTTTGGAACCATTTCATCGGCTGTCGATGCCATAAAACAGGGCGTGACTGACTACATTCAGAAGCCGTTCGAACCCGAGGCTCTGTTGATGGCAATTGAAAAGACAATTCGGGAAAGGCGCATGCTTCAGGAGATTCGAAGCCTTAGAAAAGAAGTTAATCAACGCTATGCTTTCGGCAACATAATCGGTAAAAATCATAAAATGCAGCTCATCTACAAACTGATTCAGAAAGTCGCCCCCACCGATGCCCGGGTGTTTATTACTGGAGAGACCGGTGTCGGCAAGGAACTTGTCGCCAAAGCCATTCATTTTAACAGTCCCAGAAACAACAAACCTTTTGTCGGAATAAACTGCGGCGCGTTGTCCGAAACCCTGCTGGAAGCCGAGTTGTTCGGATACGAAGAGGGGGCGTTTACCGGTGCAACCCGTACCAAAATCGGAAAATTTGAATATGCCAAAGGGGGCACTATCTTTCTGGATGAAGTGGGTGATATCTCTCCCCGAATGCAGGTGCAGCTGCTCCGGGTGCTGCAGGAAAAAAAATATGAGCGGGTTGGAGGCAATCGGTCACTCGATCTGGATGTAAAGGTGATTTCTGCCACCAATCAGGATGTCAATGCCAAAATCAAACGGGGCGAATATCGGATGGAACTGTTCTACCGGCTGAACGTGATTCCCATCCACATCCCGCCCCTGCGGGAGCGAATCGAAGATATTCCGCTGTTGGTTAAACATTTCATTCCCATGCTCAATAAAAATTTCAACCAGAATATTAAAGCATTAACCGCAACGGCGATGGCTCAGCTAATGCAGCATACCTGGCCCGGGAATGTCCGTGAACTGGAAAATGTTCTTGAACGGGCATTTGTCATCACAGAGGGCGACACAATCGATAATCTCCATTTTTCACGCACAACAACTGGAACAACTCTGACAGAATCCCCCTATTCGGTGAATATCGATATTCCATTTAAAGTGGCCCGTGACGTGGTTGAAAAGCGATTTGAGAAAGCATATATTTATGAGACGTTAAAACGGTTCGACGGAAATGTCACCAAGGCTGCCCAATCTACGGGAATCACCACCAGAACGCTGTGGCGAAAGATCAAGGAATATGAGCTGGACACCGCCCGATTTCGCTCCCAGTCCCCCCACCGACCAATGTCATACCGTGACATTGGTGTCACACATTTAATATCTCAATAATATTGAATATAATTGAAATGCCTCTGATATCTCTCCGATTGTAGTGTTTGACTTGTCCTGCCCATTGGTTTGAATCGATATTCGTATCGGTGTATAACCCGCCGAAAATCATGCGTAAATAAAATATATATTATATTCGTGTATCAGTGGCATTAATATTGCTTAATATCATCAATAAATGATTTATAATTAATTTTTTTATATATCTTAAATCATTTTACCTGTTTTATAGCAGGGAAGATGGTGTAAATCCATCACTGCCCCGCAACTGTAAGCGACACGCATTCCCTAAGGAATGCTTCGAGGCTTTATTTTTTGAAATCGAATCCTCGAAGAGTGTACTCTGTTATCGGCCGGCGACTTATTTCACACGGCTGAGACGGTTCAAAGAGTCTGCTCGGACTGCAAGTCAGGATACCTGCTCACGCCATGATGCCTCTCTTTCGAGGGTAAAGAGCGCATTTTTGATTGAATTCCGTTGATTTGATCATCGATGCGGCATTTGCCCTTGAACCTCCGTGAATTGCAATCATCAATTCTTTTTTACTTAAAGACTGTTTTCATTTGATACGGTTTTCTCATTAGCAGCTATCTATCTTTAATATAATTTATTGTTGAATGTTATCGTTGTCTCTCTATTCTCATATATTTTAATCAGGAGGTAAGTGTATGAATGCCAAAGAACGTGTGATGGCAGTATTAAACCACCAGAAACCCGACCGCATGCCCTGTTTCTGCGCAAATTCTACTGTCACCTACGAGCAGATGGAAAAGGTTCAGGCCTTCTGGCCCAGCGGTCATGAAAAAGGTGAAGACATGGCGAAACAAGCTCTGGCAGCCTATACGGTGGTCGGATTCGATGCGGTAAGAGTCCCTTTCTGCCAGACATTTGAAGCCGAGGCCCTTGGGTGCGGGGTCAAGTCCGGCGGTACTGAAGGAATTCCAGGCATCGCACATCCGTCTCCCTATACTCTGAATGATACGCCTGTTTTCCCGAAAGACTTTCTCTCGCGCGGCAGAATTCCGGAATTGCTGAAAGCAGTCCGCATTTTAAAAAAGGAGTTGAAGGACGAAGTGCTCATTATCGGCGGGATCATCGGGCCCTTCACCATCGCAGGCGCTCTGGTGGACACGGTTCCTCTGCTCAAGGCCAGCTTCAAGTCGCCGGAGAAGATGCGGCCGTTTCTGGAAATCGGCCAGAGAGCCGGTAATATGCTTGCCCATGCCCTGGTCGAGGCTGGTGCCGATATGATTTCCTGTGAGGACATGACAGCTTCGCCGGACCTGATCGCACCAAAAACTTACAGGGATTATGAGATGGAATATCAAACCGCCCAGTTCGAAGGAATCAATGTACCTAAAATTCTGCATATCTGCGGCAACGTGGATAACATCGTCGCCTGGATGGGGCAGACCGGAGCGGAGATACTGAGTCTGGAACCGAAAGCCAGCGCACAACTGGCCCGTGAAAAATGCGGGCCGGATATCATTTTAATGGGCGGCGTGGATACCGCAACCACGCTATTTATGAAGGATGCCGCAACAGTCAGGGCTGGAAGCGAGGAATCCATCGCTGACGGCATCCAGATGCTGGCGCCGGGGTGCGCCGTGGCGCCGGGGACGCCAATGGAAAACCTTCTGGCCATGCTGGATGTTGCCAAGGCGCATTAAGCAGAAGATCAACCTATGGATGTTCGGGGTTCCTGCCGGAGCCATTTTAATAAACTTTATAAAGAGGAAAGGAGTATTTTTTTATGAAAATTTTGAAAGATTTCTCAAATATTTTTAAACGTTACGATCTTGACCTCGAAAAAGTTGGACAAGCCAAACAGGTTTCCAAAGATCCCATTCTGCAAAGTATCGCAAAGTTCGTGGTAGACGGGGATGAAGATGGAATAGGCCCTGCCGTGGATACTGCCCTGAAAACAAAAACACCGCTCGACATCATTAACGATGCACTGATTGCCGGCATGAACGAAGTGAGCCGGCTGTGGGAAGAAGGCGTATATTTTCTGCCCCAGGTCATCCTCTCTTCGGATGCGATGAATATCGGCATTGCCAAGTGCGAAAAGGCCATGGGCAAATCCATGGATAGAAAAGGCAAGGTTGTTACCCATACTGCTGAAGGCGACATCCATGACATCGGTCAGGTGATCGTCAATGCGCTGCTGAACGCCAATGGATTCGAGGTAATTGATCTGGGTGCCGACGTGCCGGTTGACAAGGTGGTAGCGGCTTGTAAAGAGCATCGTCCCGTGATGGTTACCGGAACCGCGCTGATGACTACCACCATGACGGCATTTCCGAAAATCGCGCACCAGCTTAAAGCTGCCGGTATCCAAATTCCCTTTATCTGCGGCGGCGGAGCGGTCTGTGAGGAATATGTGACCAGTTACGATCTAGGTGTTTGGGGCAAGGAAGCAAGCCAGGCGCCGGGCATGGCTGAGGATGCATTGGCCGGCGAAAAATGGGAGGCCTTACGAAGCAAATGGAACGGTTAACCGGATTGTGTGACAAATCGGTTAATTCATTTTTGACGGTATTCAAATTGATTTAAAATGACACTCCAGCAAGCATTCAGGCTGAGACTGCGAAAGCAAAGCGAGCAGAGATGAGTCTGTACTTTTAAATGTATCAGTTTGAATGCGAACTGGAATTGAAGTTGACTTCAGAGGGCGAATGAACATCGGATTTTTCATGATTCTGGGTCATGTGTATCCTTATCTGTTTCACCGGGTACCAGGAAAGTGCATCTAAGATGATTATCGATGTGATTTTTGGATTTTTAGGTTCCGGCAAAACCACGTTTATCACGCGAATCCTTCGGGAATGGGATTCTGATGAAAAAATCGTAGTATTGGTGAATGAATTTGGTGATGTAGGCATTGATGGCGAGCTTCTGTCATCACAGGGCGGCAATGTGGTCGAAATGCCCAGCGGATGCATCTGCTGTACGCTTCAGGCTGATTTCCGGGCTCAGATTCTGGAAATCAGCCATACCTTGAAGCCGGACAGAATCATTATTGAACCCACTGGGGTCGCCACTATCGGGCAAATTCAGTGGATTCTGGAAGCGCAGTTGTTCGAGCAGGAAGTCACCCGAATTAACAAAATACTGATTGCCGATGCCACCGGTTTCATGGGGTTGTATCGGGCTAACCGGCATTTTGTTGAATCCCAGGTGGAAAACGCACATGTCATCATGTTGAATAAATGTGACAGGGTAGATCAGCGCAAGGCCAAGGTGATTCAGTCCGCCATCTCCGCGATCAATCCTGAACTAACGGTTTTCATGACCGAATTTGGAGCCATCAACTGGAACGAGTATCACGCCGCTCTGTCTGTTGGTTCCGGATCCAAACTTGAAAGTGACACAACGGCACATTCGGACAGCCGCCGGAAGGAGACTGTTCAACCGAAATCCAATAACGGTACAGGGCCGGTTCCTTTGCAGCCGGTGGTTCAAATATCTGGATCATCCGGAAAATGCGGGATTGCAGCCTCATTTTGACAAAGATGCGGATGCCTTGGGATACGAATCCTTTGGCCTTGTTTTTGCCGAAAGCGGGTTTGACCCGGTTTCCCTTGAAAATATTTTTCATCGGATGACAGACACGCTGTCCGAGTATGGTGAAGTCGTTCGTGCCAAGGGAATATTTCGAACAGTGACAGGCTGGAAGGTGCTGGAATTGGCTTCCGGCGACGTGTCCATTCAGCCCGTCAGGCCGTTTAATCAGAGCAAGGTGTCCATTATCGGCAAAAGTCTGAACCGGGAGATGATCGGGAATGGCATTTCAGCAGTCCCGGTTGAAACGGGCAGTCATGAAAAGACCTGAAATAATGGTCTGTATTTCCTTGTCAGTGCAGAAAGGGGCTGAGAAGGAGTTAATGCTTAATCAGATGATATGTTCTGAAGAAAAAACGTGCAAACGCCTAAAGGCAATAAGCCGACTGGTCCTGATTGTCGATGACCGGTACCGGGCATTTCAGTCTCTGCCGCGGTTTATTGCTTCAAACGGACTTCGATCCGCTGTGGGTGGCGGATGAGCAGCAAGGACTTGGCCGTACTGAACAGTCATTCAAAAACAGTATCTATCATTATCATCGATATCAAATCCTCGGAAATGGGTGGTGGCGGTTTTTTTCAGCAGGCCAGGCGAATTGCGCCCGATGCCGCGATTCTGATTACTGGTCCGATGGGTCCATTTTTATACCAGGGTGGCGGATTTTATGAATATTCAGGCCCGGGCCTCAAACACGATCTCAACACGATTCTGATGGGAATTGCCCAGAAAATGGGGGCGAAAGATCGTCATCAGAAACGGCAGTTCAAATCCGATGAACCCAGGCAGCGTTTTGGGGTGATTATCGGTAAAAGCCGGGGCATAAATGATATTTATCGGCTGATCGAAAAATTGAAACCCACATCGGCCACTGTTTTGATTCAGGGTGAAAGCGGTACGGGCAAAGAATTGATTGCCCGAACGATCTGTCAGACCAGCACCCGCAGAAACTTGCCATTTGTGGCAATCAACTGCGGCGCCATTCCGGCCAGTCTGATGGAAAGCGAACTGTTCGGCCATGAGCGCGGCGCCTTCACCACGGCGATACAGCAGCGCAAAGGCAAATTTGAGATTGCCAACGGCGGCACCTTGTTTCTGGATGAAATCGGCGAACTGGACAAGGCGCTTCAGGTCAAGCTGCTCAGAATACTCCAGGAAAAAGAATTTCAGCGGGTCGGAGGCAATGCCACCATCAAAACCGATGTGAGGATTATTGCAGCCACCAGTCAGGATTTAAAAAAAGATGTAGAATCTGGATATTTTCGGGACGATCTCTTCTATCGCCTCAATGTCGTGCCGATTACTATCCCGCCGTTGAGAGACAGGAAAGAAGACATCCCCTTGCTGCTGAATCATTTTCTGAAAAGCTATGCAGAGGGAATGGATTTGCCGGTGCCGGTTCTGACAGGTGAAGTCATAGACCTGCTGCAGTGTTACAGCTATCCGGGCAATGTCCGGGAGTTGGCCAATATTGTGGAACGGCTTCTGGTGACCTGTCCAAACGGAGAAATTACCATTCAGGACCTTCCGGAAGAATTGTGCCGGAAAACTGAGCATGGAAATCCAGACCACGGGTATGATTAATCAACTGCCCGACGGGGGGGTCCGTCTTCGGGATGTTGAAAAGGAGTTGCTGGTGAAAACACTTGAAATGACCAAAGGCAATAAACAGGCAGCGGCAAAAATGCTGGGCATTACGCGACGGCTGCTCTATCTGAGGCTTTCGGAATACGGTTTGACGTCAACCGCGTGTAACCGGGTGTTACATCTAACAGGCAGCTCTGTTACCGATGGTTACATCCGGGAGCCTCAACTGAATGCAGTTTAAAATGATTTATCTAAAAAACATGAATTATCAGTTTGTTATAAAGTATTCAAGTTAATCGGCTTGGTGGCACATCGATTGCACTATATCAATAACAAACAGTTAAGTTCATGGCATGATCTTGGGGTTATGGAATCGTGAAAGGAGGAAGAACCGAAATAAACAGCCAGTAGAGATCAAGGCCAAGGGTTACAAAGGAACTGAAATCAT